>NZ_WBUE01000005.1 GCF_009026145.1 Hyphomicrobium sp.
CACCCCAACCCCGCCACCGGCCGAGCCGCCGCCGCTCGATACGCCTGCGACCTACCAGCCCGGTGAAGGCGGCATCGACAGCGGCACGGTGCAGATGTCGCCGGTCGAGGGCAGCGCCGTTTCGATCGGCAAATTCCCCGGTGCCGTCGGTCGCGGCAATGCCGAGGACATCAATCGCACCGGCTACACCTACGCGCCGGAAGTTTTGCAGCAGACGGTTCCGGGCGTCATCATCGAGGACGCGCAGGGCAACGTGTTCCAGCGCAACTTGCAGTACCGCGGCTTTGAATCCTCGCCCGTCAACGGCGTGCCGCAGGGCCTTGCAGTCTATCAGAACGGCGTGCGCATCAACGAGTCCTTCGGCGACATCGTCAACTACGACTTCCTGCCCGACAACGCCATCGACGGCATGACCATCATCGGCGCCAACCCGGTGTTCGGTCTCAACGCCATCGGCGGCGCGGTGACCATCTTCATGCGCGACGGCTTCAGCTACGAGGGCGCCGAGCTCGACGTGCGCGGCGGCTCGTTCGGCCGCTACCAGGGCGCACTGACGGTCGGCCACAACAGCGGCTCGTGGGGCGGCTTTCTGGCGCTGGAAGGCATCCACGACAACGGCTATCGCGACTTCTCGGCTTCGCGCATTCGCCGCATGTACACGGACCTGGGCGCCAAGGGCGACGGCTCGGAGTTCCACCTGAACTTCACCGGCGCGGCAAACTTCGTCGGCGTGACCGCGGCGGCGCCCGTGCAGCTGCTGGCGCTCGACTGGAGCAACACGTTCACCTCGCCGCAGACGACCAAGAACCAGGTGGCGATGACCTCGCTCAACGGCAATATCGACGTATCGCCGACCTGGTCGCTGCAGGGTGTCGGCTACTACCGCTGGTTCAAGCAGTCGCACGTCGACGGCAACATCTCGGAAGCAGAGGAGTGCACTGGCATTCCGGGCGTGCTCTGTCTCGAAGGTGAGGACGACGAGCTGCTCATCGGCTCCGGCCCCGGCGTCAATCCGAACGGCACCATCCCCGAGGACATCACCGACCCGATCGGCTCGCTCGACAACACCTCGCAGCTCGCCAACAGTTGGGGCATCGCCGGGCAGGCCGTGAGCAAGGCGCCGCTGTTCAATCTCGGCAACCAGTTCCTCATCGGCGCCAGCTACGACCACGGCAACGTCGGTTATGGCGCCTCCTCGACGCTGGGCGGCTTTGCGCCGAAGTTCGTCGTCACCAGCCTCGGCATCGAGCTGCTCGGACCCGATGAGGTCTCGCCGCGCGACCTGACGACGATCAACGACTACTACGGCATCTACTTCTCCAACACGCTCGACCTCACCACCGACCTCACGCTGACCGTCGGCGGCCGCTACAACTTCGCTCGCGTGCAGATCATCGACGAGACGGGCACGGCGCCACAGCTCAACGGCGACAACACGTTCCAGCGCTTCAATCCGATGGTGGGCAGCACCTACCTCATTCACCCGGGGCTGACGCTCTATGCCAGCTATGCGGAGGCCAACCGCGCCCCGACGCCGGCCGAACTCGCCTGTGCCGACCCGAACTTCCCCTGTCTCCTCGAAAGCTTCCTGACCGCCGACCCGCCGCTCGATCAGGTCGTGTCGCACACCTGGGAGCTCGGTTTGCGTGGCAAGATGATCGGCAACAGCAATCAGCGCCTCGAATGGAGCGCCGGCCTGTTCCACGCCCTCAACAGCGACGACATCATCACCATCGCCGACCAGATCTCGGGCCGCGGCTACTTCGATAACGTGGGCGACACGCTGCGGCAGGGCATCGAAATCGGCGCCCGCTACACCGACCCGCGCTGGTTGCTGTATGCCAACTACGCGCTCGTCGACGCGACATTCCAGTCGAGCTTCGTCATCGCCTCGCCCAACAATCCTTCTCCGGCAGCCTTCAACTGCGAGGACGGACCGGGCACACCCGTCGATCCCGATGAGCCGCTGTGCGTGCAGGTCAACAGCGGCGACACCATTCCCGGCGTGCCGCTCAACCGCTTCAAGGCCGGCTTCGACTACCTGATCACGCCGCAGTGGAGATTCGGCGCCGACCTCGTCGCCGCCTCGAGCCAGATCTTCTTCGGCGATGAAGGCAACGACAACGCCCCGCTGGCCGGCTACGCCAAGGTCGACCTGCACACCTTCTACGACGTGACCGAGAACGTGCAGCTCTATGGCCTCGTCTATAACCTGTTCAACTCGGAGTACGGCCTGTTCGGCAACTTCTTCAATCTCGAGGCGGCCAACGAGGCCTCCGAGGCCAATCCGGCAACCGGCCCGGACTTCTTCACCAACGCGCGCACCATCACGCCGGCGCCACCGCTCACGGCCTACGCCGGCATGAAGATCCACTACTAGCGTTCACATCTGTCATCCCGGAAGCCGTGAACATAGTGAGCGGCTTTCCGGGACCCAGCGTAAGGGTCGTCGAAGACTCTAACGATGGGAGCATTCGCTGGCTCCCGGGTCTCGCTGCAGCTTGCGCCTCCGCTCGCCCGGGATGGCAGACCCAGCTATCAGACGTGCCTTGCGGCCTACATCTGCGTGACGTAGGCGCGCTCCTCGATCACATCGAACTCGCAAACCGGAGAGGGTGCCCCGCCACCAAGCGTCAGCACGACGTGCGGGTGCCTGAAGCGGGCCGGCCAGCGCTCGCTGCTGAGCTGCCAGATCTGCACGTCGACGTTGGAGCGTCCGATGGCGAGATCGACGGAAGCGGGCCGCGTCCATAGCGGAGATGCGCCGCCGGTCGGCGTCAAGGCCTGCGCGCTCTGGCAGGCGGCGATGGCGCGCTCGCGGTAGGCGCGGATCAGCGCCTCCTGGGCGCCGTCGCGGTAGAGGCGCTCCTGGGCCCAGATCTTCGCGCCCGCCAGCACGGCGAGCGTGATAACGAGGGCTCTCAGCATGGCGGACGCGCTCCACCGAGGATAAGACGACCCACCGGTGGCATGCCGCGGCGCACCAAGCAGGGTAGGTCCGAGTTTCCCCGGGGTTGGTGAATAAAGAGTTGCCGAGCGTATCGCCGCGCTTGTCAGGGCGCCGTCATTGCGGCATGGATCGCGGCCAGTTCGCCGCAAGTTCGCATACCCGGGGGGAAGGACCGACCTATGAAGAAGAAAATACTCATCACCTGGCCACTGCCGGAGGCCGTCATGGCTCGCGCCCGGGCCACCTACGACGTGATCGCGCACGGGGACAACCCCAAGATCACCGTCGACGAGATGCTGGAGACTGCCAAGTCGGTCGACGCCATCCTGCTGACACTCAACGAGAAGTGTCCGAAGGCGGTCATTGAGAAGATCCCCGAGAACATCAAGTGCATCTCGACCTTCTCCATCGGCTTCGACCACATCGATCTCGAGGCCTGCAAGGCGCGTGGCATCAAGGTGGGCAACGCGCCGCACGGCGTCACCGTCGCCACCGCCGAGATCGCCATGCTCTTGCTGCTCGGCTCGGCGCGCCGCGCCTCCGAAGGCGAGCGCATGATTCGCACCCGCTCCTGGCCCGGCTGGCAGCCGCTGCAGCTCGTCGGTCAGCGGCTCGACGGCAAGAAGCTCGGCATCTACGGCTTCGGCAAGATCGGCCAGGCGTTGGCGCAGCGCGCCCGCGGCTTCGACATGGAAATCCATTACTACGATATCTACCGGGCCAAGCCCGAGGTCGAGGCGAAGTACAACGCCACCTACCACGACAGCCTCGATAGCCTGCTCAAGATTTCGCAGTTCTTCTCCATCAACGCGCCCTCTACACCGGAGACGCGCTACTTCTTCAACAAGGACGTGATCGAGAAGCTCCCCCACGGGGCCATCGTGGTGAACACGGCGCGTGGCGATCTGGTCAAGGACGAGGACATGATCGCTGGCCTGAAGTCGGGGCGTCTCGGCTATGCCGGTCTCGACGTGTTCGCCGGCGAGCCAAAGATCAACGAGGGCTATTACGATCTGCCCAACACGTTCCTCTTCCCGCACCTTGGGAGCGCGGCGATCGAAGCGCGCAACCAGATGGGCTATGAGGCGCTCGACAACATCGACGCCTTCTTCGCCGGCAAGGAGATGCCGTTCAAGCTCGCGTAAGCTGCGGGGTCGGCAGAAGCAAAAAGGTAAGACGAGAGGGGGAAGCTCGGGGGATGGTGTGAGGCGGCGCCAGGCTCCGCTTGGGGAAGCGGGGCGGCGCAATGAGGAGCACTGCCAATGGAACCTACCGAGCAAGCCACGACCGAGCAGCGCAAGTCCACCTTCGGTGATACCGCCGTGTGGATGCGCGGACTGTTCATGCTTCTACTGCTGCTGGCCTTCGGCGTCGGCCAGGGCCTGCTGTGGCTCTTGGCGATCGTGCAGTTCTTGTGGCTCATCTTTGCCGGGGAGCCGAATGCCTTTCTTGCGCGGTTCGGCCAGTCCTTGTCTCTGTGGCTTGCCGAGACGGGACGCTATGTCTCCTGCGCCAGCGACGTGAAGCCGTTCCCGTGGGCACCCTGGCCGTCGGCGCAGTAAGCATCAGTCGGCGACCTCGGTCACAAGCCAGCGCGCGGTGCGCAGCAGGCGCGCATCGTCGTGCCGCGGGCCGACGAGCTGCACACCGACCGGCAGGCCTTTGGCTTGCAGTAGCGGCAGCGACACGGCCGGCATGCCGAGGTAGGTCCACAGGCCGTTCATGATCGGACTACCTGTCGTGCCGAGACCCTCCGGCGCCGGCCCTAGCGCGGCGGGGGTGAGAATGGCGCTGAACGTCTTCAGCGTCGCCGTGATGGCGCGGTAGGCAGGCTCGCGGCCGGTGATGGCCCGCAGGTACAGCTGCGCGTCGATGTCACGACCCGCTTCGAGGCGCTGCGTCAAGCCGGGCGAGATCAGCTGCGGCGCTTCATCCATCAGCGGGCCGTAGTAGTGCGCGTTCTCGGCCAGCTGCACGATCCGCTGCCACTCGATGACGTCGGCGAGCAGCGGGATGTCGAACTCGACGACGCGCTCGCCGAGCCGCGCGGCAAGCGCGGCAAATGCGGTTTGCATCTCAGGGTCGGTATCCACCCAGGGCGGCGGTTTGACAAACGCCAGACGCGGCGGGATCGGTGGACGCGCCCGCGCCGTGCCGAGCAGCCCCGGCCGTCCACGACGGATGCTCGTCGCGTCGTCGGGATCGAAGGCAGTCATGCAGTCGGTGAGGAGGGCGAGATCCTCCACCGAGCGCCCGTAGACGCCGACGGTGTCGAGGGTATGCGACTGCATCAGGACGCCGCCGCGCGGGACGAGGCCGAGCGTCGGCTTGAAACCGTAGACGCCGCAGAACGAGGCGGGGCGGATGATGGAGCCGGCGGTCTGACTGCCGAGTGCCGCGGGCACCATGCCGTCGGCGACGGCCGCCGCCGATCCGGCCGACGATCCGCCGGGCGTGTGGGCGAGGTTGTGGGGATTATGCGTGCGCGCCGGCGTCAGCAGGGCCAGCTCCGTCGTCACCGTCTTCCCCATGATCACCGCACCGGCACTGCGTAGGGCGGCGACGCAGGTGGCGTCGCGCTCGGGCCGGCGCCCGGCGAAGACGGGTGAGCCATTCTCAGTCGGCAGATCGCAGGTATCGATGATGTCCTTGATGCCGATCGGCACGCCGTGCAATGCACCCGCGGCGGGGCGCGCGCGCAGCGCGGCGTCCGCCTCGCGCGCCTGCGCCAGCGCCAGGTCGGGATCGAGGTGCTCCCAGGCCTGCACCTCGTCCTCCCGCGCGCCGATGCGCGCCAGGCAGGCGCGGACGAGCTCCTCCGAAGAAAGCACACCGTCGCGGATGGCTTCGGCCGCGGTGGTCGCCGTGAGCGCGGTGGGGTCTGCTATGCGGGGTCGACTCATACTTTCGGCGAAGCTCCGGCGGGCAGGCTGTGTCTCGAGGGTGGCATCAGCGCAGCCGCCACAAGGCTGCAAACACTTGGTTTCCTCATCCCTTAACGGGCCCGAGCCTCCTGCTCAATCTCAGCGCAGATGGCTTGACGGACCTTCGTCTTCCTACCTATAGCTGCTCCCTTCGCCGACAAAAGAATACCCCCTGGGGTGCCTCATGCTCGGTTTCGACCGGGGCGCCATAGGGATTGCTGCGAGATGCGAAGAGCATTGCCGAGGGGAACGCCAATGGCCAATCAGACCGGCCGCCATTTCCTGCAGATTCCTGGACCGACG
This sequence comes from Hyphomicrobium sp., assembly GCF_009026145.1. Classification (GTDB taxonomy): domain Bacteria; phylum Pseudomonadota; class Alphaproteobacteria; order Rhizobiales; family Hyphomicrobiaceae; genus Hyphomicrobium_A. Next base: position 6,178 of record NZ_WBUE01000005.1, read on the forward strand.
CCGGTGCCGGAGCGGATTCTCAATGCCATGTCGCGGCAGATGCTCGACCATCGCGGCCCGGCGTTCGGCGAGTTCGGCCTCAAGCTCCTCGCCGACATCAAGTCGATCTTCAAGACGTCGAACCCGGTGATCATTTACCCTTCCTCCGGTACCGGTGCCTGGGAGGCGGGCTTCGTCAACACGCTGTCGCCGGGCGACCATGTTCTCGTCATCGAGACCGGTCAGTTCGCTGTCCTGTGGCGCAACATGGCGGAGCGACTGGGCTTGAAGCCCGAGGTGCTGCATACCGATTGGCACAGCGGTGGCGATGCCGATGCGCTCGAGGCGCGCCTGAAAAAGGACAAGGCGCACGACATCAAGGCCGTGTGCGTCGTGCACAACGAGACCTCGACCGGCGCTCGGACGTGGATCGATGACATCCGCAAGGCGATGGACGGCGCCCGTCATCCGGCGCTGCTGATGGTCGATGCGGTCTCCTCGCTGGCGGCCATGGATTTCCGCCACGACGAGTGGGGCGTCGACGTCGCCGTATCCGGCTCGCAAAAGGGTCTGATGCTGCCGCCGGGGCTGTCGTTCACCGCCGTCAGCCAGAAGGCGCTCGCCGCCTCGAAACAGGCGAAGCTGCCGCGCTCCTACTGGAATTGGGACGATATGCTCGCCATCAACGCCGCCGGCACGTTTCCCTATACGCCGGCCATCGGCCAGCTTTACGGGCTCGCCGAGGCGATCGCCATGCTGCACGAGGAGGGCCTCGACAACGTCTTTGCGCGCCATGAGCGCCTGGCCGAGGCCACGCGCAGGGCGGTGCGCGGCTGGGGGCTCGAGACGTGGTGCCGCGATCCCAGAGCGCATTCGCCGGCCGTCACGGCCGTCGCCATGCCCGATGGCCACAACGCCGATGCCTTCCGCAAGCTGGTGCTTGAGAACTTCAACATGTCGCTCGGCACCGGCCTCAACAAGCTGGCCGGCAAGGCATTCCGCATCGGCCACCTCGGCCATACCAACGAGCTGACCATACTCGGCGCGCTCGCCGGCGTGGAAATGGGGCTGGAGCTTGCCGACGTGCCGCATCAGAAGGGCGGCGTCGCCTCGGCCATGGCGTATCTTGCCGAGACGGTGCGGCCCGCGACCGCCAAGGCGGCCTGATCGCGAGCCCTTGAGCTCGCCTACTGCGCGGCAGCGCGGATGGCGGTGGCCTTGATGCCGGTCCTCGGCACGATCGACGGACCGGAATAGCCGGCCGCGGCCAGCTCGACCTTACATTTCTGGCCGAGCTTCATGTACTTGGCGACCACGCAGCTCTTGACCTTGGCATAGGTCGGCGACGGGCCGATGCACCCCAGGCGGCGCACGTCGCTCTCGCACGCGGCGCGCAAGGCAGGTGTGACTTCCGGTGGAAGCTTCAGCTCTTCCGCGAATGCGGCCGAGCTTGCCGCCAACGCCGCACACGCGACCAGAACGCGTGATCTGCGCATATTTGACTACCCCTCGAGTGAGTGACCCATGGCCACCATCACACACATCGAGGCAGCAGAATGTTGACCGATGGCGCACATGCGACAGCGGACCACACGAACAAGTCGCATATCAAGTCGCATATATCGGATTGTTGCGCCGGCGGCTGGCCGGCAGGTGGCTGTGCCGGCTCAACTTTCTCGCTTCGCCCGGTTCGCGACGCGGGCGCGATCGAGCGCCTCGGCAACGCGCACGCTGTCGACCTCATCCTTGTGGATGACGTCGCTGGCACCGGCAGCGATCAGGCGCGTGCGATGTGCCGGCGTCACGGTGCCGCTGACGACGATGATCGATCCGTCGAATCCGGCGTGACGCAGCTTGGGAATGGTCAGCAACGCTTCCGCCGGTGGATTGCGCATATCACCAAGAAAGGCGAGTGCCGGCATCTTTTGGCAAAGGTTGTCGAGCGCATCCGCCAGCGAGCATGCCCACCGTATCGGCACCTGATAGCCGAATAGAACATGCAGCGTAGCGGTGAGGCGTTCGGCATCGACGGCCCTATCGTCGATGATCAGAACTTCGCTCGGCAGCTCCTGCCGGGCGCGCGACGTGGCGAGATTGCTGCGCTTGGTCAGATGCCCGCAGCCAGTCGTCCGGCCGGCTGGCTCATCCTGAGGTTGCCGCGCGGATTGAGGCTCGAGACCAGTCGGTGCGGCGTTTTGCGCGCTTTGCGTGTACCTATGTGGAATCATCAACCCAGCGTAGACAGGTGGTGCGCCGTCCGCCAACTGCCAAATGGTAGCAGTTGGGGCCGCCGCCGCCAGAGGCAGTGCGGCTACGGGCAGGGTCGTGTTTCGGCGCAGCTTCTCTTACGCGAGCGCAGCGTCACCGCCGACCGCCGCACGCCGAAACGCCGCGAAGCTGTCGCTGATGCGGCGTGTTTGCGGGTCAGAGCCGGCAGTATGTGCGACCACCGCATCGGCGACGCGCCGGATGGCATGCGCCAGCTCGCCGGCGAGCGGCCAAGTCCGCTCGGCAGGCGCCTCGGGGTGCAGGAGTAGGCGGTGGGCGTCCTCCTCGGCCAGCGACAGCTGGAACTCGCCGGCTGCAGCGGCAGTGAACATGGCCTGCTCGTCGACGCCAAGGCTGTTCCACAGCGAGCGGCGGATGCCGAGGAACAGCGCCGTGCCATGCCGATTGATGCTGGCCCCGGCCGAATACGGTGCGACGCTCGGCAGGCCTAGCGCATAGCTGACAATGGCGCCGCCGCATTCGGCCGCGAGCACCTCGCCGCGCTGCATCGCGTCGGCAAGCTGCCCCGGCGGCAATGACACCGGATCGAGGCCCAGGCCGCGGGCGACGTCGCGCGCAAGGCCATGCACCTGGGCCTTGCGTCCGGCGAGGGCGCTCATCGTCTCGATGCGCTCGGCAGCCAGCAGGTAGCTGTGCGCGCCGGTGTGCGCGGCGAGCAGGGGCTTTATCCCGATATCGCCGCCAAGATCGTCCCACAGCGCCTGACCGCCGCCGACCGAAATCCAGGTCTGTAGGTGCTGCGGGCTGACTCCACGATCGCCCGGCAGCCCTGCGAAGTACGCGAGGCCGCGCGGCGCCTGCGCGAGGTTATGGGCGCCGCCGAAATAGAGATCGGCGGCTCCTTCGCGCACGCCGGCGAGACCGTCGGCAACTCCAAATTCCAAGACGATGCGGTAGCGCCCGTCGCTCATCGCGGCGATGTTCTGCCCGAGGCGTCGCGCCCAGTCGGCAGGACCGGCGCAGCCCTCCTGCCACGGCATGGCGAGGTGCAATTCCCGCAAACCTTTGATAGCGGCGGGGGCCGCGAGCGAATTCGTGGCCGTGGCTGTCGCAGCGGTGGCCGCGGCTGCGGCCGCGCCCGTCGACTTCAGGAAATCGCGCCGGTCCATCGAGCCCGTCCCCTCTCGCCAAGCGTCGCGCGCATCAAAGCCGATCAGTGCCGAATTGACAACGGGGGCAGCCCTCTGGCCGCGCTAAGCGCGCGTTACAGACGGTTGAGCACCAGCAGGTTCAAGACTTTGCGCACTCGATGGCGACGGTCTTGCTGGAGCCGAGGCTGACCGTTCCGGCGCTGCTCATGGTGCCCGATGCGCCTGGCTGCTGCGCGTCCTGTCCGAGTGCGCTGGAGAAGGCATCGTTAAGCGCCTGCGTGTCGCTGTCGTCGGGCGGCTCGTGGATCGCCGGCTTGCAGCTGGCCGGCGCGTTGGCGCCGAGCTTGATGGCATCCGCCTCGGCGAAATCAAAGGCGATGAAGTAGCTCGAGTCGAAGACCGCGAAATTGAAGCCCGGGGCGTCAGCAGGGACGGGCGCCTCGAGCGGCAGCGTGAAGTGCAGCGTGAGAATGCCCTTGTCGCTGTAGTCGAGCCAGTAGTCGACCGGTGGCTTGAACTTCAGCGTCTTGTCGCCGAGCTTGGCGAAGGTGAAGTACTCGAACTCCTTGAGCCCGTCGATATTGACCTGCGCCAGCTCTTTCAGCTCCTCGCGGTCGTATTTGCCGTCGCCGTTCTTGTCGAGGCCCTCGATGGCTGTCTGCGTATAGATCTCGTCGAATGTCCACGCCTGCTGTAGCCCCGTGATGGTGCCGTTGTCGTAGAGCACCGTCTCCTTCATCGTCACCCACACGTGCGGGTGGGCGCCGGCGCTCGAGGCGGAAAGGCTCAGCCCGGCAGCGATGGCCGCCACAGCTAGGATGAATTTCGCGGGACGCAAGTCGCTTCTCTCCTAGGTCGATGCAGTAATCACAGTGAGCCCGAACCGGTGACTGCGAAAAGTGGATGGAGCAGGAACGTGGCGGTTGCGTGGTTGGCGAGGCTGCACTAGCGTAGCCGGATATTATCACATCCAGCAATCGAATGGATCTATAGCATGGCGGGCGGCCTTTGGACGCTGGGACAGACTTTGCGCGATGCTTGTGCCGGCGCCATGCGGGCGGTTGGCCTTATGCGCCTGCTTGGCCTGGCCATTACTCCGGTGACGGCGCACGCCGAGGTTGCGGATGTCGTCGTCACCATCAAGCCCATTCATTCCCTCGTCGCGCGCGTCATGGAAGGCGTCGGAGCCCCGACGTTGCTGGTCGAGGGCGCCGCCTCGCCGCACAGCTTTTCGCTCAAGCCGTCGCAGGTGCGTGCAATCAATGCTGCTGCCGTATTCATCCGCGTGTCGGAGCGTCTGGAGCCGTTCACTGCCAAGATCGTCCGCTCGCTGCCCGCAGGCGTTGAGCTCGTGACGCTCGTCGACATTCCTGGCCTTCATCTCCTGAGCCAGCGCAAAAACGGAACCTTCGAGGCTCACCGCCACGACCATGCCGCGGCGGACCACGCGGACAAGGACGATGCCGTCGATGACAGTCATATCTGGCTCGATCCCGACAACGCCAAGGTCATTGGCAACTATGTCGCCGGCGTACTTGGCGCGCGTTATCCGCAGCACGCCGCGCAGTTCCGGACCAATGCCGAGCGGCTGAGCGCTGAAATCGGTGCGCTGACGAGCGAGCTCGAGGCGACGACCGGGCCGCTGCGCAACAAGCCGTTCGTCGTCTTTCATGACGCCTATCGGTATTTCGATGCTCGCTTCGACCTCGATGCCGTCGGCTCGATTACGGTTAGCCCCGACGTGCAGCCGAGCGCCAAGCGCTTGACCGAGCTGCGCCAGAAGATCCGCTCGCTCGAAGCTGTGTGCGTCTTCGCCGAGCCGCTGTTTCAGCCGCGCCTCGTCGCCGCCGTCATCGAGGATACCGATGCCCGTGCGGGCACGCTTGATCCGGAGGGCACGGGCCTGGAGCCGGGTCCGCAGCTCTACTTCGTGCTGATGCGCAATCTCGCTGCTAGTCTGAAGTCGTGCCTCGCCCCGGCATCGTGAGGCCGAAAAGCGAAAGGGCAGCGCGAACGCTGCCCTTCAGCGTTGAAATATCGCGCCCGGCCTGGCTTAGAGCGAAGCGCTCTTGCCCGGCTCGTCCGAATGGACGGACGTAGCCTTTTTGGCATCCTCGGCGGCCTTCTTGGCAGCCTCGGCAGCGGCGCGGGCAGCCTCAGCAGCCTTGGCGGCGGCTGCCGCCGCCCTTTCGGCGATGGCCGCCGCGTCGTCGTGCGGGGCGGCAGCGGCGGTCTCATGCTTCTTGTGCGCTTCGGTCTTCTTGGGGACCTTGCGCTCGAGCGGCTTCTCAGCCGCGGCGGCGAGCGTCGCGTCGTCGGCGTTGGGGTCGACGGCAGGCGCACCCATGTCGTTCGTTGCCGCTACCGTCTCGACGGCAGCCGACGGCGTGCGCGGGCGGATGCTGCGCGGTGGGCTCTTGTAGGCGGGTGCCGAGGCCATCGGATTGAAGGGCGCCGGCTCGTCGCCGGAAGCGACCGCCTGACTGTTGAAGCGTTGCCAGGTCACGGTGACCTTGGTGCCGACGGGCACGCGCGGATAAAGGTCGAGCACGTCCTCGTTGAGCATGCGGATGCAGCCCTTCGATACCGCCTGGCCGATGGTCCACGGCGCGTCGGTGCCGTGAATGCGATAGGTGCTGGAGCCGAGGTACATGGCGCGCACGCCGAGCGGGTTCATGCGATGTCCGCCCGGGACCCACAGCGGCAGCTTCGGGTTTTCGCGCAGCATCTCGGGGGTCGGGCGCCACGATGGGTTCACGCGCTTGTCGGTGACGCTGGTCGTGCCCTGCCAGCGGCTCTGCTCGCGCGGCACGGCAATGGGATAGCTGGTGGCCGTCCCGGCCTTGGTGATGAGGTACAGCCGGCGATCGCCGAAGCTGACGATGATCTGCCCGGGCGTGTATTTGGGGTCGAACGAAACAGTCTGCTTGCCGCCGCCCCACTCCTGGCTGCCGCCCCAGAGAAATTCGAACAAACCCTGGGCGTGCGCCTGCGGCGCAGCGACGGGGGCGGTGGCGGCGAGGGCTGCCAGGGCAAGAGAACTCATCAGACTGCGGGAGGGCATTGCTGAATGGCTCCGGAAGGTTCAGCTCGGTTGGAGGGAGCTTGAGGCGATATGGTGAATGCAGCGTATATAACAGTCCCACTTTTTCGCGGCAGAGCATGCAGGACACAGTTGTCCTCGGATCGCACCCTGGATGGCGGTTTGGGGATTTTTTGCCCGCGTTGTTTCCTTCATGCACGCTGAAGGGCCTGGATATGCGGCATTTGCCTGCTTGAAGGTGCGGCAGGCGAGTCGCGCGTCATGCTGATTCGGTGCTTGGCAAGAGCTGTGCTGTGGAAAAAACCGCACATCGAAGTGGCGCCTGCGCAACCATAATTTCCTCTTTTTGTTCCCTTTTTGATCTTGACCTAAATCGCTCTCGCGTCTAGAACAAAAAAAGAACGCGACGGCATTCGAGCTGCCGTCGCCTCGGTTGGTGCGAGAGCGTTCCCGTGGACCAGGCGGCCCCATCCCCCACCCCACCGTCCGGCCGTCTGCAGCGGATCTCGCGGCCAGAGCCAAGCCCCAGTGCGTGTCCGCGTAACGGGTTGCGTAGCGTTGGGCTTAGGCGCTCTTGCCCGAACCGGAACGGCGAGTCCCTCCTCGCCGTTCCGGAGGACGGGGTCTTGGCGGGCAACCAGGCGGATGTGCTCGCCGATCTGCGCACGCGCATTACGGCGCTGGAGCGTAGCCATTCTCTCATCGCTTCGCCCGAGTCTGCGGTGCAGCCCCAAGGCTCTCTCGCGGGTGTGTGGACGCTCGGCGCCGCCGAGCTCGACCACCGTCTTGGCGCTGGCCTAGATGCCGCCTCCCTGCACGAGGTGAAGGCCGAGCCGCACGCATCGGGCGTTGCGGCGGGCGCCGGTGCCGGCAATTGGGCGGCAGCGCTCGGCTTTGCCTTGCGCCTGGCCGTGCGCCGGCTGCACAGCATCGAGACTTCGCATGCGGGCCCTCCACGCATCCTGTGGTGCTGGCCGTCCGTGTTCGCGCGCGAACTCGGCGCGCTCTACGGGCATGGTCTTGCCACGCTCGGCCTCGAGCCATCGACGTGGCTGTTCGCCGAGACGGCGCGTGCCGGCGACGCGCTGTGGGCGATGGAGGAAGGCCTGCGCTCTGAGAGCCTGGCGCTCGTCATCGGCGTCTTGGGCGAGGTGGAGCTGACGCCGGCTCGCCGCTTGAGCCTTGCCGCGGCGGAGCATTCGACACCCTGTCTCATCGTCACCGATCCACGTCTTTCCCCCGCCGGATCTACCGCCACACGCTGGCGCGTCGGAGCACGCAAGAGCGCCTCGCATCCTTTCGACGGGGCGGCGCCCGGTGCGTCCCGCTACGCGGTCGCGCTGGAACGCTGCCGGCATCGCCCGCTGACGCGTGAGCCGCTGCCTTACCTCTTGGAATGGTCGGATGAAACGCATCGTTTCCGTGTGGCTGCCGCTGTGGCCCATCGAGCGGATGCGCCGCGCGCAGCCGTCGCTGGTTCCCGATGATGCGCCGCTGGCGCTCGTCGAAACGGGCACGCATGGCATCCGCATCACCGCCGTAAACCCCTATGCGGCGGGGAAAGGCGCGCGCATCGGTCAGGCCCTCGCCGATGCGCGCGCCGCCTTGCCGGGGCTCCTGACGCAGCCGGCCGATAGGCGCCGCGACCGCGCCGCGCTGTTGCGCCTCGCCCGTTGGTGCGGACGCTACGGTCCCAATCGCAATATCGATGGCGACGACGGGTTGTGGATCGACATCACTGGCGTTGCGCACCTTTACGGCGGCGAAGCGAGATTGCTCGATGATCTCATCGCCAGGCTCTCACGCTTTCAGCTGACGGCACGCGCCGGCCTCGCCGATACACTCGGTGCTGCGCACGCGCTCGCCCGCTATGCCCCCTCACCAGCGCTGGCGCGTGAAGGAAAGGCCGAAGCGCAGCTTGCCAAGCTGCCCGTCGAAGCCTTGCGGCTGGCGCCGGACACCGTGCTGCTCTTGAAGCGCCTCGGCCTCAACCGCATCGGTGATCTCTACCGTCTGCCGCGCGCGGCATTGCAGCGCCGCTTCCGCTCGGCCAAGGGCGTCGAAGCGGTGTTGACGCGCCTCGATCAGGCCCTGGGCGTACGGGCCGAGCCTTGCCAACCGCTCATCGAGCCGCCGGCCCTCTACGTGCAGCGCTGCTGGCCCGATCCGCTCATCTCGCCTGAGCGACTCGAAGCCGAGACAGCGCGGCTGGCGCAAGAGCTGTGCGCGCATCTTGCCGCGCGTGGGCTCGGCGCCCGTCGTCTTTGCCTGTCGCTCTACCGCGCCGACGGCAGCATCGCCGAAGCGCGCGTCGGCTTGAGCTCACCCTCGTGGGCGCCCGAGCATATGACGGTGCTCATCGGCGAGAAGCTCTCGGCGCTCGATGCCGGCTTCGGCGTCGATGTGATGGTGCTGGCGGCGGTGCAGGTGGAAAAGCCGTCCGGGCAGCAGGGTGCGCTCGCCCCGCGCTTGAAGGGCGGGGCACGTGCCGATGCGGCGCAGCTCGTCGACCGCCTGGCCAACCGTCTCGGTGCGACGCGTATCACGCGGCTAGAGCCGCGCTCGAGCCACATCCCCGAGCGTGCCGAGGCGCATGTTGCGGCGCTCGCGCGCGCGCACGAGCACTCTTGGCCGCTGCCTTGCGGTCCGGCGCGCCCGCCGCTGCTGCTGGCGCACCCGGAGCCGATCGGCGTCGTCGCCGAGGTGCCGGAGGGGCCGCCGGCGCGCTTTACCTGGCGCCGGGTTGAGCACCGCATCGTGCGCGCGCAAGGCCCGCAGCGCGTCGCGCCCGAATGGTGGGACGAGATCGCGCAGAGCGGCACGCGCGACTACTACCGCATCGAGGACGAGGGCGGCGCCGGCTACTGGGTGTTCCGCGAGGGGCTCTATGGGCGCGAGGAGGCGGCGCCGCGCTGGTTCCTGCACGGACTGTTCGGGTAAGGAAGTGAGTACGGGGAGTGAGTATGACGATGAGCTTTGATACTTTATCGTTTGCCAAGCGATTGACCGAGGCCGGCGAGAAGCCGGCAGTGGCCGAGGCACACGCCATGGCGCTCAAGGAATTCGTGATGGATACCATCGCTACCAAAGCAGATCTACGTGATCTCAGCCGCAGCCTCGGCGAGGAGATCCAGGATGTGCGCGATGATATCCAGGGGGTGCGTGGCGAAATCGCCGATGTCCGCTCCGAGATGCGGGGCGAGTTCGCAAAGGTGCGCACCGAGATCGACGGTTTGCGTGGCGAGCTTCATCAGGAGCTTGCTTCCTTCCGCAAGGAGGTGAATGAGCGCTTCGCCACCAAGGACGAGCTGCGTCACGAGATCGGCCTGTTGCGCAAGGACATCGACGCCATGGGTCTGAAGCTCACGGTGCGCATGGGCGGCATGCTCGCCGTTGCCGTTGGCGCGGTGGCGACGCTCGGCAAGGTGGTCTGATTGCCGTGAGCGCTTTTAAGAACAAAACGACAACACGTTACGCCGAGCTGCAGGTGACGACCAACTTCTCGTTCCTGCGCGGGGCTTCGCACGCCGAGGAGCTCGTCGCACAGGCGCATGCGCTAGGCTTGTCGGCGCTTGCCGTCACCGATCGCAACACGCTCGCCGGCGTCGTGCGTGCGCACCTCGCGGCGAAGGAGCTGGGTCTGAAGCTGATCGTCGGGGCGCGGCTCGACCTGCAGGATGCGCCGAGCCTCTTGTGTCTGCCGCGCGACCGGCAAGCCTATGGGCGCCTGTCGCGGCTTTTGTCTTTAGGTCAGATGCGCGCCAAGAAGGGCGCGTGCACGCTCTTTCTCGATGACGTTGCGCGCCACGCCGAGGGTCAAATTTTCCTCGCGCTTCCCCCTGACGACTGGGATTGGCGCATGCTCACGCCTGCCGCCGCAGAGGTGTCCTCTACTGCCGCCATCCTTCCTTTCCGCAATACGAAAATTTCCTCCTCTTCCCGCGTGCGTCACGCTGAAAGCGTGCCTTCGGCACGACGAGAGGGCGGGGGTGAGGGGCCGAAGTTGGCGCCGAAGCAAGAGGTTGCCCCTCACCCTAACCCTCTCCCCATGCAAAAGGGCATGGGGAGAGGGGATGTGACCTTCGAAGCGGAGCTGCGGCGCGTGAAGCAGGTGCTGGGAGATGGAGCGCAGCTCTATCTCGCGGCGAGCTACACCTATCGCGGCGACGACCGGGCGCGCATCGCCGCGCTGGGCGCGCTGGCAGAGCGTTGCGGCACTCCGCTCGTCGCCACGGGCGACGTGCTCTATCACGCCCCGCACCGGCGCCCGCTGCAGGACGTCCTTTCCTGCGTGCGCGAGAAGACGACCATCAGAGAAGCCGGCCTCGAGCTCGAGGCCAACGCCGAACGTCACCTCAAATGGCCGATGGAGATGACGCGCCTGTTCCGCGGCCACGAGGACGCCATCGCCCGCACGCTGCAGATCGCCGAGGCCTGCCGCTTCTCGCTCGACGAGCTCGTCTACGAATACCCCGACGAGCCGACGCCGTCCGGCAAGACCCCGCAACAACACCTCGAGCAGCTCTCCTGGGAAGGCGCGCGCTGGCGCTTCCCCGACGGCATCCCCGACAAGGTGCATGCCCTCATCGCGCGCGAGCTGCAACTGATCGATCAGCTCAACTACGCGCCCTACTTCCTCACCGTGCACGACATCGTGCGCTTCGCGCGTTCGAAGGGCATCCTCTGCCAAGGGCGCGGCTCGGCCGCCAACTCCGCCGTCTGCTACTGCCTCGCCATCACAGCGGTAAACCCGACCGAGATCGACGTGCTGTTCGAGCGCTTCGTCTCCCCCGAGCGCCGTGAGCCGCCCGACATCGACGTCGACTTCGAGCACGAGCGGCGCGAGGAGGTGATCCAGTACATCTACGCGCGCTACGGTCGGAATCGCGCCGGGCTCGCCGCCACCGTCATCTCCTATCGCGCGCGCTCGGCGGTGCGCGACGTCGGCAAGGCGATGGGGCTGTCGGAGGATACGGTCGCGGCGCTCGCCGGCATGGTGTGGGGCACGACCAGCGGCGGAGAGCTGCCCGAGAAGCACGTGCGCGCCGCCGGTCTCGATCCCAAAGATCCGCTGCTGGCAACGGTGCTGGAGCTGGCGCACGAGCTGATGGGCTTTCCGCGCCACTTGTCGCAGCACGTCGGCGGCTTCGTTCTGACGCGCGGGCCGCTTATCGAGGTCGTCCCCGTCGGCAACGCGGCGATGGAGGACCGCACCTTCATCGAGTGGGACAAGGACGACATCGCCGCCCTCGGCCTGCTCAAGGTCGACGTCCTGGCGCTCGGCATGCTCACCTGCATCCGCCGCGCCTTCGACCTCATCGAGCGTCACGAGGGCAAGGCGATGACGCTCGCCTCGGTGCCGCGCGAGGATCCTGCCGTCTACGACATGCTGTGCAGGGCCGATTCCATTGGCGTATTCCAGGTGGAAAGCCGCGCGCAGATGAACATGCTGCCGCGCCTCAAGCCGCGCTGCTTCTACGATCTCGTCATCGAGGTGGCGATCGTGCGCCCGGGGCCCATCCAGGGCGACATGGTGCACCCCTACCTGCGCCGCCGCGACGGTGTGGAGCCGGAGCATTATCCCTCGCCATCCCCTGAGCACGGCCCCAGGGACGAATTAAAGAACATCCTCGGCAAGACCAAGGGCGTGCCGCTATTCCAGGAGCAGGCGATGCGCATCGCGCTTATCGCCGCCAAGTTCTCCGACGCGGAGGTGAACGAGTTGCGCAAGGCGATGGCGACCTTCCGCCGCCGCGGCACCATCGGGCTTTTAGAGGAGAAAATGGTCTCGCGCATGACGGCGCGCGGCTATGATGCGGCATTCGCGCAGCGCTGCTTCAACCAGATCAAGGGCTTCGGCGAGTACGGCTTTCCCGAGAGCCACGCGGCGAGCTTCGCGCACCTCGTCTATGTGTCGTCGTGGATCAAGTGCCACCATCCGGCGGCGTTCGCGGCGGCGCTCTTGAACTCGCAGCCGATGGGCTTTTACGCGCCGGCGCAGATCGTGCGCGATGCGCGCGAGCATGCCGTCGAGGTGCGCGAGGCGGACGTCAATCTCTCCGACTGGGACTGCACCCTGGAGGCGGGAGGCGCCGACGGCCGGCCGGCGCTGCGGCTCGGCCTGCGTCAGATCGACGGCCTGCAGGAGGAGGAGATCAAGAAGCTCGTCGCCGTGCGCGGAGCTTCCCTCTCCCCATCGTTTCTTCAGCGATGGGGAGAGGGTCAGGGTGAGGGGCAGTCGCTGGCTCCGGCGCAAGTTGTTGCCCCTCACCCCGGCCCTCTCGTCGTGCCGAAGGCACGCTTTCAGCGTGACGCTAGCGGGGAGAGGGGGAAGTTCCGCGACGTGCACGATCTGTGGGCGCGGGGGCGGCTGCGCCTCGCCACGCTCGAGAAGCTCGCCGCGGCGGATGCCTTCCGCTCCGTCCAAGCGGAGCTTGGCTTCGCCAAGACGGGCCTCGACCGCCGCCAGGCGCTATGGGAGGTGAAGGCGCTCGCCGCCGCCGAGCCGCTGCCGCTGTTCTCCTGGAGCGAGACGCGCGAAGCCGCCGCCGAGCCGTTCGTGCAACTGCCCGAGATGCGGCTGTCCGAGCACGTGGTGAGCGACTATCAGACGCTGCGCCTATCGCTCAAAGCGCATCCCATGAGCTTTCTGCGCGAGCGCTTCAAGGCGCGCCGCGTACTCGCCTGCGATGAGCTGCGCAGCATCAAGGACGGCGCCTGGGTCGCGGTCGCCGGCGTCGTCTTGGTGCGCCAGCGCCCCGGCTCGGCCAAGGGCGTCGTGTTCATGACCATCGAGGACGAGACCGGCATTGCCAACGCCGTCGTGTGGGCGAAGACGCTGGAACGCTTCCGCAAGGAGGTGATGGGCGCCCGCCTCATCGTCATCCACGGCCGCGTGCAGCGTCACGAGGACATCATCCACGTCGTGGCGGCACGGCTGGAGGACCGCAGCGACTGGCTGCAGCTATTGTCGGCCGAGGGCGCTGCGATAAAGGCGCCGGTCGCCAACGCCGACCACGTGCGCCATCAGGACACCCGCGCGGCACCGCAGGGGCAGCACAGCGGGCACCCGCGCTGGGCCGGCCACCCGAGGAACGAGCGCATCATCCCCAAATCGCGCGATTTTCATTGAGGCATATAGCCCGGCAGCATCACCGTGTTGGGCACACCGTCGGCACCCATGAACACCGCCAGGATGCGTGCTGGTATTTTGCCCGTGTTGCGTCCGTTGTGCGGCCAATCGATCGCCTCGATCAGCGCGTCGCCCTGGCGATAGACGCGCGTGCCCTTGGCGCCGTAATCGACGCTGACCTCGCCTTCGAGGATATAGCCGAACATCGGCACGTCGTGCTGGTGCCAGCCGGTCTCCTCGCCGGGCAGCATGGTGACGATGGCCGAGACGATTCTCGCAGGCGCCTGCGTGGGATAGGCGATCGGCTGGGTAAGGATCGTCTCCCCAGTGCTGAGCAGCGAGGTAACGGTCTCGCGCGTCATGCCGCGGTCGGCGATGGCGATAATAAGCGCCGCGCCCAGGAGAACCGTCGCCAGCTGCCAGACGAGTGATCGCGCCTTCGACATACGATGACCTTTCCAACGCCCATTGTGCTCGGCGGCATGATGGCGGAAGTTGATGAACAACTCTCGCCTCGCCGGTGGCCATGCTCCCTCGCCAGATCCTACGCTTCGCCGCGCCTGCCCTGGCTATCGTCATGGCCGCGTCCGCCCAGACGCAGCTCGTCGATCCGCGCAGTGCGCCCGAGGCTGCGACGGGGACCGAAAACCACCAGCTGGCGACCGCCAAGCGGCACATGGTCTCCGCCGCCAACGCCATCGCCGCCGATGCCGGCCGCGACATGCTGCGCGCCGGCGGCTCGGCCATCGATGCCGCCATCGCCACACAGCTCGTCTTGAACCTCGTCGAGCCGCAGTCGAGCGGCATCGGCGGCGGGGCGTTCATCCTCCACTGGGATAATGCCAAGGCGGAGCTGAAGGCATACGACGGGCGCGAGACGGCGCCGGCATCGGCGCGTCCCGACCGCTTTCTTGTCGACGGCAAGCCGATGCCGTTCGACGAAGCCGTGCTGTCGGGCCTCAGCATCGGCGTGCCCGGACTGGTGCGCCTATTGGAGGACGTCCACAAGCAGCATGGCAAGCTGCCATGGGCGAAGCTGTTCGAGCCGGCGATCCGCATTGCCGAGCAGGGCTTCGAGATTTCGCCGCGCCTGCATTTCCTTTTGCGCCTCGAGGGCGCCGACAGCTTCGTGCCGGCGGCGCGGCGCTACTTCTTCACCGAAGGCGGAAGCGCGCTGCCAATCGGGCACCGGCTGAAGAATCCGGCCTTTGCGGCGACGCTGCGCGCCATCGCGGCGGGCGGTTCGGCCGCCTTCTACGAGGGCCCGATCGCGCAGGCGATCGTGGACGCAGTGGCGTCAGCGCCGACCGCTCCAGGCGGCATGACGCTCGACGACCTCAAGGGCTACAAGGTGAAGGAGCGTGCACCGCTTTGCGTGACCTACCGCGGGCACGAGGTGTGCGGCATGGGCGCGCCGTCCTCGGGGGGCACCACCGTGGCGCAGACCCTGAAGCTGATCGAGACCTTCGACCTCGGTAGCAGTCCGGATGCGGCGCTCAATGCGCACGCCGTGCATCGCATCGCGGAGGCGCAGAAGCTCGCCTATGCCGACCGCAACCGCTTCCTCGGCGATCCCGACTTCGTCGCCATTCCAGAGGGGCTGCTCGATGAGACCTACCTCGCGCAACGTCGCGCGCTCATCGATCCGCAGCGCGCTGTCGACAAACCGCAGGCCGGCGCGCCACCTGCACCCAAGCGCCAGTCGTTCGGCGTCGATGCAACCATCGAGCGGGCGGGCACCAGCCATATTTCGATCATCGATGGCGACGGCAACGCCGTGGCCATGACAACGACCATCGAGGGCGCATTCGGCTCGCACAACTGGGCGGCGGGCTTCCTACTCAACAACGAGCTGACGGACTTCTCCTTCGTGCCGGTCGACGCCGCCGGGCTCCCGGTCGCCAATGCCGTCGGAGCGGGTAAGCGCCCGCGCTCGTCCATGGCGCCGACCATCGTCTTCGATGCACGGCGGCACGTCGAAGCCGTGCTCGGCTCGCCGGGTGGCAGCCGCATCATCCTCTATGTCCTCAAGACGCTGATCGCGTTGCTCGACTGGCGCATGGACGCCCAGCAGGCGGCGGACCTCACCAACTTCGGCAGCCAGGGGAGCGGTCTCGAGATCGAACTCGACTGGCCGGCGGTGCCGCTGGCGCTCACCTTGCGACCGCTGGGGCACCGAATCGCACCTTCGCTGATGAATTCCGGGATCCACATCGTCATGCGGCGAGGGGGTGGGCTCGAAGGCGCCGCTGACGCGCGTCGGGAAGGGGCCGCACTAGGGGATTGAGCGCGGCGCCGCGGCATGCGAACGGTAGGCGCCCCGCAACCCAACAATGAAGCAATGCCCGCGAGCTCCCGCTCCATCACGGTGCTCGGCGCCGGAATCCTCGGTCTCTGGCAGGCGCTGACGCTTGCCCGCGCCGGGCATCGCGTGCGCCTCCTCGAGGCCAGCGCCGAGCCGTTCGCGGATGCGGCGAGCCTCTATGCCGGCGTCATGCTGGCGCCCGAGCGCGAGGCCGAGACGGCGCCCATGATGCTGCGTCAGCTCGGCCGTGAAGGGGTGGCGCTGTGGCGCAACCTTTGTCCGGCCTTGAAGACGAATGGCAGCCTCGTCGTTGCCGCCGCCCGCGACCGCGGCGAGCTCGATCGCTTTGCCCGGCGCACGCAGGGACATCGTCTCCTCGATGCCGCCGAGATCGATGTGCTGGAGCCCGACCTCAAAGATCGCTTCACCGCCGCGCTGTTCTTTCCCGAAGAGGCGCACATGCCGGCGCCGGCCGCGCTGGCGTTCTTGCTGGCGGAAGTGCAACGGGCCGGCGTCGACATCGTGTTCGGGGTCGCATCGCCGGGTGAGGAGGAGACGGTCATCGACTGCCGCGGGCTGGCGGCGCGCGATGCGCTACCCGAGCTGCGCGGCGTGCGCGGCGAGCGGGCGCTGATCCGCACGCGCGAGGTCGCTCTGCGGCGCCCCGTGCAGCTGCTGCATCCGCGGCTGCCGCTCTATATCGTGCCGTGGGAGGACGGCCTCTACATGATCGGGGCGACGGTGATCGAGAGCGAGGATGCAGGTCCCGTGAGCGTGCGCTCGGCGTTGGAGCTGCTGGGCGGTGCGTATGCCGTGCATCCCGCGTTCGCCGAGGCGGAGATCGTCGATCTCGGCGCTGGCGTGCGTCCTGCCTTCCCCGACAACATGCCACGCGCCATCGTGCGCGAGGGCGGAAAGCGTATATTCGTCAACGGTGCCTACCGGCACGGCTTTCTGTTGGGGCCGGTGCTCGCGCGCGCCGTTGCCGACTACCTAGAGAGTGGTGCAACGTCGGAACTGATACGCGCAGAGAATTGATGAGCTTAGCCGGCACGGGCGAGGAGCCCTGCTGCGCGCCCCTGCGCGACGGCGCGAACCTGGGCTCCGATCTCCGGGTTGCGGTCGATGAAGCGATGGAAATCGTCGCAGTCGAGCACCAGGAGATCGGTCGACTTGACGGCCGTCACGGTTGCTGTGCGGCGCTCGCGCGTCAAAAGCGCCATCTCACCGCAAAAGTCGCCCTCTCCAAGCCGCACCTTGCCCGTCGGAGCGTCGACCTCGAGCTCTCCACTGGCGATCAGATACATAGCGTCCCCCGGCTCGCCCTTGCGGATGATGACGGTACCGGCGGGGACCGTGCGCGCCTTCAAGATGGCGACGAGATCGGAGATCGAGGCCGCATCGAGGTGGGCGAACAGCGGCACGTGGGCGACCATGGCGAAGGTCACGACGAAATCCCTGCGGCGGATCTCCTCGTAGAAGCCGCGCCCGATGATGGCGACGGGCAGCGCGAAGCAGAAGATGCCAAGCATCACAGTGATCGCCGCGATCATGCGGCCGAGCGCCGTCACTGGAGTGAGCTCGCCGCCACCGATCTTGGCGAGCATGGCCGCCGACCACCACATGGCTTTCGGCATATCGCCAAGCCGCTCGGGCTGCATTTCCCCTTCCACCGCGTGCATGGCGGCAGCCGCTGCCAGCATCACGCCGCCCAAGATGATGACGCAGGCGAGCAGTGCGCGCCGTTCCGCCGCGAGCACGCGCCCGATGGTCGCCAGCGCCGGCGAATAGCGGGCAAGCTTCAAGAAGCGTACCAGCCGGGTCAGGCGCAGGGCCGGAACGCCGGGGAAGAGAAGCTCGAGCAGCAGCGGCACGAAGGCCAGCGCGTCGATGACCATCATCGGCGTCGCGGCAAAGCGGGCCCGGGCCCGCCAAGCACCGAGCTTGTGCAGCAGCGGATGCTCCGGCGCCACCCACAGGCGCGCTGCATACTCGACGGCGAATACGAGCACGCACAGCCTGTCGAAGAGCTGCAAGTTCTCTCCGTAGGCGGTTTCTATATCGGGAAGCGTCTGCGCGAGCGTTGCCGCGACGTCGGCGAGAATGACGAGCACTAGGATCCAGTCGAGGACCCGCGAGGCGAAATCCCGGCGACGTCCATGTTCCAGGATGTCGAACGCTCGCTCGCGCGCAGTCGGATGCCTGGGTTCCGCGTCGCTCAACCAGCACCTCTTTCAAGGCCGCTTCGGGCATTGCGGCTCGAAAGCCGCCGTGCATGCCCGTTGCGCCAGTCTAGCCCAGGAGCATCGGCTTGGGAGCGGACGTTCGAATGGTGGTTACGCGGACACGTCTCGCGGGCTCGTCAGGTGACGACGGTCGCCTTGGGGCCCATCATCGCCTGGATCTGCCGCAGCGAGCGCGAAGCGCGCCACACGTTCTCGATGCGGAACACCTCGTTGCCGCCGCCGAAGAT
This sequence comes from Hyphomicrobium sp., assembly GCF_009026145.1. Taxonomy (GTDB): domain Bacteria; phylum Pseudomonadota; class Alphaproteobacteria; order Rhizobiales; family Hyphomicrobiaceae; genus Hyphomicrobium_A. The sequence continues at coordinate 24,490 of NZ_WBUE01000005.1, forward strand.
GGCGATCTTGCCTTCGATGTCGCTGGTGCCGAGGCCGACGATGCCGAGGCCGAGGATCTTGTGGTCGAGGATGTCGTCGCTGAAGCGGGTCAGGCGCACGTGCATCACCGAATAGCTTTCCGGAGCGCGCCCCAGGATGCTGGCGAAGCGCTGCACACGCTCGATCTGCGCGCCGCGGAAGCGCCAGTAGCTCAGGCGGTCGAAGCCGAAGACGATCACCACCCAGACGACGAACAGAGCCGCGGAGACCATCATGTAGAAGGCGAGGTTCATGTGCACGAGAATTGCGGGCGGTGTCTTGAACAGACCCTCGATGCTCATGATGAACTGCGTTCCGACGGCCGCGCCGATGAGCAGCAGGATGAGGAGAATGGAGCCGATGCCGCGTGCCTTGACGGTGGTGGCGAGCGCGACGAACAGCAACAGCATGGTGAAGGAGATGCCGACCCAGGCGCTAGGGTGAATGAGCAGCGGCTTGCCGCCGCCGATGGTGAAGGTCTCGCCCTGCGCGTAGGTGAGGAGGGCGCAGAAGAAGCCGTAGGCCCACACGACCCACCAGTAGAGAATGGGAGAGTGTGGATAGATGCGCACTTCCGTCGGAGCGCCAGCCGCAGGTGCGGCCTGCGGAGCCGTCTCAAGCCCAGTCGACGCCATGCTATCCCCCCGAGCCCTGGTGCTGGGACGTTAGCGAGCCTGGCGGCTATAAATTCAACTAATAAACTCGCTTCGTCCCTATATGCAGCTATTCATGGCACTGGGCGTGGAGTACGTCAACGCGAGTAACGGCCGAGCGCGCTTGAGATTTCGGGCCTGAAGCTGTTGAATTGCGGGCAGATGCACGGCGAGGACGACGATGCGGGGAGCCGCGAAGTGAGCGTTGAGACGCGCTGCAAGGTGGACATCCTGGTGAACGGCGAGACGCTGGCGACGTCGGCGGCGACGCTGCACGAGCTCGTTGCCGAGCGCGGGCTTGCCGGCGCGCGCATTGCCACGGCGCGCAACGGCACCTTTGTCCCCGAGCGTGCACGCGCGATGACCGCACTGCAGGCCGGCGACCGCATCGAAATCGTCTCTCCCCGTCATGGCGGCTGAGCTGCATCAATGAACGCTCCCGAGCTGCCAGCCAAGGCAAAGAGCGCGCTGACGCTATACGGCGTGGAGCTGCCTTCGCGCATGCTCATCGGCACTGCGCAGTATCCCTCCCCGCACGTGCTGGCGAGCGCGGTGGAGGCGTCCGGCGCCGGTATCGTCACCGTGTCGCTGCGGCGCGAGCAGGCGCGCGGGCGCACGGGCGAGCGGTTTCTGGAGCTGATCGAGGCGCTGGGCGTGCGGGTGTTGCCCAACACGGCGGGCTGCCACACGGTCAAGGAAGCAGTGACCACCGCGCACATGGCGCGCGAGGTTTTCGACACCGACTGGGTGAAACTCGAGGTCATCGCCAATGACGACACGCTGCAGCCGGAGTTATTCGGGCTCGCCGAGGCAGCGGCGGCGCTCAACGCCGATGGCTTCAAGGTGCTGCCCTATACGACCGAGGATTTGTCGGTCGCCGAGCGGCTGCTCGGCGCCGGCTGTCAGGTGCTGATGCCCTGGGGGGCACCGATCGGCACCGGGCGCGGTCTTGCCAACCCTTACGCGCTGCAGAGCCTGCGCGCCTACTTCCCGGGCGTGCCGCTGATCGTCGACGCCGGCATCGGCGCGCCCTCGCACGCCGCGCAGGCGATGGAGATGGGCTTCGACGGCGTGCTGCTCAACACGGCGGTGGCCAAGGCCGGCGACCCGGTACGCATGGCGCAAGCGTTCGCGCGTGCCATCGACGCCGGCCGTACGGCCTATGAAGCCGGCTTGATGGGCGTGCGGGACATGGCCCAACCGTCGACACCAGTGGCCGGCACGCCGTTCTTTGAGCTGAAACGCGACCGATGAGTGGCACACGCTGCGGCGGGCTCGACGTTTTCTATCCCATTGTACCGGATACAAGTTGGGTCGGCCGTTTGGCGCCGCTCGGCGTGCGCACCCTGCAATTACGCATCAAGGCCGCAACGGCTGCCGAGGTGCGCCGGCAGATCGCTGAAAGCCTGACGGTTACGCGGCGCTACGGTTGCCAGCTGATCATCAACGACTTCTGGCGCGAGGCGATCGAGGCCGGTGCCGACTACGTCCACCTCGGGCAGGAGGACCTTGCCGGCGCCGATGTTGCCGCCATCAAGTCGGCAGGAATGCGCCTCGGCATCTCGACGCACAGCGAGGACGAGCTCTCGACAGCTCTCGCCGCCGGCCCCGATTACGTGGCGCTGGGACCGATCTACGAAACCAAGCTCAAGGCGATGAAATGGGCGCCGCAAGGGCTGACGCGCATCAACGCCTGGAAGGCGCGCATCGGATTGCTGCCGCTTGTCGCCATCGGCGGCATTACGCCGGAGCGCGCTGACGGCGTTGTCGCAGCCGGCGCCGATAGCGTCGCCGTGATCACCGACTTTATGACGGCGCAACATCCTGAGCGGCGCGTCGAAACATGGCTCGACTGGGCAAAGGCGCATCGCCCATCGGAGCCGAGATATGTTCGCTGACACGCTTGCACTCGCGCGTCATGTAGCATCAAATGTCGTGCATCGTGTGCGGCATCGGTCCGGCGTACTGCCGATCGCGGACATTGCATGGCTTTTCGCTTCAAGCTCGGTGAGCCCTTCGATGAGGGTTGCAGGCGTATCGCCGTCGAGCAGATCGAGCGTGCGCAGATTTTGCTGCAGGGCAAGGGCGATCAGGCCATCGCCGTGCATGAGACTCGCAAGTCGCTGAAGCGCCTGCGGGCGCTGTTGCGTCTCATTCGCCCGGCCATGGGCGAGCAGGCCTTCAAGGCCGAGAACGGGCAGCTGCGCGACGTCGGCCTCAGTCTTTCTGGTGCCCGCGACCGGCACGTTCTGCTCGAGACCGTGAACAAGCTGGATGCCCTGGCCCGCTTCGGGCGCAAGGGGCTCGCGGAGAGCTTGCGTCAAGCCATAGTTGCGGCCAACGGCCAAGGCGCACCGCTCACCATGAAACAGGCGCATGCTCGGCTGGCGGACGCCAAGAGGCGCCTTTCCAGGTTGCACGTCGCCGGTAGCGGCTTCGACGTTGTCGGCCCCGGATTGGAGCGGTCGTATCGGCGGGCGCGGCGCGCCTTCACGGCCGCCTACCGCGATCAGACGGATGAAGCGTTCCATGAGTGGCGCAAGGGGGCGCAGGCGCACTGGCGGCAAATGGCGCTCTTGTCGCGCGCCTGGCCTGACTATCTCGGCGCGCGCGCGCTCGAGGCCCGCAACCTGTCACAGCTCCTGGGCGATGACCATGACCTCGCCATGCTCGTCGCCTTCGTCCATTCCGAAGCTGCCGCCTCTCTTCGCGGCGAGCAGGCAGCGCTAATCGAACGCGCCGCGAGGCAGCGCCAAGCGGAGCTGCGCGACACCGCCAAGCCACGTGGGGAGCGGCTGTTCGCAGCCAGCCCCAGGAGATTGCGCCGCAGCATCGGGATCTATTGGGATGCGGCCGTGGCGCTGAAGGAGCACGAGCTGGACAAGGAGGGGGCAGGCGCCAAGGTCGCGCCCGCCCAGCCGACCCGACGGGTGCGCCGGCAGAGCGCACCCCGCCAGCGGCCGCCTGCCGCCGCGAAGGTTTGAGACTTCGCCTCGGCCGACCATATTGGCTATGGTGCGCGCCGCTACCCGCCGCAATCCGAGGTTTGCCCGACCGTGAACGAGATCAAGACGCCCACCGCGTTCGAGCGCGATGTGACGCATCGGCCGGCCAGCCACCCCGCCGCGCGTTGCGGGCGCATCGGCGTTCTGCTGCTCAACCTGGGCACGCCCGACGGCACCGACTACTGGTCGATGCGCCGCTACCTCAAGGAGTTCCTGTCGGATGAACGGGTCATCGAGCTGCCGCGCTGGAAGTGGTGGCCGATCCTCAACCTTATCATCCTTACCGTGCGCCCGGGCCGCAAGGGCAAGGACTACGCGACGATCTGGAACAACGAGCGCAATGAAGGCCCGCTGAAGACGATCACCCGCGCGCAGGCGCAGAAGCTCGCCGCCGCGCTGGGGATGCCGGAGCGCATCGAGGTCGACTTCGCCATGCGCTATGCCAATCCGACCACCGAAAGCCGTATCCGCGCGCTGATGGACAAGGGCTGCGATCGCATCCTGCTCGTGCCGCTCTACCCGCAGTATGCAGCGGCAACCACGGCGACGGCCGCCGATCAGGCCTTCCGCGCGCTGATGCGCATGCGCTGGCAGCCGGCGGTACGCGTTGCCCCGAGCTATCACGACGATCCCGTGTACATCGACGCGCTGGCGACGGCGATGCGCCGCGATCTCGCCGCGCTCGACTTCACGCCCCAGGTCATCATCGCCACCTTCCACGGCATGCCGCAGGCCTATCTCGAAGCGGGCGATCCCTACCATTGCCAGTGCCAGAAGACGTCGCGGCTGTTGCGGGCGGCGCTCGGCTGGCAGGAGGATAAGTGGCTGACGACGTTCCAGTCGCGCTTCGGCAACGATCCCTGGCTCCAGCCCTACACCGACGAGACGGTGAAGCGGCTTGCCGCCGAGGGCGTGAAGCGCCTGGCGCTGGTAGCGCCGGGGTTCTCGGCCGATTGCCTGGAGACGCTCGAGGAGCTCAACGGCGAGAACCGCCACTACTTCGAGGCGGGGGGCGGGGAAAAGTTCGCCTATCTGCCGGCGCTGAACGACAGCGATGACGGCATTCGCGTCATTGAGGCCATGGTGCGGCGCGAGCTGCAGGGCTGGCTGTAGCGCCAGTTCGTGCACGTTCATGCACCAGTTCATGCACCGCCTGCGCGCTGTTCCATAAGTAACTGCCGCCGAACTATTTTTTAACCTTATGTTTTCCTCCGAGCGCTACCTTGCGCACCAGCCCTCCTATGCCTTTTCCCGGGGATCCAATGGAACCTGACGTCTTCAGCCCGTTTTCGGGCGGCTTCGAAATCTTCGGCGTGCTGCTCGTCATCCTGGCGATCGTCACCCTGTGGTCGACGGTCAAGATCGTCCCGCAGGGCACCAACTACACGGTCGAGAACTTCGGCCGCTACACCCGCACCTTGCAGCCCGGCCTGCACATCCTGATCCCGGTCATGGAGCGCGTCGGGCACCGCATGAACATGAAGGAGCAGGTGCTCGACATTCCGAGCCAGGACGTCATCACCCGCGACAACGCCATGGTGCGGGTCAACGGTGTCACCTTCTTCCAGATCCTCAACGCGGCACGCGCCGCCTACGAGGTGGACGCGCTCGAGCCCTCGATCGTCAACCTGACCATGACCAATATCCGCACCGTCATGGGCTCCATGGACCTCGACGAGCTCCTGTCGAATCGCGACCAGATCAATGCGCGGCTGCTACAAGTCGTCGACCAGGCAACGGAAGCCTGGGGCATCAAGGTCACCCGCATCGAGATCAAGGACATCGACCCGCCGCGCGACCTCGTCGACAGCATGGCGCGGCAGATGAAAGCCGAGCGCGACAAGCGGGCTCAGATCCTCGAATCGGAAGGTCTGCGGCAGGCGGCCATTCTGCGCGCCGAAGGCGAGAAGCAGGCCGTCATGCTCGAGGCCGAGGGCCGGAAAGAAGCTGCCTTCCGCGACGCCGAGGCGCGCGAGCGTGCCGCGCAGGCGGAAGCGACGGCTACGCAACTCGTGTCCGACGCCATCGCCAAGGGCAACGTGCAGGCGATCAACTACTTCGTTGCCAACAACTATGTGAGCGCGCTGGAATCGCTGGCCAAAGCGCCGAACCAGAAGGTTATCTTGATGCCGCTCGAGGCGTCCTCGGTGATCGGCTCGCTCGCTGGCCTGGCGCAGATTACGGGTGAAGCTTTCGGCGGCGGTGCTCCAACGCAACCGGCGCCGTCGCGTGGCAGTGTCCCGCGCGCATAGCGATGGCGATCAGACGCCAACCCTTGCTATGCTGCGGTGTCGCGTTGGAGGTGTGAGCCATGGGTTTGTCCGAATTCTTCTGGAACCTTGGCGCGTGGAACTGGTTCATCGTCGCCGTGGCGCTGTTCGCGCTCGAATCGGTCGTTCCTGGCGTGCACTTCGTCTGGTTCGGCGTCGCGGCGGTGATCGTCGGAGGCCTCGGCCTCACACTGGACATCGCATGGGAGTGGCAGCTGATCACATTCGCCATCATTTCTTGCATCACCGTGTTCTTCGCGCGTCGCTACGCGGCGCCCGACATAACCGCCAGCGACCAGCCCGATCTCAACGTACGCGCTGAACAGTACGTGGGGCGTGTGGTGACGGTCGAGGAGGCGATCTCCGGCGGCCGTGGCAAGGTGCGCGTCGGCGATACGGTGTGGAATGCGCAGGGGTCCGATGCGCCGCACGGCGCGCGCGTCAGGATCACCGGGACGAACGGCACCTGTCTGCTTGTCGAGCATGCCTTCAACTGAGCAAGACCGGCGTCCGAGCGCCCTCATCTGGCTGCTTGCCGTGGTGAGCCTCGTGCTGCCCATTACCGGCGTTGGCGCGGCGCTCTACGGGATTTTCAAGATTGTCAATGACGCCGCGATCGGCTGGGCCTGGCTCGCGGCCGGCGTCCTGCTGCTCATCGGCGACCTCGTCATCGACCAGAAGTGGTCGCGCTCCATCACCTCGAGCGAGCCGGATCTCAACCGCCGCGGCGAGCAGCTCGTCGGACAGGTGGTGACCGTCGTTGAGGCAATCCCGCCTGACGGTCGCGGCAGCGTACGCGCGGCTGACACCGTCTGGCCCGCCGAAGGTGCCACGGCTGCTGCGGGCGCGCGCGTGCGCGTCTCCGGCTGCAAAGGCACCGTGCTGACCGTCGAAGCGGTCTAAATTCGGCTGAATTGGCTCCCAGCGGCGCATTTGTTAAGATGGCAGCATGAACGAACGTGTCAAACGGCTGACTGAGGAGATTCGCAAGCTCCCCCCAGAGGAGCAGGCGGAACTTATCGACGAACTCGTCGTCCTCACCTATCGCGAGCCTGATCCCGAGGTCGATGCCGCTTGGGCGGAGGAGGCCGAGTGCCGTCTGGCCGCGATCCGTAGCGGGCAGGCGCAGACCATTCCGCTGGAAGAGGTCATGGAAAGGCTTCGCAAGCGGTTCGGCCGCGTGGAATGAATGTCGACTTCTACCCAGCAGCTGCTGCTGAGTTGGAACTGGCCGCTCAATGGTACGAAGAGCGGAGCATCGGGCTAAGGCAGGAGTTTCTCACCGAGTTCCGCCCAGGGGTTCGGCAGATCATGGAACATCCGCACGCTTGGCAGCACCTTGGGTGCGGCGTGAGGCGCTACCGGTTGGGGCGGTTCCCCTACGGCATCGTTTACGTGACTGAGGATGATCAAATCGTGGTCCTCGCCGTCGGGCATTTGCGTCGCAAGCCAGGATACTGGAAGCCCCGGCTGAAAAACAAACGCTAGGCCGCAATCAGGCGATGCCGGCGCGCAAGAGATCGTGCACGTGCACGATGCCGACCGGCTTGCCGCGCTCGACGACGAACAGCGCCGTGATGCGCGAGGCGTTGATCAGCTCCAGCGCCGCCGAGGCAAGCATACCCGGCTTCACCGTCTTGGGCGCGCGGGTCATGATGTCGACGGCGCGGCGCCGAATGAGGTTCTCGCCCATGTGACGGCGCAGGTCGCCGTCGGTCACGATGCCGACGAGCTTGCCCTTGGCGTCGATAATGCCGAGGCAGCCGAGGCTCTTCTGCGTCATGACGACGAGGGCCGCGCTCATCGGCTCGGTATCGCGCGCCAGCGGAACGCGATCGCCCGTGTGCATGACGTCGGATACGTATTTCAGGCTGGCGCCGAGCGAGCCGCCGGGGTGGAACGCCTTGAACTCCTGCGGCGTGAAGCCTTTGGCCTCGAGCAGCGCCATGGCCAGGCAATCCCCGAGCGCAAGCTGCATGGTGGTCGAGGTGGTCGGCGCCAGGCCGTGCGGACAGGCCTCCTTGCAGCGCGGCAGCTCCAGCACGATGTCCGAGTGCTGACCGAGCGCCGAGTCGGCGCGCGAGGTGATGGCAATCAGCGGCACGTTGTAGCGCCGCGAATAGGTGATCAGCGGCTTCAGCTCCACCGTTTCACCCGACCACGACAGGGCGAGGAGCAAGTCGTCGGGTGTGATCATGCCGAGGTCGCCGTGCGAAGCCTCGGTCGGATGCACGAAGAACGCCGGCCGCCCGGTCGAGGCGAAGGTCGCAGCGATTTTCTGCCCGACGTGGCCGCTCTTGCCGATGCCGGTGACGACAACGCGCCCACGCGCCGCGCGCAGAATGCGCAGCGCATCGCCGAAGGCGCGGCTCATCGGACCGGTCAAAGCCTCGCGCAGGCGGCTGAGACCTTCGCATTCGAGGTCGAGCGTCCGCAGTGCGGATGCAACCGGCAGGCGGCTCAGCTTCTTGCCGTCCTCAACCGCAGCGAATTTGCGCAAGGGCCCCTCGGCCGCCGTCATGGCTTCAACACCCCCGATGCCTCCAGCGACGCGTAAGTCTTAATAGCTTCTTACAATTTTCCCGCACTGTCCAGCGCGTGCGGACCGCCGTTCACCGCCGCAGCGGGCAAACTAAACAGACCGTTAACCGACGCTCTCTAGCGTTTTACCGGGCACGTACGGCGTTCGCGTGACGAGTGGTCTCATGGGAGCGCCTTTGGCTGGCGAACGCAAGATCGTCGGGTTGGTACTGGGCTTCGCCGCGTTCGCCGGCGTTACGGTCGTGCTCGCCCCGATCCCCGCCGCCGCGCAAATCCTCGATCCGCCGGCGCGTGGCATCGAGCCGCGCCGGCCCGTGCAGCTGCGCCCCACCCTCCCCGACGATGCGGTCCTCGAGGAGGAACGGCGCCGGGCCTTCGACGATGGCCGCTTCGGGCCCAACGAGACGGCGCCGGTGCCGCCGGTTGCCCCGCGCCAGGACGGGGACGAGCAGGCAGGGGAGGCTGGCCCTGGAGCCGGGGGCGACGACGAGGCCGCGGTCGAGGACGATGGCCTTGCCGGGGACCAGGCGGCACGCCTACGCCGCCTCGCCGTACCGCAGGACGGCGACCCCATCACGGTGGTCGAGCCGCCGGCCCCGCAGGACGGCCTGATCGATCTCAGCGAGCCTACGGCGCCCATCGAGGGCGAGGAGGACATCACCCAGGTCGACATGCGATCGCCCGAGGACGTACGCGCGTTCGCCGCCGAGCCGGCAGGCTACGACCCGCTGCTGCTGCAGGCCGAAGAAACCAACCCGGTATTCAGCGAGAGCAGGTTTCAGGGCTTTGTGCTCGACCCGTTTCCGCCCATCGGCACGAAGATCGGCAGCTTCCTGTTATTTACAACCGTCGAGGCCAACTACGACTACAACAGCAACCTTTTCGCCTCGCCCGTGGCCTTCGGTGACAGCTCGCTCGAGGTGCGGCCAGCGGCGCGTCTGGCGTCGAACTGGAGCCGGCACGCCCTTGAGGCGCGCGCCAGCGGCGATCTCAGCTTCCACGACCGTTTCCCGTCGGAAGACGATCGCGCCTACCTCGTGGAAGGCTTGGGACGCCTCGACGTGACCAGCCGCACCAACCTTCAGGGCTTGATCGCCCACGAGGAGGCGCAGGAAAGCCGCTCGGCGATCAACGCGAATACCGCCGGCTCGCGCCCGAACATCAATGTCGAGCGCTACCGCGCCGCCTTCAATCACCGTTTCAACCGGCTCTCGGTGCAGATGCGCGGTGGCATCATCGACACCGCCTACGGCGACGACATCATCGACGGGCAGGTGCAAAGCAACGCCGACCGCAACTACACGCTCTATGAGCAGGCAGTGCGCCCGAAGTGGGAGTTCTCGCCGTATCTGTTCCTGTTCTCGGATATCGCCATCAACCAGCGCGACTACGACGTGGCGGCATTCTCCGACGGCATCCTGCGCAGCTCCACCGGCCAGCGATACCGCGTCGGTGTGTCGTTCGGCGATGTCAGCGAAATCCTGCGCGGCAACATCAGCCTCGGCTACGGGCGGCAGACGCCCAACAGCCAAGAGCTCGAGGTCATCGATGGGCTGCTCATCGATGCCGATCTCGCCTGGCAGGTGACGCCGCTCACCGTGCTGCAGTTCACCGCGTCGAGCGAGGTGGCGGAGACGACGACGGCCGGCTCGGGCGGCGTCATGGAGCGCAACTACGGGCTCGAGGCACGCCACAGCTTCACGAAATACCTCGTCGGTCTGGCCGGCCTTGGCTACCTGACCCGCGACTTCGTCGGCGCCGGCATCACCGAGGAGCAGCTCACGGCGGCCGTCGGTAGCGAGTACTACCTCAACCGCTGGGCAGTGCTGTTCGCGCGCTATGAACACACCGACTTCCAAAGCTCGCAGCCCGCTAGCAGCTATACCGTCGAGGAGGTGCAGGCCGGCGTGCGCCTGCGTCACTAGCTGAAAAGCCGATCGGCCTAGACGAGCTTGGCGATGCCGGCCTTGAGCGCCGGGGCGAGATCGGGCCGGTCGAGGCCATACGCGACGTTGGCGAGCAGGAAGCCGATCTTGGTGCCGGTGTCGTAGATGGTGCCGTCGAAGCGGACGGCATGATAGGGCTGGCCCGCATTCAGCATGGCGAGCATGGCGTCGGTGAGCTGGATCTCGCCGCCGGCGCCGCGCTCCTGCGTGGCGAGGATATCGAAAATCTGCGGCTGCAGAATGTAGCGCCCGGTGATGTGCAGGTTCGACGGCGCCGTGCCCTGCTTCGGCTTCTCCACCATCTGCGTGACGCGCGAGACCTTGGCCGCCTTATCCTCGACGCCGACGATGCCATAAAGATGCGTCTCGCTTTCCGGCACCGGCGAGACCGCGATGTGATTGCCCCCATGCGTGTTGTAGGCCGCAATCATCTCGGCGAGACACGGCTTGCCGCCGTAATGCAGCATGTCGGGTAGCAGCAGCGCGAACGGCTCGTCGCCGACGATGTCGCGTGCGCACCACACGGCGTGCCCGAGCCCGAGTGGCGCCTGCTGGCGCGTGAAACTGGTGCGTCCGGCCTCGGGCAGAGCTTGCGCCAGCTCGGCCAGCTCCTTGCTCTTGCCGCGCTCGGCAAGCGTCGCCTCGAGCTCGGGCTGGCGATCGAAGTGGTCCTCGATGGAACCCTTGTTGCGGCCGGTCACGAATACGAAGTGCTCAATTCCTGCGGAACGCGCCTCGTCGACCACGTGCTGAATGACCGGACGGTCGACGACCGTCAGCATCTCCTTGGGGATCGCCTTGGTGGCGGGCAGGAAGCGCGTGCCAAGCCCCGCCACGGGAAACACGGCCTTGCGGATACGCTGCGGGGAGGCGGGCATGGGGAACTCCGAGCCTTGCTAGTTGTGGGATGGGGCAACTGGTGCGGATCTTGAATGGCGGGCGGCAAACCTGTGTGTGCGATTGAATCAATGCATAGTTAACGCCCCGCAATGGTAAGGTGCGCCCTCGAACGGCCGCAGCATCCGGAAGGCACGAAGCAACGATGAGCATCCTCGTCACCGGCGGAGCCGGGTACATCGGAAGCCATATGGTTCTCGAGCTCCTCGATAGTGGGGAAAGCGTCGTCGTTCTCGATAATCTGTCGACCGGGTTCCGTTGGGCGGTGCCGCCCAACGCCACGCTCGTCGTCGGCGACATCGGCGACCAGGAACTCGTCCGCAGCATCGTGCGCAAGCACGGTGTGAAGTCGATTATCCACTTCGCCGGCTCGATCGTCGTGCCGGAATCTGTCGTCGACCCGCTCGGCTACTATCATAACAATACCGTCAAGTCGCGCGCCCTCATGGAGGTCGCGGTGGAGATGGGGATCGAGAACTTCATCTTTTCCTCGACGGCGGCAGTGTACGGCATGCCGAAGGAGATTCCCGTGCGCGAGGATGCCGCGCTGGCGCCCATGTCGCCGTATGGCTCGTCCAAGCTGATGACCGAGATCATGCTCGCCGACACCGCGCGCGCGCATAATTTCCGTTATGTGGCGTTGCGTTATTTCAACGTTGCCGGCGCCGATCCGAAGGGCCGCTCGGGCCAGTCGACGCCGCACGCGACGCACCTCATCAAGGTTGCCTGCGAGACCGCGCTCGGAAAGCGGCCCTACATGGAGGTATTCGGCACCGATTATCCGACGCCGGACGGCACGTGCATCCGCGACTACATCCATGTGACGGATCTGGTGCGCGCGCACATGGCGGCGCTGCGCCACCTGCGCGACGGCGGCGACTCCGACGTGTTCAATTGCGGCTATTCCAAAGGCTTCTCGGTGCTGCAGGTGATCGAGGCTGTGAAGCGCACGTCGGGCGCCGATTTCGAAGTACGCATGTCGCCTCGGCGCGCCGGCGATCCGGCTGCCATTGTGGCCGCCTCCGACAAGATCCGCGTGCGCCTCGGGTGGCGTCCCGAGTTCGATTGCCTCGAGACCATCACCGTGCAGGCGCTGGCTTGGGAAGCGCATTTGCAGCAGTTCAAGCACGCGAGTTAGCCCGCGCTTGGTGCTGGGCCGCAAATTTGCCGGGAAAATTGCGTTGACGAAGGTCGGTGGGCGCCGGCCGCGCGAGGCGTTGTGAGGAGGATCGAGTGAGGATTGCCAGCATCGCAATTCAAGCCGCGCATCTAGGTCGGCGCGCGGTCGCCGCTGCCGGCGCGGCGCTGACCTTGCTCGCCGTCATGGCCGCTCCCGCGCTGGCCGCCGATCCGTTTGCCGACTTCCTCGAAAGCCTGTGGCCGGAGGCGCAGGCCGAGGGCGTCTCGGGTGCCACGTTCGACGCCGCCTTCCGCGGCCTGAAGCCGGACTACTCGCTGCCCGATCTCATCATCGCCGGTCGCAAGCGCGACGACAGCGCCGGCCAGGCCGAGTTCACCAAGTCGGCGTTCGAATATCTCAATCCAAAATATCTCGCTTCGCTGGCCGTGCAGGGACGCAAGTTCCTCAAGGAGCATGAGAGGGACATCCTCAACATCGAGAAGAATACCGGCGTCGACCGCTACATCATGGTCGCCATCTGGGGCCGCGAGACTGCGTACGGCACCCATAAGCTGCCGCACGACGCCATCCGCGTATTGGCCACGCAGGCCTTCACCGGCCGACGCAAGGATGAGTTTCGCCTCGAGATCATCGCCGCGCTGAAGATGCTGCAGGCCGGCGTGCCGCGCTCGAAGATGCGTGCTTCCTGGGCCGGCGCGGTGGGGCTGACGCAGTTCATGCCGACCGAATATTTCAAGCACCTTGAGGACGGCGACGGCGACGGCAAGGCCGATATTTTCGATAGCGTACCGGATGCGCTCGCTTCCGCCGCCCGCCAGCTCGCCAACAAGGGCTGGGTGCGCGGGTTGCGCTGGGGCTACGAGGTTCACATGCCCGCGCGCGGCGACTGCTCACTCGAGGGACCGCCTGGCGAGCGCACGATCGGCGAATGGATGCAACTCGGCTTCCAGCGCACCGGCGCCAAACCCTTCCGCCCCGAGGAAGAAGGCATCCGCGCCTACCTGATGATGCCCTCGGGCGCCTATGGGCCCGGCTTCCTTGCCACCGAGAATTTCAAGGTCATCCGCCTCTACAACACGTCCGACCTTTATGCGCTGTTCGTCGGCGATCTTTCCGACCGGATCGCGGGCGCCGGCGGATTCCACGTTCCCGCTGCGCAGGTCGCCCAGCCGCGGACGGCGCAGGTGAAGGAAGTCCAGGAGCGTCTGTCGCGGCTCGGCTATCCCATGGACAAGATCGACGGCAAGATCGGCTCCAACACCCGCCGGCAGGTCGGCACCTACCAGAAGACGAGCGGCCTCAAGATCGATTGCTGGCCCACCGAGGCGGTGCTCTCCCACCTGCGTTCCAACGCCGCGCGCGCCCCGCAGTAGGCGCGCCAATCGCCAGTAGAAAATTCCGCTCCGCGTGCTATGCCCTGCGCGCCGGCAGTCCCCCTTCATGCCGGCTGTCCGGTCGCGGAGGAGGCACCATGGATCGCTGGGTCGAGGAGACGTTTCACCCCCATTGGCGCGTGCGCCTGGCCGCAGACGAGGTGCTGCACGAGGTGAAGACGGAGCACCAGCACCTGGTGATCTTCAAGAACCGGACGTGGGGCACGGTGCTGATGCTCGATGGCGTCTGCCAGCTCACGACGTCGGACGAGTTCATCTATCACGAGATGATGGCGCACGTGCCGCTGATGGCGCTCGACAAGCCCAAGCGCGTGCTGGTGATTGGCGGCGGCGACGGCGGCGTCATGCGCGAGGTGTTGAAGCATCCCACCATCGAGAAGGCGATGCTGTGCGAGATCGACCGCGAGGTGATCGATACGGCGCTGAAGTATTATCCCGAGATTCCCGGCAGCACGTTCGACGACGAGCGCACCGTCGTCGTTATTGCCGACGGGCGCAAGTTCGTCGCCGAAACGGATGAGCGCTTCGATGCCATCATCGTCGATTCATCCGAGCCGATCGGCCCCTCGGCGGTGCTGCACACGCCGGAATTCTTCGCCGCGTGCAAGCATGCGCTGAAGGAAGGCGGCATCCTCGTCACGCAGAACGGCCTGCCGTTCCTGTTCCCCGACCATCTGCGCGACACGACGCGCGCCTTCGCGTCCCTGTTCGAAAACGTGGCGCCCTACTTCTGCACCCAGCCCTGCTATTTCGGAGGGCCGTTTGCGCTCAACTGGGCCTCCGATGAGGACGAGCACCTCGACATCGGCGAGAAGAAGCTGGCCAAGCGCCAGGAGAGGCGCGGCATCACGACTAAGTACTGGACGCCGGCGGTCCACGACGCCGCGTTCGCGCTGCCGCGTTACGCCGAGACCGTCGTCGAGCAGGCGATCATCGATGGGTGCACCGATCGCGCTGCGGCCAAGAACAACGGGCGCGGCAAGAACAACAAGAACAAGAAGACGCGGCAATAGGCGGTGTCAGGTGGGCTCGGCCAGGTGCGTCCCGAGCAGGCTGTCGTAAACCTGCAGCGTCTGCTGCTTCATCTGCTTGAGCGAGAACGCCTTGAGTACGTGCCCGCGTGCGCGGGTCCCCATGCGGGCGTGCTCGTCGGGCGCCATAGCCAGCGCCTCGGCGATGGCATCGGCGAGGCGCTGGGGATCCTCGGGCGGCACCAGCCAGCCGGTCGCACGGTCCGCGGAAACGCCGGGACGGCCGAGCACGGTCTCTGGCGGGGCGCCGATGTCGGTGGCGATGACCGGCGTCGCCATGACTTGCGCCTCGGTGGCAGCCCGGCCGAAGGCTTCCGGCTCGATCGAGGCGACGACAGCCACGTGCGAGGCACGGAAGGCTGCTGCCATGTCGTCCTCGTGCCCGACGATGCGCACGTGCTCATCCAGCCCGGCCGAGCGAATCTGTTGTGCCAATCCTGCTTTGTAGGCGCTGCGCCGCTGCGCATCGCCAGCGAGGATGAACACCGTGTCGTCGAGAACGTCCCGCTGCGCCAGCAGCGCCGCCGCCGCGATGACGACCTTCTGGCCTTTCCACGGTGTCAGTCGCGCGGCGTGCAGCACCACGCGCCTATTTGGCTCTATCCCCCAGCGGCGGCGCACGGCAGCGACGCGCTCGGGCGCTACGTTGGCGGGATCGAACAGCCTTCCATCGACGCCGCGATAGATGACGTGCAGCTTGGCGCGGGGCGTTCCGTAGCGCATCCGAATGAGGTCGGAGGTGTAATGCGAGTTGGCGATGACCGCATCGCCGCGCGCCATGACGCTGTTGTAGAGTCGCTTGAGGTCGGATTTCTCCGAATAGGCGCCATGGTAGGTGGTGACGAACGGCACGCCGGTGCGGCGCGCGGCGATGAGCGCGCTCCAAGCCGGGGCGCGGCTGCGCGCGTGAATGAGATCGACGCCAGTGCGGCGCACGACGTTGGCGATGCGATGGGCGTTCCACAAAAGGCGAAACGGACTCTTTGCCGCGGCCGGAAAGAACTGCACCTCGGCGCCGGTATCGCGCAGGCGCTGCACGAGGCGACCACCCTCGGTCAAAACGATGCAGTGGCCGCCGGCCGTGTGCACCGCATCGGCAATCTCGATGGTGGAAAGCTCCGCTCCGCCGGTATCGAGCTCGGGGATGATCTGCAGTATGGTCGGGCGCTTCTCGGCCACAAGCTATCCTCCGGCGGCGAAAAGGTTGTTTAGATTGAGTGAGAGCGAACCGCAATTCCTCGACTTGGGTCCAGGCGAAACGGCCCCGCCGCGGCGCATTGCCTATCGGGTCGACCCGCCGCCGCCCGGCAGTGTCGGCCTATTCTGGCTATCGGGCTACAAATCGGACATGGCGAGCACCAAGGCGACCGAGCTCGCCGGCTTTGCCTGCGCCAACGGCTACGGCTGTACCCGCTTCGACTATTCCGGCCACGGCGTATCGAGCGGCAAGTTCGAGGATGGCACCATCGGTGCGTGGCTGGAGGAGGCGGAGGCGGTGTTCCGTCGCCTCACCGAGGGGGGGCAGATCGTCGTCGGCTCCAGCATGGGCGGCTATATCGCGCTGCTGCTCCTGCGCCGACTGATGCAGGTGGCACCAAACGACGCCGCCCGCATCCTTGGGCTCATCCTCATCGCGCCAGCCTGGGACATGACCGAGGAGCTGATGTGGAAGCAGTTCAACCTCAGCGCGCGGCGTGAGCTCGAGGACACCGGTGTCTTTCGTCAGCCGTCCGAATACGGCGAGCCCTATGCCATCACGCGCGCCCTCATCGAGGAGGGTCGCAGTCATCTCATGGCCAAGAAACCGTTCGACCCCGGGCGACCGGTCATCATCCTTCAGGGGCGACTCGATACCTCCGTGCCCATCGGGCACGCGCGCGCCTTGCTGCAGCTGCTGCAAGGTGGCTGGGCAGAGTTTATCGAGGTTCCGGACGGCGAACACCGTCTTTCGCGCCCCCAGGACTTGTCGTTGCTTTTCACAAAAATCGACGAGCTGGCGGCCCGTTATGCGCCGGGCAATTGAGGCATCGACAGCCGCCTCGGTCCGTGGAAAGCTGTCACTCGCGTTTGTAGAATAGCGAGCTCCGCCATGAAGCAAGCGGGACTTCTTGTCCTTGGCGTCGCGTTCTCGGTACCCCTATTTCCATTGGCCGCTGCAGCGGGCGCAGCCTCCGATGACGGGACCAGCATAGAGGTGGAGGGGCCGGCCGCCCTGCCCGTCGAGAAGGAGATGGGCTATCGCCCGCGCTGGGCAGATCCCAATGCCAAGCCATCCGAGCCTGGTATCGAGAACGACCCGACGCCGTTTGACCCCACCGACGTCGATGCCAACTCGGACACGCTCAACAACAACCTGAACAACATGGACCAGTAACCCCGCGCGGTGCGGCGTCCGTCGCACTGCGTGAACCTCTGGAGGTGTGATGCGTTGCCAACCTAGCGATCGTCTCAAATCACAAGTTCCGCCACATTTGCAGCAGCTTGCGCGGCGTCAATGAACACGCGTACGCCATAGGGCGACCATGCGCGGACGCTTTCATCTACCAACTGCCACGTGACGACACGAAACCGGAGAGAACGATGGAAAGACCCCTGCAGATCGCATTCAAGAACGTGGAAAGCTCGGCTTCCTTGGAAACGTTGGTCCGCGACCGGGTGGAACGGCTGCAGCGCTTCCATCCGAACATCACGGGCGCGCGCGTCGTCGTCGAGGTCCCGCATCGCAGCCCCGAAGGCGCCAAGCCACCTCTTGGGATTGCGGTGGAGATCGACGTCCCTGGACGCAGCCCGGTAATCGCCAAGGGCCAGCAGGAGCGACGCGAGCTGAAGGGCGACAGCTCGGCGATCGTTAACCGCGTTTTCGAGGCGGTCGAACGCCAGCTCGAGCAGATCACCGCCATCCGCAAGGGCGAGGTGAAGCAGCACGGTTCGGCCGGTGACACCGGCGTGGTGGTACGCCTGTTCCGCGAGCAGAACTACGGCTTCATCGAGGTCAAGGACTCCCCGGACCTCTACTTCTCGAGCGACGTCGTAGGCAACGGGTCGTTCGAGAGCATCAAGGTTGGCTCGATCGTGCACGTAACGCGAGCCACGACCGAGGGTCCGATGGGACCGCAGGCGAGCTCGGTCAAGCTGATGGGCGCCGGTCGTAGCCCTTCATGATGTTGCCAACATGCATCCGTCGTCTTTGCCCGGCATGCTAGGGAGGAGCAAGGAAAGGGGAGGGACCGGATGCTGCATACCACGCCCCGCCGACGGCTGGAGGACGACCTCGCGGCCGTCGAGGAGATTGTGGCGCGGCCGGCTACGACCGCTAAGGAGCTGGCCACCAATCTCAGTGCGCTCTACGAGGCGACGTTCAATGTCAGCCTCGATCGCTACGATATGCAGAGCCTGCTGCGCTCGGCGCCTGAGATCGCCCGCTCGATTTTCGCGCTGCGGCTGCGCTTGCGCGATCAAATCTCCGACTGGCACGCGCGCGGATTCCTGACGCTCGCCGGGCAGCGCGCCGTGCGCAACGCGCTGCGCATCGCCCGCTACGCAACCGACATGCTGGGCGAGCTCAACATTCGCTACGCGCAGCTCGGCCCGGAGGAGAAGACGCTGCGCGGGTTCAGCGGGCGCGACATCAATACGTTCGTCAACCCGGCCTTCGATACCGGCAGCGACCTCGACTTCCGCTCCGGCGATCTCCTCTTGATGCGCGGCATGCATCACAACAGCGCGGCCATCGCGCGCATCGGCGACGTCGACAGCCAGTTCAGCCATCTCGCCATCGTGCACACCGACGAGAACGGCAAACATTGGGTGGTGGAGGCGCTGATCGAGGAAGGCTCGGTCATCAATCCGCTCGCCGCGACGCTCGAGCACGGCCTCGGACGCTGCGTTCTGTTCCGCCACCGCGACAAGCAGCTCGCCGCACGTGCCGCCGCCCTCATCCACGACGTGGTCAGCCGCTCGCATGAGAAGCCCGGTAGCCACATCTGGTACGACTTCACCATGGAGCTCGGCGGCGACAAGGAGTTGTTCTGCTCCAAGCTGGTGCGCAAGGCCTACGGGCTGGCCAGCAACCAACAGTTTCTCCTGCCGACGTTCACCACTCGCTTCGACATGAAGAACCGCGACTTCGTGGATCGCATCGGCGTTACGGCGCGAGAGACGTTCGCGCCGGCCGATATCGAGCTCGAGCCGACGTTCGACCTCGTCGCCGAGTGGCAGGACTACCGCGTGACCTCGCGCCTGCGCCTGCAGGACTTACTGATGGATCGGCTGTTCCTGTGGATGGAGCAGTACCATTACCATTTTCGCGAGGACCTGCCGATCAAGCTGATCGGATTCTTCGGCCGGCTATCTGGGCAACTGTCGACGCGCGCCAAGAACCTCATTGCCGATGTGGTGCCGAAGGTGCCGCCCAACATGCGGCGCTCGACCATCCAGGCGGTCGCCATGTTGCACAAGACGGCCGAGCCGCTGCTCGCCGAGCTGCAGGCGCTGGAGCGTCGCAGCATCGACCGGACCGGGCGCCCGCTGCACGCGCGCGAGGTCAACGATTTCCTCGAGGCCAAGCGGCAGGCCGCGAACGGCGAGATCGGCTACCTCGTCGGCAAGGCGTGAACGGACGGGTCCCAGCCGCCGTAGGAAGCGGAGCGGGCCGCGGGCAGGCCGTCATCGAGCGCGCGCTCGAGCACCCGCGCGCCGGCCGCGTCGGCTACCGCCTCCGGCACGATCCACGCACGGTATCGCGTCGATACGACGGGCGCCGAGCAGGAGAGCTCACCGGCACTCACGTCGCATGAGCGGTCCGGCTCGATGGTGCGGACCTCGCGCCGATCATGGCGCAAGAATCCCATGTCGACCGGCTGCATCGTCGTCATCGGCGAGGGCAGCGTGATGCCGCGGAACACGCATGTCGTCTGGTGGCGGCAGACGCCGGCGTTACGACCCAGCGTATTGCCGGGGCCGAGCGCCTGCGCGCGCCGCATAATGGTGGCCGGCGATGTGGGCCCATTGCTGACGTAGCAACTTTGGCCGACGCACAGCACTGGATTGGCGGTCAGGCGCTTACCGGCAAAACCGTGTCGGCGCGGCTGCATGATGACGAGCACCGTGACGCGCTGCGGATAGGTCGCCGGCGCCGTGACCGGCTCGTCGATGAAGGGCGACGGCAGCGCCTGCTCGGCCATGGGACCGCCGAGGCTGTTGCGCGTCTCCTTGCTGCGCTCGCGCGCCTCGCGGGCAAGCCTGAACCTCTCGGCGATGCGCCGGGCTTCCTCCTCGCGCTGCCTCTCGAGCGCGGCACGCTGCTGGGCCAACCGCGCTTCTTCCATCCGCTGCTGCTCGGCGAGCCGCGCCTCCTCGGCCCGGCGTTTGGCCTCGGCCTCCTCGGCCTGTCGCTTGAGCTCGGCAACGCGCGCCTCCTCGGCCTTGCGCTTGGCTTCGGCTTCCTCCGCCTGGCGTTTCACCTCGGCGATGCGGGCTTCTTCCGCCTTGCGCCTTTCCTCGGCGACGCGCGCCTCTTCGGCCCGGCGCCGGGCCTCGACGCGGCGCGCTTCCTCGGCCTTGCGCTCTGCCTCCGCCTTCTCGGCGGCGATACGGCGCTCATCGGCGAGGCGCTTCTCCTCGGCCAGCCGCTGCTCCTCGACCTCGCGGGTGAGACGCGCTGCTTCGGCGCGACGCTGCTCCTCGGCCTGGCGTTCCATCTCGGCGCGCTGCTTCTGCGCCTCTTCGGCGAGGCGCTGCGCCTCGGCGCGCGCGGCGCGCCGCTCGTCCTCGATGCGCTGCTGCTGTTCGCGAGCCAACTGCTCGCGCCGGCGTGCTTCCGCTTCTTCCTGAGCACTGCGCAACATCTCTGCCTCGTCGGCGGCGCGCTGCTCGGCGGCTTTGCGCTTTGCCGCTTCGGCTCGCTTCTTGGCCTCGGCCTCGGCCTTGACGCGTGCCTCGGCCTTCTTGGCCTCCGCGGCGCGCTCGCCTTCCTCGGCGGCGCGGGAGAATTTCTCCGCCAGCGCGTGCGCTGCGTCCTCGTTGGCGGCGGCCGTCTGGAGGCTATACATCCAGCCCATCAACGCCACGGCGCACACTGCGCCGCGACTGAGGCCACTCGCTGCTGACCGCATGACATCCTCGCCACAATAATGGGGAGCGGGGGCTCCCGGCGGCCGCGGCAAAAGCACGACCGGATTTCGCCTATAAAGCGAGGGCCGCTTGAACGGCGGCTGAACGGCGGTGGTGAGGTGCCACCGGCTGTGGATCGTTCAGTCCTGCGACGCGTGCGCCAAGATGGCGCGCAGACCTTCCCGGTAGGTTGGGAATTTCAGAGCGACACCAAGCTCTTGCCGCAGGCGCGCATTGCTGATGCGCTTGTTGGCGGCATAGAAGCTCGCCGCCATGGGGGTCAGCTCCGCGTCCTCGAACGGGACCGCCGGCGGCGGCGGCATGTGCAACAGCTGGGCGGCATAGACGATGACGTCCTGCGGCGGCGCCGGCTCGTCGTCGGCGACGTTGTAGATCTGCTCGCCGCCTCGCCCGGCAATGCCGGCGCATACGGCTTGCGCGATGTCGTCGACGTGGATGCGGTTGAACACGTGGCCCGGCTTGACGATGCGGTGCGCCGTTCCTTCACGCAGGCGGTCGATGGCACTGCGGCCGGGGCCGTAGATGCCGGCGAGGCGGAAGACCTGCGCGCGCACGCCGCGTCGCTCCGCCAGCGCCAGCCATGCCTGCTCGGCCGCGATGCGGCGCTGGCCGCGCACCGACGTGGCGTCGGCCGGCGCCGTCTCGTCGATCCAGGCACCCTGGCTGTCGCCGTAGACCCCGACGGTTGACAGGTAGCCGATCCAACTCAGCGCCTTTGACCGCTCTAGATCATCCGCGTAGTGGCGCAGCACCGGATCGCCGCCGGCGTCCGGTGGTATGGAGACTAGGACGTGCGTTGCGCGGGCGAGCGCGCGCTGGACTTCCGGACATGGCTGCGTGCCATCGAAGACGATTGCGTCATAGCTTTGTGCGGCGATCGCATCGGCGCCCTCGCGGGTGCGTGCCGTACCGGCCACGCTCCAGCCCTCATCCGCGAGCCCACGCGCGATGAACGATGCGCTGTAGCCGAGACCGAAGCAGAAGAGGCGGTTCATGGTGCGGCAGGCGCCTGCCATTCGGCGCGTACGGCGCTGTCGCCTTCGCGCGCTAGATGCCGGTGGCGCACGCCCTCGCCGATGCCGTCGTCGGTAAGCTGTCGCATCGCCCATACGGCCATGGCGCGTACGAGCGGGGAATGATCACCAAGCAACGCCTCGATGCGCGGCAACAAGCCGGTGTCGCCGGAGTTGCCGGCGGCGATGAGCACGTTGCGCAGGAAGCGATCGCGGCCCGTGCGCTTCACCGGCGTGCCGGCGAAGCGCACGCGGAAGGCGGCATCATCGAGCTGCAGCAACTCGGCGAGCGGCGGGTTGTCGGTCTCGGCGCGGGCGTGGAAGCGTGCTTCGCGTGCCGTGACGGCGAACTTGTTCCACGGGCACACGGCGAGGCAGTCGTCGCAGCCGAACACGCGGTTGCCCATGGCGCGGCGGAACTCGACCGGGATGTGCCCTTTGTGCTCGATCGACAGGTAGGCAAGGCAGCGGCGAGCGTCGAGCTGGTAGGGGGCCGGGAAGGCCGCCGTCGGGCATACGTCGAGGCAGCGTCGGCAGCTGCCACAGTGATCCTCATCCGGCGGATCGGGGGGCAGCTCGGCGGTGGTGAAGATGGCGCCGAGAAACAGCCAGGAGCCATACTCGCGCGACACGAGCATGGTGTTCTTGCCCTGCCAGCCGAGCCCCGCGGCGGCGGCGAGCGGCTTCTCCATCACCGGCGCGGTGTCGACGAAGACTTTGACATCGGCGCCGCCCGTTGCGGCCAGATGCGATGCAATCCGCTTGAGCTTGCCCTTCAGGATGTCGTGGTAGTCCTTCCCCTGCGCATAGACGGAGATGGCGCCGCGCGAAGCATGCTCGAGGGCGTCGAGCGGGTCCGCCTGCGGCGCGTAGCTCATGCCGAGCATGACGATCGAGCGCACCTCCGGCCACAGCCGCGACGGGCTCTGGCGCCGCTCGGCATTGGTCGCCATCCACGCCATGTCGCCGTGCCGGCCGGCTTGCAGGAACGTAGCGAGGCGCTCGCCTGCGGCGCTCGCCGCGTTGGGCGTCGTCACCCGCACGGCATCGAAGCCGAGTGCGGCAGCCTCGCGCAGCAGCGTGTCCTTGAGCGCCGTCGTCACGGTAGAGCCGTCAGAAATCGAGGTCGGCGTAGTGCGCGGCGGGGAGCGCACCGGGCACGCGGTCGGCCAATATCGTACGGAATGCTCGCCGCGACTTGAGGCGCGCATACCAGACCTTGGCGACGGCAAACTCCTCCCATGGCACTTCGCCCAGATAATCGACCGACGACAGGTGCGCGGCGGCGGCGAGATCGGCGAACGACAGATCCTCGCCCGCCAGCCAGCGCCGATGGTCGGCCAGATAGCTTATATAGCTCATATGGTAGCGCAGGTTGGCGCGGATGGCGCGCAGGAAGTCGACGTCCGGCGTGCCCGGCGCTCCTGGCCGCAGGCGGGCGTAAACCCTTTCCTGCAGTAGCTCGTGCGTCACCTCGCGGTTGAACTTGCCGTTGAACCAGTCGACCAGTCGCCGGACCTCGGCCCGCTGAGGGCGATGCCCGGGAAACAGTGGGAAGACCTCGGCTTCGCCTTCGTCGGTCTCCTGCGGCGTTTCCTCGGCCAGGTATTCGGAAACGGCATAGACGCCGCACAGCGCCGGGCCGCCCTCGATCTGCAGCACCGGAAGCTCGCCGGCAGGGTTGAGGGCGAGAAACTCCGGGCGCCATTCCCACGGCCGCTCTTCGACGAGCTCGACCTCGATGTCGAGCTCGGCCAGCGCCAGACGAATGGCGCGCGAGAAGGGACAGAGGCGGAAGTGCGTCAGTGTGTGCATTGCTCGGTGTGGCGTCGTTGTCTTTGATTGCGGCCTGCGGTCCCGCTGGTAAGGCCCCGCGGCGCATAAGACAATCGCCTCGTGTGGCGCGGAAGTGGCACCGCGTCCACGCAAATCCTGCTAATCCTCGCCGCCGCACAGAAAAATTCAGCGCACACGGTACGGGGCCATCAATGCCGATCTGGGAAGTGATCCTGCTTGGCCTCATCGAGGGCGTGACGGAGTTTCTTCCCGTATCATCGACCGGCCATCTCCTGCTCACCGAGCACTTCCTCGGCATTTGCACGCCGGGCAAGACGTTCGAGGTGCTGATCCAGCTCGGCGCCATCCTCGCCATCCTCAGCGTCTACGCGGTCAAGCTGACGCGCATCGCCGTGGCGATGCCGTACGATCCACGCGCCAGACGCTTCGTATTGAGCGTGCTGCTCGCCTTCCTTCCGGCGGCGGTCATCGGCGTGCTGGGACACAGCTTCATCAAGGGTGTGCTGTTCGAGACGCCGATGCTGATCGCCATCATGCTGATCGTCGGCGGTGTCGTGCTCTTGCTGGTCGACCGTATGCAGCTTGCCGTGCACTACACGAACGCCATGGACTTTCCGCCCTCGCTCGCCTTCAAGATCGGCGTGCTTCAGTGCTTTGCCATGATCCCGGGCGTATCGCGCTCCGGCGCCACCATCGTCGGCGCCATGCTGCTGGGGACCGACAAGCGCTCGGCGGCGGAATTCTCCTTCTTCCTTGCCATGCCGACCATGGCGGGCGCCTTCGCCTACGACCTCTACAAGAACTGGTCGATCCTGCACGCGGGCGACATCGCCAACATCGCGCTGGGCTTCGCCACCGCCTTCATCGCCGCGGTGTTCGTGGTGCGCTACTTGCTCGACTACGTGAGCCGCCACGGCTTCGCGCTGTTCGGCTGGTGGCGCATCATCATCGGCGGCCTGGCGCTGGGGGCCATGCTCGTGCTCGGGCAAACGACGGGCTGCCCAGCGGCCCCCTGATTCTGCGTGCTAAGCGGCGTGCGAAGGCACCGGTCGCGTCAGCGCGAGCCGCAGCGCGGCTACGTCGGGCGCGTTGCGCAGCGCATCCATCACCGACGGCTCGCGCACCACGCGTGAGATGCTGGCCAGCGCCTTCAGGTGATCGCCGCTGGCGTGCTCGGGGGCGAGTAGCAGGAAGAGCAGATCGACCGGCTCGTTGTCGTTCGACTCATAATCGATGGGCTCGTCGAGGCGCGCGAACAGGCACAGGATATTGCGCATGCCGGCGAGCTTCACATGCGGAATCGCGATGCCGCGCCCGAGGCCGGTCGAGCCGAGGCGCTCGCGCTGCAGCAGCGTATTGAAAATCTCGCGCTGATCGAGACCCGTCCTCGACGCGGCGATCGTCGCCAGTTCCTGCAGGGCGTGCTTCTTGCTCGTCGCCTTGAGGGAAGCAATGATGCCATCGGAAGCCAGCAGGTCACAGAGATCCATCGTCAAATCCCGTTCCAGCCTGTTGCGGAGCGCCGGCGCTGCCTCCCCCGTGGGCTGCAGATAACGGCCGGCGACTCTTACAATTCTACCTTTACGCTCGTGCCCCCGCACGTACCCTCTGCTGCCGGCCGCCGCGCTGTCCCCTCGCTAGATGCAGCGACCCCGTTGAGAAACCAAAAAGATGGCGCTCGCAAGGTCAGCTGCACAGGAATATAGCAGTCGGCTTCCCTCAAACGTTCGGCTAAGCCCTCGGTTCACAGGTGTTTTCCTGGCCCGCGGGCGCCAGCCTTATGCTCTTTCCCGAAAATGTGCTCCAGCTCGAAGCCTGCCCAAGATGCGGCCCCGGGGATTGCGGTGCAAGAACGGGGCCATGCCCTATGTGCGCTGTGAAGAATAGCGGACTGGCTGCCTTTCCTAGGCGCGGCCGGCACCGCGGACCGAGGCTATAGAGCAGTCCCGCGAGCCATACAAGTCTGTCGGCCAAGGCTCAGGTCGGCCCGACCCGCTCGATCAGCCGCTTGTCCCGCCGACGCTGCACCGAAGAGGGGATGCGCATCGCCTCACGGTACTTGGCAACGGTGCGGCGCGCGATGTCGATGCCGTCGCTCTTCAGCTTCTCGACGATCTTGTCATCGGACAGGACACTCGCCGGCGTCTCCCCGTCGATCATCTGCTTGATGCGATGGCGCACCGCCTCGGAGGAGTGCGACTCGCCCTCGTCGTCGGCGGAGGCGATGGCCGAGGTGAAGAAATACTTCATCTCGAAGATGCCGCGCGGCGTCGCCATGTACTTGTTGGAGGTGACGCGCGACACGGTCGACTCGTGCATCGAGATGGCGTCGGCAACGGTTCGCAGATTGAGCGGTCGCAGGTATTGCACGCCGTGCGTGAAGAAGCCATCCTGCTGGCGTACGATCTCCTCGGCCACGCGCAGGATGGTGCGGGCCCGCTGGTCGAGGCTCTTCACCAGCCAGTTGGCGGTCTGCAGGCACTCGAGGAGATAGTTGCGGTCGGCTGCCGAGCCGGTCGCCTGCGAGACGGTGGCAAGGTAGGTACGGTTGACCAGCACGCGGGGCAGCGTCTCGCTGTTGAGCTCGATGATCCAGGTACCGTCGGGCGCGGCGCGCACCAGAACGTCGGGGACGACGGGCTGCAACTGCACGGATCCGAACTTCAGGCCTGGTTTCGGATTGAGCTTCTTGATCTCGGCGACGATCTCCAGGAGCTCGTCCATCTCGACGCCGACAGCCTTGCGCAGCGCCGGAAAGTTATGCCCGGCGAGCAGGTGCAGGTTTTCCAGGAAGCGACTGACGATCGGATCGTAGCGGTTCTGCTCTTTCAGCTGCAGCGCCAGGCATTCGGCCAGCGAGCGCGCGAAGACGCCCGGCGGGTCGAGCGTCTGCAGGCTCGCCAGCACCTTCTCGACGAGCGACTGCGGCGCCCCGAGCTTTTCGGCGATGACGTCGAGATCGGCCGGCAGGTAGCCCGCCTCGTCGACCATATCGACGAGATACTGGCCGATCAGCCGTTCGGCCGGCTCCTTGAGGACCAGCGGGACCTGCGCGCTCAGGTGCTCGCGTAGCGACACGTCGTTGGCCAGAAACGCTTCGATGTTGACGTCGTCGGTCGTGCCCGCTCCGCGTTGCCGCAGCGATGCCCAGCCCGATCCGGCATCGGCGCCGTGCATCTGGTCCGATGGCGCGCTGTCGGGATAGACGTTCTCGTACTCGGTATCGAATGTTCCCTCGGGATCGGCCACAGGCTTGTCGAGGTCGACCCAGTCGCCATCGCCCGCGGGAGCCGCCTCCTCCGCCTTGCCGAACTCCGCCTGGTCGTTCTCGGACCGCACCGGCGCTTCGCTGCCGTCGTCGGCCTCGAGCAGTGGATTGCGCTCGAGCTCGCTCTCGACGTACTGCGCCAGCTCGATATTCGACAGCTGAAGCAGACGAATAGCCTGCTGCAGTTGGGGGGTCATCACCAACTGCTGGCCTTGTCTCAGCTCCAGCTTTGTCGAAAGCGCCATGCGCTCGTCCAGGTGTCTCGGCTACCGCTGACTAATCAGCGCGCATTAACGAACATGTCTCCGAGGTACACTCGCCGCACGTCGTCATTGGCTATGATTTCCTCAGGCTTACCTTGTGTCAGAACTTGACCGTCGTAGATGATGTAGGCCCGATCTATCAGGCTAAGCGTTTCGCGGACGTTATGATCCGTGATGAGTACGCCGATGCCGCGATCGGTCAAGTGCCGCACCAACTCCTGAATGTCGCTGACGGCGATCGGATCGATGCCGGCGAACGGCTCGTCAAGCAGCATGAACGAAGGCCCAGAAGCCAGGGCACGGGCGATCTCGCAGCGACGGCGCTCGCCGCCGGAAAGCGCGATCGACGGGGACTTGCGCAGATGCGTGATGCGGAATTCCTCGAGTAAGCTGTCGAGCTTCTCGCGCCGCTTCTTGGCCGAGGGCTCGACGATCTCCAGCACGGCCATGATGTTCTTCTCGACCGTCAGACCGCGGAAGATGGACGCTTCCTGCGGCAGGTAGCCGATGCCGAGCCGAGCGCGCCGGTACATGGGCAGCCGCGTCACCTCCATGCCGTCGATGGTGATGTTGCCTTTGTCGGCGGGGACCAGCCCGGTGATCATGTAGAACACGGTCGTCTTGCCGGCGCCGTTGGGGCCCAAGAGCCCGACCGATTCACCGCGTCCCACGGCGAGGCTGACGCCGCGCACGACCAGTCGCTTCTTGTAGCTCTTCTGAATGTGGTGGACGGTGAGCCACCCCTCGCCGCCGAGCTGCTCCGATGCGCCGTTGAGGACAGGCTGCTCGCCGTAGGCATAGCCCTCGCCGCCCCACTCACCGTAGGGCTCGGGCTGCGCGCGCTTGGAGCCGAAGGACAGGATTTTCAGCACAGTGTCGCGAACCTCGAAAAGGGCGCTGCCGACGGCCCGCAAGCATGGTGCGCCGATCGGAAGCCCTGTCAATCGGCGTAATGGCCGCGATCAGCCTCAGCGGGAGGGGTTCGCGGGCGCCCAGCCCCCGTCCGAACCGGCCCCATCGCTAGCACCGGCAGAAGGCTTCTTTTCGGCCGCTTTCTTGTCGCGAGGGTAAAAAATTGCGCTGGGGCGGCCTGCTGTACCGGGCCGCATGGTAAAGCCACCGCCATTCTTGGCATCCGGGGCGGCCGTGGCCGCCCACGCTCCGCTCCCGTCGCTATCGATGACGCTTTCGCCGGTCAGCATGTCGATCGTCAGCTTGGTTCCGCGCACCACGTTCTTTCCCTGGGTCAGGATCACGTCGCCCCCGAGCAGCACCTGATTCTTCTTGACGTCGTAATCGGCCCAGTCGCCGGTGGCGTTCTGCCCGTTCTTGGAGGAGGTGACGATCACCTTGCCGCGCGCCTCGATGCGGGTGACTTGCGCCGGGGTCTTCTTGTCGGCGGGATTGCCCTGCTCGGCGAGCCCCGCCGCACCCGTGTAGTAGGCGCGCAGCTCCGAGGTGCGCACGATGAAGTCGCCCTGCACGGCGCGCACGTCGCTGCGGAAAACGGCCTGCTTGCTGCGATCGTCGACGTCGAGGTGCCCCGCCTCGACGTCGATAGGCGCCGTCGGATCCGTTTTGAACATGGTTGCGGCGCCGGCTGCTGCACCGGTCGCCGCATCGGCGAGCTGCTTCACTTTCTCCGTGGCGGTTTGCGGCGCGCCCGCTTCTCCGCGATAGAAGCGCGTGAAGATGCGGCCCGGATCATCGCCTGGGGCGGCGGGGGAGGACAGCTGCGTGCGGCCCGTGGCGCGCTCGACGTAGAGACGCTCGCCTTTCAGCTCATTGCGCCCCTGGGTGGCGACAACGCTGCCAGTCAACAGAATGGTGTCGGCGCGCTGATCGACGGTCACCTTGTCGGCGCTGGCGTGGCGCTCCGGTCCCGATGTCATCTCGACATTTCCGCTGACCACGGCAACCTGGTTGACGGCGTCGTAGTCGAGGCCGGAACCGGTGACGCGGTCCTGCGGCGCGCGCGTCATGACGACGGGGGATTTCGACACGATGCGTTGTATCTTGGCGCCGGCGCCCGGTGTCGCCGCCGCGCCGGTGGCACCCGTTTCGCCGCCCTCATAGCGCACCTCGAGGGCGGCGGTCTCCAGGGCGGCGTCGGCCTGCTGCGCCTTGACGTTGCCGGTGAATGTCGCCGTCTTGCCCGTATCGTCGATGTCGAGCCGGTTGGCGGTGATATCGATGGGACCTTCGCCGCCGCCGATCAGCGGCGCCGCCGGCTTGGTGGCACCGGTCGTCGGTGTCCCTGCCGCCTCGCCCTTTTCCGGGACGAGGTGCGCCTTCACGTCGTCGATGAAGGCGATTTCGCGGCTCTTGTTGAGCAGGCGCATCTCGTTGGATCGGATCGTGCCCGAAGGCATGTCGACGACGACCGGCTCCTTGGAGAAGATGACGTTGTCGTTGGTGAGGATGGTGGCCCGCGACAGCTTCGCCTTCAGCCCGCTGTCGGCGACGATGTCGATGCCGCCTGACAGATCGAGCTGATTGGTCTTGGTGTTGAACTCCCCGTGCGCCGCGGTGAGATGCGTCTTCGACTTGTTGGCGTCCGTCATGTCGCCGGTAATGCCGTTGAGGCGCACGAACTGCGTATTGACGAGATCCTGCACGGCGGTTTTCGCACGCACGACGTACTTTCCGCCGTCCTTGTTGAACCCCTCGTAGCTGGGGTTATCCATGGTGAGGTTATCGGGGATGATGCGCGGCACTTCGAGGTGCGGCAGACCGGCGACCCAGCCCGTGGTATCGAGGATCATCACGAAGTAGAGGACGACGATGCCGACCCCGGCACCGGGGAGCGACCAGCGCAGGGCGCGCACGAGGCGCGTATGACGCCGCGCACGGGCAAAATTGCGCGCCCTGTCGGCGGCGGTCGTGCCGGCGAAGGGATCGCTGCCCGTCCATGTCTCGCCGGAGGCGAAATGGGTCGTCGTTGCCATGCGCTCGATCGAAGCTGCCCGGACCGTAAATCGCCGTCAAATGGGGTTATATTGGGACTTGTGGGCAAGCAAAGCCGTGGCGTCACCCGATTGGCGCATGGGTTTAGGTTGAACGGCGGTTGGCAAAGCCCGCCGCTAACCCTCAATGGGAAAAAATGTCGTCCTCGCCGAAGCCGGCGAGGTCGAGCTTGGCGCGCGTTGTAAGGAAGCCGAACGCGGCTTCGGCGAAGGCCTGCCGGCCGTCACGGGCCAGCATGGCGTCGAGCTTGGCCTTCACCGCGTGCAAGTGCAGTACGTCGGAGGCGGCGTAGGCGAGCTGCTGCTGGGTGAGCTCGCGCGAGGCCCAATCGGAGCTCTGCTGCTGCTTCGACAGTTCGACCCCGACCAGCTCGCCGACGAGATCCTTGAGGCCGTGGCGGTCGGTATAGGTGCGCACCAGCTTGGAGGCGATTTTCGTGCAGTAGATCGGCGTCGTGACGACGCCGAGATACTTCTCCAGCACGGCGACGTCGAAACGTGCGTAGTGAAAGATCTTCAGCACGGAAGTATCGGCGAGCAATGCCTTGAGGTGCGGGGCCGAATAGTCGCTGCCGTCGAACTGCACGAGGTGGGCGCTGCCGTCGCCGGCGGAAAGCTGCACGAGGCACAGGCGGTCGCGATTGACGTTGAGACCCAGCGTCTCGGTGTCGACGGCGACACTTGGGCCGAACGTAAGTCCGGCCGGCAGGTCGTTCTTGTGCAGCGTGATGGAGGACTTGGCCATCGTTGTAGGGCCCTTGCATTGCTGGGCTGCGATGGGGCAGCCGGCCAGTATACGCCCGAAGGCATTAACTGCAGTTCACCTATCGAATTCCGGGGCGCCAGGGCAAGGGCGGTGTCGGAAGCATGCACATGCACCAACGCGCCGATTGAGACGCTTGCGGGTGTAGGCTAAGCGCGGCAATAACCAATCGGCCGGGCGATTCTAGCTCCGGCCTGCCTTCCCTTGCTAGCAATCGAGGCGAACTGTCAGGGAACTCCGGCCGTGGCCAGCACCAAGAGCATCAGGACGATCGCGATCGTTGCAGCGCTGTTATTCGGGCGGATCGATGCGGCAGGCGCGCAAGAGCTCGATGCATTGTTCCTGGGGGGGTACTGGTGCAACACCCAGACCGACGCCAAGTCGGAAAACATTCCGCGCAACCGCAACTTCCTGCTTAGCCGACGGATCGATGGCACGCCCGAGGATTCATTCACCGAGCGCCTAATCGACATCGTCGGCGATGTGCGCGGACAGCGGATCATCCTCGCGCAGATCCTGAAAAACAAAGACGGCACGGACTGCAAGACCAACTGCTTGACGGCGCAGCGCGTCGTGCACAAGGACATGCTCGAGGTCGGGGATTGGAACTCCAGCACGGCGGTGTTCAAATCGAACTCGCCGCGGGAGTACGTTCATCGCTGCGATAAGTGAGACTTATCCGGGGCGGGCTGCCACGCCGCCACAACGATGGTGCCCAGGAGAGGACAGCCGAATCGTCGAGCTAGCGATTGATCTCTAAAGGGATTTCGGGCCGCTTCGCTGATCATGTGTACCGGTCCTGTGGCCCGGTGGCAAGCGCGCAAGCCGCACGGGGCGGCCAAGACCTCGGTACCCCAAGGGTCAGCGGCCCCGAACAAGTAGCTTGTCGATTTCCTCTATCTGCACGTTCAACTTCTCTATTCCGTCAAGCAGAGCTTTGACCGCATCAAGGTCGGGCCGCTGGCCCCTCTGTCCGTAGCGGTTGACCTCATCTTGAATGTCTTTGCGCAGCGAAATCTTCCCCATGCGTATGAAGTCGAGCGTGCGCGCATCCTCGATCGGTATAGTCGGGTCATCAATGTGTGGAAGTCCAGTTCCCGAAGCGCATCCCTCACATCCCACTCCCTGTCATTAAAGCTGGATAGCGCCTCTTGGATGCGCTCGCGAGATGGCTCACCTCCCGCTGCGATCTCGTTGAGCAGTGACTTGATGCCGTTTGGTTGGAAGTAGATCAGACGAAGAACGCCGATTATTCGTCCCGCGTCGTACGGGTTTCGGTTGGCGCGAAGTGCGTCCTTAATGGCAATCAGAAGTCCAACCAATGCAGCAGCACTCTGTATCGCATCTGAAAACATAAATTGTTCCCTTAGTTGCGTGACGAAGGACCAGGCGGCCGTCACCAGTCCTCCCACCCCTGCATAGCGACCGGAACCCTCAACGCGTGTTAAATGTCCCACGCCCGCCGCGAATCGGCCTAGCCCCTGAAGGCCGTAGCAACCGCTTGAGGGGTTCGAAGATGAAATTTATCGCATCTGGTCGCGTCCACCCCGAGCGAGCTGACATTCGCTTCGACAAAGTGGGCGGATCGTTCGGCGATGGCGGCTTGTTGTCAATTGGATGTGAGTCCTCCCAACTTTCTGTTGTGCTGGACTTGCCTGACATGGGGAGCGAAGGCGCCCGCCTTGTCGCTCAGCATTATGCAACGATGTTTGTAAGCGCGCTCGGGTTCTCGAATGGCTGCGGCTACAGCGCTGAGATTGTTCAGCTCTTCGATGAGCACGGAACGGCGTACGTATTCGGTGTGCAACCGACAGACGACGAACGGAACGGTCTTGGCTTCGGGGCCCAGACAGAAGTTTTTACCCGCGCGGTTCTACTCGCCGCTGACAACATCTTCTTTCGCCTAGCGCTTAGAGATTACTCGCGCGCGCTCGCGGAAGCGGAAGATTGCGCAAGCTACTGTTACAGGGCGGTCGAGGCGATAAAGTCGGCATTCGGGAGTTGGGAAGAGATGCACACGGCCCTGCATACGGATCGCAAAGCCATTGATGAGCGCATCACAACGTATGCAGCTCCGGTCCGCCACGGAAATTGGGCAAGTACAAAGCCCGCAGAGGGACGAGTGCGGTGGGAAATGCTCAGCCTCACGCGGGGCATTCTTTCTGCCTTCTTAGAGTACGCCAAACCGAGTGTTGCGAGCGTCCGATAAAGCCCGCCCGGGGACAAACGTCGCCCGGAGGCCCGGAGGTATGGCAGGGTGGAGCTCGAAGCGATGGCTAGAGAGCTGGCGAAGTTTCCGCAGTTTCAAGTCCGCGTCCCGGTCCAGGCATAAACGGGCACATGCTGATCCTGAGTGCTCATGACTGTCTGTTGGAAGAGATGTGTTGCAGCACGGGGTGCTCCGCTTCTAAGAGGTGTCGCACTCCCAACTCCTGCACCCTGAGGCCGTCAAATGTCCCCAGACTGGCTAACTGCAATCTCTACAGGAGTGATTGCTGCGTTCACCATTGTCTTGGCCGTAGCAACGATCTCCCAGGGATGGCTTACCCGCGCGTCACTTCGATTAACCCGACAGCAGTTCATCGCAACGCACCGCCCCCGCGTCATCGTGAGGTTCGTCCAGGGGCCGTTTCTGGAAGATAAGCATCAGCACGCGTTCATCACGTTTGCTAACGTCGGCTCCAGCCCGGCGACAATAGTAGAACTCGGTGCTGATCTAGCACGCCGCCGACCAAACGGTGATTGGCTGCCCGGCATTTCCGCTGCCCCGAAACCCATCGAGCCTATAGTGCTGAAGAGCGGCGAGCGTTATGTCCACGCGGTGCGAGCACAGCTTCCATACGGTGAGGCTGAGATGTTCGCAGATGCCGCCGAAGACATTGAAACATGCGTCGTGGGGGCGATACGGTACAGGGATGACAACCACATAGTGCGCGAGACCGGATTCTGCCGTGTTCGCACCACAACCACCAAGCGGTTCACAGTGTCCAGCGATGCGGAGCAAGAGTACCAAGACTAGACGCCCGCAGTTTCACCCACGTGACCGCCGATAGAGTCGTCACATGACGATCTATCAAACGGACGCGGATTTGTTCGAACTACCCTCCGTCGACGATGAACCGACGTGGTTGGCACGAGTGGCGGTCGCGGAAGCCGATTGCGACGACGTTCCCCTAACGGAGGACGCAAAAAGGGTGATCGTCAGGCACAATCCAGCGGCGCTCGATGGGCCAATCGCCCGCCAGCTCTTCATCCAGCCTAGCGGCGGCAAGGTAGCGGGTTCGGGCGAAAAACCGCTCCGTGATCCGATGGGCATCGGCCGAGAGGCGCGCTGCCTCGGTCCCAGTCAACGGCGCTACAGAAGCATTGCCGAGGTCTGCGACTACCCTGGTTTGCAAATCGAAGAGCCATTGTTCAGGAGACGTATCAGACGCACGTCTGAGAAGCGCAAGCTCCGCGAGGATGTGCCCGAGTAGCACCTTCATCGCTAAGCTCTCTGCGGGGGACGCTGGTTCCATGGATCGGCTCCATTCTAAGCTGCATCGCCCTTCGGGCTTGTCTGTTTTGCGAGCGCCACGCGAAGCTCCCCCACTTCCTGAAGGAAGTCGGACACTGCCATCATGGGATGAGAAGGAAGCTCGTTCTTCGGCAGGATCTTTTGGGCGCTCGCTATCACCTCGGCCCACATCTGGTGGACGATGGCGGTCTGCTGGTGAATGCACTGGAGCTGCGCCTGCAATATGCGAATGTCGTCGGACATGGATGCTCCATCTGGCCTGTTGGCTAGCCACCAACGTGGTCGTGATTCGGCGGGCCGAGAAGGGCGCAATAATGACAATCCTCAGTAAGCGCGCCAACCTCACTCTGTGCTGACAAAACAAGATAGATGGCTGAGAGACGGACATGCGGACACGCGCGGCCTCCCCATGAAAGACGAAAGGCGGCCACAAGGACCGCCCTCTGTATCTCGTCTCTTGTCGAGTTGCGTTACCTCACCTCGGTCTTGGCCTTAGGTGCTGGCCCCTCGACCATCCTCTTGATTGCCATTGCCGTGAACGGCTTTCCCCCCTTGGTAACGGTGCCCTCGGCGGCGAGCTTGGCGGCAATAGAGCGATAGCTCATCCGCTCGCCCGTCTTTGGGCTTGCGCGCCTCAAGGCCTTCGCGGCGGTGACGGCTAGCGGATAGGTCTCGTGGGCCGGCTTACGGCCTTCAACGCGTTCACCGCGAGCCCGCTTCCGATCGCGCGCACCCTTTAGCTTGGCCACGAGGGCCGCCTTCTCGAATTGGGCGACCGCGCCCAGGATCTGACGCACCATCACAGCCGTTGGCGTGTCGTGGACGAAGGCGTCTGGGCTGTCCGCTGCGACAAGTTCAATGCCAAGCTTGCGCAACATCGCGTGGCCGGTCTCCTGCACCATGAGGTCGCGAGCGAAGCGATTGGCGGTCTCGACGATGATGACACGGACGCCATTAGAGGCGATCCGCTTGAGCATGGCGGCGAAGCCTTCACGGTCGTTGATGTCATCCGCGCCGCTGACCGCCGCGTCATAGAACCACTCTTCGATCGAATATCCCGCGGCCTTGGCGAAGCTCTCGATGGCCTGCCGCTGCCGCCGCTCGCTGTCCCGACCTAGCCCCGCGTTGGTCGCTGAACTGGTCCGCATGTACGCCAGTGCCTTGGTCTTCTCCCCGTGCTTTGCCATGTGTTTACGGCCCCCGCAGCAGAATAACGTATCCTATTCCTGAGAAAAAGATACACTGGATCGCCCGGCTTTGCAAGTGCGGCATCGCTTTCGGCAGTGGAGAGGGGCCTTACCGGGCGCACGCCATGCCGAATGCCGGATAGACTCGCCGGCATTCATCGAAGCGAGGTTTGAGAATGGACGCATTAGATCGGGAACTGGCGGATGCGTATTTCCGCGCCGCCGAACGGGAATTTAGGGGCACCCAATCGACCCTGGACGAGATCGGAAGGGTTCTCTCTCGTCTCCCGTACTCCAGCGCCGATGTGAGGACGGCCAGAGAGATCGTTGAGCATTGGCGGCGGCAAGGACGTAACGTCGCCATGGGGCCGCTCGATGCGCACCATGCCTCCGCCGATAGAGGCACACGCATGGCGCAGATGACAGGGCTTGTTTCGAGTGGCTTCCTGCCCGTGTGTTCAGGCGATCTCGGGGTGGAGTTGCTGATCGTGAAATCGGCCGCAGGGCGAGGGATCTTCGGCCGCAACAAGGTGCGCTACGCCTGCTACTATTCCAATGGCGACGGGATGTATTCGCCAGTCGGTACGACGACAGCCCTAACACTCGCTTGTGCGAAGCTGGGCGCCCTTTACCGCGTCTAGGAAAGCCATTCGCGTCTCCCCCTAGCGTCCCGCCCTCTGCCGCCAACGGGTTATCCGCAGCGGCCGACGCGGGGCCGCGAACGGGCACGGGGGGTTCGCGCGCGCGAGCTGCTTCATTAAAGGCGCTCGGACTTGTGACCCCAACTATCCGAACGCCCTTGTCATAGACCTGCCGAGCGGCTTTACTCCGCTATCTGCATATTGAACCCGTTGGGTCCGACAGTGTTGCGTTCGGGGGGAGCCAATGGACTTGGTCAAAGAATATTTGCTGTGGGTTCGAGTGTGGCCGTGGGCCGAGATTCGTTCCCTCTTCGAACTTCTCCTCTACTTCCTCGCGATAGTTGCCGTCCTCGGCTGCCTGATGCGGCTCGGTATGATCCGAAAGATTATTCGCGAGTTCCAAGATGCGAGAAGCCCGATATGGGATATGCGGGGCGTCGTCCGAGACCTTCGCGAGCTTGAACCTGTGATGCGGGCTCTCTCCGAGCGGGTTTCACTGATGGACGAGAAAGTTGAGGCGGTAAGGATGCAGGCCGCCGAGTTACAGGTCGAGTCCATAAGCACGAGGACCGACGGTCTGGACGGGGTGGCCGCCTTGGGCTTGACCCCGGAGATCGCACAAGGCTTCGTACCGCCTCGCCCGGCCGATGAAGACCCCAACTGGCTTGCCCTGCGCGACCTCTGGCGGCGCAACACCCAACGGCTCGAATACGTCATTGAGCACCGGATCACGGATGGCCGGACTAGGATCGCCTATGATCGCCTGCCGCGTACAAATTACGAGCGGATAATCAATAAGCTCCAGGGGCAAAAATTTGTCTCCGCTGCCTCAGCCGATGCGTCGCGCTTCCTGAACGACACTTTCAACAAGTACAGGCCCCGAAATCGGAAAGTGCCTGATGAGGTGATTGGCGGTCTGAGAACCCTCGACCAGCAACTCGATGCCGAGCTTGTGCCATTTGCGAAGCTGGAAGAAGCGGACGTTGAGGATCGCCCTCCCGAGATTGCAGTGCCGGCACAGCCGAACCAAGCGAATGGCAGTGGAGAAAAGCTCATTGTGACCCCGCAGGTGTAAGGGCTGGGCCTTTTGCCGACTCAGCAAATCAGATAGGCGCTCTTCTTATTCGGATAGGAGGCGCGCGATGGCCGCACGGACTATCTCTGATCATGCCCAAATTACTGCCGTCTGCGTGAACTTCGCCCTCGAATCAGTGGCAGCCGACATTCGTGAGGAACTGTCGCGCGCAACCGCGGATAGCGCGGAAGTTCTCCGGCGAGTGCTGTCTCGGGTTGAGCAGCGGAAGCTATGCGGCGCCGGTCTCGAAGCGCCGACCACCGCCCAATAATCTTTACGAGCGCCTCGGTCGCTCCGCCTCCCAGCGATGCGACTCGTGATGCGTTGGTTGTCGAAGGTGGAGGCGTTGCCGGATGAGACTGTGACCGGCCCAAGGCCGAGCGGCTTGCAGCTCATCACGTCAACGTTGCCGGGTATGGTCGAAAGCATTTTCCCCTGGTCCACAGAGGAGTCCTGCCAATATCGTCCGCTGTCGAAGATCGAAGCTGGGCGCCGTCCTCGTCGAAGGCGGTCAGGACCGACCTTGCACTGAGAACCTCTCAAGCACTTTCTCAATGTGATACCCAGGCTCATGAGTCCGCTCATTCGTTATCATCCGCAATATTTCGGCCTGTTTTACGCTTCGGGCTCTAGCTCCCGGCAGCCAATTGCGTTGGCGATCGAGAGAAGCGAGCGCACCGCTACCCTCTACGAAGCCACCAACGCCCTCCTGGTTGTGCTTACAGGCGACACGCATACGGAAAGCGTGACGCGGCTGCTGGATGACCTTCACTTCCTCACGCCCGGTGTATCCCTGATCGCACCTTCAGTTGCCAAGCTTCCAACGCCGCCGCGCTCGAACATCTTTCTTGACCGCATGGACGTCTCGGCATTGTCGCCGGGGCTGCTACAAGCAGTCCTGGATCAGAATGATGTATTTGCGCTGCTGGACCTCAACAGGAACTTCCTGTGGACCCTGTCGGCCAGCCCCACGGGCTTATTCCACGATCCTGCGGTCGGTGGAGCCGGCAACGCGGTCGCAAGGCTCGCCTGCACGGCATCATACGACGCGGCGCCGCCGCCGCAGCGGGTATCGCAGCCATACGACCCGATCGCAAGCCGGGTATCGGAGCTGTCCAATCAGACGGCGCCAGCGGTGGATCGAATCCTGATCGACCTTGCTTCTAAGTGGGAAGCAGTGCTCAACGAGCCTCCGCCGCAGGAGATTGCGGAAGCGCGGG
The DNA here is from genome assembly GCF_009026145.1 of Hyphomicrobium sp. Taxonomy (GTDB): domain Bacteria; phylum Pseudomonadota; class Alphaproteobacteria; order Rhizobiales; family Hyphomicrobiaceae; genus Hyphomicrobium_A. The sequence goes on from NZ_WBUE01000005.1 coordinate 63,229, forward strand.
TTGAACTAGCCGATAATGTCCAACGGATAAGGGAAATTACGGAGGAGGGTCTGTCGCAGGACGTTCTCCTGGCGGCATTGGCTCACGGTGAGACTGTCAGCACGCAATATGCCGAGCAAAGTGCCCAATTGCTGGTTGCGCTTGACGACTACGATCCCAGACGGGGGGATTACCGCGATCACGGATCATCGCTCATACTTAAGTGCATCAAGGCCTTCGTGGGCGAAATGGCCGGAAGAATCGGCTTATCCAACCCGCGGCTGTTCCCGTTCTTTGAAAATGGATACGCGATGTATTTGGGAGCATTTGGATGGCTCCGTCGCGATCAAACGGCCAAAGGCAGGCTGATTCCGTTGAGTATCTCTCGTGTTCACCGGATGCGACTTGGCGCCGCGCCTGTCACCGCACATCTGGTGAGCCATATCAAGAATCTCGAGATGACAGAGAAAGAGTTGATGGTTCTGATCGAGACGCCAGACACCGACTTCTTCAGGAACGCGATCAAGCGCATTGACCCTCAATGGGAAAGGCCCGACTTTGACAGTCTCGCGATGCGTAAATCGCTAGGGGTCTTTTGCCGGGCATTGTCGGTTATCCGCTCTGATCTGCTTTCGTGCGCGATTGCGGGTCCGGCTTACCTCTACGCCCTCGCGCGCTTTATGTCCCCGGGTGGATACGACGATGTGTCTGGCGGGTCCCGCGAAGGATGGCGGCGCGGGTATCCACCACTCAGCGAGCGAATGCTGTTGTCACTTAGCTTCTTGAAGTGGCGGGGGCTCCATCCACACTTCACGTCTGTCTATTTCCATGATCGTGAGACGATACAGGCGCCTGATTTTTTTCAGTGGGTACTTGGCAACGCCGCTTCGCCTTACACCGCGGAAGAGCACCAGCAGGCGCTCGGGGATCTCAAACGCTCTCTCATGCATGGCAATCCTGTTTCGTCTGCCCCTTCTCTTGTCCTGAATGCACTCTGGGATGGCGTTGTACGCAAGAGTGGCTATGTCGACGAAATGGCGGCCGTTGCTTCAATCAGCGCAGGGCTGTCTTTGGGCCAGCGGTGACTCGGGGAAGCGCGGTGCGCCGCCTGAGACACGATATGCAGCGCCCCTGGGCCAGCATGTCATGGAAGACGCCTGCGCCAGCGAACCACTTGTGTAGCTCACTGGCGCAAGCCGCTCATTCGGCCTTATCAGTTGGGGCGACTGGGAGGTCGTCGGCGAGCTTGAAGGCAAATCGCAGCAAGGCCTCGTACTCCTGCGGCGTGAGCCCGAAGTCGTCCGTCGATTTCTCGAAATTGGTCACTGCTGTTTGGACGGCCAACTCGCGGCCCTTGTGGCTCCAGTTTTGGGTTGGCCCCACGGGGGCGCCGACGAGGCGTAAGTTGGAACGTCGGAGGTCGCGATGATCGCCGACCGTCTCAACCAATTGCCCCGGCTGCGCAGCGGCAATGATGCGGCGAACCTTGATGTGGTCGCCGAATGTAAGGTCGTGAAGCTCGGGTCGCGGTGGCGTGTCAGTGCGAGAGAACAACACGTGCGCCTTAGCGAGGAGCAAGGGGCGCAACGCCGCGAAGGCCGCCAAGTCGAAGCGCCTTGGGGACCGCTCGCGCTTTGGCTCGGCCTGATCTCGAAACCAGACCAATACTGAGCCATCGTCCTGCACTTCGGCACGGAGGATGGGCTCCTGCGGAAGCCCAATGAGGAGGAGTGAAGGATCGGCTGGGCGGCCGAGATAGTGCGTCTCCAGAATCCACTGGACGATGCCGTTCCTCGCTTCTCGTGAAGCGGGGTCGTAATTGGTCATTACTGCTCCAGCGCACGCACGCGGCGCGCAATTGAGCGACGGTCATGCGAACCGCGATGCGGTGAGGCCGCAGGCAGTCGCACGCTGTCGCGTGTTGATGGAAGCGTAGTGCGCTGGGCGGAATCGGCAGCGGCCAGCGCGATCCGGTTGCGAACCCGGTACAGCAGCCCTCAACGAGAGGGCGAGTAGTCTAGGGGGCGGCAGTAGAGCCGCAGGCGCCTCTTATTGACGCCTCAGAGGCAGCCAGGATGGACGAGAAGTCGGCGGAGTTCAACTCAGGATCGAGTTAAGGCTAAGGATGGCCTAAAGCTTTCCTGTGAGTGAAGCTAGTTGAAAAGACTACTATGTGGTACACACGCGAGTGCGTCACTTAAGGGATGACTATAGGAGGGGGAGGACGTACGTACGTCCAACGTCCCTCCCCACACCTGAGCGAGGGACACTTAAGGGTCTCCCGTAAGAAGGACCCTTGAGTCTCCCTTAAGAGTCCCTCCTTCGCTTGGTGGGCTTTTTCATCGCGCGGGCTTGCGCTTTAGCGCCCCGCGTCGAGGACGCTTTTGAGGGGCGGGTGGCGGAACGGCGGCAGGCCTCCTCCTTTGCGTCATCGTCACCCAGGAGGCAGTCCACGGGATAGCTGCGCGAGACGATCAGTTCCCATCGGCCCCACGTCGCCGTCGTGTTGTGGCAGCGAAGCGGTGGGCCCCAGTACCACTGAGGGCCTAAATCCTGCGGCTCGTCTGTTTCCCACGAGAACGGCATGGGGGTGCGCCAGTGGCCGGGCCGGTGGAGTACGACATCCCATCCACCGAGCACGAAGGAGAAGCCGCTGCCGATCCCCAGCTCGAACACGGGGCGCTCGCCAAGTTCAACTTTGAGAAGCATCGAGGCACCTAACAGTTTCGCGGTGCGCCACATCAGCAGTCATTCATTAGCAAAATGCTTCCGCCGAGTGTCGCTTGACCCGCTCGCCGAGGCTGCCGCTTGAGGTTGCTTACGCTAGCGGAACGAATGCCTCACCCACGCCGCTGCAAAACTTCGAAATGCCAGAGCGTGCTTACGTTAGCGGAACGATTGGAGACGCCGGAAAATATTTTCGGTTTCATCGGGCGATCCTCCAAACAGAGCGCTTCGGCGCGGCGAGCGACACGATCTTGTCCCGGCCCGAAACCGTTCGAACGATAATCTCGTCACGTTCCCACGCGTCGCACCATCGCGAAACGGTGCTCTTCGAGACCGTCCCGAACAAATCCACAAGTTCCGACTGGAAAACCGTTTCATGCACAGCTAAGTGCTGACGCAACAGTACGAGCGCCCCGTCCATGGCCGCCGGGACGGTCGTGAGCACCCGTGGAACGGTTGCGCCGCGGGACACCACGAGCACGGGATGGTTGCGGGACGGTTCCATAGGACGGTTGCGGGACGGTTCCACGGGCGGTGCAACGGTTGCAGGTGTTTCCGATTGCGGAACTGTTCCGCGGCGATGCCCGAAAGCACCGGCCGCAAAGAGCAGCGTCGCGAACTCGCAGAAGACAGACTTGATGAACGGTACGATGTCCGCGAGCATGTCGTCCGTGACTGTCACGCCGATGTACCCCAGGACCTTCGCGGCGTACTTGAGGTCGACGTTCGTGTCCTTCTTGGTGGCCACGCTCAACCGGGCTTCCGCCATGATGGAGGCGCCCTTCTTGTCGTCGCGCGTCTGCTCCGCCTTGGCCTTGCGGCCCTCAGCGGCGTCCGCGTTGGTCCGCTCCGTCCGGCATTTCCACGACTTGGAGCCGTTCTCGCGGCACACGTCGTCCGCCTTGGTGGCGGCGGCCTTGGCCCCGTTCTCGGCGGCGGTGAGCTTGCCCTGCGCTTCCGTCAAGTCGGACTTGGCGCCTTGAGCCTTCCGCTCCAGTTCGGCGTACGGGCCGTTCGCTTCCGTGACCTTGGCGGCCTTGTTGGCGAGGGCCTCTGCGTTGCGACCGGCGGACGTGAGCACGCAATAGACGGTGCCCGCGGCGAACAGCAATGCAAGCCCGGCAGCAGTGCCGAACTCCTTGCTGGCCAGCGTGGGCCAGAACCAGTGCCCGGCGGCGAACGTGCCGACCAGGACGGCGAAGCTGAGAAGGTGGTCGGTGGTGATGACGGCCCCGTGGCGGAGCACGTCTTCGAAGATGACGTAGTTGGTGAGAGTGAAGAAGCCTGCGGCGAGGATCGCCTTCGGCCAAGAGTTGATGAAGCCAAAGAGGTGGCGAGTTGAGGCGTTGCGTGAGGATAGGAGTGCTAAGCCGTTGGTCGGACTCGCGCTGGAAAAACGGCCTTTACAACCAGCCGCAGAGAGGCCAGCGTGGGGCATGGGTTTGATCCTTCCCAGAGAAGGCTTGAACCAAGAGCCCCGTTAGGATTGCCGTCCTTTCGGGGCTCGCCTTTTTTGCGACGCGCGACGATCAGCGAAGCGCAGACTATCACGCACGTCGCAGATGGTGCGCTCACGGCTTTGATAAGCCGCTAACGATGCGCGCTGCGATGCAGATTTAGCGCTATGCCCTTTGCTGACTCACAGTGAGTCATACACGGCCGTTTCGCGTTCTGGCTATCACCCCAGCGGCGACACCTTCGATCGTCTTATATGGGCGGCCTTGAGTCAGCAGGAGCCCTTACGGCGGGTCAGCGCGCTGCGGGCTCTGCCTTGCTTTCCTCCCATCGCAAAAGAGCAGAGTACGCCCACGCCATTACCGGCACGGCAAATATTAGGAATGCGAGAGGGTATACGGCAACGACGGCCTCCCAAAATTGAGGGCTCCAACGTGTCCGGGCGGCCAGCGCCAGCGCGAGCATCGTGCCGTTTGGTGCGATGAGTGCAAAGACTCGCAATCTTTTAGACGGAAGCCAGGCCGCCATTGAGTAGACCACCAGGAGCGCAAACGCGGTCACGAAGTCTACAAAGCGATTATCAATCGTTGTCGACGCGTACCCCAATACGATGAGGCCAGCCACCACAAGAATGTTCAGCGTCAGTACAATGCTCAGGGGCTTCCCGACGGAAATACGCGGCAGCCACGTCGTAACGAAGTTCGCGACGACACTAACGATCAGCCCGGTGAAGACAGCGACAAACCAATACTCTGGTGATTGAAGGATCTTGCCGATCTCTATCATCCGCGCCCCCCGCGTTCAGGTTCCAACACTCAGAACGCAAATGTGGACCACATTGCGGTGGAAACGAAATGTAGTTGAGTGCCGTCTACTGTGCAGCTTTGATAGGGCAGTGAGGCAGCTTGCATATCTCCCGATAGAGCCCCTCAACGTCGCCATAGTCCTCCTCGTCGACGCCATCGCCCGCGTGGCCGGTAATCTTCCGACGTAGTTCAAGGTCCATGCCGTGGCGACGCGCGAGCGTGATGAACCGATGACGCCACCCGTGGAGAGCAGTGACGCGATCTTCACGGACGATGCTGCGAGCGAACTCTCCGAGCCGATTGACAATCGACTGCAGCCGCCCGGCGCAATCCGTCTTATCGCGCGCCGAAAGGAACAGGTATCCGCTCGGGATCGAGCGTACATACTCAATAAAGCCCAGTTCGATGAGTTGCGGGTGCAGAGGTATGTCGCGCTCTTCCCGGTCCTTCACACGCCCCGCCTCGGGCGTAATACGGATCGTCCATACGCCATCGACCTCCCTCACGTCACTTCGCCGAAGTTGCGCGATCTCGCCGACGCGCGCTCCTGTGAACGCGCATAGCCACAGACACCACCGCTTTGCTGCCGCTGTCTTTGGTGCCTCACGCGCCGCCTGCTTATAGGCCAGAGCGGCCTTCAGGATCTTTAGGGCTGCGCCGTCCGAGTATCCGACACGCTTGAGCTTCTTCGGCAACTTCAGGGTGACCCCAGCCGCGGGGTTTGACTTTAGCGCGTTGGGCCGATTGACGACGCCCCACCCGAACACAGTCTTGAGCGCAACCAAATCCGCGTCGCGAACGGTCTTCGGACTTCGTTTGTCCTCTATGAGGCGCTTATCCTTGTAGCGCACCACATCCTCGCGCGTGACGCGGCCGGCATCGTCGTGCCCGAGGAACGCAATGAACTGCCGTATGACGCGCCCGAAGTTATCAATAGTGCTCTTCGATTTATCCAGACGTTCGGCCTCAGCCTTCCATTGAGCGAACAGGTCGCTGATGGTCAAGATTCCGCGTTGCTCGGGCGCGCGCCACTCCGGCAGCTTCGGGCCGAGCGAATCGGCGCTGTAATCGCCTTTCGAACGTTTCGCCAAGACCGCGTAAGATTCGTGGAGCGTGTCGCGGAGAGCGATGAGCAACCGACCTCTCGTGTCTCGGTCAATAGACAAGTTGCGCTGGGTGAGCAGATCGTCAGCAAACGAGCCGAGATGGGTTTCGAGCGCTTCGCCGTCGTCGTCCAAGATACTGCCGAAACCATCGCTCAGATACTCCCAGACGCTCGCTGGTCCGGGATCATCCCCCCAACGGGTCATCGCGTAGCGGTGCCACTCGCCTGCAAGTGCCATAACTTCGCGATGAGTGAGACGCTGCGCACCTTTGGGCGCATCAGATGCGAGCCGCTCTAGTTGAGCGTTGATGGCGGCGCATCGCAACCTTGCGAGCTGAGGCTCACGCGTCCGTAGCGAGACCTTGATCACCTCGCCGACTCGCGTCGAGACAATCAGCTCGCGGCCTGCATCACCCGGCAAACGCAACGCGATGCGCTCGCCCTTCTTCGCGGAGAGAAGCGCGGTGGGTGTGCGTCGTTTGAACTGGAATGCGGAGCTATCGCTACGCCGAGTCGGGCGCGTCATGTTGAGGGCCATGTGTACCACTCCTGAGTACCGGTCGGAGCGGCCAAAAGCCCTTTAGGCTTAACAAATTAAGCCAGATCAACGCGCTGGAGAGAAGCTTGGTGCCCAGGAGAGGACTCGAACCTCCACGCCTCGCGGCGCTAGTACCTGAAACTAGTGCGTCTACCAATTCCGCCACCTGGGCACGAGGCCGATGAGTTAGAGAGCCCCGCGCCCCTTGTCAATTCTACCTCGTGCGGCCGCGCGCAACCTTCACAGGGTGGTGCCCGGTCGTATAATCCCTGATCGATCAGGGACGCGCGGCGACGACCAAGGGGAGGAGGATCCGGCCATGGCGGATCGACTCGACGACCAAGGATTGGCCACGGTTTTTGGCGGCTCCGGCTTTGTCGGCCGCTACGCCGTTGCGGCGCTGGCCAAGCAGGGCTGGCGCGTGCGCGCCGCCGTGCGCCGGCCGGATCTCGCCGGCTTCCTGCAGACCGCCGGTTTTGTCGGGCAAGTGGCCCCGGTACAGGCCAACGTCCGCTTCCCCCAGTCGGTCGAGCGCGCCCTGGCCGGTGCGAAGGTCGTCGTCAATACCGTCGGTGTGTTGACGAGCGGTGGCAAGCAGACCTTCCGCGCCATCCACGTCGATGCGCCGCGCACCATCGCCAGAGCCGCGCGCCAGGCGGGCGTGCGGCACCTCGTCCACATCTCGGCTATCGGCGCCGACGCCAAGTCGTCATCGCGCTATGCCCGCTCCAAGGCCGAGGGCGAGGCGGCGGTGCTGGAGGAGTTTCCGGGCGCCGTCATCATCCGTCCGTCCATCGTGTTTGGCCCCGAGGACGACTTCTTCAATCGGTTCGCTGCCATGGCGCGCATTTCGCCGCTGCTGCCGCTCATCGGGGGCGGGCGCACGCGCTTTCAGCCGGTGTTCGTCGGCGATCTCGCCGCCGCCATCGCCGCCTGCGCCTCAGGCGCCGGCAAGCCGGGCACCATCTACGAGGCGGGTGGCCCCGAGGTGCTGTCGTTCCGGGAGCTGCTCGACCTGACGCAGGAATGGGCGGGCCGCAAGCGCGGGTACCTGCCGCTGCCCTTCTGGCTCGCCAAGCTGCAGGCGCTCCTGACTTGGCCGCTGCCCAACGCGCTGCGGCCCATCACTTTCGATCAGGTGCGCCTGCTGCAGCACGACAACGTCGTCAGTGCCGCCGCCAAGAGCGAAGGGCGCACGCTGGCGGCGCTCGGCGTCACCGCGCCCCACGGTGTTGCCGCCATCGTGCCGACGTACCTGGAGCGCTTTCGACCGCGTGGGCAATTCGCCCACTACCGCACATAGCCGAAGAGAGAAGAGGAAACGATAAAGGCTCCGGCGTGCGTGCCGGAGCCTTCGACTGGGTTGACACTGATGGGCGCCAGAAGTGCGGCGCCATGCACTCAGTGGACGCTGGCGATCTCCAGGTCATCGTCGATCGCATGCCCGATCGCCGCCTGGCGGGTGTCAGTCAGCGCCAAGGGCGTGCCATCGGCAGCATGCAGCGAGAACAGGTTGATGCCCTTGGGCAGCCCTTCTATGGCCGGAAACATGCGGCTCGCTTCGTCTGCGGTAAGCGTCTTGATGTAGGCGACAACGCCCCCGCCGAGTGTGGCGAGCTCATGCTCGGTCATCACATGCCGCGCATGCAAGGTCTTGTCGGCTTCGGTCATGACGCAACTCCTTCTGCAAGCCGGGCCTGGCGCACCGCCAACCGAATCTGGCGATGAGCGTGTCGGCATCCCGGATCTGCGCCCACCGCAGAAACGCGCGATGTGGCTGTCTCGATGCAACGCTGACGCATGTTATTTTCTGCCGCTGATCTCGATCGTCCGCACCAGGCGCTCAGGCTCCAGACGCTTCAGGTCGATAGCGAGCAGTCCATCGGACAAGTCAGCAGACCTTACCTCGATTCCCTCCGCCAGCACGAATGTGCGGGTAAATTGTCGCGCTGCAATGCCGCGATAGAGGTAGTTGCGCGACTTCTCCTCGGTCTGCTTGCCGCGCACGATCAGCTGGCTGTCAGCAAGTGTGATCTCGAGTTGATCGCGCGTGAACCCGGCTACCGCCAGCGTGATGCGCAGCGTCTCGCCCTCGCCGTTGACCGCCTCGAGACGCTCGATGTTGTAGGGGGGATACCCGTCGCTCGAGCCCTTGTTCGCTCGCTCGATAAGGCGCTCGATCTCCTCAAATCCCAACAACAGGGGGTTCGAGAGCAGGGAAATCCGCGACATCGTCCGAAAGTCCTTCCTAAGCGACCTTCAACCAGATACGCCGTCAGAGCCTCTTAACCTTGGCCTCCGCGGTCCAGCCTCGCCAGTCGAGCGCTGGAATTTGCGCAAGAACATATGGGCGACGAATGCAACCCGTTCAAGCGCTCCTAGTCCAACCCAGAGCCGTCCGGAGCGCCCCGGAAAGGGTGTCGGCAGATGAACACGATGTCATTTGACAAGGGGGTGGCGAACCCGAAGATGACGGGAAACGCGACTGTTTCGCCGAGCCGACTGCGAGTGCGGTTCTCCTCCGTTCACGCCTCCGGGATCCAATCGGGGTTTATTCGATGCTCAAGCTCGGCGTCAGCCGTCCGGCAATCCTAGCAATGGCCTTGTTCATGCTCGCTTTCGCACAGAAGACCGCCTCCGCCGAGCCGCGCGCCACCGAGTTCAAGCTGTCGAACGGGATGGACGTCGTGGTGATCCCGGATCACCGTGCTCCCGTCGTCACGCATATGGTGTGGTACAAGGTGGGGGCGGCCGACGAGCCGAAAGGCGTCTCCGGCATCGCCCACTTCCTCGAGCACTTGATGTTCAAGTCGACGGACAAGATCGCCGTCGGCGACTTTTCCAAAATCATCTCCAAGCTCGGCGGTCAGGACAACGCGTTCACCGGACAGGACGTCACGGCCTACCATCAGCGCATCGCCAAGGACCAACTGCGCACCTTGATGGAGATGGAAGCCGACCGCATGACGCACCTGCGCCTCACCAACGAGGAGGTCGCCACGGAGCGGCAGGTCATCATCGAGGAGCGCCGCTCGCGCATCGACAACAATCCCGGCGCTCGGCTCGACGAGCAGATGAACGCTGCCCTTTATCTTTCGCACCCCTATGGCGTGCCGGTCATCGGCTGGGCGCACGAGATGGCCCGACTGTCGCGCGAGGACGCCATGCGCTTCTACAAGCGCTATTATGCGCCCAACAACGCCATCCTCGTCGTCGCCGGCGATGTGACGCCGGAAGAGGTGAAGCGGCTCGCCGAAGAGACGTACGGCAAGCTGCCGGCCAACCCGGAGGTCGACGGGCGCACGCGTCCACAGGAGCCGCCGCACATCGCCGCGCGCCGCCTGACGCTCAAGGACCCGCGCGCCGGCAATGCCTCGTTCCACCGCTACTACGTCGTGCCGAGCTACGTGTCAGCGAAGCCGGGCGAGGCCGAAGCCCTCGATCTGCTCATGAAGATTCTCGCCGACGGCTCGACCAGCCGCCTCTACCGCAAGCTGGTCGTCGAGGACAAAGTCGCGGCTACCACCGGCGGCGACTACTCGGGCTATAGCCTCGACAGCGGCGCCATCTCGCTCTACGCGGTGGCGAACAACGGCAACCTCGATGCCGTCGAAGCCGACGTCGACAAGGTGCTCGATGAGATCCGCAAGGAGGGCGTCACGCAGCTCGAGCTGGAGCGGGCCAAGAAGTCGCTGCTGGCCGACTACATCTACGACAGCGATAATCAGGCCAATCTGGCCCGCCGCTACGGCTGGGCGGTCGCCATCGGCCGCAGCATCGCGCAGGTCGAAAGCTGGCCGGCGGCCATCTCCGAGGTCACGATCGATGACATCAAGAACGCTGCCGACACCTATCTCGATGCGCGCCGCTCGGTGACGGGCTGGCTACTCCCCGAGCCAGACGACGGCAAGGGGGCCGGCGAGCGCGTCGAGCAACCCGTCACGCATACGCGCTCCTGATGTCCAGCATGCCAAGAGGCCATGATATGGTCGCAGCCCGTCCCCTGCGCTCAACGACCATCCACGCCGCATCCCGGTTCAGATTCGCTGCCTCGCTTGCCGGCCTCGTCGCCGCTTTCATCTTCACCTTCAGCTTGCCCGCAAACGCCATGAAAATCCAAACCGTGAAGAGCCCCGGCGGCATCGAGGCCTGGCTGGTCGAGGAGCACGCGGTGCCGATGATGGCCATGCGCTTCGCCTTCGAGGGCGGCAGCTCGCAGGATCCGGTCGACAAAGAGGGCCTTGCCAACTTCGTCACCGCCATGCTCGACGAGGGCGCCGGCGATCTGACTTCACGGGAGTTCCAGGAACGCATGGAGGATCTTTCCATGCGCATGAACTACGAAGAGGCGAAGGACGCCTTCTACGGCAACTTCGAGACGCTGACCGAGAACCGCGACGAGGCAGCGAAGCTCCTGAAGCTCGCGCTTACCAAGCCGCGTTTCGACGCCGATGCCGTCGAGCGTATCCGCCAGCAGCTTCTCGCCTCGCTCGCCTACGCCGCGCGCGATCCCGACAAGGTGGCGCAAAAAGAATGGTATGCCGTCGCCTTCGCCGGCCATCCCTATGCGCGCCCCGCCAACGGCACCGAGGCGACGGTGGGCAAGGTTACGGGCGCCGACCTCGAGAGCTACCGCAAGCGCGTGTTCGCCAAGGACACGCTCAAGGTCGTGGCGGTTGGCGACATCACGCCGGAGCAGCTCGGCAAGCTACTCGACGAGGTATTCGGCGATCTGCCGGCCAAGGCCGAGCTGATGCCTGTTGCGAAGACCAATCCCGTCGCTGGCGGGCGCCAGACAGTCGTCGACATGAACGTGCCGCAATCGGTCGCGGTGTTTGGGCTCGGTGCCATGCCGCGCAAGGACCCCGACTTCATGGCCGCGTTCGTGCTCAACCAGATTCTCGGCGGCGGCGGCTTCGCCTCCAAGTTGATGGAGGAGGTACGCGAAAAGCGCGGCCTCGCCTACTCGGTCTATACCTACGTCTACCCGTATCAGCACGCCTCGATCTTCTCGGGCGGCGTTGCCACGCGCAACGACATGATGGGCCAGTCGCTGGACATCATCCGCCAAGAGCTGAAGAAGATGGCCGACGGCGTAGTCAGCCAGGCCGATCTCGACAATGCCAAGAGCTACCTGATCGGCTCCTATCCGTTGCGCTTCGATACCAACGCCAAGATCGCCTCGCAGCTTCTGGGGCTGCGCATGGACGGCTTCGGGCCCGAGTACGTCGACAACCGCAATGCGATGATCGCAGCGGTGACGCTCGATGATCTGAAGCGCGTCGCCAGACGGCTGCTCGATACGCAGAACCTTATCGTCACCATCGTCGGCAAGCCGACGCTGCAGCAGGCGAAGAAGGGCTAGGATTGCTCCCTGCGCGACACGAGGGGAGGGAAGCTTTGCATGCGGCCCTTGCCCCACGAGCTGACGGCCGCGCCTAGGGCGCGGGGCCCCTTGGGCCTCTGCCGCTCCGCGGCCAAGAGCGCTTCGCCGCGCCTTACCGGTTTGACTTCTTGGCCCGTTCGATGGCCTCGGTGATGAGCCGCCGCGCCTCGCCCGAGTCGCCCCAGTGGTCGATCTTCGCCCATTTGCCGGGCTCGAGATCCTTGTAGTGCCCGAAGAAGTGCTCGATTTGCTGCACGGTGATCTGCGGCAGATCGGAGTAGTTCGCCACCTTGTCGTAGCGCATCGTTATCTTGCTGCTCGGCACGGCGATGATCTTCTCGTCGCCGCCTCCCTCGTCTTGCATGGCGAGCACGCCGACCGGGCGGCAGTTGATGATCGCTCCGGGGACGATGGCGCGCGTGTTGCAGACGAGGACGTCGATCGGGTCGCCGTCGGGCGACAGCGTGTGTGGGACGAAGCCGTAGTTGCCCGGGTAGCGCATCGGCGTATACAGGAAGCGGTCGACGACCAGCGTGCCCGAGGCCTTGTCCAATTCGTACTTGATGGGCTCGCCGCCCACGGGGACCTCGATCACCACATTGATGTCGAGGGGAGGGTTGACGCCGATCGCAATAGCATCGAGCCGCATACGTTCTCCACGATGTTTCTGGACTGCCGGGGGCAGCCCGCGCCCAGAGATGGACGAACTTGGCGCCGTTGGATAGCGGCGCGTGCGTCGCATGGCGGGCGAAGCCCGCGGCTTTGGCGCCGCTCGACGCAGTCTTTCGTCCAAGATAGCGCGAAAAGGCGGGGATCGCGGCCGGCGGCGGCTCAACCGAGGCGAATCGCAGGCTACGCTAGCCTGCTGTGCCCGCAGGGGGGACGAGAATGGCGATCCGCCAGCTTTCGCCGGAGACCATTAACCGCATCGCGGCCGGCGAGGTGGTCGAGCGACCGGCCAGCGTCGTCAAGGAGCTGGTCGAGAACGCCCTCGATGCCGGCGCCAATGAGATCGAAGTGGTCACCGCCTCCGGCGGCCTTTCCCTCATTCGCGTCACCGACGACGGCTGCGGTATGCCGCCCGAGGATCTCGTGCTGGCGGTCGAGCGCCACGCGACCTCGAAGCTTTCCGAGGAGGACTTGTTCTGCATCCGCACTCTCGGCTTTCGCGGCGAGGCGCTGCCTTCCATAGGCTCGATCGCGCGGCTCACCATCCTGTCGCGCGCGAAGGGGGCCGCCGAAGCCTTCGCGCTCGGCATGGATCGCGGGACCAAGAGCGCGCTGAAGCCCGCGGCGGGCAATGAAGGCACCTGCGTCGAGGTGCGCGATCTCTTCTCCAGCGTGCCGGCACGCCTGAAGTTCCTCAAGTCGGAGCGGGCCGAGAACCAGGCCGTATCCGAGGTCGTGAAGCGCCTTGCCATGGCACACCCCGAGGTCGGCTTCACGCTGACGACGGGGGAGCGAACCGGGCTGCGCTATCCGCGCGAGACCACCGGCTCCGAAGGCCTGCTGCAGCGCTTGGGGCGCATCATGGGCCGCGAGTTCATGGATGACGCGGTTCCCATATCGGGCGTGCGCGAGAACGCTTCGGTTGCTGGCTTCGCGGGTCTGCCTACGCTGCATCGGCCCGACGCGGCGCAGCAGTTCCTGTTCGTCAACGGGCGCCCGGTGAAGGACAAGCTGCTCATCGGAGCCGTGCGCGGCGCCTATGGCGACCTCATGCCGCGCGGGCGCCATCCGCTGCTGGCGCTGTTCCTGTCGCTGCCGCCTGAGGAGGTCGACGTCAACGTGCACCCGGCGAAGGTGGAGGTGCGCTTCCGCGATGCGGGCGGCGTGCGCTCGCTGATCGTCAATGCACTGCGGGCCGCATTGCTCGCGGAGGGGCACCGCGCGACGGCTGCCAACGGTACGTCGGCGCTGCAGGAACTGCGGCCCAACGTCATCCCGTTCGGCCGCCCGCGCAACGAGATCTACGCCCCGCCGCGTAGCTCCACTGCCTCCGGCCTCGCCGAGGCGATGCAGGCCCCGCTCGCCGTCTTGGATGCACCGAGTGCGGACGCGCGCGCCTTCATCGCGCCGGTGGCTGATGAGTTTCAGGACCGCCCGCTCGGCGCCGCGCGCGCCCAGCTGCACGAGAACTACATCGTGGCGCAGACGCGCGACGGCGTGGTCATCGTCGATCAGCACGCCGCGCACGAGCGCCTCGTCTACGAGCGCCTTAAAGCGATGCTGAGCGATGGCGGCATTTCCAGGCAGGGTCTGCTCGTGCCGGTGGTCGTCAACCTCGATGACGACGAGGTAACGGCGCTTACCGAGAAGGCGGAAGAGCTGATGCAGCTCGGTCTGGCGCTCGAGCGGTTCGGCGCCGGCGCCGTCATCGTGCGGCAGGTGCCGGCGCTGCTGGGCGACGGAGACGTGGTTGGCCTCGTCAAGGATCTCGCCGCCGACATTGTGCGCGAAGGGGTCAGCAGCGCCCTGAAGGACCGGCTGTTGTCGGTGTGTGCGACGATCGCCTGTCATGGCAGCGTGCGCTCGGGACGCCGTCTGACGCCGGAGGAGATGAATGCCCTGTTGCGCGACATGGAGGCGACGCCCTACTCGGGCCAGTGCAACCACGGCCGCCCGACGTACGTCGAGTTGAAGCTTGCCGACATCGAGAAGCTGTTCGGCCGCCGCTGACTGCGGGCGGCCGGAGTCGAGAGAATATCCTCAGCCCTTCTGGAGGATGAGCGTCAGGCCGCGCAGCGAGCTGTTGAAGAACTGGATCTCGACGATCTGCCGGTCGTTCATGACGATGACGTCCATGTTGGCCGTCAGGTCGCCGCCGCGCACGACGATGCGGAAGCCGCGCTGCGTTACCTCGCCGGTCATGTCGCCGCCGAGATTGTAGACCAGCTCGTTCCAGGTGCCGCTGAGCCTGCCTTCCTTGGCGAGGACGTTGCTCTTCACCTCGACCTTCCCGCCGGCCGAGGCGCAGCGGATGTTCTGCTTCAGCTCATCGCCGGTGCCGTTGACGAAGTAGGTGGCACGGCACTTCACCGCTTCCGTCTTCCCTTCGGTCATGCCGATGCGGCCTTCGCCCACCCAGCGACCGGGCAGCTCCTTGAATGGCGCCTCTTTCTGTACGGGCGCCGGGCGCGGAGCCTCGCTCGTGCTGTCCTCGGTGCCCGCGTCGGCGCCAGCGTCGATTTCAACCGCCTCGTCCTCGACGGGAGCACCGGGCTCCTCCTGGGCGAAGGCCGGGCCGGCGGCGAATAGGCAGAGCAGGAGGGCTAAGGCGAGGTGCGCTGGCTTCATATCGGACCGTGCGTGGATGCAACGCGGCCCCGGTGCCGGTGCCGACTGATTCGAGCGGAATGTCGTTGTGATTGCGCAGGTTTCCTAGTGCGGCGCGGCCACAGGCAGCAATTGAAGCGTGTCAAGATTGCTATCGTGATGTCGCACGGTGGAGACTTGCCACGCCCTTCGCCGGGTCCTCGCCGGTTCAGGGCCCCCCGGCCGCGATCATCGCCTCCGGCCCGCGCGGCGGGGGCCCCAAGCGATCCAATTCGTCGAACTCGGCGTCGGTGAACACGCGCGAGCGGGTCAGGAAGCGCAGCCCCTCCGGCGCCTCTAGCGAGAAGCCGGCGCCGCGCCCCGGCACCGCGTCGATGATGAGGTGGGTGTGCTGCCAGTACTCGAATTGCGGGCCCGAGATATAGACCGGGCAGCCGGCGATGTCGCCGAGATACACATCCCGCTCGCCAATGCGGAATTCGCCGCGCGGGTAGCACATCGGCGCGCTGCCATCGCAGCAGCCGCCCGATTGATGGAACAACAAGGGCCCGTGCTGAGCGACGAGCTTCTCGATCAGTGCCGTGGCTGCCGGCGTCACCGTGACCCGCTCGACCATCATCACCTCCTGCTTCTGCCTAGGTCGGGATCTTCTCGGCGGATGGTACCACGATGGCGAATATATCCGACAAGGCGGTCAGCGCGCCGTCATGCAGCGTCTGGGCGGTAATGACGCCGCCCGCCGGGTTCTCCAGCGCACGCGTCGCCGTGGCGTTGCCGACGACGGTCGCCCGGTAGCCGCGGTTGAACGCCGCCCGGGCCGTCGAGTTCACGCACACGTGCGTCATGAAGCCGGCGAGCACCAGATCGGTGAGGCCGAGCTTCTTCAGCTCGACATCGAGGTTCGTCTGCTCGAATGAGCTGGGATAAGCCTTGGTGATGACCGTCTCGCCCGGCGCCGGCGTGACGACGTCGGCAATCGCACCGATGGGCACGCGCACGTCGTAGGGCGTGCCCGGGCCCGCATCGTGCTGGATGTGGATCACCGTCGCGCCAGCATCGCGCGCGCGCTGCAACAGCTTGGCGCATTCATCGAGCGCCGGCTCGATACCTTCGAGCTGCATGATGCCCTCGCGGTAGGTGTTCTGGCAGTCGATGAGCACCAAAGCCGACCTCGACAGCGGTGCCGGCGTATCGGGTAGGGCGAGGAGCGAGCGGAGCGTGGGCCGTGCGTCGGTCATGCCATGGTCCTAATGTTAGAACAGCGCGGCCTTGGGCGGGCCGCGCTGCTTGAAGAGTCCGGTTCGGCCTTGCGGCTTGGGCTCAGAAGAAGCCGAGCGCCTTCGGGCTGTAGCTCTGGAGAATGTTCTTCGTCTGCTGATAGTGGTCGAGCATCATCTTGTGCGTCTCGCGCCCGATGCCCGACTGCTTGTAGCCACCGAACGCCGCGTGGGCAGGGTAGAGGTGGTAGCAGTTGGTCCACACGCGACCCGCCTTGATGCCGCGACCCATGCGATAGGCCGTGTTGACATCGCGCGACCACACGCCGGCGCCGAGGCCGTAGAGCGTGTCGTTGGCGATGGCGAGCGCTTCCGCCTCGGTCTTGAACTTCGTCACGGCGAGCACCGGGCCGAAGATCTCCTCCTGGAAGATGCGCATCTTGTTGTGGCCCTCGAACACCGTCGGCTCGACGTAGTAGCCGTTCTCGAAGCCGGAGCCGAGCTGGGCCCGCTTGCCGCCGGTCAGCACCCGTGCGCCCTCGCCCTGGCCGATGTTGATGTAGGCGAGGATCTTCTCCAGCTGGTCGGAGGAGGCCTGCGCGCCGATCATCGTGTTGGGATCGAGCGGGCTGCCCTGCACGATCTTCTTCACGCGCTCGATGGCGCGCTCGATGAAGGCATCGTAGATGCTCTCCTGCACCAGGGCGCGCGAGGGGCAGGTGCACACCTCGCCCTGGTTGAGGGCGAACATGGTGAAGCCCTCGAGCGCCTTGTTGAAGAAGTCGTCGTCCTCGTTGAACACGTCGGCGAAGAAGACGTTCGGCGACTTGCCGCCGAGCTCCAGCGTCACCGGGATGAGGTTCTCGGAGGCGTACTGCATGATGAGACGGCCCGTGGTCGTCTCGCCGGTGAAAGCGATCTTGGCGATGCGCGGGCTGGAGGCGAGCGGCTTGCCGGCCTCGACGCCAAAGCCGTTGACGATGTTGAGGACACCCGGGGGCAGCAAGTCGCCCACGAGCTCGGCCAGCACCATGACGGAGAACGGCGTCTGCTCGGCCGGCTTCAGGACGACGCAGTTGCCGGCGGCGAGGGCGGGAGCGAGCTTCCACACCGCCATGAGGATGGGGAAGTTCCAGGGGATGATCTGGCCGACGACGCCGAGCGGCTCATGGAAGTGGTAGGCGATCGTCGTCTCGTCGATCTCCGATAGCGCGCCTTCCTGAGCGCGGATGCAGCTGGCGAAGTAACGGAAGTGGTCGACGGCGAGAGGAAGGTCGGCCGCCATCGTCTCGCGGATGGGCTTGCCGTTGTCGATGGTCTCGACGGTGGCGAGCGCAGGAAGGTTCGCTTCCATGCGGTCGGCGATCTTGTTGAGGATCGCGGCGCGGGCCGCAGGGGCCGTCTTGCCCCAGGCATCGGCCGCGGCGTGTGCCGCATCCAGCGCCTTGTCGATGTCTTCGGCGCTAGAGCGGGCGATCTCGCAGACGACCTCGCCGCTGATGGGGGTGCGGTTCTCGAAGTAGCGCCCTTGCGTCGGCGGCACCCATTGGCCACCGATGAAATTATCGTAGCGGTTGCGGATTTTGATGGTCGCCCCGACGCGCGCCAGCGCGGCTGCAGGCGTTTCAGGCTTCACGATGAGCTGCATGTCGTCCTCCCAGGAGATCGAGGGGTAGAACCCTTCTTGTGCATGGGGGCAAATTACCCCACTAGCAAGGCAAACCAAAGGTACCGGCGCATTGGAAATTAGTGCATAAGCGGCGCACGCTGTATTTGATTTGCATCATAAGGATGGCTCTCCATCCATCGGCAAATCATCGTAAATCTTGGATGTTGGACTTGTACTCAGCAGGATGACACGCAAAGTCTCCGGACCTGAAATCGAGCGCATTGTGCAGCTGCTCGGCCGGCTGCCTGGACTTGGCCCTCGGTCAGCCCGCAAGGCGGCCCTCGCGCTCATCAAGCGGCGCAACGATCTGCTCGTGCCGCTCGCCGCCGCGCTGGCCGACGCGGTCGAGAAGATCGTCGAGTGTCGGATTTGCGGCAACCTCGATACGACCTCGCCTTGCAGCATCTGTCAGGATGCGCGCCGTGACCGGTCGCTGATCGTCGTCGTGGAGGAGATCGGCGATCTGTGGGCGCTGGAGCGCGCCGGCGTCGTCAACGGTCTCTATCATGTGCTGGGGGGACATCTGTCTCCGCTCGACGGCATCGGTCCCGACCGTCTCAATATTGCCCGTCTCATAGAGCGTGCCGCCGCGGGGGAGGCGCAGGAGATCGTCCTGGCGCTCAATGCCACCGTCGAGGGGCAGTCGACCGCTCATTATATCACCGAGCAGTTGGCGCCGACCGGGGTCATCGTTTCGCGGCTGGCGCAAGGTGTGCCCATCGGCGGCGAGCTCGACTACCTCGACGAGGGCACGCTGGCGGCGGCGATCAAATCCCGCCGCCGCGTGTAGGCGCCCTATGCTCCACGGGGTGAAAAAGGCGGTGATATCTTCACAATGACCGCCAACCGGCCCGATACAACCATTTTCCTTCTGCTATCTTCGCGGCGGGGGGCTACCCAGCCCAGATCAGGCGAAGCGCGCATTTAGGGGCACGATGAGCGAGGATCGTCCGCAGCATCCGGTTTCGGCCGAATGGCGATCACGGCTGCTCGAGCTGCCGCGCCTCAACAAGCGCATCATTCTCGTCGCCCTCGACTTCATGCTGCTCAGTCTGGCGCTGTGGATCTCCATCTCCATTCGCCACAACACGGCATACGTCCCGCCCGACTGGTTCATGGCCCTGGTCCTCATCAGCGGTCCGATCATCACCGTCGCGACGTTCTCGGTATCGGGGCTGTATCGCTTCGTCACACGCTATCTCGGCTATCGTGGGCATACGCGCATCATCGGCTGCATCTGGCTGTCGGTGCTGATCTGGTCTCTCGTGGTGCTCATGTCGGGGCAGCTCGGCATCCCGCGCTCGGTCATTCTCGGCTATGGGGTGCTGGCGACGCTGCTCATTGCCGGAAGCCGCGAAGTCGCCGCCATGATCCTGGAGAGCGCCGGCATCCGCATCGCCGAGCTGCCGGCCAGCGTCGAGCGCACTCCGGTCATCATCTTCGGCGCCGGCCAGCTCGGCGTGCAGCTGCTCGAGGCTCTGCGCCGGAGCGCTTCGCGGCATGCGGTCGCGTTCATCGATAGCGAGCCGTCGCTGTGGCGGCAGTATATCTCCGGCATCAAGGTGCATCATCCCGACAAGCTCCCGACGCTTATCGAGCGCCATCAAGTAAAGGAGGTCCTCGTCGCGCTCTCCGAGGACCGGCGGCGGGAGCGCCGCCGCATCCTCAAGGATCTACAGAACCAGCCGGTCGACGTGATGATCCTGCCGGCGGTTGAGGACATCACATCCGGCCGCGTCAGCGTCACCGACCTGCGCCCGCTCGAGGTCAACGATCTGCTCGGCCGCGACAAGGTACCGCCCAACGCCGAGCTGCTGACCCGCAAGACGCTGGGCAAGTCGATCCTTGTCACTGGCGCCGGCGGTTCGATTGGCTCCGAGCTGGTGCGCCAGCTGCTGAAGATCGGGCCGCGCCGCATCGTGCTGTTCGACGTCTCCGAGGCCGCGCTCTATCAGATCGAGGACGAGATCTCGGAGACCGTCAAAGCGATGCGCCCCGAGCTGCCACACCCGGAAATCGTCGGGGTGCTCGGCTCGGTGCTCGACGCCGCGCAGGTGCGCGAGGCGGTCGTCGCCAACGACGTTGAGGTCATCTATCACGCCGCCGCCTATAAGCATGTCCCCATCGTCGAGCAGAATCCCGTGTGCGGGCTGCGCAACAACACGTTCGGGACCGCCGTTCTGGTCGATTGCGCCAAGGCTGCCGGCGTCGAGCTGGTCGTGCTCATTTCGACCGACAAGGCCGTGCGCCCCACCAACATCATGGGGGCCAGCAAACGTCTCGCCGAGCTGGTGCTGCAGGCCGCTGCCGCCAACGGCGGGCCGACGATCTTCACCATGGTCCGCTTCGGCAATGTGCTCGATAGCTCCGGCTCGGTGGTCAAGAAGTTCCACCGCCAGATCCGCGCCGGTGGCCCGGTGACGGTTACCCATCCCGACATCATCCGCTATTTCATGTCGATCCCCGAAGCCGCGGAGCTCGTCATCCAGGCGGGCGCCATGGCCCAGGGCGGAGATGTGTTCGTGCTCGACATGGGCGAGCCGGTGCGCATCGACGATCTGGCGCGGCTGATGGTGCGGTTGTCTGGGTTCGAGGTGAGGAGCGCCGACAATCCGGAGGGCGACATTGCCATCGCCTATACCGGGCTGCGCTCAGGGGAGAAGCTCTATGAGGAGCTGCTCATTGGCGCCAACACCAAAGCCACCGAGCACCCGCGCATCTGGCGCTCGGATGAGCCGTTCCTTCCCTCCGACGAGCTTGCACGCGAGCTCGAGATCCTCAAATCGGCGATGAACGCGCGCGATTTCGATACGATGCACGCCGTGCTCCTACGCAACGTCGAAGGCTACAGTGCCAGGCTGGCGATTCCGCCGAGCGAGGAAGGGCCGCCCGCTACCTGGACTGCGCCGTCACGGACGCTGCACTGAGATGGCAATGCCAGCCACCGCGCCGGCCCCGGCGGTGCAACGGATGGCCTTTGTATGCCCGCCCGGCACGCCAATGCGGCAGCTGCGTGAGCTGCTGATCGGCGAGATGATCTCCCGCGGCCATCGCGTTCTCGTGGTGGCACCTGAATTCAGCGGTGCGGATGTGCGCGCATTGACCCAGCTTGGAGTCGAGCACGCTGCCATTGCGCCCGAGGCGAGCGGGCTGAAGCTGTTTGCCGACTGGAAGTCCATCGGCGCGCTGAAGCAGCTGCTTGCCGACTGGTCGCCGCACGTCGTCGTCGCCGCCGGTGGGCAGACGATGGTTTACGGCGCGCTGGCGGCGAAGAGCGTGGGCATCGGACGCATCGTCCTCATCGTCGACGGTCTGCCGGAGCATCGTTTCACCGGCGCCCTCGCCGCCGACGAGATGCCCGCTTGGCGCTACGGTCAAGCGCTGCGAGCGGCCGATGCGGCGGTATTTCACAATCGCGACGATCTCGCGCTGCTGAAGAAGCTCGGCCTCGTCTCCGGTGCCCTGTCGGTCGCTGTCGTTCCCGGATCCGGCGTCGACCTCGAGCGTCATGCGTTGTTGCCACTGCCGCCGCTCGGCCAGGGGCTTGTCTTTCTGATGATCGCCAACCTCGATTGGCGGCGCGGCGTCGAAGAGTACTGCGAGGCGGCGGCCGCGCTGCGCCAGCGCGCACCATCCTCGCGTTGCCTGCTTGCCGTCCTTCCCGATGAGGGCGCCAAGGCGATCGACATGGCCGATCTCGAGAGGCGCGCCGACGTCGAGTATGTCGGCCTTGCCGAGGGGCATACTGAGCTCCTGAAGGAGGCTCACGTGTTCGTCTATCCCGGGTGCGCGGAGGGAATGCCGCAGCCGTTGCTGCAGGCACTGGCCGTTGGCCGCCCTATCCTGACCACCAACGTCGCCGGCTGCCGCGAAACCGTCGATGAGCGCGTCAACGGCTGCCTCGTCCCGCCGCGCGACGCCGAGGCGCTTGCCGAGGCTATGGAGAGCTTTTTGCGGCGCCCCGACCTGATCCCGGCCATGGCGCGCGCCAGCCGCGCGAAGGCCGAGCGTTTCGCTACCGTCGCGGCGGTCAGGCGCTCGATGATGGACGTGCTGCAGCTCGGGTAGGCCGGCGGCCGCTCTCGTAGAGCCCGTAGCTGAGCTGCGGCTGGCGGAACGAGGTGGCACAATCGACGAGCATGTCGGAGCGGATGGCCTGCCGGCCGATGAGCATGCGGTAGGTCATGTGCTCGCGGTTGGTCAGCGTGACCTCGATCGGCCACTGCCGGCCGCCGATGCTCAGTGGGGTCCTGATCACGTAGCGCAGCTCGCGCACGCCGTTCGAGCTGATCACGTCGCGCCGATCGATGACGGCGGCCGTTGCCACCACCTCCAGGTCGCCTATCTCGGGGCTCGGATGCACCGCGAAGCGAACCCTCGGCCGCTTAACCGTGCCGTAGGCCTCGATGTAATGGGTATGCAGGGCGGAGGTCTTGGCGCCGGTGTCGATCTTCGCTTTGAGCGCCGGCAAGCCCAGGTCGGGCAGTGCGATCCACTCCTGCCAACCGATAATCAGGCGCGATGCATTCGGGTGCACGTCGGTCGCCTTCCTGGCAAAGCTGCAACCCGCCGCAAATGTTAGCGCTTCCCGCGGAATGACGCATCAGTTCCCTTGACGCGGCTGCCCCGGCGCGCACGTTTGGCCTCAAATCCGCTCATTTCGGTGCCGTTGATCGGGCCCGGCACCGATTCCTGCGGCAACCCTCGGGGGGCGGCCGCAGCGCCAGAGGAGAGGAAACATGCGCAAGAAACTGCTGCTGATCCCGGCGTTGATCAGCCTGCTGCCGTACGCCGCCGCACCCAGCTATGCCGCCGACCCGCCGCCGGCCGACTCAGGCATGGCCGCGGAGCCGGAAGACCCTGACGCCGCACCCTATCCGCCGGACGGGGTCACCGACCCGAACGCCGAATATCCAACTGATGGCAGCGATGGCACCGACCAGGGCGAAGCGGCCGTCGATGCACCCGCCCCGGGTGCCGGCGGCAACGGCGCAGTGGATTGACGAATAGCGTTCGAGGGGAATTGCTCCGCCATTCTGGGGGGTGCGGCTGCGGCGACGCAATTGACCGCGCTGCCTTACTTTCCTATTTCAGGCTCATGGCCAAGCTGCCCATCGTCACCCTCCCGGATCCGATCCTGCGCAAGCTGTCGACCCCCGTCGAGCGCATCGACGATGAGTTGCGCCAGCTGGCCGACGACATGCTGGAGACGATGTATGCGGCACCGGGCGTCGGGCTCGCCGCCATCCAGGTCGGTGTGCCACGGCGGCTTGTCGTGCTCGACGTCGCCGACGAGGACGAGCCGCGCCAGCCCCTTGTCATGTTCAACCCCGAAATCGTTGCGCTCGGGTCGCAGACGCGGCTGCACGAGGAGGGGTGCCTGTCGATCCCGGATTTCCGCATCGAGATCGAGCGCCCCTCGAGCCTCATGTTGCGCTACATAGATCGCGAGGGCGAGCCGCGCGAGATGGATGCCGAGGGCCTCTTGGCGACCGCTGTCCAGCATGAGATCAACCATCTCGACGGCAAGCTCATCATCGACTTCCTTTCTCCTCTGAAGCGCGACATGGTGGTGCGCAAATTCAGGAAGCAGGCGCGGGCAACCACCTGATGCCGCGCGCGGCGCCCCCTAAACAACGCGGCTCAAAATCCATGTCCCTGCGCATCGTCTTCATGGGAACGCCGGATTTTGCCGTTTCGACGCTGGCCGAGATCGTCGGCGCCGGGCATCAGGTGGTTGCCGCCTATTCGCAGCCGCCGCGCGCCGCCGGCCGCGGCATGGCGGAGCGCAAGTCCCCGGTGCAAATCTTCGCCGAGGCGGCCGGCATCCCAGTTCTGACGCCGCAGAGCCTCAAGGGCGTGGACGAGCAGGCGGCATTCGCCGCGCACGCGGCCGATGCGGCCGTGGTCGTCGCCTACGGACTATTGCTGCCTGCCTCTGTGCTCGCCGCCCCGCGCCACGGCTGCTTCAACCTGCACGGCTCGGCGCTACCGCGCTGGCGCGGCGCCGCCCCCATCCAGCGTGCCGTCATGGCCGGCGATACCGAGACCGCCGTGATGGTCATGCGCGTGGAGCAGGGGCTCGATACAGGTCCCGTGTGCCTCGCCGAGCGTGTTGCCATTGGCCCCGAGCAGACGGCGGGCGAGCTGCACGATGTGCTGGCGCAGCGCGGCGCTTCGCTCATGGTGCGCGCGCTGTCGGCGCTGGAGCGCGGCACGCTCAGTTGCCAGCCGCAGGCGGCGGAGGGGGTCAGCTATGCGAAGAAGATCGACAAGGCGGAGGCGCGCATCGACTTTGCCCAGGACGCGCAGCACGTGCACAACCTGATCCGCGGGCTGTCACCCTTTCCCGGCGCCTGGTTCGAAACGGGTGTGGACGGCAAGCGCGAGCGCATCAAGGTGCTGCGGGCCGCACTTGTTGCGGGAAGTGGCACGCCTGGATTGGTGCTGGACGATAAGCTGACGGTAGCTTGCGGGTCGGGCGCGGTACGGCTCATCGAGCTGCAGCGCGCGGGCAAGAAGCCGATGCCCGCGGCCGAAGTTCTGCGCGGCTTCCCCATTCCTCCGGGCACGCACCTTTGACGCAAGTTCAGACGGTGACGAGGTCGTTGTGGCCAAAGCCCTTCGTGTAGTCGAGTACGGAGATTACGATCGGTGTCACGCGATAGATGGCCGTCGCCGCGCGGTCATCCGTTGAGAACGCTGCCGCCTGCGGAAACTTGGCAAGGAAGATCTCGTCGACCTTGGCCAGCTCGCCGGGGTCGGTGACGCGCGCTGCGGTTCCGGCCAAAGACAAGCCCTCGATCTCCGCCCAGTTGGCGTGATCTGCATCGATGGCGGCGGAGACGCGCGGGTCGCGTGCCAGGTTCTGCGCCTTTTGCGACCGTACCCCGCAGCCGAAATAGATCTTCATCCCATCATTGGTGTAGCCGACCGTCGTCGCCTGCGGAAAGCCATCCGGCCGCAGCGTCGCGATGGTCATGTTGTTGTGACGCGCGAGGATGTCGAGGATCTTTCTGTGCAGTTCGGGCGACAACGCCTGCCTCCATCGAGTCCGTGCAAGACATAGGTGCTCCAGGAGCGGCCCGTTAGCGTTGACGAGCATCAATGGGCGGCGCGCCACCATCCGCGGTTGACGCGGGACCTCCAAGTATCGTTAATATTTCGCTAGCATTTCAGCGCGTTGCAGGGAGATGTTCGATGCGTTTCGTAGGGCTTCTTCTGCTCCTGGCGGCCGGCGCCGCACCGGCAGCGCTGGCTCAGCAGCCGCACACCACACGCATCGAGACGCGCCCCTATTACGGGGCCGTCGTCACCATCGAGCAAGGCGTGCGCGTCTATCGCCCGGTGCCGCCGACGACGCATCTGATCGTCAACCCCGACGCCGCCACGCCGCTCGAGATCGATATCGGCGGTGGCGCATCCTTGCGTCGCGGCTCCTACGGTGCGGCGACTGCCGGCCGCTGAGGACTTGGCTCGAACGCTGCTTGAGGCCACCGCGCGGCGCGGCTAGGGATGGACGGCGCGCAATGCGGCGCGCGGCCACTCGCACCCTCCATGCCCCGCTATCGCATCACCATCGAGTACGACGGAACGCCATTCCTGGGCTGGCAGCGACAGGCGCAAGGGCCGTCGGTGCAGGGTGCGCTCGAGGAAGCGCTGTTTCGCTTCTCCAGTGAGGCGGCGGCCGTGCGCGGCGCCGGCCGCACCGATTCGGGTGTTCATGCACTCGGGCAGGTGGCGCATTTCAATCTTGAGAGGGCCTGGGAGCCCTTCAAGATCCGCGAGGCGATGAACTTTCATCTGCGCCCGGCGCCCGTGGTGGTGGTCGACTGCGAGAACGCGGCCGATGACTTCGACGCGCGCTACAGCGCCACGGCGCGGCACTATCGCTACCGCATCCTGTCGCGGCGCGCGCCGCCGGCGCTCGAGCGCAACCGCGTGTGGTGGCTGCCCATCACGCTCGATGCCGCTGCCATGCATGAGGCTGCGCAGGCTTTGCTCGGCCGGCACGATTTCACCACCTTTCGCGCCGCGCAGTGCCAGGCCAACTCGCCGCTCAGGACGCTCGATCGGCTGGATGTGTCGCGCTATGCCGACGAGATCGTCGTCGAGGCCTCGGCGCGCTCGTTCCTGCACAACCAGGTACGCTCCATGGTCGGCAGCCTGAAGCTGGTCGGCGAGGGCAAATGGCGCCCGCGCGACCTAAAGGCGGCGCTCGAAGCACGCGACCGCACGGCCTGCGGGCCGGTGGCCGCCGCGTGCGGGCTTTACCTCGTGCGCGTCGACTATGGCCGCGCCGCCGATACGGGCACCGAGGTCGCCCCCGACGACGACTAGCTCAGTCGATGATCGACATGAACTCCTGACGCGTCACGGCGCTGTCGCGGAAGCACCCCAGCATGCGGCTGGTGACGAGGTCGGTGCCCGGTTTCATGATGCCCCGCGCGGTCATGCAGAAGTGCTCGGCTTTCAATACGACGCCCACGCCCTGCGGCTGCAGCACATGATCGATGGCATTGGCGATCTGCGCCGTCATCTTCTCTTGGATCTGCAGACGCTTCGCGTATACCTCGACGATCCGCGCCAGTTTGGAGATGCCGACGACGCGGCCGCTCGGAATGTAGGCGACCCAAGCGCGCCCGATAATGGGGGCCATGTGGTGCTCGCAGTGGCTCTCGAAGCGGATGCCGCGCAGCACGATCATCTCGTCGTAGCCCTCGGTCTCCTCGAAGGTCTTCGACAGGATCGCCTCGGGATCCTCGTTGTAGCCGCGGAAATACTCCTCGTAGGCGCGTGCCATGCGTCTTGGAGTCTCATGCAGACCATCGCGATCGGGATCATCGCCGGTCCAGCGGATGATGGTGCGGAACGCCGCCTCGACTTCCGAGCGGCTGGGGCGGACGGACTGATCCATGGACGGCTCTCTACGCTTCTTCTGCACGGGTACGGCTCGTGTCGCTGCGGCTCTTATGCTGTTGCGGAGCACCCGGCAAGGTGACCCGCCGCGGCAGCATAGCGCAATCTGCTGCCGTTTCGCTCAATTGGCCGCGCAAGTCGATTTCATATGGGTGCCGATCGGCGCCACCCAAAGGCGTGGAGGTCAAATTTGGGCGGCGTTTCGCTCAGGCGCCGTCCGACAGGCGATGCAACTCCGGGAGCGAGGTCCGCAAACGTCGTCCGGGTTCAGGCCCGCGCGAGCCTCGCCACTCGCTGGAGGGCAAGCACCACCGCTTGCTGGGCGTAAATCGAATCAGTCACCTTCCGCCCCGGGGCGCCGTGAAACCGGGGGGAATCATGCTGCACCGCGTGCCGACGCTGTCTGTTTTCGTGCTGGCCATGCATTGCGCGGGCACGTCTGCCGGAGCGCAGACGTCATCGCCGAAGGCCACTAGGCAATACAACAACGTCGCCCTCGAGGCCTCGATCGGGCTCATGCAGGGCGAGGCCAACGAGTACGTCTATCGTGCCGACAACAGCAAGGTCAGCCAGCTCGTCTGGGCGTTCGACAACGTCGCCGTGTTCAACGGCGGCATAGCGATCACGCCGCTCAATTGGCTCGCACTGGGGGCACGCTTCCGCACCAAGATCTCCGATAGCTCGACCATGGACGACTACGATTGGACGCGTCCCGGCGATACCGACAGGTGCCTTGCGACGGACGACTTCTGTCACTCGCATCACAACGATACGACGCTCACGAACTACCTATCCGTCGACGCTTATATGGCCGCGATCTTCTACGAGACGGACACGATCGCCCTGACGGCGCTCGTCGGCTACAAGCGCGACAGCCAAGCCTGGCAGGCGCGCGGCGGCTGGGCCAACTACACCACGTTTGCGCCGGGCCAGCTCGTGATCAGCTACGAACAGAACTGGCAGGCGCCGTATCTCGGGCTGCAGTTCAACGGCGAATGGCACCGCTGGACGGTGCAGGGCCGTGTCATCGGCTCGTGGTGGGTGGGCGGCAAAGACGAGGACAACCATCACTTGCGCACGCTGTTGTTCACCGAGCACTTCGGCGAAAGCAACATGGTCGGCGCCAACGCCCACGTCGGCTATCGCCTGACGCCGAATCTCATGCTCAAGGGCGAGTACGATCTGCAGCAGTGGGACCTCGCCAAGGGTCTATCCTCCGAGCTCAACTACACGTCGGGCGTGGTCGAGAGCAGTGGGTGGAACGCAGCGGGTGCCCAGAGCATCACGCAGACCGTCTCCTTCGGCGCCATACTCGAATATTGAGTATGTCCCGCAAAGTTGCGAATGCCATTCAAAAGTGCCCAAGACGTCGATTACATTCGCTTCAATTGTCGGCATCCAGCGAGCGGAGTTTTAGGGGTTTTGCGCCTATGTTTTGCGCATCGGACGGTGGCACGTTCGGGGCGCTTGGAAGACAGGCGTTCGAAAGTCACAGGTGCAATCCTTTTGTGGAGTTGAAACGTCATGTCGACCACTAAGATTATCGCAGCTCTCGCCGCTACGGCCATGGTTGGCCTGTTCACGGCCTCGGCCTATGCCGCCGAGTCCATCCCGCAGCAGGAGATCGACCAGTTCAGCGGCTCGGACAAGCCGGACGTCGATGCCAGCGCCTCCAAGGGCTCGGATGAGTCGATCGTCAAGCAGGAGCAGAACCAGTTCGGCAACGAGCCGGCCGATCTCGAAGAGGGCCGCCAGATGAAGGGCGGCAAGACCCTCCCCGAGCTGGAGCAGGAAGGCGTCCCCGGCGGCGACCGCTAAGCTTCGGCTCGCTTAACACTTTGCGGCCGCGCGGCTCACGCCCACGGCCGCTTTGTGTTTCTCAGCCACGCTTGCGATTCTGGGCGAGAACTTGGGGGTGGCGGCGGGAAGCTGGATTCCGGCTGGGTGGCTGCATCCCCGGGCCATGTCCGGGACTTAACCGCCGAGGCGCCAGCTGCCTGGAACCGGCGCGGCGCGCCTGAGTTGCCCCGTCATGCCGGCTCCAGATGACATGCCCTATTGGATGCGAAGTATTGGCCGGCATCTGCGTGCGCAATGCGGGGTACGCCGGCAGCTGCCGTTCGCCGTGAAGCTGCGCCTCTTGCACCTCATCCGCATCGAGGGGGAGATGCGACTGCTGCAGACGTACCCCGGCCTGTTTTGAGGCCATGCGCCCCGCGGGGCCCGAGCCGATGGGGCACGCTGGCTGCGTTTTGCGCCTTGCCATCGGGCCCTGCGCCGATTACACCGACAGCGCTCTGCGCTTTCCGCTACGGCGGGCCAGGGTCATCCAATCGCTGCGGTAGCTCAGTGGTAGAGCACTCCCTTGGTAAGGGAGAGGTCGAGAGTTCAATCCTCTCTCGCAGCACCAGATACCGCCAGATACCCCGACAAGAATACTTGCCGCCGCGCGGCGGGTGCGAATGGGGGCTCGAAGCGGGCCCCTGCGTATTGCCCCATACCGGGGCTGTACTATTCTCGATGCATGGCTCGCATCGGGACAACCATCCTTGGCGCCGCGCTTCTGCTCCTCATCCCCGGAGCGGCCCTCGCCGATTGGTCGACGTACAAGTCGGCGCGCGTCGATAGCCTCGTCCAGCAGTTTCTGAAGCCACGCGCCGGCAATGCCGGCGTGCCAGCTTTGTCGGTCGCGGTGGGCATCGATGGCGAGCTGGTGCTGGCCAAGGGGTTCGGGCAGGCGCGCCAGGATAGCCTCGCCAGCGCGCGCACCGTGTACCACATCGGCTCGCTTACCAAGCAGTTCACGGCCGCTGCGGTGCTGCGATTGATCGAGAGCGGAGCACGCGCGCCGCTCTCACAAGACCGGCTGACGCTCGACACGCCGATGCGCGACATCTTCGAGGACGTCGAGAAGTGGACGGCGCCGGAGGAGCCGCCGATCACCGTGCGCAGCCTGCTCACCATGACGTCAAACCTGCCCAACTTCACGAAGCACCCGCCGCGCGAGGCGGACCCGTGGGGTTCGGTCGCCATGCCGAAGCTGCTCGCCGCCCTGAAGCAGCTGCCCCCGCACGGCTGGCCGAACACATTCGAGTACAGCAACACGGGCTACTTCCTGCTGGCGCGGATTATCGAGGCGGCGGTGTTGGCCGGCGAGAGCCGGCACACGACAGCACGTGACTACGTGCGTGCGATGATCCTACCGCGTGCTGGTCTCACGCAGACCGGCTTCGTCGGCGATTATGCGCCCGGCTCCGACGTGGCGCAGCCACACTACCGGCGACGCCCGGCTTTCGCACAGCCGCACTGGCTCGATGGGTGCGGTGATATGGCCAGCAACGTCCTCGACCTGTTCCAATGGAACAAGGCGATGATGGAGGGACGCGTAGCGAGCGCTGCAAGCACGCGGTTGATGCTTTCGGACGCGGCGCGGGTCGATCCGCTCACTTATTATGGCATGGGCTGGTTCGTCGGCCACGACGGGGAGTGGGACAGCTACCACCACTCTGGGTCCGTACCGGGGTACACGTCCTACAACGCCATTCTGCGCCACCAGAGAACGGGGAGTTGGCTGTCGGTGACGCTATTGACGAACAGCGATGGCGTCGAAGACCTCGATAAGCTGGCCGACGACATCTTCTATGTCGCGCGCAGCGAGTAGCCGCGCAGCGAGCTCGATGACGCGAACGTGATGCGCAATGCAGCGTGTCACTTATGACCGTTCCGCCGCAGCAATCGCACCGCTCGGGAATGAAGGGCAACGCGCCGGGGCGAAGATTGCTATCGCTCGCGGGAATGCCGCCACTGGCAGCGTCTCGCGGTCATTCGTACCGTCGCGCTGCCACGCTTTGCGGCCCGGGCGCCGAGAAGACCGTTCCCTTCGTTTGGGTCCTCCCGGCGCCTGGCCGCGCTTTTTTCCCTTTCGCGAGGCTGGGCGTGCGGCGTCGAAAGCAATTGCCAGCGTCGCCCTTCAAGACATCGTGATGGGGAAAAGTTCGCCGACTGTGGCGGGAACTCATCCCCTATCTCCGGGCAAATCCGGCACCTAATGTTATAACGCCGCGCTACCTGAGCGGAGCAGATTTGAGCAGGCCACTTTGCTGCTTGCGAAGATCTGTCCGCATTTTTCAAGCCGCAGCCCACGGGCATGCGGCTGGGGGTGGAGCCGCTGAACAGAGCCGATCGCAACGACGGGGATCTCGCGATCCCCGAACGGCTGAACTCGTGCTCGCATGCGGCTCATCGGGAGGCGTGAAGAAGCGTGGATACGGAGGAAGCGCAATGCACATTACGAGGAAAGGGGCCATCCGCTTTGCCGGCGGATTGACGGCCGCCTTGATCGGCCTTGCCGGACCAGGCATGGCGAACGAGGAGATCGAGAAGCGGGCGCAAGACCCGAATACCTGGCCGGCACCGGGGCGCGACAACAAGCTGACGCGTCACAGCCCGCTGAAGGACATCACCACCGACAACGTCGGTAAGCTGCAGATGATCTGGTCGCAGTCGACCGGCGCGCTGCGCGGTCACGAAGGCCAGCCCCTCTTCATCGAGGACGTTGGTGGCAAGCCGATGATGTTCTTCATCTCGGGCTGCCCCAACATGGCCCAGTGCAACATCGCCCAGGGCCTCGATCTGTCCGACCCGGACAATCCGAAGCAGATCTGGAACTACGTCAAAAAGGATGACCGCGACGAGTCCGCCGTGCCGCGCGCTTGCTGCGACACGGTCAACCGCGGCGCATCCTACGCCGACGGCAAGCTCGTGTACGGCACGCTCGACGGCTACGTGATCGCCCTCGATGCGCAGACCGGCAAGGAAGCCTGGGTCGTCAAGCACGCCTGGCCGGAGAAGGGCGAGACGATCACGTCGGCTCCGCTCATCGCCGAGAATCTCGTCATCATCGGCTTCGGTGGCGACGAGTTTGCCGCGCGCGGTCGCGTGACGGCCTACAGCCTCGCCGACGGTAAAATGGTATGGAACTGCCATTCGACCGGTGCCGACGCCGACGTCTGCCTGACACCCGAGACCAACAAGGCCAACCCGCACTACGGCACGGCCGGCCAGGACCTCGGCATCAAGACGTTCCCCGGCGAGGACTGGAAGATCGGCGGTGGCGCGGCTTGGGGCTGGTACAGCTACGATCCGGAGCTGAAGCTCGTCTACTACTCGACCGGCAACCCTGGTCTGTGGAGCCCGGCCTATCGGTGCCCGGACAAGAGCCACGAGGAGTGCAACACCGGCGCCTTCGACAACAAGTGGTCGATGACCATCTTCGCCCGCAAGGTCGATACCGGCGAGGCCGTCTGGGCCTACCAGATGACGCCCTTCGATCAGTGGGACTACGACGGCGTCAACGAGAACATCCTCGTCGACATGAAGGTTGACGGTAAGGACCGCAAGGCCCTCGTCCACTTCGACCGCAACGGCTTTGCCTACGTTCTCGATCGCGCCGACGGCACGCTGCTGCGCGCCAACAAGTACGTGACGACGGACTGGGCGGAGAAGGTCGACCTGAAGACCGGCCGTCCGATCAAGGTGCGCGAGCACTCGCCGCTCGAGCGCGGCCGCAACGTGTCGGCGTGCCCGTCGGCGATGGGCGGCAAGGATCAGCAGCCTTGCGCCGTCGATCCGAAGGAGCCGAACAAGTTCTACTGCCCCACCAACAACTGGTGCATGGAACTGGAGCCGCAGGAGCGCACGCACACGCAGCAGGGCACGGTTTACGTGTTCGCCAACGTGTACATGTTCCCTGAGAAGCCCGGCACCACCGGCAAGATCAAGAAGTTCGACGTCCTGACCGGCAAGGCGGATTGGGAGATTCCGGATCCCTATCCGAATTGGGGCGGCACCATGGTCACCGACGGCGGCCTGATGTTCTACGGCTCGCTCGGCGGCGACTTCCGCGCCGTCGACCGCAAGTCGGGCAAGGTGCTTTGGCACCGCAAGCTCGCCTCGGGCATGATCGGCAACCCGATCACCTACAAGGTGAAGGACAAGCAGTACGTGTCGATCCTGGTCGGCATCGGCGGCTGGATCGGCGTGCCGGTGACGGCCGGTCTCGACCTGAACGACAAGTTCGGTGCGATCGGTGCGACGGCAATGACCAAGGCGGCCAACCTCGACAAGATCCCGCAGGCCGGCACCTTGTTCACCTTCCGCGTCATGGAATGACGTAACCGAGACGTGATGGCGCTCCTGCCTGCAAGGCAGGGGCGCCATTGCTGCGTTCGCGGCGTCTCGCTGCTCTCGGCGAGGCCGGCCGCTCCAATCCGAGGAACAAAGTGAAAGACAGCGTTGTGAAGAGTGCTGGCGCCTCGCTGCTTGCCGCCCTCGTCATGTCGTGCGCGCTGCTGGGCACGGCCGAGGCGGCGCGGGACTCGCAAAAGGAATACGACGAGCTGACGGCGGCCGAAAAGACGGCGGCGCGCCGAGCGGGCAAGGAAGCCTTCGAGAAGAAGACGCTCGGCAAGCTGAATGTGTGCGCCGATCCGGGCAACATGCCCCTCTCCGACATCAATGGCGCCGGCTATCAGAACAAGATCGCCGAGGTGATCGCGAGAGCGCTCGGCGCCGATCTCATCTACTTCTGGCGTCCGTACCTCGAGCGTGGGCTGACGCGCGAGACGTTCGAAACCAATATGTGCGACGTGCTGCTCGACCTGCCGTCCGACTACGGCCTCGCGCTGACGACGTTCCCGATCTATCGCACCACGTACGTATTTGCGTATCGCAACGACCGCGGCTTCGATTTCAAAGGCTTCGACGACCCGGCGTTGAAGAAGCTCAGGATCGGCGTGTTCCAAACCTCCGGTGTGCGCGAGGTTTTGACCAAGCGCGGTCTGGCTCCGAACCTCAAGCTGCACACGCTGAGCCACAACGCCGACTTGAAGCCGGAGAACCAGCCCTGGCGGCAGGTGCAGGAGGTCATCGACGGTAAGCTCGACGTCGCCGCCATCTGGGGGCCGTTCGCCGGCTGGGTGGAAAAGATGAAGGGCGAGCCGATAATGGTGCAGCCCGTCAACCTGTGGGAGGACTACATCCCGCTCGAGTTCGAGCTGTCGGTCGGCGTGCGCAAGCGCGACGCCAAGCTCAAATATGCGCTCGAGTATGCGCTTGAAGCGTCGAAGGACGAAATCGAGAAGATCCTCAACGACTATGGTGTGCCGCTCGTGCAGTGCAGCCGCTGCCTCATTCAGGGCACACTGCCCGCGCACGGCGCTTACACGGTGCTCCCCTCGACGGTCTTCGCCCCGAAGCCGGAAGCGGCGACGCCGGATCAGGTCGTCACGCCGCAGCGGCTCGAATCTTGGCTGGCGGAAGGCGCCGACCTCACGCAGGAGCTCTCCAACGCGGTGCTGGCCGCCGACATCGAGCGCATCAAGCTGCTGGTCAAGAAGGGCGCCGACATCAATGCCCGCGACGCGCAGGGCTACGCGCCAACGCACACGGCAGCGCGCAACCGTCATCCCGATCTCATCGGAAGGCTCGCCGATCTCGGCGCCGACATCAACGCCGCCGACGGTGACGGTATGACGCCGCTCATTCACGCCGCGATGCGCAATCACGTGCCGTCGGTAAAGATGCTGCTGACGCGCGGCGCCGATATCGAGGGGGGGGGCGCTCAGGGCTATCCACCGCTCGCGCTGGCCATTGCCGAGAACAAGTTCGAGGTGGCGAGAGCGCTTATGGAAGCAGGCGCCGCCATCGACAATCCGGCCGGCCCGGACGGACTGACCCCGCTGATGGTCGCCGCCAGCCAGGTTTCTCCTGGGGAAGGCGGCATCTTCCTGCCGGGCAGCACGCGACCGCTCGACGTCGCGCGCGAGCTGATCAAGCGGGGCGCCAACGTCAACGCGCAGTCGAAGCACGGCGTCACGCCATTGATGATCGCGGCGGCACGCAACATCACGCCGATGATCGGGCTCTTGGTGCAGGCGGGGGCGTCGGCCGACCTGAAATCGTCGGAGGGCAAGACCGCGCTGCAGATCGCCGAGCAGAACGGTTCCGAGCAAGCAGCCAAGGCGCTGAAGGTCATCGGCAAGGCCGCAGACGGGAGCAGCAATTAAGCATTGGCGATGATGAGAGCAATCTGCTTCCTATGCATCGCGGCCATTGTGTCCGGTGCGGCAACGGATAGCGCAGCGCGCAGGGAACTCACCGACGAGGACGTTACGGCGGCCATCAAGGCGGTGATCGCCGAGCGCACGCGCGGCGGCGTCTTCTCCTTCACAGACGCGCGCACCGGCGATCAGCTTTCGCTGGTGTTGGATGACGTGCGCATCGTGCGCGGGCTGCCGGGCTATGGCTGGTTCCCCAACGTGAATTTTCACGACGAGCAAGTCTCCGGCAAGCGATATGCCCTCGACTTTTGGCTCAAGCCCGACGGCTATCGCCTGAAGTTGATGGACATCCGCATCCACAAGGCGCCGCAGCCGGACGGCGGCGTGTGGATGAGCATTACGCGCGCGCCGCTTCCCTGGTGGTGGCTGCCGACCATCGAGCGCGCCAGCTCTGTCGTCGGCATGCAGGCTTGGCAGGTGATGGGCGACATCCATACGCACATCGCCGAGTCAAAGAACGGCGAGGCAATCAAGCTTCGCGACGCAGGCGGCGCGTCGCTGTCGCTGCAGCTCGTCGATTTCAATCCGCCGGTGGGAAGGTCGAGGGCGGACGGCAGGTACTTTGCCTGTGCCCTACTTCGCAAGTTTGGAAATCCGCCCGCCTTTTATTCGACCGCGTATTGGCTCGATGCGAAGACGAAACTAGTTACCGCCGGCAGCGTCACGGAGGTGGACGCTGCACGCGAGGGCGAAAGCAAAGCGGCAGCAGAACCGCGCTGCGATGTCGGGGGAATTGCCTTCGACATCGTCGACTGAAACTTGGGGAAACAGAACAGGGAACGTCAATGCAAAGGGTACTTCGCAAGGCAGCTGCCGCACTCGCACTCGGCGCCGTCGTTGCATACGTCAATCCGATTTCGGCCGCCGATACTTCTGCACCGCCGGTACCTCCGGCGCAGGCCGAGGGCGCGGCTCCTGCTCCGCTCTCGATGGACGAACTCAAGAAGCCGATGAAACCGCTCGAGCGCGTCGCGGCCTCGCCCAAGGGTACGCTCAAGAACCCCTACACCGACAATCCAGAAGCGATCGCGGAGGGCCAGAAGCTGTACTTCGGCAAGAGCTGCAATGGCTGTCATGGCGGTGGTGGCGGCGGCGGCATGTGCCCTCCGCTGACCAACACGGTGTGGGTCTATGGGGACACCGACGACACACTATTCCGTCTCATCTCGCTTGGCTCCGACGAGCTCAAGAAGGCCGGTTACGCGCGCAAGGGCACCGAGGGCGTCGTCGGGCCGATGCCGCCCTTCGGCGAGCTGATCGATACCGACCAGGACGTGTGGAAGATCATCGCCTGGATCCGCACCAAGTTCGCTGGCGGACCTGAACGGCGCCATTGGTGATCTGCAGCGCGCGGGGTCCGCAAGACGGCATCACCTGCCTCTGCGGACCCGCCCGCGAACCTGTGATTTGACCCGGTCGGCGCGGGCTGGCTTACAGGATCGATGCGAGGTTATAACGTATCGTGAAAATGGCCATGACAGCCCAGGTATCCGTTGCGGTGCGTTGGCTCCTATACACCGGCGCGATCATCGGCGCCGGTGTCGCGCTGCATACCGGCTCGCGCGCCGAGCCGAAGGTGCCCTCGCCCGAGGCCGTACCCTCGCTCACGACGACGATCGTCTACCTCACCAAGGACTACGACGAGCCGCCGCCGCTTTCCCTCGTCGACAAAGAGGTGAAGGACAAGGGCATCCAGGGCGCCCGTATCGCGCTGGAGGAGGACAACCGCACGGGGCGTCTGCTCGGTCAGCACTACGATCTACTGGAGGCGCTCCTCGGCGAGAAGGATAACCCGGTCGACAAGGCGAAGGAGCTTCTGGGACAAGGCCACGGCATCATCGTCGCTGACTTGGAGCGCGCCGATCTCCTGGCCGTCGCCGATCTTCCCGAAGCAAAGGATGCGCTCATCTTCGACGTGCGCACCAGCGACGATGCGCTGCGCCAGGAGCAGTGCCGGCTGAACGTGTTCCACATCCCGCCGAACTGGGCGATGCGCGCCGACGCACTCGCCCAGTACCTGTTGTGGAAGAAGTGGCGGCACTGGGTGCTCATCGTCGGCAAGTCGCCGGCCGACCAGGGCTACGCCGCAGCCATACGGCGCGCGGCGGCACGCTTCGGCGCCAAGATCGTCGCCGAGCGCCCCTACGTGTTCGAAGCCGGATCGCGGCGCACCGACACCGGACATCAGCAGATCCAGTCGCAGATGCCGATGCTCACGCAGGGGGTGCCCGATCACGACGTGGTCGTGGTGGCCGACGAGTCCGACGTCTTCGGCGACTATCTCCTGTTCCGCACCGCCGAGCCACGCCCGGTCGTCGGCACGCACGGTCTCGTCGCCGTCGCCTGGCATCGCGCCTTCGAGGAGTACGCCGGCACGCAGATGCAGAATCGCTTCGAACGCAAGGCCGGGCGCATCATGACGGAGCGCGACTACGCGGCTTGGCTCGCCGTACGCATCGTGGGTGAGGCGGTTACGCGCACCGGCAAGAACAGCCCTGAGGCACTGCGCCATTACATCCTATCGGACAAATTCGAGGTCGCCGGCTTCAAAGGTCAGGGCATGAACTTCCGTCACTGGGATCTGCAGCTGCGCCAGCCCATTCTTATCGCCGGCCCTCGGGCGCTCGTCTCCATCTCGCCGCAGGAGGGCTTCCTGCACCCGAAATATCTCACCGACACGCTCGGCTTCGACCTGCCCGAAACAAAGTGCCGGCTATCGGCCACAGCATCCAAGGGGAGCGAGTGATGCGACGGCTTCTCGCCACGCTTATTCTGCCGTGTCTTGCGTGCGCGCCGGCGGCGGCCGACACGATCTTCGTCTCCAACGAGAAAGACAATACCGTCACGGTGCTCGATTCCGCGACGTTGAAGGTCATCAAAACCATCCCCGTCGGCAAGCGCCCGCGCGGTATCGCCATCACGCCCGACTACAAGGAGGTGCTCGTCTGCGTCGGCGACGACGATCAGCTCGACGTAATCGATACGGGTACGCTCGAGGTGGTGCGCCGTATGGACACCGGGCCCGACCCGGAGCTCCTGGATGTCGATCACAAGGGCGATCGTGTCTACGTCGCCAACGAGGACGACGGCTACGTCACGGTGCTGGAGCGCGCCAGCGGTAAGGTGCTGGCCGAGATCGAGGTCGGCGTCGAGCCGGAGGGCATGTCGGTCAGTCCCGACGACAAGCTCGTCACGGCCACCTCGGAAGCCACCAGCATGGCGCACATCATCGACACTAGTACCTTCGAGGTGCTCGCCAACATCCTCGTCGACACGCGCCCGCGCGTCGCCACCTTCACCCACGACGGCAAGCACGTGTGGGTTTCCGCCGAGGTGGGCGGCACCGTCGCCGTGATCGATGCGGCTACCTACAAGACGGTCAAGAAGCTGCACTTCGAGATCGCCGGCGTGCGTCCCGAGCTCATTCAGCCGATGGGCATCGTCTTTTCCAAGGACGGCAAGCAGGCATTCGTCGCCATCGGCCGCGCCAACCGCATCGCCGTCGTCGATACCGCGACCTATGAGGTGACCGACTACATCCTTACCGGTCAGCGGCCATGGCATATGGCGATCTCGCCCGATGGCAAGAAGCTCTATTCGGCCAATGGCCTCACCAACGACATGACGGTGATCGACGTGGCGACTCTGAAGGCTGAGAAGTCCGTGCCCGTGGGGCGCCTGCCCTGGGGTCTGGTGATCAAGCCGGATTGACGTGGGGGTCGCGGCGGTGCGCCTGCGCGCACCGCCGGTTCCCTTACTGCACGAAGACCTTCTTGCCGTCGGTGCCCATG
This sequence comes from Hyphomicrobium sp., assembly GCF_009026145.1. GTDB lineage: Bacteria > Pseudomonadota > Alphaproteobacteria > Rhizobiales > Hyphomicrobiaceae > Hyphomicrobium_A. Next base: position 102,217 of record NZ_WBUE01000005.1, read on the forward strand.
GCCTCGCCGGCCTGCAGGTCGCCGCATGATTCGCCCAGGTACTTCCCCTGCTGCTCGATCACGCGCTTGACCGAGATGGACTGCGAATCCTGGATGCCCGAGGTCGTGGAGTCGATTTTGACCGTGAACGCGGCCTGAAAGTCACCGCTCATCTCGGTGCGGCTTTCCACGTCACGCCCGTTCATCTTGCACGTGGCGGTGACGATCACCGCTGCGCCATCCTTCTTCACCTCGTACTTCGAGCAGCTCTTCTTGTGCTCGGCGTCGCTGGCAAGGGCAGTGCTGCGCTCCATGTCGGCATCGATGCAGATGGTGAGCGTCTGCTCGTGCTTCTTGCCGCCCTCGTCCATGACGGTCTTTTGTTCCCACTTGCCCGCCTTGCGTAACGGCAATGCCGTGTCGCTCGCCAATACGGCCGATGGCAGAGTGAAGCACGCGGCCGCCAGAAGAACCTTCGCCGTCCAGTTCATCGTCTCGTCCCTGTGTTATTGTGTAACGGCATATTCTTCGCCGCGGAAACAATGGCAAGCGCGTCATGGCGCGATGCGCGCCGCACGCGAGCGTTCTCACGCGATGTTGAAGTGCGACCACGCGCGATGGCTGCAAGCGGGCGCCGGGGTGGGAATGATTCTGCGGCGACCCGGGAAAGGCGCCCGACCGCCGTTGCCTAGCCGGTGCGTCACGAATATGTTGCGGCCGGCATTACCCAGCAGCCTTCAGGCTGCACGCGGAGCCGACGATGGCCGACAACGAGCGCAATAAGCGCGGCGCCAACGACCGCGCAGCGCGGCTCGAGGCAGAGCTGCGCGCCAACCTGAAAAAACGCAAGGAACAGGCGAAGGCCCGCACCCGAGCGGCCCTGGCACACGAGGTTTCCGCGGAAAGTAAGTCGCGCAAGGAGCCCGGTGAGTAATCGGGCTACTCGGCTGGACGGATGGCAGCCATGACTCCGGCCCTTGAGACCCCGGGCGGCTCTTGCCCCGAGAGCGGTCAAATCGTCGTCGGGGTGCTGCGCTACTATATTGGGCGGCGGCGGTAGAGAGGTGAGCGGTTGGGCGCGCGCGTGAAGAAAGCGAAGCGAGCGAGCGCGGCAGCAGCCAAGCCGGCTGCGAAAGCGAAGCGCAAGACCGAGCGCGCGTTTCCACGCCTGCGCATCCTCATCGGCGACGGGATGGTGCTCGGGCCCGGCAAAGTGGATCTGTTGGAGGCGATCGGGCGCACCGGGTCGATCTCCGCTGCCGGCCGCGAGCTCGGCATGTCCTACCGGCGCGCATGGCTGCTGGTCGATGCCCTCAACCACATGTTCCCCGATGTGCTGGTCACCGCGGCGCCGGGTGGATCGCACGGCGGGGGCGCCAAGCTCACCGACTATGGGCGCGGGGTGGCGGCCGCCTATCGGCGCGTCGAGGCGCGGGCGCGGGCGGCGATGCGGGAGGAGCTAGCGCCGTTCAACGTGCGTGTCGACCAGGATTAGGTTGCCGAGCCGACGCGCGTCAGCCCGGGACATCAAATCGCCTTGCGGTGCCTACAGGCTAGGGACATCCCGCGGGCGGCATTAACCGCACGGAGAGCCGCGCAAGGCTATTCTCCGCGCCGATACAAGCCGCGGACAGGGCGAGCTTTTCCGTCACACTTGCTGGCAAACCCGCGAAGCGCTTAATCATTCCTTTGGCGTTGCCGGTACGACCGCCGGCGCATGAGGGGCAATCGAATGGATCGCATCAGAATCGTCGGCGGCCAGAGGCTCAACGGCAGCATCCCGATTTCCGGCGCCAAGAACGCCGCTCTGCCGCTGATGATCGCCAGCTTGCTGACGCCTGACCGGCTGACATTGAAGAATGTCCCCAACCTCGCCGACGTCAACCTGCTGGCCCGCATCCTGCGCAACCACGGCGTCGATCTTGCGGTGGACGGCAAGCGCGCCGGCCCCGCCCATCATATCGGCGAGACCTTCCATCTCTGCGCGCGCGATATCGTCGATACGGTGGCGCCCTACGAGATGGTCAGCCGCATGCGCGCCAGCTTCTGGGTGCTGGGGCCGCTTCTCGCCCGCTGCGGCCAGGCGAAGGTGTCGCTGCCCGGCGGCTGCGCCATCGGCACGCGCCCTGTCGACCTGCACCTGATGGGGCTCAAGGAGCTCGGTGCCGAGATCGATATCGAGGCCGGCTATGTGATCGCCAAGGCCAGGGGCGGCCTGCACGGTGGCCGCGTCGTGTTCCCGAAGGTGTCGGTCGGCGCCACGCACAATGTGCTGCTCGCCTCCTCGTTGGCGCGCGGCGAGACGGTGATCGAGAACGCGGCGCGTGAGCCGGAAATCGGCGACGTCGCCGAATGCCTCGTCAAGATGGGGGCCAAGATCGAGGGCATCGGCACGTCCACCCTGCGCATCCAGGGTGCCGACCGTCTGGAAGGTGCGGTGCATTCTGTGCTCGCCGATCGCATCGAGACGGGTACGTTCGCCATTGCGGTGGCGGCAACGGGCGGCGACGTCACGCTCGAGGGCGCGCGACCGGAGCTCCTCAAGACGGCGCTCGACGCGCTCACCAAGACCGGCGTCGAGGTGCAGACGACCAACAGCGGCATCCGCATCGCCCGCAATGGGCACGGCATCGAGCCGGTGACGGTCGAGACGCAGCCGTTCCCTGGGTTTCCCACCGATCTGCAGGCGCAACTCATGGCGCTGATGACCACGGCGAAGGGCACCAGCGTCATCCGCGAGACGATTTTCGAGAACCGGTTCATGCACGTGCAGGAGCTGGCGCGGCTCGGCGCCGACATCCAGCTGCATGGCGACACTGCGACGATCAAAGGCGTCAAGGGGCTCACCGGTGCACCCGTCATGGCGACGGATCTGCGCGCCTCGGTATCCTTGGTCATCGCCGCGTTGATGGCCGAGGGCGAGACGATGATCAACCGCGTCTACCACCTCGACCGCGGCTTCGAGCAGCTCGAGCAGAAGCTGTCGCGCTGCGGCGCGCAGATCGAGCGCTTGACCGGCTGATCCCGGGGGCCGGCAAGACCAAAATCATCTAGCTGCGTTCTTTAGCGCCTGTTCCACGCGGAACAGTTCGGCGCTGGGCACCCTCGTACATTCCGATCGAATTCAACGTGGCCGACAGCCGTGCCGCCATAAACGACGGAGTGAACGACGATGCAGACGATGCTCAAGACCGCACTTCTCGGTGCTTTCCTCGTTTCGGCCATCGCCCCGGCGGCGTTCGCGCGCGGCGGCAAGGAGTACTTCGTCCAGGACTACCAGTTCGACCAGCCGATGAGCGGCTACGAGGGCAAGGCCGGCAACTATTACTGCTCGTATCAGCGCCTGCCGAACCGCGTCTGCACCACCGACTCCAATGGCAACGAGAAGTGCCAGGTGAAGGGCTGGACGCTGCGCCAGCACTGCTACTGATTTGATCGAGGGCTGCGTCGGGGCTTCCGCTCCGTCGCCCCGCTGAAGCGCCCTTGATCGGCGGGCCCCGGGGTATCGGCCGGGGCCCGCTTCTTTGAGCGCAACCGAGCGATGCAAATGTCCAAGCACTTGCTGCCCGCTGCCATAGCCGCCTCGTTGCTCCTGTGCGCAGTCGGCGCCGCTTCACTCGTGCGGGGCGCGCGAGACTTCCATGCTCAGGGGTACAGCCGCGAGCGTCCGCCGCACGACTTCTGCCGGGTCGATTGCGACCTCGAGCGTAAAGAGGACGCACGCTGACGACCAAATGCGGATTATCCCAGGTCGATCTCGCCGTCGACTTGATGTCGCAGGTCGGTCCCCTCCGCGGTCAGCACCATCTTGACCCTCAGCTTGCCTTTCCCCGCGAGATCAGCCTCCCGTACGACGCGCTCGATCTCCTGCTGGGACGAAATGCCGACCTCCTTGAGGAAACGGCGCAAGGAAAGATTGAAGCGTTCGTTTTCCATGGCACACCCAGTTGCTGCGGCCAGCGAGCCCAAGGCTGCAAGTCTAGGCTGCGACTCCTCCCGATCACAAGCATCCCCTGCTGTCCGTTTGCCCATAACAGGGGAGGTCCGATACGTCAGTTGCACCGCTGCGGCGGCGCCGCTATCAACATTTTTGAAGCTTGCGGCCGCCCGCCCCAAGCGCTTGGGACGTCACCGTATGCAAGACTTGAAGCTGATCGCTCTCGATCCGGAGGATCTGCGGGTTATCTCGTGCCACCTTCAGGACGCGGTGATCCGCGTCGGCGACATGGCATACTTGAAGCAGGACATGCGATTTGCCGCGATTGCCAATCGATTCGACTGGGAGCGCGCGGTGAAGAATGACAGCGGCGGCTACCAGCGCCGGCGTACCGGAGTTCGCTTCGAGCGCGTCAAAGCGGCGCGCGTGCAGGGCTTCGACCCGCAACAGAAAGATACGGTCCTGGCGCTGCTGGCCGTGACTTTCGAAGCCGGCGAGGAGCCCTCGGGGGCGGTGACGCTACAATTTGCCGGCGGGGGCGCCGTGCGGCTCGAGGTCGAGTGCATCGAAGCGGAGCTGCGCGATCTCGGAGCAGCCTGGCGTACGCCCTCCAAACCGGCGCATGCGGGCGACGATTGACCGATAAAGACCTCAAGGAGACGGCCGTTTGGCCGATGACGATATGCCCAAGCGGCTGCATACGCGCGATCACGGCTTCGAAGCGGCGTTCGCCACCTTCCTCGGCGAAAAGCGCGAGGCTTCGGCCGACGTCGGCGCCGCCGTTGCGGCAATACTCGCCGACGTGCGCACGCGCGGCGATGCGGCATTGATTGAGCTGTCGAAGAAGTTCGACCGGGTCGATCTCGACAAGCTCGGCCTGCGCGTGACGGAAGCCGAGATGCACAACGCGCGCGACGCGTGCAGCGCCGAGACGTTGGACGCCCTGCAGCTTGCCGCCGACCGCATCGCCGAGCATCACGAGCGCCAGCTCCCCGTCAACGAGCGCTATACCGACGAGCTCGGCGTTGAGCTGGGCTGGCGGTGGACGGCGGTCGAATCCGTCGGGCTGTACGTGCCGGGTGGCCTCGCCTCGTACCCGAGCTCGGTGCTGATGAACGCCATCCCGGCGAAGGTAGCGGGTGTGCCGCGCATCGTCATGGTCGTGCCCTCGCCCAACGGCGAGCTTAACCCGCTGGTGTTGGCCGCCGCGCAGCTCGCCGGCGTCGAGGAGGTCTACCGCATCGGCGGTGCGCAGGCGGTCGCCGCACTCGCCTACGGCACCGAAACCGTCGCACCCGTCGCCAAGATCGTCGGTCCCGGCAACGCGTACGTCGCCGCGGCGAAGCGGCTCGTGTTCGGTACCGTCGGCATCGACAGTATCGCCGGGCCGTCCGAGGTCCTCATCATCGCCGACAAGCACAATGATCCGGAATGGATCGCCGCCGATCTGCTGGCACAGGCCGAGCACGACACGGCCGCGCAGTCGATCCTCATGACCGACGATGCCGAGTTCGGCCGCGCCGTCGAAGCCGCTGTTCTGCGCCAGTTGCAGAAGCTGCCGCGCGGCAACATCGCCGGTGAGAGCTGGAACGTGTTCGGCGCCATCATCGAGCTTTCCTCGCTCCGCGAAGCGCCGGCCCTCGCCGACCGCATCGCCGCCGAGCACCTGGAGATCGCTACGGTCAACGCCGAGGCGCTGAGCGAGCGCATTCGCAACGCCGGCGCCATCTTCATCGGCTCGCAGACGCCGGAGATGATCGGCGACTACATCGCCGGCTCCAATCACGTGCTGCCGACCTCACGCACGGCGCGCTTCTCCTCCGGCCTCGGTGTACTCGACTTCATGAAGCGGACCTCGCTGCTGAAGCTCGACAGCAAGGCGCTCGCCGCCCTTGCCCCGGCAGCCATGGCGCTCGCCCGCGCCGAGGGGCTGGAAGCGCACCGCCTCTCGGCGGAGATACGCCTGCGAGCCGCGAACGAGCCTGCATCATGAGCGACGCCCAAGCGCCGGCCGATTTGCCGAAGTCGCGGCTCATAGCCATCACGCTCGACGAGAAATCGACGGCCACGACGAACTCGAATATCGAGCACGAGCGCGAGGTCGCGATCTTCGACATTTTGGAGGGTAACTCGTTCGCCCTCGATGGTCGCGACGATGGCCCCTACAAGCTGAACCTGGCGCTGGTCGAGGATCGTCTGGTGCTCACGGTCACCAACGAGGCCGACGAGGCCATCGTCACCCACATGCTGTCGCTGACGCCGCTCAAGCGCATCATGAAGGACTACTTCCTCATCTGCGAGAGCTACTACGAAGCGATCCGCACCGCTCCGCCTTCGCGCATTCAAGCCATCGACATGGGGCGCCGCGGTCTGCACGACGAAGGCAGCCGCACGCTGCTCGAGCGTCTCGCCGGCAAGATCACCGTCGACCTCGACACCGCTCGCCGGCTGTTCACGCTCATCTGCGCGCTGCACTGGAAGGGATAGCGGCCATGTCTCGCGACTTCGCGAGCGGCGGCACAGCCGAAACCTCGGCTTCTCAATCCGCGGTCGCGGAGCCGTCCGTTCGCGAGTTGCCAGGCGCCGTGCTCTTCGCCTGCACAACCAATGCGGTGCGCTCAGTGATGGCGGCGGCGATCCTGCGGCACCTCGCTGGCAAGCGCGCCTACGTCGCCTCGGCGGGCGTGCGTGCCGGCGCCGCCGACCCGTTCGTGACGGCGGTAATGGACGAAATCGGCATCGACGTTTCGCAGCACACGCCGAACACGCTGCGCGACCTGCACGACACCTCCTTCGACCTCATCATCACGCTGTCGCCGGAGGCGCACCATCAGGCACTCGAGTTGACACGCACAATGGCCGTCGACGTCGAGTACTGGCCGACCATCGATGCAACGGCCATGATCGGGCACGGTACCCGCGAGCAGACGCTAATGCACTACCGCGGGGTGCGTGACCAGCTCTTCGAGCGCATCAAGAAGCGGTTCGCGTTCGAGGGAGGTCCGACGGTGTAAGCGGGGCGTCCGCGCCGGTCACAGGCGGCCCACTCTCGCCGATCAGGTACCAGGTCTCCTGCGCCCCCATGCCCTTGATGTCGATCGGCCCGCGGGCTTCATAGACAAAGCTATCGCCCAGCTTGGCCCGGCAGCCCGGACAGATGAGGATGCGTCCGGGTATGGATTGCCCCTCGAGCCGGCTGGCGAGGTTCACCGGATCGCCCCACACGTCGTAGCTGAACTTGCGCGTGCCGATGACGCCGGCCATCACCGGCCCCGATGCCATCCCGATGCGAAGGTGGAGGTTGAGCCCGCTCTCGGCGCGCAGTCGTGCGACGGTCTCGAGCATATCGAGCCCCATTCGCGCCAGCCGCGCCGTGTGGTCCGGCACCGGCTCCGGCAGCCCCGCAACGACCATGTAGGCATCGCCGATGGTCTTTATCTTTTCCACGCCATGGCGAACGGCCAGCTTGTCGAACTCCGACACGATGCGGCTCAGCATGTCGACGGTGGCGTTCGCTCCCAGCCGTCGTGCCAGCGCCACGAAGCCGGAGATGTCGGCGAACATCACCGAGGCATCCTCGATGCTGTCGGCGATCAGGCCGCCGGGGTTGGCTTTCAGCCGCTCGACGATCGGATCGGGTAGCACGTTGCGGAGCACCGCGTCGGTCTCCGCCTTGGCCTGCTCGGCGAGGCTGAATGCGTAGTACACCGAGGCCGCGATGAGCGCGAACGTGGTGATTGCGCCCTGCGTGTAGAGTGAATCGATGACCGCCTGCTCATCGGGCGTGACGGGACCCGAAACGGGGAACGAGTACCAGACATAAAGATGCAGGGCGAGGGCGAGCACGATTACCCCGGCCACCAGCCATATGCGCTCCAATCCAAAGATGACGAAGGCAGCGGCTGCCGCGATGAGATACTGCAGGTGCCCGCCGCCCTCGCGGCTGAAGAAGCTCGCAAAGCCCACGAGCGCAGCGTACTCGACGGCAACGAGCAGCAGACCTCCGGCGATGTCGTTGATGCGATGCGCGAACGGCACCAACAGCACCGCTGCCACCAGCGCCAAATTCAGGTGCACCATCGGCGCGTAGGTCTGATAGTCGGTGGCGGCCTGCTGGATGGCATAGAGAAGGGTCGTCGTCGCGATCAGGTAGCACATCACGTTGAGAATTTTCAGCCGCCGGCGCACGTCGGGTGGATACGACGCCGTTCCCGCTGCGGCCAGCCGCCGTCCAACGCTGCGCACTCCCCTTATGATGCTGCTGTTGAGGAGCGGGCGCAGTGGAACGGCCAGTCGCGACTTGAGTGCTTTGATGGGTGAGGACGAGCGCGCCCGGATCGCGCGCATATGCTCCTGCAGGCGCAGCGCACCTGAGGTTCTACCGGACAATGGGTGGCCTGAAGGCTCCAGCATCCTCACTCGGCGCCGGCGATGGCTTGCAGCTCCTCGATGTCGCAGACGATGCGCGAGCCGTTGCGCTCGAGCGCTCCGCTCGTCTCCAACATCGACAACGCCGTGTTGACCTTCGGCCGGCTGGCTCCGATGAGCAGGGCAAGTTCGCTCTGCGAGATTGGCAATTCGATCGTCACGCGGCCTTCCTCGCTGTCGGGTGCCTTGGCGCGTGCGGCAGCCAGGAAGAAGCGGGCGAGACGTCCTTCGATCGGGTACAGGGCGATAGCTTCGAGCTGCTGGTCGGCCTCGCGGATGCGCGAGCACAGGAAGCGCACGGCGGCCTCCGCCACGTGCGGCTGTGTCTCCATCAACCGCTTGAATGCTGGCTTCGACAGGCTGAGCGCGCTGACCTTGCCCACCGCCGTGGCGTCGGCGGAGCGCGGGCCGCCGTCGAGCATGGCGATCTCGCCGAAGATGGCGCCGGGCTCCGCGTGTGCGAACGACAACTCGCGGCCCTCGGCGGTGAGCACCGATAGGCGCACGCGGCCGGCGACGACGAGATAGATCTCACGCCCGGCATCGCCGCGTGCGAAGATGACCTGACTCGGCTCGAAGTTGACCTCGCGCATCTCGTCGGCGACGGCGCGGCGCACGGCTTCGTCCAGCGACCCGAAAAGAGGTGTGCGTCCGAGGAGATCGACAATCGCGGTCTTGGCAATCATGATAAAAGCCCTTTCGGCCCGGTCGCCGGGTGATTTAGCCTGAAAAGGGCCCGCTCTGGCAACGGCGGATTGGCCCCTTGCTTTTCGAATGGCGGCTTTGCAATGTCCAGTGCCCCGTAGCAGTGCGTCAGCAACTGTAAAATGCCGAGGGTTGGCTTTGCTCGTGGCACGGGGACTATCCCCAACATCCGTCACAACAGGCTTCTATTCCTCGCCCGAACCTCCTCCAAGGTGATGTCTCGATGACCGCCAAGGCTGCCTTCCTTACCGCGCTGAGCCGCACCGATCACCCGCGCCGCGACACGCTGCGCCGCGAGCTGGCCAGGGAAACCGCCGGGCAGCCAGGGCATGCCGCGCGTCCGACACTGGTGCTGGCCAGCGCCAGCCCGCGCCGCCTGATGCTGCTGTCGCAGGTGGGCATCGAGCCGGATGCACTGCGCCCCTCCTCGATCGACGAATCGGCAAGGCGTGGGGAGATGCCGCGTGCTTACGCGGCGCGCATCGCGCGGATGAAGGCGGAAGCCGCCCGCGACCAGATCGCCAACGACAAGGACATTGCCTCGGCCTATGTGCTCGCCGCCGACACAGTGGTCGCCGTTGGCCGCCGCATTCTGATGAAGCCGTCCAACATCGAGGAGGCGGCCAACTGTCTGCAGCTCCTGTCGGGGCGGGCGCATCGCGTGCTGACCAGCATCTGCCTGATCACGCCCGACGACCGCGTGCGGCACAAGATCGTCGACACGCGCGTGCGCTTCAAGCACCTTACACGCGAGGAGATCGAAGCCTATATCGCCTCCAGGGAGTGGCGCGGGAAGGCCGGCGGCTACGCCATCCAAGGCCTCGCCGGATGCTTCGTGCAGAAGATTGTCGGCTCCTACACCAGCGTCGTCGGCCTGCCGCTCACCGAGGTGGTGACGCTGCTGGTCGGCGAGGGCTTCCCGATCCACTTCGCCTGGGTGCGTGCCGCCGAGCTCGACCCGACCTGATCGTCAAGCGTTGAACTTCGATGGCGACAAAAGATCCATCAGCTGCGGGATATGGCCGCTGCCCCATTTGCGGCGCCAAGGCGGAGATGGCCTACCGGCCGTTCTGCTCGGCGCGGTGCCGCGACGTCGATCTGGCGCGCTGGCTGGGGGGCGGCTACGCCATCCCCGGCGGGCAGGCGGCGGCGGACGAGGACGGTGAGGAGGCGGCACATCGCACGCGCGGCGAGGATCGGCGCCAAGACGATGACGATGAACTCGCCTAGGCACGGATTTGCCATGCCTCTGCAGGTTCTTCCTGCGACGGGCGAAGCGCTGGACAGGCGGCCGGACGCTCACTATAACGGCCGGGCTTTGGCGCCCGGGACTGTCGCCGAAGTAAGCCCAGGTAGCTCAGTTGGTAGAGCACGTGACTGAAAATCACGGTGTCGGTGGTTCAATTCCGCCCCTGGGCACCAGTCTCAAAATGTCATTGTAGATCAGATGCTTATGTAGTTGGGTGGAATATCTTTGTGATCCCCACGGCACACTCACTCTTTTCGGCGCCAAGCGCAAAGTCCTATAACGACGCGACTTTCGGCAGACATCATCACCGCTGGCGCGCTGTCCAGAACCGGAATCACACCACCAGCTGGCAGAAACTTCGCTGATGAGCCGACACCGAATGTTCGGCCTGACTCCCGGGCCGCGCATCGGCGCCTTGCGATCATGCTTGACACCGACCGCACGTCGGCGCCCACGCTGGCGGATCAATGTCGATAGCGCGGTGACCCTTGCGGGTGCACGCAAAGCATCGGACGAACTCGCCATCGCTTTCGTCCCGGCAGGGACGTCTTGTTCCCGCCGTCGGGCAGCCGGTCCATCCCATTGGGAGGAGTTTCGCCTAGGGAAGCTCAAGGAAGGTAAGCGAACGGCCGCCACGGCTTTGCCGGCACAATTCCCTGCTGTTGCGCGCATCGCTAATCGGGGCGGCCCCGGGAAATGGGACCGCCCATTTCCGGCTCCATACTAGGTCGGCGGGAGCTGGAAGTAATAGTTCGAGGCGATTACGACCGCGGCTGCGAGAAGCAGCGTGAGGTAGGGCAGGAATCCTGCCTTTCGCGCTCCGAGGTCCTGGCTCTTCAGATTGAGGTCGAGCAGCATGTGGTCGGGGAACCTGCCGCGATCCTGCACATAATGGCGGAACAGGAATACGGGGATGATCAGCGCCGCGAAGGCGAGGCCATACCAGAGCGCGTTCGGGTTGCCCCATACCTTGGCGCCGGCGCCCATGAGCACGAGGTTCACGAAGCCAAGGAACACGTTGAAGGCAACGAGCCAGTTTGGCGCCTTGTAGGGGCGCGGAATCTGCGGGCTGTCGATGCGGTGTATCCAAGTCGCCTGCAGATTGAGGAAGATGAAGATCATGTAGCCGACGTTGGAGATCGACAAGATCAGGTAGTAGGCAGTCGCATCCGAAGCGGCAAAGGTCAGCAGCCCGAGATTGAAGACCAGGTCGGTCCACATCGCCCGCGTCGGCGCGCCGTGCTCGTTGACGTGGCCAAGGTACTTCGGCAGCCAGCCGTCTACGCCGCCCTGGTAGAGCGTGCGCGAAGAGCCCGCCATGGCCATCATGATGGCGAGGATGAGGGCGAGGATCATCATCATCTCCAACAGATGGAGGATGACGCTGTTGCCGCCGCCGACCATGTCGCCCATGGCAGCCGCAACGCCCGTTCCGTCGACGATGCCCGGCTGGGTCATGCCCTCGAGGCCGAGGTGGCCCTGGAAGGCAGTCGCGACCAGCGCATAGAGGACGACGCACAGAGCGCCGGCGGCGATGATCGATTTCTTCGTATCGGTGCTTGGGTTGGGGAACTCGCGCGTGTAGCAGACGGCCGTCTCGAAGGCGTAAGTCGACCAGCCGGCGATGAAGAGCGCGCCGAGGAAGTACGTCCAGCCGTAGTTGTTCCATTCGCCGTTGGGCGGGACGAGCGGCGTGAAGTTCTGATAGTTCACGCCGCCGTTGAAGAACGGCACGACGCCGACGATGAGCATCGGAACGACGACGAGCAGGCCGATCCACATTTGGATGCGCGCCGTACCAAGGATGCCGCGGTGCTGGATCGCGAAGGCCGCCAGCATGAGAATGGCGCCGATAAAGAATGTTGCGCCGACTTCGATTTTCGCCAGCCCGAACAGGTTAAACTCCACAAGCTTGAAGGAGCGAATTGCAGGCGTTGCTGCATCGGTCGCTGACGCTAGTGCGATCTTCAAAGCTTCTTCGCTTGATTTGCCAGCTAGGGCAGCAGCGTTTGCTGCGTCATGCAGCCAAGCAACGACCTGAGGCGAGTCGGTGGTGAATACCGGCAGCGGCGCAATGGCATTCAGGATGTAGCCCGCTGCGATGGCGCAGCCGAGAGAAAGAACGGGCGTCCAGGCGAACCAATTGCACCACACGGACAGGGGGGCGATAATCTTGCTGTACCGCAGCCAAGCCGCGGCTCCGTAGACAGCCGCGCCACCCGATTTGTTGGAGAAGAGACCGGCGATCTCCGCGTAGCTGTAGGCTTGAAAGAAGCCCATGACGACGGAGATGGTCCATACCAGGAACGCGAGCTTGCCTGCAGTCGCGCCCATGCCACCGATCGAGATGAGCACCAATGCCGGAACGCCGCTGGCGATCCAAAAAGCGCCCTTCCAATCGATGGCCCGGTGCAGGCATCCTGGTTCACTCTGCGCTGCCGCGCCGTCTATTCCACGTTGATCAACTGCTAACGTCATAAGGCGTTCTCCCATCCCGTTGGGCACCTATACGTGCCTCTAGCCACGGTAGGCATCTTCCCTCGGCGTTGCATTAGACGCAACTTATTTGCATGTGATGCATTGCAACAAATTTGCATTTAGCGCAATAGACTTTCGTATGGGTTGCGTCTGAGAATGTCGCGCCGACAACCCCATTTGCGATCCGCCGGATGAGCCGGTAATCAGTTACGTGAGAAAGCGGGGGCGACCAGATGACGAAGCCAGGAAGGAAATCCGCAGGGCGCGTTAAGTCGGCGCCTTCCGAGCGGCGCAGAGCGGCCACTGTCGAGCGCCAGGTCAAGAACGAGCTGGCCAATCTGCCCCTCGAGGCGCGCATCGGTGCTGCCATCAAGCGCCGCCGCCTCGAAGCCAACCTCACCCTTTCAGACCTGAGTACCGGTGCCGGCCTATCGAGCGCGATGCTCAGCCGCATCGAGAACGGCATGGCAACGGCAAGCCTCGACGCGCTGGAACGCATTGCCGGCGCCGTAGGCGTCAATCTCTCCGATCTGTTCCGCGAATCAGAATCCCGCCAGGGGAGCGCTCAGCTCGTGAGGAAGACCGAGCAGATGGAAGTGGTTCGCGTCGGGACGAAGTACGGCCACACCTATCGCCTGCTTTCATACGACCGAGGGCCGCGCAAGCTCTTTGAGCCGTTCTTTATCGAAATGGACAAGAAAAGTGAGTCCTATCCGCGCTTTGCGCATCCAGGTACTGAGTTTATCTACATGCTGCAAGGCCGCATGGAGTATCGGTTCGGCGATCAGACCTATCTCATCGAACCCGGCGATGCCTTCACCTTTTCCGGTAATGTGACTCACGGGCCGGAGAGGCTGCTCGATGAGCGTATCCGGTTCTTGGCGATCATCATCTATGCGGAATGACGCTCCCAAAAAAAGGGGCCGGAGGACCCAACCTCCGGCCAGTTAGGGGATCACGTCAGAAGGTATTCGCGCCTGGAACCCAGTTTGTTCCCGCCAATGGCACTCTCGCCATTGCCGCAGCTTCTATCGTCAGGGCTGTGAGGTCCTCGGGCTCGAGATTGTGCAGATGGTTCTTGCCGCAGGCGCGCGCCAGCGTCTGCGCCTCGAGGGTCATGACCTTGAGGAAGTTAGCGAGGCGCCGCCCAGCGGTGACCGGATCGAGGCGCCGGGTGAGCTCGGTCGTCTGCGTCGTGATGCCGGCAGGGTCCCTGCCCTCGTGCCAGTCGTCATAGGCGCCGGTCGTCGAGCCCAGCTTCTGATACTCGGCTTCCCATTTCGGATCGTTGTCACCGAGGGCGACGAGCGCGGCGGTACCGATCGCCACCGCATCGGCGCCGAGCGCCAGCGCCTTGGCGACGTCGGCACCGTTGCGGATGCCGCCCGAAACAATGAGCTGCACCTTCCGATGCATGCCGAGATCCTGTAGCGCCTCGACCGCCGGGCGGATCGCCGAGAGCAGCGGAATCCCGACGTGCTCGATGAACACCTCCTGCGTTGCTGCGGTACCTCCTTGCATGCCGTCGAGCACGACCACGTCGGCGCCAGACTTCACGGAAAGCGCAACGTCGTAATAGGGACGGCTGGCGCCCACCTTGAGGTAGATTGGCTTCTCCCAGTCGGTCATCTCGCGCAGCTCGTTGATCTTGATCTCGAGGTCGTCGGCGCCGGTCCAGTCCGGATGCCGGCAGGCGGAGCGCTGATCGATGCCCTTGGGGAGCTGGCGCATCTCGGCCACGCGATCGGAGATCTTCTGGCCGAGCAGCATGCCGCCACCGCCGGGCTTGGCGCCCTGGCCGACGACGATTTCGATCGCGTCGGCCTTGCGCAGGTCGTCCGGATTCATGCCGTAGCGCGACGGCAGGTATTGGTAGACGAGAAACTTCGATTGGCCGCGCTCTTCGGGCGTCATGCCGCCATCGCCGGTGGTGGTGGACGTTCCGGCGAGAGAGGCGCCGCGTCCCAATGCCTCTTTGGCATTGGCCGACAGCGAGCCGAAGCTCATGCCGGCGATGGTGATGGGAATGGACAGCTTCAGCGGCTTCTTGGCGAAGCGCGTGCCGAGTGTCACGTCGGTTCCGCACCTCTCGCGATAGCCCTCGAGCGGATAGCGCGACATCGAGGCGCCGAGCAGCAACAGATCGTCGAAGTTCGGCAGACGCCGCTTCGAGCCGCCGCCGCGAATGTCGTAGATGCCGGTCGTCGCTGCGCGGCGGATCTCCGAAAGGCTGTAGTCGTCGAACGTCGCGGATTTGCGTGGGGCAGTCGGGAGCCAGCCCTTCTCATGCTGTGTCATTAGTATGCTCCCGCGTTGTCGATGTTGAAATTATAGAGTTTGCGCGCCGAGCCGTAGCGGCGGAACTCGGACACATCCACTTTGCCGGCTTCGCCGGCAGCTTTGAGCAGCTCGATGAGCTCGGCTTTGTGCTCGTCGCTAAGCTCCTTCTCGATGCAGTCGGCGCCGAGCGAGGCAACGGGGCCGCGCACATAGAGGTGTGCCTCATACAGCGAATCCCCGAGCGCATCGCCGGCCTCTCCGAACACGACAAGGCGGCCGTTCTGCCCCATGAAAGCAGAGAGGTGGCCGATATCGCCTTTGACGACGATATCGATGCCTTTCATCGAGATGCCACAACGTGCGGAGGCATTGCCCTCGACAATCAACAGGCCGCCGCGGCCAGTGGCGCCGGCGCTCTGGCTCGCATCGCCTTTGACGTGGATGCGGCCGGACATCATGTTCTCGCCGACGCCCTGGCCGGCGCTGCCATCGATGACGATGTTGGCCTGCTTGTTCATGCCGCCGCAGAAGTAACCGACGTTACCATCAATGCTGATAGTGACGGGTGCGTCGACACCGACGGCGATCGAGTGCTCACCGTTGGGATTGGCGATGCTCCACAGCGTCTCGTTGGTGTCGGGCTGCAGCTTGTGCAGTGCTGCGTTGAGTTCGCGCACAGGAGTGCTTACGAGGTCGAAGGCGGGCATTATACGTGCTCCCAGAAATAGACGGTGGCGGGCTTCGGCTCCCAAACGCGGGCGCTCTTGATGTCGGGGAGGCACGTGAGGCTCTTGTATTCGGAGGAGAACGCGACGTAGCGGTCCGTCTCAGCCATCACCGCCGGTTTGCAGGCGATCGGATCGCGGAGCACGCCGAACCCTGATTCTGTCCCGACGACGAAGGTGAAGAAGCCGTCGAGATCATCGAGACTCGACTTGAGTGCCTGGCCGAGAGTCTGCCCCTGCCGCATGCGGTGCGTCAGGTAGCCCGCGGCAACCTCGGAATCGTTCTCAGTCCTTATTTTCGCGCCTTCGCGCGTCAGCTCCCGGCGCAGCGAGGCGTGATTGGAGAGCGAGCCGTTGTGGACGAGGCACTGGTCAGCACCGGTCGAGAACGGGTGCGCTCCGTTGGTCGTCACCGCCGACTCCGTCGCCATGCGGGTGTGCGAGATGCCATGTGTGCCGGACATTGTGGCGATGCCGAACGCTTTCGCCACGTCGTCCGGATAGCCGACCTCCTTATAGATCTCAAGCCGCTGTCCTTCGCTGACGACGCCGGTCTCGGGAAAGTTTGCCGAGAGCCACTCGATGGCGCGCGCAACGTCGTCGGGCTTCAACGTGATGACGGCGTGCGATAGTCGTACCGCTGAGGACGCTTTGGGGTCGATCGCCGCGACAAGCCTTTCAGCGACGTTCCTGATGAAGGCTTCCGAAGGCCCGGCGATGGTGAGCTTCGATTTGCCCTCCTCGCCGGCGCCATAGATTGCGAAGCCCGCCGAATCCGGTCCGCGGCTGCAGAGCGTAGAGGTCATCTTCGCCAACAACTCGCCGAGCTGGGGCTGCAATGTGGGGTCCTTGATGAAGAGACCCGCAATTCCGCACATCTTTGTTGTTCTCCCCTTTGGGTGCTTTTTTCTAGAAGAAGGCCAGGTAGCGCTTGGTCTCCCAATCTGAAACGTGCCGGTGGTAGTCCAGCCACTCCTCCCGCTTCAGCGTCACGAACTCGTCGATGAAGTCCTCGCCGAGCGCCGACTTGAAGAGATCGCTGCGTTCCAGGTGCGAGATCGCCTCGCTGAGCGACTGCGGAAGGATGTCGACGTTGTGGGTGGCGATCTCAGCCGAACTGAGAGCGTAGAAGTTGACGTTCTGGGGCGGGCCCGGATCGAGCTTGCGGTCGATGCCATCGAGACCGGCGGCGATGAGCGCGGCTTGTCCGAGGTAGGGATTCATGCCGGAATCGCCGACGCGCAACTCGATGCGTCCGTATGGGATGCGCACCATGGCGGTGCGGTTGTTGTCGCCGTAGGCAATGAACACCGGCGCCCACGTCGTGCCGGACGCGGTGCGTCCGATGACGAGGCGCTTGTAGGAGTTTACCGACGGCGCCAGCAGCGCGGTGAGCGCCTTGGCGTGAGCGAGGATGCCTGCGGTGAAGTGGTACGCGAGCTGCGACAGGCCCATGCCGCGGCGGTCGCTCGCATCATAGAAGAGGTTCTTGCCGGCGCTGTCGGCAATCGAGCAGTGGATGTGCATGCCGTTACCGGTCATCGAGCTCTTCGGCTTCGGCATGAACGAGCAGATCGCGCCCAGCTCGTGGGCGATCTCGGCGGCGGCCATCTTGAAGAGGATGACATTGTCCGCGGACGTCATTGCATCGGCGTACTTGAAGTTGATCTCGTATTGGCCGTTCGCGTCCTCGTGGTCGATCTGGTAGACGTCGATGCCGAGCGCCTGCAAAGACTCCGTCAGTCGTTCGAGGAACGTGCGTGCGCGGGAAAGGCCGCGGTAGTCGTATGCCGGCTTCTGCAGGCAGTCGCTGTCGTCGAGCGGGCAGACAGAGCCATCGGTCGTGCGCTGAAGCAGGCTGAACTCGGGCTCGATGCCGGTATTGAGGGTCCAGCCCCGCGCCGCAAGACGCTCGACCTGGGCCATTAGGATGTTGCGCGTATCGATTGGGTGCGCCTTGCCGTTGACGGTGCCGGTGCCCATGACGCGCGCGTATCCCGGCGT
This sequence comes from Hyphomicrobium sp., assembly GCF_009026145.1. Lineage (GTDB taxonomy): Bacteria > Pseudomonadota > Alphaproteobacteria > Rhizobiales > Hyphomicrobiaceae > Hyphomicrobium_A. The sequence goes on from NZ_WBUE01000005.1 coordinate 120,002, forward strand.
CCAAGGCAGTAGCTTGAGCGTTTCGAGATCGCCGACCAGCATGTACTCGGCTTCATGTGGCGCCAAGCGCAGGCCGAACACGCCACCGCCCGCAAACCCGGCACCGTCGGTCAGGACATCCTCGAGATGATCCACGGGTACGGACTTGCTTTTTGCTACGCCGTAGATGTCCACGAATTGCGCCAGCACATAGCGAACGTGGTTTTGGGCGAGAAACTGCTTTGCCTTCGGGAGGTCGAGCGCCTCCGGTGTCGCGAGCTGGCCTGGCGATTTTCGCCACGACCAATGGTCGGTGTGGATCATGGGGCTTCCTCATCGAAGAGCGTCGGCGTCTTTGGTGCGCCGTGTGTTGCATGCTGTACATCAAGCTTGCACAGGATGCAAATAATTTGTATCTTGTGCAATAGACCAAGAGAACTGCCGAGGCAGCGAAGGCGCAAATGGGGGAAACGATCAGTGCATCTCAGCTCGCTGCGGGCGGCTTCCGCGGCGACACGGGCCTCAAATTTCATCCCTATTGGTGGGAGGCGGCATCGCGTCCCGTCGACAGCACCCCGGTGCCGAAGAAGTGCGACGTGGCAATCGTCGGCTCGGGCTTCACGGGGCTCTCAGCGGCCAACACGCTGCTCGACAGCGGTAGCGGCGCCGTCGTTTTCGACCGCGATGTGCCTGGCTTCGGCGCTAGCACGCGCAACGGAGGTCAGATCGGCAGCGGCAATCAGAAGTTCCGCGTCAAGACGCTGATCGCGCTGCGCGGCGAGAAGAAAGCTATCGCGCTGATCCGCGAAGGCACGCAGATGCTCGCGCACATCGACGAGCTCGTCGCCGCGGAGAAGATCGACTGCGATTTCCGCCGCTGCGGCCGGTTCCGCGGCGCCATCCGGCCGGAGCACTACGAGGCCATGGCGCGCGACATGGAGGACCTCAAGGCCATCGCCGGCGTGGAGAGTTTCATGGTTCCGCGCTCCGAGCAGGCTTCCGAGATCGGCTCGGAGATCTTCCACGGGGGCTCGGTCCTGCCGCAGGATGCTTCGCTCCACCCCGGCCGGTATCACGCAGGGCTGTTGGCGTGCGTCAATGCGAAGGGCGGTCGCGTTATCGGCAATGCCGCTGTGCTGGAGATCACGCCCGAGTCCAAGGGCTTCCGGGTGCGCACGGCCCGCGGCGAGACGCACGCGCTAAATGTCATCATCGCCACCAACGGTTATACGGACGGCCTCGTCCCGGAACTCAATCGCAGGATCGTCTCGATCGGTTCCGGGCTCATAGCCACCGGCGAGATCCCGGAGGCGACGCTTGACCGGCTGCTCCCGAAGCGGCGCGTCTACGGCAACACCAACCGCGTCTTCTACTATTTCCGCGCCGCGCCCGGCGCGCGCCGCATCATCTGGGGCGGCCGGGTCGGCCGTGTTGCTGCCGCGAACTCGCCGCGCGCCTACTGCCATCTCGCCGACGACATGCTGCGCGTGTTCCCGGATATCGCCGATGTTCCCGTCACGCACGCGTGGAGCGGCCTCATCGGCTACACTTACGACGAGGTCCCGCACCTGGGGCGCTCGGCGGCAGGCCTTTATTACGCGCTCGGCTATTGCGGCACCGGCGTGTCGCGGGCCACGTACTTCGGACACAAGATCGCGCTGCAGCTCCTCGGCAAGAAGGAAGGACGCACGGCGTTCGACGATCTGACGTTCCCCGCCTTTCCTGCGCATACGATCGCCAAGCGCGCCGTACCGGCCGTCGAGACCTGGTACCGCTTCCGCGACGCCACGAACCTCTGAAAAGAAACGGGAGAATGAGGAAATGTCGAAGACAATCACGCGCAAGAATATCTCGTCGTGCGGCGTTTACGAGGACATCTTCGGCTACTCCCGCGCAGTGCGAGTGGGCGACGATATTCACGTGTCGGGAACGTGCGCGCCCGCCACGCATGACAAGAGCGATGCTTACGAGCAGGCGCGGGCGGCTTTGTCGATCATCGAGAAGGCGATCGCCGATGCCGGCGGCGCACTGCGCAACGTCGTGCGCACGGTCGTCTACCTCCGCGAAATATCTGACGCAGATCTCGTGGCGCGCGCGCATCGCGAGGTCTTTCACGATGTGCGGCCCGCGAGCACACTCGTCCAGGTGACATCGATGCTCCGGCCTTGGCAAAAGGTCGAGATCGAAGCCTACGTAAAGCTTCCATAGCCAATCGCCCGGACCCTCAATTGTGCCGGCTCGCCTTGCCCCGACAGAAACAGTCGCCTCTGTGCCGGAGGATGAAGATTTCATCGGATTGTTTGCCGACTATTATGCAAGCCATCATGTATTTGCGGCTGACGGGGAGGGTGCCGTCGCGATAGAGCGGTTGCTCCGCGGGGGCGGTCCCCTCAACGGTCGAAAGACGATTCTTTACGCCGATACGGGCAACCCCATGCATCAACACAGGTTGCGCCTAACGGCCCTTCGAGGCACAGAACTGATTGTCTTCACTTCCATCGCAATGCTGTTGCATTGGATGAACTCGTTCGACCTGCGATCGAGCGGCCCCGTCCGGCTCTATGCCGCTGGATCAAGGACCCTCATCAGGTTGAGTGTGGAGCTTGCCGCTAACGCAGGCCTCCTCCAAGAAAGCATCTTGACGGAGCTCTGCAATCCGATTGAGCGCGTCGAATGCAGCACGTGCGGGACCGTGACTACGACGGTCTATCCTGCCCTGCTTCTGTGCTCCTGCTGCGGTATCGAACTGCGCATCTCATCCTATTATTCCGTTCCTTCTGGCACGTATCTGGGACTGCCTTATCACACAAACGAGCGGTCATAGCAGGGCAACCTTTTATCCAACCCTGCCGTCCATGCTCTGCCGACGGTCTGCTCCAATTTTCCGTTCCGGGCGTCGAGCACATTTGCCTCGCTCACGTTGCGCTCGCGGGCGCTTTGAGCGCCAAGGTTGGACATCAATCGCTAGAGGCGCCACCGGCTTATCGGCGCACGTGCTTGATCGAAACGGTGCGGTTGTGAGTTGGCAAACGAAGTGAGTCCGTTCGCTCATATTCTCTTGGTTTTAGTTCCGCAATTGCGTAGCATGCCCACGGCATTTCCTATTCCTACTTATTGCCATGACTTCTTCGCGTCGCTTTCTTGTCAAGGTCAGGGGGAGCGCTGAGCGTCCTCCTAGCGATCGTTGGGCTATCGCCGCTGCACCAGCATCATCGCGCAGATACATCATGGATGCGCCGACCCTGGATGTTCCAGGATTGGCCGCGCACGCCCGTACGGTCGACCGCTGGTACGCCATCGAGCTCAAGGATGACGCAACTCACGAGAACGCGTGGGACGATGCGCATGTCTTTTTTCGGCGTGCCGCGCAGGGTATGGCTGACGAACGTTTGCTGACAATCGAGCCTGATATCGAGCAGCGTTGGTACCCGCAGCGGCCAAGCAGCCCCACGGACCGAGAGCTCGCGGCGGCCGAGAAGCCGGCATGCACGTTCGAGCCCGCTGACCCATCTCTGCCGGGCGGCAAGACGTTCGCATGGCACCTCGATAAGGACTTCACCCGCCTCGCAGAGGCACGCGGCAAGGTCACAGCCGCTGAGGCGAGGCGGATCAAGATTGCCCATCTCGATACCGGCTTCGATCCCGATCACGTCACGTGTCCGGAGCACATGCTCGCCGCAGAGCAGCGGAATTTTGTCCCCGATGATGGTCAGGCGCCGTCAGATGCCCGCGATCCCGGAAGCCGCGGAATACTGCGCAATCCCGGCCACGGACCCGCGACCCTGGCCCTCCTCGCCGGCAACAAGGTTTCGTCTGACCCCCACTACGTGGGATGGCAGACGAACAACCTCGGGGGGGCGCCGCTGGCACAGGTTGTTCCAATCCGCGTTGCTACCTCGGTCGTGCATTTCTGGACGAGTACCGTGGCCGAAGGCTTCGCATATGCACACGCCATCGGCGCAGACGTGCTCTCCATGAGCATGGGTGGCCTTCCATCCGCGCTCTGGGCCGATGCCGTCAACAAAGCCTACGAGTCCGGCATGGTCATGGTCTGCGCTGCCGGCAATAACTACTCCGGATTTCCAACGCGTGAGATCGTCTGGCCTGCGCGTTTCGAGCGCGTCATCGCCGCTTGCGGTGTCATGGCCAACATGCGCCCCTACTACAATCTTCCACTCGGCGTGATGCAGGGCAACTACGGCCCACCGGGGAAGATGCATACCGCAATGGCCGCATTTACCCCCAACACCACATGGGCCAGGCTCGGCTGCAAGAAGCTTATCGATATGGATGGCGCCGGAACCTCCTCGGCAACACCGCAGATCGCGGCCGCGGCCGCCCTCTGGCTCGCCAAGAACGGTGACCAGTTTCCCGGTCGGACTTGGCAGCGCGCCGAAGCCGCCCGCGTAGCTCTGTTTGCCAGCGCCCGAAAGAGCATGCCGCATGTCTCGAGCCACGATGTGGAGGAGATGCTTGGACGCGGGATTCTGGATGCCGCAGAGGCGCTGGAGCAGGTCCCGAAGGCGACGGACCTCAAGCGCGTGCCGCCGGACAGCGCAGACTTCACTCTCCTCAGGGCATTGCCAGGCTTCGGTGCCGCGAGGCCGTCTCCGGCCGAGCGGCTTCTTGAAATCGAGCTTGGCCAACTTGTCAGCCGATCGCGCACGCTGCAAGAACTTGTCGCCGAGATCCGCGGCGGCACGAATGCCGACGACCGGAGCCTGCGCCAGATTGCTGAAGCGCTTGTCGACGGGCAGATGGCGAGCGCTGCCCTGCGCCGAGCAATCACCCACCGCTATGCGATCGGCCATACGCCCGCCGTCAGCCTGGACAAGGCAGGGCCGAAGCCCCGCGCCGAGACCCCCTCGGGGTCTCGCATGATGCGCCGTAACCTGCGCGCTTTACCGGCCTATCGCCGGCTGCGCATGTTCGCGATCGACCCAAGCTACAGCACCAGGCTCGATACTGCCTTCCTCAATGAGGTCGTTGCAAAGGTGCCCTGGGAGGCGAGCGCGGCGCTGAGCAGCTCCCTCAAGCCTGGACCCGTCGGGGAATACGTCGAGGTGGTTGACATCGATCCCCCAAGTGCATGCGTGTACGAGCCCATCGATCTCGACGATCCACTGCTCTTGGCATCGGACGGCTTGGCTCCCTCAGAAGGGAATCCGCAATTCCATCAGCAGATGGTGTACGCGGTCGCGATGACCACGATCTCGCATTTCGAGCGCGCCCTCGGGCGGCGTGCACTCTGGGCGCCGCGCCAAATTCCATATGGTGAGGGCAATGGAGGCTACGAGCGAGTCTACGTCCCGAGGCTCCGCATCTATCCGCATGCGCTGAGACAGGACAACGCATACTACAGCCCCGACAAGATCGCTCTGCTTTTCGGCTATTTTCCCGCAACCGTCGGCGATGCCGGCTCGAGCCTGCCGGGCGGGATGGTGTTCACCTGCCTGTCGCACGACATCATCGCCCACGAGACCACGCATGCGCTGCTTGATGGCCTGCATCGGCGATTCGCCGAGCGCACCAATCCGGACATGCCGGCCTTTCACGAGGCGTTTTCAGATATCGTCGCCCTCTTCCAGCATTTCACCTTCCCCGAGATCGTGCGCTACGCTGTGATCCGGCATCGCGGGGACTTGGCGATCAGCGACATCCTGGCGGAGATTGGTAAGCAGTTCGGAGACGCATCGGGACGCTATGGCGCCCTGCGGAACGCCATCGGACCGCGCACTCAGGAGTTCAGCTACTCAGAGACGATGGAGGCTCATGACCGCGGTGCCATTCTGGTAGCCGCCGTCTTCGACGCTTTCGTCGCCATCTATAAACGCCGGACCGACAAGCTGCTGCGGGTCGCAGGCTACACGTCCTGGTCGGCCGGGGACACCTCGATCCGTACCGACAGGCCTTTCCCCTCGGAACTCGTCGACCTCCTGGCCGAGGAGGCTTCGAAAACCGCAAGCCATGTCTTACGGATCTGCATCCGCGCGCTTGACTACTGTCCGCCCGTGGACCTCGATTTCGGCGACTATCTGCGCGCGCTCGTAACGTGCGATGCCGACCTCGTCCCCGATGATCCACTTGGCTACCGGCTCGCCTTCCTGGAGGCGTTCCGCAATCGCGGTATCTTCCCGAGGAAAATCCGTACTCTCTCTCTCGAAAGCCTGAACTGGCGCGAACCGGAGCAGCAGATCCGGGGTCTTGGAGAGATCGTGCGGCGCCTAGATCTCGACTGGAACCTCGATCAGGACCGCAGGCTGGCTTACGAAGCCTCCCGCAACAACGCCGTGCGCTTGCATCGCTGGCTGACCGACAGGTGGCTCAGCAAGGAGCTAACGGACGACGATCTGAGGACGCTCGGCATCGATCCCGAGCATACACGGCCGGATAAGAGGACCGGGCGGCCGAGCCCGCGGTTCGAGGTCCATTCTATCCGTCCGGCACACCGCGCGACGCCGGATGGCCGCTTCCGGACCGAGGTGGTTGCTGTGCTCACACAGAGTCGCGTCGAGCCGCTGTACCGCCAGGGCGAGGGTACCGCCGACGCTGACCAGAGGTTCCGCTTCCGCGGTGGCGCGACGCTGATCATCGACGCCGAGCCCGGCAACGAGCGCATTCGCTACAGCATCTTGAAGCCGCTCTGGAACAAAGATCGCCTCGCCAAAACGCGGGCCTACCTCGCAGGAGAGCCGGAGTTTGGTCTGAGAGCCACCTACGGGCTCGCGGACCGCGCCCTCGTCGAGCCGTTTGCTCTGCTGCACAGCCGGATATGAAAAGGCAGAAAAGGGGGAGGCATGGCCGCACGCATACGCAAAGCGCCCCGCAAGACGCCGAGGCCGAAGAATCCCGATGCGCGCAGCGCGATGCCCCACAACCGGCGAAGGACGCGGCGGGGTGCGGCCGAGCGCGGAGTCCGCATACGCATGTACCGGCAGGGTCTCGGCGACTGCTTCCTCCTCAGGTTTCCGAAACGCGACGGCTCCGATTTCAAGATGCTGATCGACTGTGGCGTCATCCTCGGTAGTGATGTCCAGCGCCTCCGGGCGTGCGTCACCGATCTCGCCAAGACGACGAACGGCGAAATCGACCTGCTCGTCATCACGCACGAGCACTGGGATCACCTCTCCGCGTTCCTGGACGCAAAAAACGAAATGGCCGGCATCGTCTTCCGTGACGTCTGGCTGGCATGGACCGAGGACCCTGCAGATCCAGTGGCCCGCGAGATCAGAGCGGAATTCGAGGCCCATAAGCGGCTCTTGTTTGGCCTCAACGATGCAACATCGGAGCGTCTCGCGTCGCTGAGCCCAGGCGCGCGAGCCATCCATCCGCTTGCGCCGCTCTCAGACCTTCTCGGGTTCTTCGGCGCGGCTTCGGGCAAGACGCGCGATGCACTCTCGGAAGCCCGCAGCCGTGGCAGCGTGACGTACCGGAAACCGGGCGACCCGCCGTGGACTACTCCGGATCTCCCCGGCATCAGGATCTACACGCTGGGTCCGCCGCGTGACCCGAAGGCAATCAAAAAGACGAATGCCGCAAAGGAGCAGTACGAGATCGCACCCGGTGCAGAGATGATCCGCTCCTTCTTCGCAGCGGCTAGTGTCAATGACGCCACAGCTGACCCGAGCGGCGGTATTGCCGGCCTCTTTCGCGCTGCCAGCATGCGCGCCGATGAGGGAGGCAGGCTGGCTGACGTCCAGGCACTGGATCAGCCCTTTGACCTTACCTATCAGCGTGCCTTGGACGAAATCGAGGCCGAGCGCAAAACGGATCGCAGTAGGTGGTCTTCGACACTCCGCTTTCTCGATCGCTATTACTGGGGCCCGGATCCCGACAGCGGTCGGCCTGATCAGGACTGGCGGCGCATTGACGATGACTGGCTGGGTCTCGGCACCGAGTTGGCGCTTGCGCTCGATAACGCAACCAACAACACCAGCCTTGTGCTCGCTATCGAGCTTGTCGAGAGCGGGCGGGTGCTGCTGTTTCCCGCCGACGCCCAAGCCGGCAATTGGCTTTCATGGAATGACCTCGCATGGAGCGTGGACGGCAAATCCGTTACCGCCACTGATCTGCTGCGGCGCACGGTCTTCTACAAGGTCGGGCACCATGGAAGTCACAACGCGACCATGAAGTCCCAGGGCCTCGAGCTGATGGAGAGCACGGATCTGGTCGCCTTCATTCCCGTCGACGAGGTGATGGCCAAAAAACGGGGCTGGAACAGGATGCCTTTGCCAGCGCTCGTTGATGTCCTCCGCGAAAAGACAGCGAACAGAGTGCTGAGGTCGGACGACCCGAAACAGACGAGCTACGCCGCATTCCGCGGACGACTCGAGGTCGACGACCTCTTCTACGAGTACGCGGTTCCCGAGCAATGAGATTAACCGACCACGGATAGCGCTGGGGAGGAGTGCAAAATGCCGAATGCCGACGCCATCAGATGGTTCAAAGGGGAATTTCAGCGCCGCATCGAAAGCGCCATTGCCGGTACTCCCTTCAGTCTTGATATGCTGACGGCTGTCGCCTGCCAGGAAACCGGCTACATCTGGGATGTGCTCCGTAAGCAGAACCTGAGCAAGAACCGCTTGCTTGGGCTCTGCGTCGGCGACACGTTGGACGAGGACAGGGGCCGCAGGGCCTTTCCTAGGACGAAGGCTGCCTTGCTGGCCAAGCCCCGCGGACTGGAGATGTTCAACATCGCGCGTCAGGCCTTGATCGACATGGCGCAGTACATCCCAAGCTACAGGGCCGCGGCACGGCAATCCAACAAGTTCTGCCACGGCTTCGGCATCTTTCAGTACGACCTGCAGTTCTTCCTCAACGAGCCGGACTACTTCCTTGAGAAGCGCTATGCGGATTTCGACGCCTGCGCTGCAAAGGCGGTGGAAGAACTCAGTGCGGCGATGAAGCACATCGGATGGCAGAACAAGGCGTCATTGACCGACATGGAGATGGTCGGCGTCGCCATTGCTTACAACACCGGCACCTACCGTCCGAGCAGAGGCCTAAAGCAAGGACACTTCGACGGCCGTAAGTACTACGGCGAAAACTTTTTCGAGTTCCTCCGCCTCTCGAAGACGGTGCCCTCGCCGGGGGCGGCGCCCGCGATTGCGGCGGCAGGGCGAGGATTTGCCGCACTACCACCCCCCGCTGCCGGTGTCCTCGAAAGGGCACCTCTACAGGGTCGACGTGCGAGAGAGCACGCTACGCGTGCGCTCGGAGCCGTTGATTGACCCGAAGGACACAAGCGCGAACGTCATTGGCGAGCTGCCCGATGGACACGTGCTGCGAGCAGTGAGCCCGAAGAAGGTCAAGGGCTTCCTTGAAATCGAGACAAGCTTGCTCGGAGCCCACTATCGCGGCTTCGTGCTCAGCAAGTATGTAAAACCAGCGGGGCGCGGCGCCATGGCGACCGCCGCGCCTGGCGTAAAAGCGCCGACGCCGCAGATTCCGGCCGTGTACATGCCGCGGCGCCCCGGCACGGTCACGAAGCGCACGCAGATCGCAGGCGCACATTCGCTCAACGAGCCGCAGCAGCCCAGCCGGAAGGGCGAAACGCCGGACGAACTCCGCGCCGAGCTCGCCAACATCATCAGCTACCTTGCCGTCGATAACCCTCGGCACGAGCGCTACACGCCTCGAAGCGACCTGACTTTCTGCAACATCTATGCGCACGACTATTGCTACCTTGCAGGCGTCTACTTGCCGCGCGTCTGGTGGACGCCACGAGCCATCGAAGCCCTCGCTCGCGGCGAGAATATTGCGCCGCTCTACGGCGACACTATCGACGAGCAGCGAGCCAACGATCTCTTTCGGTGGCTGCGCGACTTCGGGCTACGTTTCGGATGGCGCCGGTCCGCGACGCTGAGCGAGCTGCAAACCGAAGCTAATCAGGGCGCTATCGGTCTTATCGTGGCGCGCAGAAAACAGGATGGCCGGTCGGGCCACATCGTGGCAGTTGTGCCCGAGACGGAAGAGCACCGCGCCAAGCGCGACCGCTCAGGCGAGGTGGTGGCGCCGCTGCAAAGCCAGGCTGGTGCCGTCAACTTCCGCTATGGCGCGTCGCGTCGCGAATGGTGGAGGGGAGCCCAATTCGCTGACAACGCCTTCTGGCTGCACGCTTAGGAGCGTCCAAGCCACTCTCGCGTCCCATCTTTCCGGCCAGATGTTCGCGACAGCAATTGCCGAAATGCTGAGCCAAACCGCATTCCGTGTCGACCAAGATCCTGCAACACGGCATTTGCATGAGAATGTCGAGCTAGCCGTTGCCGCTGATTGCAGTGAGTCCTTCGTCGGCTCGCGGTGCGCGCGGTCCTACGGTCTCTGAGACGAGTTGAGGATGACTACTCGGTGCTCGCCCTACAAAAGGAAGAAAGCGAGGAGCAGCAGGACGGTAGCCACCCCTGCGATTACGAGCTGTACGCCGCGAACGAACTTACGGTAATCCCGCAGGTGTTCTGCATAGTCGTCCTCGGCTGCAATTTCTCCTTCCGCGAGCCGCACGCGCTGCACTTTGGCCATTGAACCTCCGTCGATCCGATGCTTGGTGCGATGGTGGCAAAGATCAATCGGTGTGCTTTGATTTTGGTCGATAGCGTCGCTGTCTATTAGTTCACGACCCAGGGCGCCATCGCGACGAACGCGGCCGACGTCGCGGAGATCATCGCACAGCGTCCACCTTAATTTTGACGAATGGGCGCTTGCGCACCTGGGTTGCCCACTGTACTAGGCCAAGGCCTTCACGCTTGCACACATCGCGCCGATCCAGGATTCTCTGCAGCTGCCTGTCGGGGAGCAGTTCCGTCATAATTGACAGGCCTTCGCAGTCGCTTACGTGGGGCAGGATGGTGCGGGCGGCTTCAGTTGCCCCACGCGTTTCCGCTTCGCTTAATTTCCCTTTGTCCGCCAATTCGACCAGTGCGTTTACCGTGCCGATGGCACAGTCATGGTCGAGTAGCATTTTCTCGATGTAGTCCTCGCCCAAGACTTCAACCAGTGACGGGTAGAGAGCTTCCTCCTCGTAACGAAAATGCGGGCCAGTCAATCGCGCCGCCTTGCCGATCATCGCCGTAATCCGTGCCTTGTTGTGGGCCCTGAACGCTTCGATAAGCGCGAGCAGAGCGTCGCGAATCTCACGGTGCTCCTCGCGGAAGGCTATGGCGAATTCGTCAGTCAACATCCGACGGCCCTCTCAGCATTGGCTGGTTTCCACCCTTCTGCCACTGAGACAGAGGAGGTTGAAATAGCCGCCCTTGTTTCTGCTCGCGTCTCCTGATCAGCGGAGGGCAGACATGGTCGTCCCAATAGTTCAGCTGGCATCGCAGGCAATCAATGCACTCATTGGCGTTGATCGCACCGAGCGGATCGATAGCCTCAACCGTGCAACTCTCAGCACAGAGCTGGCATTCACGTCCGCACTGCTTTCGCCGCCGTTGCCAGTCGAACATGCGGGAGCGCGTTGGGATCGCGAGCGCGGCCCCCAGGACGCACAGATAGCGACAATAGAAGCGCCCGATGAAGAGGCTAGCGCCAAGAAGAACAGCAGCGAAAAGTACAAACGGCCATTCACGTACGAAGCGCAATAGAACGACGGTCTTGAACGGTTCGACCTCCAAGAGCTGCTCTGCAAGAACCATGTTGCCAAGCGATACTCCAAGAATCCCGAGAAATAGGACGTACTTCAAGCCTGAGAGACGCTCGTGCCACCCATAGGGCGGGCTGATCTGACGGATGCCGATCCGTCGAGCCGCTCTGTTGAGAAGCTCCTGGGCCGCGCCGAAGGGGCAGAGCCAACCACAATAGGCGCCGCGTCCCCACAGCAAGACCAACACCACCGTCGCACTCCAAAGTATGAAGATAAGTGGTTCTTCGAGGAAGAACACCCAGCTGAACCCGGTGGTCAGGGCATGGGTGAAAGTGAAAACGTGAACGGCCGAAAGTTGAGCTTTCGCGTAGAGGCCGAGCCAACCAATGCTAAAGAGGAGAAATCCCGTGCGCAGCCAGGTCAGCTGTGTGCGCCGCCTCACGAACCAATTCTGGCAAAAGAAAATAGAGAGGAGCAGGACGAGAGACAGCGTAAGGATTGCGACATCGAGCTTGCCCGACTTCCAGGTTTCTACCCACGACTGCTCGCCACCCAGACTCATGCCGGTTGGATCAATGCGGCCCCCATAGCCAGCCCAAGCGTAAGCGACGGCGAGCACTAGGCCCGCGGTCGCAACAATGGTGCGCAGCGACAACCTCAACCCACGCGTAGTTCTGCGAGGCCCTGCGCGCTTACATCCAGCAGTAGACAATTTCCCTCGGCCCTTCCGCACCGACGGGGTTGTGAAGCGGACGTGTGGTCTCCGATTTACCATGCTGCTGGAGAGCGGTCCTTAGGCTGTCGCTCCGAAGTTGCAGTCGTACCGCTGGGCCGGTTCTGGATTCCGCTGCGGGGGATGCGCAGCCCCCGACGCGGAAGCTGGTTCGGGGCAACTGGACCAGCATTCACGATAGACCCCGCCATTCGGCGCGAAGCCCATCAATGTTAGTATGGCGACAAAATACGATGTTGAGCTCATTACTGTGCTCTGCTGCTTAGCGTGGGCGTTGAACTTGGAACACGCGTCACAGCTAGCTGATGTGACCGCGGGGGTTCCATGGCCGGTTCATTTGACCGTCTTGTCGTCCTGCGGAGGGCGTCGCAATTATCATCCAAAGGTCGGCACTCGCGCATGCGCCCTTGCGGGCAGGCCTCCGCGAAATCATCCAGGTCGCCCTCAAACCGGGCCTCGTGCGACACCAAACTGATCCAAGAGATCCCGCGTGCCGGCATCATCAGTGTCGCGCAGCTGTGAATTCCTGAAAAAGGGTGGCGTTGGGGCAAAAGCGGGGCGGACACACCACTCGTCTTGCCGCACCCAACCACACATCGCATTCGCGGCTAGCGGTGCAATTCAGACATACGGTGCGGGCCCTGGCAAAAGCTTCGCCGCGGTCTCTGCGTGCCGCTGCTGCTTCGTCTACTCCCAGGACCCGCATCATGCGCTCCATGAGCTCGGCCTGACGCTCAACTTGCGCAACCATTGGCCAGCGCTCAGCGGGAGCATGCATTGAACACCTAGTATATCAGGGGCACAAAAAGCTTATTGAGAGCGCACTCGACCGTCATTGATTTTGGTTAAGCGAGCTCTCCCAGCGGCGGGCCCCAGAGCGAACACCGCAGTTGGCCGGCGCCCATTCGCCCAATCGCATCGGCCCGAGCACGCCAGGCACAGCCACTGACGGAGATTGGCGACGTCCGCTCATTGCGTGCCGGCGCGCCACCACGTCTTCAACGCGGCAAAGCTGAACCGGCGGGGATCATCGCGCACGAGACGGAAACCGAGACTGTCCGGCGGCGTGCCGACCGAACAGCCCCCGCCTTTCGCGTCCCTGACGAAAGATATCATGTAAGCCCGATGACGCCCTTCAACGACACGAACGCCGCAGTTCTCTGTTTTCTCCTTCTCAACGGCACCGGTCTCCGTAATCCTTGCGCGAACATGGCAGCTGCTCGTCCATTCCCAGACATTGCCCGACAGGTCCGATATCCCGTGTTCATTCTCACCATAAAACCCCGGCGGTTTTGGTTCGGGGTCCGCCTCGACACCACGCTCAGTGTTGCGCCGGTATTCCGCGATCCACCGCTTTGACGGATCATTTCCATCGCTACCGATGCCGAGCGCATCATCATAAAAACGGCTTCCCGCCGCATACGCCCATTCCTCGTCGCTCGGCAGCCTCCAGACCTGACCTGTCTTTTTGGAGAGCCAGCTCGCGTAGCTCTGGGCATCTTCAAAACTCATTCCCGTTACGGCCACGCGGTTATCGGTCGCTTGGCCTGTGTCTCCTGGCTCGCAGGCTCCGGCATCGACGCAGCGCGCATAATCCGCAACGCTGACCTGGTACTTCATTACGTGGAGCGGGTCTGTGAAGCCGATATCGATCAGTGGCGCATCAACGGGAATACCATTTCTCAGATATTCGCCGGACGCACGATAGCCCATTGATCCGGGCGCGATCGCCATCGTCTCAGGCGCGGCGACCTTGGGACCCGCTGCGCCTTGTCGCGCCATCCAGCCAATCAGCCCAAAGGAAAAAAGAGCGACAGCAATTGCTGAGGCCGAATGAAGAACGGAACTCTTGTGTCCGCAGAGCATTACAGTGTCCGCTGAGACCAGAGCGGCCTATGTGCCGACGGGGCGCAGCATGCTTCGATGAACCAGCGCGCCCGTCAGTCGGTAGCAATCGGTGCTGGCGGGGCGACCTGTTTAATCAAGTCGTCGTTCCACTTGCCTTCCACCTGAATATGTGCCGCTGCTCCCAGGTTTACGGCCTCAATGAGGTTGTGGTTGAGATAGGCATAGAGGCCAGGCTGCCGGAATGTGTAGAGCGCCGCTCCCGCAGAGCCACCGCGAATGAACCATGTCTCGAGATCTACCGCAGGAGGATTCGCGAAACTGCCTTCTTCCCAGACATAGTCGCCGTGCCCGCCGATGAGGTGGGGCCGGCTATCGCGGTTCGCTTGAGAGTGCACGATCAGCACGGTCTCTCCGACCCTGGCCTTCAACGCGTTTTTCCCTGTCAGAGATCCGACTCGGCCATTGAACACTACGTGCGTCGGGATCAGTCCGTTCATGACCTTCACCATGTCCTGATAGGCGTCACCGGCGGACGGATAAGTTCTGTATTTGCCGTTTGCGTCGCGTGGAATGTAGAAGTCGTTCTCACCGACGTAGAAGACCTTGTCATATTTCAAGGACTTGCCATTTGCGTCGCGCAGGCCGTCGCGGGGAAGCACCATGATCGCGCCGCTCATGCCAGAAACGACATGCCAGGGTGTCATCGGTCCGCCAGGCGCGCAGTGATAGACAAATGTTCCGGCGCGAGTTGCTTTGAAGCGCAGCTTCGTCTGTTCGCCGGGGCTGACTAGTGTGAGCGCCGCGCCGCCCAGCGCGCCCGTCGCAGCATGAAAATCCGTGCTATGCGCCATGGAGTTTGTGGCGGGATTGATGAGCGTCAGTTCGACATAGTCATCCTGATGCACAACCATGAGCGGGGCGGGAATCGAGCCATCGTAGGTCATGGCGTGAAGCATCGTTCCCTCGTCGTCAATGACGATGGGTTCTTCCTTTATCGTCAGAGTGAATTCCATCACCTTCGGACCAGAGGTCGTCGCCTGTTCATGCGCATGCACGAACGGTGGGGCGACTAGCGTCACCTTTTCGCGTGAAAGGGCATCGACGTTTTCATCCGCCGCTGACGCAGGGCCGGCAATCAGAAAAGCGGAAATTGCTGCACCCGCTAGTGCTTTGAATGCCGTCGGCATGCATTTCTCTCCCTCGGCCAGCTGTTCTCATTCTTGGTTATCCGTCTCGGCTCAGCGTGCGATCGACGCGCCGGGTGGACCGAATACGTGCAGGGATGCGGGCGGTATCGCACCGGGTGCCGGCTAGGCGGGCTGCGTCGCCAGCTGCATCGTCGTTGTTCGAAATTGGCAGCGACGAGCTCCACCGAGCTTCATAGTGCTCAGCCAACCGGGCGACAGGTGCGAAGGACTCCGTCGACTTCACGGCCGCCTCCTCGAGCGGGTATCGCTCGAGAAACTCGTCTCATGTGCCCAATCGAGAAACAGCGCTTATGTGCGAAAGGCAATGGCGCATTTAGACCCACCGTATTTGATTTGGCGCAAGCGGCGAGGTTCTGGTCGAAGTCACACACTTAACCGTGGTTAGGGAGAATCCCGCCCTTTCGAAGTACTGAGAGGGCGGCAACCGAGAGCCCATTTGAGGAAGCGCGATAAGGAGGAGGGAGGCTCCCATTGCTGATTTTGGTGCGGGAGCCCAGGGGCTGAGGCGCCAAGCGCATTCGGCAGCCAGTCTTCGACAACGACCTGCGCCTGCTTAGTGGAACGAGCCGATTGCGCATATCAGCTCGTCAGGATCTGGTTCGCCTTCGGAGGATGCGATGGCGTGGATCGGTTCCCGCTTTGGTGGCGTCGAACGGGAGAGGAGCGTCGACACCTGTCCCCACCGGACGGGCATTAGCGATTATCTGGTCCTGCTCAAGCCGCGGGTGATGACCCTCGTCGTGTTCACGGGCGCTGCGGGGCTGGCTGCAGCTCCGGGCGCTGCGGACCCGGCGACCGTGCTGGTGGTCTTACTTGCCATGGCTGCCGGATCCGGCGGCTGCGGCGCCCTCAACATGTGGTACGACGCGGATATCGACGCGCTCATGGGGCGCACGCTGGACCGGCCCATACCGAGCGGCCGTGTGTCGGGCGGAGAAGCCCTGTTCATCGGTACCGTGCTGTCAGCCGGCTCGATCATCGCGCTCTACGTCCTGATCAACAGCCTTTCGGCTGCTCTCCTCGCCTTCACCATCGGCTTCTATGTCCTCGTCTACACGATGGGCCTTAAGCGGCGCACGCCGCAGAACATCGTGATCGGAGGGCTCGCCGGTGGGCTGCCCCCCGTGATCGGCTGGGCGGCCGCCGCTGGTTCGATTGACCATCGGGCGCTCGTCCTTTGCCTCATCATCCTGTTGTGGACACCGCCCCACTTCTGGGCGCTCGCGATCGCCCGCGCGTCCGACTACGAGAAAGCCCGGGTTCCCATGATGCCCGTGGTCGCAGGCGCCGCAGCGACCGCGCGGCAGATCTTCGCCTACGCCATCCTCCTGGTCGCTGTGTCCTTCCTACCTGCAGTCCTGGGCATGGCTGGGCCGATCTATGCCATTGCGGTTTCCGGTCTCAACGGCGTGCTTGTGTGGCGTGTCGCTGATCTGTGGCGGGTCACGAGCGCCAGTGCGCCAGCCTCACGCGCGGCGCTGCGCCTGTTCGCATTTTCGATCCTCTATCTCTTCGCGCTCTTCGCGGCCGTCATCGTGGATGCGCGATGAGGGACGACGCATGAGCAAATTGCGCGTGACCCAATCAGCACATCAAGCGGATCTATCCTTGGGCCACGCGCCCCATGCCGGGCTGGGGCACGTCTCCTACGGCGGGAGCACCGAACGCCGCGAGCTGGCCGCGCTTCATGCAGAACTGCGCTTTTGGGCGCTGTTGGCCGCGGGCTCGCTCGCCATTGCCGGAGCGTTCGGGTTTCTGCTTGCCGTCTCCCGCGTTCCGGGCAGCGAGACGATTGTCCACTGGCCGATGGAATTCTTCTCCAAAGGTCTCGTCATCCACGTGATCTTCTCGCTCGTCGTCTGGTTCCTGGCGATGTTCGCGTTGCTAACGTCGTTTGCCACGATCGAGATCGCGCCCGGCATGCCGCGTTGGGCGCCGGCCGGGCGCCTGGGCCTCGTCTTAGTTGCAATGTCCTTCCCCATGCTCTTCGTCCCGGCCTTCGGGGAAGAGACCGTGGCCACGCTCAATAACTATGTTCCAGCGATCATCCATCCGAGCTACTACCTCGGCCTCGTATCCCTCGCTGTCGGCATTCTGCTTCCGGTTCTTCGCCTTTTCGCCAACGTCGCTTTCTTCACGGGCCGGCTCGAGGGGCTCGTGGCATCGATGACCGCCGCCGGCGTCGTCTACTGCGTGGCGCTCGGCGCGTTCATCGCAAGCCTCTACGTCTCGTGGGGCGAGGACCCCTCGCGCATAATGCACGAGCACTTGTTTTGGGGCGGTGGTCACCTCCTTCAATTCCTAAACTGCCTGTTGATGCTGACGGGCTGGTACGTGCTTGCGCGCGACCTGTTCGGGCGGGATGTTATAGACCCAGATGCGTTCCGCCTCTCCGTGGCGCTGGTCGGGCTCTTCGCGCTGCTCGCAGTACCGTTCTATTTCGTGTTCGACCCGTTCTCTGCCGAGCAAACGGAGGCCTTCCGCCGGCTGCAGTTCCTACTCGCGTTTCCAAGTCTGCTTATTGCGGTCCACGGACTGCTGGGCGTAGTCCGCCATGCCCAAGTGAGATCACTTCCATGGCGTGATCCGGGCTTCATGGCCCTCGTTCTGTCACCGGTCGCCTTTGGTGTCGGAGGGATCATGGGGCTGCTGATCACCGGCTCCGACACGCGCACACCGGCGCATTATCACGGCGTGATCGCCGGGGTGAACCTTGCTTGCATGGGCTTGATGCTCACCTACTGTCTGCCGAGATTGGATCGCCCCGTTTCTAGTGGCACAGGGCTCAGGCTCCAAATCACCCTGTTTGGACTGGGACAGCTCTTGGGCTCGATTGGATTATTCCTGGCGGGGGGCTACGGAGCACCGCGCAAGACGCCGAGCGGCGTGGTCGAGCTCGCCAACGGCGCCGTGATTGGCATGACCCTGCATGGGATAGGTGCGCTCCTGGCCATCATCGGCGGCGTGATGTTCGTGGCCACGGTGCTCACGGCGCTACTACTGCGCGGTGCCGCAACAAGACGTGGCCTATCCGGATCGCGCCCGGTGCAATGAGCTTAATCACGGGATTGCAATGCGTTACCCGAGTGCGCTGTTGCACCTTGTGCCGCTCGGTCCACCGCATCATGCGCGCTTCCGACTTCTCGGGCCCGATCTGTCGATGAGCGGTGGAGAGCCCTGATGCCAACTGCGGCGGTTAACATCGATCAAGTCGAGTGAGCGTCCAACGTGGGATACTAAGTCCGAAACGAAAAAAAGATGAGGGATAAGGGAGGAGTCTGTGGCTGAGACACATCCCGCCGGTGACACGGGCGCCGGGCCGGAGCGCATACCTATCATGCAACAGATCCTCGACAACCCGTTCCTCCTGTTGTTCATCGGCGTGACAATTCCCACGGTGCTCTATCTGGTCTGGGGAGTGATCGAGCTCACGCAGATTCCCATCGCACGGTAGAGGGGCCGTCATGGCTATTCATCCGCCCGAGGCAAAGGTGTGGTGGAAGGAGCACGTCGCACTCAGCGAGCTCCTCTGGATCTGGCTGGCTTTCCTCTGGGGCGTCATCATGTTCTTCATGATGGTGTACTGGCACCTCGAGGGACGACAGAACATTTCGACTGAGGCGTATCGTATTGACCCGCAAGTCTATGAGAAGCGTGTCGATGAGTTCGTAAAGGAGTTCAAGGTACGCGATGAGGGCGATACGGGAATTCCGGTCGTTCGCCCGCTGCCCGGTAATGACGCCTATATGCTGGCGCGGATTTGGAGTTGGTGGCCGATCCTCGAGCTGGTGAAGGGGCAAACGTATCGGCTGCATCTATCGTCGATCGATCTTCAGCATGGCTTTTCGGTGCAGCCGGTCAACATCAACATTCAAGTCCATCCGGGCATCGAGCACGTCATTACGCTTACGCCGACCGAGGCTGGGGAGTTCACCGTCGTCTGCAACGAGTTCTGTGGGCTTGGCCATCACACGATGGTCGGCCGCATCTACGTCGTAGAGCCGGGGCAAGCAACTCCAGAGCCGGGAGCGGCCCAGACCAGGTAGCGAGGTTCGACCATGGCATTGGCTGCTACAGAAACCGGCATCATCGGCGGGATCGCTGCGAAGTTCCGCACATGTCCCGTCACCGGTCTGAAGATTGATCTCGCCGCCCAGCGGCTGATCAAGGCCAATGCTGTTGCCGCCGTCATCTTCCTCGCTATCGGGGGGCTACTCGGTCTTCTCGTCGCGCTGACGCGCTGGCCCGCAGTTCACCTGCTATCAGCCGACTGGTTCTATCTGGTGCTGACGGCGCACGGAATCAACGTGCTCTTTCTTTGGATCATCTTCTTCGAGATTGCCGTCCTTTATTTCGCTTCGGCCGTCTTGCTGAATTGCCGCCTGGCGACGCCGCGCCTCGCTTGGCTCGCCTTCGTAATGATGATTGTAGGCGGATTGCTAACGGACGTGGCGGTCTTTCAGGGTGACTCGACCGTCATGATGACAAGCTATCCGCCGATGGAAGCCGACCCCAACTTCTATCTCGGCCTGATCCTTTTCGCGGTTGGCGCTCTCGTTGCATGCTTCATCTTTCTCGGCACGCTAGTCGTCGCGAAGGACGAGCGCACCTACGAAGGCTCGATTCCCCTCGTCACCTTTGGTGCACTCACCGCATGCATCATTGCCATCTTCACGCTCGCCAGCGGTGCAATCATTCTGGTCCCGACCTGGCTCTGGTCGCTCGGCTACATCACCCACATCGATACAGTGATGTACCGGGTTGTCTGGTGGTCCATGGGGCACGCGTCCCAACAGATCAACGTCTCGGCCCAAGTGGCTGTCTGGTATGCTGTTGCAGCGATCACCGTCGGCGCTCTGCCGCTGTCGGAGAAGGTCAGCCGCACGGCCTTTTTCCTCTACATCCTTTTTCTACAGCTCGCGGCCGCGCACCACATGCTGGTTGACCCGGGCTTGAGCCCGGAATGGAAGATCTTCAACACGTCGTATGCGATGTACCTCGCGGTGCTTGGCAGTCTGATCCACGGCATGACGGTGCCGGGCGCGATCGAGGCCGCGCAGCGCAAGAATGGCTACACCAAGGGCGTATTCGAATGGCTGCGCAAGGCCCCGTGGGGAAATCCTGCTTTCGCGGGCATGTTCTTGTCGCTCGTGATGTTCGGCGTTCTTGGCGGCATTACGGGTGTGGTGATGGGCACGCTGCAGCTCAACATCATGATGCACAATACGCTTTATGTTCCAGGCCACTTCCACGGAACGGTCGTCGCGGGCACGACGCTGGCCTTTATGGCGATCACGTACCTGCTGCTTCCGCTCATTTTCCAGCGCGAGGTGATCTGGCCGCGACTCGCCAAGCTCCAGCCCTATCTCTTTGGCATCGGCGTCCTCGGCATCTGTCTTTTCATGATGGGCGCAGGGACGCTCGGTGTCGCCCGTCGCCATTGGGACATCACTTTCACCGACGCGCCGCTCCACTTCGACTATCCAGGCGCGGCGTTCCTGATGATGGGTCTTAACGGCATCTCGGCCATTCTGGCGACGATCGGCGGCATGCTGTTCGTCCTAATCGTCGTGGGCAGCGTGCTGTTTGGTAAGAGGGTCGACGCGCAAAACGCGGTCTCCGCCCTGGGCCCAGTCACCACGCGGCAAGTGGGGGATGAGATCGCCACCTATGGCAGCGCCGGCACATGGCGCCTGCCGGGGACCTTCGTCTTGATCGCGGTCTTCTTTGCGGCGTTCGCCCTCTACTACTTCGTCAACTGGAAGTACCTCTCAGAGCTGTGGCTGCTGCGGTAAAGGCCGAAGCCGGCCCCAAGCAAGGGGTGAGGCTCATGAGCCGATGCCTGACATTCCTGGTCGCCGTGCTGCTGATCTCGCCCGTTGCCGCCGGTGAGCGGGTGAGCCAGGCTGACGCGCTCACACTGTCACAGGCTGCGGTGGGAGTGCGGCTGCCCGATTTGAGTTTCGTCGACACGGAAGGGCGGCGCGTGCGCCTCTCCGATTATCAAGGGCGTCCTTTGTTGATCAGCATGCTCTATACGGGCTGCACGAGCATCTGCCCGACCCTGATCGATAGTCTCCGCCCATCGGTGGCGGCCGCCCAAGAAGCGTTGGGGGAGGACAGCTTCCACGTCGTGACCATTGGGTTCGATAGCGGAAACGATACGCCCGCCCGGTTGAGGTCGTTTGCCCGGCTGCATGAGGCGGAATTGCCCAACTGGTCGTTTCTTGCTGGCGACCAGGAAACACTTGATCGGCTGGCAGAAGCGGTGGGATTCACGTTCTTTGCTGCTGCGGGAACCTTCGAGCACATGGCCCAAGTCAGCGTCGTCGATCAGCAGGGCCAGCTCTATCAGCAGGTCTACGGCGGCACATTTCCGCCGCCCGCCATCGTCGAGCCGCTCAAGGACTTGGTTCTCGGCCGGCGCCATCCGCTGGCTTCGCTCGAGGGAATCGCGGATCGCATTCGGCTGTTCTGCACCATCTATAACCCGCGGACCGGCCGCTACTACTTCAACTACTCACTCATAATAGGCCTCGTCATCGGAGCGGGGTCTCTGGTTCTCATCTTGACAGTGCTCTTGCGCGAGCAGCGCCGCACCTTGGCGCAGGCGAGGCGAGAGCCATGATCAATACGCTGCGCCGCTCCGTTCGGGCGGTCTTCGACGGGGGCGAAGCACTCCTCGCCAAGGTTTTTCCGTCCCAGTGGAACCCGCTTCTGAACCTCAGCGCGCTCAGCTTTCTGTTCTACTGGGTGATCACTGCGAGCGGGATATACCTCTACATCTTCTTCGACACCGGCGTGGAACAAGCTTATCGGTCAGTCGAGTACATCACCCAAGAGCAGTGGTATGCGGCCGGCATAATGCGGAGCATGCACAGGTATGCGTCGGATGGCCTCGTTCTCACCATGCTGTTGCATGTGTTGCGCGAGTTCGGTCTTGACCGGTATCGCGGGGTGCGATGGTTCAGTTGGGTGACGGGTATCCCGGTCGCGATGCTCGTCTTCGTGGCTGGCATCAGCGGCTACTGGCTAGTCTGGGACAAGCTGGCCCAGTACGTGGCGATCGTTTCGACCGAGTGGCTCGACCAGCTTCGCATCTTCGGGGCGCCCATTGCCAGGAACTTCCTGTCGCCCGAAATGCTGGACAGTCGCTTCTTCACGCTGATGATGTTCATCCACATCGCGGTGCCGCTGATTGCGTTGCTGATCCTGTGGCTTCATCTGCAGCGCATAGCCAAGCCGCGGATCAATCCTCCGCGTGGTCTCGCCTTCGGAACCTTCGCCTCGCTCCTCGTCCTTTGCCTTGTGCACCCGGCCGTGAGCCAAGGCCCTGCCAATCTCTCCGAGGTGCCCAGTCCCGTCGGGCTCGATTGGTTCTACCTCCCTGCCTTTCCCCTGCTCGAGACGATGCCTGGTCCGGTGACCTGGGGCGCCGCCGCGGCCATATTGATCATGGTGGTTGCCCTACCCTGGCTGCCGCCCTTGAGGAAGCCGAAGGCGGCCGTCGTCGATCCTGCCAACTGCAATGGCTGCCGCCGCTGTTACAATGACTGTCCCTACACTGCCATTGCGATGGGTCAGCGGAGCGATGACATGCCATTCGCAGCCCAAGCGGTCGTCGACCCGAGCCTGTGCGTGGCGTGCGGAATCTGTGCCGGTGCCTGCCCGAGAGCAACGCCCTTCCGCAAGCGCACTGAGCTCCGTCCCGGAATCGATCTGCCAGAATTGACGACGGCCGGCGTCCGCAGCGCCGTCGAACGGGCGGCTGCCACGCTCCAGGGCAAGGGGCGCATCATCGTGTTCGGCTGCACATCAGGGGTGCCGCTCGACGGGCTACCCCCGGGTACTGCCGCGTCGGTGCCGCTCAACTGCATCGGCCAACTGGCGCCGTCGTTCATCGACTATGTGCTGAGCATGGGCTTGGCAGACGGCGTTGTGCTAACCGGGTGCACGGAATGTGGCTGCCGCGCGCGGTTCGGTATCGAGTGGACGGAACGCCGACTTGCACGGGAGCGGCACCCATATTTGCGCAACGGGGTGCCGCTCGAGCGAACCCGCACGGCATGGGTGGGACGGCGCGGACGCAAGAAGCTCTTGGCCCTCATCGGCCGGTTCTCCGATGAGCTTGCTGCGATGCCGCCCAGCGAGCCGGCATACGAGCCGATACGTCGGCCCCCGCGCACGGTGCAGGAGAAAGACACAGTCGATGCTTAAGGCGCAGCAATTCATTGGCCAGGCGCTTTTCTACGCCCTCGTAGCGTGCACCATCGGCTACCTCTCGAGCCGGCCGTTCTATGCAGGGTTCCCGCAGGATGCGGCCCAGATCAAGCTGAGCTTCAGTCATGGCGCGGCCCACCGGGAGGCGTGCCGCAAACTGAGCTATCAGGAGATCATCAAGCTGAAGGGGAGTGAGCGCCGTCCCAGTACGTGTGCGCGTCAGCGCATGTCGGTCCGCGCGCAGCTCCTGCTTGATGGGCGCACGATCTATGACGCCGTCCTGCAGCCGACCGGACTTTGGGGCGACGGCCCTGCGCGCACGTATCAAAAGTTCGTTGTGCCCGCCGGCCGCCACACGGTCGAAGCGCGCATGCGCGACAGTGGCCGCGAGCAAGGCTTCGATTATGAGAATCGGACGATGCCCGATCTCAGGCCCGGGCAGAGTCTCGCCATTGATTTCAGAGCCGACAGCGGCGGGTTCACCTTTCGATGAGATCAACGCCCTCGGCCGCAGTGCACAAAGCAGTTGCCGCAGCAGCGTCCTGAGCACCGCCGCGCGTCTTAACCAGTATAGAGCTGTTATCACATTGGCTGCGTGTCCAGTGCGACCGGCGGCGCGCCGAATAAATTTCTCACCCTGGCAACCTTGCCCGAAGGTCCTTTCGCAATTTGCGGGACAATCTCGATGTCCACGCGAACGACGTCCGCCAGGCCTTCGGACTTGAGCGAACGGAACACGAGCTCACGCATCCTGTCGGCGGACAGGACCTTGCTGGGCTGGGGCGCAGCCCGCAGCACGAACGTGTTAAATCCGGTCTGCAGGACTTGGTGCTCGGCGACCTCTAGGTAGTGGTGCATCGCTACGAGGAAGATGTAGGATGGCAGCTCGCGATAGCGGCCGCCAACCTCAATCCAGAGTTTGTCCTTGCTTCGACCTTCGACCGACTTTATGTGCGGCAGGCAGCTGCCGCAGGCGCATGGCGTCGGGCTCATCGTCACTATGTCGTCGACTTCGTAGCGAATGAAAGGCTGCACGCGGTTATAGAGGTTCGTCAGGAGCACCTTGCTGCCCGCCACCCCATCGGGCACGGGACGCATCTTCTCATCGACAACCTCCAAGATCGCCAGGTCGGCATTCAGGTGCGAGCCGGAATAGTGGGGACAGCCAGAGCTTAAGGCCAGGCATTCACCCATTGCGTATTCGTCCGTGACGTGCACGCCGAACACCGTCTCGAGCCATGCTGCTGACGATGCGGGCAACGGTTCGCTGATGTTGGTGATCTGCTTCAGACATCCGGTCTGGCGCAGGCGCAGTCGCCCCGCACTCTCTTCCCGTGCGAGAGCTTCGAGCGAGCTCGTGTAGCCGGTAATGAACTCAGGTTGAAAGGCATTGAGCCGGACAACGTTCTCTTCCATCGGATCGAATACCGACAGGTGTAGGACCTTGAAGAAGGGTTTGGCTGCGGCCGGCAGGTAGCCGAACGCCGCTCCGCTCGGGTAGAACCCCGGCTGCTGAGTGATTACGGCCATGCGTGCGGGATTCCACAGACGATCGACATGGGGCAGCCAACGGCTTTGCACGGCTGTACCACGCGCGAACTGCACGGCAAACGTGAGCATCAAAGCCTTCTTATCCTGCACGATCAATGCCGGCTGGCCCTGGCTGCCCGAGGTGTGACAGATGCCGTACCGGCCGAGGTACAGCCTGCCGAGATTGCCGGGCTCAGCGATGAGGTGCTCCACGTCGCACCGCTGGATCCGCCGGTCCGTCACCACGTCATCGAAACTCGCCATCATGTCGGACTTGCTCAACGTCGGCAGGTCCGACAGGCGGCACTGCGTGACGTCGATGCCCGCAAAGCGTCGCCTGTAGAATGGGGAGTGCTGCTTGGCGTGCAGGAGAAGCTGCCGCAAGCGCCTTGTTTGCTGCGCCCGCACGCTGGCCAGGTCGCCGCGCCACTGCGGCCTCAACCGGTAGAGCATGATGACCAGTCGAAGAAGATCCCTCATGAGTCACCACTCATGGAAATCATGCGGAATCGTCGAGCAATTGGGGTTACCCGCTTTCCTCGTGTGGGACCGCGAAATCGCCGATCCGCAAATCATGAAATGCGCCGCAGTATCAGCCTTGCATCTCGCGCAAGTCGCCACTCACTCCGTCGACGACCGCGTCCCTGATCAGGCACAGTCCTGTCACGAGGCGATTGACCTCGGTTAACCGAGCGGCCGTCTTGGACTGCCCAAACGTTTCTGGCGGCGAGGAATGAGGTTCGCGTGGGGGATATCAGCATGGCCCGCGCCATCCATGTGCCCGCGATCATCCACTAGGTCGGCGGGCTCACCATGGTGACGCTGGTGGTGCTTCCCGGCATAGTACGCAGTGCACCGGCGGCGGACAGACTGCATCTGTTTCAGACCATCGAGGGACGCTTCGCTTTTCAGGCCCGCGCTTCAACGCCGATTGCGGCAGCGAGCGGCCTCTACATGACCCACCGTCTCGCAGCCTGGGACCGCTTCACCGATCCAGCATTCTGGTGGATGTACACGATGGTGCTGGTCTGGGCGATCTTCACCATAGTCCCGTTCATCGCCGAGCCATTATTCCTTCACAGATGGTCCCTTCTGTCGAGAAGCTGGTCCAACCTGGATGCGGTCTGGGCGCGAGTCTCATATTGGTTGGCCTTGTGGGCCTTTTGACGGCACTTTGATGCGCCTGCGAAGGCCTCATGCCTTATGGCATGACTTGGACATTGGGGGACGAGGTGAACGACTATCTAGCGCTGCTTGTTGGTGTGATCTGTGCCGGGGGTGGCGGCGAGCTGTTCGTGCGCGGCACGGTCGGCATCGCCAGCTCGCTGCGCATCTCCCCCGGCATCATCGCAGCCACCATTGCAGCCTTCGCGACCTCGAGCCCCGAGCTGACGGTGTCGTTGACGGCGGCCCTGGCCGGTACGCCGCAGATCGCCCTCGGCGATGCGCTCGGCAGCAACGTCGTCAATGTGGCCCTGATCGTGGCCGTGGCCGTTTTGATCGTGCCGATCGCCGCGCCGCGCGACGCGATCCGGCGCGACTTTCCGGTGGCGCTCATCGTCCCGGTGATTATCGCGGTGCTGCTTCTCGACGGCGTGCTGTCGCGCCTCGATGGGCTGGTGCTGCTCGCCCTTTTTGCCGGCTGGCTCGTCGCTGTCGTGCGCGAGGCGCGGCGGCAGCGTAGCAGCGCACCGGAGGTGCTGGGCGAGCGCAAGCCGACGCGTGCGGTCATCGAGGGCATTGCCGGTCTGGCACTGCTGGTGCTTGCAGGACGGCTGATCGTTTCGGGCGCCACGGGGATCGCAGTGGCTCAGGGCGTCGATGCGTTCTTGATCGGCGCCACGGTCGTCGCGCTGGGGACGTCGGTGCCCGAGCTCGCCACGGCGATCATCTCCGGCCTGCGTGGGCACGAGGAGATCGGGCTGGGGACGATTCTCGGCAGCAACATCTTCAACGGGCTGCTGATCGTCGGGACGGCGGCGAGCATTGCCCCCATCACCATAGGCATTCAGGAAGTCGCGCCGGCGATCGTTCTCGGTCTTGCGGCCTTGGCGCTCACCTTCCCGCCGGCTTCGGGCATCATCGGGAGATGGAGAGGCGCGATCTTGCTCGGCGTCTACGCCGCTTATCTCGCTGCCATGCTGCAGTGGGGCGGGGTGAGCTGAGCGGCTCGGCGGAATGGACGTGCCGTTGACGCTTGACGCAGTAGCGCGTTCGCCGGGTGTCTGTCCTCGGCATAGATAAGATCAGGTTAAGGATTGCGGGCTCTAATTGTCACACAATTGGGCCCGGAGCGTCAGCGTGCTGTCCAAAATAGTCGGTGACTGGCGTACGCTGTTGCGCCCTCTGACAGAAGACCGACCTCCAAGCACCGCGCCGACGGCGGGGGCTGCGGGTGTTGCGCGCCTCACGTCCGATGCCACAGCCACTCCCACCTCCGATCGCCTCGATGGCTATCGGCAGGCCCTGGAGGAGCACTTCTGCATCACGGTCACCGACCCGAATGGACGCTTGCTCGAGGTGAATGACCGCTTCTGCAAGGTGGTTGGCTACGAGGCATCCGAACTCATCGGGCAGCACTACGAGCTCCTGAGCTCCGGCATGCGGATGAGTGAGACCCTCGAAGAGATGTGGGAGACCGTGCACGCAGGTAAGACCTGGCGCGGGGAGCTCTGTGATCGCGCCAAGAACGGGGCTGACGTGTGCTTCGAGTCGATCGTCATTCCGCGCTTCAATCGGCAGGGCGAGATCGAGCAATTCATAACGATCAGCACTGACATCACAGCGATCCGCGAGCAGGCCCAGTCGCTGCAGGCGATGATCGACAATTTTCCTGGTGGCATCGCGCTCATCGATCGTGAGCTGAAGCTGATTGCCAGCAACAGGCTCTATCGGACGCTCCTCGACCTTCCCGACACCCTGTTCGCCGGCTCGGCGCCGAAGCTTGAAACCTTGGTCCGCTTCCGCGCCGAGCGCGGCGACTACGGTCCGCTTCCGGTCGAGGATGCGGTGACGACCCGGCTCAAGACGCTGCTCAGTCCGGTGCCCATAACGACGGAGCGCAACGAGTTTTCGGGGCGGACGCTGGAGATAACCTGTGTCCCGGTCCACGGCGGCGGGCACCTCAATACCTATCTCGACGTGACCGATCGACGGCGCGCCGAGAACGAGCTCAAGCGGGCGCACTCGACCTTGCAGGCCTTCATTAAGCATGCGCCGGCGGCCGTGGCCATGTTCGATACGAACATGCGCTACATCGCCTATACCGACCGCTGGCTGCACGACTACAATTTGCCCGATAAGCCCCTCATCGGCCGCAGCCACTACGAGGTCTTTCCGGAGATCCCCGATCACTGGAAGGCGAAGCATCAGCGCATTCTGCGCGGCGCGACCGAGAGCTCCCCCGAGGAGGTCTTCAAGCGCGCCGACGGCTCGATCAACATCATCCGCTGGGAGGTGCGCCCCTGGCATCTGGAGGATAACAGCATCGGCGGCATGATGATGCTGACCGAGGAGATCACCGAGCGCAAACGGCTCGAGCAGCAGCTGTGGAAGCTCGCCAAGCAGGACAGCCTCACGGGATTGCCCAATCGCCTGCTCTTCAACGAGCAGCTCGAGGCTCTGCTCGTTTCGGCGGCGGAGAACCATCAGCGCTTTGCCGTCGGGCTGATCGACGTCGACCGTTTCAAGGAAACCAACGATATTCTCGGCCACGCTGCAGGCGACGAGCTGTTGAAGGAGGTCGGCGCGCGCCTGCAGGGAGCACTGGCGCCGTATGGCGGTGTGGCGCGACTCGGCGGTGACGAGTTCGCTGTCCTCATTTCCATGCACAGCGATCCGTCGGCGCTGAGCTGCGCCATCGACGCCATGTTCGCCGCGCTGAAGCCCCCCATTACACTCGGCGGCGTTCAGCATAGATGCACCATAAGCCTAGGCCTTAGTCTGTTCCCTTCCGACGCCAAGGGAGTGAGCGAGCTGCTCAAGAATGCCGATCTGGCACTCTATCGCGCCAAGGATCTGGGGCGTGACCGCTACCAGTTCTACGTTCCCGAGATGCGCGCCTCATTCGAGACTGCGTACCAGCTGCATCGTGACATCCAAAGGGCGCTGAATGGCGGCGAGCTGGGGCTGCTCTACCAGCCGATCGTCTCGCTCGAGGGGTCGCAGCCGGTCTGCTTCGAGGCACTGCTGCGCTGGAACGATCCGCGGCGGGGCCTGCTTGCTCCGTCGGACTTCGAGGAGATCTTCGACGATCCCAAGTCGGCGGCCGACGTCGGCAAGTGGGTCATTGATCAGGCGGTGCGGCAGGCGGCAGCATGGGAGCGCAGCGGTCTTGAGTTTGGCCGCATTGCCATCAATGTCACGTCGGCCGACTTTGCCTTGGGCACCTTTTCCGACCTCGTGCGCAGCAAGCTGCGCGAAATCGGCGTGCGCCCAGAGCGCCTGTGTATCGAGGTCACCGAACGCGTGTTCCTGGGGCGCAGCGCGGTCGGCGTGGCGGTTGCGCTGCAGGAGCTGCACGATTTGGGCGTCGAAATCGCTCTCGACGACTTTGGTACCGGCTTTGCTTCGCTCTCCCACCTCAAGAAGTTGCCCATCGACCGGCTGAAGGTGGACCGCTCCTTCGTGCGCGACATGGAGACCAATCCGGACAACATGGCGATCGTGCGCACCATCGCGCACCTGGGCCAGAGCCTCGGGATCAAGGTCACCGTCGAAGGCGTCGAGACGCGGTCGCAGTTGACGCTGCTGCGGGCGATGGGGTGCGACACCATGCAGGGCTATCTGTTTGCGCGGCCGATGGACGGCTCGCAGGTGCGCGCCTTCATCCATAGAGAGCGTGCGCTGAGCGCCTAGGTCGGCGCGAGTCGCCGGCGCCAGCCCCGCCCCGAAGCGTTTGCCCGGCAAATCACCTTGACGCGCCCGTCCCGGTCATCATGCTGCGCCGCGGTCGAACGGTGGGAGTGACGGCAGCTTGGACATGGATTGGATCAAAACCGCTTGCCCCGAGGCTTCGGCGGCGCACCGCATGGCCGCCGAGGCGCGCCAGAATGCGTTGACCAAGCCGGCGGGCTCGCTGGGGGTGCTGGAGTCGCTGGCGATCCGCCTCGCGGCGCTGCAGGCAACCGGCCGCCCGCGTGCCACGACGGCGCCCATCGTCCTGTTCGCCGGCGATCACGGCATCACCGCGCAGGGTGTCTCCGCCTACCCTGCAGATGTGACGGTGCAGATGCTGCACAACTTCGCCAGCGGCGGAGCGGCGATAGCGGTGCTGGCGCGCGAGCTCGGCGTTTCGCTCACTGTCGTTGACGCCGGCACCCTGGCCGCGTCCGATATCTCCGGTGTGACGACTGACAAGCCACGCCGGGGCACGCGCGATTTTTCGCGCGAGCCGGCGATGACGAGCGAAGAGGTGGGTTTCGCGCTCGCAGCCGGGCGGCGCGCGGTGCAGCGAGCCATCGGAGAGGGCGCCGACCTCGTCGTACTCGGCGAGATGGGGATCGGCAACACGACCGCTGCCGCCGCCATCGCCACCGCGCTGCTCGGCGCCCGCGCCCAGGATCTGGTCGGTGCCGGCACCGGGCTCGACAGCGAGGGTATGAGCCGCAAGGCGCGCGTCATAGACGTGGCGCTGAGCAAGCATGGCCTCGATGCCGGTGCGCCGTCCGCGCTCAGCGTGCTCACGTGCGTCGGCGGCCTGGAGATCGCTGCACTGGTCGGCGCCATGATCGCCGCGGCGCAGACCCGCGTGCCGGTGCTGGTCGACGGGTTCATCGTCTCCGCGGCGGCGCTTGCAGCCGTGGGGGTCAACCCGTCGTGCGCGCCGTGGCTGATCTACTCGCACCGCTCGCTGGAACGCGGCCACCGCCTCGTGCTCGACGCGCTCGCTGCCGAGCCGATCCTCGATCTCAAGCTGCGGCTCGGCGAGGGCTCCGGCGCCGCGCTGGCGCTCCCGATCCTGCGGCTCGCTTGCGCGCTGCACGCACAAATGGCGACGTTTGCCGAGGCGCGCATCTCCGGCCCGGCGCCATGACGCTCATCGATCTCATTCGACACGGCGAAACGGAAACGCCTGCGCGGCTGCTCGGCCGCACCGATCCCCCACTGTCGGAAGCCGGATGGGGGCAATTCGAGCGGCAGACGGCGGAGCGAGCCTGGGACGCCATCGTTTCATCGCCGCTCCAGCGCGCGCGCATGCCGGCGGCGCAACTGGCATCTGCGCGCGGCGTGGCGCTGCGTGTCGATAACGACTGGGCGGAGCTCGACTTTGGCGCGTGGGACGGTCGCGCACTGGACGAGCTGCAGGCCGACGCTGCCACGGCCGATGCTGTCGCCGCGCTCTACCAGCGGGCCGACGCCTCTGGCGCGCCGGGCGGCGAAAGCTGGAGTTGCCTGCAGGCGCGTGTCGCCCGCGCCATCGACCGTCTTCTCGGCGAGCCACTGGTCGCCAGCCTGCTCGTCGTCACGCACGCGGGGCCGATGCGCGCGGCCATCGCGCTTATTTGCGCCATACCATTCGCCAATCTTTGGACGTTCAGGATCGATCCTGGCACCCGCATTACCCTGCGCGCCGGCCGCGATCCGCGCGCCGGTCTATGGGGCGAGATCGTCGAGGTCGAGCAGCCATGAGTGTCAACGCACAGATCCGCTCCTTTTCCCACGCGCTGCAGTTCCTCACGCGCTTGCCAGCGCCGCGCGTCGACGTATTCGACCCTGCCGATCTCTCGCGTTCGGCGCTGTGGTTTCCCGTTGTCGGCATCATCGTCGGTGCCATCCTCGCCGTCGCGCTGTGGCTCGGCGCCCTCGCCTCGCCCTGGATCGGCGCGCTGCTGGCACTCATCGCCTGGGTGTGGGTGACGGGCGGTCTGCACCTCGACGGCCTCGGAGATGTTGCCGACGCGCTCGCCGGCGCCCACCGCTCGCCGGAGCGCTTCCTGCAGATCCTGCGCGATCCGCACATCGGCGCCTTCGGCGCCATGGCCATCACCTTGCAGCTTATCGCCAAGCTGGTGCTGCTCGCACAGATCGCCAGCCCACCGGCACTTATCCCCCTAATACTCGTCGCTGCCTGGGCACGCTTGGGGGCGCCGGTGTGGAGTCTTGCGGTACCGCCGCTGGCAGCCGGGTCGGGCGAGCGCTTTTCCTGGCAGATCGACGCGCGCGTCGTGGCCGCCGAGGCGGCCGTCCTGACGCTGCTCAGCGCCTATTTCGCACCCGTCCTGCTCGGGGCCCTGGTCGTCATCCCGGCCATCGCCGCTTACTGGCGCTATCGCCTCGGCGGACTGACGGGCGATTGCCTCGGCGCCAGCGTCGAAGTGACCGAGACGATCTTGCTCCTTCTCATCGCCGCGCGAATGGCATAGCTTCCGCCCGAGAGCGCGTCGCGCGCCGCACATTCACGCCTGGGATAGGGGATCGGGACATGCAATTTTCCGCCAATGGCGCCGAGCGCCGCCTGTTGTGGATCGGGCTGCTGACGGTGGCGACCCTTTTGATGACGGGCGTTTTCGCCTGCGCCGTTCCTTTTGCTGCGCTGGCCGCCCTCGCCGCTTTCGACACCGACCGCCGCGACGGCCTTTTGCTCATTGGCGCCGTGTGGCTCGCCAATCAGGTCTATGGCTTCGCCGTTCTCGGCTACCCGATGGAGGCGCAGGCTTACTATTGGGGCCTCGCCATGGGTCTCGGCGCCGTTGCCGCCTACTACGCGGCCCGCGCAGCGGTCACCTACTTGGCTCCCATGGGTGCGCTCATCGCTATCATCGTGTCACTGCCCGTCGCCTTCCTTGCCTATGAAGCAGTCATCTATGCCGCAAGCCTTGTTCTCACCAACGGCGAGGGCGCATTCAACACCGACGTCGTCGCCTATGTGAGCCTCGTCGAGGTCGTCGCGTTCCTGGGGCTGCTGATTACACATCGCCTGGCGGTCGCCGTCGGCCTCGTCGCGCCGAACGCCATCGAGGGCAGCGCCTAGCCGGCGGACTTACTTCAAGCTGAGGGGTAGGCCGGCGGCCATAAAGACGACGCGGTCGGCCGCCGCGGCGACACGTTGATTGAGCCGGCCCTGCGCATCGCGAAAGGCGCGCCCGAGCGGCGTCTCGGGCACGATGCCGAGCCCAACCTCGTTCGACACGACGACGAGCGGGCCAGGGGCGCTCCCCAGCGCGGCCAGCAGCCGTTCACTTTCCACCTCGACGTCGCGCCCGGCGAACATCACATTGCTCAACCACAGCGTCAGGCAATCGATGAGCGCCGCCCCCGGGAGCCCGCCAATGGCGCCCAACAAGTCGAGCGGTGCGTCGAGCGTGTGCCAATCCGCGCCGCGGCGGTCGCGGTGATGGGCGATGCGCTCGCGCATTTCGTCGTCCAGAGCTTCCGCCGTCGCCACATAGGTCCACGGCGGGTCAGCGCGCAACACAAGCTCCTCGGCGTAGCGGCTTTTGCCCGAGCGCGCGCCGCCGAGCACCAGGGTCAGACGGGGCAACGGCGCGTCGGTCATGGGGGCAAATTCGGTTGACGGGGGAAGTGGCCAACTCTTATCAAACCGGCCACGCCTCCCCGCAAGGGGAATGAGCAGTTGCGCAACCGGCTCCGGGGCTTAGGCCTTTGGTGCCGCACCATCCGGGCCACAGCCGATGTCCGCCATCCCGCGCGGCCTGATCATCGCGGCGCCCGCATCGGGCGTCGGCAAGACGACGGTGACCCTCGGCCTATTGCGCGCCCTGCGCCGCCGCGGCGTCGCCGTGCAGCCCTATAAGTGCGGCCCCGACTATATCGATACGGGCTTCCACAGCGCCGCCGCCGGGCGCACGAGCTTCAATCTCGACACCTGGGCCATGCGCCGGCACTTCATTGCGCACCTGCTGCACAGCACGGCGGTCGGGGCTGAAGTCTGCCTCGCCGAAGGCGTGATGGGCCTGTTCGACGGCGCCGGCACGCGCGGAGCGTGCGGCGATGGCTCTACCGGCGATCTGGCAGCGCTCACCGGCTGGCCGGTCGTGTTGGTGCTCGACGTCGGCGCGCAGGCGGAAACCGCCGCGGCCGTGGCTCTCGGTCTGAAGACCTACCGCCGCGACGTCGCGTTCGCCGGCGTCATACTCAACATGGTCGGCGGTCCGGGGCATGCGGCGCTGATCGCCGCGCCGATGGCCCGCATCGGCATGCCGGTCCTCGGGGCGGTGCAGCGGCGCTCCGGCGTGGTGATGCCCGAGCGCCATCTCGGCCTGGTGCAGGCTGACGAGACGTTGACACTCGATCAGCGTCTCGACGTTATCGCCGATACGATAAGCCAGGGTATCGACCTCGAAGCGCTGCTTGCCTCCGCGCGCCCGCTGCGCCTCGCACCAACCGCTGAGCCAACGGGGCTGCCCCCGCCGGGTCAGCGTATTGCACTCGCTCAGGACCGCGCCTTCTCCTTCACGTACGCGCATATCCTCGCCGGCTGGCGCCGAGCGGGGGCCGAGATCGTCCCGTTCTCGCCGCTCGCCGATGAAACGCCGGCAGCCGATTGCGACGCGGTCTGGCTCCCCGGCGGCTACCCTGAGCTGCATGCGGAAGCCATCGCCCAAGCGCAGCGCTTTCGCACCGGCATGCACGCTGCCGCCGCGCGCGGGGTGGCGATCCACGGCGAATGCGGCGGCTACATGGTGCTGGGGACTGGCTTGGAGGATTCGAAGGGCGCACGCCACGAAATGCTTGGGCTGCTCGGCGCCGAAACCTCGTTCGCCTCGCCGCGCATGCATCTCGGCTACCGGCGCGCACGCCTGCACGCATCGGGCGCCGAACTCGTCGGGCACGAGTTCCACTTCGCAAGCCTGCTGGCCAACCCGGACGAGCCGCTCGCCGAAATTTGCGATGGCGCGGGGACGCCCGTGGCCGAGCAAGGCTCGCGCCGCGGCGCCGTCACCGGCACCTTCTTTCACGTCATCGACGCCGCGTCATGACCGGCGATCGCACAGGCACGCCGCCGCGTTTCGATGAGGCCTTCCGCGCCTGCTTGCGCGATCTCATCCACTGGCGGCGCGACGTGCGCCGCTTCAGGCCCGACCCCGTCGATCCGGCCCTCGTCCTATCGCTGATCGAGCTGGCGGCGCGCTCGCCTTCGGTCGGTTTCAGCCAGCCATGGCGTTTCGTGTTGGTGGAAAACGCAGAGCGGCGGGACGCCGTGCGCGCCTCTTTCGCCCGCGCCAATGCCGAGGCGCTGACAGCTTATGCCGGAGAGCGGCGCGGCCTCTATGCCAAGCTGAAGCTGGAAGGCCTGGAAGCCGCGCCCGTGCATCTCGCCGTATTGGCCGACGAGGATACGGCAGCGGGTGCCGGCCTCGGCAGCCGCACCATGCCGGAGACGCTGCGCTATTCCGTCGTCGGCGCCATTCAGACGCTGTGGCTCGCCGCGCGCGCGCATGGGCTCGGGGTCGGCTGGGTGTCGATCATCGAGCCGGATGCCATCACTGCCATGCTCGACGTGCCGGAAGCCTGGAAGCTCGTCGCCTATCTGTGCATCGGCTGGCCCGCCGAGGAGCATCTCGACCCCGAGCTCGAGCGCCACGGCTGGCAGCAGCGCATCGACATGGGGACGCTGATCCTGCGCCGTTGACCTCGGACAAAGGGGCTGGGGCGTGAGTGGCTATTTTCAGCCTTGATTGCGAGGCTGCTCCGGGTGCCGACCAATGACATCTCGCCGTCCCACGAAGCCCTATTGGTCGCAGAGCCAGGCGGAGCTGTTCGCGGAGCTCGCCACCTCCGGTTCCGGGCTGGCACAGGAAGATGCAATACGGCGTGTTGTCCGGTTCGGCGAGAACCGCGTAGCTGAGCAAAGGAGCGCCGGCGTGGCCGCCCTCCTTTTCCGCCAATACCAGAGCCCGCTGGTCCTCATCCTCATCTTTGGCGCGTTGGTCTCCCTGGCCCTCGGCGATTGGACGGATGCGTTGCTCATCCTTGCCATCGTCTTTGGCAGCACGCTGCTCGGATTTGCGCAGGAATACCGCGCCTCCGAAGCGCTGAAGCGATTGCGCGACAGGCTGGCGCTGCGCGTCAAGGTGCTGCGTGGTGGCCGAACGTGCACGATCGAGTCGCGCAAGGTCGTGCCGGGTGACGTGCTCCTGCTGTCGGCCGGCAATATCGTTCCGGCCGACGGTGTCGTTATCGCCGCGCGCGATTTTCTTGTCTCCCAGGCAGCGCTGACGGGCGAATCGTTCCCAGTCGAAAAGGCACCTGGTCTCAGCGTTCCGAATTCGGCGCTGCAGCAGCGCAGCAACGCGGTCTTTCTCGGCTCTTCGGTGCGCAGTGGAACCGCCCGGGTGTTGGTGACGCGCACCGGGCGAAACACCGAGTTCGCTGCCATCGCGGGGCGCCTCGCCGATGCCGAGCCGGTGACGGACTTCGAACGGGGCGTACGCCGCTTCGGCTACATGCTGACGCGCATCATGACTGGCATCGTTATTTTCGTCATCACTGTGAACCTACTGCTCGACCGCCCCCTGGTTGCCTCGCTGCTGTTCGCCGTGGCGCTTGCGGTCGGACTCACCCCGGAACTTCTGCCGGCAATCGTCAGCGTGACGTTGTCGGCCGGAGCCCGGCGCATGAGCAAGCGCGGTGTCATCGTGCGCCGGCTGGAGGCAATCGAGAATCTCGGCAGCATCGACGTACTTTGCACCGACAAGACGGGGACGCTGACGCGCGGAGTGGTCGAGTTGACCTCGAGCCTCGATCCGGGGGGCTCGCCATCCGACCTCGTCTTCCGCTACGCCGCTATCAACTCTTGCCTGGAGACTGGCATCGAGAACCCGCTCGATGCGGCCATCGTCGAAAAAGCGCGGCGGCGTGGGGTCGGAACGAGCGATGTGCGCAAGGTCGACGAGATACCCTACGACTTCCTACGCAAGCGTCTCACCATCGTCGTCGACGACGGCAAGCCCGACGGCACGCATTTGATGCTCACCAAGGGTGCTTTCGACAACGTGATTTCCTGTTGCAAGGAAGTGGCAGGCCGCCCTGTCGGCCGCGAATTCGATGCGGCGCTGCTCGCTGGGCTGCAAGCCCTTTACGAGGCGCGAGGCGCCGAGGGCTACCGCGTGCTCGGCCTGGCCAGCCGGCGCATACAGGCACAGCCCGCCTACACCCGGGCCGATGAGAGCGACATGACGTTTGAAGGCTTTCTGCTCTTCTTCGACCCCCTGAAAGAGGACATTCAGGACGCGCTCACCGACCTTTCGCGGCTGGGCATAGGCGTCAAGATCATCACCGGCGATAACCGTCATGTCGCGGAGCACGTCGCCAAGTCGATCGGGCTCGGCGGCGCACGCATACTGACGGGACGACAACTCACCGAGACGAACGACGAAGCGTTGTGGCACCTTGCCGAGACGACGGATGTATTCGCCGAGCTCGACCCGCAGCAGAAAGAACGGATCGTGCGCGCTCTTCAGCACCGCGGCCATGCCGTCGGGTACATGGGGGATGGCATCAACGATGCGCCCGCCATGCACGTTGCCGATGTCGCCATCTCCGTCGATCAGGCCGTGGACGTGGCGCGTGAAAGCGCCGACATCGTTCTTCTGCAGCGCGACCTGAATGTTCTGAGAGTCGGCGTGCTCGATGGCCGGCGCACCTTCGCCAATACCTTCAAGTACGTCGCCATTACTACCAGCGCCAACTTCGGCAACATGATCAGCATGGCGTTGGGGACGCTGATCGTGCCGTTCCTGCCGTTGCTGGCCAAGCAGATACTCATGAACAACTTTTTGTCGGACATCCCCGCGGTGGCGCTTTCGACGGACAACGTCGACCGCGGAGCAACTCAGCATGCGCAGCGCTGGGACATCGGCAGCATTCGGAGGTTCATGCTGGTATTCGGCCTCATGAGCACGGCGTTCGATCTGCTCACTTTCGCGTTGCTGCTCGAGGTGTTCGACGCATCAGAGCCGCTGTTTCAGACAACCTGGTTCGTCGTTTCGCTGCTGACCGAGCTCGCCGCGCTGCTCGTGTTGCGGACCCATCTGCCGGTCTGGCAGAGCCGTCCCAGCCGCCTGCTGGTGGCTTCGGCGGCGACCATCTCGGTGATCGCTGTCTGCCTACCGTTCGTGGACTTCGCCGCGCGCGGCTTCGGCTTCGTTCCTCTTCCCGCACATCTGCTGTTGTCGGCTCTTGCCATCGTCGCGCTGTATGCTGCGGTGACCGAGATCGCGAAGCGGCTGTTCTATGCCGAGCCATCGCGACGCCTGGGTTGAGCCGTCACTCCGCTGGCGCGGTGACACCGGTGGTGCCGCGGCGGCGCGTCGAAAGGCGCCGGATCACCACGTAGAAGACCGGCGTGAAGACGAGGCCGAACAGCGTCACGCCGATCATGCCCCAGAACACGCCGGTGCCGAGCGCGATGCGCATCTCGGCGCCGGCGCCGGTCGCGATATAGAGCGGCACGACACCGAGCGTGAAAGCGAGCGAGGTCATGAGTATGGGTCGCAGGCGGAGCTTGGCGGCCTCGACCGCCGCCGACACGGTATCGCGCCCGCGGTCCTCGAGCTGGCGCGCAAACTCGACGATCAGGATCGCATTCTTGGCCGCCAACCCGATGAGCACGATGAAGCCGATCTGGGTGAGGATGTTGATATCCTGCCCGTGCAAGCTGACGCCGAACAGCGCGCTCAAGAGGCACATCGGCACAATGAGGATGATGGCGAGCGGCAGCGACCAGCTCTCGAACTGCGCCGCCAACGCCAAAAAGACGAACACGACCGACAAAGCGAAGATGTAGTAGCCGGTGCTGCCGGCCTTCGCCTCCTGATAGGACAAGTCGGTCCATTCGTAGGTCACGCCGTCGGGCAGCTCGCGCTTGGCGAGATCGGCGATGAGCTGCAGTGCCTGACCGGTGCTGATGCCCGGCTCCATGGCGCCGTTCACCTCGATGGTGGGGAACAGATTGTAGCGCGGCATGCGGTCGGGGCCGGCAATGTTGCGGAAGGTGACGAGATTGCCCAGCGGCACCATCTGCCCCATCTCGTTGCGCACGCGGATGCGCGCCACGTTGTCGGGCTGCACGCGAAATGCGGAGTCTGCCTGTGCCGTCACGCGGTAGGTGCGGCCGAACATGTTGAAGTCGTTGACGTAGGCCGAGCCGAGATAGACGCGCAGCGCCTCGAAGATGGATTCCAGCGGCACCTTCAGCATCTGCGCTTTGTCGCGGTCGACATCTACGTACAGCTGTGGCGTCCCCGTGGAGAAGGTGGTGAACACGTTCTTGATGCCGGGCGTTTCGTTGGCGGCGGCGATGAAGTCGTTGGCGATCTTCTCGAACTCTCTCGGGCTGAGGTTGGCGCGGTTCTGCAGCCGCATCGAGAAGCCGGTCTGGCCGCCCATGCCGCGCACCGGCGGCGGGATGAACACCGCGGTCTTCGATTCCTCGATGCCGTTGAGGCGCGCCGTAACGAGCTCGGAGATCTTTTCTACCGTCAGCCCCTTCGGGAGCCGTTTGGCCGGCTCGTCGACAACGACAAAGATCGCGCCCGCGTTTGCCGCGTTGGAGAAGGTCGACCCGGAGCGCCCTGTGTAGGCGGATGTATGGGCGACGCCGGGGACCTCCATGATCATGGCGTTGGCGCGCCGGACGACCTCATCGGTGCGCGCCAGCGAGGCCCCCTGCGGGAGTTGCAACGAAACGATGAGCAGGCCGCGATCCATCTTTGGGATGAAGCCGGCCGGCGTGTGCATCAAGAGCCAGCCGGCTGCGCCGAGCAGCAGAGCGTAGGCCGCCAGCATGAGCGGTGCCACCGCGATCACCCGTTGCACGAGTGCACCGTACCCGAGCGCCAGCTTGTCGAAGCCGCGGTTGAACAGCCGGAAGCCGGTGTGCACCGGCCGCATCAGCAGACTTTCATTGCGGTGCGCATCGTGCGGCTTCAACAGGGTCGCGCACAGAGCCGGGCTCAAGGTGAGCGAGTTGAAGGCCGAGATGATCGTCGCCGTCGCCACCGTGACGGCGAACTGTCGGTAGAACTGTCCGGTGATGCCGCCGATGAAGGCCGTCGGCACGAACACGGCCGTGAGCACCAGGGCAATGGCGATCAACGCCGTGCCGACCTCGTCCATCGTCACGCGCGCCGCCTCGACCGGCCGCAGGCCATCGCGCAGCTTGCGCTCGACATTCTCGACCACGACGATGGCGTCGTCGACGACGATGCCGACAGCGAGCACCAGGCCGAACAGCGTCAGCATGTTGATGGAGAAGCCGAGTGCCTGCATCACCGCGAAAGTGCCGATCAGCGATACGGGGATCGTGACAAGGGGGATGATCGTCGCCCGCCACGTTTGCAGAAACAGCAGCACGACGATGACGACCAAGGCCACCGCCTCGAGGATGGTGATGTACAGCTCGGCGATGGAGTACTCGATGAAATCCGTCGGGTTATAGATGATGCGGTATTCGAGGTCCTTGGGGAATCGCTGCGAGATGCGCTGCATCTCGGCTTTGATGGCGTTTGCCGTGTCGATGGCGTTGGAGCCGGGCTGCTGCGTGACGATCAGCACCGTTGCCGGGTAAGCGTCCTGATAGCCGTAGGTCGTGTAGTTCAAGGCGCCGAGCTCGACGCGGCCGACGTCCTTCACGCGCACGACGCGGCCATCCTGGCCGGTCTTCAACACGATGTTCTCGAACTCGCTTGGCTGCAGAAGTCGCCCTTTTAGCTGCAGAGAGAGCTGGAAGGCACCCATGTCGGGCTGCGGCGGCTGGCCGAGCGCGCCGCCGGCGACCTGCAGATTCTGCGCGCGCAGGGCGGCGAGCACCTCGTCAGCGGTCATGCCGCGCAGTGCGATACGTTCCGGATCGAGCCAGATGCGCATCGAATATTCGCGCGCGCCGAACAGGGAGACCTCCCCGACGCCGGGAATGCGCGCCAGCTCGTCGCGCACGTTGAGCAGCGCGTAATTGGAGGTATAGACCTGGTCATAGGTTCCGTTGGGGGAGACGAGGTGCACGACCAATAGAAGGTCGGGCGTTCGCTTGTTGACGGTGATGCCGTTGCGGCGCACTTCCTCCGGCAGGCGCGGCTCTGCCGCCGAGACGCGGTTCTGCACCAGCACCTGAGCCTTATCGATGTCGGTGCCGATATCGAAGGTAACGCTGAGCTGCATGTTCCCGTCGTCGGTCGACTGGGAATACATGTAGATCATGTCCTCGACGCCGTTCACCTCCTGCTCGATGACCGAGGCAACGGTATCAGCGACCGTGACGGCGTTGGCGCCGGGATAGGAGGCGTTGACCGATATCGTGGGCGGAACGATCTCGGGGAACTGCGCAACGGGCAGCGTCAGATAGGCGATCGAGCCGACGATCAGAATGACCAACGAGATGACCGAAGCAAAGATCGGGCGGGCGATGAAGAAATGGCTAAAGCGCATGGTGTGCCCGCTGCCTCAAGGCTTGGTCTGCGCGCCGGCGTCGCTTGCTGCATCCGATACCGTGAGCGGGGCGCGGCGCGGCACGATCTTATGCCCCTCCTTCACGCGCTGCTGGCCGCGCAGAATTACCCAGTCGCCGGGGTCGAGGCCCTTGCGGATCACGCGCAGGCCGCCATCGATCGGCCCGAGCTCGACCGTGCGCCGGACCGGAATGTTGTCGTCGCCGACGACGTAGACGAAGCGGTTGGCCTGGTCGGTGCCGATCGCCTCGTCGGGCAGCAGCAGCGCGGTATATTCCGGCGAACCCTGCAGGCGCACACGCGCGAACATGCCCGGCGAGAAGAAGCGGTCATGGTTGGGCAGGATGGCTCTGGCGCGCAGCGTTCCGGTGTCCTGGTCGAGCCGGTTCTCGAGGAAGTCGAGCTTGGCATCGTGCGGAAAGCCGCTCTCGTCGGGCAGCCCGATGCCGACGGCGGCGCCGATGATGCCGCTGGCGCCCTTGCCGCTCGATTGCGAGATGCGCTGGTATTTCAGCGCATTGTTCTCGCTGACGTCGAAGTAGATGTAGATCGGGTCCTGCTTGACGATGGTGGTGAGGATGGTGGAGGCGCGGTCGGTTCCCCCGCCGCTGACGAAGTTACCGGGTGTCACCAGCGTGCGGCTGATGCGCCCCGAGATCGGCGCCGTGATACGGCAGAAGCTCAACTCCAGCTCCGCCGCCTTGACGCGTGCTTCGGCAATCTTCACCAGCGCCTCGGCGTCGCGTAGCAGGTTCTCGCGATCATCGAATGCCTTCTTGGAGATGTGCTCGCTCTTCAAGAGTGGCCGGCCGCGCTCCACGTCCAGCTTGGCATTGCTGACGCTCACTTTGGCCTGGTTGAGTTGCGCCTTGGCCTGATCGAGTGCGCGCTCAAAGGGACGCGGGTCGATCGTGAATAGAAGGTCGCCGGCCTTCACGTCTTCGCCGTCGGTGAACTTCACTTCGGTTAGGTAGCCGGAAACGCGCGCGCGCACATCGACCGCCTCCACAGCGTCGAAGCGGCCGGTGTACTCGTCCCATTCGATGACGTTGCGGCTGGCGGGGCGGCTGACCGTTAGCTCGGGAGGTTGCATCGCTGGCGGCGAGCCTGTCGATCTTGCGGCCCCGCCGCCGAGGCGAGCCAAGGTCGATTTGAAAGCGCCGCGCAGATCCTCGATACCGGCTTCGATGCTGCGCCCGCGCATCGGCCCGAGTGCCGCCACGATCGCTGCGGCGGCCACAACGAGGGCCAGAACGATATAGCTCGGACGCATTACAGCTCTCGAACTTGCGCTGCGCGCCGCATCGCGCAGCCACGGTGAACCGCGTGTAGCGGTTAAGGCCCGGCCAGCTTACCCGGTCAAAGGTAAATCGGCATGCATATCGCTGTCTTTCAAGCGAGTTTGCGAGCGCCCCAAGTTTGGATTGGAGTGCCCGGAGACGCTGGTTTCGCCCCGCCAATACGGACGCCTGGGCGCGCTATTGAACGTTCAGGCTACGGCTTTTCCGTCGCGGGCGGCATCAATGCTGAAGGCGCCGGGGCCCGCTGCCACCAGGTAAAGGAAGATGAAGCAAAAGAGGATCGCCGCATCGCCGCCGTTGAGGGCCGGAAAGGGGCTCTGCGGGGCGTGCGCCATCCAATAGGCAACGGCCATTTGGCCGCTCAGGACGAAGGCGACCGGGCGGGTGAACAGACCGAGCAAGACGAGCAGCCCGCCGACCAGCTCGAGGAAGCCGGCGAACCATAGCAGCGTGAACAGCTCCGGCATGGGGCGCTCGGAGGGCGGGAAGCCCAGCAGCTTCTGCGTGCCGTGCTCAATGAAAAGGATGGCCGCCACGATGCGCAGCACGCCCAGCAGGCGCTGCGCCCACACCGTCTCGAGTTCTGCTCGCGTCATATGGCGTTCCCCGGTCCCGTCGGTCTTCCTTTACGGAAGCGAGCCTAGCGGGCTCCGCTAACTGGCTCAATCGGGAATGGCGACTGCCGTTACCAGCGCAGCAGCCGCGCGCCGAGCAGGGATCCGGCGGTTACCACTATGGCCGTGGCCAATACGTACCAGGCAGCGAGGAACAGTGGGCTGTCGTTCTGGCAGTGCATCGCATAGAAGGTCGCCGCCATGCCGGCCGCGGCGAGGCCAGCCACGGCACCGGTGAGCGCCGGGCGTGCCGGTGCGCCTTGCCGCAGGGCAATGATCAGTACCACAAGCGGCACGGCCGACAGGATTGGGATGAAGATCATGCAGCCCCAAGCGTTCGTTCCGACCATCGTCGGCATCCACTCGGATGAGGGCAGTGCAAGCAACTCGCTGGCGACCCCCAGGGCGAGCACCAGGGGTGCCGCAAGCAGTATGAGCAATTGAAGCCCGGGTACCTTCTCTGGGCGCGCCAGTCGCATGATCAGCGCCATGGCCGTCAACAGCAAGGTCAGTGTGAACGCCCACTTGAAGAGAAAGTGCGCATCACCGAGCGCTACTGCCATATCCGGACGCATCGGCAGCAGAGCGGCAAACACGATGGCCGCAGTGACAACCGCCAGCCCGGCACCGAGGCATACGGTTCGGCCGATGGGCGCACGTGGCGCCGCGGCATCGGCTGCAATGGCAGAGATCAGGTCGTCGGTCTTCATTCGTCTTCGTCTTTCCGGTGTAGGGCGCCGAGCGCCTTGAGGCCGCGATGCAGCGCAACGCGCACCGCGACTTCCTTCATCTGTAAGCGTTGGGCCACCTCGCGGATCGACTGCCCCTCGAGACTGATGGCGCGCACGACGTCACGCTGGCGCCCGCGCAACCCCGCGACGAGCCGTTCGGCATCATGTCGGTCCACACCACTGTTGTCCTCC
This sequence comes from Hyphomicrobium sp., assembly GCF_009026145.1. Classification (GTDB taxonomy): domain Bacteria; phylum Pseudomonadota; class Alphaproteobacteria; order Rhizobiales; family Hyphomicrobiaceae; genus Hyphomicrobium_A. Next base: position 164,348 of record NZ_WBUE01000005.1, read on the forward strand.
TCGACGGCCAAGGTATCGAGAACGCTTTCGATGGGAACCTGGATGCGACGTCCGCGCCGACGCAGTGCGTCAATCAGCTTGTGACGGGCAATCGCGCGGACCCACGGGCCGAGCGGCTGGGACGGATCCCACGTATTGCGCTTGAGATGCAGTGCCAGCAAGGTCTCCTGGACGACATCTTCGACATCGCCGAGCGGGGCGCCGGCTTGGGAGAAACCCCGGCGCACCGCCGAACGCAGGCTGTGGGACAGCGAAAGAAGCAGCGTCCGATAGGCCGCTCCGTCGCCCTCCATCGCCGCCCGCATCAGGGCAGCCCACTCCTCCTCACGTTGCGCTTGAGCCACTAAGCTCCTCGTAAGCTGTTCGCCCTTCGATGCCGTGGCGTTACACGGGAGGCGGATTTTCGGTCTTCAAGGCCTGTTCACTTGCCAAGTCAACACAAGATCGTGATCTCGAAACTCTCCCGCCTGAACTTCCGTATCAGGCAGCGGCGGCTTGGGCAACGATGTGGGGATTCGAAGCATTATCGGCTCCGCACACCGGTCGCTTTTTGACCGCATAGTGCAACTTCTCGTCAGGATCGGAGAACCAACATGAAGATCGATATCAACTCAGGTGCAGCTATTGCCGCCGCTGCCGCTGCCCTGCTGATCGCCGGCACGGCGGTTAGCGCCCCGATGCAGATGGCCGCCGGCGAAAAGGGACACTGCATGGGAGCCAATGCCTGCAAGGGGCAGAGTGCCTGCAAGACTGCAGCTAATGCCTGCGCCGGACAGAACGCCTGCAAGGGCAAAGGCTTCACCGAGATGACCAAGGAAGAATGCGAGAAGGTTGAAGGCGCCAAGTTCGAGCCGATGAAGAGCTAATCCCGGCAGCAGGAAACAGGGAGCTGGGCCGCCATGGGCATTCGCATGACAGAGGGTTCAACGTCGGCAACGGCGGGCTGCCCAGCTCAACCTTCGGCCGCTGCCAAGCCGCCATACCTCGGCTTCGGTCTCGGTCTGCGCACGCAGCACTATGCCGACATTCTCGATGGCGACCCGGAGATCGACTGGTTCGAGGTCATCTCCGAAAACTTCATGGTTCGCGGCGGCCAGCCGCTTGCCATTCTCGACCGCATCGCCGCGCGCTACCCCGTCGTCATGCACGGCGTGTCGATGTCAATAGCCTCCACGGCGCCGTTCGATGAGGATTATCTCGATGGTCTCGTAGCGTTGGCCAAGCGCGTCGAGCCAAAATGGATTTCCGACCACCTGTGCTGGACCGGCGTGCACGGTGTCAATCTGCACGATCTGCTTCCCATCCCTTACACGCGTGAAGCGCTCGATCATGTCGTCGCGCGCGTCCACCACGTTCAGGAGCGCATCGGCCGCGCCCTGTGCCTGGAGAACGTATCCACCTACGTGCAATTCAACCGCTCGGAGATGTCGGAGTGGGAGTTCATCTCCGAATTGGCGCGCCGCACGGGCTGCTGGCTCTTGTTCGATGTCAACAACGTCTACGTAAGCGCCTTCAACCACGGCTATGACGCGATGGATTTCCTCAACGGCATCCCAGCCGACAGAGTCATCCAGTTTCATCTCGCCGGGCACAGCGACATGGTGAACTATGTCGTCGACACGCATGATCATCCGGTGCGCGGCGAGGTATGGGATCTTTACGCGGCGGCGCTGCGCCGTTTCGGCCCGGTGTCGACGATGATCGAGCGTGACGATCATATCCCGCCGCTCCCAGAGCTGATGCAGGAGCTGGGGCACGCGCGCTCGATCGCCGGCGCGGTTCTCGGGCCAGCTGTTGCGCACCCTGCCGCCTGAGCGCCGGCGCCCAGCTGGAGATACCATTGAAGCTCAAAGACTTTCAGGACCGGTTCCAGCGCGCCATCCTCGAGGACAACGACGCCATCCTCGAGAATCTCACTGACGGTGCACGCGAGTCGAAAGACAATCTTCTCAAGGTCTACCGCGACGCCTACGTGCTGCGCTTGATCGACGTGGTCGGCAACGATCACGAGCATTTGCGCCGCTATTTGGGAGAGCTCGAATTTGCCGCCATGGCGCGCGGCTACATCGCTGCCAATCCCTCGCATAACCCCAATGCGCGCTGGTTCTCGCACCGGCTGCCGGAGTTCCTGCGCACGACGGCGCCCTTTGCGCAACAGCCCGTGCTGGCCGAGCTTGCTGCGCTCGAGCGGGCGCTCAACGATGCATTCGACGCGGACGATGCGGTGGCGCTCGGCGTCTGCGATCTCGCCGCCATTCCCGTCGGCGCCTGGTCGGAGCTCGCCTTTGTCGTGCACCCGTCGGCGATCTGTCTCGAAGCCTCGACCAATGCCGGCGCCATATGGATGGCGCTGAAGGCAGATGCCGAGCCGCCGGTGCCTGTAGTGCTTCCCGCCCCGGTGCGAATCCTAGTCTGGCGGCAGGGCGCCACGGCGATGTTCCGCGAGCTCTCCGCCGAGGAGGCAATGATGTGGCAGCTGACCGCGGAAGGCACCAATTTCGGCGACGTCTGCCAGATGATGGCGGTGTTCGACATGGCCGAGACGGCGCCGGCGCGGGCAGCGGGCATTCTGAAAACGTGGCTGGAGACGGGACTGCTCAGCCGCGTGATTGCCCCGGCCGCCTGAGCCGATCAGCGTGGCTGCACGGAAGGCTCGCCCGTCGCGATGGCATCCGCCTCTGGACGAGCGGCGCCGCCGAGACGGCGGTGCAACCGGTCGAGCAGCAGGTAGATCACCGGTGTCGTATACAAGGTGAGCATCTGGGAGACGATCAGGCCGCCGATGATGGTGATGCCGAGCGGCCGGCGGATCTCCGAGCCGGGGCCTACGGCGATCGCCAAGGGGATGGCACCGAGCAGCGCCGCGAGCGTGGTCATGAGGATGGGACGGAAGCGCACCAGGCACGCCTCGTAGATGGCGACCGCGGGTTTCAGTCCGCGTTGGCGCTCGCCGTCGAGGGCGAAGTCCACCAACATGATGCCGTTCTTCTTCACGATGCCGATGAGCAGGATGACGCCGATCAGGGCCGTCATCGACAGCTCCATGCCGGCCCCGTAGAGCGCCAGAAGCGCCCCGAGCCCCGCCGAGGGCAGCGTCGAGATGATCGTCAGCGGATGCGCCAAGCTCTCATACAGAACGCCGAGCACGATGTAGACGGCGATCAGGGCGGCGAGGATCAGCAGCGGCTGTTGCGAGGCCTGCTCGGCGAAGGCGCGGGCATCGCCGGCCGTCTCGCCACGCAGCCCGGCGGGGACGTGCATTTCGGCCATCGCCTGATCGATGTCCCGCAATGCCTGATCGAGCGTGTTCCCCGGAGCGAGGTTATAGCTCAAGGTGACGGCGGGGAACGGTCCCTGGTGGTTGACCACCAGCGGCGACGTGCCGTGTGCAATGCGTATGATGCCGGTCAGCGGTACCTGTGCGCCGCCGTTGACGCTCGGCACATAGATGTTCTGCAGGTCGGAGGGGTCGCGCTGCAGGCGCGGGTCGACCTCGAGAATGACGCGATACTGATTGCGCTGCGCGTAGATGGTCGATATCTGCCGTTGCGAAAAGGCGTTGTTCAGCGCGCTATCGATATCGGTAATGCGCACGCCGAGGCGCGCCGCCGCATCGCGGTCGATCTTGACGTCGAGCTGCAAGCCGCCCGCTTGCCGGTCGGTCGACACGTCGACGATGCCGGGGATCTGCTTCATGCGCTCGAGCACCTTCGGGGCCCATTCGTTGAGCTCGTCGAGGTCCGGGTCCCACAGCGTGTACTGGTACTGCGAATTGCCCTGGCGCGCGCCGACGCGGATGTCGCGCGAGGCGAACATGCGCACTTCCAGTCCATTGATGTTGGCGAGCTTGTCCCGCATGCGGTTGATCACCCGCGTCGTCGACATGCTGGAGCGTTCATCGAGCGGCTTCAGATTGATGAACATGCGCCCGCGGTTGGACCCGCTGCCGCCCGGGCCGCGGCCGGAGCCACCGATCGACGAGCCGACGTGCTCCACGGCCGGGTCGCTTAGGATGATGTCGAGCGCCTGCGTATGCAGCTTCAACATCGCCTCGAAGGAGATGTCCGCTGAGGCCTCGGTCGATCCGATGATGAGGCCGGTATCGTCCTCCGGGAACAGGCCTTTGGGGATCTGCACGTAGAGGTGGGCCGTGAGCACAATAACGCAGACGAGCGAGAACAGCGTCACGGCCTGGTGGCGCAAGGCGACGCGCAGGGTGCGCGCATAGATCGACACCATCGCGCCGAGGATGCCTTCGACCATGCGGTCGAAGCGCGTGCGTATGCCGTCCTTCTCGGCTTTGAGATAATGCGCGCAGAGCATCGGTGTGACCGACAGCGAAACGACGACCGACACTGCGATGGCGACGACCAGCGTCACCGAGAACTCGCGCAGCATGCGCCCGGCGACGCCGCCCATGAACAGCACCGGGATGAAGGCGGCGATCAGCGACACGCTTATGGAGATGACCGTGAACCCGATCTGGCGCGCGCCGATGAGCGCCGCCCGCATCGGCGCCATGCCCTTCTCGATGTTGCGGTGGATGTTCTCCAGCATGACGATGGCGTCGTCGACGACGAAGCCGACGGCGATGGCGAAGGCCATCAGCGTCAGGTTGTTGATCGAGAACCCGAGCAGCCACATTGCCGCACAGGTGCCGGCAAGCGACAACGGCACGGTGACGCCGGCGGCAACGGTCGGGGTCATGCGCCGGAGGAAGACGAACACCACCATCATGACGAGTGCGATGGCGAGCAGGAGCGTGAACTGCATGTCGTGCACGCTGGCGCGAATCGTCTTCGTACGGTCGGTGAGCTCCTGAATCTCGATGCCCGCCGGTATCCAGCGCTGCAGGTTTGGGAGCAGCGCCTTTACCCCGTCGACCGTATCGAGAACGTTCGCCTCGGGCTGCTTGCGGATGATGAGCAGCACCGCCGGCTGCCGATCGAACAGGGCGATCGAGCGCGTGTTGCGTGACCCGTGCTCGACGCTCGCGACGCTCGATAGACGCACGACGTTGCCGGCGCTGGTTTTCAGGACGATGGCGCCGTAGTCCTTTGGATCACGCAGCTGCGTGTTGGTGTCGATGGTCATCGTCTGCCTGTCGCCATCGACGACGCCGACCGGTGCCACAGCATTGGCGGCAGCTATGGCGCTGCGCACCTCCTCCATGCTGAGGCCCATGGAGGCGAGCAGCGTCGGGTTGACGCGCACGCGGATTGCCGGCTGCTCGGCGCCGGTAACCTCCACCTGCGCGACCCCCGGTACCTGCGAGATGCGCTGCGCAACGACCGTATCGGCGGCATCGTAGATGGCGCTCGGAGTCATGCTCTTCGACGTCATGGCGAGGATGAGCACCGGAGCTGCCGAAGGATTGTACTTGCGGAACGTCGGCACCTCCGGCAGGTCGCCCGGCAGGTCGGCGGCGGCGGCGTTGAGTGCCGCCTGCACGTCGCGGGCGGCACCATCGATGTCGCGCGAGAGGTCGAACTGCACGGAGATGCTGGCCGAGCCTTGCGAGCTCACCGAGGTCAGCTCGGTGACGCCGGCGATCTCGCCCAGTCGGCGCTCGATGGGCGCGGCGATGGTCGCCGCCATGGTCTGCGGATCGGCGCCGGGGCGACTGGCTTGCACGCGCAGCGTGGGGAAGTCCACGGCAGGAAGGCTGGCCACCGGCAGCTCGAAATACGCCGTCGCACCGAGCAGAAACAGCCCGGCGGCGAGCAGGGTCGTGCCGATCGGTCTGAGGATGAAGGGGGCCGAGAAGTTCATGGCGCTACTCGGCCGGAATGTTGACGCCGCTCGTCTGCTGAGCCGGCGCCGCGGCACCGGAGATGCGGGCGCGCAGGCGTTCCATGGCAAGATAGATGACGGGCGTCGTGTAGAGGGTCAGCAACTGGCTCAAGAGCAGGCCGCCGACGATGGTGATGCCGAGCGGGTTGCGCAGCTCCGAGCCGACGCCGTTCTCGACAGCCAGCGGCAGGGCACCGAACAGAGCGGCGAGCGTCGTCATCATGATCGGGCGGAAGCGCAGCAGCGCCGCCTCGACGATGGACTCGCGCGGGGAAAGGCCGCGCTCGCGCTCGGCGTCGAGTGCGAAGTCGATCATCATGATGGCGTTCTTCTTGACGATGCCCATCAGCAGCACGATGCCGATCAGCGCCACCAGCGACAGATCGAGACCGGTATACATCAGCGCGAGCAGGGCGCCGATGCCGGCCGAGGGGAGCGTCGTCAAAATCGTGAAGGGGTGGACGAAGCTCTCGTAGAGCACGCCGAGGACGATGTAGATGGTCACGATGGCGGCGAGGATGAGCCACGGCTGGCTGTGCAGTGACGAGGCAAACTCGCTCGCATCGCCGAAGAAGCTGCCGGTCACCGAGGCCGGCATGTCGATGGCCGCCTCGGCAGCGCTGATGATCGATACGGCGTCGCTCAGCGCTGCGCCGGGCACGAGATTGAAACTGATCGTCTCGGCCGGGAACTGGTCCTGATGGCTGACGGCGAGCGGCGCCGTGGTGTGGGTTATCTTGGCGATGGCCGTCAGCGGTACCTGCGAGCCGTTGGACGAGGGTATGTAGAGGCGGTTGAGGCGCGAGGGATCGCTGCGGAACTGCGGCAACGCCTCCAGCACCACGCGATACTGGTTCGCCTGCGCATAGATGGTCGACACCTGTCGCTGTCCGAAGGCATCATTGAGCGCATCCGACACTGCCTGCACCGTGACGCCGAGCCTGCCCGCCACCTCGCGATCGACGTCGATGCGCGTCCTAAGGCCGGTGCTCATCGTCTCGAGGTTGACGTCGCTCAGCGCCGGCGAGCGGGCGAGCTCGGCGGCGAGCTTCTGCGTCCACTCCGCCACCTCCGCCGCGTTCGTGCTGACGAGCGTGTACTGATATTGCGCGCGACTCGATCGCGTGGCGATCTGCACGTCCTGCACCGGCTGGAAGTAGACGGTGACGCCGGGAATCGTCGACACCGCGCGCTGCAGACGGTCGACGACGTCGGCCACCAGCAGCTCACGCTCTCGGCGCTGCTTCAGCGTGACCTTCAGGTGCGAGACGTTGGGCGTGGGGTTGAGCTGGCCGACCCCGACGACAGAAACGACTCCAGCGACGGCGGGATCCTTTCGCACCGCCGCGGTCACTTCGGCCTGCAGACGGCTCAACTCGGTGAACGAAACCTGCGGCTCGGCTTCCAGCACGGCGGTGATGAGGCCGGTGTCCTGCGCGGGTAGGAAACCCTTGGGGATGATGATGTACAACCAGATGGTGATGACCAGCGTCAGCGCTGTGACGACGAGCGTCGCCGGCTGGTGGCGCAGCACCCACTCCAAGCTGCGCCGATAACCTTCGACGACCGCGTTCAACACCCAGTGGAACGCGCGTGCGATCCAGTTGGCGCGCGCCTCGGGATGATGCTTCAGCAGCCTGGCTGCCATCATCGGCGTTAGCGTCAGCGACACGACGGCGGAGACGACGACCGCTATGGTCAGCGTCAGCGCGAACTCGCGGAACATGCGGCCGACGAGGCCGGTCATGAACAAGAGCGGGATGAACACGGCGACCAGCGACAGCGTCAGCGAGATCACCGTGAAGCCGATCTCGCGCGCGCCATCGAGGGCCGCGCGCAGTGGCTTCTCACCCTTTTCGAGATGGCGCACGATGTTCTCGATCATGACGATCGCATCGTCGACCACGAAGCCGGTGCCGATGGTCAACGCCATCAGCGACAGGTTGTCGAGGCTGAAGCCGCAGAAGTACATCACCGCGAAGGTGGCGATGAGCGACACCGGCAGCGCCACGCCGGCGATGATTGTGGCGCGCCCCGAGCGCAGGAACACCAGCACTACCATGACGACCAGGGCCACGCTGAGCACCAGCGTGAACTGCACGTCGTGGATGGAGGCGCGGATGGTATCAGTGCGGTCGTGCACGAGCGTCAGCTTGACGCTCGTCGGTAGGGCGCGCTCGATGCGCGGCAGCTCGCCCTTGAGGCGGTCGACGGTCTCGATGACGTTGGCGCCCGGCTGGCGCTGCACGTCGATGATCACCGCGGGAGTGCCCTGGTACCAGCCACCGACGCGCGCGTTCTCGAGCCCCTCGGTTACCTCGGCGACGTCCTTGAGGCGCACCGGCGCGGAGTTGCGGTAGGCGACGACGATCTCGCGATAGGCTTCGGCCGAGGCGATCTGGTCGTTGGCGGCGATGGTATAGCTCTGGTGCGGGCCGTCGAGAGACCCCTTCGGTCCGGAGACGTTGGCGGAGGTGATGGCGCTATTGAGGTCGGAAATGCTCAAGCCATAAGACGCTAGCCGCGCTACGTCCGCCTGGATGCGCACCGCCGGCCGGATGCCGCCCTCCACCGACACGTGTCCGACGCCCGTGACGGTGGATAGCCGCTGGGCGATGAGCGTATCGGCGAGGTCGCTGAGCTCGCGCATCGACACGATATCGGAGGTGATCGCCAGGGTGACGATGGGCGCGTCGGCGGGATTGACCTTCGAGTAGGTCGGCGGATACGGCAGGTTGCGCGGTAGGGTCGAGCCAGCAGCGTTGATCGCCGACTGCACGTCCTGGGCGGCGGCGTCGATGTCGCGGCCGAGATTGAACTGCAGGGTGATCTGGCTGAGCCCGTAGGAACTTGTCGACGTCATCGTCGACAGGGCTGGGATCTGCCCCAGCTCGCGCTCGAGCGAGGCGGTGACCAGCGTCGACATGGTCTGTGGGTTGGCGCCGGGGAGCTGGGTCGACACCTGGATGGTGGGGAAGTCGACCTGCGGCAGCGACGAGACGGGAAGCCAGAAGTAGCCGAGGGCGCCGCCGAGCACGGTGGCAAAAGCGAGCAGCGAGGTCGCTATCGGCCGCGTGATGAAGGGGCCAGAGACACTCATCGGGCGACGCTCATTGCGTGGCGCCGGGCGGATTGCCGGCTTCCCTCCTGCGCTTACCGTCGCCGCGCCGCCCTTCGCCGCGTTTGCGCCCCTCCGGGCGCAGGGGCATGGCCACCGCGGGCGTCGCGGCATCGATCGAGGCGGTATCGGCGGCGGAAGCCTTCCCGGCATTCGCCTGCGGGGTTCCGGCGGCGGAGGAGGCTGCCGGCTTGGCGTCCTCGGGCGCGCTCACGCTGACCTCGGCGCCGTCCTTCAGGCGGGCAAAGCCGGTCGTCACGACGAGCTCGGACGACGTCACGCCTTTACTGACGACGACGAGCCTATCGTCCTGCTGCGCGACGGCGACATTGCGCACGGCGACCTTGTTGTCGCTGCCGACGACATACACGAATGCGCCATCAGGGCCGCGCTGCACCGCAGATGTAGGCACGACGACGACCTGCTCCAGCGTGTCGAGCAACAGGCGCACGTTGACGAACTGCCCCGGCCAGAGCTGCAGTTCCTTGTTGGGAAAATCAGCCTTGAGGCGGATGGTGCCGGTCGTCTGATCGACTTGGTTGTCGATGACCTGCAGCTCACCGGCGTCGAGCACGTTCTTGGAATCGGTCTCCAGCGCCTCGACCTTGAGCGCGCGCTTGGCCACCGCCCTGTTGATCTCGGGTAGGTCCTGCTGCGGCAGGGTGAACAGCACGGAGATCGGCTGCACTTCCGTGATCACGACGATGCCGCCCTCCGAGGCGCGCACCAGGTTGCCGACGTCGATCAGCCGCATACCGGTGCGCCCGGAGATTGGCGCCACGACGCTGGCGTATCCGAGCACGGCGCGCGCATTCTCGATTGCCGCCTCGTCCGCTTTGATCTGTGCCTCGAGCTGGGTGACGAGCGCGCGTTGGGTGTCGACGGTCTTCGCCGCGATGACGTTGGCGGAAAGCTGGGTGTAGCGCTCCAAGTCGCGCCGTGCGTTGGCGAGTTGGCTCTCGTCGAGCGCCTTCTTGGCGATGGCCTGGTCGAGCTGCGCTTGGAAGGTGACGGGATCGATCTGGGCGAGCAGGTCGCCCTGCTTCACCTCCTGCCCTTCCTTGAAGTTGATCGACAGGATCTTGCCGTCGACCTGCGGGCGCACCGTCACCGTGTTGCGTGCCTTCGCCGAGCCGACGCCCTCGAGCCACACCGGGACGTCGGCCAGCTTGGCTTGTGTCGCCACGACCGGGACCGGTCCATCCGCGCGCGCCCATCGGCGTCCGCGCTGGGACTGGTCGCCGCCCTGGGTGAAATAGACGGCCGCCGCGGTGATCGCCCCGATGACGAGGACTGCGAACACCGATTTGAAGAACTTTTTCACCCTGCGGTTCCTGACCCAAGCCGGCCCAGACCAGCGGCCGCAAAGCGGCAACACTGCGGCGTCCGGGAGCAAAAACGGACGATAGGGCTAAAAGCCGTCGCCCCCGGGGGAGCCGTCCCTACAACCTATTTGTAACAGAGGCCTCGACGTTGTGCGTGGTGCAGAAATCTCAAAGCAACGCAAAGCGCAAAATAAACAGGCCTGCCAGCACGCTGACGGCAATGGGCAACTCGGCCCAGCGGCCGGCCAGGAGCTTCGTTCCCGCATAGGCGACGAAGCCGAAGGCGATGCCGTCGGCGATGGAGAACGTGAGTGGCATGGCAATAATGGTTACCGCTGCCGGGATGTACTCGGTGGCGTCGTCAAAATCGATATCCCGCGCGCCGGCCATCATTAGGCAGCCGACGAAGATGAGCGCGGGAGCGGTGGCGAAGGCTGGGATCGAGCCGGCCAGAGGGGCAAAGAAGAGCGTTGCCAGGAACAGTGCGGCCACGGTGACGGCGACGAGCCCCGTTCTGCCGCCCGCATTCACACCGGCGGCGCTTTCGATGTAGCTGGTGGTCGTCGAGGTGCCGAGCGCGGCGCCGGCCATGGTCGCAGTGGAATCGACGGCCAGTGCCTGGCCGATGCGCGGCAGGCTGCCGTCGGGCTGCATCATTCCGGCGGCGCGAGCGACGCCGATGAGCGTGCCGGTGTTGTCGAAGAGGACGACGAAGAAGAGCGTCAGCACGACGGGGACCATGGCGACGTTCAGCAGCGCGCCAAGGTCCATCTTCAGGAATACCGGTGCGATCGAGGGCGGCAGCGAGGCGACGCCGGAGAAGGTGGCGAGGCCCAGCACCAGGCCTGCGGCATAGGCGGCGAGGATGCCGATGAGGATGGCGCCGTGGATCCTGCGCGCATCCAGCGCCGCCATGAGGATGAACGCGGCGACGGCGATGGCAACGGCGGGCGACTTGAGATCGCCGAGCTTGACGAGTGTCGCCGGGTCGCCGGCGATCAGCCCAGCCCCCTGGAGCCCGATGACGGCGAGGAAGAAGCCGATACCAACCGAGATGGCGAGCTTCTGCGATTTGGAGATGCTGTCGATGATCCACTGGCGAATTGGCGTGACGCTGACGATGAGGAACAGCACGCCGGAGGCGAACACCGCGGCGAGCGCCGTTTCCCATGGCACGCCCATTCCCTTCACCACCGAGTAGGTGAAGTAGGCGTTGAGCCCCATGCCCGGCGCCAGCGCCACCGGGAAGTTGGCGTAGAGCCCCATCAGTGCCGAGCCGAACGCCGCGGCAAGGCAGGTGGCGACGAACACCGCACCTCTGTCCATGCCCGTCTCGGCGAGCATCGCCGGGTTGACGAAGGCGATGTAGACCATCGTCATGTAGGTCGTCAGGCCGGCCAGAAGCTCGGTCCCGACGTTGGTGCCGTTTTCTGCCAGCTTGAACATGCCGCCCCCCGGCTTTGGTCGAGGTCCTGTCTTAGCGGGGCGACGGCCCGGCGGAAAGATGGCCGCCGCGCGTCGTGTCGCGTGAAGTTGGCATTGGTTCGCTCGCATGTATTCGCCGGCTCATCGTGCCCGATCTGGGTACGGCCGGCATTTGACCTTGTGGCGCTGGGTGCGCCGCTCCTCCGGCTCGCGTTGGCGAGCGCTGCCGGTCAGGCGAGGAAGAAGGTCGAGGCGAAGTGAGCGAACATCATCATGGCGTCGGGGATCTAGCTTGGACAGAAATCGTTGGCAAGCCGCAAGCGCCGCGTTTGCGGCAGGGCAGCTCTACTGCTTCGGCGTCGTTCCGGAGAAGAAGTCGCGCGGCATCCCCACGGGTGCCTGCGCCTGCGCTTGTGCCTGCCCTTGCCCCGCAGGCGTCGGCCGACTTCTCGCCGCCGCTGCTGCTGCTCGCTCGCCCGCGTCCGGCTTCCGCTTGACGCAATAGAACGTCGCTGCTTTCAGCGGCGCCCTTTTGCGCAACTTTTCGGCCGCGCGCTCGCAGATGGCCATGGTCGGAAACCTTTCCGTGGTCATCCGCTTGGGGCCGGACCCGACCGCCATCACGGTGTAGAGCGTTGCCGCATCCATCGTCGTCCCCCTCGTCTCCCTGCCGCAGCATAGCGCGCCGCACTCTAACCGTTGGCGCGCGCAGGCGCCCTGCGTCGTTTGCACCGCTCCCGGCGTGACCATCGACAGCTCGATTCGGGGGAAAGTGTGTTTCGCCGCGGAAGTCGGCCGCCGCTAAGCCGCGTCGGCGGGGCCGGAGCCCCGGTAGCGGCGCGTTGCGTGCTGCGCGGGTGAAAGCGGGCCTCGCTCGCCATACCAGGCGGAATCCAACTCCGTTTCCTCGTACTGCAGCGCCTCGTTCGGGCCGATGACCTCTACGCGATTGCGGCCCGCCTGCTTGGCGGCATAAAGCGCACCGTCGGCGCGGTGAAAGAGCGCGCCAATGTCGCAACTGATGTCATCGTGCGCGGCGACACCGACGCTGACGGTCCCTCCCACCGGCAGACCGTCGATGAAGGAAGCCGCGCGCGCAAATGCGGCCCGCACCCCCTCTGCCTTGGTGGCAGCGGTGCTCAATTTGGTGCCGGGCAGGATGGCGGCGAATTCCTCGCCGCCGAGGCGCCCCACCGTGCTTCCGCTGTCGAGCTCATCGATGAGCGTCTTGGAGAACAGCTGCAGCACCCGGTCGCCGAGCCGATGCCCATAGGTGTCGTTGATCTTCTTGAAGTGGTCGAGGTCGAACAGCATCACGCAAATGGGCGCGCCCTTGAATTCTTGGCTATGTGCGGCGACGGCCTCCGCGACTTCGAACAGGGCGCGGCGGTTCGGCAGTCCGGTCAGCGGATCGGTCAGGGCGAACAGGCGCTGGCGCATCTCCTGTCGCTCTTTGACGATCGCCAGCACGACGAAGGCGAGTGCAATGCGACCAAGCAAGGCGATCAGGACGACGGTCGGCATCCAGCGACTGGCATAGACGAGGCTTGTCTCATGGATGGGCATCGTCAGGGCGAGCGGCATCCAGGCGAGATAGCCGACTCCCATGAGGACCAAGAGGAGAATCGCCGGCCAGCGCGAGACGAGCCGCTCGCCCTCCCGGCGGGTAAACTCGGCGGCGGCCATGAGGAACAGTATGGCGAGCAGGGTGCTGGCAAGTATGAGGCGCTGGTCGAACGTGGCGGCGATGCCGACAGCGGAGGCGATAACGAAGCCGCATGGCCAGATAGCCACCAGAAGCGGGTTGAGGCTGCGCCCCTCGAACTCGCGCGCCGCCATCCACATGATGGCGGCGGAAAACACCATGAGCGCCTGCCCGAAGGCAGACAGTGGCGCGCTGCTGGCGAACGAAGCGGCCGCGGCGAAGGCGATCCCCGAGGCCATCACGAGCTGCGCTACGCCCCACCAGCCGATGAGCGGGCTCGACCGCTCCTGCCACCAAACGAAGCACAGCACGAGCCCGAGGACTGTCGTCGCGGAGAAGGTGACGACGGAGATGGTCGGCAAGTCGAGGGTCATTGGTGCCCCAGGCAGCGATCCGCAATCGGATCATTGTGCTGGGCAGCATTCTCACGCAGGGCGCATTTATGGCTTGTCTAGAAATTCAGTGAAATTGCAGGCAATGGGCGCACGCCGGCCCGCTACGCGCCCGGCGAGGTGGCAAGCGAGCGGCGGTGCAGCCGCCACGGACGCATCTGAGTTAAGAGAGCGACGTGACCGGCCTTTCGGGCGGCTTCTTCATTTCAGCCAGCAGCGCGATCAGCGTGTCGGCAATCAGCTCCAGCGCCAGCTGCGACCGGTCGGCCTGGATGGCGTTGGACCGGTTTTCGCTGGAACGGTGAAGCAGCTCCTCGACGGACGCGATACCCATGCGTACCCTCCGTTTTCCAAGCCATCGGCGCACTGTTCCGGCCGACCAACAGATCTCCAATGCGACGGCTGGACGGCTCGGCGCAGCGTAGCCACCAAACATGTAGTCTCGATACGGCCTAGTCAGCAGGGCCAGGCTCGTCGAGGTCGACAATCACATCGGTAAGCTCGGGTTCATGCGGCTGCAGCCTCGTCCGGCTCGCGTCCTCCCAACTCGCCACCTTGATGACGGTCGCCTTGTTGGCCTGGGACTGCGCGCGCCCTGTCGGCTCCACGATATGAAGGCCGCTGCTACCGAGAAGATATGTATGGTCCCCGAACATGCTGTTGAGCTTCTCGACGAGCGGATGCTCTTCGGGAATGGGCTGAGCGTCGAACTTGCGGATCGTGCGCTCGAGCGTTGCCGTTGTCAGTCTCATTCCATCCTCCTTCATGGTAAGCGATCGCCAGGCTCGCTTTCCACTGCCATCACCATGGCGTGCGGCTGTCATGCTGCCGCGTGCGCGCTCCCGGTGGAGGTGCAACCCGCGCGACCTCAGCAGGTTCCAGCCAATGGAGAATTATCGGCGCTGACAGAAGGTCGCGGTCGTGGGGGGAACAAGGTTGACTGCGCGTAACGCCCCAGCCCGCTCAGCGGCGCTGCAAGAGCCCGATCAGCACCAGCAGGATGACGGCGCCGAGCGTGGCTGCCAGGAAGTTGGCGCCAGTGGATCCCGGCACGATGCCGAGTTGCGGTAGGATGAGGCCGCCGATGCAGGCGCCGAGAATGCCGATGACGATGTTGCCGACGAGGCCGAAGCCGTAGCCTTCGACGATGCGACCGGCGAGCCAGCCGGCCAGTGCGCCGATGATCAGCCACCCCAGGAACGACATCGGTGCAAGTTCCATGCTGCTCTCCATCCGAGCGGGAATCGCCTCGACCGGCGATACTATAAGCTCGCCGTGGCAGCGTCACCTTTTCTGCCTGCGTGACTTGCCGGATACGGGACCGGCAAAGATGCGTCACCACGGCAACGACAATTTGATCTTGGTTATGGTGGCGCGCGGCGGCCTCACCTAGTCAGCTACACGTGTTCTAAGCCTCTCACTCGAATGGAGATCGCATTGGGGACGAAACTCGGCGCCCTAACCGCATGGCCCTCGCTGCGAGGGAGGCGTGCATGGTCCGCAGCGAGCCCCGCGTACGAAGCCGGCGCGCATCCCACCGCTGTCAGCCGGGTGTTTGCCTTCGTTGGCATGGCGGCAATTCTCGGCGCTGCGGTGCTGCCTGCAACGCCAGCCCGGATGCTGCTGGCGCAGACGCACTCCAGCACGGGTACCGATGATGCCGCGGGGGCGGCGCGTGCCGAAATCTCCGAACGCGTGCGCTACCGCGGAGACGAGTTCCTGTTCGCTGCCTATGGGGGCGCGCCTTACACCTACGCCAGCGATGTGCGCATCGAACGGCCGGGAACCGACATGACGGTGCATGGTGTCGATTGGCTCGGTAAGCCGTTCGATGATCCGATCTACTATGGAGTGCGCGTTGCGCGCTGGTTTCGGCGCAGTTCGTTTGGTGCAATGGTCGATTTCACCCACTCGAAGGCCTATGCGCCGCTCGAGCAGAAAGCGAAATTGTCTGGCACCAAGGACGGCCAGCCGCTGCCGCCAGCCGCCGCCATCGGCGAGCTATTCCACAAGCTGGAGTTTACGCACGGTCACAACATGCTGACGTTGAACTTGCTGTACCGGCTGCCATCGCTCGGCTCGTTCATCAATCCATATGTCGGTGTTGGATTAGGCGCGGCGTTGCCGCACACGGAAGTGCAGCTCAAGGGCAGCAAGCGCACCTATGAGTATCAGTACGTCGGACCGGCAGGCCAAATCCTTATCGGCGTCGAGCTCCGCGTTCCGCGGTTGTCGTATTTTGTCGAATACAAGTTCACCTCTGCGTCCTACCGCGCGCCGTTGCAGGACCGCGACGGGGGCGCCTTGCCATTGGACCTATGGAGCCAGTTCACGCGGTGGGCGAAGGGCATACCGCCGGCGGGCTGGGTGTCGACCAGGCTCACCAGTCATCAGGCCATCGCGGGGATGGGCGTGCGCACGGTTCCCGACCTGCCGGCGCCATGAGACGACATCCGAGCTCCTCGGGCGGACCAGATCGCAGTCTTCCTCAAGGGGTTGTCGTCGGAGGGGGAAGATTGGCTGGGGGACTAGGATTCGAACCTAGACAGGCAGAGTCAGAGTCTGCAGTCCTACCATTAGACGATCCCCCAATGCCGGGATCGGGCGGTGCATTCGCCGCCGGAGGAGGCGCATATAACAGTTGAGCCGGGGCGCCGCAACCCGGCCCTTCGCGCTTGCCACGTCCGGCCGCACCCGCCGCTAACGGCCGCCCGCACTGACCCCTACGAGCTCGGGCCGGTACTCGAAGTGCATGGTGTCGTAATGGTACCAGCGCCCGCCCCAGATGAACCCGTGCTTCTCGAAAATGCGCACGATCTCCATCGGAACCTCGTTCTTGTAGGTGAGGGCGTCATCCTTCCCCGCCGCCGCGTTGCGCCAGTAGTCGGAGCGCTCGAGTGCAATATCGATGGCAATGCCGTGCCCGTGCGCCGACACGCGATTGGTGCCGGCGATGACGCGGCAATTGTAGGTGCCGGCGGAGGGAACAAGGAATACGTCGAACGTTGCGGGCAGCTCGTCGAGCTCTCTACTCACCGCTTCGAGAGCTCCCGCCGCGCCGTTGATCCTGTTGAATGGCAGTCGCTGCTTCGACCTCTTCGGCAGCCAAGCCACATTCGTCAGGTTCTTCACGACCTCGCCCTTGCCGCAGTCGCCGTAGACCTTGTCGAAGAAGGCGGCATTGCGGGCGCGCCCGGGGTCGACGTTCTTGCCCGGCGGCGATGCCTCGGCGCCGGCCGGATAGGGGACGGCGAACATGTCGGCAATGTCCGGCCGCTCCAGCCATTCCGCGAAGGCCTTTTCGCCCTTGCCGTCATCGATGGGCATGCGGGTTCCGTCGCGCCAGACGAGCTCGCCGCCATCGATGCGCCCGAGTAGCTGCGGGTAGGCAGCCAGCAAGCGGGCCCGATTCGCTTCGCTGAGCTCGCCACAATGAGCTGCGCAAGGCGCCATCAGTGCCGCAGCAACGAGAATCGGCGTGAGCGCGAAAGGGTGCATCGGTTAAGCCTATTTCAGCTGGGCGCCCACGAGGATAGCCGTAAGTCTCGAGATGCGCTTTACCGCCAGCCGATTGCTGCTAGACTGGATCCAAGTGTCATCCAGGATAGACGCCTGATGACGCGGCCTTTTTTGCCGTTCCGCAAAGTAAAAGGGCCGTATGCCAGGCGCTGGAGCTAGGACTGTGCAGGGCTATCCCGACGAGGGCGGCACATCGGAAGCGCCTGAGGCCAGGGCCAGAAGCGGCGATTTTCCCGCCGCCATCACTGCACACCTTTCCCCGGTCGGACCTCAAAACGGAAGCGCCAACGGCGCCGGGCCCGCGCCGCGTCCCGGTCATGACGCACGCGCCGACGGCGTCTACGGTGCGCTCGACCTCGGCACCAACAACTGCCGCCTGTTGCTCGCCCGGCCCTCGCGCCGCGGTTTCCGCGTGGTCGACGCCTTCTCGCGCATCATCCGCCTCGGCGAGGGTGTCAGCCAGACGGGACGCCTGTCGGAGCCGGCGATGGCGCGAACGCTCGAGGCGCTGAAGATCTGTGCCGCCAAGTTGGGGCGCGCCAAAGTGCGCCGTTCGCGCCTCGTCGCGACGGAGGCCTGCCGCGTGGCCGAGAACGGCGGCGAGTTCCTCGCCCGGGTGCGCGACAAGCTCGGCCTCGAGATCGAAATATTAACGCGCGAGGTGGAGGCGCGGCTCGCTGTCTCGGGCTCTGCTGCGCTCATCGACGCGAGCTGCGACTATGTCCTCGTGTTCGATATCGGGGGCGGCTCCTCCGAGCTGATCCTCTTGGATCTCACGCGCCGTAACCGCCAGCGCGACCGCCGCTTCGCCGGCCGTCTCGATGCGCAGCACTGCATGGTCGCCTGGACGTCGCTGCCCATCGGCGTCGTCACCCTTGCCGAGCGCTTCGGCGGCCGGCATGTGACGCCGGCGGACTTCGAGGCCATGGTCGTCGAGACCGAGCGTCTGCTGCACGAATTCGAGGCGCAACATAAGGTGACCGAGCGGCTCGCCGGACGCCGCATCCACATGCTCGGCACCTCCGGCACCGTCACCACTGTTGCCGGCATCCAGCTCGGGCTGACGCGCTATGACCGCAACCGCGTCGACGGCTGCTGGCTCAACGTCGGCGAGGTGCGTGGCGTCACCAACGATCTGCTCGGACGCAGCTACGAGCAACGCATCGCCGAGCCGTGCATAGGTCGCGACCGCGCCGACCTGGTGCTCGCCGGCTGCGCCATCCTCGAAGCCATCCTGCGCATGTGGCCGTGCGAGCGCCTGCGCGTCGCCGATCGGGGCTTGCGCGAGGGCATCCTGACGACGCTGATGGTCGAGGACGGCGTCCTCGCCCCCGTGCGCCGGCGGCGCCGGCCGGTCTGAGAGCTAACCCAAATGACCCAGAAACGCGGCGGCTCGCAAAGAGGACCGGGGGGCGGCCAGCGGCAGATGCACGTGCGCCTGAAGACGGCGCGCAAGCACCGGCCGTCCTCGCAGCGCTGGCTCGAACGGCAGCTCAACGATCCCTATGTCGCGGCCTCCAAGCGCGAAGGGATGCGCTCGCGCGCGGCCTACAAGCTGAAGGAGATCGACGAGAAATACCGCCTCTTGAAACCGGGCGCCGTCGTCGTCGACCTCGGCGCGGCGCCGGGCGGCTGGAGCCAGATCGCCGCCGAGCGCGTGCAGTCGGCCACCGGCAAGGGGCAGGTGGTTGCCATCGACTATCTGCCAATGGAGGCGCTTCCCGGCGTCGAGGCGATCCAGCTCGATTTCACCGCCGACGACGCGGAAGAGCGGCTCAAGGCGCTGCTGCGCGACGGCCATGCCGACGTCGTGCTGTCCGATATGGCGGCACCAACCACGGGCCACACGCGCACCGACCACTTGCGCATCATGGGCCTGGCCGAGGCGGCGGCGCATTTCGCCTGCGACGTGCTGCGCCCGGGCGGGGCGTTTCTCGCCAAGGTGCTGCAGGGCGGCACCGAGCGCGAGCTGCTCGACCTGTTGAAGAAGCGCTTTGCCAGCGTGCGCCACGTCAAGCCGCCGGCCAGCCGCTCCGATTCCGCCGAGCTCTACGTGCTGGCGACCGGCTTCCGCCCGGAGTAGCCGAAAAGTCTGCCCGCATAGACATACGTGGGGACACTCAGGGCACCGCTCAGGTCTGGATGGCGGCTCATGCGATGGCCGTCCGCGATTGACGTGAGCCGAAGGGCGGCCGTAGCCTCACTCGCAGCAACCGCGCAAGAGACTTCCTGCGTGGTGGGAGGAGTCTATGGCTACACAACACGCCGATGCGCTGTTGCAGGGCGCAAGTCCAGGGCGGCTTGGCCTCGCCGTGCGCCGGGTGCCTCTCGATGCACCGTGGGATTGGCTCGGTCACGGCTGGCGCGATCTCTGCGCAGTGCCCTTCGTCAGCCTCGCTTATGGTGCGGTCTTCAGCCTCTTGGCGTGGATCATCCTCTTCGGATTGAGCCTCTTCGAGGCCGTGTCCCTGATCCCGGTCCTGGCAGGCGGGTTCATGCTGGTAGGGCCGCTCTTTGCTGCCGGGCTGTACGAAGCGAGCCGCCGTCTCGAAAAGGGGGAACGCATCACATTGCGTCAGGCGGTTGGAGCCGGGTGGCGGGCGGCGGCGCGGCTGGGCTTCTTTGGCGTTGTTCTGTTCTTTGCATTTTTCGTTTGGGTGGAGCTCGCGTTCCTGCTGCTGATGTTGTTCCTCGGTCTCGGCGGCGCCACGCTTCCGCCCCCCAGCGAGTTCATGCAAACCCTTCTGTTCACGAATGCCGGGATGGGTCTGCTCCTCACCGGCACGCTGACGGGGGCCGTGCTCGCGCTGATCGTGTTCTCCATCTCCGCGATAGCCCCGCCTCTACTTTTGGTGAAGGAAGTCGATGCGGTCACCGCAATGGCAACCAGCGTGCGAGCCGTGCTGCTCAATATCGGGCCGATGCTGTTGTGGGCCGCTTTGATCGCTGGCTTGATGGTGCTGGGTTTCGCGACCCTGTTCCTCGGCCTCGTGGTCGCATTTCCCCTTGTTGGGCATGCGACCTGGCACGCATTCCGCGCCCTCGTGGAGCTCGACAAGCCCTAACCTCGCGCGTGCCACGCTACAGGCCGCGCCCGAAGATGCCTAGCGCAAGTGTATGCAGGCGCGCGCCGTATGCTCCGGCCGCTTCCCGCCTCGGCGACTATGGCTTGGCGGGTGACAGGAGGGCGTCGAGCGCCTGCAACAGCGCGGCGTTGAAGCGCGGCGGATCCTCCACCTGCGGTGAATGCCCCAGATCCTCGAAGGTAACGAGCGAGGCGCCCTTGATGCGCGCCGTCACCGCCGGCGCCAGCACCGCGTAGTTGCCGAGCGCCTTGGCCACTTCCGCAGGAGCGCGGTCCTTGCCGAGTGCGGTCGTGTCCTTCATGCCGACGAGCAGCAGGGTCGGGATCTCGAGCCGGTCGATCTCGTGGATCACCGGCTGCGACTGCGCCATGTCGGAGGTGAGCGCCTGGTTCCGGGCGACGAGGTCGCCGTCCTTGCCGGTATACATAGAAGCCAGCATATCGACCCAGCGATCGTACTCGGGGCGCCACTGGCCGTGATAGTAGACGGCCTGCTGGTACTTCCTGATGCTTTCCGCGGTGGTCTTCCTCTCCTTGGCGAAGAGCTCATCGATGGTCGCCAGCGGCACGCCCTTGGCCTTCCAGTCCTCCAGCCCGATGGGGTTGACCAGCACCAGCGCGGCGGTGTCCTGCGGGTACATCAGGGCGTAGCGGATGCCGAGCATGCCGCCCATCGAGTGGCCGATGACGATCGGGCGCTCGACCCCGAGCTTTTCGAGCAGCGCGTGCGTGTTGGCGGCGAGCTGGTGCAAGCTGAACTGGTAGGCGCGCGGCTTGGCCGAGCGGCAGAAGCCGACCTGGTCCGGCACCACGACGCGGTAGCCGGCGCCGGTGAGCGGGCGGATGACGCTCTCCCACGTCGCGCCACAGAAGTTCTTGCCGTGCAGCAGCACGGCCGTGCGTCCGTTGGGCTTCTCGGGCGCCACGTCCATGTACGACATCCACAGATCCTGGCCCTGCGAGCGGAAGTCGAGCCGCGCGAGCGGGAAGGGATAGGCATAGTCGGCGAGGTAGGGGTCGGCGCGCGCGGGGACGAGGAGCGCCGCCGCAGCAGCGACGGCGGCGAGGAGGCGAGGGATCACGAGCGGCATTAGGCATCTCGACTAAGGCGGCGTCGGCCGGTTCTGCCACGGATGCACGGGAGATGCGAGGCAGGACGGCCCGCAAGCCACGTTGCTACTCGCCAGCGAGGATATCGTCGCATTGGCGCGAGGATCCACGCATCGGGCGGCGACAAGCACCTGCCACAGCCCCGCTCAAACGCTGGAACATACCTTCGACTATTGGCACATCGCATCCGCGACACATCTTACTAGTGTAACGCGCGCAACAGCGAAGCTGCGCCGCCGCTTCTTAACCAAGGCGCTGGCAGCGGCAGGCGCACGCGACGGTTCGGCGATTTCAACAGTGCACAAGCCGCACGCTTAAGGACTTTATGAACGGGATGAGGTAAGATGTTCGGCGCTCATAAGAGGCTCACGGTATGAAACGTCCGTGTCGACTTGGTTTGTCCGCGATCGCGCTTGCAGCCGTGCCTCTCTTCCTTGCCCACGCCGAAGACGCCGGGGACACATTCTCGGTAGCCCCGCAACAAGCGGTGACCTTCGGTGGCGGCGAGGGCGATAGCTTTGCGGTCGAGCAGATATCCCGCAACGACAATACGGTCATGGTGCTGCTGCGTCCAATGGGCGAGGGCTGCACTTTCCGCTTTCCCGTCAGCGTCGGCCGCAGCGTGCAGCTTCGTGCCGACACCCCCACCGGACAGAAGCTGTTGTGCAAGGCGACACTGCGCCCGATCACCGAGGACGGCAGTGCCGAGTTCGGTGCCGAGTGCAACGAGGAGCCGGTGTCCCTCGAACGCAAGTGTCCGCCCAACGGCGACACCGCCGCTGTCGATACCTACCCGCAACAGTAAACGTACACCGGCGAGGCGTATGCGTCAGTGGCCGGGCTTCGCCTTGCGGAACGGCACCCCGCCGATCGCCACCACAGCGGCGGCAACGGCACCGGCGAGGAGGCCGACGAGCGCGTTACCCGTGGCCGACACGATCCAGCCGACCAAGTCGCCCGCGACCGGGAGCGCCTCGTGCAGGGCTTCCCTTAGCCCGTGGATGATGTGCTCGGGTGCCGTGAAGCCGAATTCAGCCAGCCCGTGCACGAGGATGCCGCCGCCGACCCACAGCATGGCGAGCATGCCGATGAAGCTCAGCAGCTCCAGGAAGGGCGGCATGCCGTAGACCAGAGCGCGCCCTAGCGGCCCCGAGATGAACCCATCTCTCTGGACAAGACGCACGCCGAGGTCGTCGGCCTTCACGATCAGGGCCACGACGCCGTAGACCCCGGCGGTGATGAGCACGGCGACCGCGCCTAGCACGAGGGTCTGGGTGACGAGATCGGGGGCGGTGATGGTGGCGAGGGCGATGGCCATGATCTCCGCCGAGAGGATGAAATCGGTGCGGATGGCGCCCGATACCTTCTCGTCCTCCAGCGCCTTGTCGCCCTTGGCGAGGTCGGCGGCCACCTTCATCCCGGCGGCCGCGTGGTCCGCGGCCGTGAGCATGTGGTGCACCTTCTCGTAGCCCTCGAAGGCGAGGTAGAGGCCGCCGAGCATTAACAGTGGGGTGATCGCCTGGGGCAGGAAAACACTGAGCAGCAGGCCGGCGGGAAGCAGGTAGAGCAGCTTGTTCTTCAGCGAGCCGAGGGCGATGCGCCCGACGATCGGCAGCTCACGTTGCGCCGCGAGGCCGGTGACGTAGCGCGGCGTCACCGCCGCATCGTCGATGACCACGCCCGCCGCCTTGGCGCTGGCCTTGGCGGCTTGCCCCGCCGCGTCATCCAGCGTTGCCGCCGCCAGCTTCGCCAGCGCCGCCACGTCATCCAAGAGGGCGAGCAGGCCGCTCATCGTTCACGCTCCTTCGTTGGCAAGGGGCTGCAACCCGCCGCGCCTCCCTGCTTAGCGCATCTGCGGGCCGAGACAACACGCTGCCGGCGACGCAATCGCACCGGCGACACGGCGCGGCCCAGCGGATAAGCTCGGGGTCCCCTAATCCGATCGAGAGGCGGTCATGAAGGAATACGTCAAGGCGGTGCGCCATGACACGCTGCGCGCCATCGAGAACGCCGAGCTGCTCCTGCGCTCGCTTGGCGAGGCGGAGGGCAGTGGGACGGACAAGCTGCGCCGGGCGACAAAGCGCTTCGCCAAGCACCTGAAGGAAGAGCTGGCGCAGTGGGAGGACCGGTACAAGAAGGCCCGCGCCCAGGCCTGAGGCGTTGAGCCGAGCGCTGCGACTATCGACGCGGGGCGTGAGGCCGCGCCGGATTGGCATTCAGCGCTTAATCCCTTGTCCCGGGACGGGCGCCAGTCTGACGCGCCACCCCTTCGCTTCCCTCCATACGACTCAGGTGGTATAGGCCTGCCGACATCGTTCCCGCGCTGGGCCCGGAACCGTGTCGCCCAGCCCTCAGGAGACAGCTTCAAGATGGCCGCACGGAATGGCCCGCTTACCATCGATTCCGCCGTCGCGCTGACGTTCGACGATGTCCTGCTCGTGCCGGCCGCTTCCGAGATCCTGCCCAGTCAGGCCGACGTCGGCACGCAGATCACCCGCTCCATCCGCCTCAACATTCCAGTCATCTCCTCGGCCATGGACACCGTCACCGAGGCGCGCCTTGCCATCGCCATGGCGCAGGAGGGCGGCATCGGCGTCATTCACCGCAACCTCGCCCCCGAGGAGCAGGCGCGCCAGGTCGCCCAGGTGAAGAAGTACGAATCGGGCATCGTGCTCAATCCGGTCACCATCAACCCCGAGGCGTCGCTGCGCTCCGCCCTGTCGCTGATGGCCGAGCACAGCATCTCCGGCGTCCCAGTGGTCGAGCTGCCGAAAGGCACAAGCAAGGGTCGCCTGGTCGGCATCCTGACCAACCGCGACGTACGCTTTGCGACCAACCTCGATCAGCCGGTCTCCGAGCTGATGACCAAGGACAATCTGGTGACGGTCGACCGGTCGGTATCGCAGGAGGAAGCGAAGCGGCTGCTGCATACCAATCGCATCGAAAAGCTGCTGGTGGTCGACGAGGGCTATCGCTGCATCGGTCTGATCACGGTCAAAGATATCGAGAAGGCGCTGAAGCATCCGCACGCCTCCAAGGACGCAGACGGGCGCCTGCGCGTGGCTGCCGCTACCACGGTTGGCGAAGACGGTTTCGAGCGCACCGAGCTGTTGATGGCGGCGGGCTGCGACCTCATCGTCGTCGATACGGCGCACGGGCATTCGAGCCGCGTGCTCGACGCGGTGAGGCGCATCAAGAAGCTGTCGAACCGCGTGCAGGTTGTCGCCGGCAACGTTGCGACGGCCGAGGCGACCAAGGCGTTGATCGACGCCGGCGCCGACGCCATCAAGGTCGGCATCGGCCCCGGCTCGATCTGCACCACGCGCATCGTCGCCGGCGTCGGCGTCCCGCAGCTCACGGCGGTGATGGATTGCGCTCAGGAAGCCGCCAAGCACGGCGTGCCGATCATCGCCGACGGCGGCATCAAGTATTCGGGCGACGCCGTGAAGGCGCTAGCCGCCGGTGCCTCGTGCGTGATGATCGGCTCGCTGCTGGCCGGCACCGACGAGGCGCCGGGCGAGACGTACTTCTATCAGGGGCGCACCTACAAGGCTTACCGCGGCATGGGCTCGATCGGCGCCATGGCGCGCGGCTCAGCCGACCGCTACTTCCAGCAGGAAGTGAAGGACACCTTGAAGCTGGTGCCTGAAGGCATCGAGGGGCAGGTGCCCTACAAGGGTCCGGCCGAGGGCGTGCTGCACCAGTTGGTGGGCGGCCTGCGGGCCGGCATGGGCTATCTCGGGGCGAAGACACTCGCCGACCTGCGCGCCACCGCCAAGTTCATCCGCGTCTCTCCGGCGGCGATCCACGAGAGCCATGCGCATGGCGTGCTGATCACCCGCGAGAGCCCCAACTACCCCAGCACCGTCTAGACGTCAGGAACCCGGCGATGTCCGTCTCGAGCCTGCTGCTGCCGGTGTTCGTCGAGGTCGGCTTGACCTTCGTGCTGTTCTTCTGGATGGCCAGCCTGCGCACCAAGGCGCTGAGCTCGGGGGCTGTCAAACCCGACGATATTTCACTGCGCCAGCAGCGCTGGCCAACGCGCGCCACGCAGGTCGCCAACTGCTTTCACAATCAGCTCGAGCTGCCGATGCTGCTCTACGTGGTGGTGGCACTGATCCTCATCACGAGCACCAACAGCTTCATATTCGTGCTGCTGGCCTGGGTCTTCGTGCTGGCGCGGCTGGCCCATGCCTACGTGCACACCGGCTACAACGACGTGTATCATCGAGCCGTGTGTCTGGGCGTGGGCGCCATCGCCCTCGCCGTCATGTGGGCGATCTTCGCCATCGGTATCCTCGTTTCCGGGACCTGAGATATGCGCGCAGGCGCGCGGATTGCGGCCGCCACCGAGGTGCTCGAAGATATCCTCGCCCGCCACCGGCCCGCGGCGACGGCGCTCGCCGACTGGGGCAAGGCGCACCGCTTTGCCGGCTCCGGCGATCGCGCGGCCATCGGCACGCTGGTGTTCGATGCCCTGCGCCGGCGCGCATCCCTCGCCGCCCGCATGGGCGCCGATACCCCGCGTGCGCTGGCTCTCGTAGAAGCGGACGATGATGCCGCCG
>NZ_WBUE01000032.1 GCF_009026145.1 Hyphomicrobium sp.
GACCTCGGCCGCAGCCGGCACCTCGGCACCCAGCGCCTCGCCGATGCGACGCGTCAGAGTGTTGAACTCCATGTCGCGCAGAAAACCGAGCAGCGCTGGTGGGTCCGGGTCATGCACGCCCAGCGCATCCGCCGGAACGAGGTCCGGCACGTCGTCCTTCAAGCGTACGAGCTGGCGCGAGATGCGTGCCTGCTCGGCGAACTCGATCAGCTTCTCGCGGCGCTTCGGCTGCTTGATCTCACCGGCGCGCGCCAACAGCGTGTCGAGATCGCCATACTCCTTGATCAGCTCCGCCGCCGTCTTGACGCCGATCCCCGGTACGCCAGGCACGTTGTCGGTCGAATCGCCGGCCAGCGACTGCACGTCGATGACCTTCTCGGGAGGCACGCCGAATTTCTCCATGACCTCCTCGCGCCCGATCTTCTTTCCCTTCATGGCGTCGAGCATCACGACGCCGGGCCGGACGAGCTGCATCAGGTCCTTGTCGGATGAGACGATGGTGACGTCGCCGCCGGCATCGACCACTTGGCGCGCGTAGGTGGCAATGAGGTCGTCGGCCTCGTACCCTTCCTGTTCCAGGCAGGCGACGTTGAACGCCTTCACCGCAGCGCGGATGAGCGGGAACTGCGGAATGAGCTCCTCGGGCGCCGGCGGGCGATGCGACTTGTAATCCTCATAGATTTCGTTGCGGAACGTCTTCTCCGAGGCGTCAAAAATGACGGCGAAGTGCGTCGGCGCCTCGGAGGCCTTCGATTCGCGCAGCAGCTTCCACAGCATGGCGCAGAATCCGTGCACAGCGCCGACGGGCAGGCTGTCGGAGGGGCGCGTCAAGGGCGGCAGCGCGTGGAAAGCGCGGAAGATATACCCCGAGCCATCGACGAGATAGACGTGGCTGCCCTTGGCGATGGGCGTCGGCTCACCGTCGGGCACGGTCGAGGTCGCGGCCTTTTTGGCTTTGGTCTTCGTTTCGCTCATGGATTGGGTCTGTTGCCGGGCTCTGGCGCCGGACTATAGGCGCTTGGTGCCGTCGGGTCAGCACGCCCGCCGCACTCATATGGGGACGGTGCGACGCCTATAGAACGTGCCCCGGGCCGGGCCGAGCGTCATTTGCCGGGGGCACACGAATGCGCTATCAAGCCGGCTCAAGCACCCATAGCTCAGCTGGATAGAGCGTTGCCCTCCGAAGGCAAAGGTCAGAGGTTCGAATCCTCTTGGGTGCGCCACCTCGGCGTCAATACCCGCCACTGCAAGCCCCCCGTGTAGTCAAGATTTATTGCGCATACAGATGCTCCGTTATTAGAGCATCAAGGCTATGCGCAAGCATCACGGCGCACTGCACGACCCTAGCGGGGACCTTTGCAGATACTTAACCCGCGCTCGCTTCTACTGCGAGAACTTGGGGCAGTCCGGGGGCGGCATCGTCTCCGCGAGCATGACGCCGACGATTTGCCCAGTCGCCAAGATGCGACATGCAGAATCCGACTTTGAAGCTCAACGAGCGGGCAAGCCGCGCCCTGTGGGCACGACTGAGCCTGGCCAAGCCCTGCGTCGCGCGCCGGCCTCTGGGTCGACGCGCTTGCCCAAGTGGAGTGCCCTGTATGCGTATGGACGATCAATCCAACCTCCTGGCGGAGACAACCGCGACCACCGGCGGCTCTGATGAGGCCGAGCAGCAACGGGAACTGCCGCGCAAAGCACGCAAGCAACGGCAGGCCACTCCCATCCTGCATTTCCTTTCGACGCAAGCATTCGCCAGCCCGTTCGATGTCAACATGGCGGTCGATGCCGGCTTCAAGGTCGTCATTCCGCACACCAATGCGGGTTTGGAGCACACTACCGGACTTGTGCAGGACGCTATCTTTTCTCGCCCCGTGGAGGCCGGCTGCCGAACCGGTCTGTTCATCGGCGGCAAGGATGCTCTGCTCGCGCTCGATATGCTGGCTGCTGCGCAAGCGGCACTGGTCCCGCCGTTCCAGCTCTCCACCTTCGCCGATCCGGGCGGCTCGTTCACCACCGCGGCTGCCATGGTGGCGCTGGTGGAAGATGTCTATCGCGATCGCACCGGTCGCACGCTGAAGGGAGCCGAAGTGGCAGTTTTCGGGGCCACCGGCGTCGTCGGCTTTGCCTCCTCGATCATCGCCGCACAGTGCGGGGCGAAGGTGACGATGGCCTCGCACATCGGCGTCGGGGCCCTCGAGCCCTTCGTGCGCGCCGGTCGCGACAGATTTGGCGTGGATCTGGAGCCCGTGGCCGCGGGCCGTGCCGCCGACAAAGGAGAGCTCGTCTCGCGGGCGGATATCGTGCTCTGCGCTGCGGCTGCCGGCGTTCGCGTCCTGACCGGAGAGGTGCTCACCAAGGCCCGGCGTCTCGCCGTCGCAGCCGATGTCAACGCCGTGCCGCCGTCGGGCATCGAAGGCGTGGAGCTGTTCGATCGCGGTCGCGTGCTCGACGGTTCGGACGTCTCCTCAGTCGGGCCGCTGGCGATTGGTGACGTGAAGTACAAGACACAGGCGGCACTATTCCGCAGCATGCTCGCTTCGCGTGAGACGGTCATGCTCGATTTCACGCATGCCTTCGCCAAAGCCCGCAAGCTCGTTCGCGGCCGGCCCGAAAAGACCTGAGGCCCCGGCTCCCCGACGCACGAAGATGCCCCTCCCGGTTGCCGAAACTCCCGGGCGGGGCTCTCCGTAAATCCTCCGAGATAGGTGCACGCAGGAGGAACGGGCAATGCTGACGGGCATGATGATGCGGCGGCAGCTCACGATGACGAGCATCATCGAGCATGCGTCGCGGGTGTTCCCCGATACCATGATCGTGTCGGCGACGGCCGAGGGAAGCCGCCACAGCTATTCTTATCGCGAGGCGAGCCGGCGCATCGGCCAGCTCGCCAACACTCTGGCGGCGCTCGGCGTGAGGCCGGGCGACCGCGTTGCGACGCTGGCCTGGAACGGCTTCAGGCATTTCGAGCTCTACTATGCGATCGCCGGGATCGGCGCCGTCTGCCATACGCTCAACCCGCGGCTTCCCGCCGAGCAGCTCGCCTGCATCGTCGAGCATGCCGCCGATCGCGTGCTGTTCTTCGACCCAACGCTCGCATCTCTTGTGTCGCAGTCGCGGGCGGCCTTTCCCGATGACCTGCGCCTCGTGGTCATGGCGGACGGGCTCGCGGGGTGCGAATCGCCGGAACTCGCCGATGTGATGATCTACGAGCAGTTGCTCGCCAACGCGGCGCCGGACTGTCCCTGGCCGGAGCTCGATGAAAGCGTTGCCGCCGGGCTCTGCTATACGTCGGGAACGACGGGAGCGCCCAAGGGCGTGCTCTACTCGCATCGCTCCAGCGTGCTGCACGCGCTGTCGGTGATCGCCGCGGGGACAGAGGGACTGCGACCCGGCAACGTCATCCTCCCCGTCGTCCCCCTCTTCCACGCCAATGCCTGGGGCCTGCCGCACGCCGCGCCGCTCGTCGGGGCCTCGCTCGTGTTGCCGGGCCCACGGCTCGATGGGCCAAGTCTATTCACGCTGATGGACCGCGAGCGCGTCACGTCGGCATGGGGCGTGCCAACGGTTTGGGTGGGGCTGATCGAGGAGATGCGCAGGCAGGGCCGCAAGCCCCAAGGCCTCGTCGAGGTCATCGTCGGGGGCTCGGCGGCGCCGGCAGCCATGATCGAGGGGTTCGAGCGCGAGTTCGGCGTCTGCGTCGTGCACGGCTGGGGCATGACGGAGACGAGCCCGGTGGGCACGCTTTGCACGCTGCCCGAGGGCCGCGGAACGCTAACCACCGGAGCGGAGATCAATAAGAAGCTTAGCCAGGGTCGGCCGCTGTTTGGCGTCGAGCTCAAGATCGTCGAGGACGGCGAGCGGCAGGCGCATGATGGCAAAGCCGCGGGGGAGCTCTATGTGCGCGGGCATAGCGTCACTGCCGGCTACTTCGAGAACCCCGCCGCAACGGCAACGGCCTTCGATGCCGAGGGGTGGTTCAAGACCGGCGACGTTGCGAGGATCGCGCCCGACGGCTTCCTGCAGATCGTTGATCGCTCCAAGGATCTGATCAAGTCGGGCGGCGAATGGATCAGCTCGATCGACGTCGAGAACGCGGCTTTGAGCCTTCCCGGCGTCGCCATGTGCGCCGTCATTGCGGTCGCGCACGACAAATGGGGCGAGCGGCCCCTGCTCGTGGTGGTGAAACGCGACGGAAGCGAGGTCACGCGCGAGGAGATCATCGCCGCACTTGCCTCCCGACTCAGCAAGTGGCAGGTGCCCGATGATGTGCTGTTCGTGGATTGCCTGCCCATGACGGCGACGGGCAAGGTGTCGAAGCTGAAGCTGCGCGAGCAGCTTGCCCCACAGGGCAATTAGTACAGCGGACTACAAATTAGCCTACGCAGGGAAAATTTGCCCGTCGGTTTGCCACCACTGCCAGGGTGAGCTGTGCCAGCGTGCGCGCCATCTCCAACCCCTGGGCAAGACAATAGAAATCCCATGCGCTTCTCGTCTTTGGCGTTCGTCGCTCTCTCCCTCACCGCCAGCGCCGCGGCAGCCGACTGCACCTCCGAGGTGAACGAGGCGTTTGCCAAGCTGCGCAAGTCGGCCGCCTTCCGCATGGAGACCAGGATCACCAACGCGCAAGGCACGCTGACGATGAGCAACGACTACGTGCTCCCCGATCGCATGCATCAGACGGTGTCGATGAGCGCCGGCGGCCCGGGCACGATGGAGATGATCCTCATCGGCGGCAAGGCGTGGAGCAATCAGGGCAACGCCGGCTGGGCCGAGGTGCCGGAAAAGTTCGCCACGACCATCGCCAAGCAGATGAAGGAGACGGTAGCCGAGCCGCCCAAGGACGAATCGCAGTTCGAGTGCCTGGGCGACGTGATATTCGAGGGCAAGGCCTACGCTGCCTATCGCGCCAAGCGAGGACCCACCAGGGCAGAAGGCGGCGCGGCCGCGCCGGCCGCCGACACCGCGAACGTGCAGACCGTCTACGTCGACAAGGCGCTCGGCATGCCCGTACGCAATATCGTGACGCCA
This sequence comes from Hyphomicrobium sp., assembly GCF_009026145.1. Taxonomy (GTDB): domain Bacteria; phylum Pseudomonadota; class Alphaproteobacteria; order Rhizobiales; family Hyphomicrobiaceae; genus Hyphomicrobium_A. Next base: position 5,029 of record NZ_WBUE01000032.1, read on the forward strand.
GAATCCGACCCCAACAAGCGGCTGTTCGACGGCACGTTCAGCCTGCGCGACGGACTGAAGATCGAGCCGCCAAAGCTCTGACCATTGCCGGGAAGAAATCCCTGGTCAGGAATGCCGAGCAGCGCAGAAAGTCGGCTCCTGCTGGAGGACCAGAAAATGCGCATGCCCCAGTCCTATCTGCCGACGATATGCCTCGCCTGCATCCTCGCTCTCCCGCTCGCGCCGGCGCGCGCCGGCGACGATCCATGGCCGGACATCCATGCCGGCGTATTCGATAGCCGCGCCATTGCCGAGAACGACGGCGCCGTTACTCTGTACGCGCCCGAACAGGCGGAGGATGCGGCACTCGTGCCGCTCGCCGTGCACATTCCCCCGCACATCGCCAATACGGCGAAGTCGTTGACGCTGATCATCGACCGCAATCCGGCGCCGGTGGCGGCGACGTTCCGCTTCGGCGATGCCTTCAGTGCCCCGGCCGAGGTCGGCGAGCGCAGGCTCATGACGCGCGTGCGCGTCGACAATTTTTCCAACGTGCGGGCAGTGCTGGAGACCGCCGACGGCAAGCTGCACATGGCAACGAGGTTCGTCAGGGCGGCCGGCGGCTGCTCGGCTCCGGCCTCCAAGGATGCCGATGCGGCGCTCGCCAGCCTCGGCAAGATGCAGGTGAAGATAACGACCAGTCCCGCGCACGGCCCGCGCTGGCGGGAAGGCATCGTGATGATCCGCCATCCGAACTTCACCGGCATGCAGATGGATCTCGTCTCGCGCGGCTACACGCCCGCCCGTTATGTCGATCGCATCGAGGTTATGCGCTCGGGCAGCCTGGTGCTGCGCATGGAGGGCGGCATCTCCATCTCGGAGGATCCCAACCTTCGCTTCAACTACGACGGCGGCGATGGCGATGCCCTCGAAGTGAATGCCACCGACAGTGACGGAGCCAAATTCGCCGGTAAATCGCTGGCCAGCGGCTCATAGCCGGGGACCAGCGGGTCAGCGCCCCGCGCCGGCCTCGCTCACCATGGGGCAGGCCAGCGCCGCCTCCAGGGCCGCGGCAACCTCATCCACCGTATTCGTGGCCGCGTAGATGCCACCCGTTTCGTCGGCAATGCAGCGCGAGGCGAACACACCCTCCGATCCGATGGCGCTGGCGATGTGGTAGCTGATGACGTGCACGGTGGTGCGCGCCCCTTCTGCCTTGAGGGTCTTGGCCAGCGCACACGGCGCACCATCGCACGTCTCCTCGCCGTCGGTGAGCAGCACGATCGTCACCGGGCGGCTGCGAAAATCGAGGACTTCGGCCGCCAAGCGCACGGCGCGTGTGAGCGGCGTACGCCCGTCCGGCTTCAACGCATCGAGGCGCGCCATGATGCGTTCCGACGCGTTGATCAGGGGCCGAAACTCGAGGGCGACGTTGACGCACGCCGGCCGCGACCCGGGGCCATAGACGATCAGCCCAAGCCGCCGCTTTGGGGCTACGCGCGGCAGGACGCGCGCCAAGGCCGAGCGCACGGCATCGATGCGCCGCAGGCCGGTGTTGTCACCGGCGGCGGCGGCCATCGACTTGGAGGCGTCGAAGACGAGAATGGCGTCCTCGGTGCACGGCTGCTGCGCATGGGTCATTGCCGGAAACAGGAGGGAAAACGCCACTGCGAGCGCCAAGGACACACGTCTGGCGGCACACGGCATCAACGGCGACGCTCGGCAGACTGGGCCGGCGGAGCGGATGTCTTGCCCGGCGATCCGGCAATAACGACGAGTGCACGCGAGCCGCTGCCGGTCCTTATGCGCTTCAATTCGTTCCCGCTCTGCATGTCGAGCACGGACACATCGCCTGAGAACCAGTTGGCGACGTAGGCCTTTGCGCCGCGCGGCTCGACGACGATGCCCTCGGGGAAACGGCCGACCTTGTGCGAGGCGAGGACGCGTAGCTCGCGGCTGTCGAGCAAGGTCACCGATCCGGAGCTCTGGTTGGCAACGAGGAGCCGCGCCCCGTCGTTGCTCGTCGCCACACCGTACGGCATGGGGCCGACATGCACCGTCGCCACCGGCCGCAGCGTCTCGGTGCTGATCACCGAGATGTTCGCGCTCTGCACGTTGGCGACGTAGATGCGCGTCGCGTCCGGCGACACCGTGAGCGCGAACGGAGCGCGGCCCACGGGAAGCGTGGCGACGATGGCCAGCGTCGTTGCGTTGAGGATGGTGATCGAATCGCTCTCGCGGTTGGCAACAAAGATCAGCGCGCCGCGCGGGCTGGTCACGATGCCGGCCGGCGAGCGGCCGACCTCGACCTGGCGCAGGCGCGCACCCGTCTGCGGCTCGACGGCGGTGACGGTGTTGGTGTTCCAGTCGCTGACGAAGAGGGTATCGTCATGGCTCACAGCGATGCCGAACGGCATGCCGCCGACGTTAAGCGAGCGCACCACCTGGCGCTTGCTGGCGTCGATGACGGAGATCTCGCCGCGCTCCGGATGCGTGACGTAGAGCGCCTTGCCGCTGCGGTCGGCGGCGATGCTCGCCGGCGCAAAGGCGACGGGTATCGTCCCTACGACCTCGTCCGACGCCGTGTCGATGATGCTCACGGTCGCCGCGTCCTGATTGCAGACGAAGACGAGCGCCGTATCGCCGGCCGCCGGCGCGGGTGCCGCGAGGAGCGCTGCGGCGAGCCAGGCGATGAGGCGCGGCGCCCGCATGCTACTTCGCCTCCGCCTTGGCCTTGAGACCCTGGAGCCCTTCGGTGATGAAGGCCTTCATGGCTTTGATGGCGGCCGCGTCGTTCTTGTCCGGCGCCGGCTCATTGCCGGTGTCGGCACGATAGAAGCGCCCTACCCAGGTGACGAGGCTGCCGCCTCTGTCTCCGGTCTTCACCGTCAGCTCGGCCGTGTACGAGCTGACCGGCAGGACGTCGATCTTCTCCTTCGACAGACGATAGAGATAGGTCATCTCCTTATCGCTGTAGTAGTCGAGGCCCTCTTGCAGATCGCCGCCGGACTTGAGCGTGATCATGCGCGTGGCGCCGGAGGCGTTGCCGCCGCTGCCTTCGCTCTTGGTGACCGCCGGGCTCCAGTCGCTGATCTTGCCGAAGTCCTTGACGATGTCCCACACCTTCGCCGGCGGCGCGGCGATCTCGACGCTCTCCTCGACCTTTTGCGGCGTCGGCCCGTGTGCTGATGCGGGAAGCGTGAGCGCGCACAGGCACAGACAAAGCAAGAGAGTTCGCAGCGGCAACATTCACTTGGCTCCTTTGGGTGGAGGAAGGTTGAGAGAGGATCGGATGAGCGCTCTTCCTGCAGCGACGGCGCCGAGGCCATAGAGGAAGACCAGGAGGATGAGCGCGAGGCTGCCCGGAAGGGCCCTGATGTCCGAGGCAACCTTGAGCGGGCGGGCGTGTGCGGCGGCGACGAGCGGCTCAAGCAGGTCCTCACGCTGGCCGAAGTAGGCGTACGAAAGCCCGGTCACGCTCGCGAGCTGCTTCAGATATGCCTCGCGCACGACGGCCATATGCTCGCTGTTGTCGACGACGGCGTTGCCGAACGGGGCCCATTTCGGATGATAGCCGGGGCGCGTCGAGGCATCGGGCGGCGGCGCCCCAGAGCGGTTCTCCTGCGGCACCTCCTGCGCCGCATAGGTGCCGATCTCGCGCCCCTCCTCGTCGTACTTCAAGAGCGGCGTTGGCGTGCGACTGCCAATGCCGACGATAAGGCCGCCGACATCGCCGGGCTTGCCGTCGAACGGGGGAAGGCCACTGAAGGGCAGCGGCGGCAGCTCGTGCCCGTCGGTGATGAAAATAAGATCGGCGTCGAGGCTCTTGGCGACCTCTATGGCGCTGTAGAGACCCCTCGAAACGTAGCTGTCGCCCTCCCACGCCATCCGCCAGTCGAGCTGCGCGATCGCCTCGTCGATGGCCGCGAAATTCTCGCACACCTCGATGGGGTCAAAGAGCAGGAACGTGCGCCGCTCGGTGAAGAAACCGAGACCGAGGTGCGAGCCGCAGGGCAGCTTGGCCAGCATCTCGCGTAGCGCGGTCTTGGCCGCCCGCAAGCGACTGACGGTCTCAGCTCCGCTCGCCTCGTCGCGGGTGTTCATGCTCGTCGTGATGTCGATCACGGCGAGCACGTCGTAGGCGTCCCGCGTAAGATCGATGCGCGGGGCGAACAGAGCGATCAGCGCAAATGCCAGTGCGCCGGCCACGAGCCACGTGCGCATGTCGTTAAGGGTTACCCAGCTCATGGCAGCCCCTTCGGCACGCCCGGCAGGTCTGTCCACAGCTTCTCGGGCGTCTCGAGCGGCTTTTCCTCATCCTCGCCGACCGCCCGCGGCAAGTCGCGCACGAGGCGCATGGCTATATCGAGATTGTATTTCGCGTCCCAGTCGCCGGGGTCGAGACGCAGGACGGTGCGGTACTCCGACTTGGCCAGCGTGACGAGGGGAATGGCCTTGTCGAGGTTGCCCTTTTCGATGGCGGTGACGGCCGCACGCATGCGCGCATTGGCCATGTTGTAGAGCATGCGCACGAGCGTCGCGCGGTCGGCGCGTAGCGCAGCCTGATCGAGCAGCGGCTGCGCCTCCTCGATGCGTTCGCGCTTGAGCAGAAATGCCGCGCGCGCGTCGAGCAGCGCCGGCGGTGCGCTCGCAGCATCGACCGGCACGTCCGCGCCGACGCGCAGCCGATCGATCACGGCGTTGGTCTGCGACTTGGAGATATAGAGCAAGCCCGCGACTGCAAACGCGGTAGCACCTGCGACGAGCACTACCCACAGCGTGGCCGCCTTGAAGCTGCCGATGGGCGGAACCCAATTGGTCAGGTGCTTACGCATATCAGGCCGCCCGCTGCATCTGTCGCCCGGCTATCGCCGCCGCACCCATAGCGCGTGGCGCGCGTCTCACCGCGGCGTCAGCGCCCGCGTCGAGACGCACCTCCGCAAGCTTGGCGAGCAAGAGGAGCAGCAGCCCCGCAGCTGCGACGGCGTATGCCAGCCATGAAAGATCCTTTTCCGGGATGCGCTCCTGGTAGCGGATGGGATTGCGTTCGAGCTTGTCGATCTCGGTGATGGCGTCGGCCACCGCCTGCGGGTTCTCCGCCTCGAAGGCCCGGTAGGGCACCTTCAACGTTTGAAAGAACAAATTGAGATGCCGCTCGGGAAGCGCCTGCGGCGTATCGGGCACGTCCTCGCCGGGTGGATCGAAAATCCCCGGCGCTCCGGCGGTGCGCAGGTAGAGCCAGTAGAGATTGACCGGCCGCTTGGCGATCGCCGCGCGCAGCTTTTCCTGCACGCGCCGGTCGATCACCGCCGCCCCGTCCGAGACGAGCACGATGGCGCGTGAGGCCGCGGTCGGATCCGCCTCGTGCATCGATAGCGCCAGCAACAAGCCGAGGCCGACGTTGGTATAGGCGAGGCCCGGACGCGTGATCGCATCGACGGCGCCGAGCACGGCGTCCTTGTGACTGGTGATCGGCAGCACATGCATGGGCATGGTCGAGAAGGCGGCGACGCCGAAACGGTCATGCGGACGGCGCTCGATGAAGTCGCGCAGCAAGCGCCTAGCCGCCGCCGACTTCGAATCCTCATCCGCCCCCGGACGGCGTCCGGCGAAGGTGTCGTCCATACTGCTCGAACGGTCGAGCAGCAGCACGATGTGGGCGCCTTCACCGACGCGCTCCACCGTCTGGCCCTTGAGGTGCAGCCCGCCGATGCCGGCTAGCAGGGCTGCGATGCTCACCGCACCCAAAAGATGCAGTCCGATATCGACCGCGTGCGATAGGGCGTCCGGCTCGAGGGCCGCAAGCGCGGGATAGCCCTGGCGGCGCTGCACGGCGAACAAGAGCGGCAGCAGCGCCAGCGGCAGCAGGGCGAGCACCCATGGTGTCGACAGCCCGAGGTTCATGCCGCCCTCCGCTCGGCCGCGCCGAGGCGCGCGCTCAGCTCGGCGAGAGACGGGAGCGGCATTTCCGCCTGCGCTTGATCGACATCGTTGGCAAAGAAGGCCTGACGCGAAGAGGCAAAGAGGCGTGCGACGTCGGCGCCGTGGGGCGCGAACTCGGGGTGCTGGGCAAGGAAATCGTCGACGTCGTCCGCCAGCAGGCGTCGCCCGGCGGCCAGATCGAACGCACGGTGAAGCTTGAGCAGCGCCGTACGATAGCCGCCGGCGCCTTCGAGGCGCGCCGCGTTGGCCTTGAGAAAGCGAGCGGCATCGGTGAATGGGCGCGCAGGGCGCCACTGAAACGGCCACCAGGCGTTGTGCCAGGCGAGGGCGACGAGCGCGGCGAGCGCAAGCAGCCCCGATACCAGGAGCACCGTGCGCTCGGCCCCCGTCGGCAGCCGCTGCGGTAGGTCGTCGGGCTGCAGCTCAACGGCAGATCCGGTGCTCTGGCTGCTGGCGGTGAACAGCTGCCGAATTGGAGACGTGATGAAACCGAACTCGGGCACGGCGACTTCGCCGTCGCCTTGCGCACCTTTGATCTTCAGCTTGAAGCCGGGAATCGTCAGCTTGCGTGGATCGAGCGGGGCATAGAACGTCTGATACACGAGCGAAAGGCGATAGAGCGTGCCATCTCCCTCGGTCGCGGCGAGGTCTACCTGGCTCAACTCCAGCCAGTAGTTGAGCGGACCTGGACGCGGCAGCGAGGCCGCATCGAGCTCCTGGCCAGAGCCGAGCCGCAGGACCGCTTCTCGGCGCATGACATCGCCGAGAAAATAACCGAACGGCCGCGGCTCGATAACGTCGAGCGACGGCGTGCGGGCCAGCGCAACTCCCCCGGCGACGAGGCCGACGGCAAGGCCGAGCAGCAATCTCCCGATCATGCTGAGCCGCCCACGAGATGCGCGCCGAGCCGATCCCAGTCGATGCGGTCGCGGATTTCGAACGGCTGGCGGCCAAAGCGCGCCGCGATGGCATTGAGTTCGGCGCGGCGACGCCCGCTCCTCCTTTGCCATGCCTCCCACAGAGAAGGACGCATGACGACCAGACGCCGCCGGCCGACCTCTAAATCGGTGAGGGAGAAGATCCCCCACCGAGGTAGCTTTTCGATCTCGAGGCTGTCCGACAGCACGATTGGCACGATGTCGTGATGCGCGAGCGCGCCGAAGAGTTCCTCGGTCTCCTCGCGCGCAATGTAGAAATCGGAGATCAGGAAGACGAGCTTGCGACGCCCGCTGATCAAGGCGGCCGCATCGATGAGCCCGCGCGTGCCCCGCCCTCTCGGTACAAAGGTACGCAACCTGCGCAGCATCTCGATCTCGCTGCCGCGCGCACGCGCGGCGAGAAAGAGCAAATCCGGCTGCACGACCTCATCGCAGCCCATGAGACCGAAGGCGTCGCCCGCCCGCCGCGTCGCCGCGGCGAGCGCCGCACACAGATCAGCGGCGAGCCGCATCTTGTCGGCATGGCCGCGAAAGCCCATCGAGGCTGAGACATCGACCAGCGCGTAGACCGCCACCGACACCTTCTGCTCGAAGCGACGGACATGCAGCCCCTCGAACGGATCGTGGGCACTCAAGCGCAGATCGATGCGGCGCGGGTCGGGACTGCGCAGCAGCGGCACGACATCGCGGAAGAATCCACCAGAGCCCTCGAGCTTGCCGCGATGCGCGCCGATGCGGATGTCGGCGCTGCGCCATGGCAGGCGATACGGCACATCTGCCGGGAGCGTGCCGTCGGGGCGTACCTCGCTGCTCATGGTGCCGGCACTCGCTCGAACAGCTGGCGGATGAGCTCGCGCACGATGGGCTCGCGCCGCAGCTCGTATATGGGATCAAAGAAGATGCGGTGCGCCATCGTCTCGAAGAACACGGAGCGCAGGTCCTCAGGGACGACCATGCCGCGATTGTCCAGCCAGGCCGCGACGCGTGCGGCGCGCAACAGGTAGCTCATGCCGCGCGGGCTCGCCCCACCGGCGACGAGGCGCTGCATGTCGACGTCGGGAATGTCGATGCCAACCGACTGCGGATCGCGCACCGCCTGCCAGAGGTCGAGCGTGTAACGCTCGAGATCCGGACTCGTCTCTATGTCGTCCTGAATTGCCCCGGCGACGGCGGGAAGCTCGCGATGATCGAGGATCGCCTCGGGCATCGAGCGGATCAGCTTGTCGCTGTCATGAAAGCGCGGATCGAAGGCGAGCAATCTTCGGATATCGGCCTCGACCGGCGTTCCGATGGCGATCTCCATCAAGAAGCGATCGCGCGCGGCGGCCGGCAGCTCGAACGTCTCCTCGCGCTCGATCCTGTTGCGGTCGGCAAATACCAGAAGATAGGGAAACTGGTACTCGCGGTTGAAGGCGCTGATCGAGCGCTCCGCCATCAGGCGCAGTAGCAGGGAGTGGACCTGCGGGCGCGCGCGGTTGATCTCGTTGAAGAAGAAGACGGTGAGGTCGCTGCCGTAGCGAATGACCGGGCCGGGCTCGACGCGCGGGCGCCCGTCCTCACCGATGTAGGTGTGGTAGATCATGTCGGCGGGCATCAGATCGATGGTGCCCTCGACGCGCTCGTAGGCGCCGCCGAGCCCGCGCGCCGCAGCACGCAAGAGCGTCGTCTTGCCGACGCCGACATCGCCCTCGAGCAGCACGTGGCCGCGCGCGAAGATGGCGATGGTCAAGAGACGAATGACGCGCCGCTGACCAACCACGACCTTGGCGAGCTCGCCTTCGAAATCGAGAGCACGCTGACGCCAGTGCGGGAGGTCGACCCCGTGCAAATCCCTCACCGCTTGCACACCTTCGCGGGACAAGGGGTACTCCTGTGCACCGCAGCCAGCTCGCATGCCGGCCGCTGGATGTGGATTAGAAACGGTGTGGGGTGCGGCGGCAGCCGCACCCCGATTCCTCGGGAGGAAGCAGCTCTAGCGTGGCACTGCTCCGAGGAATGTACGCCGCCCGCTTATTCCGGGATCTTGTCGACGTCGTAGACCCACTTGCCGGACTTGACGAAGTATGCAGAGCGCTTGGCGTTGCGAGCCTCCATGGAGCGCTCGGAGTCACCCTGCTTGGCGAGCTCCGCCGGGTCGTGCTTGGGGTCGTACTTGGAGCCGGCGACCTTCTCTGGATAGCCCGGCTTCGGCTCCCAGCAGTTGCCGGGCGCCTTGCACTTGGTGCCGTCGTAGGCAAAGGCCGACGTGGCGGCGATGAGTGCCGCGGCAGCCGTGCCGATGAAGAGAAACTTCGTCATGACTCATTTCCTCCTGGCTTCATTCACTTTGTGGTGCGGCGGTGGTCCCGCCTTCTTTGCTCGCGCCCCTCCGGAAGCGAACATTTCGTCACTTCGCCATCGGACCACACTTGTCCGCCGGCGCTGCTGATGCCTGCTCAATCGTCCCGTGATCGCTTCCCTCGGGCAGCGTGTAAGGTTTGAAGCTTGCCTTCTGCTCCTTGGTGAGCCATGGGGCGTCCTCCACCGGCCCGGTGTAGAGATGGCGGATCCACGCCATGACCAGCAGCGTCTCGTTGAGCTGCAGATCGTTGTGCGGTCCCATCATCCCCTGCGCGCCGCCGAAGATGGTCTCGAACAAGCCCTTGTCGGTCTTGTTCTTCGGATAGGTCCAATAGTTGTCGTTGAGGCCGGGGCCGACCTTGCCTTCGGCAACGTGACCGTGACAGCCCGAGCATGAGGACAGGTAGAGGTACTCGCCACGCGGCAGGCAGGTCGCGTCCTCGTTGTACGGGTTGTGTCCCGTCTCCAAAAACTTCTTCACCGCTTCGGTATCGCGCCCCTCCTTGGGTGCCGTGTTGAGGTCGAGAATCTCGCCGGTGACCGTATTGCGAAACGGCTCATCGAGTGCGAGGGCAACGAGTGGAACGGAAACGATGGCCACACCCGCGAGTAGTCGTCGTGTAAACTTCTTCATCCAGCGCGCCCCTCCGGAGTCTTGGCAATCTCGTCGAGGGGAATGCCTTCTTCCTTCAAGATGGTTTCGATTTCTGGCCGCGCCTTCTCCAGCGCGGCATTTACTTCAGCCAGCAGTTGCGTGTCGTCCTTGCGCACGCCGATCGACTGATCGAAGTGGAACGGGACATGCTGCCCGTCGGCACGCGTGGTGTTGTCCGGAATTACGACCAGCTTCACCACCTCGCCGCGCTGCTTGGCATAGCGGGCGACCTCCGGCGCGAAGGCGACGGCGAGGTCGGCCTTGCCGGACGCCACGTCCTCCACGAGGCGCTGCGGCGGCACGCGCACGTACTGATTGCGCTTGCTCTTAAAGCCGATGAGCGACTTCATGTAGTTGAAGTTGGCGTTGAACAGCCCGAGCTTCTCGAGCATCACCTGCGCCGGGCTGTCCTGCGCCAGGCCGATGCGCTTGGCCTGCTTGAGGTCGGGACTGTCCCAGCTCGTGATGTCGAGCTCGGTATCCTTGCGCTCGACGAACACGTACGGCGCCCGGTAGTAGGGTTTCGACGTCAGGACGCGCTCATCGCCGGTATCGAGCCCGATGATGACGTCGCAGTTCTTCTTGTCGAGCTGATCGCGCACCAGGTAGATCGCCGGCTTGTCTGACCAGACGAAATCGGCTTTGCGGCCCATCGCCTTGGCGAGCACCTCGGCAATCTTGTTCTCGAATCCGTTGCCGTCGCGGTTGGAATAGGGTTGCTCGTTCTCGGCCGCACAGATGCGCAAGAGCGAGGGATCTGCGGCTTGCGCCGGCTTGTCCTCGGCCCAGCTCGGGGCAGCGAGGCTCGCCAGCATCACGGCGGTGGAGAGCAACAGCCCTGCCGCGTGATCGTATGTTGATCGTTTGCTCATGTTGACGCTTGCATTCCTGAAGCTGGACTGCCCCTGCGGACCAATTTCGGTTTGTGATCGTTCGGTCCACTAGCAATGCCGGTGATGGTCGCGGCTTGCGGAGACAGCATCCTTACCGTTGGAGGAGGTGACGGATCGGTCGCTGCGAGGCGGTCGTCCCGCCAGGACACGCTTGGCGTCCTGGCGGGAGCGAACGGCTCGGCTATCAGAGCTTCGGCAGCTGCGGCGGATACTCGTCGAGCATCACGTCGTCATAGGGTCCCTTGCCATCCAGCGAGAAGACCAGCATGCCACCGCCCATCTGCGTCCAGTTGGCGAGGTTCTTGAACGCGCCAACCGCACCAAGACCGGCAGTCGGATCGTTCAGGTCGAACACCAGACCCACGGCCGGCCAGCCGCCAACGCCGTAGTAGATGGCGATGTACTGGACGCCCTTGTGCGTGTAGGTCATCGGGTATCCGATGGCGCCCGACGGCATCTTGAACTTCCAGAGCAGCTCGCCGGTGTCGCTGTTGCGGGCTTTGATGTAGCCGTCGAGCGTACCGTAGAACACGAGGTCTCCAGCGGTCGCAAGCGTGCCGCCCCAAGCCGCAAAGCGCTCCATCACTTCCCACTTATACTGGCCGGTGATGGCGTTGTAGGCCTTGACCTGACCCAGGCCGAGGTAGTTCTGACGGTCGCCCTTCGGGCCGGGATACATCCACAGCGTCGCGCCGACGAAGAACTGACCGGCACGGTACGGAAGCATGAACGGTTCCCAGTCCATGCAGATGTGGTTGATCGCGAGATAGAAGAGCTGGCGGTTCGGATCGTAAGAGTCGTGCGCCTGGTCATGGTAGCCCATGGCCGACGGACACACGTTGGTCGCCTTGTGATCCATCCGCGTGCCGTACTCCGGGTTGCGGACGGGGATGCCCGTCTTGAGATCGACGTGCGTCCAGACGTTGACGGTATCGTCGATCTTGTTGGCGGAGATCAGATCGCCGTTGGTGCGGTCGAGCGTGTAGATGATGCCGTTGCGGTCAGGATGGGTGAGAAGCTTGCGCATCTTGCCCGACTTGTCCTTTTGCGTGGACAGCATCATGACGTTGACGCCGGCGTAGTCCCACTCGTCGTGCGGGGTCTTCTGGTAGCCAAAGCGCAGCTCGCCCGTGTCGACGTCGCGGCCCATGATGGTCATGGTCCACTTGTTGTCGCCAGGACGCATGGTCTCGTTCCACGGAGAAGGGTTGCCCGACCCGTAGTAGATCAGGTTCTCTTCCGGATCGAAGGCATACCAGCCCCAGTTGGTGCCGCCGCCGATCTTCCAGGCGTCGCCTTCCCAGGTCGCGGTGCCGAGGCCCTTCTGACCGTAGTGTGGGTTTGCCTCATTGAACTTGTCGCCGATGCCGACTTCATCATCGGGACCGGTCGCGTACTTGCGCCACTTCATCTCGCCCGTCTTGACGTCGTAGGCGGTGGTGTAGCCGCGCACGCCGAGCTCGGCGCCCGACGAGCCGACGATCACCAGGTCCTTGACGACGTAGGGAGCGATGGTGAGCGTCGAGCCGACCTTGATGTCGGAGTTCTCGAGCTTCCAGAACTCCTCGCCGGTCTCGGCATTCAACGCAACGACGTGACCGTCGAGCTGATTGTTGATGATGAGCGGCGGTGTCTTGCCATCGCCCGGCCAGTAGGCGAGGCCGCGGTTGACGAGATCGCAGCAGGCAACCGAGCGCGCGGCCGGGTCCTGCTTCGGCTTATACTGCCACTTGATCTTCCCGGGGTTGTTGAGGTCCAACGCGTAGACGTTGTTCGGGAAAGACGAATTGATGTACATCACGCCATTGACGACGCGCGGCGTGCCTTCGTGGCCGTGCAGCAACCCGGTCGAGAACGACCACGCAGCCTTCAGCTTCTTGACGTTGTCTTTGTTGACCTGCTTCAGCGGGCTGTAGTTGTTGGAGTCATAATTCTTACCGGTCATGACCCAGTTTTCGTCGCTCTTCGACAGCTCGATGAGCTTGTCGTTGGCGCTAGCGCTAGCGACGAAACCCACCAACGCCGCAAATGATGCGGACGCCAGCAGGCCTGACTTGAGGTGTGCTTTCATCAACAAACCCTCGCGTTTTCGCTCCCAGGAAAAGGCGGGCTCCTTGAGGATGCCGAAGCCGATCGTCCGCAAGACATTGCGGACGGCACGGGCATCTCCGCCTTCTTAGATGCAGCACGCAGGCCGTTGTTCGGACCCGCGACTGCACGGGTTGAGCAGCTGTCCGTTAGGAAGCCTGTCTCAGCCGTGAGCGAAGCTAGAACGCGTATGTTGTTGCGTCTTTAGGTCAACTTCCAAGAGTCGGACGGCACAGGTGGCAACGGTTCTGCAAGTTCTGACCTCGCAGTGCACTGCGAAGCGACGTTAAGATCAACGCCGGTCCCGGCGATTGGTCGCACACTGCGGCACTCCGGGAAAAACCCTGCCGCCGGCTTCCAAATGCTTCACCCCGCGATGGCCACACCGCAGCAGTCGAAGAGGCATCGATCCCCGTCCTTATGCTGCGTTTGCACATTGCTCGCGACGCTCGCGGTCTCGACCGGGTGCGGGGACGAGGCAGCCGACGACGCATCGTCGACGTCTTCCACCGTAGTCGAGACTGGGCCCTCCCCACACAGACTCGAATGGCTGAAACAGACGGATGCCATTGCACCCGAGCAATGGCTCGCCAGCCGCGAAGCGGGACGCGATCTCGACCTCTATGATCCCTCAGTAGGCGCGATGCGGCGCGCACTCGACGTCGCTGCGGCACGCTTTCGCGATCAGCCGCGCATGATCGCCAACCGCGCCGTGCAGCTCGAGGAGATGCTGAACGAGAAGAACATCGACGAGCGCGCACCGGCCATCATCGCAACGCTGTCCGAAATCCCGGGGCAGACGCGCTACGTCGAAAGCTTCGCTGCCCTGACGCAGCAATACTACAATCTGCGCATGGAAGGGCTCGACAGGGCGCAGGCCGTCGACGCCCTGAAGCGGCAGAACGATCCCAACCAATAGGATCCCAAGGCGCCAGTCCGGCGCCGCCGCCCTATTGGGCCTGCGGCGGGCAATCCGGGCCGATGTACTTGCCGTCGATCGTCACCCCCATGCTCGGGACGCCCTCCGGCGGATCGAACGTCATCTTCATCACGGCGTGGTAGCGGGCGTTGAAGTCGCCGCCGAATGCGGTGCTCATGATCTGCTTGCCGAATGCCTTCTTGCATACGACGTCGACGATCACCTCGCTTCCCGCCGGCGTCACCTTGGGTGCCGAGCAGTCCCCGCTGTCGGCCGGCAGCGCGATGTTATCGTCTGGCCCCACGCACGCGTGCGTCGTCGTCATGCCTGTGCCGGGGGCGACGGTCGTGATCTCCCAATGCCCGGGCTTGCGCTTGGGCAGCTCGGCTGCAGCGGCCTGAAAGAGGCAGCCTGAGGCGGCTAGAACAACGACTGAAACGATACGACGAGTTGGCATTCCCTGCTCCGTGCCTCGAGCCGATTTGGCGCCGCGGAGACTATCCACTCGTCGGCACTCTTGGAGAGGCGCGTTTGCCCAATCGACTTGACCAATCTTCCCGGTTGAGACGGGAGGAGGGCATCACAAGTCTCGGCCCACCATCAGGTCTTGGCGTAGCGCCCCGCGCGCCGGCACGACCACTTCATGATCTTCCAGCCGGGATGCTCGCCGGCCCAGCGCGCCATTTGTGGTGGCGCCTGCATCAGGCACTGCATCGGCGTGAGGTTCTCGCCGGGATAGACGAGGCCGACGTCGCGGCAGCTGGCGGGCTTGTCGACGAGGCAGGCAAGGAGAACTAGCTCGATCATGTTGACACCTTCATTGGATCAGCGGTCATCCAGGCGTCATCCCTTCTTCGCGTCTTGTTGGAGGCATTGGCCTCGGATCCAGGCAAGCTAACGTGCACTCTCGCAGCGGGGATAACTCATCCCTTGCCGGGCCTGCTCGCCAGGAAGCGGCGTGGGTTGGCTGTTGGAAAAGGCGGGGTGGCTCAGCGGCGGCGCGTCGATGGGCAGCGCCGCATGGCCATACACATGCGGCCCATCAGCTCTGGGCTGAGAAGCGGGAGCGACGAGGCAATGAGCGCAGCGCTCGACATTTGCAGCCCTTCGGCGACGAACTAAGTGATGACGCTATGTCGTCGGGCGCCCTCGCCAAACCAATTAGATCAGCAAACGATATTCCGCTCTCTGTAAAGCACTGCGCTTGAATATGGCTCTGGTGCCGCTTCGGAGCGCCACCGAATCGGTGCATCTGACGTCTGATCGTCTTCTTGGTTAGGCCGTCGCCTTGCGCACGATGCCGCCTTCGGCGGCGACCGACCTGAAGAAGACAAGCGAGGAGCCCTCGTTCGACTTCGCCCGATACATAGCGACGTCGGCGTGGCGCATGATCTTCTCCACCGTATCGCCATCCTCAGGGAAGAGCGCGGCGCCGATGGCGACGCCGATCGCATGCGTCGCTCCGCCGGCCCGAACGCTGTGGCCCAGTGCGCCTATGAAGCGGTCGCCGATAGCGCGCGCGTCTATCTCGTCCACGTCACGCGACAACACGGCAAACTCATCACCACCGAGGCGAGCAAACACATCGTTTCTACGGGCGGCATGGCGGAAGCGGGCGACGACCGCTTTCAGCACCTCGTCGCCGACCGCATGGCCGTAGCGATCGTTGACGCCCTTGAAGCCGTTGAGGTCGAGGAGGAAGACGGCGTGCGATCGTCCCTCCATCGGCGGCAGCTTGGTGGCCATGTCCAGCGCATCGAGAAGCACCCGACGATTGGGTAGGCTGGTCAGCGGATCCTGCATCGCCAGCACGCGCAGCGCGTGCATTTCCGACGCGAGAATGTCGGCGCCGGCGGCATCACTCCCCGCCTCCCTCAGGCGACGCGAGATGAACGTCCAAACGCAGGCGGCGCCGATGCCGCCGAGCATCACCGCCTCGGCGGGAGATATTTCCCGACTGGGATAGGCGAGAGACTCGATGAAGCCGAAGATGTCGTAGTGCTGCGCCATCAGCACGGCGAAGATCATGATGGCCGACAGGACGGCGAAGTCACGCAGGCTGGACCATGGATGCTCGGCAATGGCTTGAATAACGGTTTTCGGGCCGGCTGGCTTCACGACGCGACCTCAGAATTAGACGCGACCTTTCAACCCAAAGGGCGCCGCAGACTACGCGCGGCGCCCTTCAGGAAGCGTTAAGTGTGAAGGTTGGCGATGTGTTCGCGCGCGTGCCGGCAGTGCCCCTGCACGAAGTTCACTGCACGGATGCCGGCCGCCAGCCGGCGGCGACTGCCTCTGCCTCGCTGCAGAACCAGCGCTCACCCTTTGCCTCCTCGATCTTGACCTTGCCGTACCAGGGGCTCCACGGCATGTGGTAGATGTGCCCGTGCTCGGTCACATTGCCCTTGATGGCACACCCTTTCGGCGCCACCTGCTCGGCGCCAGCCCAGCGCTTCTCGCGATAGACCCACGCCGGCTCCGCTTCGCCCTGCCAGATGCCGACGCGGCGCGCGCGTGCCTCGGCCTCCTGCCGCACGTACGTTTGCGAGTACTTCACAAAAGCCCAGGCCAAGCCTTCGCGCACCAGCTCGGCATTGATGTCGCGCCCTTCGACGTAGCAGATGCCGAGCATGCGTCCGTACTTGTCGTTGCCGCGGCTCTCGCAGCTCACAGCGCGCTTGGCGATGAGATTGGCCAGCCGCTCGGCGGCCGCAGCACCGCAGTTCCACCTCCCGATGAGGCGACGGCCGCAGGTCTGCCCGGTCTCGGGGGCATCGATGCCCTCCAAGCGCACGTGGCGGCCTTCGATCTCGAGCGTGTCGCCGTCGATGACGCGCGCCCGGCCGCTGATGGCGCCGTTCTCCGCCACCGAGCGTGCCGTTGTCGCGCGCGGTGGCAGGAGAGAGAGCATGCCAAGCGCGACGACGCCGACCAGCGCGGACGCCACCGGACGGCGGTAGAGCCAATTCTTGCGGGATGCATCCATGCCGCGACTAATGACTGAGTCGCGTGGCTCAACCCCGGCTAAATCATGGAGCCGCTATACAACCGCACACTGGAACGCACAGCATTCGCTGCGATCACGACGCCGAGCATGACACAATAATCGCGGCGCATGCCTCGTGAGAGACCAGCCCGGGTAAGCTCCCCAGGCCGCGGTGAGGGAACTAGAGCGGAAACGACAAGAGCGCCGCGTTGGCCGCGACGCTCGTCATGCAAACCGATCCGCTGTTGATCAGCGGCGGCGGAAACTGCCGGCGCCGCCCGGGCGCTGCGGCGGCGGAGGTCCGCCAGCGCCGGCACGCACATCTTTATGACGGAAGTTGATGCGGCCCTTGGTTAGATCGTAGGGCGTCATCTCAATGGTGACGCGGTCGCCGGCGAGGATGCGAATGCGATTCTTCTTCATGCGGCCGGACGTGTAGGCGACAACCTCATGTCCGTTGTCGAGCTTGACGCGGCAACGTGCGTCGGGAAGCACCTCCGCCACCACGCCCTCGAACTCGAGCATCTCTTCCTTCGCCATCAGGTTCCTTGCTTAGCCGGCGCGGCGAGCACGCGATCCGCCCGGCGCCGATGCCCATAAATGGTAGGGGAGCAGACGCGCCTGCTCCCCTAGAGCGCAAATGTTCCGCGGCTCTTAGAGCGGACGCAGATTGACTGCTGCGACCTTGCCGTTACGGCCCGTCTCGGTCTCGTAAGCGATCTTCTGTCCCTCACGAAGCGTCGAGAGACCGGCGCGCTCAACGGCCGAGATGTGCACGAAAACGTCGTTGCCGCCTTCATCCGGCTGGATGAAGCCGTAACCCTTCTGGCCGTTGAACCACTTCACAGTGCCGTTTGCCATCAAGTGCCTCCAAAGCAATTAGGCAATCCCCTCCGACGAATGCCGAAGGACATCAAATCGCGCGATGGAGACGTCCAGTGTCGGCGCACTAAAGCACCGCCGTAGAGTAAACCAAGGCGTGTTCGATCGGCCCTATATGGACCGGCCTATGGCGAAAGGCAAGGCGACGATAAGGGGGGTTTAGGGGCCCGACGTCGACCGCCGACGATCGCCTATGTGACGGCAAAGACCCATGATTCTCTAGACTTGCCGGCACATCGCGGAGAGAAGGTCTCACGTCGATTGAAAGCCGCGGCGCCGCCAGATCGCGGCAAATTTACGGCGTGTTGGAGCGGCAAGCCGGTCGCTCCGAGAGCGCCTATGGCTGGGGCTCTTCGGGGCCCAGAACGACAGAGGGTGCCAGGCTGGACGGCCTGACACCCGGTCTTGTGCGACTGAGGCCTGCTTAGGCGACCCGAGCCGTCGGCCTAGTGGTACATCGTGGCATAGCCGCGGGAGTAATCGGCATTGCCGGCCCCGCCATAGTAACGAGGCGAATCTCCGCGCTCATACGACACCTCGCGGATATAGCGGCGTGAGCGACCGTAGGAGCGCGGCTCATAGTCGTAGGAGCGCGCGTCATCGCGGTCATAGCGCGGGCTGCTCTCGGCATAACGACGGCTGCTGCTGCTGCTGCTGCCGCTGCGGCTCGCATACTTGCGCCCGCCGGCCAGCGACACGAAGTGCTGACCGACGTCGACGTGGATATGGCTCATGTCGGCATAGGTCATGGTGCCGCCGGTCTTGTGGTTGGCGACGAGCCAATCGATGATCGCGCCTTTGCGGCTCCCCGCCTCGAAATCGACGGCATTACCACTGGCGTGGCGCGAGATACGCCCGGAGCCCGCGATGCGCGCGCCCGGGCGGCAGGTGGAGATGACCTTCACAGGTCCGAACCTCGCTTCGACCTTGTCGAGCACGGCGCGCACGGCGCTGGTGAGGCAACCGCGCGGAGCTCCTTTGGCGTCAGCGAGCTTTGGACCTCTGGATTCCGGTCGCCCGTAGTTCGGGGTCTTCATCTCTCCGTAATTGCGGCCATCGAAGCCGAAATACGGAGCAGCCTGTGCCGAAGTCGCCGTAACAACGAGCGCAACGCCGATCGCTGCGGTTGAGAGCCGCTTGATCATGATTACTCCTGGATATGTCGAGATTGTCGGGGCGGCTGATCGCACTGCGCCCCATTCCGAATTCGCAGTCCGCTCAGTGTCGACGGCCGCACACAGCCAGCTGCCGAATGAACGGATCTGCGCAGTCCCCGGTTGCCGACTCGCCTGTCCGCCGAGCGGCTTCGCAGTGGTCATCGCGTGCGATGACCGTGCCGGGTTGCGAGGCAGTCTGCCACGCGGTGTGGTGACAATGGGGCAAGGTTAATGCGCTGCGGCGATGCGCCGTACGCGTCCTGAAAAGCGATGAGGCGCCGGTCCTGCAACCGGCGCCTCAGCAAAAGATTTGCGTGTTGCAGATATGCTAGCGCAGGTACGGGCAGATGCGCTCTTCGCCGTAGCGGTTGATGTACGTGCCGGTGCGGCGATCGAAGGAGCGGAATTCGTACTCGCAGCGCTCGATATCGTCCTCGTGCGCGCGCCCCTCGCTGATCGCCGCAGCAATGAGCGTGCCGGCGATGATGCCGCCGATGATCGCGCCCGCACCCGGACCGTGGTGATGATGATGATGCCGACCGCGGCGGCCGACGAATGTTACGCTGCTGTCACCATTATTGATCGTCGTCTTGCCGAGCGGCGCGGCTGACGCCGGCGCGAGCGGCAGTGCCGGCAGCAAGAGCGAAGCGCACACGATCGAGGCGAGCGTCGATTTTGTTCGTTTCACGATGTGCTCCTTTCGAGTTCCCCCGCGCGAGCCGCGCGTTGCGCGCATGATCGCCCTCGGCCGTGGCAGGGTGGCGGCAGCAGCGCGGCGATGGCGTGTCGGGGCGCACCTGCCGGTGCGAGTTTCCGCCGCGGGACGATGCGCTCTGTCTTGCGGATTGAGGGCGGGAGCGGAGCGGCGATCAGTTCTCTTCCATCTTCAGGGCGGCGATGAAGGCCTCCTGCGGGATCTCCACCTGCCCGAACTGGCGCATCTTCTTCTTACCCTTCTTCTGCTTCTCGAGCAGCTTGCGCTTGCGGGTGATGTCGCCGCCGTAGCACTTGGCGATGACGTCCTTGCGCAGCGCGCGGATGGTCTCGCGCGCGATGATGCGCCCGCCGATCGCCGCCTGCACGGGGATCTGGAACAGGTGCTGCGGAATGAGGTCCTTGAGCTTCTCGCACATGACGCGCCCGCGCGCTTCCGCACGTGAGCGGTGCACGATGATCGACAGCGCGTCGACCGGCTCGGCGTTGACGAGGATCGACATCTTGACGAGATCGCCTTCCTCATAGCCGATCATCTGGTAGTCGAACGAGGCATAGCCCTTGCTGATCGACTTCAGCCGGTCGTAGAAATCGAACACCACCTCATTGAGCGGCAGCTCGTAGACGAGCATGGCGCGGTTGCCCGCGTACGTCAGGTCTTTCTGCCGCCCGCGCCGGTCCTGGCACAGCTTCAGGATGCCGCCGAGATACTCGTCGGGGACCATGATCGTCGCCCTGATCCACGGCTCCTCGATGCGCTCGATGCGCGCCGGGTCGGGCATGTCGGCCGGGTTGTGCATCTCGAGCATCGTCTTGTCGGTGAGGTAGATGTTGTAGACGACGCTCGGCGCGGTGGTGATCAGATCGAGGCCGAACTCGCGCTCCAGCCGCTCGGTGATGATCTCCAGATGCAAGAGGCCGAGGAAGCCGCAGCGGAAGCCGAGGCCGAGCGCCGCCGACGTCTCCATCTCGAACGAGAAGCTCGCGTCATTCAAACGCAACTTGCCCATGGCCTCGCGCAGATCGGCGAAGTCGCCGGCATCGACCGGGAACAGGCCGCAGAACACGACCGGCTGCGCCGGCTTGAAGCCGGGGAGCGGCTCCGTCGTCGGATGGCGCTGGTCGGTGACGGTGTCGCCGACGCGCGTGTCGGCAACCTCCTTGATGGCCGCGGTGAAGAAGCCGACCTCGCCAGGACCGAGTGAGTCCATCATCTCTTGCTTAGGGCGGAACACGCCGACGCGCTCCACCTGATAGCTGGCATCAGTCGACATCAGGGTGATCTTCTGCCCCTTGCGCAAATTCCCGTCGATGATGCGCACCAGCACGACGACGCCGAGGTAAGCGTCGTACCAGCTGTCGATGAGCAGCGCTTTCAGCGGCTTTGTGGCGTCGCCCTTGGGCGGCGGCAGACGCTCGACGATCGCTTCCAGAACGGCTTCGACGTTCAAGCCGGTCTTGGCCGATATCGGGATGGCGTCGGAGGCATCGAGCCCGATCACGTCCTCGATCTGCTGCTTGACGCGGTCGGGATCGGCGGCCGGCAGGTCGACCTTGTTGAGGACGGGGAGGATCTCGAGGTTGTTGTCGAGCGCCTGATAGACGTTGGCGAGGGTCTGCGCCTCCACGCCCTGCGACGCATCGACGACCAGGATGGCGCCTTCGCAGGCCGCGAGGCAGCGCGACACCTCGTAGGCGAAATCGACGTGGCCGGGCGTGTCCATCAGATTGAGCTGGTAGACCTTGCCGTCCTTGGCCTTGTAGTCGAGGCGCACGGTCTGCGCCTTGATGGTGATGCCGCGCTCGCGCTCGATATCCATCGAGTCGAGGATCTGGTCCTTCATCTCACGGTCGGCGACGTTCCCGCACAGCTGAATGAGCCGATCCGAGAGGGTCGACTTTCCATGGTCAATGTGGGCGATGATGGAGAAATTGCGGATGCGGGAGGTATCGGTCATGGCGCGCTAGATAGCACCCGCCCCAGCCCCTAGAAAGGGGCAGTGGCTTGAGTAACCGTGCGTTTTCCGCCCGGGGCCGAAAATACCGCACATGCGGCGATTACCGCCGTCTTGACGCGGCCACATGGCCCGGCATTGAGTACCCCGCCAACGACCGCAAAAACGCCGAAGGACGCGTAATGCACGTCATGAAATTCTGCGCGGCGATCGCCGCCGCCGCCATTCATTTCGGCGCCACCGACATCGCCACGGCGCAGATCGAACCCTCGCCCGCCTTCAGAGTCGAGCCGCCAAAGAAGAAGGCCGTGCGCAAGGCGCCCCCGCCCGCAGCCGCACCGGCTGCCGTGGCGCCCGCCGCTGTCGCTCCGGCCGATCCAGCGCAAGGGGCCACCCCCGCGACGACGCCAGCCGCACCCGCAGAAGCTGCTCCGGCTGCCACGCAGGCGGCCGCCGCCGCTATCTCGACCCACGGTACCAATCCGCAGAAGCGCCCGCCCTATCCGCCGCCAAAGGAGAACTGCCGCAACACCGAGAGCTTCGAATCTTGGAAGGCCCGCTTCCGCAAGGAGGCGGCGGCGCGCGGCGTCAGCCGTCAATCGATCGCCATCGTCGACGGGATTCCGCTCAGCACGCAGATCATCGGGCGCGATCGCAAGCAGGGCGCCATCTTCGTCATGAGCTTCCTCGATTTCCAGAACAAGCTGGCGACGCCCAATCGCGTGCAGTCGAGCAAGCGCAAGGTCGCCGAGCATCGCACGACGTTCGAGCGCGCGAAGGCGGAATTCGGCGTGCCCGCGTCGGTCATCACCGGCTTCTGGGCGCTGGAGAGCGACTTCGGCGCCGGCATGGGCAAGCTTCCCATCATGCCGTCCCTCGTCGCCCTCGCCTACGACTGCCGGCGCAGCGAGATGTTCACCGAGGAGCTGATCGCGGCGCTGCAAATCATCGACCGCGGCGACATGAGCCCCTCGGGCATGATCGGCTCGTGGGCGGGCGAGATCGGCCAGACACAATTCCTGCCCACGCGCTATCTCGACTACGCCATCGACTATGACGGCGACGGGCGCATCAACCTGTTCTCCAACGACGACGATGTGATCGGATCGACGGCGAACTATATGAAGAACCTCGGTTGGCGCGCCAACGAGCCGTGGCTCGAGGAGGTGCGGGTGACGAAGGATCTGCCGTGGGACCAGGCCGACCTCGCCATCAAGCTGCCGCGCAGCCAGTGGGCCGAATGGGGCATCGAGTATCCCGACGGCAGCTCCATCCCCGCCGACAATCTCACGGCGTCGCTGCTGCTACCCATGGGGCGCAACGGGCCGGCGTTCCTCGCCTATCCGAACTTCGGTATCTACACGGAGTGGAACAACTCACTGAGCTACGCGACCACCGCCGCCTATCTCGCCACCCGCATCGACGGCGCGCCGGCCATGTCGCGCGGCCGCGGGCAGACTAACGGGCTCGACGCACCGCAAACCAAGGAGTTGCAGCAGATCCTCGCTCGGCGCGGCTACGACGTGGGCAAGATCGACGGGCTCGCCGGTGCCAAGACGCGCGCCGCGGTCAAGGACATGCAGATGAAGCTCGGCTTCCCGGCCGATTCCTATGCCACGCCCGAGCTGCTCGCCGCCCTCCGCCGCAGCGGCTGACCTTGCGCTTAGCACTCCTCTGTCATCCCGGAAGCCGACGCGTAAGCGGAGGCTATCCGGGACCCAGCGCCATGAGCGGCGCAGCCTCATTAGATTGAGCTTCGCGCTTCTCTCCTGGGTCCCGGGTCTTCGCTCGGCATACCGCCTCGCTCGCCCGGGATGACAGAACGGCGGCACGCTTCAGTGCAGCTTGACGACGGGCTCGGTACGGCGCGTGAGCGACCGCGACAGCGTGTCGAGCGCCACCTTCCATGGCCCGTGTAGCGCCATCTCGTGCATCTTGTAGAGCGAGCGGTACATCAGGCGCGCGAACAAGCCCTCGATGAAGAAATTGCGACCGACGATGAAGCCCATGAGGTTGCCGACGGTCGAGTACTCGCCGAGCGAGACGAGCGAGCCGAAGTCGCGATAGTGGAACGGACGCAGCGGCTCGCTCTTCAGCTTGCGCTGGATCTCCGTGTAGAGATGCGAGGCTTCCTGGTGCGCGGCCTGCGCGCGCGGAGGAATGGGGGTGCTGGCGCCCTTCGGCACGAGGTACGCGCTGTCACCCAAGGCAAATATGTTGGGGTCGCGCGTCGTCTGCAGCGTGTCGGTGACGATCAGCTGATTTGAGCGGCTCACCTCGAGCCCATCGAGCTTGCCCAGGACATCCGGCCCTTTCACGCCCGCGGCCCAGACGACGAGCTCGGATGGGATGAAGGCGCCGTCGGCGAGCTTCACGCCCTCGGCGGTTACCGCCGTCACGCGCGATCCGGCTCGGATATCGACCTTCAACTTGCGCAGCGTCTCCGCCACCGCATTGGCGATGCGCTCGGGCAGCGCCGGAAGAATGCGCGGCGCAGCTTCGATAAGCGTGATCTTGATATCGTTCTCCGGATCGATCTTGTCGAGGCCGAAGGCGACGACGCCGCGCGCCGTTTGATGCAGCTCGGCGGCAAGCTCGGTGCCGGTGGCGCCGGCACCGATGATGGCGACGTCCAGCTGGCCGGGGCGGATCGGCCCCTCCTGCGCGTAGGCGCGCACGCAGGCGTTGATCAGGCGCCGGTTGAAGCGCTCGGCCTGCTCCGGCGTATCGAGCATGATGGCGTGTTCCTTGACGCCCGGCGTGCCGAAGTCGTTGCCGACGCAGCCGATGGCGATGACGAGGATGTCGTAGCGGAACGATCTGACCGGCGTGATCTCGCGCCCGTCCTCGTCGTAGGTGGCGGCGAGGTAGACGAGCTGCTTTTTGCGGTCGATGCCGGTCATCTCGCCGTAGCGGAACTTGAAGCCGTGCCAGTAGCCTTGCGCCTGGTATTCGATCTCGTGCTGCGCCGTATCCATGCTGCCGGCGGCGATTTCGTGCAGCAGCGGCTTCCAGACGTGCGTGCGCGAGCGCTCGATGAGCGAGATCTGCGCCGATTTCTTGCGCCACCAGCGGTCGCGGCCGAGCTTGTCGCCGAGGCGCGTCGCCAACTCCAGACCGCCGGCGCCGCCGCCGACGATGATGATGTGCGGCAGGTCGCTGTCACCGCCGCCGACCGGCATTACCTTGGTTGTCGCGGGAACGGTCGTCATCTCGGTCATCGCGGAGCGCCTCTTGGGATCAAAACCTACGGGCCGACGCGCTTATAGCACCGGCCAGCCCGCGGAGCGCTAGCGTCGGGCTTATCGATTCCATAGCGGGGCGCAGTGCGGCACGCCGCCGAGCGGCACGTGACGCTACGGCGCGGGCGCAGGAGGCGCCTCGGACGACGCCGCGGCGGGCGCTTCTGGCGTTGCCGGCCCCGTGGCGAAGGGAAGATCGGCGAACACGAACGTGTAGGCGAGCGCTGCCAAGATGCAGGCGATGAAGCCGAACATGAGTAGCTTGCGATTGTCCATCGGTGCCGATCCTCCGCGCACGAGTCGAGTATTGCCCGCGCGACCACGAAGCACGCAATGTGCTGAAAAACCACTAAGCGGCGCCGCTCAGGAGCGGATCTCGCCGCCCGTCGCCGCCTTCACCGCCGCCGCGACTTTCTGCGCCACCGCCTCGATCTCCTTGTCGGTCAGCGTCTCGGCCGTCGGTTGCAGCGTCACCTCGATGGCGAGCGACTTCTTGCCTTCCTTCTCAAGCGCGCCGCCCTCGAAGACGTCGAACACTGAGACCTCGCGAATCAGCGCCTTGTCGGCGCTGGCGGCGGCGCGCACCACATCGCCCGCGGGCACGCCACGATCGAGCACAAAGGCGAAGTCGCGGCGTACGGGCAAGAGGTCGTTGGCCTCGAGGCGCGGCTTGGCGCGGCTCTTGGCCTTCTGCGCCGGCAGTGCGTCGAGAAAGATCTCCAAGGCAGCGACGGGGGGCGCCACGTCGAGCTCCCTCAGCGTTGCCGGATGCAGCTCGCCGAAGTGGGCGAGGACGGTCTTGGGGCCGAGGCGCAGCGTGCCCGAGCGGCCGGGATGATACCAGGCCGGCGCATCGCGCGTGATCTGCGCCTTGGCGGGATCGAGGCCGAGCGCAATGAGCACCGCGAACACATCGGCCTTGGCGTCGAATACGTCGACCTCTCTTGCCACGCCGTCCCAGTAGCGCCCGCTGCCACCGACCTTGGCCGTGCCGGAACGCACGCCTGAGGCCGACAGGTACTGATCGTCCGCCTTCTCGCCGCGGTACGCTTGCCCGAGCTCGAACAGCGCCGCGTCAGAAAAGCCGCGATTGCGGTTGCGCTTCAGCGCCGCGAGTAGCCCAGGGAGCAAGCCGGGGCGCATCGACGACATCTCGACGGAGATGGGATTGGCGAGCTCCAGCGCCGCCGCGCCGCCACCGAACGCTTTTGCCTCTGCCGCCGGGACGAACGACCAGGTGATCGCCTCGACGAGTCCGCGGGCCGCCAGCGTGCGACGCGCGCGACGGGCGCGCTTCTGGCGCTCGGTAAGCACCGGGCGGGCGACGCCGGCGGGACGCGGCATCGGCGTCGCCGGCACGCGCTCCAGGCCAGCGATGCGCACCACCTCCTCGACAAGGTCAGCGACCCCGTGAATATCAGGCCGCCAGGTCGGCACCGCCACCTTCGCCGACTTGCCCTTGCCCGTCACCGTGCAGCCGAGCCTTTCGAGGACCGCCTTGATCTCGGCGTCCTTGATCTCGAGCCCGGTGAGCTTGCCGACGCGCGCATAGTCGAAGTCGATGACGCGCTTCTCGACGGGCGGCTTGCCGGCGACCTTCGCCTTCGACGGCTCTCCGTCGGCGAGCTGCAAGATCATGTCGGTGGCGAGATCGAGACCGGGAAGCACGGAAGCCGGATCGACGCCGCGCTCGAAGCGATAGCGCGCGTCCGTCACGAGGCCGGTCTTGCGCCCGGTCGCCGCGGTGCGGGCAGGATCGAAGTAGGCGCACTCGATCAGCACGTTGACTGTTGCGTCGGTGGAGCCGGAGGCTTCGCCGCCGATGACGCCGCCGAGACCGAGCGGGCCATTATCGTCGGCGATGACGCACATCGTCTCGTCGACCGCGTACTCCTTGCCGTCGAGCGCAAGGAGCTTCTCGCCCGCCTTGCCGAGGCGCGCGCGCACGGCGCCCTTCAGCTTGTCGGCGTCGTAGACGTGCAAGGGGCGCCCGCGGTCCTGGCTGATGTAGTTGGTCACGTCGACGAGCGCATTGATCGGCCGCAGCCCGACCGCTTTCAGACGCTGCTGCAGCCAGGCGGGCGACGGCCCGTTCTTGACCCCGCGCACATAGCGCCCGGCGAACACGGGGCAGGCGTCGGCCGTGTCCTTACTGAACTCGAGCTTGATGTTGACGGGTGAGTCGAACTCGCCTTCGACGCCTTCGATCTGCGGCTCGGGTTTCAATTTGCCGAGACCGGCGGCGGCGAGATCGCGCGCGATACCGCGCACGCCGGTGCAATCGGGGCGGTTGGGGGTCAACTTCACCTCGATGACCGGATCGGCGAGGCCCATGGCCTCGGCGTATTTCTCGCCGACGCTGGAAGCCATGTCGGGCGGCAGCTCGATGATGCCCTCGTGCGCGTCGGACAGCTCGAGCTCGCGCTCCGACACGAGCATGCCGTTGGAGACGATGCCGCGCACCGGCTTCTTCTCCAACGTGATGCCGCTGCCGGGGATGTAGGTGCCGAGCGGCGCGAATACCGCGACCATGCCGGCGCGCGCGTTCGGTGCCCCGCACACGACCTCCACGGGCGGCTTGCCCTTGGCGATCTCGACTTGCACGACGCGCAACCGGTCGGCGTTGGGGTGCTGCTTGGCTTCGAGAACGCGCGCGATGGTGAAGGCGGCGAGCTTCGCCGCCGGATTGTCGATCGACTCGACCTCGAGGCCGATGGCCGACAGCTTCGCCTCCAGTGCCTCGAGCGATGCGTCGGTGTCGAGATGGTCTTTCAGCCACGACAGCGTGAATTTCATCTGCGGCTCCCAAATCCCCTCTCCCCATCCTTCATGGGGAGAGGGTTAGGGTGAGGGGCAGATGCTCGCTCCACACAAGCGGCTGCCCCTCACCCCGCCCTCTCCCCCGCACGCGGGGAGAGGGAGAATGCATTCAACCCGACAGGCCGCCGGACAGCGTCGGCACGTCGAGCACCGAGAACCCGTAGTGGCGCAGCCAGCGCAAGTCGCCCGAGAAGAACGCGCGCAGGTCGGTGAGCCCGTACTTCAGCATGGCGATGCGATCGAGACCCATGCCGAAGGCGAAGCCCTGATACTTCTCCGGATCGAGGCCGCAATTCCTCAGCACGTTCGGATGCACCATGCCGCACCCGAGAATCTCCAGCCACTGCCCCGGTTTGCCGATCGCCTCGGCGCCGATGTCGACCTCCATCGACGGCTCGGTGAACGGGAAGTGCGAGGCGCGGAAGCGCATCTTCACCTCGTCCACCTCGAAAAAGGCCTTGCAGAACTCCTCCAGCACCCACTTCAAGTGCCCCATGTGGGTCTCTTCGTCGATGACGAGGGCCTCGATCTGATGGAACATCGGCGTGTGCGTCTGGTCGCTGTCGCAGCGGTAGACGCGTCCCGGCGCGATGACGCGGATCGGCGGCTTGCTCGCCAGCATGGTGCGGATCTGCACCGGGCTGGTATGCGTGCGCAGCAACAGACGGGATCCATCCTCTTTCGGCTGGAAGTAGAACGTGTCGTGCTCCTGCCGCGCCGGATGCTCGGGCGGAATGTTGAGCTTGGTGAAGTTGAGGTCGTCGGTTTCGATGTCAGGACCCTCGGCGACGGCAAAGCCCATGTCGGCGAAGATCTCGACGCACTCGTCGTAGACCTGGCTCACGGGGTGGATGCGGCCGTCGGCGACGGCGCCGAGACGTACCGGCAAAGTGACGTCGGCGCGCTCGCTGGCGAGGCGCTGCGATAGTGCCTCGCCTTCCAGCGCGACCTTGCGCGCTTCCAGCGCCTCAGAAACGCGCGTCTTGATCTCGTTGACCGACTGGCCGAAGCCCTTGCGCGCCTCGGGCGGCAGCGTGCCCAGCGTCTGCATCAGCTCGGCAATGCGGCCCTTCTTGCCGAGCACGGCAATGCGCACCTGCTCGATGGCGGCGAGATCGCCGGCACCTGCAATAGAGGCCAGCAGCTCGCGCTCGAGCCCCTTCAAATCTGAGCTTTGGGCGACAGAGGTCATGTGCGAGCGGAGCTCCACTCTCTGTCATCCTCGGCTTCATGCCGAGGATCCATATATCCGCTTGCTCCGGCGCAAGGGGCGAGATGGATCCTCGGGACAAGCCCGAGGATGACACCTAGGGCGGCACCTTAAGCAGCGGCCTTCTTGACGGCGGCGGCGGCCTGATCCGCCAGCGCCTTGAACCCAGCGGCATCCTTGACGGCGAGATCAGCCAGCACCTTGCGGTCGATCTCGATGCCCGCCTTGTTGAGGCCGTCGATAAATCGACCGTAGGTCAGCCCGTGCTCGCGCACGGCGGCATTGATGCGTTGGATCCACAGCGCCCGGAAGGTGCGCTTCTTACGCTTGCGGTCGCGATACTGGTACTGCATGGCCTTTTCGACGGCCTGCTTCGCGACGCGGATAGTGTTCTTGCGGCGGCCATAGTAGCCCTTGGCGGCCTTCAGGACTTTCTTGTGCTTGGCATGGGCGGTGACGCCGCGCTTGACGCGTGCCATGGAACTGCTCCTTCAAACGACGTTGTGCGGATGCTGGCGAGCCTTGGCTCTGCTCAGCGGGCGTAGGGCATGTACTTCTTGACGATCTTGGCGTCAGACTCGTTCAGCACCATGGTGCCGCGCGCCTGGCGAATGAACTTCGCGTGGCGCTTGATCATGCCGTGGCGCTTGCCCTGGGCGGCGGCTTTCACCTTGCCCGTTCCCGTCATCTTGAAGCGCTTTTTGGCGCCGCTCTTGGTCTTCATCTTGGGCATTTGGCTCGATCCTTTCTCCACGCGCGGCGGCCCTAATTCACGCAACCGGCGCTGGGCCGATGGGAAACGTCCCCCGATTGGGGAGGAGCCGCCTTGTTGAGGCTGTCAAAGCATAAAAGCCGCCACGGCATGCCCCGCCGGGCGGCTTCGGCGCCCTTATACGGGCGCGGCCAGCAAACGGCAAGCGGTCTGCGCGCCGATTTTTCGGCCGTTTACTGCTTCTGGCAGACCCGGAAACCGGTGGGATCGTCGTAGCAGTAATCGCGGGCGCAATTGCATTCCTCATCGCCCCCGCCGCCATCGGCCGCCGGCGGCTCCTTGCAGGCTTCCGCCCCGGGGTCGAGCTGACAGCGGAAGCGCACCACCGCAGGCGCAGCGGGCGTGGCCGGCTGGGGAGCGGCCACGGGAGGCGGGACGACGGGCGTCGGAAGCACCGGTGTCGGCAACGCGGGCGGCGTGAGCGTTGGCGCCATCGGAGGATGTGGGGGCGGCATCGGCTTTAGCCCGGCGCCGCCGCCTATGCCCCCGCCCGGCGGCCTGACGACCTGCGCGGCGACGTGTGGCGCAAGACCCGCCGTCACCATAACGAACAACGCGGCCACCGGCAGCAGCCGGTGACCGCGCGTATGCGAACGTCCGATGTCGTTCGGCACCCCTACCTCCCCCTGCGGGAACCGGCGCCGAGACGAGCCGGCTACCTCGGCGCCAGCACCATCACCATCTGCCGGCCTTCCAGGCGCGGCTCGGATTCGACCTTGGCGATCGGCTCCAGGTCGCCCTTCACTCGCTGCAGCACTTCCATGCCGAGCTGCTGGTGCGCCATCTCGCGGCCGCGGAAGCGCAAGGTGACCTTCACCTTGTCGCCCTCCTCGAAGAACCTTTTGATCGAGCGCATCTTCACGTCGTAGTCGTGATCGTCAATGGCGGGGCGCATCTTGATCTCTTTGATCTCGACGATCTTCTGATGCTTGCGCGCCTCGGCCGCCTTCTTCTGCGCTTGATATTTGTATTTGCCGAAGTCGAGGATCTTGCAGACGGGGGGGTCGGCTTCCGGTGAAACCTCCACAAGATCGAGGCCGGCCTTGACGGCCCGCTCGAGTGCGTCGGCGTGGCTTACGACACCAACGTTCTGCCCATTCTCGTCGATCAGTCGTACTTCCTTGACCCGAATGGCATCGTTGATCCGGGGCCCGGATGGCTCGCGCTCGGGCGCGGCTCGCATTGGTCGGCGGATGTTGTCTCTCCTCGTGTGGCTTCGCTGGTACGTTGATCTCTGCACTGAAAGCCGGCAGGCCCTTCCCTTGGCCAACCGGCGCAGACGTTCGTCGCAATGGGCGAAACATCGAAAAGAAACGCCCCTAAGTCAAGTCCGGGGCGTGCGTTGATTGGGCCACAACCCACGCAAATTGTTGTAGCAAAAGCCGCGTTTACCCGCGGCTGAGCCCCTTCTTCGCCAGCTCGTCGAGGTATTGGCCCCAGCGCTTGTCCTTCTCGCGCCCGAGCTGCTGCAGATACGTCCACGTAAAAAGGCCCGTGTCGTGCCCATCGTTAAAGGCGATGCGGATGGCGTAGTTGCCGACCGGGCGCAGCTCCCTGATCTTGACGTTGCGCTTGCCGCCGACCGTGACGCGCTGCTCCGGCGAGTGGCCCTGCACCTCCGCCGACGGACTCATGACGCGCAGCATCTCGGCCGGTAGCTCGTATTTCGGACCGCAGGCAAACTCGACGGTCAGCATGGTCCCACCGTCGCTCACCTCGAGGCGCGGCGGGCGCACGGCGATCTCCTTCGCCTGCTCAAGTTCTGCCCACGTGCGAGCGGCGATATCGCGGAAGATCTGTGCATGCGTACTGTCGGGAAGCGTTGCCGTGATCGGCTGGCCAGAGTCGGAGCGCATCCTCACGTCCATGTCGAGCGGCACCGCGCCAAGGAACGGCACTCCCAACCGCTGTGCCTCCGCCTCGGCGCCGCCATGACCGAAAATATCCGAACGCTCCCCGCACTTGGGGCAGATGAAGGTGCTCATGTTCTCGACGATGCCGAGCACCGGCACCCCAACCTTGCGGAACATAGCGAGGCCCTTGCGCGCGTCGATCAGCGCCAAATCCTGTGGCGTCGAGACGATGACGGCGCCCGACAGCGGCACCTGCTGCGCCATGGTGAGCTGCACGTCGCCGGTGCCCGGTGGCATGTCAATGATCAGCACGTCGAGGTCGCCGTCCTCGCCCCAGGCGACGTCGCGCAGCATCTGATTGAGCGCGCCGACGACCATCGGCCCGCGCCAGATGACCGGCGTCTCCTCGTCGACCATGAAGCCCATCGACATGGCCTTGAGGCCATGCCCCTGCATCGGCTTCAGCGTCTTGCCCTTCACCACCTGCGGCTGACCCTTGAGGCCCAGCAAGCGCGGCTGCGACGGCCCGTAGATATCCGCGTCGAGGATGCCGACTTTCTTGCCGGCGGCTTTGAGGCCGAGCGCCAGATTGACGGCTACCGTCGACTTGCCGACGCCGCCCTTTCCTGATGCGACGGCGATCAGCGACTTGACGCCGGGTACGGCGGCCAGCGGCTTCGGCCCGGTGCCAGCGTCGGTTGCCGGAGCCGCAGGCGCGCGGCCTCCGCCGTTGCCTGTCATACCCCTTGCCCGCGCCTGCGTAACGCGCGCGCTCTCTGGGGCACGCCCCGTTCCCTGTGGCGCTTCTGCGGTGAGCACCGCGCTCACCCCGGCGACGCCTGGCACCTTGGCGACGACGGTCTCGGCCGCCTTGCGCAACGGCTCCAGCTCCTCGGCGCGCGCCGCCGGAACGGTGATGGAGAAATAGACCCGGTCGTCCTTGACGAGAATCTCCGAGACGAGCCCCAGGTCGACGATGTTGCTTTCCAGGTCAGGACCCTTGATGCGGCGCAGCTCGGCAAGCACGGTGTCTTTGGTGGCGGACATGCAGGAGGCTCCAGGGGGCATTGGCGCGGCGATACTGCGCCATCTAAGCCATGGCCCGCTAGAATCAATCACCGGTCGATGGGGAACTCTAAGGCTCGGACGGCTTTGTCGTCAGCGCCGGCAGGCATATTCCGAACGACCACCTGCAGCCAGCGGTTGCGAGGCACATGGCCTGGGACAGCCGCCCGCGGCAATTGGGACCGACGGGCGATCCGAAGGGGCTGGTGAAGTACGGGCCATCCGTCCTCGACAGCAGCCCCTTGCCGAACCGCAGCTCCTCGCACCCGTTCGTGACCACCGACCAGTAGCACGCGAAGTGCTGCTCGCAGGTGGGTCGCGCGTAGCTGCCGCACAAGGAGAAGGCAGGGGGCGATGCTTGCGTCGGCGCATCGCCGAGGGGGAACGTAGGGGGCTTGTCGGCGCACTTGGACAAGGCGGAGCTCCACGAGCAGCTCGATGCGATCTCACACATCAACTTCGACAGCTGCGAGCACGGCCAAGTCCCGGTCGGCAGCGCGCCGGTCGACCCCTGCGGCTCGCCGGCGGCATAGCCTCGATCCGGCGGCCAAATCAGTCCCCTCACCTCGCGGAACATCAGGAAGGTGCCCCCGAGCGCTACGGCGGCTCCGAGCGCGAGTACGACTGGATTCTTCTTCATGCCCTCGAACAAGAACCCGGCTGTCATGATGCACAGCACGCCGGCGACGAGGACGAAGGCGACCTCCAGGAAGCTGGCAACCGACAGCCAGAGAAGCAGGTCGGAAAAATATATGGCGACCGAGCGCGTACCTTGGCGCAAGAGTTGGCCCAGCACGACATCCCCCATCAAGCGGCGCGCTGAAGAAAGCAAAAAAGAAGAAAATGAGTGAGGGTGCATCCTAATGCGGCGCCGACGCCTCGGCAAACCCGATGCAGCCCCCCGCGCCGATCACCCTGGAAGTCGCTGACTGGCCTCTATATACCGGTCCTGCGAGGCGACGGCAGAGCGGTGAAGCGCTGCCGGGACGACCCAAAGTCTGGGGAAACGCACCATGCAGGCGCTACTGGCGGTGAGCCGCTGGATCGATGCCACGACGCGCCTCATCGGCCAGTCCGTCGCCTGGCTCATCGTGGTCGCCGCCGTCATCAGCGCCGGCAACGCCATCATCCGCAAACTCTTCGACATGAGCTCGAATGCCTGGCTCGAGTTGCAGTGGTGGCTGTTCGCCGCCGTCTTCCTGCTGGCCGCGCCGTGGACGCTGGCGCAGAACGAGCACATACGCATCGACATCGTGAACGAGCGCCTCCCTCGCTGGATGCGCAACGCCATCGAGATCATCGGCCACGTTTTCTTCCTGCTGCCGACGGCGGCGCTCGTCGCCTATACGTCGTGGGACTTCTTCCTCACCTCCTATGAGCAGAACGAGCAGTCGTCCAACTACGGCGGCCTGCCGCAGTGGCCGGTGAAGTTCCTCATTCCGCTCGCCTTCGCCATCCTGTTCGCGCAGGGGTTGTCCGAGCTCATCAAGCGCATCGCCATAATGAATGGCGACCTGCCCGAGGACGGATGGGGCGCCGGCCATCCGGCCGCCGCCTCCGCACGGGCGGCCGGTCTTCTCGATGTGCCGGGCATCACCGATGAGCCGCCGGCTACACCCCCATCCGCCAGCAAGAGCTGATCGAGCGCGGAGGGGGACATGCTCGAGCTCATCGCACAGAATCTGGCGCCGATCATGTTCGCGGCGCTCGTGCTGTTCCTGCTGCTCGGCTACCCCGCCGCCTTCTCGCTGGCTGCCGTCGGCCTCATCTTTTTCGTCGTCGGCGTCGAGCTGGCGCCCTATTCGGGAGGCGCCATCAATCTTTCCTGGCCCCTGCTCGGCACGCTGCCCGAACGCATCTACGGCGTGATGACCAACGACACGCTGCTCGCCATTCCCTTCTTCGTCTTCATGGGGCTGATCCTCGAGCGCTCCGGCATGGCCGAGGATCTGTTGGAGACGGTAGGCCAGCTCTTCGGCACCGTGAACGGCGGCCTCGCCTATGCGGTCATCCTCGTCGGCGCACTGCTCGCGGCGACGACCGGCGTCGTCGCCGCCTCGGTCATCTCCATGGGCCTCATCTCGCTACCGATCATGCTGCGCTACGGGTACGACGCGCGCTTCGCCACCGGCACCATCGCCGCCTCGGGCACGCTGGCGCAGATCGTCCCGCCCTCGCTCGTGCTCATCGTCCTCGCCGACCAGCTCGGCCGCTCGGTCGGCGACATGTACACCGGTGCGCTGGTGCCGGGGCTGATGCTGGCCGGCTTCTACCTGCTGTTCGCGTTCGTCGTGTCGTCGATCTGGACGCAGGCCGCCCCCGGCCTGCCGCTGGATGCGATCATCCATCGCGAGCCGGACGGCTCGCGCGGCTACGCCTCGCTTATCGCGCTCGCCGCCATATGCGGCACCATCGCCTGGCTCATTATGCGCAGGACGACCTATGCCGGCGCCGATCTCGTCATCCTGACGCTGGCATTGTCCGTCAGCCTCGCCATCGTCGCGGCGGGGGCGAGTTGGACGATCAGGCAGGCGCACGGCCCAAGCCTGCTATCGGCGCTGGCCGAGCAGGTGGTGTTCGTCATGGTGCCGCCCCTGCTGCTCATCTTCCTCGTACTCGGCACCATCTTCATCGGCGTCGCCACGCCGACCGAGGGTGGTGCCATGGGGGCAGTGGGAGCTATGCTGCTGGCTCTCGCCAAGCGCCTCAGCACCGGCGATCGCGCGCGCTTCAGCCTCGACATCGTGCGCTCGGCGGCGCGCGCCACCGCCAAGCTGTCGGCGTTCGTGATGTTCATCCTCATCGGCGCGCGCATCTTCTCGCTCACCTTCTACGGCACCAACGGCCATCTGTGGGTCGAGCACCTGCTCGTGTCGCTGCCGGGCGGCGAGGTCGGCTTCCTCATCTTCGTCAACGTGCTGGTGTTCTTCCTCGCCTTCTTCCTCGACTTCTTCGAGCTTGCCTTCATCATCGTGCCGCTGTTGGCGCCCGCCGCCCAGGCCCTCGGCATCGATCTCATCTGGTTCGGCGTCATCCTCGCCGTGAACATGCAGACGAGCTTCATGCATCCGCCGTTCGGCTTCGCGCTGTTCTATCTGCGCTCGGTCGCCCCACGTCTGCCATACGCGGACAAGGTGACGGGACGGACGATGCCGGCGGTCACCACCGGGCAGATCTATTGGGGCGCCGTGCCGTTCGTCGTCATCCAGTGCGTGATGGTGGCGCTGCTCATCGCCTTCCCAGGGCTGGTGCGGCACGATGCGGTGCCGACGCCCGGCGCCCGGCCGCAGCCCGGCATCGCCGCGCCCACCGACGGCACCGTGCCGGCGTTCAAGAGCCAGGGCTTTGCGCTGCCGCCCTATCCGCCGACCATACCGGGCGCGCCGCCGCCGGACACCTCCGGCCCCGGCGCCCCGACGCTCGACATGTCGGTGCCGCCGGTCATCGTGAAGCCGTAGTCCTCCGCGCAGGAGACTCTGGCCGGAGACTGACACCATGAGCGATGCTTCGGAGACCTGTTCTACATCCCGGCGGGCGTTCCGCATCTACCGGTCAATCTCAGCGACAAGCCGATATCGGCCGTCATTGCGCGCACCGACCCCAACGAGCAGGAAAGCGTCGTGCTATTGCCGGAGCTCGAGGCCTACGCCCAGGAGGCGGGCAGAACCAGCGTAAACTCTAGTCCTCACCGGGACTTACGCTCGCTCGCGCCATAAATGCGCCACGCTGAAGGACGACTAGCCACCCCAAGAGCGAAGTCTTTCTGAGCGGGGAACGCATGCGCTCTTCTGCAATCGGCCGGTCCACGTTGGCGCAGCTCGTTGCCGCAGCGGCAGCGCTCGTCTGCACGGTAGCCGAAGCCGGCGAGCTGGTGGTGATGCCCTATGCGTGCAGGGTGGTCGGCGGCGCGCCCGTGCTGACGCCGGCGCAAGATCAGGGCTACAGGATCTTCGGGCGGCGCGAGGAGCGCGACTTCACCGAGTGCTCGCCGGTCAATCCGGACATGTGCCGGCGCTGGAAGGTCTACCGGTTCGACGTCGACTGCGCGGGTGAGCGCGTGCCGTGGGTCTCCATCGCCGCCGCCGCCGACACGCACAGCGGCGGGCGCAGCTGGGTCGAGAACGGACGCATGCATCTGGAAATGCCGCCCAGGTGGAGCATGTCGCCCGACGACCCGTGCGCACGGCGCCCTCGTTACGGTTGGCGCTACGGACCCTTGAGCCGGCATTGCGCCGAGCGTCGCGCCGCGGCACCGGCGGACGTCGAGATGCCGGCGGGCTTTGCGCCGATGCTCGAGCTCGATGCCTTCTTCGTCGCCGACCAGCAGCCGGCAACCGAGCGTGGCTGGGCCCCCGCCCCCGCGGTGGCCGAGCGAGCCGCACCGAAGACGACCCGCGTCGAGGCTGCCTCGCCGACGCGCGAAGCGGAGACGCCGATCAAGCCGCCCGCCGCGCCGCCGGTCGCCAAGAGCGCGCCTGCGCCCACACCATCGAGTCCTGCGAAGCCCGAACGCACACCCGCAAGCGCGCCGGCGGCGGAAGCGGCCACCGCAACCGGCACGCCGCTCGCGCCGACCATCATCAACGGAGCGAACGCGCCGGCAGCGAAGGCTGAGCCGCAGCAAATGGCGCGTGCTGCCCCAGCGACCACGTCGGCGCTACCGCACAGCAAGGATGTGCCCGCAGCGGTCGAGAAGAAAGACAAGCCCGTCATCGTCGCGGAAAACCACGCTCAGAGCGAGGCCATGACCTCCCGCAGTGAGACGCCACCGGCTCAGGAAGGTCAGAGCAAATCAATCACAGTCACCCTTGTCGATGGGCTGACGAAATCCGTGAGCCCGGCGCTCTTGGGCGTCGGCGGCGTGACCGTGCTCGGCCTCCTCGCGTTGCTGTTCGCCTATAGGCGTGATCAGGCGCCCGGCTTTACGCTCGCGCGCGACATCGCCGCCGTCTCGCTCGACGGCCGCGCGGGCGGCAGGGGACTGGTGCGCGCGGGCCGCTCGCTCGCCACTGCGGCGTCTCCAGGTGCAGAGCCCCCGTCACCGGCGCCGCAATGGGTTGGGCCGCCACCGAGCTGGGGCGAGGCCATCCCGCAAACGCGCGCCGAGGCGCTCGAGGTGCTGGGCATGGGCGTGGCGCCGGAAGTCAGCGAAACCGCCATCAAGAAGATCGTCGACGGCCTGCGCCTCAGCTGGCATCCCGACCATGCCAAGAGCGCGCAAGATCGCGAGCTGCGCGAGTTGCGCATGAAGCAGATCAACGCCGCGTGGGACATCATCACCGGCCGGCGGGCGGGGTAGCACGACTTGGTATCAGCCCAGCACGGCGGGTTTCGCGCTGCCGCCCACCGGTGCGTACCATGCGGACAGAGCCGCCCTCTTCACCGGCCCTTTGCGCTGCCGGACAGCATGTAAGTGTCATAGGTGTGCTCGGCGAGCTGGAACCACAAATAGTCCTCGCCGCGGATGGCCAAGACACACCACAACATCGGCCGGCGAATTGATCCGCCATCGCAACCTTATCCCCGCCCCTCGCGCGGCGCGTATCCTCCCCTCATCCCTGCCCGTCATGGGACGCATCAGCTGAGCGGCCGACGCGGGGCAAGGTCGGTGCCCGGTTGAGGCGGCGTTGCTTTCCGTTCGCAGCGTCGACGCGAGATTAGCTCTCTCACATGCCGGGGCAACGAACCGAGGCCGGGCGCCCCCAGCAATGGGACGCACGGACGCCCTTCGGCAGCGGCGCTCCCGCATTCAACTTCGGAGCGCAGCCGCTTTAGGTCCTGAGCGATGATAGCCCGGCCCGTGAAGCGCCGGGTGGGACCCTAAGGCCCGTTGCCGTCGTGAAGAGCACCCTCGGCTTTGCGAGCCACCGCACGCGGGCGCCGAAAGGCTGCCGGA
>NZ_WBUE01000006.1 GCF_009026145.1 Hyphomicrobium sp.
CCGAAGTCCATGGATGCAGACACGTCGATGGCCA
Organism: Hyphomicrobium sp.; assembly: GCF_009026145.1. Classification (GTDB taxonomy): domain Bacteria; phylum Pseudomonadota; class Alphaproteobacteria; order Rhizobiales; family Hyphomicrobiaceae; genus Hyphomicrobium_A. Next base: position 35 of record NZ_WBUE01000006.1, read on the forward strand.
GGAGCACCGACACGTGGGTGTCCGCCTCGTATTCCTTGACGTAGAAGCGGTCGGGCCGTCCGTAGACCCGCCAGTCGAGTCGTCGGAGATCGTCGCCCGGCTGGTAGGGCCGATGTTCGGCGAACTCGGTCGAATGCCCGAGCCGGGGGGCCCGATGGAGCCCGTGCATGAACCCCTCCACCACGGTCCGGGCGATCAGCGAGAGATCGCCGATTCGCGCCAGCACGGTGGGGTCGAGGAGCCCCATCGGCGGGGTGCGGCTCATGCCATCCCTGACTTGGGCGTCGGCACGGCGCCGAGCAGGCGCTCGATCAGCGAATCGGTGGTGACCCGCTCGGCCTGGGCCTGGAAGTTGAGGAGGAGCCGGTGGCGGAGGACCGGCACCGCCAGGTAGCGCACGTCGTCGAAGCTGACGTGGGCCCGACCCTCGAGCAGGGCGCGCGCCTTGCCGCCGAGGAGCAGCGCCTGCGCCAGCTCCAGCGACGACAGGCGATTGCGCTCGGCAAGCCGCTGCGCGGCGGGCGTCGCGCCCTCGGCGGCGGCGGTGAAACCGTCCCACCGCCACAGGTCGCCCGCCCGTGTGACTAGGCGCTGGCCGGGCTTCAGCGCCGGCTGCAGCTTGTGGCCCTGCTCGCGCCCGCCAACGATGCCGGTCTGGCGCAGCCGCCGGTCGAGCTCGGGTGGGGCCTGGACATGGGCGGCGAGCGGCTCGACCCCTGCAGGGAGCGCCGGGTCCTGGCGCGGCACCTCGACGTGGCGCCAGTGCACGGCCGCTTCCTCGGCCGCGGGCGCTTCGAGGTCGTCGCCGAGTGCCGCCCCGAGCGCCGCCTCGTACCCGTGTGCGACGCGCAGGCGATCGAGGATGGGCGGGTAGTCGGTGTGCCGGGCGCCGATCAAGAGCTTCACCAGCGTCTCGCGCTCGGCGCGCAGCGCGGCAAGGCGCAGCCGTGCCTTGTTGCTCTCCTCGCGCGCGGCGTCGGCGACGGTGGCGATCGAGCGCGCGTTGTCCTCGGCGGCGAGCGCCTGCACTTCGAGCTTGGCGATCTGATCGGCGAGTTGCTGGCCCGCCTCGGTGATCTGCGCCAGCTTTTCGGCGTCGGGAGCGCGCCCGGCGATCTCGCGCGCCTGCGTCTGCAGCTCAGCGAGCTGGCGCGTGAGCTTGGCGATGACCCCCTGCCGCTCGGCGAGACCCGCCTCGACACTCTGTTTGCGGGCGCGGTGCTCGGCGACTTTGGTGGTCAGCTCGGCGAGCTTGGTCTCGGCTTCGCGCAGCGCTGCCTGCGCCGATTCGAGCCGCGCTCGCGCGCCGTGCTCGGCCTCGCCGGCCTCCGCCTCGGCCGAGGCCAGACCTTCGATCTCGGCGCCGAGGTCGGCGAGAATTTGCCGCGCTTCCGCGATTAGCGCCTCCTCGCGCGCCGCATCACCTGTAAGCTGTTCTGCCCGGGCGCGCAGCTCGCGCTCGCGCTCGGCGGCACGCGCCGCTTCCCGCTCGAAGTTTTCCTGCTCGATGCGCAGGCGCCCGAGGACGGCGGCGCGCTTTGCCTCCTGCTCGCGCAATGGGTCCATGCGCTCGGCGAGCCGCGCCTCCTCGGCGAGCGCCTGTGATTCCACCTCCGTAGCCGCAGCGAGCTTCGACAGCGCATCGCGCAGGCCCGCCTCCTCGCCGTCGACGTGCGCCTGTGCATCGGCCCAGGCGAGATGCATCAGGAGCGCATCCTGGCGACGGATCTCGTCGGAGATCTCCTTGTAGCGCCGCGCCGCGCGTGCCTGCCGCTTCAGGCTTTCGACCTGGCTGTTAAGCTGGCCCAGCACGTCAGTGAGGCGAGCGAGGTTGGCTTCCGTCGCCTTCAAGCGCAGCTCCGCCTCGTGGCGGCGGCTGTGCAGTCCGGCGATGCCGGCGGCGTCCTCCAGGATGCGGCGACGCTGCTCGGGCTTGGCGTTGACGATCTCGCCGATCTGCCCCTGGCGCACCAGCGCCGGCGAGCGGGCCCCGGTGGAGGCGTCCTCGAACAAGATCTTCACGTCGCGGGCGCGCGCCTCGCGCCCGTTGATGCGGTAGGCCGAGCCCGCCTCGCGCTCGATGCGGCGCGTGATCTCGATGTGGTCGGTGTCGTTGAACTCGGCCGGCGCCGCGCGCGCGGTGTTGTCGAGGAAGATCGTCACCTCGGCACTGTTGCGCGCCGGCCGCGCGTTGGTGCCGGAGAAGATCACGTCGTCCATGGCGGCGGCGCGCATGCTCTTGTGCGAGGTCTCGCCCATAACCCAGCGGAGCGCTTCCAGAAGATTGGATTTGCCGCAGCCGTTCGGCCCCACGACGCCGGTGAGACCGGGCTCGATGATGAGCTCGGTTGGCTCGACGAACGACTTGAAGCCCAACAGCCTCAGGCGAGAGATCTTCATTACGGTTCCTGCACGCAGCTAGTGTGATGATCGAGAAATTCGCCATCACCAGCGGCCAGGTATCGAGCGAGTTTCTCGATCTTAATCACACTAGCAACTCTATGATTCTAGTGTCCCTCTATGATTCCGGAGTTCGCTCCGATCCTAGCAGCGAACTCTGGCGAACTTCGGAATCGGGACACTAGTTGGCGCCGCCCTGCGGAGCGGATTGCCGCCGACGATCAGTTCGCCGGCGCTCCCGCCGACGCCGTGGCGCGGCCCGCAACGAGCGGATCGACCATGGCGCGGATGTCCTCCATCGTGAGCTCCTTCTTTACGAGCTTGCCCTCGACGAAGAAGTTGGGAGTGCCGATGACACCGAGCTTGCGCCCGCGGTCCTTCACCCACTTGAGCCCATCGATCATGGATTGATTCTCGCGGCAGGCATCGAACTGCTGTCGCGTCATCCCCACCTGAGCGGCGACCTTGAATATGGGGTCGAGGCGCACCTCCTGCGAGACCCAGGAGGCCTGCTGCTCCATGAATTTACCAAAGAGCGTCAGGTACTTCTCCGGCTTGGCGCAGCGCAGGGCGATGGTCGCCGCACCGGACGTCTTGCCAATGGGGAACTCGCGCAGGATGAAGCGCACCTTGCCGGCGTCGATGTATTCCTTCTTGAAAGCCGGAAAGGTCTTGAGGTGGAAGTTGCGGCAGTGCGGGCAGGTGAGCGAGGCGTATTCGACGATGGTGACCGGCGCATCGGCGCGGCCGAACGACATTTCCGGGAGGGTGCCCGTCACCATAACGTCGGCGATGGTCGGGTTCTCGATCACCTCGCGCCCGCCCGGCGGCCTGTCGGAGGGGTCGGCGAACGGATTGAAGCGCTCCGGGCCGGTCGCCGCCGTATCCTCGGTAGTTGGATACGCCGAGCCACCGCCGGCGTCCCCAGCCTTGTCGGGCGTCAGCTCCGCCGTAGTCGGCAGACCATTGCCGCCGCATGCCGCCAGCGAGACTGGCAGCAGCAGCAGCGCGGCGAGGACGCCTATCCGGCTCACGGGTCCTAGGGCTCAGCTCTTGGTCAGCAGCGGCTCGATCATGGCGTCGAACTTCTCCATCGTCGGCGCGCCATCGAGCTTCTTGCCGTTGATGTAGAAGGTCGGGGTGGCAGAGACGCCGAACACGTCGGAGGCGCGCGAGCGGCCGGCCGTGATGTCATCGAGCAGCTTCTGATCGGTCAGGCACTTGTCGAACGATTCCTGCGTGAAGCCCGCCTGCTTGGCGATCTCGAACAGGCGCGGTACCGGATTGCCTTCGCCGAACGCCCACTCCTGCTGCTTCTCGAACAGCACCTCGATCAGCGGGAACGCCTTGTCGCCGCCGGCGCAGCGCGCCAGCATCGCAGCCGCTGCGGCGAGGTTGTCGAGCGGGAACTCGCGGAACACGTAGCGCACCTTGCCGGTGTCGACGTACTTGGCCTTGAAGGCCGGCCAGATGTCCTTGGAAAAGTGCGCGCAGTGCCCGCAGGTCATCGAGGCATACTCGACGACCGTCACCTTGGCATCGATGGGACCGAGCGCCAGCTCGGGCAGGCCGACGGGCTTCATCAGCTCCTCGACCGGAACCTCGGTCGGGCCCTTCGACTGGGCCGCGACAGGCAGCGCCACCGCGGCACCGAGGGCGCCTGCACAGAGGGCGGCGAGCGCGGCGCGCCGCGCAAGCTCAAATCGGCCGGATGGGGTCTTCGATGCGAACACGTGGCTGCTCCCTGGAGAGTTCGAATGCGCTTGGCGGGCCTCGGGCGACCTCGCCCGACTAGCACGCTACCGGGCGTTGGAATAAGGCAAAACAGGCGCCGCTCCAAGTGAATGAAGCTTAATGCTCGGGCCGGTGCTGGGTTGTTTCAGCGCACTTGGCCGCGCCGCGTCAGACCGGTTTTCAGGTTGGCGAGAGCCAGGCGCAGACGCTCGTCGGCGATGCCGGCAAGCTCGGGGGCGGCGCACGCCGGCGGGTCGAGGCGCTCAGCTTCGCCGGCGCGCCGACTGCGCTCGGGGAGGGGGGCCTGAAGGAGGCGCAGCTCGGCGACGGCGCGATAGCCGAAGTGGGCGTTGATGCGCTCGATGAGCTGCTGCGCCCTGTACTGCACGTCGAGCGCCCGCGCGGGCTCGACGCGCACGATAAGCGTGGCACCGGGGCGGCCTTGCGCGCCTTCCTCGACATCACCGCCGATCTCGACGCCACGCGGCCACTTCAGCCGCTCGGGGGCCGTATATCCGGCCACCTCGTTGCCGACGATCACCGCCCAATCGGTGATCAGCGCGGCGGCGGCAAAACCGTATTTTTCGAACGCCTTGTGCGTCAGCTTGGGCACATACGTTCCGACGGCGCGCGCCGCGACGAAGCCGCGCGGATGCATGCTCGTGGGGGGCGTGGCGGGAGCGCGGAGCGTCGCAGTGTTGCTGGCCATGACGGGTTCGTCGCCCTCGAGAGTTTGCAGCGCGGTATTGGACGCTTACCATCGGCCAATCGATTCGCGGGCGCCGGGAGACGATCCCTTGACTGCTGTTGCGCGAAAGCAACTGCCGCTCCGGCCGGCCGGCCCCGACACGGTCGACGCGCTGCTCGCCTGGTACGACGAGGAGCGCCGCGACTTGCCCTGGCGGGTGGCGCCGGGAAAACGTGCCGACCCGTATCGCGTCTGGCTGAGCGAGGTCATGCTGCAGCAGACGACGGTCAAGGCCGTCATCCCCTACTACCTGCGCTTCCTCAACCGCTGGCCAACCGTCAAGGCGCTCGCCGCCGCCCCGCTCGATGACGTGCTCGCCGCCTGGGCGGGGCTTGGCTACTACAGCCGCGCCCGCAACCTGCATCGCTGCGCCGCCGTGGTGGCGGAGGAGCACGGCGGCAAGTTTCCGACGACGGCCGCCGAGCTGCAGAAGCTGCCGGGCATCGGTCCCTACACGGCGGCGGCCATCGCCGCCATCGCGTTCGGCGAGCCAGCCACCCCGGTCGATGGCAACGTCGAGCGAGTCGTTGCGCGGCTGTTCGCCGTGCGCCAGCCGTTGCCCGCCGCCAAGCCGGAGTTGAAACGCCTCGCCTCCACGCTGACGCCGGAGCGGCGCGCCGGGGACTTCGCGCAGGCCATGATGGACCTCGGCGCCGGCGTCTGCACGCCGAGGCGGCCCTCGTGCCTTGTCTGCCCCGTGCAGCAGGACTGCGCCGCCGCCGCGCACGGTCTTGCCGCGGCACTTCCCATACGGCTCGAGCGGGCCGAGCGCCCGCAGCGGGTTGGCTTCGCCTTCGTCGCCCTGCGCGAGGACGGCTGCGTGCTGTTGCGCCGGCGCCCGGAGGCGGGGCTGCTCGGCGGCATGCTGGAGGTGCCGGGCACGGTGTGGGGCGATCTGTTGCCGCCGGCGCACGAAGCCTTGCGCACGGCGCCGTTGCGCGCCGACTGGTGGGCGGTGCCGGGCACGGTGGTGCACGTGTTCACTCATTTCCGGCTGGAGCTCATCGTCTACCGCGCGCTGGTCCCGGCAGATGCGACGCTCACCTTCTGGGCCGAGCCCGAGCGCTGCCAATGGGTGGCGCGGCGCGACTTGCATGCGGCGGCGGTGCCGAGCGTCATGCGCAAGGTCATCGCCCACGCGCTGAAGGAGAACTAGGGTCTCTAACTGGAGAGTGAGGATGCACTCGGTTGGACGTCCCACGGATCAGACCCATCTAGAGCTTATGGCCCAGTCCACGGTCGCCGCCTATCTCCTCGAACGCCTGAAGCAGGCCGGCGTGCGCCATGCCTTCGGCGTGCCCGGCGACTACGTGCTGACGTTCATGGACCGGTTGATCGCGGCGGGGATCGAGTTCGTCGGCACCTGCAACGAGCTCAATGCCGGCTATGCGGCCGATGCCTACGCACGCATCAACGGCATAGGCTGCATCTGTGTCACCTGGGGGGTCGGTGGCTTCAGCGCCATGAACGCCATCGCCGGTGCCTACGCCGAGCAGGTGCCGCTCGTCGTTCTCGTCGGCGGCCCGCGCACCACGCAGCGCCGCTCCTCGATGCTGCTGCACCACAGCGTCGGCGACTTCGCGACCATGCAGCAGACCTATGCGCACATCACGGTGGCCTCGGTCGTGCTCGACGACCCGGCCGAGGCGCCGCAGCGCATCGACCGCGCGCTCGCCCGCTGCATCGCCGAGAAGCGGCCGATCATGATCGAGATACCGGCCGACATGGTGGACCGCCCCTGCCACGCGCCCGGCCCCTTCGCCGCACCGGACCGGTGGGTCTCCGACCCGGATGCGCTCGCCGAGGCGCTCGACGAGGCCATGTCGCTGCTCGCGACGGCCAAGCGCCCGGTGATCCTCGGCGGCGTCGAGCTGCACCGCTACGGGCTGATGGATGAGTTCCATCGCTTGGTCGAGGCGAGCGGCGTACCCGTTGCCACCACGCTGCTCGGCAAGACGGTGATCTCCGAGCACCACCCGCAGGCCATCGGCGTCTACGAGGGCGGCATGTCGCGGCGGGAGATACGCGACGTCGTGGAGCAGGCCGACGTTCTGCTCTGCCTGGGTGCCTGGATCAGCGACATTTGCCTCGGCATCCACACCGGCCGGCTCGAGGGTCGGCACATGATTCTCGCCAACTCCGGGCGCCTGAAGATCAGCCAGCACGTCTACGAGCAGGTGTGGATCGGCGATGTCGTGGCGGGGCTTGCCGAGCGCATGCCCAAGGCGGGGCTCACCCATCCGCCGTTCAGAAGCGTCTCGCAGCTGCTCGACACCGCCTTTGTCGCCGAGCCGGGGCGCAAGCTGACCATCAGCCGCGTCATGAAGCGCATCAATGCCTTCATTGGCAACGACACGACGGTCATCGCCGAAACCGGCGATTCGATCGTCGCCGCCGCCGACCTCGTCATGCACCACGACGTCGGCTTCATCGGCCAGGCCTTCTACCTCTCCATCGGCTACGCGCTGCCGGCGACGCTCGGCGCCGCGCTCGCCGACCCCGCACGGCGTCCCTTGGCACTGATCGGCGACGGCGCCTTTCAGATGTCGGCGCAGGAGCTTTCCTCGCTGTGCCGCCGGCAGAGCAACGTGATCCTGCTGCTGATGAACAACGACGGCTACACCACCGAGCGGGTGATCCACGAAGGCCCCTACAACGACATCCAGCCCTGGGCCTATCACCGGCTGCCTGAGGTGTTCGGCGGCGGCTGGGGCGAGCGCGTGACGACCGAGGACGAGCTCGACGTCGCGCTCGAGCGCGCCCGCGGCAGCAACCGCGGCCCGGCGCTGATCGAGATCATGCTCGACCGCCTCGACACCTCCGAGGCGCTGAAGCGGCTGGGCGCCGAGCTGTCGCCCGACAAGGGACGGCACGCGGCGCAGGAGCCTATTCCGGTCGTCGTGCCGACCGTCACGCGCTAGCAATGGTCGCCGATCGGGCCGAGAAAGTCTCCTGACGCGTCAGGCGGCGGCGGGATGCGCGGCCCACGCGGCGCGGCCGCGTGAGAGGAAAGTGACCAGCTCGTCGATGCCGAGCGGACGCGCCACAACGTAGCCCTGCACGCAGTCGACCATGCCGGTGGCGCGCAACAGATTGAGCCGCGCCAGCGTCTCGACGCCTTCGACGACGATCAGGCGCCCCGAGGTTCTGATCATCTCGATCACCTGCACCAGCATGCGCCCCATGACGCTGTCGGGCGGCGACATGGCGAACGAGCGGTCGAGCTTCACGCCGTGCACGGCGAGCCGCGCCACGCGCTCGATGCTGGAATATCCGGTGCCGAAATCGTCGATGTAGGTTTTCACGCCCGCCGCGGCCAACGCCTCGATGGTGCACTGGGCCTCCTCGAAGTCGATGGCGTGATTTTCGACCAGCTCCACCGCTGGGTGGAAACGCCGCGGCTCATCGAGGAACTTGGCGAAGATCCGCAATAGCCGGACGCTGTCGAAGTCGCAGGCGAATACGTTGAAATTCACCTCGAGCGGCACATCGCGCGGCACCTGCGTGCTCAGCTCGGCGAAGGCCCGGTCGGCTACCAGTTGCGTGAACTCGGCAGTGCGCCCGCTGCGCGCCACGATGTCGATGAAGCGGTGCGGGGCGACGATCGTTCCATCGACGTCGAGCCAGCGCGCCAGCACCTCGACGCCGACGACCTCGTCGGAGCCGAGCGCGATGATGGGCTGGTAGGCGACCAGGATGGACTGCGGGTTGAGCCCCCTTTGGAAGCGCGCTTCGAACGACCAGTGGCGGTTGAGCCAGGCAAGGGTGTTGTTGGCGCAGATCCAGGCGAAGAGGCCGGCGAGCACGACGGTCGATGTGAGGATGGTGATCCAATCGCGCGCCCAGCCGAAGAGATCTGCCTCTGAGGCGACGCAGTAGTGGCTCTGCCCATCGCACGCGCTGGCGGCAATGGTCGTCAGGCGCGTCGCCAGAGACCTGTGCAGCTTGGCGGCAAGGCGCCCATAGAGCCCGTGGTCGCCGGCGATGCTCCATACCTTCCCATCGGCGCCGCGAGCGACGAGCTCCTTGTGCAGCCATGGCGACTCGTTCTCGTAGCGGGTGTAGGGCGGGATGGCGACGGCGAAGCTGCCGAGCTGGGCAATCGTGCCGATGGTGCCGAAACGTCCGAGCGGACCCAGATCGCGGTCCATGCGCCAGCTCGGATCGTCGGGCTTGGCGGTGGCGATGTCAGGGGGAGCCAGCGGTACCGGGGGGTCGAACTTGGGCTGGCTCGTACTGCACTCGACGCGGCCGCCCGGCGCATACAGGAACTCGTTGAGGCCGTCCGGCAGGAACGCAACCCGCTGCATCTGGGCGAGGAAATCGGCCGAGCAAGGCGCTGCGGTGGCGTCGCGCTGCAGCATCTGCAGCGCGGTTACCGCATTGGTGCGGATGGCGCTGATGCGTCCCAGCTCGGCGTGTTGGTCCCCCCGGAGGTGGCTGCGCACCTGCCAGACGATGAACCCGTAGCCGATGGCGAGGAGGGCGGCGAAGATCCCACCCCACAGCGCGCCGCGGAGCAGTCGCTGGTGCCGACCAGCGATCAATGCATTTACAATTGCGGACATGCGCGTTGGCTGCGTCCAGGATGGCGGACGCATAGTGTCAACAGAGGCTGAAAATAGCGTGTGACGGCTTGATCAATTGCCGCTTATCGGTGCCTGATACCTCCGGTGACGCAACTGCTGCGTGCCCGCCAGGCTCATCGGGACGAGTAGATGGGCGCCCTCCGGGCCATGTTTCCCGGAGGGAGCCTGCATTCCTCAGTTGCCGGACTTGTCCAGCACCGCGACGTGCACGCGCTGCAATCCGGAGAAGCCGAGCGCGCTGGCGGCGCCGTTCGATAGGTCGATGATGCGCCCCTTGATGAACGGACCGCGGTCGACGACGGTCACCACGACCGAGCGGCCGTTGCGCAGGTTCTTTACCCGCAGCTTGGTGCCGAAGGGCAGCGTGCGATGGGCGGCGACCATGGCGCGCGAGCTGTACGAGCTCCCGCTGGCGGTCATCGACAGGTCCGAGTAGTGCGAGGCGACGCCGGTTTGCGCGCGGGCAGTGGCCCAGGGCAGCAGCGCGGCAGCGACTGCGATCATGGCGGCGAATAGGGCTTGCATGTGAACTCCCTCGTCGTTTACGGAGGGGGCTCCTTTGCATGCCCAAGCGGGCCGAGGAATATTACGTTCCTTCAAAGACTTGCAACGCCATGCAATATACTTTTGATTAACTATCGAGGAGCCTGGAAAACCGGCGCTATTCAGTGGCCTGAGAATGAGGAGGCGCGCAGCAATTTGTCGCTGCGTGTTAACCGTCTGGTGGGGGTCCTGGAAGTGCGGATCAGCGAGCCTTGCGGCCACGCGCTTGATCGTTGGCCGGCAGCTGGCGCGTCGACTGGCGCAGTGCCTCTTTGAGGCTCGTCGGCCGCCCGTGCTTCTTCAGAAGATCGCGGAACGCTTCGTCGGCCAGCTCCTGCAGGTCCTTCATGGAATCGCGGCCGAGCAGCTCGAGCGCCTGCAGAGTCGAAGCATCGAACTCGATGAGCTTGCGCGGGCCGTTTTCGTGCAGCACTGCAGTGCCGGTCTGCCGCTTCATGCCTGTTGGCTTTTTGGCCGCCATCGCCGGCTCCTGCACACTTGGGCGTCAGGCGCGCTTCTTGGCACCGCGCCGCGCTGCTGGGGCGCGCCGGCTGGTCGAGCGGGCCTGCTTGCCCTTCGCCGCTCCGCTGCCCTCGCCGATCGACTTGCGTAGCGCCGACATCAAGTCGATGACCTTGGCGCCGCCGGGTGCCACCTCCTCGTGCGGGGCCTTGATCTTCTGGCCCTTCAACTTCTTATGCACCAACTCGCGCAGGGCCGTGGCGTAGTGATCCTCGAACTGCTCGGGCGTGAACTTGCCGGCCTTGCGCTCGATCAGCTCGACGGCGAGATCGACCATCTCCTTGTCGGGCTTCAGCGACGGCACCTCGTCGAAGAAATCCGCCGGCTCCTTCAGCTCGTCGGCATAGCGCAGCATCTCCATCAACAGGCCGTCGCCGAGCGCCGTGATGGCGACCAGCCATTCGCGCCCGCCGATGGTGAGCTGCGCGAGGCCCGCCTTGCCGGTCTTCTTCAAGGCGTCGCGGATGACAACGTAGCCTTCCGCCGAGTGCTTGTCGGCGGGGGCGATGAAATAGGGGCGCTCGAAATAGCGCGGGTCGATGTCTTCTGCGTCGACGAACTTGACGAGGTCGATGGTCTTCTTGCTTTCCAGCTTGACCGCCTCGATCTCTTCCGGCTCGAGCGTGACGTAGGTGTCCTGGTCAACCTCGTAACCCTTGACGATGTCGGCGCTCTTCACCTCGCCGATGCCCTGCACCGTCTTGGTGTAGTTGATACGTCGGCCGGAGGGCTTGTGGATCTGCCGGAAGGAGATTTCCGACTTGGTCTCGACGGCGTTGTACAACTCGACGGCGATCGACACGAGGGAGAGCCGCAGGAAGCCCTTCCAATAAGCACGCGCGGCCATTCTAATGCTCCGCAACTTAAGGGGACGCAGCCTCCACCTTAGGACGCCAATGATAACAAAAAAGTTCCTATCTTCGTAGGTGAGCCCGGTGGCCCCGCAATTGCTGATCCGGCTCGCTACGGCAGCCGACCGGCCCGCTATCTGGGGCATCCTCGAGCCAACCATTCGCGCCGGCGAGACCTACGCGCTGGAGCGCGACATGCCTGAGGACGAGGCGATCGCCTACTGGACAGGGCCGGGGCGCGCGGTGTTCGTCGCCGAGGAGGACGGGCGCATCGTCGGCACCTACTACCTCACCACCAACCAGCGCGGCGGGGGCGCTCACGTCGCCAATTGCGGGTACATGACCGACCCGGCGGCGCGTGGCCGCGGGGTTGCGCGTGCGATGGCCGAGCACTCCCTCGAGGAGGCCCGCCGGCGCGGCTTTCTGGCCATGCAATACAACTTCGTCGTCGCCAGCAACGAGAGCGCCGTGCACCTGTGGCAGAGCCTCGGCTTTGCCGTCGTCGGGCGCCTGCCCGGCGCCTTCCAGCACCCGCATCTCGGCTACGTCGACACCCGCGTCATGTTCCGCCGGCTGTGATGGCGCCCCGGCAAGGGGGGAGGAGCGGGAAGCGAGCGCCGCCCACCGATGTGACTGATCGTCGGGCGCGTATTGGCAGCCCGGCGTGGCATTGCGGTCACCCTTAGTTAAGCGACCGTTGTTACCTTCCCGAAATGAGGCGCGGGGGGAAACGACATGTTCCGTGGTCCTCATCAGGATCAACGAGGAAGAACATGCGGACCACCATCGTTCTCGGCTCGGCGGCCTTCGCCGCCCTGGCCCTGCTCGCCACTCCTCAGTCTGACGCTAGGGCCGAGTTCTACCGCACGCCGTCGGGCGAGGTTAAGTACCGCTACGTGCGCCCGGACTTCCAGGGGCCGTACTACTTCTACTATCGCGGCTACGCCTATCCGTATTACCCGGGCCTCGCCTATCGCGAGCGCACCGGCGAGCTGCGCCCGACGGATGTCCCGCACCGCGAGCGCGTGCAGCGCTAGGCGCTCATTCTCAGCTAGCAGCGCGCTTACTGATTGACGGCGACCGCACCGTCGCCCCCATCGAACTCGTAGAGCGATGGGTCGAACGGCGGGCGGCCCTCCGTCTCGGCGATGATGCGCGCGCGCCGCTTCAGGAGCGGCAGCAGCTTGTGCGCCAGCCAGATGACGCGGCGCGTCGAGCCGGGATCGATGAGGTGCGAGGACTGCACCCTGAGCCCGCGCCATTTAAGGACGTAGCCGATCGGCAGCTCCACCTCGTCCTGCATGGCGATCATCTCGGCGTAGAGCTTCGCCGCCGGCGAGATGATGGTGCCGAAGCCATTGCGCGGCTGTGCCCAGCCGACGATGTAGAGGTTCTTTACCGCGTCGGGGAAGGCTCCGCCATAAACCTGCACGATGTCGTTCTCGATGGGCACGAGGTTCTTGGGCAGGAATGGGATCGAATTGGTGAAACCGGTGGCGGCGACGATGAGATCGTATTCGCCGACGCTGCCGTCGGTGAAGTGCACCTTGGTACCGGAGAAGCGCGCGATGTCAGGGCGCGGTTTGATGCGACCCTGGCGCAGGTAGTTGAGCACGTCGGTGCCGAACGCCGGGTGCCGCTCGAACAGCTTGTGGTTCGGCCGCTGCAGCCCGTACTGGCGATAATCGCCGATGAACACGCGCACCAGCGCCTTGAGCAACAGCCGCTGCAGCCATACCGGCAGGCTCCAGATCGGCAGGTCGGTGAGCGGCCTGCCGAACGCCGTCTTGGGCAGGAACCAGTAGCCCGAGCGCAGGCTCCAGTCGCACGCCGCCCCGACGCGCGCCGCCTCGCAGGCGATATCGCAACCGGAGTTGCCGCCGCCGATGACCAGCACGCGCTTGTCGCGCAGCTGCTTGGGCTCCTTGTAGTCGGCCGAATGAATGAGGGTGCCGGTGAAACGGCCCGGGTAGTGCGGTAGGCGCTTGTCCCAGTGATGCCCGTTGCAGACGACGACACCCTTGTAGGTGCGCTCCTCGCCGTCCTCGAACGTCACTTGCCAGCTTTCGTCAGCGAGCGGCATGGCGCGCACCACCTTGCGGCGTAGCTCGATCGACGTGCTGAGTTCGCGATCGTGGGCGAAGCTTTCGAGGTAACGCAGCATCTGAGAGCTGCTGGGAAAATCCGGGTAGTGCGCCGGCATCGGGTAGTCGATGTAGCCGGTCGACTTTTTCGAGGAGACGATGTGGACGCCCTGATAGACGCCATGCCGCCACAGGCCGCCGACGCCGTCGCCGGCGTCGACCTGGTCGAAGGCGATGCCCCGCTGCTTCATGGCGTCGGCCATCGCCAAGCCGACAGGTCCCGCGCCGATGACAAGCAAGCGGTCGGTTCTCAACGCAGTGCGACGCATACCTGTCCTAGAAATAAAGTTTATGAATGGGACCCTGGATTAGACCCAGATAGGTGATCAGTCCACTGCGGCGTCGCGCCTCGCGCGCGCTGACGGTTGACAACGCCGACCTTGATCAACGCCGTTCCCGTTTGGGCAAAAATGCCGCAAGTGGCCCTCCAGTGGGCTGATTATTCAGCAGCAATCACCGTCGCTGCGCCGCTGAGGCCCAACTGGCGCTTGGCCTGCTCGCGCAGGATGTCGATCGGCTTCAATTTTCCATCGGCCTCGAAGTGCCAGTAGGTCCAGCCGTTGCAGGCGCTCTTGCCCTGCACGATGGCGCCCAGGCGATGGATCGAGCCCTGGTTGCCGCCCCACGATAGCGAGCCGTCGGCCTTTACCTCGGCCCGGATGCGCTTTCGGGCATCAAGCAGCGTGGTGCCGGGCTCCACAAGCCGCATCTCCACGATGGTGCCGAACGGCACGCGCGGCTCGGCGCGCTTGGAGCGCACCGTCTCCAGCGCCGACAGCGGCAGCGGTCGCACCTTGGCGATGCGCTCCTCGGCGGCTTTGGCGTAATCGGCATCGCGCTCGATGCCGATGAAGCGGCGGCCGAGCTGTTTGGCGACGGCTCCCGTCGTGCCGGTGCCGAAGAACGGATCGACGACGAGATCGCCCGGCTTGGTCGAGGCGAGCAGCACGCGCTGCAGCAGCGTCTCCGGCTTCTGCGTCGGGTGCGCCTTGCGGCCGCCGTCGTCCTTCAGGCGTTCCGGTCCCGAGCAGATCGGAAACAGCCAGTCGGAGCGCATCTGCAGATCGTCGTTGAGCGCTTTCAGGCTCTCGTAGTTGAAGGTTGCCCGCGCGCGCTGGTCGCGCGCCGCCCAGATCAGCGTCTCGTGCGCGTTGGTGAAGCGCTTGCCGCGGAAGTTCGGCATCGGGTTCACCTTGCGCCAAATGACGTCGTTCTGGATCCAGAAGCCGAGATCCTGCAGCGCGACACCGAGGCGGAAGATGTTGTGGTAGGAGCCGATCACCCAGATGGCGCCGTCGGGCTTCAAGATGCGCCGACACTCACCGAGCCAGGCGCGCGAGAAGGCGTCGTACTCGCTAAAGCTCGCAAACTTGTCCCAGTCGTCGTCGACGCCGTCGACGCGCGTATTGTTGGGGCGCATCAGGTCATTGGCGAGCTGCAGATTGTAAGGAGGGTCGGCAAACACGAGATCGGCGGAAGCATCGGGGAGCTTCTTTAGCGCTGCGATGCAATCACCGATGACGACACGATTGGCCGCGAGGGCCGCGGGCGAACGACGCAAAACCATGTGAACGCAACTTTCAAAGTCAGGGGAAGCACACGCCTCAGCGAGCGCCGAAGCCCGCGGATTCTAGCGGGGCGCGGAGTCGCTTGGGAAGCGATTTATCGGTTGCCGATGCAGAGATGAATCGCATCAGGCACTTATCGGGATTAGCAGAATCTAAACGACTTCCTCGTCCTCGGTGATGAGGCCGAGGGCAAGCTGCACGGCGCGAAACGAGCGCCGGTGATGCACCGTCACGCCAAGCCGCTTGATGGCGTCGTGGTGCTCGGCGGTGCCGTAGCCCTTGTGCCGCTCGAAACCGTAGCCGGGGTGCTCGGCGCCGAGCGCCACCATCAGCCGGTCGCGCGTCACCTTGGCGATGATCGAGGCGGCGGCGATCGACAGGCAGCGCGCATCGCCCTTCACCACCGTGCGCGACGGACAGCCGAGCTTGGGCGCGCGATTGCCGTCGATGGCGACGAGCTTGGGTGTCTGCGGCAGCTGCGCCACCGCCTGCGCCATCGCCCACATGGTGGCGTGCAGGATGTTTTGCCGATCGATGCGTTTCACGTCGGCAATGCCGACACCGACGATCGAGGTCGCCCTAATGCGCAGGTAAAGGAACTCGCGCGTCTCCTCGTCGAGCACCTTAGAGTCGTTGATGCCGTCGGGAATGCGCTCGGGATCGAGGATGACGGCAGCGGCGACGACGGGTCCGGCCAGCGGTCCGCGGCCCGCTTCATCGACACCGGCGACCGGACCGCCGTGCAGCTGCAGCTCCGCCGCCTCCAACTCGAAGGTCGGTCGCGGTCGAAGCTCGGCGGCAGCATTCCCCATGGCGGGGAAGGTTTGACCCTGGCGGCTCTTGAGTCAAAGCGCGCCCTGCACGGCCCTGAGGAAAACCTTCAGAAAAGCGGCATTTGTTGCCCGGCGAGCACGGGGCGCTGGAACAGGTCGGTGCGCAGCTCGGCGCGATCCTCGTTCAGCGCCAGCCGTTTGACGGCCAGGCGGAAGCGCGCCCCGATCTGCTCGGCATAGGGGCCGGTGCCGCGCTGGCGCACGCCGAAGTCGGCCGAGTAGTCGCGCCCCCCGTGCATCGACTGCATCAGATGCATGACGCGCTCGGCGCGGTCGGGGAACTCAGCTGCCAGCCACTCGCGGAACAAGACGCTGATCTCCAGCGGCAGGCGCAGCATCACGTAGCCGGCGAAACGCGCGCCGGCCGCGTGCGCTGCCTCGAGGATGCGCTCGATCTCGGCATCGGTGAGTGCTGGGACGATCGGCGCCACCATCACCGTCGTCGGGATGCCGGCCTCGGCGAGCTGACGCACCGCCTCGAGCCGCCGTCTCGGAGTCGGCGCGCGTGGCTCCATCGCGCGCGCAATTCTTGCGTCGAGCGTCGTCACCGAAATGCACACGCGCGCCAATCGGCGTTGCGCCATGCGCGCTAGGATGTCGATGTCGCGCGTGATCAGCGTCGACTTGGTCACGATACCCACGGGGTGCGAGGTGCGCTCCAGCACCTCCAGTATCGAGCGCATGATGCGCCGCTCGCGTTCGATCGGCTGATAGGGGTCGGTGTTGGTGCCGATGGCCATGCACGCTGGCTCGTAGCGTGGGTTAGAGAGTTCCTTCTCCAACAGCTGCGCTGCGTTCGTGCGCGCATAGAGCTTGGTCTCGAAGTCGAGGCCCGCCGAGTGGCCGAGGAAGCAATGCGTCGGCCGCGCAAAGCAGTAGATGCAGCCGTGCTCGCAGCCGCGGTACGGGTTGATCGAGCGGTCGAAGGAGATGTCGGGGCTGTCGTTGCGCGTGATGATGGTGCGCGCCGGATCGTCGAACACCGTCGTCTTGAAGGCATCAAGCTCGCCGAGACCCTCCCAACCGTCGTCGAAAGCTTCGCGCCGCTCGCCTTCGAAGCGCCCGGTATGGTTCGAGCGCGCGCCGCGCCCGCGCCGCCGCTCGCCGTCGACCAGCCCGCCGGGGGTTGCCGCGACCGTCGGGGTCTCTTGCTGCCTTTTCGTCACCCGCGGCTCTCCGAATGCGTCGCGAAAAACCTAGCGGAACGTCGAGAACAAAGCAAGAACAGTAACGCTGCAGTCGAGTCCGTGCAGCAATTGCGGTTGTTGAAGCTGCGTGCGGCGTGGCAGAGAAAAAACATGGTCTCCGTCGTCATCCCCGCGCTCGATTCCGAGGCAACGCTGCCGGCAACGCTCACTGCGCTGGTGCCGGCGGCGCTCGAAGGTCTCGTACGCGAGGTGATCGTCGTCGATGGCGGCTCGCAGGATCGAACGCGTGAAATTGCCGACCACGCCGGCGCCGAGGTCATCACCGCCCCGCCCAACCGTGGTGCCCAGTTGCGCGCCGGTGCCAACGCGGCACGTCATCAGTGGCTACTGTTCCTCAACGCCGACACGGTGCTCGACGCCGGCTGGGAGCGCGAGGCCGCGCATTTCATGCAGCGCGTCGACAGCGGCGTCTCGCGCCATGCCGCCGCCGCCTTTCGCTTTGCGCTCGACGACGACGGGCTTGCACCGCGTGCGTTGGAAGGCATCGTGCGCCTGCGCGGGGCGCTCCTGTGCCCGCCCTTTGGCGACCAGGGCCTGCTTATCGCGCGCCGCCACTATGACAAGGTCGGCGGCTACCGAGCACTGCCGCTGCTGGAGGATGTCGACCTCATCCGCCGCCTCGGCATGCGCCGCGTCAAGCTGCTGGCGTCGCGCGCCGTCAGCAGCGCCGCCCGTTATCGGCGCGAGGGCTATATCCGCCACGCGATCGACAATCAGCGCCAGCGCATCCTCTACGCGCTGCGCCTGGCCCCGGCACGTGCCGCGCAGCTGCACGGTGGCAGCGAGCGGTGAAGTGAACGCCGCTATCGCGCCGTCGTAATTTTGCCGTTAGATTTAGGTGACTTAGTCCTGGATCAGCGCTTTTACGGGGGTAAAAAGCTGTGGCCGCCACGTCCCTTCGCCTTGCATCCCTGCCATTGCCGCCGCGGCCATCGCCTGTGCGCCGGAATAAGCCCGTAGGGCGTGCCGCCTCCGGCCGCTTGCTCTGCATCGACAAGGGCACGGCCGAAAAAGTCGCCGGCAACAACGGCGCCCTGCCGCGCATCAGCGATATGCCGTTCGACTGCCCGGTGCTCATCGTCGGCGACGGGGTGCCGGCATTCAAGGTCGAGCATGTCGCTGCCGCGCTCATGGCGCGCGGCGCCAGCGGCTACTGGCTCGTCGAAGTGCAGCCGCGCCCGCGCGCGATGGGAAGCGGTGCGCTCGCCGAGACGCTGGTCGGCTTCGCCGGTCTGCACGTCGAGCGCATCGCCTCGCTTGACGACCTGTAGGAAACGACCCAATGGAGCCAGCTCCGCGTCAATTTGCCGGGCTCCATTGTTAGTAAAGTTTCGGGTTTTGAGGAATTCCGCCGATGGTGGGGCGGACATTCGTATTTGACAGTGGTAGCCTTGCACCGCTCGAGTGAGCGTTAGGGGGTCGCGTTATGGTGCAGACATCGGTGCAGTTCACGCCCGTGCAGGTGTTGCAGGCGGCTCGGCGGGCCGAGGCCGAGGGCAAGATGGACTATGCCCTCCAGTTCTACCGTCACCTCGTCGAGCAACACGGGACGACAGTCGAGGCGCAGGAAGCGCGCGAAGGCCTGTTCCGCATTGCCGAATGGCGCTGGGGCGAGGCCCGCGTCGCCCGCAGTCGCGAAGCCGGCGCAGCGAGCCCGCAGAGCGCACAAGCGGCGCCCCCACCCAATCCCTCCGTCGGCGGCCAGCGCGTCTATAACGTCGCCAATCATGCGCCACCGAGCGGCTACGCTGCCGATCAGCAGCAGGCGCCCACCGGCATGCCGCAGATCGTCTCGCGTCAGCAGGGCCAGGGCGAGGAGGACTTGCCACCACTCCAGCCACGCTTCCGTGTCGCCAAGTTCGTCGCCCACGCGCTGAGCGGCATCGGTTGGCTCATGCTCCTGAGCGGCATCGCGCTTGCGGTCGGCGCCGGCTCCGTCGGGCAGCTCGCGGCGGTTGCTCTCTTCGGCCTACCGCTCGGCGTGCTCGTCGGTGCGCCGGCGGTCGTGCTCGGGCTGGCGCTCGTCGTCGCCGGCCAGCTAGCCGCTGCCGTGTTCGAGAGCACCAACGCGACGCTCGAGCTTGTCGCCATCGAGCGTGGCCGCACCAGCTTCTGAGCAGCGCCGGAGCTTAGCCGCGCGTCTCCTTCAGGCGCGGCATGATATCGACCAGATTGCAGGGCCGATGGCGGCTGTCCAGCTGCCATTTGAGGATGCCGTTCCAGGCGTCCTTGCAGGCCCCGGGCGAGCCGGGCAGGCAGAACACGTAGGTGCCGTTCGCCGTGCCGCCGCAAGCGCGCGACTGGATGGTCGAGGTCGCAACGCTCTGGAACGAGAGCATGTGGAAGATGACCGAGAAACCCTCGATCTCCTTCTCGAACAGCGGCTTCACCGCATCCGGCGTCACATCGCGCCCGGTAAATCCGGTGCCTCCCGTGGTGATGACGACATCGATGCCGGGATCGGCGATCCAGCCTTCGACCCGCGCACGGATCTGCGTCAGATCATCGGTGACGATCTCGCGCTTGACGAGCGCGTGACCCGCCTCGCGGATCATCTGCTCGAGCACATCGCCCGACTTGTCCGAAGCCTTGTCGCGCGTGTCGGACACGGTCAGCGTCGCGATGCGCAGCGGTTTGAATGAGAAGCTCTCGTCGATCTTTGCCATTCTCGTTCTTCGCTATTGCGATGCGGCTCAAGCCTTGAGTGCCGCCTTGACGGCGAGGAGGTCGCGCCAAGCCATGCCCTTCGCCGCCGGCGTGCGCAAGAGATAGGCGGGGTGCAGCGTTGCCATCGCCTGCGCCTTGTGGCCACCCATCTCCAACTGTCGCCACTTTCCACGAATGCGCATGATGCCGTCGGCCACGTCGAACAACTGTTTCGCCGCGGCACCGCCGAGCGCCAGCACCACCTTGGGCGCGACGAGGGCGACTTGCCGCTCGAGGAACGGACGGCAGGCGAGCGCCTCCTGCGGCGTCGGCGTGCGGTTGCCGGGTGGTCGCCAGTAGACGATGTTGGTGATGTGCACCTTATCCTCGGTCAAGCCGATGGCGGCCAGCATCTTGTCGAGCAGCTGCCCGGCGCGGCCGACGAACGGCTTGCCTTCGAGGTCCTCCTCGCGCCCCGGCGCCTCGCCGATGATCATCAGCGGGCTTTGCTCGGCGCCGCGGTAGAAGCACAGGTTCTTCGCCGTTGCCTTCAGCCCGCAGCCCTCGAAGGATGCCAGCATGGCGCCCAACTCGTGGAGGTTGCGCGCGCTCGCGACGTCGAGGCGCGCGTCGCCCGCGGGTGCGGCCGCTGCGCGCGCCGGGAACTGCCGCGCCGGCCTGGCCATTGGTGGGGGTGGAGCAGAACCCTGGCGTGGCTGCGCTGGCACCGGCGCGGCGCGGTTTGGCGTGGCTGGGGCTGCGGCAGTGGAGGCCAGCGAGAACCGTGCGCCCGGTGCCGCGTCGGGGCGCGCCAACCAGTCGACCGGCGCCTCGCCGAGCGCGGCGTCGACGCCCATTGCCTCGTACCAGGCGAGGATGCGCCCGGCGGCTAAGCGCCCCGCATCGTCTTGCGGCCTGTCAGTGCTCATGGGCGCGAACCATATAGCGGGAGGCCGCCGGCTCATAGCGTGCGCGGTGGCGGCGCTTCCCCTTTCCCAATGGATCCTTGCGGCCGCGCGGCGCTTGACGCTGCCGCCCTAGTGTGATGATCGAGAAGTCCGCCACATCGCCCTCGGCCGGGTAGTAAAGGCGGACTTCTCGATCTGAATCACACTAGATCAGCTAAGTTGGCTAGTGTCCTTCAGATCGCGAAATTCGTTCCAACCTTGCCGCATAGTGAGACGAATTTCGCGATCTGAAGGACACTAGCGACCTACGACCACTTTAGACGCATTTGAGACTTGCGCCCCACGACGAGGTGACACGAGAAATGGCCGAGACCGCAGCCGAGCTGCCGCCCAGAGAGGCGATGGAGTTCGACGTCGTCATCGTGGGAGCCGGGCCTGCAGGTCTCGCGGCCGCCATCCGGCTGAAGCAGCTCGCGGCTGAGGCCGGCAGCGAGCTGTCGGTGGTCGTCGTCGAGAAGGGCTCGGCGGTCGGTGCGCACATACTCTCCGGCGCCGTCATAGACCCCAAGGGCCTCAACCGGCTCATCCCCGACTGGAAAGAGAAGGGCGCTCCCGTCGAGACGGAGGTGCGCGACGACCGCTTTTACTTCCTCACCGAGAAGAAGGCACTGCGGTTGCCGAACATCTTCATGCCGCCGTTGATGAGCAATCACGGCAACTACATCATCAGCCTCGGCGCCTTGTGCATATGGCTTGCCGAGCAGGCGACCGAGCTCGGCGTCGAGATTTATCCTGGCTTTGCGGCCAGCGAGCTTCTCTACGACGATGAGGGTGCCGTCGTCGGCATTGCCACCGGCGACATGGGGGTTGGCCGCGACGGGCAGCCGACCGACAACTTCGTGCGCGGCATGGAGTTGCGCGGCAAGTACACGTTCCTCGCCGAGGGCGCGCGCGGCTCGCTGAGTAAACAGCTTATCGAGCAATTCCGCCTCTCCGACGGCCGCGATCCGCAGAAGTACGGCATCGGCATCAAGGAGCTGTGGCGCGTCGCGCCGGAAAAGCATCAGCCCGGGTTGGTGCAGCACACGTTCGGCTGGCCGCTCGATGATCGCACCGGTGGCGGCTCGTTCCTCTACCACTACGGCGACAATCTCGTCTCCGTCGGCTTCGTTCTGCACCTCAACTACGAGAACCCGTACATCTCGCCCTACGAGGAGTTCCAGCGCTTCAAGACGCATCCGGCGATCCGCTCGACGTTCGAGGGTGGCAAACGCATCGGCTATGGCGCCCGGGCGATAACCGAGGGCGGCTGGCAATCCATCCCGCAGCTCACTTTCCCGGGCGGCGCGCTACTCGGCTGCGCGGCCGGCTTCATGAACGTGCCCCGCATCAAGGGCAGCCACAACGCCGTGCTGTCGGGCATCGCCGGGGCGGCAGCGGCGTTTGCGGCGATTGCCGAGGGGCGCGCGCACGATCGGCTCGAGGCCTACGAGGAAGCGGCACGCTCAGGCGACATTGCCCGCGATTTGAAGCCTGTGCGCAATGCCAAGCCGCTGTGGTCGCGCTTCGGCACCTATCTCGGCATCGCGCTCGGCGGCCTCGACATGTGGCTCAACACCATCATTCCGGGCGGCCTCGGCTTCACGCTGAAGCACCGCAAGCCGGACTATGCCACCTTGAAGCGCGCCCAGAATGCCAAGCCGATCACCTATCCGAAGCCCGATGGCGTTCTCACCTTCGACCGGCTCACCAACGTCTCGTTCTCCGGCACCAACCACGAGGAGAACCAGCCGGTTCACCTCAAGCTCGCCGATGCGGCTGTGCCCGTGGCCATCAATCTGCCCGAATTCGCCGAGCCCGCGCAGCGCTACTGCCCCGCGGCCGTGTACGAGATCGTGGCCGAGCCGGGCGGTGATCCGCGTTTCCAGATCAACGCTCAGAATTGTGTCCACTGCAAAACCTGCGATATCAAGGATCCGAGCCAGAACATCACCTGGGTCTGCCCCGAGGGCGGCGGCGGGCCGAATTACGCCGGAATGTGAGGGGGCTAGCGGTTGCTGCGGGGCGTGAATGCGGCGCCGCAGGAATTTGCAGATTCAACGTTACCCAGCATGCCCATGTCGCCAAATCGCCGCGTTATTTGCTACGGTAAGGCGCTGCGGGAATCAGCCCCATGCCTGCAAGAAGGATGAGTTTGAATGCGGTCCAGCCTTCGCAAGCTGTTGCACTCAACGGCAACCGCCATCGGCATGTTCACCGCCAGCCTCAGCGCATCGCAAGCTGCGAACGAGTTTACCACCGATTCTGACTCCCATTCGCTGCTCGGCAGCTATCTCGCCGCCAACCTCGCCAAGGGGTCGAACGACAACAACAGCGCTGCCGCCTTCTACCGCAGCGCACTGGCGCTCGACCCGTCCAACGCAGTGCTCCTGGAGCAGGCCTTCCAGACGGAGGCGGCCGAGGGGCACTGGGATCGCGCCGTGCCGCTCGCCCGGCAGCTCGTCGCCAAGGACGCCGAGAACCGCATGGCGCATCTCCTGCTCGGCCTCGACAGCTTCAAGGGCGGTGATTACCAGAAGGCGGACGAGGAGTTCCGCAAGGCTAGCGATGGCCCCATCGGCGAGCTGACGAGCGCGCTCGCCCGCGCCTGGGCAGCAGCCGCCGCCGGCAATGCGCAGCGCGCCCTAAAGCTGCTCGAAATGCCGAAACAGGCCGAGTGGGCGCAGTTCTATCTCAACTATCACAAGGCGCTCATCGCCGACGTCATGGGGCGCCCGCAGGAGGCGCAGGTGGCCTACGAGCATTCGATGCGCCAGGACGCCACCACGCTGCGCATCGCGCTCGCCTTCGCCCGCCATGCCGCGCACGAGGGCAACTTCAAGCGCGCCAAGGAAATCCTCGACGCGCAGAGTGAGCGCGCACAGTCCGATCCACACGTGCTGGTGCGCGAGCTGCGCGACGCCATTGGCCCCGACAAGAAGACGGAGCTGCTCATCACCACTCCCGTCGAAGGCATGGCCGAGGTGTTCTACGGTCTGGGCGAAGCCCTGACGAGCGAGGGCGGCCTCAGCATGGGCGTCCTCTACTTGCAGCTCGCCCTCTACGCCAAGCCGGATCACGCCTTCGCGCTTGCGGCCCTGGCCAGCGCCTACGAAACGGGCCAGCGCTACCAGGATGCCATCGATGCCTACGACCGCATTCCACCGGGCACGGCCCTGCAGTCGGCGATCGACATCCGCAAGGCATTCGATCTCAATTCGCTGGAAAAGGTCGACGAGGCCAAGGCGATCTTAGACCGCCTGGTCAAGCAGAGCCCCGACGATCTGAAGCCGCTCGACGCACTCGGCAACATC
This sequence comes from Hyphomicrobium sp., assembly GCF_009026145.1. Taxonomy (GTDB): domain Bacteria; phylum Pseudomonadota; class Alphaproteobacteria; order Rhizobiales; family Hyphomicrobiaceae; genus Hyphomicrobium_A. The sequence goes on from NZ_WBUE01000006.1 coordinate 24,082, forward strand.
CTGCGCGCGCGCAAGCGCTACGCGGAGGCGGCCGAGGTCTATACGCAGGCCATGAAGCTCATTCCCAAGCCGGATAAGCGGCACTGGAGCATCTTCTATTCCCGCGGCACTTGCTATGAGCGGCTGAAGAACTGGCCGGCAGCCGAGGCCGATCTGCGGAAGGCGCTCGAGCTGTTCCCGGATCAGCCGTTGGCGCTCAACTACCTCGGCTACAGCTGGGTCGATCAGAACCGCAATCTCAAGCAAGGCATGGCATTGATTGAAAAGGCCGTCGCCCTGAAGCCGGACGACGGCTACATCGTCGACAGCCTCGGCTGGGCGCACTTCAAGCTCGGCAACTACGCCGAGGCCGTGCGTTTTCTGGAGCGCGCCGTCGAGCTAAAGCCGCAGGACCCCGTCCTTAACGACCATCTCGGTGATGCCTTGTGGCGCGTCGGCCGCGAGCGCGAAGCGAAGTTCCAGTGGGATCAGGCGCTCACCCTCGATCCGGAGCCGGAAGAGGTCGAGAAGATCAAGAAGAAGCTCGCCGAAGGCCTGCCACCGAGCGTGGAGGCGCGCGCCGGCCCGCGCGAGACGATGCGGCGGGTGCACCAGAAGCGGCGCAAGGAAACGAAGCTCAACCCGGCGCTGGTTGAGTAGCCTAAAGCAACTGTCATCGTTATGAGGAAGCGGCCCCGGACAGCATCTCGTCGGGGCCGTTTCGCTTGAGCTGAGACCATGGCGTTTATCACCGAGCGCGCGCGCGCCAAGATCAACCTGACGCTTCGCGTCCTCGGCCGCCGCGCCGACGGCTACCATGCACTCGAAAGCCTCATCGTCTTTGCCGATGTCGGCGACGAGGTGCGCTTTGTGCCGGGGTCGGAGCGCGGCGTGCACATGTCGGGGCCTCACGCGGCCATCACCGGCGGTAATCTTGTCGATGTCGCGCTCGAACGCCTCGCCGCCGCCGACCCGCAACTGATCCTGGGCCGTGTCGAAGTGCAGAAGCAGCTGCCCATTGCCGCCGGTATCGGCGGCGGCTCGGCCGATGCCGCCGCGGTGCTGCGCGCCGTGCGCCGGTGCAATCCGGCGAGCACCGTCGACTGGGGCGCCGTCGCGGCCGCGCTGGGTGCTGACGTTTCGGTCTGCCTCGCCGACCGCAGCGCGCTCGTGTGGGGCGTCGGTGAGCATGTCGAGCCCACCGCTAACCTGCCGCGCCTTGCTGCGGTTCTGGTGTGCCCGCCGGGGGCGCCGCTGGGCAAAACGAAGCAGGTTTTCGCGCGGCTCTCGGTGCCGCCGGCTGGGCCCGCCCATCCGCCCGCGCCGCTTCCTGATTTCCCAGATGCAGCGGCCCTGATCGCCTACATGCGCGGTTTCGGCAACGACCTGCGTGAGGCGGCGCACGCGGCCATGCCGGCCAGCGCCGCAGCGGAGGCAGCGCTCGCTGCGCTTCCCGACTGCCTGTACGCCAGCCTTTCCGGCGCCGGCCCGACCAGCTACGGGATCTTCGCCGATGCGGCACTGGCGGGCGCGGCGGCCGCGAAGCTGCGCGCGCGCCATCCCGATTGGTGGATCGTTGCCACGGTCATCGGCGATTGATCCAGGCTAGGCGGCGAATCCGATGCGCAAGGCGCCCCAGTGCTGCCCCTTGACCAGGATCGGGGCCGAGACGTCCCGCATGAGCACGAACTTTCCGCCCATGTCACGGCGATACGTCTGCATGAGGAAGGAGCGCGTGCTCTGCGCAGCCGCGAGGCCGGTACGATCATTGAAGATGCGCCGATTACGGCAATTGGCCGTGTTCCACACGGGATCGCCGCCTTGCGGCTTGGAATAGCGCAAGTTGTGGGTCGGCAGGTAACCGTTGCGATCAACTGCGGCGCAAAAGACGATGCGTTGGTTCTTGGTCAGGATGGGCTCTTGAATCTGGGGCAGGTGACGGTCGGTGAACTCCGTGAAGCGTGTCTGCACTTGTTGGGGATCAGTGCCGCGTATGGGGCGGTAGGCTTCGTCGAAGAGGTCAGCGAGGCTGATCTGGCCATTATCGATCGCGCCTTCGAACAATGCGGCCATCTCGCCGGCGGCGTTCCGGCACAGCGCAATGATGGGGCTGTCCGCCGTTTCGATCCCGCTCTCTGAGACGAAGAGGATGAAATCTTCGCTGATGCCGAGAATGGCTTCGGCACGCGTGTGCGCCACGGAAAGCATGCTGTCGGCTTTGTTGGCGATCTCGACAAGGCCTTTGAGATCGTCGCGTACCTTGGCGATGTCGCCGATATTCTGATTGACCGGACCGGTCATCGCCTCAATGTTCTCAGTGAGAATCTGCACGCTCTGCGCCAGCGACTGGATGGTGCGGGCTGATTGGGAGGCTCGGCCGGACACCTCCAGAGCCGACTGCGCCGTTGCGGCACTCTTCGATGCGGATGCGCTGAGCTCGTCGATTGTGCTTTGCAGCGCGGTGAGATTCACTTCATTTCGTGTGCCGAACGTGCCGATCTCGTCGGCTAGCGACTTTACGCGTGCCCCGATAATAGCAAAGCCGCGGCCAGCAGCGCCCGCCCTCGCCGCTTCCACGCCGGCGTTGAGTGCGAGCATCTGCGTCTCTTGGATGAAAGAGCGCATCGCAGCGCTCGCCTTTTGCACCTCTGCAATCGTTGCACGGACCTTTTCCAGCGAGCTTACAAAGCCGAACACGCCCTCGCTGAGCTGCTGCATGTTCTCGATCGCCGTCGTGAGCGAAGTGGCGACCGATTGAGAGCTGTCGCTCAAGACCTTTCGCGTTTGTTCCGCCGAGCTCCGCGCTTCCTGCATCGATTGGGCGAGCAAAGCATTTGTCCTGCTCGTCCCGCGAACAGAGGCAACGACGGCCCTCAAGCGTTCGATCTGCTCATCGCCGAGTGCGCCCAGATCCTCGATGATCCCGGCGATATCGGCGATTTCAATTCCAAGGCGGCTGCCCCGTTCGCCGATTTCAGCGGCAGCGTGTTGGTTCTGGGAAGGGGCGGTCTGAGGCCGGGCGAAGCGAATGGCGGCGATGCTCATGAATATGGATTGCCCATCGAGGGAGGTCGAATATCTGCTACAGCGAGAGAAATGAGATGAAGCAATCGCGGTGAACAATATGTTTATCGGCAACGGCGTGACCGGGCTGGCGACCGATCCGCGGCACTCATTTTCGAAGAGGAACAAGGAATTGCGGATGCCCCTGTACTTAAGTACGAGAGGGTGTGCACCATCCTGACCGAGACTGGCGTTCGTCGTCGCTGAGACTGTGGAGTCGTCTCGCGGCTAGCAGAAGAAGCAGTTGCGGCAGGCGGTGGCAGCCTCGTTGATTTGCCCGCTCATGATCTTCGAGTATTCGCCGAGTTTCGTCTTGAAGCGCTCGCACACGGCCTTCTTGGCCTCGGGCTGACCGTGCAGCGTCTCCCACTGCTTGAGATACTCGCCCTTCTTGGTGCGGAACTTAGCGAACACCTTGCGCAGGGAAGCCGGATCGACGCACGCACTGACTGCCAGCCAGGCGCGCCGCTGTAAGTTGAGCTTGGTGCCGCAGAATTCCTGTAGCGCGTCGACCGTGGCATACTCGTCGACGAGCTTCCACAGGTTGGCCTGCTCGGCCTTGCTCATGTCGCCGATGCCGAGCTTGACGAGGACGATGCCAGGCTGCTGCTGCGGCGCCGATTGCGCGGTGACGGCGGCTCCGGCAAGCGCGATGCAACAAGCCGCGACGAGCCAGCCGCTGCGGCCGGGCATACGTGTGACGAAGTGCTGAAGCGACGGCACCGGTGTTTCCCCGATCATCTGTCTGCGAGGCGCCGAATCCTAGGCTGCCGGCCATCGCCGGGCAATATGGGCAGCCGCGGCGTTGATTTTTTCAGTGTGTGCGATGCACGCAGAACGCGATCACGTCCTGCATCGCCGCCTTTTCCGGTCGGTCGGGGAAGATCGCCAGGGCATCGTGGGCGATCACCCCGTAAGCGCGGGCCCGCTCCAACGTGGCCTCCAGCGCCTTGTGCTGTCGCATCAGCGCCACGGCGCGTTCGAGGTCGCCTTCCTTGAGCTCCCCATCGGCGATGGTGCGCTTCCAGAAGCGGCGCTCCTCCTCCGAGCCGCGGCGGAACGAAAGAATGACTGGCAACGTGATCTTGCCCTCGCGGAAGTCGTCGCCGATCGCCTTGCCGAGGTTGGCGCTATCGCCGGAATAGTCGAGCGCGTCGTCGACGAGCTGGAAAGCGAGGCCGAGATTGCGCCCATAGGACTTCAGCGCCGTCTGCTGCGCCGCCGGTCGGTTGGCGATGGCGGCGCCTACTTCAGCCGCGGCCGAGAATAGCGCTGCCGTCTTGGCGTTGATGATGGCGAGGTACTCGTCCTCGGTGGTCGTCGTATTGTTGGCGGCGGCGAGCTGCATCACCTCGCCCTCGGCGATCACCGCTGCGGCGTTGGACAGGATCTTCAAGACAGGTAGGGAGCCGACATCGACCAGCATGCGAAATGCCTGGCCGAGCAGGAAGTCGCCGACCAGCACGCTCGCCTGGTTGCCCCACAGCATGCGCGCTGTCTGCTTGCCGCGCCTCAGGCCGCTCTCGTCGACCACGTCGTCATGCAGCAACGTCGCCGTATGCATGAACTCGATCGCGCTCGCGACGTGGATGTGCCGCGTGCCCGGATAGTCGCACAGCTTGCAGGAGGCCAGCGCCAGCATCGGCCGCAGCCGCTTGCCACCCGAATCGATGAGGTGGTGGGCGAGCTCCGGGATCAGCTCGACGTCCGACACGTGCTTGTCGAGGATGATGCGGTTGATCGATTCCATGTCGCCGGCGACGAGGTCGAGCAGCGGCTGCAGGCTTTCCGGGGCGCTGCGGGCGGTGTCGAACGGTATGACTTGTCCCAAGGGCATTTTCCGGAGCTCATATTTGTTTTGGTTGGTATAGCGTTGTGGCGGGGGCGAATACCAAGCAAACTTTGCGGTAGGCCCCTAGTCCCGTTTACCTTGGTGCTATGCGTGATCTGGTGACGACCAACGACCCCGTGCTTCTCAGCTACCTCATGGTGCTGTTGGAGGATGCCGGCATTGAAGCCGCAGTGTTCGACGGCAACATGAGCACCGTGCAGGGCACGCTCGGTGCCGTCGCCCAGCGGCTCGCCGTGCCCGAGGAAAGCTGGGAGGCCGCCCGTCGATTGCTCATCGAGGCCGACCTCGGTCAATGGATGGTACGGTCGTGACGGTGCGTCCTGCAACCCAAATTCAGCGCCGCCGGCTGCTCGGCGTCACCCGCCTTATCGCCGCGCTGTGCTTAGCCCTTGGATGAGCGCCATGGTGCGGGCATGACAGCTCAGGACCGGTCTGAGGTGACGGATGACGCTTTCCTCGGCGGGGCGCTCAACATCCTGCAGTTGCGCAATGGTTACCGGGCCGGGCTCGACGCGGTGATGCTGGCCGCTGCCGTGACTGCCGATGCGAGCCGTCCGCTGCGCGTGCTCGACATCGGGGCAGGCGTTGGCACGGCCGGGTTGTGTCTCGCCCGCCGCTTGCCTGGCGCCGAGGTGGTGCTGCTGGAGAAGGAGCCGAAGCTTGCCGAACTGGCGGCGGAGAACATCCGCCGCAACGGCCTTCAGGATCGCGTGCGCGTCATCACCGCCGCTGTTGGCGCCGGGGTGGCTGAGCTGCGAGCGCAGGGTCTCGTCGAGGAAAGCTTCGGGCACGTAATTGCCAATCCGCCGTATCACGATGTGGGGGCCGGGACGCGCGCAACCGATGACTTGAAGGCCGGCGCACATTCCATGGATGAGGAGGAGCTGGAGCGCTGGGCGCGTTTTATGGCGCGCATGGCGGCACCCGGCGGAGAGGCGACCATCATCCATAAGGCCGAGGCGTTGAGGCGCGTACTTGCGGCCCTCGACCCGCGCTTCGGCGCCCTGAAAGTCCTGCCACTCTACCCGCGCCGGGGCGCCGCCGCGCACCGGGTGCTTGTGCAGGGCATAAAGGGGAGCCGGGCGCCGCTGCAGGTTCTCCCGGGCTTCATATTGCACCAAGAGGGGGGGAATGCCTTCACGCCTGCGGCGCAGGAAATCCTTCGCAATGGCGCCCCTCTGCCGATGATAGCCTCGGCATGATCGGGACCTCTTGGGCCACCCTAGCCGGGGTGGCGCCGATGCCCTAAAAGTTCCGCTCCATCCGATCAGCAGGCTATCAGCGAGGCCTTCCGCATGTGGTTCTTTGGCCAAGGTCCCGTAGTTCCCATACTGCGCTTTTCCGGCCCGATCGGCATGGTGACGCCATTACGTCCCGGCCTGTCGATCGCTCATGCCGCTAGCGGCATCGAGAAGGCGTTCGAGCTGTCGAGGTGCCCCGCCGTGGCCATCGTCATCAACTCGCCGGGCGGGTCGGCCGTGCAGTCGAGCCTGCTCTTCCGGCGCATCCGCCAGCTCGCCGAGGAGAAGCAGAAGACGGTCTACACATTCTGCGAGGATATCGCCGCCTCCGGCGGCTATTACCTGGCGCTGGCGGGTGACGAGATCTACGCCGATCCATCCTCGATCGTCGGATCGATCGGCGTCATCTTCTCGGGCTTCGGTTTCGACAAGGCGATCGAAAAGCTCGGCATCCAGCGCCGCGTCTACACCGCCGGTGATCGTAAGGACGCGCTCGATCCATTCCGCCCTGAGCGAGCCGAGGACGTCGAGCGCATCAAGAGCGTGCAGCGCGACGTGCACGACGTGTTCATCGGCATCGTCAAGGAGCGCCGCGCCGGGCGCCTCTCGGGCACCGATGGCGAGCTGTTCTCCGGCGCCTTCTGGTCCGGCCCCAAGGCGCTGGAGCTGGGCCTCATCGACGGCATCTCGGACGTGCGCTCCAAGATGCGTGAAATCTATGGCGACAAGGTTCGCCTCAAGGTCGTGCCGCTCGAGAGGGGCGGCCTTTTGGGCCGCTTGCGGCGCTCGCCGACGGCCACGGGTTACCAGGAATTAACAGGCGCCCGTCTTGCCTTTGCCGAGGATCTGATATCCGCTGTGGAGGCTCGGGCGCTGTGGTCGCGGTTCGGGCTGTAATCCGCGCATTCGGCAGCGCGCTTGAGAGGGAGTGTCGTCGATGCCCCAGGTCGTCGCCGCGGTGCTCATCGGAGCCGGCCTCCTCGCCGGCATGAAATGGCTGGCCAAGGAAATGGCTCGTGCCGCCGCCGCTACGCGCGCTGCGCACGAGCAGATGAGCCGCAACAATCCGCTCCAGTCGGTTCCCAAGGATCTCGGCTCTCTCGAATGGGATGCGGAGGCCGGCGTCTATCGACCGAGCGATGGGCGCAACGCCTGACCCGCGACAGCTCTTCCCCTCCTCAACCCATCAAGAGGAAATCTATGCCCGCCGTCGATCCAGTGCTCGCCGAGCTCGATAACCGCATTGCCATCCTGCGCGATAATCTGCGTGAGCTCGTCGAGCAGGCCGCCGCCTATTCCGGTGCCGCCGACGAAAGCCGCATTGCCGATCGCATCGCCGACCAGCAGGCCAAGCTCGATGAGCTTCTCGCTGAGCGCGACAAGCTCGCGAAGCAGAAGAAGAAATAGCCCGCCGCCCGCGCGATCCTACAGATTGAGCTGGTAGGTGTGGGCGAGCCAGCGGTAGCCACCCCCATCCAGGCGCTCGACATAGCCGATCGACGGAAACGGCATGTGGTAGCCGGCAACGGGCAGGCGCTCGCTTGCTGCCATGTCGTAGATCTTCTTGCGCGTTTCAGCACCCTGCCTCTTGTCGACGTCGAACACGCAGTCCCAGTCGGGCCGCGCCAGCGAGGCGACGTGATGGTGCGCGCAGTCACCCCAGAACAGCAGGCTCTTGTCGAGGCTCTCGATGATGAAGGCAATATGCCCTGGCGTATGGCCCGGTGCCGCCAGCGAGCGCACGCCCGCCACGACATCGTCGCCCGGCTTGATGAAGCTGACTTTGTCGGCGAGCGGCACGAGGTTGGAGCGAAACGGCCCGGCGTACTTCTCCAACTCGGCCGGCAGTTTGTTCCGCGGCGACCAGAAGTCGTACTCGGTCGCGGCGATCACGTAGCGTGCATTGGGGAAGAGTGGCTTTCCCACTTCCATGATGCCGCCCACGTGGTCGGAATGCCCGTGTGACAGCACGACGACATCGATCTGCTCCGGCTTGAAACCCGCGGCGACGAGCTGTCTCGCCAGCCACCCGCCCTGTGGGCGCGGCACGAAGCCGTTGCTTCCATTGCCCGTGTCGAAGATCAGCAGCTCCTTGCCAGTGTTGAGCAGCATGGGTGTGAAGCCCGGCTGATACTTGGCCGGCGGCAATAGATTGTCGCGCATCAGCTGCTCGACCTCCGTCTGCGCTGCGTTGGCGCCGATGATCGGGTACGGTCCGTCAATAAAGGCGTCAGAATCGGCCAGCATGGTCAGCTCGAAGGCGCCGAGCTTGAAGCGAGCCCAGCTCGGCCTGCTGGTGCCCTGCATGGGGCTGGCGGCGTGCGCTGCCGGCGGCAGTGCTGCCGCCAGCGGCACCGCCGCCAGTGCGGCGGCCGAGGCCAGCATGTGGCGGCGGGTCAAGCCGGCGCCGTCGCCCGGCATCACGTATGCGCTGCCAATCTGTTCCGTTGCCACGTCGCTGGTCCTCTGCAAGCTTGGCTGCTCTCGCTTACCCTTGAGGTAATGGATGACCGTGTCGGGTCGCTTGAACGAACGTGCTACGAAGGAGTGCACCCTCCGCGGCTCGCTGTGGCACGTCGATGCCGGCTGGGCCACCTTCGCCGGGCCGCTCCACCACAACGCGCCGCACGCCCACAGCACCGCCGTCTATCTCGCCGGCCTCTACGGCACCTTCCGCCTGTGCATCGCCGGTAGCCGTTGGCTCACGTGCCGCAGCGCCGTCATCCGCGCCGGCACGCCATACGAGTTCGACGTCGGCGGCGAACCCCTTGGCGTGTTCTACCTCGAGCCCAATATCGCGGGCGCCGATGCGCTCGCCGCGCTGGTCGCCGGGGGAGAGGATGTGAGCGGCGCGATCGTCGGCAGCAGCGATGCCTCGCCGCTGCGCAGCCACTTCGAGCTACGCCCTGACACGGAAGACCTACGTGCGAGCATGGGCGATATCGTCGGCTTCGCGCAGCGCCGCGCTCGGCGGCAGATGGACGAGCGCGTGGCGCGTGCCGTCGAGGCGATGCAAAGCCGCGCAGCCGATGCGTTGTCGACGACGCAAGCGGCCACTGCCGCTGGGCTGTCGGCCTCGCGCTTCCAGCATCTCTTCACCCGCGAGGTGGGCGTGCCGTTCCGGCGCTATCGCGGCTGGCATCGCTTGCGCGCGGCCATCCGCGAGGTCGCCCACGGAGGCAGCAGCCTCACCGCTGCCGCGCACGCCGCCGGTTTCGCCGATCAGGCGCACTTCTCCCGCGCCTTTCGCTTGACCTTCGGCGCCCCGCCCTCGCGCGGTCTATAGGCTCCTCTTGTTGGTGCGAACGGACGCCTCTTTGCCCCGCACGTTGACGTGGATCAGAAAAGCGTGCCTGGAAGGCAACGCCAAGTTGTGCTCACGTTGGTGACACCTGTCCAATTGCACCCGAATCGACGATGGGATTTCTGGACGCTCTTCGCAAGTGCTCGCGCGTGAGGGTGTCGGAAGCTGCGGGATAACCACAGCGCGACCGCAGGAGGGGATTCTGACCACGCTTCGGCACCACGCGAGCACGCGCCGCCTTCTTATCCCCATCATCGCAATAGCTTTGCTGCTGGCCGGATCGAGCGCCGCCTGGGCGGCCCCTGCCCAGGGCTGCAATGCGGTCGACAACTTCGGCCTGTTCAACGTGTCGAGTTCGACGACTCCGGGCCTGCAGCGGCAAATCTCTGGCTTCAGCGTCGGTGATACGATCCATTTCACCGTCACCGGTAACGGCAACACCTCGGACTTCGAGCTGTACAATGCAGGACTTAGCACGCAGCTGCTTGTCGTCCACCTAACGAGCTCCCCACAGCAGGTGAGCTACACCGTCACGGGAAACAACGGCGACACGACTCTCGTGACCTTTTTTTCCATCTATCAGTCAGGTGCAACGCTCACGATCACTGCGACCTGCGCGACGCCGACTCCGACGCCGTCCGGTGCGGATGCCTCGCAGGGGGTGACCAAAGGCTTCCTCGTCTCGCGCATCAACGGCATCCTGCTCAACAATCCTGGCAGCACGAGCCTGCTCAATCGCTCGCATGTGTCGGTGCCGGTGAATGTCGCCAGCGCAGCCAACGGCGCGACGAACGTCGCCAGCAATGCCGCCGCGTTCGGCAGCGCCATGGGGCTCGGAGCGGGGCTCGGCAATGCCATGGGCCTCGGCGCGAACGACCTTGGTGACACGGTCGATACCACCGGCGGCAAGAGCATTCAGTTCTCGCACAGCCTGTCGCAGCTTCGCCGAAAGACGGCGCAAGCGCAGATGAGTAAGGACCGCATGGCGCTCGGCGCCGGCGACGGCGGATCGCTGCCGCTCGTCTACGAAACAACGTCACCGTGGGACATCTGGGTGGAAGGCCGCTACTCGGCCTTCGACGATGATAACGGCAACCTCGACCGCGACGGCCACGTTGGCGTGCTCTACGTCGGCGGCGACTATCGCGTGGCCAAGAACATGATCGTCGGCGCGCTGGTGCAGTTCGACTGGTCGAACGACGACTCTTCCGTGCTCGCCTCCAAGGTCGACGGCAACGGACTGGATGATCGGGCCGTACCTGTCGATGCAAGTGCACGAGAACATCTACTTTGATCTGCGCGCCGCCTGGGGACGTTCGTCCAACGACCTCACCCTCGGCACCACCACCGGCGGCTTCGACACCTCGCGCTGGCTGGTGAAGGGCACGCTTGCCGGCAACTGGCTCTACGACGCCTGGCGCTTCACACCGTCAGCGGAGCTCGCCTACGTCGAGGAGAGTCAGGACGCCTTCACCAACTCGGCCGGGACTTTCATCGCCGGCCAGGACGTCTCACTCGGACGGCTGCAGTTTGGCCCCGAGATCGGCTACCGCTTCGCGCACTCGGCCGACACGTTCATCGAGCCGTTCGCGGCCATCAAGGGCGTGTGGGATTTCGACAACCCCAACGTCGCCATCGTCGACGGCTTCGTCGTCGGCCCCGGCGACTTCTGGGGCCGGCTCGAAGGTGGCCTCAACGTCATTACGACGAGTGGATGGTACCTGCGCGGCCTCGCCTCCTGGGACGGCGTCGGATCCGACGACTACTCGGGCTACACCCTGCAGGGCACGCTCAACGTTCCGCTGAACTGAGCGCCTGCCTCGCAGCACTTATTGCGACGTGACAGGGAGTTTCCGCTGCGTATAGTGCGCCCCGATCCGAAGAGGGGCGTCACGCCATGCCGACCACCGAAGCCGCAAAGTCCCGCCCAAGCGCCGTCGAGGTGGCGCCGCTACACCCAAAAAAGTCGTTCCAGGACCTGATCTTCGCCCTGCAGCGCTTCTGGGCCGAGCAGGGCTGCGTCATCCTGCAGCCCTACGACATGGAGGTCGGCGCCGGCACCTTCCACCCGGCGACGACGCTGCGCGCCCTCGGCCCCAAGCCGTGGAACGCCTGCTACGTGCAGCCCTCGCGCCGCCCCAAGGACGGGCGCTACGGCGAGAACCCCAACCGCCTGCAGCACTACTACCAGCTGCAGGTGATCATGAAGCCGGCGCCCGTCGACATGCAGGACCTCTACCTCGAGAGCCTGCGCCGCATCGGTCTCGTCCCCGAGCTGCACGACATCCGCTTCGTCGAGGACGACTGGGAGAGCCCGACGCTGGGCGCCTGGGGCCTCGGCTGGGAGGTGTGGTGCGACGGCATGGAGGTGACGCAGTTCACCTATTTCCAGCAGGTCGGCGGCTTCGATTGCGAGGTTGTCTCGGCCGAGATCACCTACGGCCTGGAACGCCTCGCCATGTACGTGCAGGGCGTCGACCGGGTGTTCGACCTGTCGTTCAACGGGCGCACCGACGCGCGCAAGCTCTCCTACGGCGAGGTGTTTCTGCAGGCCGAGCAGGAGTATTCGCGCTTCAACTTCGAGCACGCCGACACGGGTCTGCTATTGGCCCACTTCAACGACGCCGAGAAGGAGTGCATGGCGCTGCTCGACAAGGGCGTAATGCCGGTGGGGCGCCATTTGCTGGCCCTGCCGGCCTACGACCAGTGCATCAAGGCCTCGCACCTGTTCAACCTCTTGGACGCGCGCGGGGTCATTTCCGTTACCGAGCGGCAGAGCTATATCTTACGCGTGCGCGAGCTGGCCAAGGCCTGCTGCGCGGCATGGCTGCAAACCACGGGAGGCGGCGCATGATGGACCCAACAATTATCGGCGCGCTCATCATCGGCATTCCGGCACTGCTCATCGCCTACATCGCCTTCTGGGGACGGCAACGGTCGATCTTCTGGTTTGTCCTGGCGCTGGTTGTCGCCGGCCTTGGATATCTCGGCTCGACCGGCGCCCTCGCCGACATCGCCAATCTGATCCTCGGCAGCGCCCCCACGCAGACGCCCGTCATCACTCCGGCGCCCTGAGGGATGCAGCTCGCGCCCTACACCGGCAGCGAGGCCCCCCCGCAGGACAAGGCGCTGGCCATCAAGCCGCGCCTTACGTCGTGGACCTCGCGCATCTGGCGCGAGAGCCCGGGCCGTTCCGTCCCGCTGTTCAAGCTCGAGGCACGCCTGGAGGTTCGCGACATCGAGAACCGTGCCCTCGGCGAGGCGCTGCGTCCCTTCGCCGGCCCGCTGCAGAAGATCGCCATCTACGTGCTGCACCCGGAAGAGTCGCAGCGCCTCGCCGCCTGGGCGGTGGGCCGTTTCGATGTCGATGACAAAAGTGCCTTCATGTTCTTCCACGACTTTCTCGCCGCACCCAATGGCCTGCTGATGCTCAACCTGATGCAGACGGCGAGCGCGGCGAGCGACATCATCATCTCCATCGTGCCGATGGTCATCGAGCCCGAGCGTGCCGCGTTCGCCATCACCGACTACGACCTCGGCCTGCACGCCCGCATCGGCTAGCTTCCCGCAGCTGTCATCCCGGGCAAGCGAGGCCGTAGCCGAGCGCGACCCGGGACCCAGCAGAGGAATGCCGCAGGCCCATTCTTGCGTCTTTGACGCTTATTGTGCTGGTCCCGGATAGCCTCCGCTGGCGCGTCCATGCGGAGGTCCGTGCGGAGCACGGCTGCGCCGTGACGCTTCGCCATGACGGCTTCCGGGATGACAGTCATGGCCCGATCACGTATGAGTGCGCCTCCCAATTCGAAGCCTGAGATGACCTATGTCTGAGCTCTTGCTCGAGCTGTTCTCCGAAGAGATTCCCGCCCGCCTGCAGACGCGCGCGGCGGAAGACCTGCGCCGCCTGATGGTGGACGGCCTGAAAGCGCGCGGGCTCGAGGTGGGCGAGGCGCGCGCCTTCGCCACGCCGCGCCGCCTGGCGCTGGTCATCGACGGCGTGCCGAAGAAATCCCCCGCCACCTCGGAGGAGCGCAAAGGCCCGCGCGTCGGCGCGCCGGAGCAGGCAGTGCAGGGCTTCCTCAAGGCAGCGGGGCTCGCCTCGCTGAAGGACGCCGAGGTCGTCAAGGACGAGAAGAAGGGCGACTATTACATCGCGCGCATCGACAAGCCGGGGCGCTCCGCCGGCGAGATCGTCAACGAGATCTTGCGCGAGACGATCCTCAATTTCCCCTGGCCGAAGACGATGCGCTTCAACGCTCATCTCGACAACGGCTCGGAGCTGCGCTGGATCCGTCCGCTGCATTCGATCGTGCTGCTGCTCGACGGCAAGGTGGTGCCGTTCGAGATCGCCGGCATCAAGGCCGGCAACCAGACGCGCGGGCATCGCTTCATGGGCAATGAGCCGTTCAAGGTGACGGGATTCGCCGACTACGAGAAGCAGCTGAAAGCACACAAGGTGATCCTCGATGCGGCGACGCGCGCTTCGCAGATCAACGAGGGCGCGCACGCGCTCGCCAAGGAAGCTCATCTCACCCTCGTCGAGGACGATGCGCTGGCCGTTGAGAACGCCGGCCTCACCGAGTGGCCGACGGTGCTCATGGGCGCTTTCGACAAATCGTTCCTCGAGGTGCCGGCTGAGTGCCTGACCAGCGCGATGAAGACCCACCAGAAGTGCTTCTCCCTGCGCCACGGCAAGAAGCTCGCCAATAACTTCTTGCTCGTCTCCAACTTGAAGGCCAAGGACGGCGGCAAGACCATTATTGCCGGCAACGAGAAGGTGATCGCGGCGCGGCTTTCCGATGCCAAGTTCTTCTGGGAGCAGGACCTCAAGAAGAAGCTCGACGTCATGCGCGATGAACTGAAGGGTGTCACCTTCCACGAGAAGCTCGGCACCCAGTTCGAGCGCACCGAGCGCATCAAGGAGCTCGCCGCCGAGATCGCCAGGTTCGAAGAGCTGTGCGAGGCCGCGCTCGCCTTGCGCGCGGGCGAATTGTCGAAGGCCGACCTCGTCTCCGGCATGGTCGGCGAGTTCCCCGAGCTGCAGGGCCTGATGGGCCGATATTACGCGGAAGCCGAGCACATGAGCCCGGAGATCGCGCGCGCCATCGAGCTGCACTACAAGCCGAAGGGTCCGGCTGACAGCGTGCCGCTGGAGAGCGAGGGCGACGGCGCGGCCGTCGCCGTAGCGCTCGCCGACAAGCTCGACACCCTCGTCGGGTTCTGGGCCATCGGCGAGAAGCCGACCGGCTCGGGCGATCCCTACCAGCTTCGCCGTGCCGCATTGGGCGTCATCCGCCTCGTCATCGACAACGACCTGCGCCTGCCGCTAATCGACGAAATCGAGAAGGCAGCAGAACTGGTACTGAAGTCGATCAGTGATGTCGCGCTTGAAAAGAAGCGCAAGAGTGGTGGGGACATAGTTCACGGCGAAGTTCGAACGTTCACAGATTGGAATGGACGGCAGGTATCACCAAACTCAGTGGACCTGCTCGCGTTCTTCGCCGAGCGGCTGAAGGTGTACCTGCGCGACAAGGGCGCGCGCCACGACCTCATCGATGCCATCTTCTCGCTGCCCGGTCAGGACGACCTGGCGCTCATCGTCAAGCGCGTCGAGGCGCTGACCGAGTTCCTGAAGACCGATGACGGCGCCAACCTGCTGGCCGGCGTCAAGCGCGCGCAGAGCATCCTCACTATCGAGGAGAAGAGGGACAAGGTGAGCTACGCCGGCGACTACGAGGTCGCCCTCCTGCAGGAGAAGGAGGAGCTAGCACTCGCCGCCGCAATCGAGAGCGTGAAGCAGGACACCGTCGCCGCGCTCAATGTGGAGAACTTCGCCGGCTCCATGCGCGCCCTCGCCGAGCTGCGCGCGCCGGTCGATGCCTTTTTCGACAAGGTGACGGTCAACGCCGACGATCCCCAGCTGCGCAAGAACCGCCTGCGCCTCCTGTCGCAGATCCGCGCCGCCACCTTGAACGTCGCCGACTTCACCAAAATCACGGGGTAATGTTATACGCTCCTTGCGCCCCATCCAGCGCAAATTGCGTCGAAGACCCTTATGAGCCTTCGGCGATTCTTATGCTGGGTCCCGGCTCTGCGGTCGCTCCGCTCCCGCGGCCGGGATGACGGAGGTTACGTGGTGAGGTCGAGCCAGAGATCACGCCATTGCGGATTGCGCTGCTCGATCAGCGCGAGCTTCCAGGCACGCCGCCAGCGCTTAATACGCTTCTCGCGGCGGATGGCTTCGTCCACGTCGTCATGCTTCGAAGTAGACAAGCGTCTTGACACCGTGGTGCTTTGTGAAGCCAGGGATGAGGCCATCCCGATGTTCGACCATGCGGCCGTAAAGATCGCTCGTGACGCCCACGTAAAGAGTACCATTGCGCTTGCTCGCAAGAATGTGGACGAAGTACGCGTACACCCGTGGCATAGCCGGCCCCTTCCCAGATAGGCTCAGCTTCGCTTCGCCTTCCAGGATAACAGTAAGAGAGCGAGTTCACACTGTCATCCCGGGCCAGCGAGGCGCCAGCCGAGCGACGACCCGGGACCCAGCGTAACGTGTGCCGAAGGCTCCAAAGTTATGACTGACCCCGACTGCCGCTACCTGTTCGTCTACGGCACGCTGATGAGCGGCGCGCGCAGTGTCCTTGGCCGCGCACAGCGCCTGCGCCTGGCGCGCCAGTCCGACGGCCTCGGCCCCGCCTCGCTGCCGCAGGCGCGCCTCTACGATCTCGGCCGCTATCCCGGCGCCGCGCCGAGCAACGACATCGACGACATCGTGCACGGTGAAGCGGTGCTGCTTTCCAATCCGCACGCAGCGCTCAGGTGGCTGGACGAGTACGAGGGCTATGTGCACGGCGCCGATCACAACGAGTACGACCGCACCATCCGCCAGGTGCGGCTCGCCGGCGGCGAAACCTTCGACGCCTGGGTCTATATGTTGCGGGCTGCACCGGACGCGCGGCGCCGACTCGCCAGCGGCCGATGGACTGGCCGCTGACGCACTTGTCGACATTGGGGGAAGTCGTTGAGAGCTGGCCTGCGGACCCCGAACGGCCCTCTACCGCGCAGGCACGGTCCCCGCTTAAGACCGAGGCGGCCAGCTCCCACACGTTTCGTCATACACCCGTCGCGAAGCCGTCACTATTGGGGCGCGCAAAAACATATTTTTATGTGCATATCGCGCAGAATTGACTTGTCACGAATTCGTCACGCGATCCTCGCGCCTTACGCATCCGCAGCGTCGGACGCGTCGGCATTGGCGGCCTCGTAGGCTTCACTGGCGGCGAGCCAAGCCTCTTCCGCCTCTGCGAGACGCTTGGCCAACTGCCCGCGGTCGATGGCGGCGTTCTGCGCTGCTTGTGCATCGCGCGCATAGAGCTGCGGATCGGCGAGCAGGCGATCAAGGCGCGCGATGTCGGCGCCGATCCTTTCCACTTCTTTCTCCGCCCCCTGCATGGCTTTCTTCAGGGGCGCCACCGCCGCACGCCGGTCGGCCGCCGCGCGCCGCTGGTCGGCGCGCGCGTTGCGTCCCGCCTCGTTGCGCGCGCCGTTGTTTTTCGTGCGCGTTCCGGCGCCGCGCTCGGCCAACAGGTCGGCGCGATAGCTGTCCATGTCGCCGTCATACGCCTTCACCGTGCCGCCACGCACGATCCAAAGCCGATCGGCGCACGCCTCGATCAGGTGCCGGTCGTGGCTGATGAGGATGACGGCGCCCTCGTACTCGGCGAGCGCGTGAACGAGCGCCTCGCGGCTGTCGACGTCGAGGTGGTTGGTCGGCTCGTCGAGGATGAGCAGGTGCGGGGCGTGGAAGGCGGCCAGCGCCAGCAGCAGGCGCGCCTTCTCGCCGCCTGACAGGTTGGCGCACTTAGTATCGGCCTTGTCGACCGAGAACCCGTAGGTGCCCAGCCGCGTGCGGCGCTGCGCCTCGGTCGCCTCCGGCATCAGTTCCAGCATGTGGTCGTACGGCGTCTTGCCCGGGCTCAGCTCGTCGAGCTGGTGCTGGGCGAAGTAGCCGACATCGACGCGCTTGGCACCGAACAGGTTGCCACCGAGCGGCGCCAGCTTGCCGGCGATGAGCTTGGCGAAGGTCGATTTGCCGTTGCCGTTCTGGCCGAGCAGGGCGATGCGGTCGTCCTGGTCGATGCGCAGGTTCAGACCCGCCAGAACGGGGGCGTCCGCCGCATAGCCGATCGCCACCTCCTCCAGCCGCATGAGCGGCGAGGCGAGCGCCTTGGCGGGATTCGGCAAATGGAACGGCTTGACGCGCTCGTCGAGCTGCGCCGCGATCGGCTGCATCTTGGCCAGCGCCTTGACGCGGCTCTGCGCCTGCGCCGCCTTGGTCGCCTTGGCCTTGAAGCGGTCGATGAACACCTGGATGCGGCGGCGCTCCTCGTCCTGCTTCTTCTTGAGCTTGAGTTCGAGCCGCTGCTTCTCGCGCCGCGCTTCCTCGAAGTCGTCGTAGCCGCCGGAGTAGAAGGTGAGCTTGCCGCGGTCGAGATGCAGGATCGCCGTTACCGCGCGGTTCAAGAGGTCGCGGTCATGGCTGACGATGACCACCGTGTGCGGATAGGAGCGCAGGTAGCTCTCAAGCCACATGGCGCCTTCGAGATCGAGGTAGTTGGTCGGCTCGTCGAGCAACAGGATTTCCGGCTCGAGGAACAGCACGGCGGCGAGCGCCACGCGCATGCGCCAGCCGCCCGATAGGGCGCGGCACGGGCGCTGCTGGGCTTCCTCGTCGAAGCCGAGGCCGGCGAGGATCTGCGCCGCGCGCGCCGGCGCCGCGTGCGCGCCGATATCGGAGAGACGCTCATGGATCTCGGCGATGCGGTGCGCATCGCTGGCATGTTCCGCTTCCTCGAGCAGGCGCGCACGCTCGCTATCGGCGGCGAGCACGCATGCGATAATGCTTTCCTCGCCCCCCGGGGCCTCCTGCGCCACGTGCCCGATGCGGGCGTTGCGCGACATGGTGATCGAGCCCATGTCGGGGGAAAGATCGCCGGCGATGATCTTCAGCAGCGTCGTCTTGCCGGCGCCGTTGCGGCCGACGAGGCCCACCTTGTGGCCGGTCGGAATGCCCGCCGTTGCCCCCTCGAAGATCGGCCGCCCCTCGATGCGGTAGCTGAGGTCGTTGATATGCAGCATGGGCCGACGGCATAGCGGCTCTTCCCCGCCCTGTCACCGTCGCGCAATGCCACTACTGTCATCCCGGGCGAGCGAGGCCTCAGCCGAGCGCGACCCGGGACCCAGGAGAGGCTCGCCGGAGGCGCTTCGTTGTGTCTTCGACGATTCTTACCTGGGTCCGGATAGCCTCGGCTAGCGCGTCCATGCGAAGGTCCGTGCGGAGCACGGCTGCGCCGTGACGCTTCGCCATGACGGCTTCTGGGATGGCAGGTGAGGAAGCTCAAATCGCGATGCCGAAGCGTTTCAGGATGGCGAGCATCAGGAAGTAGCAGGCAACGGTGAGAGCACTCGACGCCGCGAGGCTCAGGCCGAACGGCCAGCCGGCGCGCAGCATCAGTGGCAGCGCGATGAACAGCGCCAGCGACGGCAGCACCAGCCAGAAGATTCCCGTTGCCAGGTCGGCGACCTTGTGCGCGTCGCCGGTGTCGGCATAGAGCCAGACCATCGCCAGCACCGAGGTCAGCGGAATGGACGCCAGAACGGCGCCGAGTAGCGATGAGCGCTTTGCCACCTCGGAGATGGCCACCACCAGCACGGCGGTAATGGCGACTTTGATGGCGGCCGCCAGCATGCGCGTTGCTCAGCCTGAGACGACGGGCTTCAGCGTCTCGACCAGCAATCGCTCTTGCGTCCCTTGGTCGGCCACGGCGAGATGGGCGTTGAACCAGTCCTGCACCATCTGGCAGACCCGTTCGGGGGGCTCGCGCGAGAGCAGCGTCGGATTGGAGAACACCTGTAGGTCGTTCTCCTTCCAGCCGAGCTTGGTCAGCTCCTGTACCAGTATGTCGTAGTCGGCCTTGACCGCCTTGTCGTGCGGGGTCGGCGACTTGCGGCCGTCGGCGATGGCCTCGAAGATGGCGGCGACCTGCGCCTGCACCGCGGCACCCTGATCGGGCGATTGCAGCACCTCGAGAACGGCGGGCGAGGTCTCGCCCTGCGAGATGAAGCCGTAGCAGGCGCCGACGCTCTTGTTGGCGAGCGATTTGAGGTTGTTGAGGAACGCGGTCGCGACATCCTTCAGGCGCGGGGTGCTGGCGGAGAGTGCGTCGTTGGCATGCTGGCGGCGCAGCGCGACGAGCGCCTCGGCCAGATGCTTGTTGACCGCCGTCTCCGGCTGGTTCTCGGCCGACAGCTTGGCGGCCTGGCGGAGCTGTTCGCCGTACCAATCCGGGAACTCGCGTTTGACGACGCTCCACGCCGCCATCTTCTCGAACTTGGAATCGAGCTGCTGCGCGCCGGCATCGACCTCGGCGGAGGAAGCAGCCGGTGCCGTTGCCTCGGGCGCCGGCGGGGTGGAGGCGTCCGGCGCCGCGACGGTCGGCACCTGCTCGCCCTCCTTCGACGTCGTCAGCCGGTCGCGCAGGCTGTCCAGCGCCCCGCTTTGCCACGCATACCAGCCGCCGCCCCCGAGCAGCGCGAGCAACGCCAGGATGCCTAGCGCCCGCCTTGCTCCCGACGAGCGGCTGTCATCAGACCCTCGCGCGACGCGGATACGATTGGGCTCGAATGTCGGCTGCCCGCCTGCGGCGGCCGGTGCTCCCGGGCCCCGCGACGGCTCGGCGCGGCGCCCTTGCGTCGTCGGTCGCGGCTGTGCGGGGGCCGCCTCAGGTTGCTGAAATGGAAACACCGCCGGCGCAGGACGCCAATCGGCGAACCCGGGGCGCCAAATGAGATCGGTCGGCTTTAGATGACCTTGCGCGACAAATGTGCGCATTTCGACGTCGGACAGCGGGCCGTGCTGTTTGCCTTCACGCGCGATATACCACTGAATGTCAGCCTGCTGGCCAGTCATGGAATTCTCGTATCATTGCGGGGAGCCGACGGCACCGAGCGCGCAGCACCCTGGCCTACGCTGGCCTTTTTGCATGGCGCCAATGTGGTTCGCCGCACCCCGCTTCGTCAATTGGCCGCACGGGCGCGGGTCCCGGTACTCCACGGCGACCTTTTGGCGGGCTTGCTGAGGTTTCGCGGCCCCGCTATAAGGCGCCGCAATTCAAGAAAAATCCAAACCGGACCAGAGGCCGAGGGATGACCATCGAGCGAACTCTTTCCATTATTAAACCGGATGCCACTGGGCGCAACCTGACCGGAGCGATCAATGCGCTCATCGAAAAAGCGGGTTTGCGCATTGTCGCCCAAAAGCGCGTGCGCTGGACGGCGGCGCAGGCGCAGAAATTCTATGCCGAGCACAAGGGCCGCCCTTTTTTCGACGAGCTCGTCGCCTTCATGACCTCGGGGCCGATCGTCGTGCAGGTGCTGGAGGGCGGGGACGCCGTCGCCAAGTACCGCAAGCTGATGGGCGCCACCGATCCGCGCGAAGCAAAAAGGGGCACCATTCGCAAGCGTTTCGCCAAGTCGAAGGCCCACAACTCGGTGCACGGCTCCGATAGTGCCGCCTCCGCCGCACGCGAGATTGCATTGAATTTCAAGACGAACGAAATTGTCGGCTGAGGCCGCGATCTCCTAACGCGGTCGCGGGGGTACCCTCCTCATGGCGCGCGTCAGGTTCTACGTTGCCACCAGTCTCGACGGCTTCATCGCCGACCGCGAGGGAAGCGTTGACTGGCTGGCGCCGTACGACGCCCGCCTCTATGGCTATGACAAATTCATCTCCGAGGTCGGCGCCCTCATCATGGGGCGGCGCACCTACGAGCTGATCTTCGCCATCGGCGAGGATTGGCCTTACGCCGGCAAGCCTGTCTACGTCCTCTCGTCGTCGAGCCTCGGCGACGTGCCGCAGGGCGTGGTCACCAACACGCGCGGCATCAAGGCCGCTTTGCAGCAGGCGCGCGAGACGACGCGCAACGACATCTGGATCGTCGGCGGTGCCGTCACCATGCAATCGGCGCTGGAAGAAGGTCTCGTCGACATGGTGGAGATCTTCCTCGTCCCGGTGCTGCTCGGCTCGGGCCTCAGTCTGCTCAATGACCTCAGTCGCCGCCCGACGCTGGTCTTCGACGGCATCGAGGCGTTTCCCGACGGGGTCGTCAAGCTGCGCTACCTCGTGCCGGGCCGCAGCGGCGTATTGCGCTAGAGCGACCTAGCGCGCTTGTTCCCACGGGAACAGCACGCCTCCTTGGCTCAGGTGACACCTGATTGGTCTGTGCCACGTATCTGACCGCGGTGGCATTGCGGACCACGAGGTCGTCATGAGCCTTCAATACGATACCCTTGCGCGCACCTGGCCGCTGCCGCTTCCGGCGCCGACCGCTACCCGCGTCGAGGTCGGCAGCATCGCGCGCCCGCGCCTCGATTCCATCGATCTCTTGCGCGGCCTCGTCATGGTCCTCATGGCGCTCGACCACACGCGCGATTTCTTCGGCTCGAGCGGCATGAATCCGCGCGACGTCGCCGATCCGGCCCTGTTCCTCACGCGCTGGATCACGCACTTCTGCGCCCCGATCTTCATCCTGCTGGCCGGCGTGTCGGCCTACCTCTACGGCACGCGCGGGCGGTCGACGGGCGAGATCAGCCGCTTTCTTCTGACGCGGGGCTTCTGGCTGATGGTACTCGAGTTCACCGTCGTGCGGCTCGGCTGGACGTTCGGATTAGGCCTCGACTTTTTCGTCACCCAGGTCATCTGGGCCATCGGCGCCTCGATGGTGGTGCTCGCCGGGCTCGTGTGGTTGCCGCGCGCGGCGATCGCAGCCATCGGCATCGGCATGATAGCGGGTCACAACCTGCTCGATGGCATTCATGCCGCCGACTTCGGCGCGGCCGGCTGGGTGTGGAATTTCCTCCACGAGCCGAAGCTCCTCACGCTGGGACCGGGGATGCAGCTCTACGCGCTCTACCCGCTCATTCCCTGGGCTGGCGTCATGGCGGCCGGCTACGTACTGGGGCCGGCCTTCGCCCTTCCGGCCCTCGAGCGCCGGCGCCTGCTGCTCACGCTCGGCGCGACGATCACCGTCGGTTTCCTGGTGCTGCGACTTAGCAACGTCTACGGCGACCCCGCTCCGTGGGCCGTGCAGGGGAATGCGCTGGCGAGCGTGCTGTCGATGCTGAATGTCGAGAAGTATCCGCCATCGCTGCTCTATCTGATGATGACGCTGGGCCCGGCGCTGATGCTGCTCGCCGTGTTCGAGGGAGCGCGCGGCGACCTCGCGCGGCGCATCACGACCTTCGGCCGCGTGCCGCTGCTCTACTACGTGGCGCACATCTTTCTCATCCACGCCTTCGCCGTGGTCGTGGCAGCGCTGACGCTTGGCGACGCTGCTTGGCTGTTCGGCTCGCTGCCGGATGCCAAGCCGCCCGGCTTCGGATTTGCCCTGCCGGGCGTCTACGTCGCGTGGCTCGTTGTCGTCGCCGCCCTCTACCCCCTGTGTCGCTGGTTTGCGCAACTGAAGCGCAGCCGCAGCGAATGGTGGTGGAGCTACCTCTAGGCGTGATCGAGGCGGCCGCGCGCCGGCGTGGCCTGTCTCGCCTGCTTCCGACAGACCGCAGCGCGAAACCCAGAGGTGAGCTGCCCCGTAGCTTGTGGCAACCGCGTCAAGAAAACGAGGGAGAACGCCGCATGTCCCGCCCTATGCCCGGTGCCCGAGATCACGCCGTCGTCGTCGGCGGCAGCATGGCCGGCCTCGCTGCCGCCCGCGTTCTGGCCGAGCACTACGCGCGCGTGACCGTGCTCGACCGCGACGTTCTTCCCGCCGATGCACGGTTTCGCAAAGGCGTGCCGCAGGGCCTGCACGCCCACGCCCTGTTGGCGCGCGGCCGTGAGGCGCTGGAAACCCTGTTCCCTGGTCTTGGTGCCGAGCTCGTCGCCGCGGGCGCGATCGAATCCGATCTTTTCGCTGACAGTGTGTGGTTCAACCATGGCGTCCGCCTCGCCGCGGCGCCGAGCGGACTGATCGGGCTTCTTGTCAGCCGCCCGATGCTCGAAGGGCTCGTACGCCGCCGCCTCATGGAGCGCCGCAACGTGCGCTTGCTCGAGCGCTGCGAGGTCCGTGGTCCCACCTTCGATTCGCGTCTCGATTGCGTTACGGGGCTCGAGATCGACGTCGGCGAGGGTCGCCAGATCCTCGCCGCCGATCTCGTCGTCGACGCTTCGGGGCGCTTCTCGCGCAGCCCATCCTGGCTGCAAGAGCTGGGCTTCGAGCCGCCGTCCGTGGATGAGGTCGAGGTCGGCATCGGCTATACGACGCGCCTCTACCGCCGCCGCTCTGGTGATGCCGGTGGCAAGCGTGTGGTGGCCGTGCGCGGCGGCGCGCCGCGCTACCGCTTCGGCGTCGCGCTGGCGCAGGAGGACGACCGCTGGATCGTCAGCCTCGGCGGCTACTTCGGCGGCAATCCGCCGGCCGACCAGGAGAGCTATGATGCCTTCGCGCGCTCGCTGCCCGTGACCGAGATCGCCGACATCGTCGCCAACGCCGAGCCGCTTTCGCCCTTCCGTGGTTTCCGCTTTCCAGCCAGTGTGCGCCGACGCTACGAGCGGCTGCCGCGCTTTCCCGCCGGCTATCTGGTGACCGGCGATGCCCTGTGCTCGTTCAATCCCGCCTACGGCCAGGGCATGGCCGCCGCCATCCTCGAGGCGATGGCCCTGCGCGACTGCCTCGCGTCGGCCACCGGCCCGCTGGCGCCGCGCTTTTTCAGCGCCGCCGCCAAGATCGTCGACACGCCCTGGCAGATCGCCGTCGGCGGCGACCTCGAGCACCCCCTCGTCAAAGGGGAACGCACGCTGTCGGGACGCATGCTGAGTTGGTACATCCGCTGGCTGCACCGCGCCGGCGCGCTCGACGCCAGTCTCGGCGTGCGCTTTCTCGAGGTCGCCAACTTGCTGGCGCCGCCGGCGGCGCTGTTGGCCCCCGCGATCGCCATGAAGGTGCTGCGCGGCAACCTGCGCCGCTTGCATCATACGGCGGGGCAAGCACGCGGGGCTTCTCTACTCGGCGGGCTGGGCTCTGTATTCCGCTAGGGTGTGGTGCGCAGCGTCAGGATGTACTCGGCAACGTCGCCGATCTCCTCGCGCGTCAGCTCGATCTGCGGCATCGGCGGGTGCGGAATGACGATGGCGCCGGCGATCGCCTGTGCCGTCTGCCCCGGCTTGTTGGCTATGGTCGTGAAGCTCGGCACGTCGGCCGGCACCGCGGCGCCCGCCGCCTCAGCCCCGACGATGTGGCAACCTACGCACAGCTTCTCGGCGATCTGCTTGCCGGTCTTGGCGTCCGGATGCACCTGCGCGCGCAGCGAGCCGGCCGATAGCGCCAAGCCGGCAATGGAAGCTCCGGCGATAAGGCTGAGGGCGATGGTTCGCTTCAGTTGGGCGCTCGAATGCATATCGACACTCCTCCGGCTCTGTCCCCGTCAATAAGAGGCAGCAGCATCGGCGGGTCATTGCGTGAGGTCAACGACGGGGCGGCTTGGTGGCGCAACCCGGCGGCCCGTGCGGGCGGGATTGAGCCCGGCCGGGGCGGCATCAACGGGCGAGCATCGCCAGCCCCAGCACAACGATGGCGGCGGCGCCGGCCATCTCGAAGCCGTGTCCGATACGGAGCCGCAGGGATTCGGTTCGGGCCGCGAGATGCATGAATCTGCCGCGCAGAAGCACCGCGGCCACGGAGAAGCTTGCGAGTGTGGCGATGACGCCGATCGTCATGGCGCCGACGGCGGCAAACCCGACCGCGAGCTGATGCTTGGCAATGGCGTAGGTCAGAATGAAGGTTGTCAGCGGACAGGGAACGAGCCCGGTGACGAATGCCAGGACGCGTCCATCGCCGGGGTGGGCGTGCTCATGCGGTCGCAGCGATCGCCAAAGCAGAAAGATGCCCCCGCCCACGATGAGCGCGGCGCTCGCCTGCTCGAATGCCGGCGCTCTGCCGCCAGCCGCCAGCGTACGGCTGATGACGGCAATGCCCGCCATGATGAACAAGACCGCCGAGCCGACGTGGGTGAGGGCGAGCACCATGCCGGTGAGCAATCCTTCGCCCACTCTGCCCTCACGCCCGAGGTGGTAGGAGACCAGCACGCTCTTGCCGTGTCCGGGCATGAGCGCGTGCAGAGCCCCGAAGAGGACGGCCGAGGCGAGCAGCGCCGGCAGCGCGGTCACGTCGCCGGCCGACTTGAGGCCTTGCGCCATGCCTCCATACAGCCAATGTTGCAGCTCGATCAGCCACTGCATTCAGATGCGTCCCAGCACGCCAGTCATCCCCCTAAGATCATGTGCCTTGAGCGCGCCGAGGCCCATCTGCGCTCGCTTATTGGCGTGATCGAGGCAAATGAAACCACCTCTGGCTCTTGCGCAACGGCTCCACGGCGTGGAGCATGCACTCCGCAGAGCCAGACGTAGCCGATTTACGATCCTACCGAGCACTGCTCGACGACGGGGTTGCCATCGGAGAGAAGACGGATCGAGCGGTGCTTCGCAAGTTCGGGGCTCGTCAATCACCTGTGAGGCATCGATGCCCGACATCGCCGCGCTCATCCAGTCCGGCGCCGCCAATGCGATCCTGCTGCTGCCGGTGGCGCTCGCGCTTGGGGCGCTGCACGCGCTCGAGCCCGGTCACGCGAAGTCGATGATGGCGGCTTTCATCGTCGCCATCCACGGCACGGCGGCGCAGGCGGCGCTGCTCGGCGTTTCGGCCACCGTGGGCCACACTATCGTCGTGTGGGTGTTGGCGATCACCGCCTGGCAGCTGCAGGACACGGCGGTATTGGAGAACGCCGAGCCATGGCTGCTTCTCGTCGGCGGCCTTCTCCTCGTCGCGCTGGCCATACGCATCCTCTCGCGCTTGGACTTCGGGGCGGGTCATCGGCATGTACACCACCGCGCTCATCCCGGCGGGTACGACCATCATCATGCGGATGACGATCTCGACGCAGATGCCCATGCCGCGGCCCACGCCGCCGAGCTCAAGCAGCAGCTGGCGAAGGGCTCGGTCACAACCGGCGACATTGCTTGGTTCGGCTTCACCGGCGGCCTCATGCCCTGTCCGGCCGCTTTCGCCGTTCTGCTCGCCTGCTTTCACCAGAAGGCCTACGCGCTCGGCGTCATCATGGTGGCCGCGTTCAGCATCGGTCTTGCGCTGACGTTGATCGCGGTCGGCGTGCTGGCATCCTGGGGTGCTAGAGCCTTGGCGCAGTTCGGTCTCGACCGCTTCGCACGCTGGGCGCCCTACGCCTCGGCGGCGATGGTCCTCGTGCTCGGCGTCGTGATTACGGCGCAGGGCCTCGCCGAGCTGCAGGTCATTTGAAGGCGGTCCATCCGCAACGCAGCGCGCGAACGCTTCTTCCGCGCCGCGTCGTGCAAACGCTGGGATGATCTGGTCCTAGCTCAGCTCGCGGATCTTGAACTTGAGGCCGCCCTTGGGCGTCAGCGTCACCGTGGCGTTGATGCCTGCGGGATCGTTGCCGACGTACTCGGGCCGGAAGCGGCGCAGCAAGAGCGACAGGGCGAGCGTGTTCTCCACCTGGCTCATGGCGCCGCCGATGCATGAGCGCTTGCCGCCGCCGAACGGCAGGTAGGAATACTTCACCTGCTTCTTGGCGCCGCCGCCCATCCAGCGCTCGGGGCGGAACTCTTCGGGTGCCTCCCAGAAGCGCGGGTTGTGGTGCGCGCCGTAGGCGAACAGCACTACGCGGTCGCCGGGACGGATCTCCTTGCCGTCGATCACGTCGTGCTCGTTGGCGACGCGGATGAGGCCCCAGATGGGCGGATAGATGCGCATCGTCTCCTGGATGACGGCGCGCGTGTAGGCGAGCGCCGAGTAGTCCGCCGCCGTCGGTTCGCGGTCGCCGTAGACCTGCTCGCCTTCCTTGCGGATGCGCTCGGCCGCCTCTGGGTGGCGTGCCGTCTCGTATAGCGCCCAGGCGAGGGTGAGCGCCGTCGTCTCGGTGCCGGCCCACAGGTACTGCTTCAATTCGTCGACCGCCTGCTGCTGGTTGAACTCCGGCATGTTGGGGTCGTTGACCGCCGCCTCGATCATCTTCAAAAGCGTGCGCTCGCGCTCCTCGCGCGGGTCAGCGGCGATGACGGACGGCGGCACGCTGGCCCACACCTCCATCGCCTTCGCGGCGTCCTCCTTCGTGATCTCGAACACCTCGCCCGCCTGCTTCTTGAGGCGGATCTCCTTGTGGTTCATGACGTCGGTGTATGTCTTCACGCACTTGAACACGAAGTGCGGATTGAACGGCATGTCGCGATCGAACAGCGCCTTGCAGATCATGTCGGCGGCGAGCGTCCACGTCTGCTCGACCATCTCGATGGTTTCGCCCGACTTGGCGATGTCGGACCACAGCCCCATCTTGGTGCGGATGGCCGCCAGGAAGTAGGGGATGTACTCGGCGAACATGTCGGGGTGGAACGCCGGCTGCTGCGGCATGCGGATTTTCTGCCAGAGCACGCCGTCGTTGGTGATCATCGACTTGCCGAAGATCGGCTTTAAGCCGTCGAAATACTTGATGTAAGCGTCGGCCTTGGTGACCAGCACGTGCTTGAAGTGCTCGGGCTCGGAAAGCAGCACGATGCGCTGATTGGCGAGGTTGATAGGGATCACCGGCCCGTAGCGTTCGGCCATCTGCATGATGATGTGCAGGGGGTTGTCGAGGCCGCCCTTCAGAAGCGGTGTCAGCTTGAACCAGATGCTCGATTCTTCACCGAGGCCCTGCGCGTAGCTGGGGGCTTCTGCTTCAGCAGCGGGTGTGGGCTTTGCCGTCGCGGTCATGACGTCTCTCCCGGCGAGAAGGCCGTTCAAACGCTCTTCTATGCCTAATCCAGCCAACGGGTTGTAAACTGGGCAACGGGCGGGCCCGTGTGGATACCTTGCACGGCCGAGCCGGCTCCCCCAAGGCTGAAGACTAAGTACCACCCGGCGGTCGCAAGTGTCCATGCGACCACGCGTTTCCGCTTCATTTTGGCGCTCGACCGCTGATCTGCGGCAACGCTCGATGGCTCACTCGAGCGGCGGCCAAAACAATGGTTTTGCTTGGTTAATCGACGCTTGCCGAATGTTCACCATGTCGCCCGAAACCAATGCGGCCCCGGAAGCAAAAAGTGAAAGTGCGTGGGGATAGAGCCGATGCTCGGCCTCCAGCACCCGCGCCGCGAGGCTCTCGGCCGTGTCGCCGTCGAGAACCGGCACGGCCGCCTGGGCGATGATCGGCCCCGAATCGACCTCCGAGCGCACCAGGTGCACGGTGCACCCCGTCAGCTTGACGCCCGCCGCCAGCGCGCGGGCGTGCGTATCGAGGCCCTTGAAGGCCGGCAATAGCGAGGGGTGAATATTGAGCATGCGGTCGCGCCAGCGCTCGACGAAGCCGGCCGTCATTTTGCGCATGAAGCCGGCGCAGGCGACGAGTTCGACGCCGAAGTCGGCGAGGGCCTTGTCGAGCTCGGCCTCGAAGCCTTCACGCGATGCAAAGCCCTTATGATCGATGGCGCGCGTCGGCAGCCCTTCGCCTGCCGCCTTGAGCAGCCCCTCGGCCTCCGGCCGGTTGGAGAGCACGCACACGATCTCGGCGGGATAGCCCGCTGCGCGCGCCGCGGCGATCAGCGACATCATGTTGGAGCCGCGCCCGGAGATGAGGATGCCGACTCGCTTTTTTGCTGTGCTCATGGCCGCGGCATAGCATGCGGCCCGGCGGATAACAGCCCAGGATGAACCACAATGCAATGCCGTGGCCGGATCGGGTGAGTGAGGCTATGCTGGCCACGCCGTTTGCGTCGCCGAGCACAGGGAGGCCAGCCATGCCGGGATGTACAAATCAGCACCACGCCCATCACACCCATCAGCACGGGCCCAATTGCGGGCATATGGCCGTCCGCCACAATGGGCACGTTGACTACCTGCACGACGGGCACCTGCACCACCCGCACGAGGACCATGTCGACGAGCACGTGATCGAGGTTTCCACGCGCAACCCCGACCGCTGCACGCCCGACCATCGCTGCGTCGGACACGCCCCGGGCCACGTGCATGGGCCCGGCTGCGGACATGAGGCGGTGCCGCACGGCGACCATGTCGACTATCTGGTCGACGGGCATCTGCATCACCCGCATGGCAATCACTGCGACGATCACGGCCCGCTCGACCGCGCCTGAGGCTGCCCTGGCCCTGTGGCTTCACGCGTAGCGCAGGGCGCCCGTGTACTGCACGGCCCAGGTATCACCCTTGCCCTTGGCCTCCGAGCGCGCCCCTCCGGGCGGCACGATCTCGCCGATGAGGAACGGCGCCTCGCCCGCCTCCTGCAGCGTGCGCACGACCGCTTCCGCCTCCCCCTTGGCGACGATGAGCACCATGCCGATGCCGCAGTTGAACGTCTTCAGCATTTCTGCGTCGGAAAGGTGTCCCGTCTGCGCCAGCCAGCCGAACACCGCCGGTGCCGCGAACGATGCAAGATCGATGCGTGCCGCCACCGTCTCGGGCAGCACGCGCGGCACGTTCTCCGACAAGCCGCCGCCGGTGATATGGGCGAGCGCCTTCACCGCCCCGTCGGTGCCGCCCGCCGCTTCGATCGCCGCCAGCACCGGCTTCACGTAGATGCGCGTCGGCGCCAGCAACGCTTCAGCCACACTCTTGCCCGGCTCGAACGGCGCCAGCGCCTCCCAGGCGAGCCCGCTCTCCTTAACGAGGCGGCGCACCAGCGAGTAGCCGTTGGAATGCACCCCCGAGGAGGCAAGCCCAATGAGCACGTCGCCCACATGGATGTCGCTGCGCGGCAGGATCTCGCCGCGCTCGACGGCGCCGACGGCGAAGCCGGCGAGGTCATAGTGGCCGGCCTGATACATGCCAGGCATTTCCGCGGTCTCGCCGCCGATGAGCGCGCAGCCGGCCTGCCGGCAGCCATCGGCGATGCCGCCGACAACTACGCGCGCAGTCTCCACGTCGAGCTTCCCGCAGGCGAAATAGTCGAGGAAAAACAGCGGCTCGGCCCCCTGCACGACGAGATCGTTGACGCACATGGCGACGAGATCGATGCCGATGGTGGCGTGCTGTCCGGTGTCGATGGCAATCTTGAGCTTGGTGCCGACGCCGTCGGTGGCCGAAACGAGGACGGGGTCGCGGAAACCCGCGCCTTTCAGGTCGAACAGCCCCCCGAAGCCGCCGAGATCGGCGTCTGCCCCCGGCCGGCGCGTTGCGCGGGCGAGCGGCTTGATCAGCTCCACCAAGCGATTTCCCGCGTCGATATCGACGCCGGCGTCGCGGTAGGTGATGGCCGGGTTGCGTTCCCGATCAGGCTCTGTCATGTGACCTTGGAACCCAACTTTTGCCCCCTTTGCCTGCGGGAGATGCGGCGTCCTAGCAGCTTCGGTGGGCGAAGGGCAACTCGCGGCGATTCTGGGCTCATAGCAAGGGCGGCCCCGGGGAGGGATAAGGCGCGTGCGGCCTGTTCGACTTAGCTTCCTGTGTGCAATGCTGGCCGGCATCCTGATCGGGCCGGGTGCCCTCGCCGCCGGCAACGATGAGGTGTTCACCGTCGCCAACTATCCCGTGGACGCGCAGGCCGCCAACGCCGTCACGGCCAAGAAGCAGGCGTTGGCCGATGGCCAGCAGGCCGCCTTCCGCTCACTCCTGAAGCGCCTTGTGCCCGTCACCGACTACGATCGCTTGAAGCGGCTTTCGGGCCTCAAGGCCTCGGGCTTCCTCGAAGGCGTCGCCGTGCGCTCGGAGCGCAACTCCTCGACCCGCTACATCGCCAGCCTCGACTTTTCCTTCCGCCCCGATAGCGTGCGCGCCGTCCTGCAGCAGGAGGGCATCCCCTTCGTCGAGGAGCAGGCGCGCGAGATCATAGTCGTGCCCGTCGTGCGCAACGCCGACGGCACTATCGATGCTGGTGCTGCCGTTCGCACCTGGACAGAATCATGGAAGGGGCTCGACCTCGAGCACACGCTGACTCCCTTCGGCCTGCAGCCGGTAAAGAGCCAGATCCATCCCGATACCCTGAAGCTGGCGGTCGACGGCGGCGGCGGCGCCGAGCGCATCCTCGCCTCCGAATATTCCTCACCCTACGTCGTGCTTGCCATCGCCGATCCCGATCCGGCAGCCAAGCGCCTGACCGTGACGCTGTCCGGCATCGATGCCGTCGGGAGCTTCACCCTGCGCCGCAGCTACCGCATCTTCGACGGCGACACCGCCTACGCGATGGAGCTCGCCGCCGTCGTCGGCTTGGGCGTGCTCGAAGGCCGCTGGAAGGCGCGGAAGGTCCCGCCGCTCGCGGGGTCGGCCTATTCACCCGCCTATTCCTCGTCCTCTTCCGGCGGCGGCACGCAGGTATCCATGCGCGCGCAGTACCAGAGCCTCGCCGAATGGAGCCAGATGCGCCGCCAGCTCCTCAATCTTCCGGGTGTCGAGGACATGCGCATCGAGGCGGAATCGGCGCGCGGGGCGGATCTGACCCTGCGCTACCCGGGGGGCGCCAGCGAGCTCGCTTCGGCCCTTTACGGGCACGGCCTCGCCCTGGAAAATGGCACCGACCGGCTCATTCTTCGCTCGGCCTACTAGGCACCAGGCAAACGCAGCGGCGACAAGCGGCGGGACAAGATGGCGCTAGCGTGTACTACGCTGGCCGAAGCGGATGGACGGCACGTGGACCGGGCGTTGAACCTTCCCAACTTGATCACGCTGGTGCGGGTGATCCTCGTCCCCGTGGTGTTCTGGCTGCTCATAACTGGCCAGACCGAGGTCGCCTTTTTTCTGTTCATCATTGCCGGCATCTCGGATGCCGTCGACGGCTACCTCGCCAAGACCTTCGGCTGGCAGACCGAGCTCGGCGCCTATCTCGATCCACTGGCCGACAAGCTGCTGATCGTCAGCATCTTTCTCGCCCTCGGCGTCGACGGCAAGCTGCCGCTGTGGCTGGTCGTCGCCGTCGTCTCGCGCGACATCCTCATCGTCATCGCCGTCATGCTGTCGTGGGTGCTGGGCAATCCGGTACGCATCCGCCCGCTCATCGTCTCCAAGGCCAACACGGTGGCGCAGATCGTGCTGGCGGGAACGGTGCTGGCCGACGAAGGCTTCGGCCTCGGCCTCGCCTGGCCGCGCTTCATCCTTGTCTGGCTCACCGGCGCGCTCACTGTCGCTTCGCTGGCTGCCTATTTGCACAGTTGGCTGCTACATATGTCCGGATATGAATCGCCGGATGCGCGCGGCTGATCCTGCCGCGACGCCGGGGTTGGCCAGCGGGCCGAGGGGGCTCGAAGCGATGCGCGTCGAACGTCAGGTGCTGTTCTGGCTGTCCGCGGCGATAGTCCTCGTGCTCCTCATCGCGCTGCTGCGCGGCATCATCCTGCCGTTCGTCGCCGGCATCGTCATCGCCTACTTCCTCAATCCGGCCGCCGATCGGCTCACACAGTGGGGGCTGCCGCGCGGCGTCGCCGCCACTGTTATCGTCGCCGCCTTCGGATGTCTCATCGCGGTGGCGCTGATCTTCCTCGTGCCGCTGCTGCTCACCCAGGCGCAGCAGTTCGCCGTCGCGCTACCCGACGAGATCACGCGCCTGCGCGCCCTTGTCGAGACGTGGGCACGCGAGCGGCTCGGCACGCACTATCCGGAATTCGAGGCCGGCCTCGACCGTTCTTCGCAAACCCTGGCCGAGAACATGACGAGCCTTGCCGGCTACATCGCCGGATCGCTGTGGAGCCAGGGACGCGCACTGTTCAACTTCCTCTCGCTGCTGCTCGTCACGCCGCTCGTCGTCTTCTACGTCTTGATCGACTGGCACCCGATGCTGGCTAAGATCGACTCGTGGCTGCCGCGCGCGCACGCGCCCACCATCCGTCGCCTCACCAGTGAGGTGAACGACGCCGTCTCCGCCTTCATCCGCGGACAAGGCACCGTGTGCCTCGTGCTCGCCGTCTACTATGCGGTGGCGCTCGGCACGATGGGGTTGCGCTATGGCCTGCTCGTCGGGCTCGCCACCGGCCTGATGAGCTTCGTGCCGTTCGTCGGCTGGGCGCTCGGCCTCATCACGGCGACTATCATCGCCATCGTGCAGTTCTGGCCAGAGACCGTGCCGATCCTCACCGTCATCGCCATTTTCGGCATCGCGCAGGTGCTCGACGCCGGCTTCTTGAGTCCAAACATCGTCGGCTCCAAGATCGGCCTGCATCCCGTGTGGCTGATCTTCTCGCTGTTCGTGTTCAGCTATCTGTTTGGCTTCGTCGGCGTGTTGGTGGCGGTTCCCATCGCCGCGGCGATCGGCGTGCTGGTGCGCTTTGCATTGAAGATCTACCTGGCGAGCCCCGTCTATAGTGGCGTTGCGCCGGGCGAGCCGCCGGCGCCGGTGCCGCCCACAGCGGCCAACTCGGCGCCGCCGCTGCAGAAGCCAGTTTCGCCGTAATCATCCGCGATCACACGTTGGCATGACCGCCTCTCCGCGCCAGCTCGTCTTCGACCTCGCCCACCGGCAAGCGCTGGGGGCGGAGGATTTCCTTGTCAGCCGCTCCAACGCCGCCGCCGTCGAAATGATCGACCGGTGGCCCAACTGGCCGCATCCAGCCTCCATGGTCGCCGGGCCGCAAGGGTCGGGCAAAAGCCATCTCGCCAATGTGTGGCGCCTGCGCTCCGCCGCCGCGCTGCTCTCCGCCGGCGCGCTGGATGACGCCGCCGTTGCCTGCCTCAGCGATGGTGGAGCCCTCGTCGTCGAGGACCTCGACCGCGGCATCGCCGATGAAAAGGCCCTCTTCCACTTGCTCAACCGCGCCCGCGAGAGCAAACTTTCGGTGCTGCTCACCTCGCGCATTCCACCGGGCGAGCAGCAATTCCGCATCCCCGATCTGCGCTCGCGCCTGCGCGCGCTGCCCATCGTGGAGGTGCAGCCGCCGGACGAGGCCCTCCTCAAGGCGGTGCTCGTGAAGCTGTTTGCCGATCGCCAGCTGAATGTGGAGCCGGCCGTGATCGACTACCTGAGCGTGCGCATGGAGCGGTCGATGGCAGCGGCCAATCGCGTCGTCGCTACGGTCGACCGGCTGGCGCTCGCTAAGCACCGGAAGGTGACGCGGCCGCTGGCTGCAGAGGCGCTCGCTAGCCTTGGCGAGAGCCGTGAATAACAAGTTTTCAACGCCCGCCGTGGCGAGCATGTCATATTTGTGACCTAGTGTCCCGATTGCGAAGTTCGCCAGAGTTCTCGGCCGGGACGAGGAGCGAACTTCGCAATCATGAGGGACACTAGAAAGTATAGACTTGCTAGTGTGATCCAGATCGAGAAATTCGCTCGACACCGCGCCGTTGATGATGGCGAATTTCTCGATCATCACACTAGCGTTCCTCCGCTCAATCGATGGGCGGCGGCGAGGATAATCAGATGGCGAGCGCGAGGAACAAGGTGCGCGAGAAGGCAGTCGTACGCAAAGAGGCGATCGAGCCGCCGCCGCAGGGGCCGGCCCGCTTCTACAATCGCGAGCTGTCGTGGCTGCAGTTCAACCGTCGCGTCCTCGAGGAGGCGCAGAACGAGCGCCACCCGCTGCTCGAGCGACTGCGCTTTCTGTCGATCTCGGCCTCGAACCTCGACGAGTTCTACATGGTGCGCGTCGCCGGCATCTACGGCCAGATCGCTGCCGGCGTGCAGACGCTGTCGAACGACGGGCTCAACCCGGCGCAACAGCTGCGCGCCATCAACCGCTTTGCCGCCGGCCTGGTCGCCGACAAGCAGGCATGCTGGCGCACCATCAAGGCAGAGATGGCGCAAACCGGCATTCACATCCTCGAGCCGGGCGATTTGAAGCCCGCCGAGAAGAGCTGGCTGCAGCGCCTGTTCCTCACCCACATCTTCCCCATTCTGACCCCCATCGCCGTCGATCCGGCGCATCCCTTCCCGTTCATTCTCAACAAGGGTCTCACCATCGCCGTCGAGATGCTGCGCGAAAGCGACTCTAAGGCGATGAATGGCCTCATCCCCATCCCCGGACAGCTCGAGCGCTTCATCCGCCTCGGCGGCACCGATGCCGAGCACAAGGACCTGCGCTTCATCCGGCTGGAGACGATGATCGGCCTCTTCATCTCCGAGTTGTTCCCCGGCTTTCAGATCAAGAGCCAGGGCGCGTTCCGGGTGCTGCGCGACAGCGATATCGAGATCCAGGAGGAAGCCGAGGACCTGGTGCGCTCGTTCGAATCGGCGCTGAAGCGTCGCCGCCGCGGCCACGTGATCCGCCTCGAGCTCGAAGCGGCGATGCCGAACCGGCTGAAGAAGTTCGTCGTCGAGGAGCTGGAGGTCGGCGAGGACGCGGTGTTCGTCAAGGACGGCCTCTTGGCTCTCGCCGACACCGCGCAGCTCATCGTCGGCGACCGGCCTGACCTGCTGTTCAAGCCCTTCAACAGCCGCTTCCCCGAGCGCATCCGCGAGTTCAACGGCGATTGCTTCGCCGCCGTGCGCAAGAAGGACATCATCGTCCATCACCCCTACGAATCGTTCGATGTCGTCGTGCAGTACCTGCGCCAGGCGGTCGCCGACCCGAACGTCATGGCCATCAAGTGGACGCTCTATCGCACCTCGCGCGACAGCCCCATCGTGCAGGCGCTGAAGGAGGCGGTGGAGGCCGGCAAGTCGGTCACCGCCGTCGTCGAATTGAAGGCGCGCTTCGACGAGGCGGCCAACATTCGTTGGGCGCGCGACCTGGAAAATGCCGGCGTGCACGTCGTCTACGGCTTCATCGAATTGAAGACGCACGCCAAGCTCGGCATCATCGTGCGCCGCGAAGGCTCGGAGCTGACGAGCTACTGCCACATCGGCACCGGCAACTACCACCCGCAAACGGCGCGCGTTTACACCGACCTGTCGCTGTTCACCACCGATCCGGCCATCGCCCGCGACGTGACGCGCATCTTGAACTTCGTCACCGGCTACGGCGAGCCGGCCGAGCTGGAAGCGATGGCAGCCAGCCCGCATGGCATCCGCCAGCGAATCGTCGCACATATCCGGGAAGAGATAGAGCACGCCCAAGCAGGGCGGCCGGCGGCGATTTGGATGAAGATGAATGCCCTCGTCGACAGCCAGATCATCTCCATGCTCTACGAGGCGAGCCAGGCGGGCGTCGAAATCGATCTCGTCGTGCGCGGCGTCTGCTGCCTGCGGCCGGGAATCCCCGGGCTCTCCGACAACATTCGCGTCAAGAGCATCATCGGCCGCTTCCTCGAGCACGCGCGCATTTACTGTTTCGGGCGCGGCCAGGGGTTGCCTTCCCCGAAAGCAGCCGTCTACATCAGCTCGGCCGACATGATGCCGCGCAACCTCGATCGTCGCGTGGAGGCCATGGTGCCGATCATGAACCCGACCGTGCACGAGCAAGTGCTGGATCAGATCATGGTCGCCAACCTCAAGGACAACCAGCAGAGCTGGAGCATAGAGTCGGATGGGTCCTCGGAGCGCATTCATCCGGCCAAGGGAGAAGAAGCCTTCAACGCCCACCAATACTTCCTCACCAACCCGAGCCTCTCGGGCCGAGGGCAGGCGCTCAAGGAGAACTTCCCGCCTCGCTTCAGCATGCTTGCCAAAGACTGACGCCAAGAGACGGATCAGGGGCTGCATTTGACCAGCTTGGAGCGGTTGTTCGGCGAGCAGAGCCGGGTTCACGAGCTCGAGCCCATTGGGGTCATCGATATCGGCTCCAACTCCGTGCGCCTCGTCGTCTACGAGGGCGCAGTGCGCGCGCCGACGCCGGTATTCAACGAAAAGGTGTTGTGCGGCCTCGGGCGCGATATCGCCTCGACGGGGCGGCTCGGCAGCGAGGCCATCGAGCGGACGCTGGCCGCGCTTACGCGTTTCCGCTCCATCACCCGCATCCTCGAGGTGAAGAACGTGCGCGCCTTCGCCACCGCCGCCGTGCGCGAGGCCGAGGACGGCGCCGAGTTCATCGCCCGCGCCGAGAAGGCGCTCGGCATTCGCATCGAGGTCCTGTCCGGCGAGAAGGAAGCCAAGCTCGTCGCCCAGGGCATCATGATGGGCTTCGTTGCCCCCGACGGCGTTGCCGGCGACCTCGGCGGTGGCAGTCTCGAGTTGATCGACATCGCCTCCGATCGCCTGAAGCAGGCTTCGACCTTGCCCGTCGGCGGCCTGCGGCTCATCGATGCCACCGGCAACAAGATCGAGAAGGCGCAGCCGCTGATCGACGAGGCGATCGCGCAGGTGCCGTGGCTGAGCCAGGGCGCGGGGCACCCGTTCTATGCCGTCGGCGGAAGCTGGCGGGCCATCGCGCGTCTGCACATGGAGCAGACCAACTATCCGCTGCACGTCACGCACGGCTACGCGATCCCGACGCTCGAGGCCATCGCCTTCTGCGAGTTCCTGCGCAAGACCAAGAAGCTCTCCGGCATGTCGGGCTTCGACGAGCTGGCCAAGGCGCGGCGCGAGGTGCTCCCCTACGGCGCCCTGGTGCTCGAGCGGCTCCTAAAGACGCTCAATCCGAGCGAGGTCATCTTCTCCATCTTCGGCATCCGCGAGGGTCTGATCTACTCGCTGCTCCCGGCGCATGAGCGCCGCAAGGATCCATTGCTGTCGTTCTGCGCCGAGTACGCCAGCCTGCGTTCGCGCTCCGTCGAGCACGCCTGGGAGCTGTGTAAGTGGACCGACCCCTTGTTCGAGCCGCCCGGCCCTAAGGAGACTCCCGAGGAGCGCCGCCTGCGCTATGCTGCCTGCCTCATCTCCGACATCGGCTGGCGCGAGCATCCCGACTACCGCGGCGAGCAGAGCCTCAACCTCCTGGCGCACGCCGGCCTGTCCGGCATCGACCACCCGGGCCGCGTGTTTCTGGCGCTTGCCATCTTCTACCGCCACGTCGGCGCCAGCCAGGAGCACGCCGCGGAGCTGTCGGAGCGGCTGAAAAGCCTCATGTCCAAGCGCGCCCAGAAGCGGGCGCGCATCGTCGCTGCCGCGGTGCGCACCGCCCACATGCTGTCAGTCGGGGTTCCGGGCGTCATCGACGAGACGCCGCTCAGCTACGACGGCGACAAGCTCGTCCTCACCATCCCCAAGTCGTACGCCGGGCTCGACGGCGAGCGCCTGCGCCGCCGCTTCGAAACGCTGGCGCAGCTCGTGGAGAAGGTGCCGGAAATCCGCATCGGCCGGTGAGCAACCATTGCCGGCGGCCTGTCGCCGCCATATTTCCTGCTAAACTGAGGCGTGCTGGTCGCGGGGGGCCGGCGTTGGGGACAGGACGTTTGCGCAATGGCCGATGATCCGTATGCCACCCTGGGCGTGCCCAAAAGCGCCTCGGACGAGGACATCCGCCGCGCCTTCCGCAAGCTCGCCAAGGAGCTACACCCCGACATCTCCAAGGGTAACGAGGAACGCTTCAAGAAGGTGTCCTCGGCCTACGAAATCCTCGGCGACCCCGAGAAGCGCCGCGCCTACGACCGCGGCGAGATCGACGGGCGCGGCGAGCCGCGCCATGCGGGCTTTCGGCACTATGCGCGCGGCGCACGCGCCGGTGCTGGCGCCGGTGCGGGCGGTCCCTTCGACGAGTTCGGCTTCGGCGACATCTTTTCCGACATCTTCGGCGGCGTCGGCTCGCGGGCTGGTGGGAGACCCAACTTCGTCTCCAAGGGGCATGATGTCCGCTACACGCTGGAGGTGGATTTCCTCGAGGCGGCCTCCGGCGCCACCAAGCGTGTGACGCTGCCCGGTGGCGGCACGCTCGACCTCAACGTGCCGGCGGCCGTCACCGACGGTCAGGTGCTGCGCTTGAAGGGCAAAGGGCAGCGCGGCGCCGGCGGCGCCGAGCCGGGCGATGCACTGATCGAGATCCGCGTGCGCCCGCACGCGCTCTTCAAGCGCGAGGACGACGACATCCTCGTGGAGGTGCCGATCACCATCGACGAGGCGGTGCTCGGCGCCAAGGTCGAGGTGCCGACCATCTCGGGGCGCGTGCAGCTCACCATCCCCAAGGGTACGAGCTCGGGGCGCGTATTCCGCTTGAAGGGTAAGGGCGTCAAGAGCGCCGGCCGCGCCGAAGCCGGCGATCAACTGGTCACGGTCAAGATCGTGCTGCCCGAGACGGTCGACGACACGCTCGCCTACTTCTTCTCCGAGTGGCGGCAGAAGAACCGCTACGACCCCGGCCGCAAGTAAGAAGCAGTGGGCGTTTGCGCGTGCGACAGTGCTTCGCGCGTAATGCTTCGGCCTAGCCCGTCATGGCCGCCTTAGCGGCCATGACTAGCGCGGACGATGAGCCCATCGCCCGCTGCCGACGGACTACTGAGCGGCTTCGCGGCCGACCTTCGCGGTGGCGATGGGCACCACCTCGCTGCCATTGAGCGTCAGCGCGATCTCGCCGCGCTTCAGGCGCAGCGCATCCTCGCCAAACAGCCGCCGCCGCCAACCTTTGAGCGCCGCAATGTCGGGATCGGGCTCCACCGCAATGCGCTCCAAATCCTCCGAGCTGGCGATCAGCTTCGGCGCCACGCGATGGCGCGCCGCAGAAGCCTTCAGAAGCACGCGCAGCAATTCGACGAGCGCCGTCGACTCGGCCGACAGCTGCGCCCCGCGCGAGACCGCCGGCACCGACTTGGGATCGCGGCTGAGCCCGCGCTTCACCGCCTCGATGATGTCGCGGGCCCGCGCCGAGCGTGAGAAGCCTTCGCTCAGCGTGCGTAGATGGCTGAGCTGCTCCGACGAGGTCGGCGCCTGGTTGGCGATGTCGTACAGCGCTTCATCGCGTAGAATGCGCGAGCGCGGCACGTCCTGCGATTGCGCCAGGCGCTCGCGCCAGGCGGCGAGCTCCATCAGCACTGCCAGCGCCTTGCGGTTCTTCACCCGCAGCTTCAGGCGCTGCCAGGCCTCCTCGGGATGCGACTCGTACGTCTTCGGGTCGGTGAGGATGCCCATCTCCTCGTTGAGCCAGTCGAGGCGCCCCGCCTTGTCGATGTCGGCCTTCAGGTGACGATAGACTTCGCGCAGGTGCGTCACGTCGCCGAGCGCGTATTCGAGCTGCCTGTCGGACAGCGGCCGCCGGCTCCAATCGGTGAAGCGCGAAGATTTGTCGAGGTCGACACCGGTGACGTTCTTGACCAGGTTGACGTAGGAGACGCTCTCGCCGAACCCGCACACCATCGCCGCCACCTGCGTGTCGAACACGGGGCGCGGCACCATGCCGGCGCGGGCGTAGACGATCTCGATGTCCTGACGCGCGGCGTGGAACACCTTGACCACGCGCTCCTCGCCCATCAGCTCCCAGAACGGGGCAAGGTCGATGCCCGGCGCCATGGGGTCGATGATCATCGCCTC
Source organism: Hyphomicrobium sp. (assembly GCF_009026145.1). Classification (GTDB taxonomy): domain Bacteria; phylum Pseudomonadota; class Alphaproteobacteria; order Rhizobiales; family Hyphomicrobiaceae; genus Hyphomicrobium_A. The sequence continues at coordinate 64,844 of NZ_WBUE01000006.1, forward strand.
CTCCGGGGAAGCGATCTGGATGAGGCAGAGCTGCGGCCAGAACGTAGATTCGCGCAGAAATTCCGTGTCGACGGCGACGAAGTCGCTGGTCGAAAGACGCCGGACGGCTTGGGTGAGGTCTTGGGAGGAGCTGACGATACGCATGTGGGGCGCGGTATAGCGCATCGAATCCCGCGAATCCAGTTCGTCGGCGGGCCCAGGCCCTTGAAAATTGGCCGCAATACCGGCCAGCCGGACCCGCACGGCGCCCTCAGGCCGGCACGACGGGCGACTTCTTCTGGCGCAGCGCCAGCACCGTCGCCGCATCGATATCAAGGCTGGCCTCGACCAGCTGGGGCGGGGTCAACGCCAGCCACTGGTTGAGCGAGACGTCGGCGTAGCGCGGGCTCCTGAACATCTCGAGGAAGCGCAGCGGGCCTTCTCCGGTGTTCTCCACGTAGTGCCCCATGGCGAACGGCACGTAGCCGACATCGCCGGCGCGGTAGTCGAAGGTGCGGGCGTTGCCCGTGGAGCCGAACACGCCCATGCGCGCCTGCCCCTCGATGTAGTACTGCCACTCGTCGGCGTTCGGATGCCAGTGCAATTCGCGCATGCCGCCGGGCTCGACCTCGACCAGGGCCGCGGCGATGGCCGTGGCGACGGGGAAGTTGCTCGAATCGGTGATGCGCACGGCGCCACTTTTCGTGCGGATCGGCTTCTGCGCCAGCATGCGATGGGTGTAAGCGAGCGGCGTCGGCTTGGCGCCCTTGACGCGATCGCGCTTCAGGGGCGGCGGCACCTTGCCCGCGAAGATATAGAGCTGGGAGGGATCGGGCGTCTTCGCAAAGCTCTTGGCCGGCGCGCCGAAGTTCTTGGCCAGCACTTCCGGCGGGGTGTGCTTCACCCAGTCGCTCAAGAGGAAGGTGTTGTCCTCGCTGAAGGCGCCGTCGTCGAAGACGAGGAGGAACTCGCAGCCGTCGGGGCCGAGGCCCTGGATCGAGTGCGGCAGCCCGGGCGGGAAGTACCACAGGTCGCCGACGCCCAAATCGTCCATGAAGCTGCGCCCTTCCGCATCGATGACGGTGATGCGCGCGCGGCCGTAGAGCATGTACGCCCACTCGGCCTCCTTGTGCCAATGCATCTCGCGGATGGCACCGGCGTTGAGCCGCATGTCGACGCCGGCCATGTTGGTCGATACCGGCAGCTCGCGCACCGTGATCTCGCGCGTCCAGCCGCCGCGCTCCAGCCGCATGTGCGCGTCGGCGAACGAGAAGCGCAAATTCGGCAGGATGCCGGCGTCGGTCTTGGGCGGCGTGAACAGGTCGGGGTTCTGCGCGTCGAGAAGCGCGTCGCGCGGGCCCGGGTCGCTGCCGCCACGGCGCGGACGCGTCGGCTGCGGGGGTTCCGGCCACTCCGCTTTGAAGGATGCCAGTGCCGACCGGCGCAGCGGCTCGTGCACCGCCTTGGCCATGCTCTTGGCAGACGTTTTGCGGCGCGGGCGCTTGAGCGGCGGGGCGATCGTCATGGGTGCGGCTCCCTGAAGCCGGCGCGGTCGTCGAGGCTGACCGAAGTCAGCCACAACGTGCGTAAGGAACCGTAAAAGCGAGCAAAATCGGCTGTCAGATCAGCTCAGCTTATGGGTTGCAGCAGGAAAGCTAATTTTACATTGACGGACGTGCCGGGTCCTTTGTGCGTCGCACCAAGAGCCACTCCGGAGCGACCTCCTTATGTCCGATCAATCGTCCAAGAAGACCCTGACAACGACCGCTGGCGCCCCCATTGCCGACAACCAGAACGCCATGACCGCCGGCCCGCTGGGGCCGCTTCTCATCCAGGACTACCAGCTGATCGAGAAGCTGGCGCACCAGAACCGCGAGCGCATCCCGGAGCGCACGGTGCACGCCAAGGGCTGGGGCGCCTACGGCGCGCTGACTATCACCGGCGATATCTCCAAGTATACCAAGGCCAGCGCCCTGCAGCCGGGCGCCAAGACGGACCTCGTCCTGCGCTTCTCCACCGTCGCCGGCGAGCTGGGCGCCGCCGATGCCGAGCGCGACGTGCGCGGCTTCGCCATCAAGTTCTACACGAAGGAGGGCAACTGGGACCTCGTTGGCAACAACACGCCGGTGTTCTTCATCCGCGACCCCTACAAATTCCCCGACTTCATCCACACGCAGAAGCGTCACCCCAAGACCAACCTGCGCTCGCCGACGGCAATGTGGGACTTCTGGTCGCTGAGCCCCGAAAGCCTGCACCAGGTGACCATCCTGATGTCGGACCGCGGCCTGCCGACCGACGTGCGCCACATCAACGGCTACGGCTCGCACACTTATTCGCTGATCAACGCCAAGGGCGAGCGGGTGTGGGTCAAATTCCACTTCAAGACCATGCAGGGCCACAAGCACTGGACCAACGCCGAGGCCGCCGAGGTCGTCGGACGCACCCGCGAGTCGACCCAAGAAGACCTGTTCGGCGCCATCGCCAAAGGCGACTTCCCGAAGTGGAAGATGCAGGTGCAGATCATGCCGGAGGAGGATGTCGGCAAGCACTGGTACAACCCGTTCGACCTCACCAAGGTGTGGCCGCACGCCGACTACCCGCCCATCGACATCGGCGTGCTGGAGCTGAACCGGAATCCGGAGAACTACTTCGCCGAGATCGAGCAGGCGGCGTTCTCGCCGTCGAATACCGTGCCCGGCATCGGCTTCTCGCCGGACAAGATGCTGCAGGCGCGCGTCTTCTCCTACGCTGACGCGCACCGCTACCGGCTCGGCACGCACTACGAGCACCTGCCGGTCAACGCCGCCCGCTGTCCCGTGCACCACTACCACAAGGACGGCCCGATGCGGTTCTTCGAGGGCAAGACGGGCAACGTCGACGCCTATTACGAGCCGAACTCGTTCGGCGGCGCTAGCGAGGACAAGCGGTTCGCCGAGCCGCCGCTGAAGATCTGGGGCGACGCCGATCGCTACAGCCATCGCATCGGCAATGACGACTACAAGCAGGCGGGCGATCTGTTTCGCCTGATGCCCGCTGACGCGCAGTGGCGGCTGATGGACAACATCGCCGCAGCCATGCAGGGCGTGCCGCTGGAGATCGTCAGGCGCCAAGTGGGCCATTTCTACAAGGCTGATCCGGCTTATGGGCTCGGCGTCGCACGGCGCATGGGTGTTGGCGCCGGCGATCTTTCCGCCGAGGCGGCGGAATAGGAGGCCGACCGCGGGCGCGTTGGCTCCTGGCGCGCCCGCCACACTTCTCCTCATGAAGGCAATGCAAGTCGGAACGATGCGATGGCGACGATAGCTTTGAAGACTCTATCCAACACTGCCGGCCTGGTCGGCGAGTTCATCACCGAGGCGCGGCTCGACGCGCTCAACGCGGCGCTCGAAGCGCGCGGGCTCGATGCGAGCCGCATCATCAGCATCTTCGAAGTCCCTGGGCAGCCGGTCGCCAACGCGCACCCGGCGCGCTATCGCGTCCTCTACCGCCAGCGCTGACCTTCTCTCCACTTCTTCGCTCGGGTTGTCGTCATAATTTCCGTGCGCGGAAAAAAAAGCGCGCGAGCGTCTCGTTTTGGGTTGCGTGTTGGCCTGAACTTAGTGGCTCACCGCACTGAATTTTAAGCAAAATAGCTGCAATTTGTACGGGTCTTTCAAGCGCGTCTTAGCGCTCCGCGCCCCCTTAGCCGAGGACCCCGTCATGCGTATGCCTCCCCTTCTCCCCTTATTACTATCGTCCGTCGCCCTTCCCGCCGCCGCCGCCGACTACAGCGTCTGCTACTTCGCCGCCGATAGCGTCAGTTGCCTCATCGAGCAGGTCGAGTTCGCCCGCCAGCGCAACGCCGAGATCGACGCCTCGATCGCGCGTGTGGAAGCGCGGCGCGCGCGCGAGCTGGCGCTCAGCCTGACGCACTGCAAATCCCGCTACTCGCGCACGCCGCGCTGCCTGGCCGAGCGCGCGCAGCGATTTGCCGACCGTCAGAACGAGCTTGCCGAGGCCTCGATCGCACGCGTGGCGCAGGTTCGCGCCTACGAAGCGGCGCGCAACGCCGAGATCGAGCGCTCACTCGCTGCTGTCGCGGCCGAGCGTCAGCGCCGGCTCGAGATCGCACAGAACGCGTTGATCGAGGCTTCGCTGGCTGCTGTCGAGGCCGAGAAGCAGCGTCGCTTCGCTGCGCGCCAGAACGCACTCGCGACAGCGTCGGTGATCAGAGTCGAAATCGAGCGCAACCGCCGTCTGGCCGCCAGCCTGTCGCCGTGCAAGTCGGCCGACGATCAGCGCCCACGCTGCCTGGCACAGCGTGCCCGCGAGTTCGCGGCGCAGCAGAACGCGATCGCCACCGCGTCGGCGGCGCGCATCAAGGCCGAGCGCGAGCGCGCTTTCGCCACCGCCCGCAACGCCGAGATCGAGCGCTCGATCTCGGCCGTCGCCCGCAATCGCGCACAGACCATCGCCTACACCACGTCCCATTGCGCGCAGAACGAGGCGAGCCCGCGTTGCGAAGCGGAGCGCAACCGCGAGCTGCAGGCCAGCCTGACGCACTGCAAGTCGGGAGCCGATACGAGCCCGCGCTGCACCGAGGAGCGCAACCGCGAGTTCCACATCGCGCGCAACGCCGAGATCAACCGGTCGATCGCCGCCGTCGAGAGCGCACGCGCACAGAGCCGTCAGGCGACCGCCAGCACCATCGCCGATGGCAGCAAGACGGGAGCGAACGCCAGCGCCTCGGCCTACGACAACAACGCCTCGTCGCTTGAGACTGGAGCCCTTGGCATTCCGGTGATGCCGACCCAGCCGCAGGCGCGCCCGCTGCCGCAGAACGAGCTGCGCCATGGCATCTCCACCGAGCCGTGCCGCGCCGCCGGCGCGCCCTTCGGTCCGCTGCACTTTGCGCATGGCCTCGACTTCGACGCGACGATGCGCAACGAGCTCGACCGCCTCGCCGGCCTGGCCAAGGCTTGCCCCGGCATGCGCATCGAGATCCACGGCTACTCGGACGGGACGGGTCCGGCCTTTACCAACCGCAGCATGGCGCAGGCGCGCGCCCAGGCGGTCACCGGCTACCTCATCGCCGCCGGCATCGCGCCCAACCGCCTCGCCGCCATCGGCCGCGGAGCCACGCAGCCCGTGCTTCCCTACAGCAAGGGCATCGACCCCGCCTACGGGCGCCGCGTCGAGTTCGTAATCAAGGACCCGGCAATGGATGCTGCCGCGCGCAAGGTGATGTGGGACCTTGCCGAGCTGCTCGATCCGACCTACATTCCTGCCGTTGCCGGCCTCAGCCCCTGAACGCCGTCAACCAGTAAGCTTCTCGGCCCCGAAGGTTGCCACCGCCGATCGCCGCCGAGCTCACGAAGGGCCCCCAAAGGGGGCCCTTTCGCATTTTATCGGCCTGCGCCCGCATTTTAGGCGCCGTGTGCGACGTGCACGTTGTTGAAAATGCCTAGATCGCATGGACAACTGCCGCCGTGGCGGCCACACCATCGCACGTGGCCGCACGAGGGAGCAACTCAGGGCGAGCGGGCGATATGCACGCTGACGAGATCCTGCTGGCGGCGGATAGCGCGTCGGCGACGAGCGAGCACCTGGCAGGGCTGCGCCAGCAGCGCGACCGCGTGTTCTGGTTCGGGCTCGCCGCGGCTGTCCTCGTGCACGCCGTCGCCATCGTCGGTATGGGCACTGCCCGCCAGCGCACGCTCGGCTCGCCGGATGGGGCGGCCGATGCCATCGCCGTGGAGATCGTCGACGGGGCGACGCTGAAGGACAGCATGGAGCAGCCGACGCCGGCCACCACTCCGCCCGGCGCCCAGCAGCCCACCGCCGCGCTTCCCGCCGAGCAGCCGGCGCAGCCGCCGCCCGAGCCGGAAGCGCAACCCGAGCCGCAGCCCGAGGTCGCCGAGCCGGCACCCGCGCCGCCGGAAGCTGCGCCCGCCGAGAAGGAGGCGCCAAAGCTCACCGCCGAGGCGATCCCCGCCCTCGAGGAGGCCAAGCCGGACCCGACGCCCGAGGCGGCAGAGCCCAAGCCGGCGGAGGCAAAAAAGCCGCCGGCCAAACAACAGCAGGCGAAGCAGCCGCCGAAGAAACGCACGCAGACCTCGGCCCTCGATCTGTCGGTGCCGTTCGACGGCGGCTCCAGCGCCGCCGAGCCCGGCGGCTCGTCCGCTGTGCAGCGCCCACCCGGCATCACCCGCTCGGGTGAGAACGACGAGTTCGCGCGCAACGTCATCCGCGCACTGCAGAGGACGATGCCGCGCGAGCGGGCGCGCGGCCGCGTCACCGTGCGTATCGTGCTCAATGAAAATGGCAGCCGCGCCGACGTGAAGCTGTTGCAGAGCGGCGGCGATCCCGACCTCGACTTCAACGTGGTGTTCGCGGCGCGCCAAACCGCCTATCCGTTCCCGCCCAGGAACTCCACGCTCGTCGACCGTACCTTCACGGTCACCTACATCTACCGCTGACGCCGGTCAGGGGGAGCAAATAGGGATGATTGCACCCTAGCAATATACGCGAACGTCAGCACGGCGGAGAGAGGCATGGAGTGGCTCGGTCTCGTTCTGGTGCTGGGGGCGCTTGCCGCCTCGATCCCCGCCTGCGTTAATCAGTACCGCCGCGACCCGGCCGGCTTCTGGAAATCGCTGCGCCTGCTTGGCGCCTACTTTCTCTACGTCTTCGCCGGCATCGGTCTCGTCTTGGCGCTGCTCTCCGGCCCGCAGTCGGAGACGACCGCCGCTGCCGCCACGGTGTTCGCCGTCGCCTTCATCCTCTATGGCGGGCTGTGGCTTATCCGTATGGTGCCGCGCTACCGCGAGGTTCCCGCGTTTATCGACAAGTTCCCCGGCGCGCTCGACTACGGCTTCTGGGCCGTCATGGCCTCGAGCCTCGCCTTCGCCTTTCTCGCCTGACGACGCAACAAGCGGACCCTGACGCATGGAATTCACCCTCACCAACGCGCTTATCGCGCTCGGCCAACTGCTCATCGGCGCGCTGTTCGTCTACGGGGGCCTCAGCCACTTCGGCCCCGCGGCGGAAAAGATCATCCCGCTGTTCGAGGCGCGCGGCGTACCCATGCCGCGCCAGGCGCTCTATGTGGCCAGCGTCTTCCAGCTGGTGTGCGGCGCCGGCCTGATGCTCGGCGTGCTCATCGTCCCCGCAGCACTCGGCCTCATCCTATTCACCATCGCCGCCTCGGTGGTGATGGCGAACTTCTGGGACATGCCGCCGGGCGAGGAGCGCGAAGCGCTGCAGAACGTTTGGGCCTCGAACATCGCCATCATCGGCGGTCTGTTGCTCGCCGCCGCGGCGGCACTTTGAGCCAAGACGCTGTGACGTGTCGCAAACGCACGGTTTACCCTATATGCGCGCTATATCCGCGCGCCGGCGCAAACCAGGCGATTGCGAGCGCATATACGCACCATACGTGCTATATATTTTTGACGCATTGCGCTGACTAGCTATTCCCTCGGCGTGTCGGCGGACCAACGCGGCGAGCCGGCTGCCATCGCCGTTTTGCCTCTCTCTGACGGCCCCCAAGTCGAATCCGCTGTGCTTCAGGCGGCTTTGCCACCACGCGGAGACGCCTAGTGCCCAGCAAGTTCAAGGTCGGCCAGATGGTCGATTTCGTTCCCTCGAATAGAGCCGTGCCGGCTTCGGCGCGTTCCTACAAGGTGTTGCGCGTGCTGCCCAACGAAGGCGGCGAGCAGCTCTACCGCATCAAGACCATCGCCGAGGCGTACGAGCGTGTCGCGCGCGAGAGCGAGCTGTTGCGCACGTCTTCGCCGGTCTGATGCGCTGGTGCATTGAAGATGAACACAGCGACGGAGGCCCACGTGCCCAAAGGTCAGCAGAAGTCCAATCGCGAGATCAGGAAGCCGAAGAAGCAGAAGAGCGTTGCGGCGGTCGCCTCGACCGTCACCTCGACCTTCGCCATCCCCTCGTACAAGGCCGGCAAGAAGCGCTAGGTGGCCGCGCTTCCGCCACTCGCATGTGAAGGATACGTCATGGACCCCATCAAAAGCCCGCCGTGGCCGGTGCCGCAGGACGAGCTCGACATTCCGCTCGCGCAGCGCAAGACGATGACGACGCTGCTGCCGAACGACTGCCGCTGGCCGATCGGCGACCCGCAGCTCCCCGGCTTCCACTTCTGCGGCCAGCGCAAGCAGGATGGGCATCCATACTGTGAGTTCCACGTGCGGCGCGCCAGCCAGCCAGGGCGCACGCGCCCCGTCACGTACCGGCCGCGCAGCGCCGCCTGACGGCTGTCAGCGGCGCGCACCGGCCACAAGGTGCGCCAGGCGCGCATCTATGCTATGAGGATCGATGGAAAAATTCGCCTATGACGCGCCCGCTGAGATCTATTCGAGTGCGGGCACTGGTGCCCGCAAGCGGCCGGTCTCCTATCGCCGCTTTGCCAGCGGCGCCGAAGCCATCCGCTTCACCATCGAGGAGCTGCCGCAGATGATGCAGCGCGGCACTGTCATGGAGGTGGGCGACGACCGCTTCGAGATTGCCGACATCCGCGCCCTCTACGACAGCGAGGACTACCCGCTAAGCCGCAACGCGGACGAAATCGAGCGAGGCTGAGGCGGCGATGCGCTTTCACAAGGCGATCGAGATCAGCAAGCTGGAGGCTGACTTCATCATCGAGGGCGGCGCCGTGCAGGCGGCGGCATCGGACATCGTCGTCGTTGCGCGCGGTGAGAGATACTACGACGTCCGCAGCATGAATGTCGCCGAGGTCGAGGCGTTCGTCGCCGACCTGGCGCGCGCCGAGCACGCTGCGGAATTGCGGCGTCTTGCGCTTCCCTGTTGAGCGGCATGCCTTAACCCTGAGCATTATACGCAATCGTGATGAAACCGCCTTGTGCGCGCGGCGTTTTTATCCCGACGCGGGGGCAAGGAGGTCGAAATGACCAGAACCATCGCCGCCGCTGCCATGGCCGCCGCGCTATCGCTGTTGGCGCCGCAGGTCGTGGCCGGCGATATGGCGGACAAGGTGCTGAGCGCCGAGCAAGCCGCCGGCACGCCGGCGGGCCAGAAGCCTGGTACCGAAACGTCGGACCGTACGCCTGAGAAGGCAACGCAGACCCCGGCCACTCAGGTCGACAAGTCCGCTGCGGGCGAGACGTCCGACCGTACGCCGGACGAGGGCATGCAGGGCGCGGCCGAGGAGGCCAAGGGCGCGCCATCAGGACAGACGCCCGACACCGAAACGTCGGACCGCACACCGGAGAAGGCAACGCCTACCCCGGACACCCAGGTCGATAAGACCGCTGAGGGTGAGACGTCCGACCGTACGCCGGAGCACCACGGCGAGACGAAGTAACCACCTCGACGTGATGCTCACCGCGGGCTCCCGGTGACTCCCCCGCCGGGAGCTGCGCGCACGTATGTCGTTCTTCCGACACCACGCACGATATTCTGTATGCCATCGCCGCGAGCCACATGCGCCAGCGGGCCGTCGGGTGAAAAGCACTCCAGATCCGTGAAGGGCCAAATGCCAGCGCAGTTCCGCGGGGAACGATGGCGTGCCGTTTCGCGTGCTATCGCGGCCACTCCAACCCACAATCATAGTCACGGAGCGATAGCATGCAGCACTCAGGTGAGAGCTACGACCGGCTGGCTTGGCTCTACGATGCAGCGGCAAACCTCTATAGCGGGGGCCAGATCCACGCCCTCAAGGCATCGCAAATTAGCGAGCTGCAACCCGGTGGCCGGATCTTGTACGCCGGCGTCGGCGGGGGCGAGGATGCCGTCCTGGCTGCAAATCACCACGTGGCCTTGACGGTCCTTGATGCATCGCCGGCGATGCTCGAGCGCGCCGCGGTGAAATTCCGCGCTGCGGGCGCCGAGGACTCCATCGAGGTCATCTGCTCTGACGTGCTCGAGCACGAGCGCCCAGCTTACTATGACGTCGTCGTCGCCAACTTCTTCCTGAACATATTCACTGAGCCCACCATGAAGATCGTGCTCGCTCACTTGGCGAGGATGGTGAAGCCGGGCGGCAAGCTGCTGATCGGCGATTTCTCGCACCCGAAGGGTCGCCTCACAGCGCGCACGCTGCAGCGCATGTACTATTCCCTTTCCATGTTCACCTTCTGGCTCTTTGGTGGAACTCCTTTGCATCCGATCTACGACTACCCGCAGTATTTTGCGGCGGTCGACCTTCAGACCCGGAGCGTCAGGCAGTTTAGGGTCAATGCGCTTTTCCCCGTCTCCTTCGAGGCGATCACGGCAGAGAAAATGTGAGAGGTGCCGTACACACGGCGCGCCGTTCGGCTCAGCTGTACAGCAGGCGGTAGATGCCATTGATGAGGACGAGATAGGCGGGCGCCAGGAGCAGCAGCGACGCCATGGCGGCGAGCCATGTGCGCCAGCGTGCCACCCCCATCGTCGCCTTCAGGGCCGTCGCTGCCACATGCGTGAAGTAGAACGTCGACACCGCGATCCACAGCAAGATGAAGGGAAAGCTGACGCCCTGGCTCTCGTACGTGTGCCCGTCGGCCAGCGTGCCGTACTCGTGCTGGATGTTGCCGCTGACGAGGCACATGATGGTGCGCGGCGCGCAACCGCTGCCCATGACGCTGGCGTAGTTCAGCGCGAAGTCGACGGTGAGCATGAGGAAGATGCCGCCGATCATGACCAGCAGCGCCGCGCCGCCGACGTAGAACGTGGCTTCCAGCGTGCGGATAAGCGTGATGCCGCGCGTCAACAGCAGCTTGAGGAACAGATAGATCGTGAAGCCACCGGTTGCGGCGACGAAGATCGGGAACAGGTGGTGGACGAAGTCGGAGAAGGCGGTGTCAAAGACAAGCGAGAAGGCCGCCTCGATGATGAGGATGATGCCGATGGCGGTGACGAGGAATCGCCCGGCCGCAGCGAGGTTCGATGCCTCGCCTTGCAGCCGTGCGAGCGCGAAGGTCTTCGGGCGCCACGACACGGCGGCGGCGTCGGACAGCACCGACATCCGGTAGCGCGCCTGGCCCACCAGCCAGCCGGCGATCGAAAGTGCCATGCGTCCCCCGTGAAGCGTGCGAAACCCCGTGGCGTGCACGCTAGCCCATGGCTCGGCGCTTCGCTATTGCCGGATCGCGCGCCAGCCCTCGCCTTCGAGGTGGCCGTCGACGAGCCGCCCCTTGAAGCGCTTCGCTTCGCCGTGGCCGACATCGAGCACGAATTCGACCTGCTCGCCCGTCACCATGCCGTCGCGCAGCGGCACGGCCTGGCCATCAATGGTGGCGCTCCCCGACAGCTCCTGGAACTGCTGCGCGAGCTTGAGGTCCGCTGCGCGCGCCCCCTCCGCCGCGTCGAACGTCAGCCGCCACCTTCCCGCGACCTGCGTCGGCACGATCCACAGATAGACGACGCGGTCGCCTACCCGCTCCCACTTGTCGGGCAGCCAGTCGCCCATGTTGAAGTCGTTGGAGAGCACGCGCGTGCCGGGGCGCATCTCCTTCAGGATGCGCGGGCGCAGGCCGATGTTGATCTTCAGCGACAGGTAGAGCGTCAGCACCGAGGCGCGGCCAATGTCGGTGTCGAAAAGGTTCTCCTTGCGGAACGTCACCTTGTCGGCGACGCCGGCGCGCCTTGCGTTGTCGTTCGCCTCCACGATGCGCTGGGGATCAATGTCGACGCCGAGGCCGCGAGCGCCGAAACGCTGCGCGGCGGTGATGGGGATGCGCCCGTCGCCCGAGCCGAGGTCGATGAGGAAGTCACTTTCCTTCACCTCGGCCATCGCGAGCATCTTCTCGACGGCGGCGTGCGAGGTCGGAAAATACGGCGGGGTCTGCGCCTGCGCGCCGGATGCCGCGAGCAAGACCGACGCGACGACGACAGTCTCCGCAACGATGTCCGAGCAGAACGCGCGATGCAGCATGTAGGAACGCTATCCCACACGCTTGAGCTCGGCCAATAGTGCTGCCGGTTGTCAGAAGCCCAAAAGGAGTACTCAGGCCGGCAGCCCGTTGATGCGTTGGATCACCTCGTGGATCGTGCAGCCCGGCTGTCCGCGCCAGCGCGCGACCGCGTCGCGCCGCTCGAGCAATTCCACGGCCCAGAAACCGCGTCGCGCGTCGTTGCCGGTGGCGGCGACAAGCGCCCGCTGGCGCGGCGTCAAGTTCGACGGCAGGCGGTTGATCCCAGGGCGGCGAGCCGTTTCTTTGAGCTTCATCCTGTCCTCCCGAGCTGGTGCAGGTTTATCCCCACATCCTTGGTCGTCCTTCTATCATCGACCTTGACTATGGCAAAATAGATTTTGCCTATAAGCATTCCCGGCTTTTTAAAAACGGAACTTGGTGCAGTGCACAAACGTTGTGGCTGCTTTCCGTAGGCGCGGTGAATGTCCTCAGAGCCAGGCTTCGAAACGCACGCTCCCCATGGTCGGCGCGCATCCGCGGACGACGGCGCGCCCCGCCGCATCCTCGTCGTCGAGGACGAGATGTTCGTCGCCATGGACATCGAAGCGGCGGTGCTCAAGGCGGGCCATCAGGTGGTGGGGTTCGCCGGCACGGCGCAGCAGGCCGTCGCCTTGGCGGACGAGAAACGACCCGATCTGGTGTTGATGGATATCCGCCTGGCAGGTGGCGGCGATGGCGTCGACGCCGCTATTGAGATCCGGCGGCGGTTTAACATCCCCTCGCTGATCGTCAGCGCCTACTATGATGCCGAGACGCGTGCGCGCGCCGCGCCTGCCCAAATCCTCGGCTTCATCCCTAAGCCGTTTGACCACGCGTTGTTGGCGGCGGCCCTGAATGGGGCGCTGAGACCATGAAGGTGCGCGCTCGCGAGCGGCCATCTAGTCAGCGGTGCCGGCAGCCCATCACCGATACTTCGCGGCGGTGATGAACTGGCTGAAGGCTTCGCACCAGACGATGGCGGTGGTGTATGCACTGACATCCACCCCCGCCGGCACGTCGACGATGAAGCCGTCGAACGTCTTCACGTCGCCGATGCGCCGCGCCTTGTCCTTGATGGCCAGGAACCCTTCCTTGGTGTCGACGAACTCAGGCGTGAGGTACAGCTTGTAGTCGGGCCCCGGCGCCAAGCGCCCCGCGTGGGCGATTTTGTCGGGCAGCACGCGCACCTCGCCCTCGCCCCAGTGCACGAAATCGCTGCCTTTGAGGTTGCGCTCGAAGCGGCCCTTGTAAAGCGCGCCCGTCGCCGTCGCCTCGAGCATCGCCGCGTCGGGCCCCTTGGGCGCAGTGAGGATCGGCAGCGCGTAGATACCGATGAGAAAGCCGAGGCCGAGCGCGGCGGCGTGCGTGGCGATGAGGATGACGATGCGCAGCATGGGTCGCGTCCTTCTCATAGTGACCGAAATGATCGCAGCGGCAAGTCTCGAAAGGCGAGATTAGCGATATCTCGCCTTTGATCGAAATGCGCATTGTCTTTGGTCTCCATAGCCAGCGGCTATCAACCACCAATTCGCGGAAGGAGGGCACGATGTTGCCTGGCATCTCTCCGCGTTTCATAGCGGCTGGGCATCGATTCCAGAGGCACTCGGCATTTCAGATCGCGGGCGCGGTTCGGCATAACGAGAGCACGGAAGCGCTGGCACTTGTCAGCCAGTCCGCAACGTCGCAACCGCAAACCCAAAGGAGACTACCCATGAAGACCTTCGTCCTCGCCGCTCTGCTCGGCATCTCTTCGCTCGCCGGTATTGCAGCTCCCGCGTCTGCCGACAGCTCGTTCAGCGTGCACGGCGTGTTCGGCGGCAACACCTACGGCGGCCGCTAATCGACGCCACTGCGCTTGAAGCGAAGGGCCGCGGGAGCCTCACCCGCGGCCTTTTCGTTTGCCTTTTGGTTGTCATCCCAGGGAACGCGCGTTCCCATCGCGCGTTGTGCCGGCGTGTGCAATTTGGAGGAGACGCATGAACTGGGACCGCGTTGAAGGCAACTGGAAGCAGTTCACCGGCAAGGTTAAGGAGCAGTGGGGCCAGCTCACCGACGACGACCTCGCCCAGATCAACGGCAACCGCGAGCAGCTCGAGGGGAAGATCCAGGCGCGCTACGGCTACGCCAAGGACCAGGTGAAAAAGGATATCGACGACTGGCTGAACCGCGCGTGAGCGCGGCACGCTGCTTGAAAAATGGCGCGGCTTCGGCCGCGCTATTTCTTTTTGGGCACAGGGCGGCGACTTCTTCTTGACGCGCGGCGCAAAGTCCTTGTGGGCGCTATGGACTTGCGCCCACTATGCACCCTACGCTTACCTGGGGGGTCGGCGATGAAAACGTTCCTTGCAACCACTCTGACTGAAACGGCCGTCTCGCCGGACGGGCGCCGCTTCGAGCTGACGTTCGTCGACGCGGAGGGGCGGCGGCACGCGATCAGCATTCCATCCGCCGTCGCGGCCGATCTCGTGCCGGTGCTCGAGTCGGTCGCCGCTGCGCGGCCGGCGGGAGCCGCGGGCGAGCTGACGCGCCTGCCCAAGACATGCGCCGTGGGGCACGCGACCGGGGAGCGTATGGTGCTCCTGCGCTTCGACGACGAGGCGCCGTACGCCATCGAGCTGGAGGTTGCCCAGGCGCTGGCCGAGCAACTGCAGGAGCAGAGCTCGGAGCTGTCCGCTGTGGCGCGCCCGGCGCTGCACTGAACATCGCAGAAGCACGCCTTTGTGGCGTGGCGCGCGCAGTTAGAACCACATATCGGCGACGCAGCGGCCGTCGCGCGGCAAGTCCTCAAAGCTTTCAAGCCCATCGAAGTGGTCGATGATGATGGCGGCCACCGCCCCGGGCTCGGCGAGGCGCAGATTGACCGCAATCCTGCGGCGCCCATGCGCATCGGGCACGAGCCCGCGCCAATAGGCAACGCACCCGCAGTCCGGACAAAAATGAAAACCGAGGTGCCTGCCGCGGATATACGCACGGGTCGGACCCGATATCCGGATCCGCTCGTTCTCGTAGTCGTATGCCCAGAGCACCCCGTAACGCCGGCAGGCCGTGCAATTGCAGGCCGTGGCCGACTGGGGGAGTCCGTCAAAGCTCCAGCGGACCGCGCCGCAGAGACAAGTGCCTTCGATCATTCGCGCGCCTTTACCTCTCTGGAGAGCTCATCCGATATCAGTCAGTCTCAAGCATCATAGCCGGACGCCCCGCCCAGCCGGAACGCTGAGACGTTGCTCCGAAAGGCAGGAAATTCCGATCCTTGACAACCCGCTGAGCGCATGCGCTTTTCGCGCCAACTTTCAGGACAATTTGCGGCACGCAACGGGACGCACGATGGCTGAGGCGAAGGCTAAGAGTAAGTCGAAGAAGGCGGAAACGGCGCCGGCTGGGTCAGCACCGCTGCATCGCTACCGCTCGCACACCTGCGGCGCGCTGCGGTCACCCGATATCGGCAAGGCGGTGCGGCTCTCCGGCTGGGTGCACCGCGTGCGCGACCACGGCGGCCTCCTGTTCATCGACCTGCGCGACCACTACGGCATCACGCAGGTGGTCGCCGACCCGGACAGCCCCGCCTTCAAGACAGCGGAGAGCGTGCGCTCCGAGTGGGTGATCCGCGTCGACGGCGAGCTGCGCGCCCGCCCCGAAGGGACGGTCAACCCCGAGCTGCCGACCGGCGAGGTGGAGCTGTTCGCCACCGAGATCGAGGTGTTGTCGGCGGCGAAGGAGCTGCCCGTGCCGGTGTTCGGCGAGCCAGACTACCCGGAAGACCTGCGCCTGCAGTACCGCTTCCTCGATCTGCGCCGCGAGAGCCTGCACAAGAACATCATGCAGCGCCTCGCCATCGTCGCCTCGATTCGCAAGCGCATGGTGGAAGCGGGCTTCTTCGAGTTCTCGACGCCGATCCTCACCGCATCCTCGCCCGAGGGCGCGCGCGACTTTCTCGTCCCCTCGCGCATCCACGCCGGCAAGTTCTACGCCCTGCCGCAGGCGCCGCAGCAGTACAAGCAGCTGCTGATGGTTTCGGGCTTCGACCGCTACTTCCAGATCGCGCCCTGCTTTCGCGACGAGGACCCGCGCGCCGACCGCCTGCCGGGCGAGTTCTATCAGCTCGACGTGGAGATGAGCTTCGTTGAGCAGGACGACATCTTCGCGGCCATGGAGCCGGTGATCACCGGCGTGTTCGAGGAATTTTCCGGCGACAAGTCCGTGACACAGAAATGGCCGCGCATTCCGTATGACGAGGCGATCGCCAAGTACGGCACCGACAAGCCGGACCTGCGTAACCCGATCGAGATGCAGGATGTCACCGAGCACTTCCGCGGCTCGGGCTTCAAGATCTTCGCCGGCATGATCGAGAAAGACCCGAAGGTGCGCGTGTGGGCGATCCCGGCGCCGGGCGGCGGCAGCCGAGCCTTCTGCGACCGCATGAACTCCTGGGCGCAGGGCGAGGGGCAGCCGGGCCTGGGCTACATCTTTTGGCGTCCAAAAGAGAGCGTAAGTATTGACTCAGAGTTTCACCAGCACTTCTCCGCGATCTCTGATCAGCTGGTGGCCATTTCTGGTGGTGCTGGTCCCAGCGATGTGGGAAGCCAGCTCACCGAGTTGGACCGCAAATTCCTTGTTAGAATTCTAGAGCATCTCAATCAGACTGACCCTGATGCGGCGGCGTCATTTTGGTCGAAGTACTATGAATGGAGCGGACCGCTCGCTAAAAATATCGGTTCGGAACGGACGGAAGCTATTCGGCGACAGCTCGGACTGAACGCTGGTGACGCCGTATTCTTCACGGCCGGCAACCCGGCGCGGTTCTACAAGTTCGCCGGTGAGGCGCGTTCGCGCATCGGCGAGGAACTGAAGCTCATCGACGAGGGCAAGTTCGCGCTCGCCTGGATCGTCGACTTCCCGTTCTACGAGTGGAACGAGGACGAGAAGAAGATCGACTTCTCGCACAACCCGTTCTCGATGCCGCAGGGCGGGCTGCAGGCGCTGGAAGCCGCGAAGTCGGATGAGGAGCGCCTCCACATCAAGGCGTATCAGTACGACGTCGTCTGCAACGGCTACGAGATCGCCTCCGGCTCGGTGCGTAATCATCGACCCGACACGATGGTGAAGGCGTTCGAGATCACGGGCCTCGGACAGGCCGAGGTGGAGAGCCGCTTTGGCGGGCTTTACCGCGCCTTTCAGTATGGCGCACCGCCACACGGCGGCATGGCAGCGGGAATCGACCGCATCGTCATGCTCCTCGTCGGCGCCAAGAACCTGCGCGAGGTCACGCTGTTCCCGATGAACCAGCAGGCCAGCGACTTGCTCATGGGCGCCCCGTCCGAGGTGGCGCCGAAGCAGTTGCGCGAATTGCACATCCGCGTCGTGGCACCGGAGAAGAAGGATTAGCGGTTCACATATCTCCGGGGCGCGAAAGGAGACTTAAGATGGCCCACTCGGTCGAGGTGAACATCACCAGTCATCCCTTGAGCCGCGAGGAGAACGGTATCGTATTCGTCGTCGCCGACAACGATGGCAAGTTCGGCGAACTCGTGGTCAGCAAGGGTGGCCTGCGCTGGCGGCCGCGTGGCAAGCACCAGCCGCACTTCATGACCTGGGCCGAGTTCGACCGCGCAATGCGCGAAGCGCGCAAGGACTGAGAGCCAGCGAATAGTGAGTAGCGAATAGCGAATAGAGATCTCACCAAGTCTATTCGCTACTCCCTATTCGCTATTCGCTGCTCCGCAAGGAGCAGGGATGGACTGGGGCAAGGTCTACAATTACTGCGAGCGCGGCGGCGATCCAGGCTTCTGGGCCGAGCCGCTCAATGCCATCTCCAACGGCGCCTTCATCATCGCCGGGCTGATCGCCGCCGTGCAGCTGGCGCGCTCTCCGCGCAAGGATTGGGCGCTGTTCGAATGGCTGCTGATCGTGCTGGTCATCTGCATCGGCATCGGCAGCTTCATGTTCCATACCTATGCGACGGTGTGGGCGATCCCGTTCGACACGGTGCCGATCTCGCTGTTCATGCTCGGCTATCTCGGCTACGCGCTGCGCCGCTATGCGGGCATGCCGTGGCTGGTCGTCATCGCGGCGCTCATCGGCTTCTACTTCAGCGTCAGATATGCGCAGGGCATTCAGTGCTCGAACGAGCTGTTGCCGATGACGCGCGGGGCAGGCAAGCGCTGCTTCAACGGAACCTTAGGCTATACGCCGGCGTTTGCCGCGCTCGTATTGGTGGGCGGCGCGCTGCTGGTGCGGGGCCACCGCGCCGCCGGCTATATCCTCGCCGCCGCCTTCCTTTTCCTCGCCGCCATGACCTTCCGGACTATCGACCTCGAGCTGTGCCGCTGGGCGGTGCGTGGCGGGCGCGGGGTGGGCACGCATTTCCTGTGGCACAGCCTCAACGGCCTGCTGTTGTACGTGCTCCTATTGGGCGCCATCCGGCATGGCGCGCCGACCCGCGCGGAGTGATTGCGCGGCCCGCTTTGCCGGCCCATAAGGGCGCGGCGCGGACGTGGTGGAACTGGTAGACACACAGGACTTAAAATCCTGAGGCGGCAACGCCGTGTGGGTTCGACTCCCACCGTCCGCACCATCATCAGGCGAGGGAACGGTTAACTCGTTGATGTCGCTGAATGGAGCTTGATTTTCGGCTGTTGTGGCATGGGACGTGCACGGTGATCCGATGCACAAACCTGGTTCACAATGGGACCCGTCATCGTGGTCAAGCCTTACCTGCCCAAGGGCTCGAAAACCTACAAGATCCATCCCCGCGTACCCTCGCAATATCAAGGCGTCGTAGGGGCGACGCACGTGACCCGCTCCTTGGGAACTCGCGACGCGCGCGAGGCGAAGCGGCGGGCGCATGCGGTCATGCAGGAGCTCTATCAGGAGTGGGACAAGCTGCTCGGCGAGGCTGTACCGCCGCCCGCTGGGGGCTCGGGCGGTCCACAGCGAATAGCGGGCAAGCACGGTTGCTGCTTCGACAGCGTGGAGCACGCCTGCGCCTACATGTACGAAACGGCCCGCTTTGCAGAGCAAGTGAAGCGCTACGAAGCCGCTGAACGCATAAAGACCGAGCCCGAAGCCTTGTGGCGCGGCGAGATTGTCCCTCTTCCGAGCGTTGGGCTGGACAAGAATGACACATGGGGGACAGCTGCCCGTGCCTTTGCGGCATGTGCAGCAGATCGCCACAGGCGCGTCTCTCACGACCTCGCTATGGGCCAGCTAGCTTGGGTCGAGGAGCTGGTTCGGAAGTATTTCAACCCACCGCATAGTGAAGACCATGAGTTCGTATTCGCGATTGCGAATACGCTCTTGAGCTTTTGGAATCGCGTCGCCCACGACGATAGGGGCATGTTCTGGTTTGTAGATGAGGAAGAGGGGTCGTTCTTCGTGCGACCACCTCACGACGACTTGCCCATCGGTTCCAGGGCAGTGCAGAAGCCTGGCCCAGGTGAAGGTCGGTCGCCGTCATCAACACCGAGCTTGTCGGTCCTTTGCGAGGCCTACATCAGCGAACGCGGCCAATCTTTGACCAACGAGCGGACCGAAACGATCAGAGCCACAGTACGGGATTTGATTGCCGTTAATGGCGACAAGGAGATCACGAAGTACGGCAAGGACGACGCTAAGGCGTTCAAGGAGGTCCTCCTCTCCGTCCCGGGCAATTGGAACAAGAGAAAGGGATTACGGGAGTACGGCATCGTCGAGGCGAGCCGCAAGGCCGCGCAGACGGGTCTGCCGCGGCAGGCTCCGGCCACGATCCGCAAGAAATGGGGTGTGCTGGGGCGGCTGTTTGATTACGCCCAGCGCAACTATGAGGGTGTGATCAACCCTTTCAGTGGTAAGTCGCTCGCACTCGGTAATGGCAACGGAGGCAACGACCAGGGCGGTCCGTTCAACTCTGATGAGCTGAAAAAACTTCTTGTCTCTCTTCACCCGGCCATGCCCAGCCACCTGTATTGGCTCTCGCTGCTCAGCCTCTACACGGGGGCTCGCCTGAATGAGCTATGCCAGCTTTCGAAGTCTGCCATCCTGCGGCACGGCGATCTGCACTACATCTACTTCGGTGCACAGCTGAGATTGAAAGAGAGGTCGAGTATCCGCTCGGTTCCTCTCCATCCTCGGCTCGTGGAGCTTGGCTTCCTAGAATACGTGGAATCTCGCTCCGATGATCTTTTTCCGGATTTGCCAATCCACAAGAGTGGGCGGCTGTCGGATGCACCTAGCAAAGCCTTCTCGAGATACCTTCGGAAGTTGGGAATCAAGCGTCCCAGGCTGTCATTTCATTCTCTTCGTCATACGTTCATCGATGCCTTGAAGAGGTTCGCGCCCCGCGATGCAGAAGCACGCGAGCGTCTCGTGGGCCACGCTGTGCAGGGCATGGCTGGACGATACGGCAAGGGCTACGAGGCCGAGGCACACGATATGGAACTACTTGTAGAACGCGAAAAGGTGCTGCGGTTGGTGCGTTTCTGAGCGGGCGTCGGCAAGTCGGCAAGGAGTGGCCTATGGGCAAAGGATCATCAGCTAAGTGGCCGGTATACCGAGGGCGACTCCGTACCCCGCTAGACCCGACAGCAAACCTTGCTGCTGAAATCCCAGCGCGGCTATCTGCCCTCTGCACGCTCTACGGGGTCGACCAACGTGACCCCGTCTGGGAACGCAAGCTGCTCATGACCCTTGCGCACCGTCACGTGAAAGGTTTTTGCGTCAAAAGGAGGCGCCGAGCCACTGTAGACAGTGTGGGCCTCATAGAGTTGGTCGATTCCGTACGGGATCACTTTGAGGAAATCGAAGGCCGCAAGCCTTCGGCGGAGGCGGCTATTGCATTCATTTTTGAGAGTCCAGATGCGGCCGCATGGTTCGGCTCTATGAGGCGCCAAAGGGCCTTGCGCATCTACTCAGGCCGCAGGGAAGTCCTTGACCACGCGACTCGCGAAGCCGTGCGGCAAGGCAACGAGTTCGCCAAGGTCATCCGTCAAGAGCTTCTGCTCGACCAGGCTCCCGTGGATTGCCACGCTCGCATTCTCCGGGACATCATCCGCAGGCGGCATTCCTGATCCTTATCTGCATTGGCGCGGACGACTTTCGTCGGCGGAATGTCGAATCGCGGTTGACCGCCTGTAAGGCTCTCGGCCCCATTCTCCGGGACATCATCCGCATGCGGCATTCCTGATCCTTACCTGCATTGGCGCGGACGACTTTCGTAGGCGGAATGTCGAATCGCGGATAGCCGCCTGTACGCCTCTCGGGCCATCTTATGCACAGCGCCGCAACGTGCGGCGACTGTCAAACCCGAGAGGTACTAATGATGATCAAAGTCAATGCCGGAATAGTGTTCCTGACGCCGGAAGAGATGGCGGCGAAGCTGCGCATCTCGATACGCAAGCTACAGCAGATGATGAAGGACGGCGCCGCGCCCGAGCATGTACGGCTCGGTGCGCGGGTGCTGTTCGTGGTGCCGGAAGGGAGCGATGCAAATGGCTAAGCTTGCTTCGACCGTAGGATCACGCCTGCGCCCGCCTCGTCAACATGAGCTGAGATACGCGACTGAACTTTCCAACTCGCTAGCGCAGGCACTTCCCGATCCTCAACAGCTCGTCGAACAGTATGGAGCCCACGCTCTCGATCCGGTGTGGGTATCATTCGCGCCGCAGAAGTTCTGGTGTCACTGGATTCCCGTCCAAATATGGCAGGGACACTTTCTGCGCCTACTTGCCAATCCCTACGACAAACCCAAGGAAGAGTTGCCGCTGTTCATGCCCGGTCGGCTTGTGGGAACTGAGCAGGGAAAGATCGTTCAGCGGCTTCAAGCGAATGTCTGGGCGCTGAGCTTCTGCGTCCTCGACTATGACAAAGGGGATGCTGCCTTCGATGCCGTGATCGCGCGGCTCATCGAACTTGGCTTGTGCGCGACCGTGTATCGCTCCCCGAGCGACGGCAAAGAGATCACGAAGATTCGTCGCACTGGACCGGACGGCAAGACACTCTGTGAGCCGACGGTTGAAGCTTGTCTAAACAAGCTTATAGCAGACGGATTTAGCCCCGCGATACTTGGCGATGTGCAGATCATCGACGATCACCTGCTCGATGACTACGGAACCGTCTGGATCGTCGTGCACCACAATCCCATTGCCAAGACACGTGTGGTCATCGTCCTGGCAGAGCCATTTACTCGTCGGCCCGGTGAATCTTCGCGTGCATTCGCCCTACGTTGGCGTCGCGAGGTGATGGAGCCGCTGGCGCATGCGCTGGGCTTTGCGGCAGACACCGCACGCTTCGACACCAACGGCGCCTTCTACCTGCCCCGGTTGCTGGACGGAGTCGGAAGCCGATACGTGCCCGGCGATGCGCTTGATCTCAATGGCGACAAGTTCGCCGAATGGCAGCAGGCGTGGGAGGAACCGCGTCGCCGGTTGGAAGCCGAACGCCGCGCACGCGTCGATGAGCGCCGAACTGCGGAGCCAGCGCGCGTCCATGCCAACCCCATCAACAAGCGCTACGCGCTTGGCGATCTCATATGGGATTGCGCGAATGAGCGCGTCCGCGCCGACAAGCGCGATGAGAGAGATGGCCTCATCGAGTGCGAATGCCCATTCGATGAGCTGCACTCCAACGCGGGCGATGAGAGTGACAGCGCGTTCTTTGTGACGAACAGCGGCGCTGCCGGTTGTTTGCACTCACATAAAGACGACCATTGCGTCGCTGATTACATCGCCAAGATGCTTGCCGACGGCTGGTTCTCGGCCGACCGGCTTGAGGCTTACGTATTGCCGCCGAGAACATCCCCATCGAAAACAGACGGTCCAGATTTGTACGCCGTGGCGTACGGACTTTGAAACATAGAGGAAAGAGTCATGAGTAGCCAAGCAAATACAAAGAACGTTTTCACGCTCCCCGAGGTTGGCGGCTTTGTTGTGCCGTTTGGGCAAATGGATACCGCCCTGAAGCAAATGAATGAGCGTTGGGCGGTCGTTAAGATCGGCGGAAAAACCCGCTATATGGTTCTTCGGCACGACGCGCAGAGTGAGTTTGTCGATAAGCAAGGCCTCAATAATCTATTCGAGAACGCATACTACGAAGATATGACGAAGCGGGGTGAAATTGTCATTCGGCGATTCTTGCCGCGTTGGCTAGGTTGGACGGAGCGGCGCCAGTACAACGGGTATGGCTTTTTCCCCGCTCCCGAAGGGCATCCGCTTGCCTGCCCGGAAGGCTACTATAACGCCCATCAAGGCTTTGCTGTTGAGCCTAAGAAGGGGTCCTGGAAGCTGCTTCTAGGCCACATCTATCGCAATGTTTGCCGCGGAGACGCCGACCGCTTCCGATGGCTGATTGCTTGGCTCGCTCAACTCGCACAACAACCTCATATCAAGCCAGGCACGCACGTTGTGCTGAAGGGGGCGGAGGGGACGGGTAAGAGCAAACTCGGCGAGTGGATGATTCGATTGTTGGCTCCTAGCGCCATGCCGATCACTTCCGGAGAACGCATCACCGGTCGGTTCAACGCACACTTAGAAAGTCTTCTGTTCGCCTTGATCGAAGAAACATTTTGGGCGGGCGACAAGCGGGCGGAAGGTGTGCTCAAGTCCCTCGCGACAGCGGAGGAATTCGACTATGAGCGCAAGGGCCTCGATCCGTACGCCGGGAGAAACTATCTGCGGCTGATGCTCGCCTCGAATGAGGATTGGGTTGTGCCCGCTGGTTCGGGTGGCCGTCGTTGGTTCGTTCTTGAGGTTGGCAATGGTCGGGAGCAGGACCATGCGTTCTTCAAGGCGCTCGATGAAGAGATGGAGGACGGCGGTCTGGCGGCCATGCTTTACGACCTGCTGCGCCACGACTTTTCGAAGGTCAATCTTCGCCGCGCCCCTTTGACTGAATGGCTGGTTGAGCAGCGTCTGCACTCGTACGACACGCGGCGTCGATGGTGGCGTGACGTGCTGGTGAGCGGCGAGTTTCGACCCGATGACGACACCACGCCCGTGCGGCTCAATGCGTCGTCGGAGACAATCGTGCGCAAGGACGACGTGTTCAAGGGCGCGCGCCGTCACTTTGGCAATGACCGCCGCCCGGCGTCCCCGAGCGAGATTGGCACCTTCCTGGTCAGAACGCTCGGTGTATCAGTCCGTGAGGGTCCGCGGTTGCGGGAACACGACGGTGAGCGTTCACGCACATACGTCTTCCCGCCGCTGCACGAAATGCGGCAAGCTTGGGCAGAAGCTACAGGAGACGTGATCGATGACCCGCTTGACGGCGCTGACGAACAGACTGTTGAGCCCGAAGCTGCGACTTGTGTCGTGCCTATGCACGGCTATCGCGGGCGGGGGTCGTCTAACGGGCGCTCTGCCAGCGCGTGAGCGGGGGCGGCGGGCCTGATCCCGGTCCGCCCCGGTCCGGGGCGTGTGTGGGGGGCTGGCCCAGGTAAAATCTAGTTGGACGCGCGTCGGTCCAACGTGTCCAGTCGGTCCAGTCTTTTTTGGAGATTGAGAAGATCATCTAACTCAAAAAAACACACACGCACACACGCGCGCTCTCTCTCGGGAGCGCAGATGGCGTGGACCACTGGACCGAGCGGACCACGCAGCACCTTTTGCCTCAAATATGGGGCTCACGAGCGTGCTGGCTCTTTTGTTTGTTCGTGACCCGCAATGACCGGTGGTGCTTGACCCTCTCATTGTAGCTGCGTTCCTCTAAAGCCAACCTCTGCAGATCAGCACGTAGCGCACCCTCAATCGCGGTACTCTCGGCGTCCTGTAGCAGCTCCGTGAACCGGCCTAACTCACACCAGCGAATCCAGCGCATGCGCACCGCTGTGCAGGTTCCATAGGGGGTTCTGAGCAGGGTCCAGTTGAGGGCTCCTTCCCCATATCGGATCAGGGTTCGCAGCGCCTCCACGAATTGCCTGTCTCGCTGATCGCCCCGGCGCCCCGGCGGAATGGCTTGTCGAAGGCAAGCCCACTCAGCATCGGTCATCGGCTCAACAAGGTGAAAGAACGGATCGGCCAATGGCTCGTCGCTTCGCGGGGGAGCGGTGAGATCGGGAATATGCGTAGGGTCAATGCCTACTTCGCGACACGCTGTTTCAAACGAAATCAAAAGAGCCTCCATTCGCTGGTATGCCATATGGCTATCGACGGTCAAATTTACAAGAAAATAACCAATTCTGTGCGGGCAGATAGAGCAGCCAGACAGAATGTGGCATAATCCATCAAAGAAATTGGAGAATAGAATTCCAATGAGTAGGCAGAAGCAGGATATCGCGCGGGGTCTGGGATATTGCCGGGTCAGCACCGAGGACCAAACAAAGGGCGAATCACTCGAAATTCAGCGATCCCGCATAGAAACCATCTGTGCGGCCGAGAGATTGGCGCTGGCGGCCATTTATGTTGAAGAGGGTATTTCGGGATCAAGACCATTTTCCGCCCGTCCTGAAGGCGCCAAGCTCCTGCAAACGGCAAAACGGGGCGATGTCATAGTGGCGCTGCGTCTTGACCGCATGTTCCGCAATACGAGCGACGCGCTTGATACCGCTGCGGCGCTCAACGCGCACGGTGTGAAACTGTACCTCGCCGACATGCGCGGCTACATCGCCGGGGACGCGGCAGGTGAGCTGCACTTCAGTATGCTTGCCAGCTTTGCCACCTTTGAGAGAAAGCGAATCGCTGAGAGAATTCGCGATTCAAAGCGCAGTTTGACTGCCCGGGGCGTATATGGCGGCGGCGACGCCCCCTTCGGCTACCGGAAGGTGCCCAGCGCATCGGGCGAGACGACGCGGCACGGCGCGCCAGTGCACTACCTAGAGCCGATACCGGAGATCATTGCGACTGCCCGTGCCTTGCTAGCCAAAGGCTATTCGTCCCGCCTAGCCGCGAGTCACTTCGCGCAGCTAGGCCATCGGGTAACGCACCATGCGGTGAATGCGCTGTTCAATCGGCTGCGCAGTCAGTCCGCTTGACCTTGCTGCAATGTGTGTACCGGTATCGGCAGGCTTTCGGCGTTGTGAGTGTTGTTGGGCGGAGACCTCTGTGCAGGCGCACGCCTCGCTGCGAGACTGCATCTTCATAATTCCGCTTTTTTGCGTCTGAAAAGACAAAAAGAATTGCACTAGAAATGTGCCCATAATATTGCATTTAAAATGGAGTTGCCTAATGCGTTTCGGCCGGCATTGGCAGGTTTGATGGCACCATCAGCGGTATATGGGAGTAGGGTTGGCAAAAACGCCCACCTGGGTTTTTCGCCCGCCAGGTACAAGAAGTGAACCTTTGGCAACTCTTGAAATATGGTTAACGGCTACCTATATTAAGGGCTACGTATTGAAGGGAAACGGGGACTTGAATCCAATAGCCTATGTGCGTGCCCGGCGTAACTTGGTCGTTTGGGGCGTCAACGAAATCGAAAGGCAATCAGCCCGCGTGTGCGGTGGTGTGTTGCCTGAGGGAATAACGGGGCCGCAACGACCAAAGAAGTGCGTTGTAGCCCTTCGCCCGCAAGGTGATTGGCTGGCTATACTCGTTTTGGCATTTTGCATTCGCGGCACAGCGGAAGCCCTCCTACTTGATCAGTCGGCAAACGCCTTTGAGGTTGCCGAAGAATGGTGGAGGCACTGCGCGGGCTACACACACGCCCTGTGTGATCGCACGCGCACTACACCAGAGCCATTTGTCTACCTGGACGCCGAATTCAGTGATCGGGCCGTTCGGCGGCTAGCTGCCTTGGAGATCGAGCCCGAGTTCAACGTAACGAGCGCGTGGTGCGCAAACAAATAAAGGGACGGGCATGCTGTACACAGTGGGTGAGGCCGCATTTCAGTTGGGTTTATCAGCCGATGAGTTTCGCGATCTAGTGGCCGATGGCATCTTTCCCGAACCTCGTACCACCGAGACCTATAGCCTGAATGCGCTGGTGAAGTGCTTCAATATTCTAAGGGATGGGCGAGCGTCAGCGCGCTCTGAACAGGTGTTGATCTCCCTCCATTCGGCTGCCAGCCTGCTCGACGTTTCGCTCGTGGAGTTATTCGCCATTGTGGGGCGCGGTGAACTAAAGCTGCGCGAGGGAGCCCGCGTGGCGCGAAGGGATATTGAAAACTTGAAGCCATCGAGAACGGCGGACAACCACCACAGGAAGGGAGAAGACTATGAGCATCATCATTGACAATGACTTTGTGCTGATGGAGCGGCAGCGCAGGCTCCGCGAAGGACGTGACAGTTGCGTTTCGGCAATCGCAGACCCCCAATCGGGATCCTGCTGCTAGAATAGTGTGATCTAAGGAGCGCTTGTCGCCTATGCTCATGATTACCTTCTCGCCTACGCTCATCATTACGTTGAGCTGAGGCGCCCACGCGCGCGCCTGGAACTTACCGGCGACTGCGAAAGCAGTCCAAGGATACGACAGTCAGCCGCGCGGCGGTCGGGACAGCTGGTAGCCATCCCTTCTAGTTCGGCACGTATTGCCCTGAGCTTTTTCAACTTGGCATCGACGACGGCCAACTGGCGGCGCGCAAGATCTTCGGCGGCGTGGCACGGCGCATTCGGGCTGTCGAAAAGTTTGATGAGCATCCGGATATCCCGGATATGAATGCCAAGGTCTCGCGCGTGACGGATTAGGCTCAAGCGCCTGATGGCTTGCGCATCATAGCGCCGCTGCCCTCCCTCGGTGCGCGCGGGTTGGGGCAATAGCCCAATTTGCTCGTAATACCTGATGGTCGGGATCTTCACTGCCGTTAGTGCGCTGAGTTTCCCGATTCCCACCTCAGTCATGTGGACCTCTTGAAGCTCTAGTTGCTAGAGACTCTATACTGGTTTTTGTAGGACCGGAAGTTGAGGCAATGGGAACAGATCTTGGCGTGATGAGGCGAATTGCAGTGTGCGTGCTGTGCGGCGTGATGGCCGCGGTCACGTGGCCTGCCATGGCCGCCAAACTGCCGTTGCGCAAGATCGTCGAGATCCTGTTCAAGGCGGAACCGGGTAGCAAACCCGATTTTTCCGGCGAGGACCTTTCCTTCCTCGATCTAAGCGAACTCGATTTCAAGCAGGCCAGCCTTGCAGGTGCCAACCTGCTTGGCGCGAATCTTTCAGGGGCCAACCTTGCTTCCACCGATCTGCGCAACGCGAAGCTGGATCGGGCCCAGGTCAGCCGCACCAATCTTAAGGGGGCCAATCTTTCAGGCGCGAGCCTGTTCGATGTTGTCGGATCCTTGAGTCTTGCGGAGCCAGCCGCCAACGCACCGAACTTCGAGGGCGCGAACCTGTCGGGCGCCCGCGTCATGGCCCGCTTGAGCCGTGCGAATTTGCGTGGAGCGAAGCTGACCGACGCACACCTTGGCACGCAGCGGAACGAGTTCAAGACCCCGAAGCAAACCGATCTTTCGGGCGCATCACTGGTGGGTGCAGACTTGACCCGGGCAGATCTCACCAGGGTCAACCTGGCATTCGCAGCGATGACCAATGCGAATTTAACTTACGCCAATCTTTATGGCGCTGACCTTTCACGCGCCGACTTGACCGGAGCCAATCTTGCGGGCGCCAACTTCGCGGACGCTGATCTTTACGGAGCAGTGCTGAAGGACGTGAAGGGGTTGGAGACGGTGCGTGGATGGGACAAAGCCCGCAACCGGAAAAAGGTCAGCTTCTGAATTGGGAGAAGGAGGAGGGATGGAGGGGCAGTGGGCGAAGAGGCTGGACGCCGCGTTGATCGGCACGAAGAACTGGATGGATCTGGGGGTTGTGGCTGCGGCAGTAGTCTTCGCGGACGTGCTCTCAAAGCAGGTGGCAGTTTTTTGGCTTTCCGGAGCGCCGCTTGGTGTGGCGGTGACGCCGTTCTTCAACCTCAGGCTTAGCTACAATTCAGGCATCAGCTTCAGCCTGCTTTCCGCGACCGGCCCCGGGGGGGTGATTGGATTGCTGGCTTTCGCGGCCGTGATGGTGGTCGCACTCGCACGGTCTGGGGTGCGTGCGTCGGGCGCGATCGAGCGCATCGGCTATGGGCTCATCATTGGCGGCGCGCTCGGCAACATGGTCGACCGCGCGCGCGACGGTTTTGTCTCCGATTTCATTGATGCACACGCCTTTGGCTGGCACTGGCCGAGCTTCAATCTGGCGGACGTTGCAATCACCTGCGGCACGGCGCTGATCTTGGTCAGCTGCACCGTTCTCTCCCGGGCGGACCCTGCATGAGTTGCAATGGCGCGGGTGGCAAGGCCACAGCATGCGTCTGCGCGTCCTTCTTGAACCTCGAGTGCCTTGAGGTTCTAGAGTCAGGGATAAATCGAGACCGATGAAGGAGTGAACGACGATGTGGCTATGGCTCAGACCAACACCGGGCAGCAGACGCCCATGATGGGCTATGGCATGGGTCCGGGAATGATGGGCCACATGATGGGTCATGGCATGGGCCCCGGCATGATGGGCAACATGATGGGGCCCGGCATGATGGGTAACATGCCGATGGGCATGGGGATGATGGGCAATATGCCCATGATGACGCCAGCGGACGCCAACACCTATGCGGGATACGCGAGCCACTTACGTAAAGGCGCAACTCGGTATAACCGACGCGCAGGCGACGACGTGGAACGCTTACTTGGCCGCATTTCGCAAGCATCTCACAGCGATGCAGCAGCACCATCAGGCGATGATGACGGCCATGGGAGCCGGAACGACCTCGGCGCAGCGAGCCGAGGCGCTCGTTGCCAGCATGGACGCGTGTCACGATGCCATGAAGGAACTCAAAACCGCTTATGTCGCCCTCTACCAGGCACTCACGCCTGAGCAGAAGCAAAAGGCAGACGCGCTGTTCATAGGCATGAGTTGGATGATGTGAGTCGTAGGGACGCTGGCGTCGCGGCTTCCCCTTAATGCGCTCGAAGAGAGGGCGCGGTGCCCGCGCTCCCGGCGAGTTCCAGAGGTATGAAAGTGCAAGGCCATTCCGGCCTGCGAGTTGGCGCTCGGATGAACGAAGCCCGTAAGGGCTTGCCAAAGGAAAGGGGATCGCAGATGCGCGGAGTCACCTCGCTTGGCCTAGTGCTCATCATTGCTGCGGCTTTCGTGATAGCCCAGCCCCAGAGCCGCGCCGAAATGGGGTGGTGGGACGATCAATCGCCCAGGTCGGCAGCCGGCGACTCCAAGCAGGGCAAGGCAACCGCGCAGGCCGTGTGCGCTGGATGTCACGGCGCTGACGGGAATAGTTCCGATCCACGTTACCCTAAGCTCGCTGGACAGAGCGAAACCTACATCTATAGGCAGCTTCAATCCTTTAAAATGGGCGGTCGCAAGTCTGATATTATGGCCGACATCGTCAAAGCCCTATCTGATGCTGACATGGCGAATGTTGCGAGCTTCTATAGCCAAGAAAGGGTGCAGCCCGATGCTATAGCCGATGCCGGCCTAGCCGCCTTGGGCCAGGATATCTTTTTCGCAGGTGTCGGATCTGGAATGATGTCTGCGTGTGTCATGTGCCACGGCCGGCATGGCGTAGAGCAGGGAATGCCAATGATGGGCATGATGGGCGATGCGCCTCGTTTAAACGGCCAGCACGCAGCCTACATCGTTGACCAGTTGAACCGCTTCAGTAGTGGAGAACGGCAATCCGACATAATGGGCGATATTGCTTCAGCACTCACCGAAATGGATCGCAAGGCCGTCGCCGAATTTCTCTCTGGCCTTCGATGAAGCTTCATTGCCTCTGGGTATCCCGTCTTAGGGTGGCATACTACGGGGCATGACGAATACAAAGGCTTGTGACTCCCGAAAGAAAGCGCCAAGTTTGCTTGTGGATTCGGGGCATTCCACGCCATGCTTCACCTGTACCTCTGGCTCTCAGCCGCCCATCCGCGTGGCTGGACGCTCGCCACTGGCAAATCGGTTCAGCTCGACGCCGACGGGCAGACCTACTGCCAACAACGGGAACTGGACCGGACGAATGAGTGGCCGAGGAGGCGGATCCTTATTGGTCAAATACGTTGCTTTGCAGCGACCTGCGCCCAGCGCAAAGGTGCGGGCGCAGATAGCGGCGTTCGACTGTGCCGGCCAACTTAGTTCCAGCGCTTGCCAGGCTGTTCAGGCCACGAGCCGCACTGGAATCTTGAGGTAGCGCACCCCATTGGCTTCTGCCGGCGGCAATTTGCCTGCCCGAATGTTCACTTGGATTGAGGGCATCAGCAGGAGCGGCGCGGCAAGCGTGGCGTCCCGAGCCTCCCGCATGGCGACGAACTCCACCTCAGTGACGCCGTCCTTGACTTGCGGGTTTTTGGCACGCTCTTCGGCGACCGTCGTCTCCCAAGCATAGTGGTCGCGACCTGGCGCCTTGTAATCATGGCACATGAAGAGCCGGGTCTCGGGCGGCAGCTCGAATAGCTTCTTGATTGAGCGGTAAAGTGAACGGGCGCTGCCGCCGGGGAAGTCGGCGCGGGCGGTGCCGTAATCCGGCATGAACAACGTGTCGCCCACGAATACGGCATCGGCAACCTTATAGGCAACGTCGGCCGGCGTGTGGCCAGGGACATAGAGGACCTCGACCTCGAGCTCGCCGAGAGGGAATCTCTCGCCGTCCTTGAAGAGATGGTCGAACTCGCTGCCGTCGCCCTTGAGGTCGGTTGCGTTGAATACCGGGCGGAAGATGCGCTGCACCTCGCGGATGTGCTCGCCGATGCCAACCTTGGCACCGGTCTTGAGCTTGATGTAGGGCGCGCCGGAAAGGTGGTCGGCATGGGCATGGGTTTCGAGCACCCAGTCGACCGTGAACCCCTCGGCCGCCGCCGCCTCAAGAATGGCGTCGGCCGACTTGGTCGCGGCCTTGCCGCTCCTGTGGTCGTAGTCGAGCACGGGGTCGATGATGGCCGCGCGCTTGGTCTTGGGATCGGCCGCGAGATAGCTGACCGTGTTGGTCGGCTCGTCGAAAAAGGCGCGAATGATCGGTTTCATGTCGGAAAGCTCCTTGCAGGCTCACAGCGGATCTGTCATTGACAGATATATGAGCGATTCCTAAATTAGCAATAGCTAAAGGGGCAGGAGGCGAAATGAACTACGCCCTGAGTGATCTCGCAGCCTTCGAGGCCAACGCGTTCGATGTGGCGCAGGTTCTGCGCGCCCTCGCCAACGAGCGCCGGCTCATGATCCTGTGCAAGCTGGTCGAGTGGGGCGAGGCCAATGTGAACTCATTGGCCGAGGCGGTGGGGCTGTCGCAGTCGGCGCTCTCCCAGCATCTTGCCAAGATGCGCGAAGAGGGGATCGTCGCGTTCCGCCGCGAAGGTCAGACGCTCTGGTACCGGGTCGCTGATCCGCGCATCAGGCTCCTGCTCAAGCAGTTGCAAAAGCTCTATTGCCCACCGGCATGAGCCAACGAGGAAGAACGAGTATGAGTCCAGCCAAAGTCAGCCCTATCGAGGCCAAGCGCTTCATCGATACGGGCGGCATCTTGATCGATATTCGCGGCGCCGATGAGTACGCCCGCGAGGGGATTCCAAACGCTCGCAATCACCCGTTAGGCGAGCTAAGCAAGCTCACTGGCTCGGCGGCGCCGGGAGGCTCGCGGCGGTTCTTTTTGACGTGCCCGGGGCGGCACGCAACGGCTGCTTCTGGATGATGTGAGGTGCGAAAATGCCAAAGTCTCTGTTAATCGGCGCGGTGATGACACTGGTGGCGCCTGCCCTCGCCCAGACCCCCGGTCCGGGCGGTCCTGGTTACGAATGGATGTGGTGGTGGGGACCGTGGCACATGCTGATGCCGCTCGTGTTTTTTGGACTGATTGTCTTCGGCATCGTTGCCTTGGTGCGCTATCTGTGGCCGGGGCCTGCCCCAGCCGAGAGACGGCGCGCCCTTGATGTTCTCGACGAGCGTTACGCGCGCGGTGAGATTGACCGCGAGGAGTACTTGAAGCGGCGAGATGATCTCGGCAGCCGCTAACATGGTGCGTCAGTCGAGCGGGATGACGGTACGGTACTTGCCGCCCGGCGACTGTTGTGGGGCTCTTCGCCCCGCTCGCCGGTGAGGGTCTGTCCCGTGCCGCACGAGGACAAGCGCTGAGACAATATTGATGATGAGCGCCGCGAACTCCAACAGACCCATCACACCGGCCACCGGTTCATTGAGGATAACGAGCCGGTAGATGGTAATGCGCGTCCCGAGGGCGCCAGGAAGGAAAGCCCAGCAAGAGCGCCGCTTGGCCGCGACGCGGTGGGCCGTAGTTTATCGCAAGAACGCCGAGCAGCGTAATCACTCCTGACAGATGCCCTCGCCTTTCTCGGGGACGGTTGAATGCCTGCGAATCGGCGAGGAGACCGCCGCGGAACTCGATGGTGCCAAACCCACGTTCAGGACGATCACGATCCACAGTACGTCATGATACTATGATGCTGGCAGCGCATCCAGTGGCTCCAAACCGGAGCCAAGCTCCGCCACCGCCGAGCGTGCGGCGTGCGCGACTTTTCTTTGCGGTATAGCGCAACTGCCGCGCTGCGCAGGAGGCGCGCACGGGCTCACGCCGGCGACCGCGTCCGATCTTTGCCGCACAGAACGGGCAATCCATGGTGGTGACCCGGTAGTGGCGTTCGGTAGCTCGATCCATAGTACTGATGTTTCTCGGACCGGTCGCGGCATGCACGCGCTAGCTGCGCCCCGGCGAGTGAACCAAAGAGGTCGATGAATGAAGGTAGCCGTGATCACCTTGCTCGCTTGCGTTTGCCTGGACGTGCATCAAGGGTTGTCGCTGAGTTCGAAATACCGAACGGTAGGACCCGTAACAGCTGAGAAGGAGGCGCGGAAACTGCAACCACCGCGAGATGAGCGTGCCCTGCACTGTCACAACACGATCCGCACGGGCCTCAAATGCCATCGCGGCTATACCTATCAGGGCCCGCGGTAAGGGCGGTCGGACGACAACTGCGGACGGCGCTTCCAAGGCAAGTGGCATTGGCTCCTTCTTCGGCGTTCCGCCCGCGTGGCTGCGTAGTTACAGGCTTTCGTTGTTGACTGCGAAGCGCCGGGAACATTTGCATGAGCTCAGACTACGACCGACTTGGCAGAACTGGCGGCGAAACAGGTCCGGTGACGGTGAGATGCATTGCCTTCAGATGCACTGTCGGCCACGAGATCATGTATTACCTGAGCGGGTGTGATTGCCGAGGTTTGCAGCAAAGACTTCATATGTTAGCCGAAGTGAGCGCCTGTAATTAGGCGCAGGCAGCGGTACCGTCGAAGTTGAATAAGGCTCGTGCACCCGTGGCAAAGTCAGTTCGTCCCTCCACAAAAAAATCTCCCTCGGCAAAAGCTCTCCAAACTGCCGTCGAAGAGCTGAATGCCGGGAACCTCTCACAAGCTGAGTTTGCCGTTCGTCTCGCTTTGACCGCCCGGCCAGATGATGGCGACGCGCTCAACCTGCTCGGGGGCATTGCACTTCGAAAGGGTAATTTGACGGAAGCCTTAAGCGCATTGGAGCGCGCTGCCGCTGCCAAGCCACGCGATGCTGGCGTGCACTTTAATCTCGCTGGAATCTATCGTCGCCGGGGGGAGCTCGAGAAGGCTGTCGAGCACTATGACATCGCTTCGCGAGCGCGTCGCGGGTACGCCGATGCCGAAACTCTGAAGGGCGAGGCGCTAAAGGAACTCGGTGAGTGGCAGCGAGCGATAGGAGCCTATCAGACGGCACTTCAATACAGCGCAAAAAATGCCGTCGCTTTGAACGGACTGGGCCAGTGCTTGATGCGTGCCGGCGACCATGAGGGGGCCGTAAAAGCATTCACGGCTTCGCTCGAGGCGCTGCCGCCGCAGGACACGCTCAACAGGGCGCGTGTTCTAGCGAATGTAGGGAGAGCGTTGCTTCGGACGGGCGCCGGATTGGATGGACTGAGGGTCCTTGCAGACGCAGCCGCTTTGGCGCCGGACAACGGCGAATTGCTGCTGCTGCTGGCCCGAAGCCTACGGCATGTGCGCGTTATCCCAGAAGGGGACGGTTTCCGGCAAGTGCTGCTACGCCTATTCGAGCACGAGGAGGTCGACCCCAGGGACCTTGCATCGGCAGCCGCGGCGGCTTTGAAAGCCGATCCTGCCTTCGTGAAATCGCTCCGCGTCCTGAGTTCCGGGTCAACTCCAATCGAAGCGCAGCAATTATTGGAGGTCACTCGCAACTCACTGCTGCTGGCGCACCTACGCAATGCTCCCGTCACGGATGGGCAGCTCGAACTCGCGCTGACGAACCTACGCCGGCAGCTTACCCTCGAGGCGGTGAAGTCCAATAGTGTTGATCTGGAATTTGTTTCTGCCTTAGCCCGTCAAGCGTTCCTCAACGAGTACGTCTGGGGTGTTACAGCGGAGGAGGAAACAGCTCTTACGGAACTCATCGCCGACCTGTCTGCGGAAGGGCGATGGTCCAGACTTGCGCTGGCGGCCTGCTATACGCCATGGTCAGAGCACCACTTTGAGGCTCGGGGGGCACCTGCTGCGGTGGCTGAGCTTATCCGCCAACAAATAGGCGAGCCCGCCGAAGAGCGAGCACTCGCCGCGGAAGTGCCTGCATTGTCGTCGGTCACGGACAGCACTTCCCTTCGCGTCAGAGCGCAGTACGAGCAGAACCCGTATCCCAGATGGGTCCGCGTCGGCCCGCGTGCGCCGCGGCCGTTTCGACGGGCGCTACTCGATCGGTTGCCGCATCTAGCCGAGCACTTTCTACCTCCAACCGACACACCGCGCGTCCTTATTGCAGGCTGCGGTACGGGCCTGGAGACGATGAACGTTATCAACGCATTCGAGGTGGCATCTGTGCTTGCCATTGATTTGAGTCGAGCAAGTTTAGGCTACGCCTGTCGCAAGCTTAAAGAGCAGGGCGTCACAAACGTGGATCACAGACAGGCGGACATCCTCGCTCTCGGCCACTTGGAAGATCGTTTCGATTTGATCCACAGCTTCGGTGTTATTCACCACATGGCCAACCCCCAACGAGGGCTTGCTATCTTGTCTCGCTTGCTGAAACCGGGCGGAATTCTTTTTTTGGGTCTCTACAGTAAGATTGCGCGGAGACCGTTGGTGAAGGCGCGAACGCTGATCGCAGAGCGGCAGATCAAGGCGACAAAGGATGGTATCCGCCACATTCGTCGCGAAATCCTCACGGGCGGCGTGGAAGATCCTGAGCTTGCGATCCTGGCCAGTCCCGCTTCCGACTTCTGGACTTTGTCGGAATGCCGCGACCTCATGTTCCACGTTGAGGAGCACCAATTCACGCTGCTGGAGGTTGAAGCGATGTTCGCTCGAGAAGGCCTTGCATTCCTGGGCCTCGAGGTGCCTCATGCCCCTGACTTCACTCGGTTTCGCCTCCAGTTTCCGGAGGCTTCCGATTTAATGGCACTGAAAGCATGGCACGCGTTTGAGGAGCAAAATCCAGAGGTGTTTGGAGGCACTTATCGGCTGTGGGCGAGGAGTTGTCCCGAAAACAGCCGATCTTAAGTTGGCGACACTGACACCCCCGACCCGCCTGGGGAAAAGAGCTTTGCTGACCGAGCGGCAGTTTGCCTCACTCGCAGGCCGTGCAGTTGGTCGTTCGTTGCCAAGGCGCAATTGAGCGTCTTGTTCTGCTCGGGGGCGCGTTTCAGAGGGTATTGGATGGCTCACGCAAGCCTCTTAATCTCTGCAGTGGCGGTGGTTTTGTCGGCGTGCAGTACCGCGCGCAGGACTGCGGCGCCTGACATCGACCTGGTGGGTCCGCCACCGGGTCTATGGGTCGGCGAAACGGGGAATCTTCGCTTCATCGATACGACGCCGGATGAAAGCGGCACGTTCGAGCTGAGCGGTCATGAAATCCTTGGTGGACTATGGAAGGGCCAGGGGGCGGACCAGTTCGAGATTACTTTTGGCACAACCAAGCAGGTGTGCCGCTTCGCACGCGAAGCCGAGCATTTGGTCATATCCGCCTGCACGCTGGCCGGGAAATTTTTTCTGTCGAGCAGATGAAAGTGAGTTGTCGCAAATCTCCCTTTGCATGGCGGGCTTGACGCACCGGGCGTCAGCCGTCGATTGGAAAGGCTGCGTCGATACCCGTCACGTAGATCGAGCCGGCGTGTCTTCTCCCAGTGCGTGCATTTTTACGAATGACCTCGACAGCGAGATCGACTTGATCTGCGGCACAGACAAGTTCTAGCTTTGCTTCCGCAATCACTTTCTCACCGATTTCTATGGAGTACTGCTCCTCTCGCGAATCGAGAGCTTTCAGCATCCCCTTGACGTCGACGACGGAAATATTGTTGAAACCCGCTGCCCTGAGTGCATGGACAACGTCGGCAACGCGGTTGCGATGGATAAATGCCTTGATCTCTTTCACCTTAGGCCTCTTGCGCTTCCAACTCTGAGGCAACCTCATCCCGCTTTTGGGCACGCGTCTCCATCCATTGATAGATCACCGGCAGCAAAACCAGCGTCAGCAGTGTTGAGGTGATCAGTCCCCCGACAACGACGGTTGCGAGCGGCCGCTGCGTCTCCGCGCCGACGCCGCTCGACAGCAGCATCGGGATGAGGCCGAGGATGGCCACGCTTGCCGTCATCAGTACGGGGCGCAATCTCAGTTCCGTTCCGCGCCGGACCGCCTCTGCGACGCTTAGCCCCCTGTCGCGAAGCTCGTTGATGAAGGCGACGAGCACAATGCCATTCAGCATGGCAACGCCGAAGACGGCGATAAAGCCGATGGCCGAGGGCACAGAGAGATATTGTCCAGTGATCGCAAGCGCAATCAGCCCGCCGCTGGTTGCGAAGGGCACATTGGCGATGATCAGCGTAGCGTAGCGGATCGAATTGAATGCCGTATAAAGCAAAACAAAGATGAGGAAGATCGTCAGGGGGACGATGATGGCGAGCCGCGTCATGGCGCGCTGCTGATTTTCGAATGCCCCACCCCACTCGATCCAATATCCCGGCGGCAGATCAATCTTCTGCGCGATGGCGGTGTTTGCGTCACGAACAAATCCATCCACATCGCGGCCACGGACATCCATCTGAATGACAGCATAGCGCTGCAACTGTTCGCGCCGCACGAAGGAGTAGCCATCGGCCACCGAGACATCGGCGACGCGCGACAGCGGGACGACGGCCCCGTCGGCCGTGCGCAGGGGGATATTGCGGATGGCTTCGAGCGATGTCTTTGAGGCATCGCGCAGGCGGGCGGTGATATCGAAGCGCTTGACCCCATCGATGAGCGTCGAGACGGGTTCGTTGCCAATCCCTGTCCGCACAATCGTCAAGACATCGTCTGCATTGAGGCCGTAACGGGCCAATTGTTCCCGATCGACCCGGATGCGCACCTGCGGCTTGCCGAGATTGGCCTCCAGCGAGAGGTCGGCGACGCCCGGCACTGTTGCAATCGCACTTTTGATCTGTTGGCTGAGTCGGTCAAGCTCCGCGAGATCTTCGCCATAGAGCTTGGCGGCCAACGTCGCGCGCACGCCGGAGATCAACTCCTCCACCCGCATTTGGATGGGTTGCGTGAAGGCGATGACCGCCGTCGGCACCACCTCCTCCAGCTTCTCGCGCATGGCGTCCGCCAATTCCTCGATGGAACGATTGGAGGCCCACTGATCGCGCGGTTTTAGAGCCGTGTAGATCTCCATATAGTTGACATCGGCCGTCTCGCCTTTTTCCGCGCGGCCGATCATCGCTAGTGTCGTTTCAACTTCGGGGAATTTCGAAAGCGCTTGCTCGATGTCTTTAGAGATCTTGATGGACTGATCGAGTGACGTCGACGGGATTGATGTCACCCGCCACATGATCGAGCCCTCCTGTAGCTGCGGCATGAACTCTTTGCCGAGCAGCGGAAACAAAGCCAGACTGCCGAGCAACAAGCCAACCGCCGCGACCACAACCGTACTCTTATGCGCGAGGGACCAGGCGAGCAGCGGCAGGTACCCACGCTTGATCCACCGCACCAGCAGCGTGTCGCGTTCTTCCTTCGGTTGGAGGATGAGCGCCGCCAGCACCGGAATAATCGTCAGCGTCAAGAGCAGGGACCCGGCCATGGCGAAGCTGATGTTGAATGCCATGGGCTTGAACATTTTGCCCTCCAGCCCCTGCAGGCTGAACAGCGGCAAGAAGACTACAATGATGATGAGAATTGCGAAAGCAACCGGATTGGCGACCTCACGTGCAGCGGCCAGCACCGCGGCCGTGCGATTGACGTCTTCGCCTGCAGCGCGCCGTTCGGCCATGATGCGGAAGGAGTTCTCAACCATTACCACCGCGCCATCGACCATCATGCCGATGCCGATGGCGAGCCCGGCCAAGGACATCAAATTGGCTGATAGACCCGCTTGGTCCATGAAAATGAAGGCGATCAGCATGGCGAGGGGCAGGGCGGCGATGACGACGATGGCCGACCGCAGTTCGCCCAGGAAGAGAAAGAGGATAATGGCGACAAGGACCGAGCCTTCGATCAATGCGCGCTCCGCCGTTGACACGGCCTTCTCGACAAGCTCTGTGCGATCATAGATCGGCTTGAGCGTGACGCCCTCCGGCAGGGCCCGTTCAGCAACGGAGAGTTTTCCCTTGACCGCATCGACGACGTTCTTGGCGTTCTCACCGATGCGTGCCAGCGCCATTCCGAGGATGACTTCCTTTCCATCGCGGGTCACAGCGCCAAAGCGCAGCGCGGGCGCTTGCGTAATGGCGGCGACATCGCGCAAGTAGACGGGAGTGCCATCCTCAACCTTGAGGACGATCCTCTCCATATCGCGCTCGCCACCTAGAAGGCCAAGGCCGCGGACCAGGAACTGCTCGGGACCTTGATCGATATATTGGCCGCCAACCTGGCGGTTATTGGCCTCAATCGCCTCGATCACCTGCCGGTAGCCAAGCTTGTACTTAATGAGTTTCAGTGGATCGATTTGCACCTGATACTGGCGCTCCTGGCCGCCCCAGGACATCACATCGTCAACCCCAGGCGCTGTGCGCAGAATGAGGCGGATTGACCAATCTTGCAGCGTCCGCAGGTCCATATCGGTGATACCCGCCGCGAGCTGTCCGTCGGCCCGTTCGACGGTGTACCAGAACACCTGACCGAGACCGGAGGCGTTCGGCCCCATTTCCGGCGTTCCGTATCCTTCGGGAATGCGATCACGCACTTCCGCCAGTCGTTCCATGACCAAACGGCGGGCGAAATAGACGTCGACGTGGTCCTTGAAATAGACCGAGACATACGACAGCCCGAACAAGCTGATCGAGCGGATCTGATCGACGTAGGGTAGACCGGCCATGGCGGATTCGACCGGAAAGGTGAGCAGCTGCTCGACGTCCTCCGCCGCAAGACCTGGCGCCTCCGTATAGACATTCACTTGAATCGGCGTGACGTCGGGAAAGGCATCAATCGGCAAGTTGGTTATGGCGCGCCAACCGAGGAAGCCGACCGCGAGAAAGGCGATGATGACCAGCAGTTTGTAGCGAAGCGAAATCTCGACAATCTTTTCAAGCATAG
Source organism: Hyphomicrobium sp. (assembly GCF_009026145.1). Taxonomy (GTDB): domain Bacteria; phylum Pseudomonadota; class Alphaproteobacteria; order Rhizobiales; family Hyphomicrobiaceae; genus Hyphomicrobium_A. The sequence continues at coordinate 105,131 of NZ_WBUE01000006.1, forward strand.
CCGGCCTCAGTCTGCGTCGCCCAACTGAGATTTTTGCATGAGCGACTTAAGAAGGAACACCCCGTTGCTAACGTAGGTCTCGCCCGGCCGCAGCCCGGCAGCGATCTCCACGTAGTCATGGTTCTCGCGCCCGAGCTCAACCGGGCGAGGTGCAAAGCCACCCGCACGCTCGACGAATACGACGTTCGCCTTGTCCAGGCGTTGCACGGCTGATCTCGCGACGCGGACCGGCACCGGCTCTTGCGGAATCTCGAGCCGAGCCGTCACGAACATGCCGGGGCGCAACCGTTGAGCCGAATTGTCGAGGACCAGACGCGCCACCGCCGTCCGCGTCGCTTCCTTAACTTCCGGCGTCACAAATTCGATCGTTCCTGAGATCGGTTGCTCACCATCGAGGTCGATTTGAACCTTCTGGCCAGGCATTATGGAAGCAACGTCACTGGTATAGATGGTGACATCGACCCAAACAGTGCTGACGTCGGCAATGACGAACACCGCTCGGTCCGTACCCACGGCCTCCCCCAACGAAAGGTGTTGCTCGATTATCGTGCCGGAGAGCGGGGCCATAATCTTGTATTCCGTCAAATTTGCATCGTCTCGGCTCAGGCCCTTAATGGTGCTCGCGGGCAATCCCAACGCTCGGAGTTTCTGCTCGGCACTCGCTGCGTTAATGTCGGCTTCGGCAAGCTCCGTCTTCGCGGTCAGGTACTCCTTTTCCGCAGAAACCTTTTGCTGCCATAGCCGCTCTTCACGGACGAAAGCCTCTTTTGCGAGGTCGCGGCGTTCGACTGCCGCGAGATAGGTGGCCTTGGCATCGGCAAGTTCCCGGCTTTCGAGAACCGCCATGAGTTGCCCCTTCTCGACGCGCCGGCCCTCGGAGACCTCAACACGGCTGACGACGCCGGCAACGCGAGGCACGATGTGCGCGAGCTTGTTCCGATTGAATTTGACCTCTGCGGGGCGCTCGATGTGGAGATTGACCGGGCCCGCCGCGGCCACTTGGGTCTCGATCTTGAATTCTTGGATCTTCTCGGGGGAAAGGCGAACTAGCGTTTTCTCGCCTGCCTCGGCTTCCTCCTGACCATGCTCTTGTGACTTGGCGGCCTCCTGACGCTCGCCGTGATCCACGGCTCCAACCTGTCGCGTGGCGAGCGGCCCGCTGGGCCCGGCACCAACCCATGCGGCGACCTCGCAGATATAGGCCGCCAGCCCCTCCTTGTTAGCCGTCTTTTCGGCGCCGCCATGTGTCTGCTCATGGACGTTTGGCGAGGCGCACGATTTGTCGAGCTGGCGATACGCAAGGGCACCGCCAAGGAAGATGGTGCCAACCACAAACAGAAGCTTCAGCTTCCGATTCACTTTTGAACCACTCCGGAGATGTTGCCGTCCGGGGTTATCTGCGACGTTGCCAAGCCGATCACCTTTCATTCAAATCCCGACCGATCAACACTTCGACTTGAACGCGGGCTTTCTCGAATTCCGCCCGCGCGTTGATCAGGTCGCGGCGCGCTTCGAACAGGGTCCGTTGCGTATCGAGCACGTTGAGCAGGTCGAACTTGCCTTCCTCGTAGCCGGTGCGCGTCTTGTCGAAGGCAGACTGCGCCGCCGGGAGCACGTTGGCCTCGATGGCGCGCGCCTGGATGTCGGCGGCTCGTAGCGCGCCGAGCGCCTCGATGAGCAGACCGATGAGCTGCGTGCGCGTAGCTTGCGCGTCGAATTCCGCCTTGGCGATGCGGCGCTCGGCGGCGGCAATGTTGCCCTCGTTACGATCGAAAATCGGCAAGGGAACGGATAGTGAGGCGAGAAGGCCTGATGAGTTGTCCTCATCGAAGCGGCGAACACCCAATCCCACCGTCATGTTCGGGATGGCTTTGGATTGTTCTACCTGCAGCACTGCGTAGCGGTGGGCGATGCCATCCGCCCAACGCGCCAGTGTGGGATTGCCCTCGAGAAATGCTTTGACCTCATCCACTGTCGGCACAGACCGGTTGCGGCCCAGCCTGCCTCGGGCACGATCGAATGTGGGGTAGTCGGCGCCCCAGAGAGATGCAAGTTTCCGACGAGCTGCCTCCAACCTGGCACGCTCCGCTTCCACCAACGCGCGCGCTTGGGCGACCGACACCTTTGCCCGATCGAGTTCAATGGGGCTGGCTCTGCCGCCCTTGACGCGGGCCTCGACCACGGAGCGCGTCTTCTCGGCGACCGTGACGAACTCGTTGAGGATAGCCAGGCGGTCCTGCGCCGCCAGCACGTCGACGAACGCTTCGGCGGCCTGGCTCGCAGCTAGTACCCGCGCGACCTCGTAATCCCAGACGGCGAGCGAGGTCTCAAGATCGGCGGCCGCCAATCGCTTAAACCGTTTGCCCCCCAGCTCGAGCGTCTGCGAAATCTGCAGCTCCTGCCCAGAGTCCTCCTCAGCGAGGCCCCCGTTGTTGGCCACCTCGGGAAGGGCGACCGCAAGCTCAGGGTTCAACCTGAAGGATGCCTGCAGAGCCTCGCCCTGCTTGGCGTCGATCTCGGCGTATGCGGCTTTGACGCTCGGACTGAACGCAACCGCGTTGCCTATCGCCTCGCGAAAAGTCAGCCCGTCGCTCGACGCAGCACCTTGTTGCGCAAACGAAGTTGCGCGCCATGCGTATGTGGCTGGGGCAGGCAGCGTTTCGGACAGGACGACGCGATCGCCGTGCGTGCTGCATCCGGCAAGGCAAAGCGCTACGGCCGTCATGTGAACGCATCTCCTGGCGCCAGAGTGATCTGGCATTATCATCCCCCCACAGCTAGAGCCGGACGCGCACCCGAAATTGACGGCACGTCCCAACTTCAACGCGATTTTGGAGCGGACTAATTCAGGAGAACAACCGTTCTCAATGCTGCGAGCTGATCGTTTGCGACAAGATGGTCACTAACACGCTTCGCACGTGAGCGCGCCCAGGCCCAAGGCTGCCGAGAGGTTGGCATAGGTGGGCAATTCGCTTGCGGAGAATTATCGACCAAGCCTATGGCCAGTTTGGCGCTGGGGGCTTGCTCGATGTGACCGGTCGGAACGATCTTCAGGTCGAGACAGAGACCGCAGCCGCTGCCTTCTGCACCATCCACCTCCGATGCAGAGATCAGCGTCGTGTTCGTTGAAATACAGGGCAACTCAACAGCCCGATGGCCGGCGCTGACGCAATAGACCAAAGGTGCCCCCAACACGCTGGCCGGCACCAAAATGGTCAGAAAAAGCGTGGCGACGAAGCGCTGCCAACTTCGCATGGATCGAATCCTACTCACAGTCTTTGCTCTGATGGGACTTTGGTTCCCAAGATACAAGGGCAAAGAAAGCGCGCCCTTCGCTGGAACGGAAATATGTTGCCACACAGCAACTTCAATCGCTGTGTTGACGCAAGGCTCACGCGCAGAAGCGACAGGTTCGGTGCGTGCGACTGGCCGCCATAGAAATCCGGCATCATCCCAGGGCCTATTCTGCGGTCCTCGCTATCAGCAGCGGCGTCATATCTGCCGCGCCGACGAAAGCAGCGAGCCGCGGACGCAAAAACGCCAACGAGTGGTCGTGCGCAAGGCAAGGAAAGTATCAGGATCACCGGGCATTGCAAGCCGATCGCCATGTTCACGGTGACCTCGATCCTTTCGCAGCCTTTCCCATCCAGCATTCATTTCCTGATCCACGCATAGTAAACCAACGCAGCCAAAACGATCGCCCAGATGACTACTGCTGTGGCATTTAGTGTTGCATCGTAGGCAATCCCAAACGCCGTAAATTGAGTGCCGGCTAGCGCGAGGGCTCCATGGGTCAAAACCTGATTTGCCGCGAAGCCGGAAAAGAACTTGGCAACTTCCTTCCCGTTCATCGTAGTGCTCCTTTCGATGGCCCAATTTTGCAGCGCGACTGTGCGGAATTGCGCCTGCCGATCCACTGGGGCGCTCGTCGTCAATTGGGGCAATTGCGTTCCCCTGGACAGCGGTGATTGACGGCCGGATCCCCGCCACCTTGGGGGATGAAGTTGTAGAGGCTCGGGTCCCATTTTCGGAATCGATCGGGATCGAATTTTTCCGGCGCGCGCCAGGTGCGCGTGTCATGATTGGTACCGTACAGGTCGAGGAGAACGCGCGTGCCTCGCGAAAATTTATAACCCTTCCAGTCGAAGTCGTGCCGCGCCCGCGCCATGACGAAGGGGAAGAAGGGGTAAAAGCGTCGCACCTCCTGCGCAAAGAGTTCCGCGTAACCTTTCTCGCCACTGCGAAGCTTTTGCCGGCATTCGGGATGGCTTTGCAGGGCATGGGCGACAAAAGTGATGTAGACCGCAACGGCTACCGTCGGTCGAACGACATTTAGCAATTCGACCGCCGCGATACGGTGGCTGAGAAATCCGCCTGTCAGGTCTTGGTGCCCCGCGATGATGTGGGCGGCGCTAGTGGGAGGCGGGGTGAGGTCACCCGTCTGGATTTGAGCCACAATCCGCGACATCCAGCGTTCGGCGAATTTGCGGGCCAGACGCGCCCACCAGTGCCTGGGTCCGAGTGTAGCCGCGTCGTCAAAAAGGGCAGTGATCTGCCGGGTTCTTAAGCGCGTCTCCTCCTCGCGGGGCGGCACGCCTGCCCAGGTGCAAGCGGCGCGCGTGAGAAGCTCCTGAAGCGCATCGTAAAGCACCACCTCACCCATCGATGCCCACTTGCGCGCCGCAATGTGCCACTCGCGGGAAGCAGTCTCAATCAACTGCTCAACCTGCGCGGGGGTCATAACCGAGAGCAACATCTTTTTGCGATGCCGGTGCGCCGCGTCGTCGAGCCCCTGCACGCCGCCCCGCCCAAAAAGGGTTTTCTCAATTCGCCCCGGCATGATGCCCCCGCGCATGAAGAGGGTTGGTTGGTAGATCGTCTTGCGCAGCATGATCCGGGTCTCGAAGAGGTCGGACCCGTAGAACTGACATCGCTTTGAAATGAATCTGTAGGTATCGCGGAGCATTGCCAGCGTGCTGTCGATACTGGCGTCACGCGGTATCGCGGCCATGGCCGGTTCTCCTTGGCGCGGAGCGGTATTACCGTTCGGTGCTTGCCGCCCGGCGACTGTTGCGCCGACTCTTCGGCCCGCTGGATCGAGACGCGGGGCAGATTGTTCGCGGCGAGCAGCACACTCATGATTGTTTCTTTGGTGGCGAGCGTCTGGGCGCCAGTCGTTCCCCAAGGCGCAAGATTTTTTCACTCAAGAGAACGAGGGCCGTGATCGTCGCGCAAACAACGCCGATGAGATACATTCCCGATCCGATTGCCAGGCCAATGGCGCCAACGACCCAGATGCCGGCGGCAGTGGTTAGTCCGTGGATGCGATCGCGCGTATCTTTGAGGATCATGCCAGCCCCGAGGAAACCGAGCCCGGTAACCACGCCAGCGGCGACCCTCGCTGTATCCGCGTTGGGGAAGGCAGTGAGCGACAGGAGAGCGAAGGCGGCGCTGCCGAGGGCGACTAGTGCGTGGGTGCGCTCTCCTGCCGGCTGACCGGCAGCTTCCCGTTCCAGGCCGATAATGAAGCCGATCAGCGCGGCTAAGGCCAGTCGTCCAATTGGTTCCAGCTCGATAGGGCTCATGGCGCTCTGCCCTTCATGCCCGTAACATACGGAGCCCGTTGGCGATCACCAGAAACTCGGTGATCTCATGGGCGAGCACCGCAACCGGTAGAGAGAGGAAGCCCGCAACGGCACCGGCCACAAGCGCGGTGATGATTGCGATGGAGAGGACGAGGTTCTGGCGGACGAGCACATCGGCACGCCTGGCAAGGCGCAGCGCCTCGGTGATCTTTTCGAGGTTGTCCGCCATGAGCGCGACGTCGGCAGTCTCCAGCGCCACGTCGGTCCCGGCCGTCCCCATCGCTATCCCGACGTTGGCTTCCGCCAGCGCTGGCGCGTCATTGATGCCGTCGCCGACCATGGCGACGTGCCGGTAGTGTGAGGCAAGCTCTCGCACCTTGGAGACTTTATCTTCGGGCGCAAGGTTGGCGAAGACATCATCGATCCTGGCGCGCGCGGCGATGAGTTGCGCGACTGCCGGCGCGTCTCCCGTGAGCATAACGGTGCGGCTGATGCCCGCGGCGCGCAGTGCGCTAATCGCTGCCGGAGCGTTGGGCCGCATCGTATCCTGGACGGCGATCAGGCCCAGCGGGGCATCACTCGTGCCGATAACCACGACGGTCTTGCCGTCGGCCTGAAGCCGAGCGATCTGCGCGGCCACCGGCGTGAGATCGATGCGCAGCCGCGTTTCGAAGAGGCGTGGGCTGCCGATATAGAAGGAAATGCCTGAGCCATCCGCGAGGCGCGCCGTGCCGCCCGCCCCCGGGAGGGCCCGGAACTCTTCGACGGCGGCTAAGCGCAGTCCGCGGGCATGCGCTGCGCGGACGATGGCGCGTGCAATAGGATGCTCGCTGCGAATCTCAAGGCTGGCGGCTAGGGAGAGCAGTGCATGCTCATCTGGCGTAAGGGCCGTCACAGGTTCTGGCAAGAGGACGATATCGGTGACATCCGGCTCACCGCGCGTGATCGTCCCGGTCTTGTCGAAGGCAACGACGCGGATCTTGGCCAGCTCTTCCATGTAGATGCCGCCTTTCACGAGAACGCCATGTCGGGCTGCCGTGCCAAGGGCCGCGACCATGGTGATCGGAATCGAGATGACGAGGGCACAAGGCGCCGCCGCGACGATGAAAACCGTCGCGCGCGTAATCCACTCACGCCACTCTCCTCCGAAAGCAAGTGGCACGAGCAGCGCGAGGCCGATGCCGAGCGCGAGGACCATGGGGCTATAGCGGCGTCCAAAACGCTCGATGAATCGCTGCGCTGTTCCCTTGCGCTCCTGCGCCTCCTCGACCAGCTTGATGATGCGGGAAATCGTGTTCTCGGCGAACGTCCTGCTGACCTCGACTTCGAGCGTGGCTTCTCCGTTGAGGGTGCCGGCAAAGACAGTATCGCCCGATCGTTTCGCGACAGGCACACTCTCTCCGGTGACGGGTGCTTGGTTGACGCTCGACTCGCCCGCCCGGACCGTTCCGTCGGTCGCAATGGCTTCGCCTGGACGGACAATGAATATGTCACCGGGTACCAGCTCTTCGACTGACACTTCTGTGTCGTGGCCGTCGCGGCGCACCAAGGCCACCTTGGGGGTGAGCTTCATCAGCGCCCGGATCGCCGAACGCGTTCTATCCTCGGTGTAACCCTCGGCGGCCTCCGAAATCGAGTAGAGGAAGGCGAGAGTTGCGCCTTCGCCAGGCAGCCCCATTGCAGCGGCCGTGAGCGCGGCCGTGGTCATGAGAAGTTCGATGCCGATCTCGCGTTCATAGAGCAGTTCTTCGAGGGCCTCGCGACCGAAGAACCAGCCGCCCGTGACCATCGCGATCCAGTAGATGGCGACCGGGATCGCGTCTGCTGCGCCTGCGAGGCTGGAGAGCCACCCGGCTGCGAGGAGGAGGCCCGAGCCAGCTGCTGCCAGCACCTTTGCATTCTTCCATGGCGGAGGAGGACCAAGGCTGCCCGGGTCGCGTACGGGCGGGAAGCCGAGCGTGGAAAGGCGCTGGCTCACGGCCTCGGCGGAAGTCACAGCAGGATCGAAGGCCAGTGTCACCCTGGCTGCCTTGGGGAAGATCGTGATCGACTGGAGTCCAGGAGCGCCCGCGAGACCGCGTCGGAGTGCAGCAGCCTCGTTCTCGCAGTCGAGATTGTGCACACGCAGCTCGAGGGTTTGGGCCCGGGACATTGTGTTGCTCGTGTCCTCGCAAGTTTCCATCGCTGTCAGAACGATACGACCTAGAGTGACTATAGGTTCAAGGGGGGCGGATGGCCGATGAAGGTCCTGAGCCGGTCTGGCTCATGGAACCGCGCCGAGCGGGACTACGACGCGTGCCCGCTGAGAGCGCAGTGCTGGCACGATGACCGAGGCGAGCAGATCGCGCGCGATGTGTACGAAATGCGCGGACCTTGCGGCGGCCCAAAATAGGGGCCCCTGATGAGAGAAAGCACGTCGAGACGCGGTTTGCCGAACTGAAAATGGCATCACAGGCGGCCGTGGTTGCGCGCCTCTCCGGCGCCCGCGACGAGTTCCATCTCGCCGCCATCGTGCAGAACCTAAGACCATGGCTTCCCCCTGTTGCGGGGGGCCAGAGCCGTCGCTCAGAGAGCGCGCAGTGGCACTGGTCCTGCAGCCGGGCGTCATTCGGACGCGCGGCCTTACCGCCATAGACGTTCCGCGGTGCTAGAATGTGCGAAAGTCGGCTATGGGCTCTATCGCGCCGCGTATGGGGGACTGCTGGAGGCGGGCATGTCCGGGCTCGTGGACCTGTCGGGCCGCCCGTTCCTGGGCGTCGGCCCCGGAGTTCGCGTTCGACGGGATCATCGCCGCGCTCGCGGGATCGGCTTCGTCATCGACGGTTCGGCGCGCCGCTTGTCAAGACATGGCTAGAGGGCCGGCGCCCGCCGGGGGGACACCGTTCTGGAGAGGGAGCAGGAGGAAAAATGACCCATGTTCTCTTACCGGCACTCCGCGGCGCGCCCGCTTCGCCGCAGCAGGAGAAGACCGCCAGACAACAGCGCGCGCGGCTTGCCGAAATGGTTGCCCACGCTCGCGCCTGCTCGCCCTACTATCGTGAACTTTATCAAGGGCTTCCAGAGCGCGTCGAAGACCCGACGCTGCTACCCGTGACCCATAAGAAGGCGCTCGTGGCGCGCTTCGAGGACTGGGTGGCCGACCGCGACGTGACGCTAGACAAGGTGCAACGCTTCATCGGCAACCCCGCGCTGATCGGCGAAAAGTTCCTCGACAAATATGTCGTCGCGACGACATCGGGCACGACCGGCACGCCCGGCATCTTCGTGCTCGACGATCGCCACGTCAGCCTCGGAATGACAGCCGTCCGGCGTGCATTCGGTCAATGGCTGAGCGTCTGGGATTGGGTGAGGATTCTGGCGCGGGGGATGCGGACGGCGGCCCTTCACGCCACCGGCGGGCACTACGCCTCGGTGGGAGCCGTCACCCGGATGCAGCGCTCCAGCCGCATTGCGGCAAGGCAGATTCGGCAGTTCTCGGTGCACACGCCGTTGCCGCAGCTCGTGGCGGAGCTGAACGGTTTTCGCCCGGCACTCCTCACGGGCTACGCGACCGTGACTTCCTTGCTGGCCGGCGAACGGGAAGCGGGGCGCCTGCGGATCAACCCGGTCCTCGTCGTGGTGACGGCCGAAGGCCTGCCGCAAGACGAATACGGTCGGATGGCGAGGGTTTTCGGCGCAAAGGTGGGCAACGTCTGGGGATCGACCGAGATGCCGGCCGTAGCTTATAGCTGCGCCTACGGCTGGCTGCACGTCATGGAAGACTGGCTCATCGTGGAGCCGGTCCACGCCGACTACCGGCCGACGCCGGCCGGCGAGCAGTCGCACACCGTGCTCATCAGCAACCTCGCCAACCGGGTGCAGCCGATCCTCCGTTACGATCTTGGCGATCGCATCCTTGTGCGGCCCGACGCCTGCCCGTGCGGCAACCCGCAGCCCGCGGTGAGGATCGAGGGCCGTTCCGGCGACGTGCTCAACTTTGAGACGCCAGGCGGCGAGCGCGTCTCGCTCCCGCCGCTGGCGCTGGAACTCGACGACATCCCCGGAATCGAGGTGGCCCAGGTCGTGCAGACCACGCCGGCCAGCCTGCGCGTGCGTCTGTTGCTCGTCGCCGGGAGCGACCCCGACCGGGTCTGGCAGGCAGCGCACGACGCGCTCGTTCGCCTGCTCGCCGAGCACAAACTCGAGCACGTGACCATCGAACGCGCCGAGGAGCCGCCGGAACAGTCCAAAGGCGGCAAGTTCCGGCAAGTCATTCCGCTCAGCTGATCGGTACAGCATCACGAAGGGGGCTCGGGAAGAATGACTTTGTAGAACAGGACCATCCTGGACCCTGGTGCTCCTCGGGAGGGGATGCACACCTGACAGGAAAGGACCGTGCCATGGCAAATCAAGCTCATGCAGTCGAGGGCAGCGGACGCAATCCCGGCCGCTCGCGAACCTGGTCTCTCGTCATCGGTCGCGTGCTGCTGGTGGGGGACTGCTGGAGGCGGGCATGTCCGGGCTCATGGACCTGTCGGGCCGCCGTTCCTGGGCGTCGGCCCGGAGCACTTCGCGTTCGACGGGATCATCACCGCGCTCGCGGGATCGGCTTCGTGATCGACGGTTCGGCGCGCCGCCGGCAGGAGGTGGGTGAAGGACCGGCGACCGCGGGGAACACCGTTCCGGAGAAGGAGCCAGGAAAAATGCGCCAAATTCTCTTACTGGCGCTCCGCGGCCCGCTTTCCAGGGCCACGTCATGATCGGAAGCGGGCGCGCCGCGGAGCGCCAGTGAGCGCATCTTCCGCCGCGTCGACGATGAGGAAAGGTGAGCAGCCCAACCATTAGCGCAAGGAGAAGTCAGTCTCGCCCCCGTCCTGAACGCAGAGGAGATGACATGGCATCGATCGACGACCCCGAGCGCGACGTTGCCCGCCGGGCTCAGCGCTTCAAGCGCGTGCGCGACGCACATCAGACGGAAATGGCTGAAGACTACGTCGAGCTCATCGCCGATCTGATCGACGAGAAGGGAGAGGCGCGCGTGGTCGATCTCGCCGGCCGTCTCGGTGTCACCAAACCCACGGTCACCAGCGCGATTCAGCGCCTGCAGCGCGATGGATTTGTAAGTAGCGAGCCCTACCGGTCGATCTTTCTCACGGAGAAGGGTATGCGGCTGGCTGTGTCCTCACGCGACCGCCACCAAGTCGTGCGAGAGTTTCTCGTTGCCTTGGGTGTCGATGCCGAGACGGCGGAAGCGGACGCCGAGGGCATCGAGCACCATGTGAGTGCGTAACGCTCGAAGTTTTTCGGAGGTATGTGGCCAAATCCCGTCGCGCCCGATAGGTCCGGCGAGGATGAAGTCCGCTTTCGTGCGCCCAAATTCTGCGGAGCCAGTCTAGTTGCTTGTGGGCCAATGGGAGAAGTCTGTTTCTTTACTGCTGGGATGGGATCGGCGGCATAATTCAAGTCCTACTAGCCTGTTGCAGTGCGAGACGCGTCCATTGCATCCAAGCCCAAAAGTTCCAACATTATGGTAGCGAACAGCGCGACTGGCGGATGAGTGGTTGATCGCATGCGGATCCTCAGACCGATCCTTGCAGCCCTTGTTAGCGTTGGGCTCGTACTAGCGCCGATGCCCGTCGCCCATGCGATGGGATCGATGTGGTCTAGCATGACCCCTGACGCGGCGCACACCGCGAAGTCAACATTACCCACCAAAGACTCGTGTCCTTGCTGCGGTGTTGGCAAGTGCTTCGCAGCGGCGATCTGCAAGATGAGCTGCGCGCAGCTCGGTCCTGCTTCCGATGTCAACTTCCGTGCCGCTCCGATCGGCCATGCCGCATTGCGAGGCATCGTGCCTGGGTTTCATCAGGGCCTCACTCAGCATCCCCCCACTCCGCCTCCCCGCGTTTGATGCTTCCAACCTGAATTGCCGAGCGGCGACGCTCGGGTGAGGCCGTGGAGTCTGCCGACTGCACGGCTGATGAAGCTATCAACTCGGGAGATACCCAATGCCGAAGTCGCTCATGTCAGCCATCGCGCTGAGCGTACTGGCAACCGTCGGATTAGCCGGCATCGCGCAGGCCCACCACAAGACCGGACACTGCTTCCCGCCCGGTGTGGTCGTCGCGGGGTGCCCACTTGTGCCAACGGGACCGCAGCTCCCCAAGCCCAACCAGGGGAATTAAGAGGAGATACACCAATGATCAAATCGCTGATCTCAGCTTTGGCTCTGAGCGCATTGGCGGTCGTCGGATTTGCCGGCGTCGCCCAGGCGCAGCATAAGTGCCCGCCTCCGGGCACCTCTATCAAGGGTTGCTATGAGCCGATCAGACCGACCGCACCGCAGCTTCCCTCTCCCAAGCAGTGAGCAGCGGTGACTAGAGTACCAGCCAAGATGCGCACACGCGCGTAACGGCTCGGCAGGCGTGGCCCGTTCACTTCGGCGAGCGGGTCCCGCTCCCCATGGAGTATGTCCCAGCCACATCAGGCCGAGCGAGAGAGAGAAAGCCGCCGATCAAGATCGATCGTGCGGTGATGCAGGGCGGCGAGCGTCGACCGGTGCCCAATGGACACGATTGCCGCGGTCGGCAGCTCGGCGCGCAACATACGGAAAAGCGCCGCCTCCGAGGGTTCATCCAGCGCCGACGTTGCCTCATCGAGCAACAGGAGATCGGCCCTCATCAGCTGCGCCCGCGCGAAGCCAATGCGCTGCTGCTCGCCAAGCGAGAGAATATCGCTCCACGCCGCGCACGCATCGAGCGAGTCGACGAGATCGGAGAGCCCGACCTTGGCCAGCGCGCCATGCAGCCTTTCCTCCGCCACCGCATGCTCCTCGGCGGGATAGGCAAGAACGGCCCGCAAGGAGCCGAGCGGGATATACGGTCGTTGTGGCAGGGCGAGCACGCGGACTCCAGGGGCCAGCAGCACCCGCCCGCGCGAATGAGGCCAGAACCCGCAAATGGTGCGCAGCAACGTCGACTTGCCGCAACCTGACGAGCCTTTGAGCAGCAGCGTTCTTGCCGGGCTCGACCGCAAGATAGGTGGCGTTGAGAAGCGGCGCGCCTTCGGGAGTCGCCACGTGGACATCGGCGAGGCACAGGGGGATTCCGGACGCCCAATGCCAAGCCTGGCCTTTGTTCGAGGCCGCTTCCTTGGCGAGCCGTGTTTGCGTTTCGAACCCTGACAGGCGATCGACCACCGCCTTCCACTCGGCAAGTTGCGCGTAGCTCGTTACGAAGAACGACAAGGATGTCTGCACCTGCCCGAACGCGCCAGCCGTCTGCATCAGCGTCCCGAGCGGGATCTGATCTGTAAAGAACGGACGCGCCAGAATGGCATACGGCAGGATCACCGCGAACTGGTTGTAGCCGGCGGTGAAGAACGTCAGCATCTTTTGCCGGTTCATAACGGCGTGCCAGTTGCTGACGATGTTGGCGAAGCGGCTCGTGAGCTGACGCTGCTCAGCACCTTCGCCCCCCAGCATTGCGACCTGCTCCGAGTTCTCGCGCAGGCGAACGAGCGCGAAGCGAAAATCGGCCCCGAACCGCTGCTGGTCTCGGTTGAGACCGATGAGCTTGCGGCCGATGAGATGTGCACCGACCGTGGCCACCAGCGAGAACGCCAGTGCAACCCACAGGAGGTAGCCGGGAATAGTGAAGGCGTAGCCGCTCGACGAACATGGTTATGTCGTCAGAGATGCGCTGGTCGGGGTTGTCCGCGGGATCGCCGCTGAGCCGCATCCGATAGTGCGTGCCCTCCGCCAGCCAATTCTTGAGATACCTGTCCGTCAGCCACCGCCGCCAGCGGATCTGCAGCCACTGATTGAGGTAGAGCTGATAGGCGGCGATGACCACGAAGGCGGCGCCGATGAATATGAAGATGAGGAGCTGCTGCCAGAAGACGGGCAGGTCCTTGTTCTGGAGGGCATCGAAGAAGGAGGGCGTTCCACTGGTTGAAGTAGACCGTCAGGGCGACTTGGGCGCAATCGGCAGCGAGCAGGCCGCAGCCGAGCCAGCGCTCCCGAACTGTCCACTGACCGAGCGGACCAAGGCCGACAGTCGTCCGCTCTTCTGACCAGAAGTATGGGCTCGCGAGCTGCGAAATGGCGCTGATTTGTTGTCGTACGGTGTTTGACATTCCTGGTGTTTGTCTTTGGGCGACGCCCCCAGCCAAGCATGGTTGGGCGCGGCGCGCATCCCGCATCGCTGCGCGCGCCGCTGGGTAACGCTGGTGCAGGGCATATGCCAGTTTGCATCGAGCCGAAAATCGGTTTGGCCTCAGGAGCTTGGGGCACGGTACGGAATGTGCGTTTGCCCGAGTCCTATGCAATTTTGGTGTGCCTAATGCTTGGGCAAAAAGCCAATGGCAAGAAGACTGGAAAGGACACCGATCGCGTCGCTGTCGCTCGTAAAGGGTTCCGCGCGCGCTGTGCTTTTCACGATCTTGTTCGGTGTCGCCTGCGAGGTCAGTAACTGTACAGCAGCGCGCCCGCTGTGAGCCCGAGCGCGGTGCCGAATTCGCTCACAGCGCCAACGGGCGCGATCCCGGTGGCGAGGGCGGCGAACATTGGCAAGAGCGCCGCCAAGACATACAAGAGTGCGACGACCGAACCCGGGAGCGCGGGCGGGCCGGCGCTCGATTCCTCTTTGGGCACCAAGTTCGGTCTCCGTACGCCTCAGAGGAAACTCATAGATGTCCGCGCCGCAAGAGCCTCCGGCGGCATGATCAAGGAAACGCAAGCTGCGGTGACATCATGTCCTACTACTTCAACACGACACTACCCACCTCATTCGACGATGCTGTTGCCCGGACAGTCCTGGCGCTCAAGGCGGAGGGGTTCGGTATCATCAGCGAGATCGATGTGCAGAGGACATTGCGTGAAAAGATCGGCGCAGCCTTCCGCAAGTATAAAATCCTAGGAGCGTGCAATCCCAAGCTGGCGCACGAGGCGCTGCAGCTGGAAGACAAGATCGGGACGATGTTGCCGTGCAACGTGGTTGTGCAGGAGCTCGAAGACGGCACTGTCGAGGTGGCGGCCATCGATCCAGTTGCATCCATGCAGGCCGTTGACAATCCGCGGCTGAAAGATGCTGCAGCAGAGGTCGCGCAGAGTCTGAAGCGCGCCATTGGCAGCATGGGCGGGTAAGTAGCGGTCTTAGGCAAGTACAGCTTCGGGGCTTCGGGTCATCAACACGCATCAGGCCATCAACCCACGTTGGCTGGTCCCCCTTAGCGGACTTGGTCGGCAACAGCATCTGCGTCGTCGATCATAGGTCAGTCGACTTCCTCTTCTGGGATCATGCGGCTGACAGGTTTTGTGCGGACGTCGCCTTGGCAAGCTGCGCGGGGGCGAAAGCCTGGTTGAGCTTCGCTGCACGGCCAGAGCTGGGCGCGAAGATCTGCACCTGTTAGCCACCCCGCAGACGTCTGGTATTTGCCATGTACACTTACCCGATGCACATTTGCCCCGGATCGGCGTGCATCCACGCGCCATAACATCAGCAAAACGGGCAATTCAGCACTCCAGGAGTGGACTCCCACCGTCCGCACCATTCGAGGCGCCTGCCGCAAAATTCGTGGCGTTGGCCAAGGGTGGGCAGAGGTCGCGATCCGAGATGCGGCTTCGCATTGGCCTAAAGTACAACCCGGAAGGCGAATTCTCCCACCCCAACGGCCAAAAACTTCGTGTGCTGATTTAGTGGAGATTAAGCGGATGGCCGCAGGCTCGCGCGAGGGACAGATTGCAGGCGCGGACCTCAGCACATGGAAGAACAATATTGTAAGAGCAGTGTCGATGTTTGGGCCCGCAGTCATCGGCCGGCCCCGGCGGCTCGCGGCAACTTCGTCGAGCTGCAGGTTTCGCTCGATGACGTCGATTTCGGCGCCGTTCTCCTCGATGCGGATCTGCGCGTAACGTTTGTCAACAGCGCATTCCGCAAGCTCTGGCGACTCTCCGAGCGGGACTGCGCCAGCCGGCCGGCGTTCGTTGACCTCATGCGCCACGGGCAAGCGGCCTTGGGGCCCTCCGTGTCAGCGGAGGCGTTCGAGAAGCACGTGCATGCGACCGTCGTGCGCGCGACGTCGGGCGATCCTTCGCTGGTCGATCTTCGCTTGCCCGACGGTGAAGTCCTTCGCTTCCAGTGCGTCGCGCTCCCCAGCGGGGGACGCATGCTGAGCTACACCCGCGTCACCGATATCGTCCATCGCTCGGACGAGCTGGAGGTGCTGCGCAACGCCGTCGATACCATCGATCTGGGCGTCGTGCTCATCAGTGACGAGCTGCTGGTGCAGTTCGTCAATGAGAAGGCAAAACGCCTCTGGGGCCTGACCGACGAGTTGTGCCGGAGCCGGCTGACCGTCGTCGAGTTCATCACGCACGTGCGCAAGGCGGGACTGTATGGAATTCCCGACGAGGCGCTGGAAGACTATGTCGTCAAGCGGGTGACGATCATCAAGCTGGGCGATCCGATGCCGCTCGACATCCCCGTCAAGGACGGCCGAACGATCCGCGCTCAGTGCACGCCGCTGATCGGCGGCGGCCGCATGCTGACCTACACCGACGTCACCGATCTCGTGCAGCGGGCGCGCCAACAGGAGCTGCTGGCGATAACGGATGTCCTCACCGGGCTGTGCAACCGGCGGCACCTGTTGCGGCTTGCCGAGGCCGAGTGGGCGCGCTTCCGGCGCTACGAGCAGGACTTTTCGCTGCTCTACTTCGACATCGACAACTTCAAGGCCATCAACGATCGGTTCGGGCACGATGCCGGCGACCAGGCGATCATCCGCGCCGCCCAGGTGTGCAACAAGGCGAAACGCTCGACCGACCTCGTGGGACGCATGGGTGGTGACGAATTCGTGGTGCTCCTGCCGCAATCGGATGGAAAGGCGACGCTCGCTTTTGCCAAGAGACTGCACGCGGCCATCAGGAGCGAGCCGCTCATCATCGACGGCGCCCCGACCAACCTGACCATCAGCATCGGCATTGCGCAGGCGGAGACACATCTCACCGACGTGGCGCAGCTGCTGAAGCTCGCCGATAGACGCCTTTACCGGGCCAAGGAGGCCGGCCGCAATTGCACGGTCTGGTGTGACGACGCCGATCCGCACAGGGCTTGTGAGGACGGCGGGGTGGGATGACGCACAGCCACGCCTTTGTGTGGTCAATCTCGCGTTTTGTCGGAGCCCGTGTCTGAGCGGGAGCATGTGTCGACGAGCGCGATGAGGCCTTGCAGAAGTGCGACCGGGCTCGGCGGACAGCCGCGGATGTGCAGGTCGACGGGAATGACCTTCGACACGCCTCCAACGCACGCATAGCTGCCGGCGAACATGCCTCCATCAAGCGCGCAGTCGCCAACGGCAACGACCCACTTCGGGTCGGGCGTCGCCTGATACGTACGCTCGAGGGCCTCGCGCATGTTCTGCGTGACGGGTCCCGTGACCAGCAGCACATCGGCGTGGCGGGGAGAGGCCACGAACCGCAGCCCGAACCGCTCGAGGTCGTAGAAGGCATTCCCGAGGGCGTGAATCTCCAACTCGCAGCCGTTGCACGAGCCCGCATCCACCTCGCGGATCGAAAGCGAGCGACCGAGGCGCCTGCGCGCAGCGTGATCGAGTGCCCTGGCGAGCTCGGAAAGCGCCCGCTCGCCGCCGGCGGGCGCAGGCTCGGTGAGCGGCCGCTGCAGCAAGCTCTTGAACAGAAGATTACGCATGGCCGCTTGCCCTCAAAGATCGTGCCCCGCGTAGGAGCAGTTGAAGGACTTGTTGCAGAGGGGGAAGTCCGCAACGATGTTGCCTTCGATAGCCGCCTCCAATAGCGGCCACTGGAACCAAGAAGGATCGCGCAGGTGCGCGCACTCGATACCGCCTTCCTTGAGCCGCACCCAGGCCAGGACGTCGCCGCGGAACCCTTCGACCAGGGCCAGACCCTCACGTGCCCCGTGTTCTGGTCCGGTGCTTTGCACGTCTATGCGGGTCGAGCCCTGCGGCAGCCGCTGCACGATCTGCTCGATGAGTGCGAGGCTCTGCTCGATCTCGTCTACGCGAATCCACACGCGCGCATCGACGTCGCCGTCGCTGCGCACGGGGACCTCGAAGCGGAGCTCTGCGTAGGGTGCGTAGCCGGGTGTGCGGCGCGCGTCGAAGGCGCGACCGGAGGCGCGGCCGATGTAGCCTCCGGCGCCGTATTGGCGTGCCAGCTCGGGCTTCACGATTCCTGTCGAGACCGTACGGTCCTGTAGCGACGCGGTGTTGTCGTAGAGCTCGACGAGCGGGGGAAACTCACGGCGCGCGGCCGCGATCAATGCACGTATCGCGCTGAGGCCGCTCTCGTCGAGGTCGGCTGCCGTTCCTCCGGGCACGACGCGATCCATCATCAGCCGGTGGCCGAAGCAAGCTTCCGCGGTACGCAGGACGCGTTCGCGCAGCACACCGCAATGGGCGTGCATCAACGAGAATGAGGCGTCGTTGCAGATGGCGCCGATGTCGGCGAAGTGGTTGGCGAGACGCTCGAGCTCGGCCATCAGCGCGCGCAGGAACACGGCCCGCTGAGGAACCTTCACGGCGAGCGCAGCCTCCACCGCTTGTGCGAAGGCGATGGCGTAGGCAACGGTCGAATCGCCCGAAACGCGACCGGCGAGCTTTGCCGCGCGTTCTAGCGGCGCGTCTCGCAGCAGGCCTTCGATGCCTTTGTGCACATAGCCCAAGCGCTCCTCGAGGCGAACGATGGTTTCGCCGTTGGCGGTAAAACGAAAATGTCCGGGCTCGATGATCCCGGCATGCACCGGCCCAACGGCGATCTGGTGCATTGGCGCCCCTTCGGCCTTGAGGAATTCGTAAGGGGCGCCCGTCGCCGGGCTCGCCTGGCGCGCTCCCAGGGGCTGCGTCATGCCCCAGCGGCCGTGGTCGAGCCACGTGCGTACATCCGGCGATCCTTCCGGCTCCAGCCCATAAAGATCGCGAATGGCGCGCTCCAGCCGCAACGCCGGCGGGTGCGTCAGTCCAACGGACGGAAAGCGCCGCTTGCGGGCGGGCAAGCTGACCACGAGGATCTTGCCGACGCCCACGAGGGCCATGTGCACGGCCTCCCCATCGCTCCACAGCGCCGACAGCGTCGCCTCGCCCGCGGCAATGCCGAGAACGGCCTCTCGCCACGTGTCGGCGTCGACGATGATACGAGGCCAGGGGCGGTGGCCGTCGACGGGCTTGCCGCGTTTCGTCAGTGCTGGAACGAAGGCCATGGGCGCGTTCCTTTCCTCAGCCGAGCAGGCGCGCGACGTTCTGAAACCAGGTGACGAGCGGGCCGGGAAGGTAGATGCCGGCCGCCAGCACCAGCGCGAGATGGGCGTAAAGCGGCAAGTAGGAGGCTTCCACGGGAGCCGTGCTGCCGGTGGGCTTGCCGAATGCCACCTCGCCGAGGCGAAGCATGAGGGCGCCCAAGGCGACGAGGATGCCGAGCACCAGAGGGATCGCCAACAGCGGCTCGCGGGCGAAGGTCGAGCTGACGATCAGGAACTCGCTCATGAAGATGCCGAGCGGCGGCAGGCCGGCGATGGCCACGACGCCGAGAACGAGACCCCAGCCCAGAAGCGGGTGACTCTCGGTCAATCCGCGGATCTCGGATAGCTTCTGCGTTCCCTTGACCTGCGAAATGTGCCCGACCGAAAAGAAGATCGCCGACTTGGTCAGGCTATGCATCGTCATATGCAGTAGACCTGCGAAGTTGGCCAGCGGGCCGCCCATGCCGAACGCGAACGTAATGAGCCCCATGTGCTCGATCGAGGAGTAGGCGAACAGGCGTTTGATGTCGCGTCGCCGGTAGAGCATGAAGCCTGCGAAGATGAGCGACAAGAGGCCCAAGCTGACCATCAACGGACCGGGAGCGATCGCCGCCGGATTGGCCGCCAACAGCATCTTGAAGCGCAACACGGCGTAGAGGGCGACGTTGAGCAGGAGACCCGAGAGCACGGCGGAGATCGGCGTGGGGCCTTCGGCATGCGCATCGGGCAGCCAGGCATGCAGTGGGGCGAGGCCGACCTTGGTGCCGTAGCCGAGCATCAAGAAGATGAAGGCGACGTTCAGCATCTCCGGGCTGAAGCCGCTGGCCTTGTCGACGAGCGATGTCCACACCATGGCATCTTGGCCCTCGCCGATGACAGGCCGCGCTGCCATGTAGACGAGGATGGTTCCGAACAGGGCCAAGGCGATGCCGACGCTGCCAAGGATGAAGTACTTCCACGCCGCCTCGAGCGATTGCGGCGTCCGGTAGATGCCGACCATCAACACGGTGGTGAGCGTGGCAAGCTCGATCGCTACCCACATTAGCCCGATGTTGTTGGCGAGTAGCCCGAGGTTCATGGCGAACATCAGCGCCTGATACATGGCGTGATAGAAACGCAGGTACGTGGGCGTAAGCCGCCCGATCTCGATCTCATGGGCGATGTAACTCGCGCTGAAGGCGCTCGTCGTGAAGCCGACGAAGGTGCCGAGCACGACGAAGACGACATTGAGATCATCGACGAAGAGGTATGTGCCTGGCGCCGGGCGCACGAACAGCAGCGACACTGCGGCCAGGAAAGTCAGCAGGGTCGCCAGCACGTTGAGGCGAGCCGTCAGCCGGTAGCCGGGCAGCAGCGCCAGAAGCACGGCCGAGACGCCGGGAATGGCCAACACGGCGGTCACCGGCTCAAACGGCAACTGAGCAATAAGAGCGGTCATTCCCGTTCACCCCGGACTTCATCTAGTGCCCGAACGTCGACGGAGTCGAACCGCTCGCGAATGCGGAACAAGAACACGCCAATCACGATAAAGGCGATGAGCACGGAGAAGGCGACGCTGATCTCGACCACCAGCGGCATACCCTTGGCGCCGGTGGCAGCGAGAATGAGCCCGTTCTCCAGCGACATGAAGCCGACTATCTGGCTCACCGCGTTGCGCCGCGTGACCATCATCAGCAGGCCAAGCAGTACGACTGACAGGGCGAACGCTAGGTCCTCGCGCGCGAGAGGATCGGCCGCCGCGGTCGCGTGCAGCATCACTACCATCGAAAGTGCAACGAGCCCCATGCCGAACAGCATGGTCGGTCCGATGCCTCCGACCGTCTCAATGGTGCGATGGATCCCGAGCCGCACTACCACCCGGTGCAAGGCAACTGGGATGATGACGGCCTTGAGCACGAGCGCCAATGCGGCTGTGACGTAGAGATGTGGCGCATTCTGGATATAAGCTTGCCAGGCGACCGACAGCGACAGCATCAGGGCGTGCAGCGCAAAGACATTGAGCAGACCAAACATGCGGTCCTGGTAAAGCAGCATGAAGCTGACCAGGACCATGCCGCCGGCGAGCATGTGGGCAACGTCGATAGCGGTCTTGTCCATCAGAAGCTCCGCGAGACGAAGAGGAGAAGCATGCCGAGGAGGCCCAGCATGAGGGCTATGCCCAGGAAATCGGGCACGCGGAACACGCGCATCTTGGCGATCGAGGTCTCGAACAGTGCGAGCAGGAAGCCGCCCGCCAGAAGCTTCGCCACATAACTCGCGGTGCCGATCACATGGGCGCTGAGACCACTCCCCGGCGGTGCAAGCCCCCACGGCGCGAAGATGCAGGCGATGAGGGAAATATACAGCAGCAACTTGAGGGCGCCGGCGAGCTCGATCACTGCGAGGTGTCGGCCGGAGTACTCGAGCACCATGGCCTCGTGCACCATGGTGAGCTCCAGGTGCGTCGCCGGGTTGTCGACCGGAATGCGCGAGTTCTCGGCGATCGCGACGATGATCAGCCCCACGAGCGCCATGCCGAGGGACACGCGCAGGCTCCCGTGCGCGAGCATGTATCCCGCCACCTCCGACAGCTGAGTCGAGCCGGCGACGAGTGCAACCGTGAACACGATCATGATCATGGCCGGTTCGGCAAGCGAGGCGAACATCATTTCGCGGCTCGAGCCGATGCCGCCGAAGCTCGTGCCGACATCCATACCGACGAGGGCCAGGAAGAAGCGCGCCGATCCGAGCAGCGCCGTGATAGCAATGAGGTCGGCGGTCCAGCTGAAGTAGAGCCCGGTTGCGAAGGTTGGGACCAGCGCGGCCGCCACCCAAGTGGCCGCGAAGATCAAGTAGGGACCACTACGAAACAGCCACGACGCGTTCTCGGCGAGCACGACCTCCTTGCGAATGAGCCGCAGCAGATCGCGGTAGGGCTGGAGAATGGGCGGCCCCCGGCGGCGCAAGAGCTGCGCCTTCACCTTGCGCGTGAAACCCAACAATAGCGGTGCCAGGACGAGCACCAGCGCCATTTGCACGCCCTGAGCGAGGAGATTGAGGATCAGGTCCATACGAGCATCAAAAAGGCAAGCACCATCAAGAGACCGACCAGGGCGACGAACACGCCGCTCAGGTATTGGCGGATCGTGAGTAGCTGCAGATAGTTGAACTTGCTGGCCGCATATGAAGTCCCCTCCACAATCGGTTCATAAATCGAATCCCACACGAGGTCGCGCATCGTGACCGTGATGCGTGCGGGCCGGGGATCGCCGGGCGGCGGCATCTCGACCCGCTCGCGCGCCGAAAACGCGATCTCCCCGAAAACGCGTCGGATCGGCTGCGCGAAGCTGTCGGCCGTATACTCGGTGGCCGGGCTGGCGTCGGGATAGCCGCAATCCCAAGCCGGGCCACGGCGCACAGCGCGCGAGGCGAGGCCGTGAATGATCTCGACGGCGGCAAGCGCCGAGATGGCGATGAAGGCGAAGACCAGTAGGCCGTTGTAGGAGCTGCGGCTCTCGCCAATGGGCACGATCGACAGCCACGCAATGCTGCTCTGCGCCGGCATGCGCCCGCCCACGAGGTCTTGCGTCAAGGGCGCCAGCGCATCGATGACGAAGCCCGGAAGGACGCCCGCCGCGAGGCACAGGAAAGCAAATGCGAACATGGCGGCGAGAGACGCCCTGTCGGTCTCGCGCGCATTTCGCGCCGCCGGTGTGCGCGGGCGGCCGAGGAACGTTACTCCGAACGCCTTGACGAAGCAGGCCGCGGCGAGCGCCGCCGACAGCGCGAGCATCGCTCCCACGGCAGGTACGATGAGCTTCAGGCCCCAAGACGGCAGCACCGGGCTCAAGAGAATCGCTTGGAAGGTCAGCCACTCGGAGACGAAGCCGTTGAGCGGCGGCAGCGCCGAGATTGCGACGCATCCCGTGAGGAACGTGAAGGCGGTGAGCGGCATGCGATGTATGAGGCCGCCCAGATGCTCCATGTCGCGCTCGCCGGTCGCCGCCAGAACGGCGCCCGCGCCGAAGAACAGCAGGCTCTTGAAAATGCTGTGATTGAAGACGTGGAACAGGGCGCCCGTCAGAGCAAGCGCGGCGAGCGCCGCCATATCATGTGCCGAAAAAGCGAGCGCGAGGCCGAGGCCGATGAAGATGATGCCGATGTTCTCCACCGTGTGATAGGCAAGCAGCCGCTTGAGGTCGTGCTGCATGAGGGCGCTGAGCACGCCCAAGACGCAGGTCAAGCCGGCAAGCGCGATCACCAGTATGCTCCACCACCACACCGGCGCCCCGTTGAGATCGAAGATGATGCGGATGAATCCGTAGACCGCTACCTTTGTCATCACCCCGCTCATGAGCGCGGAGACGTGGCTCGGCGCCGCCGGGTGCGCGAGCGGTAGCCACACGTGCAGGGGCACGAGCCCCGCCTTCGAGCCGGCGCCCAGGATGACCAGCAGCAGAACGAGGCCCGAGAGTGGCGTGGTCACGCCGCGCATCTCGTCGAACGCATAGCTGCCGGTCGGCCCTGCGAGCAGGCCGAAAGCCAGCAGCAGCGCCATCGTGCCGAAGCCCGCCATGATGATGTAGATGTAGCCCGCGCGCACGTTCTCTGGATCTCGATGGTGTGCGATCACGAGCATCCAGGAGGTGAGTGACATGGACTCCCAGGCGACGAGGAAGGTGAAAGCATCGTCCGCGAGCACGACGAGATTCATGCAGGCCAAGAACGCGGGATAGAACGGCAGCACCCGTCCCGCCATTTCCTCATGCTCGCCGTAGCCGATGGCATAGAGGCTTGCGCCTGCGCCCCCCAGGCTGCTCACGGCGAAAAAGAACGCCGAGAGTGCATCGATACGGAAATTGGCCCCGATCCAGGGCAGCCCAAGCGGCAGCCGCAGCGACGAAGGCGCGGTATCGGGGCCAACCAGGAAGGCGACGGATACGACCAGTGTGGCGAGAGTGATCACCAGGCACGCCCCGTAGACAGCCCGCGTTGCCGCGCTCCAGCGCAGCGTCCCCACGGCGAGCGCCGAAACGCTGAGGAGCGCAGGCACGCTCCACAATGCGGCCCCCACGGGAGTCATGCTGCGCCTCCCTTGTGAGGGAGGCGCATCGCTGTTCGCGCCGGGAGGAAAGCGATCATGGCCATAGCGACACCGCGAGCAGCAAGGCGACGAGGGCGCCGAAGACCAGACTGAGGTACTGGCGGATGGTCAGAAACTGCAGGGAATTCATGCGCTCGGAGGCAAACGCGATCCAGCCCTCGATCGGCGCGTAGATCAGTTCCCACACGAGATCCCGCAGCCTGATGTCGATGCGCGCCGGGCGCGCGTCGCCGGGGGCCGGCATGTGGACGCGCTCGCGCGCGAGGAACACCTCCGAGAACACGCGGCGCAGCGGCTGCGCGAAGCTATCGGCAGTGTACTGCGTTGCCGGTATCGGATCGGGATAGCCGCAGTCCCAAGCCGGGCCGCGGCGGACGGCGCGCGAGGCAAAGCGATGAATGACCTCGGCTGCAAACACTGCCGACATCGCGATGAAGGCGAAAACAAGTAGTCCATTGTAGGAGCTGCGGCTCTCGGCCACCGGTACGATCGACAGCCAGGGGAGCGCCGCTTGCTGCGGCATGCGCTGTCCGACGAGATTCTGGGCAAGGGGTGCCATGGCGTCGATGATGAACCCGGGGAGAATGCCGGCCAGCAGGCAAAGGCAGAGCAGTATCGCCATGGCGGCGAGGGAGAAGGCGTCCGTCTCCAGGGCATCAGCCGCCGCATCCGAGCGCGGCCGGCCAAGAAACGTTATGCCGTAAGCGCGCACGAAGCAGGCAGCTGAAAGGGCAGCGCCGAGCGCGAGCATCGCACCGGCCGCCGGCACCAGGAGCCGCAGTCCCCACTGCGGAAGATCGGGACTGAGCAAGACGGCCTGGAAGACGAGCCACTCGGAGACAAACCCGTTGAGCGGAGGCAGGGCGGATATCGCGACGCAGCCACCCAGGAAGGCAAACGCCGTCCATGGCATGCGGTGAATGAGACCGCCGAGCCTTTCGATGTCGCGCGCGCCCGTGGAGCCGAGCACGGCCCCGGCGCCGAAGAACAAGAGGTTCTTGAACAGCGCATGATTGAGCACGTGGAACAGCGCCGCCGAGAAGGCGACCGCTGCCGCCGCGGTCATGCCATTGGCCTTGAAGGCAAGCGCCAATCCCAGTCCGACGAAGATGATGCCGACGTTCTCGACAGTGCTGTAGGCCAGCAGCCGCTTGAAGTCGCGCTGCATGGTCGCAAACAGCACGCCCAGCACGGCCGTGACGCTGCCGAGCACCAGCACCACGCTGCCCCACCACCACACCGGCGACCCCAGCAGATCGAAGATGATGCGGATGAAGCCGTAGATCGCGACTTTGGTCATGGCGCCGCTCATCAGGGCCGATACATGGCTCGGCGCCGCCGGGTGGGCGAGCGGCAGCCACACGTGCAGCGGCACGAGGCCGGCCTTCGAGCCGGCTCCCAAGAGAACGAGCGCGAGGATGAGGCCCCGGTGCCAACCGGCATTCTCCACGCCGCGAATATCGGCGAACGCGTAGCCTCCAGTGGGACCAGCCAGCAAGCCGAAGGCGAGGAGAAGCGCGAGCGTCCCGAAGCTCGCCATCACAATATAGATGTAGCCGGCCCGCCGATTGTCTGGATCCTGATGATAGGTCATGACCAGGAGCCACGACGTGAGCGACATGAACTCCCACGCGAAGAGGAAGCTGAACGCATCCGCAGCGACGATGACGAGGTTCATGCCGGCGAGGAAGGCTGGGTAGAAGGGCAGCACGCGGCCCGGGCTCTTCTCGTGCTCGCCATAGCCGAGCGCGTAGAGACTGGCGGCAGCACCGGCGAGATTGACCACCGCCAGGAAGAATGCGGCGAGGGCATCGACGACGAAGTGTGCACCGATCCACGGCAGGCCGACGGGTAGCCGAAGCGACTCCACGTGACCGGCGCCCGCCAGTAGCTCGGTGCATGCAGCGAACAGGATCGCGAGGCAGGTCAACAGGCACGCCAGATAGATGAGGCGCGAGCCGATCGCCATTCGCTGCACGGCGACACCCAGCACGGCGATGCCGAGTAGCGCCGCCACGCCCCACAATGTCACCGCAACTGCCATCGCCAGCTACCTTTGCTGAGAGGACGTTGAATGCGAACCGCGTCGAGGCGGTGTGTTGCCACCTGCGCTTGGCTCAGGCCTTGAGGCGAATGCCGCGACCTCCGGAAAGACTGGTGGCGCCCTCGGCGATGAGCTCGATGCCGGCGCCATCCAGGGCCGACACGAGCTTGGTCAGCGAATCGACATTGCCGCGGATGACGCCCCCGCTTGCCTCCATGCGCTGAATGGTCGGCAGCGACAGCCCCGCGAGCTCGGCAAGCTTGCGCTGATCAATTCCGAGCAGAGCGCGCGCACCTCGGAGCTGAGCGGACGTTATCATGCGCTACATATCAGTATTGATGTTTGATGCATTATATTTCATCGCCGGCGTACATGCCACCCGGCAAATGTGCGTACGCGTCAAAGCCTGTGGATGAGTGGGCAGCGACTCGGGGGCGCAGCGAAGATGTGAGCGTCCGGCTCGCCGATAAGCGAGGTCAGATGACAAGCCCCGGACCACCAGGTCCGGGGCTCTGGTTGCCGCGGGAGGGCGCCTGGGGCAACCGAAGATGAAGCCGCGGGGGGATCGGCTTCGTGCAGCGACAACGTTGAACGAACGCAATCGTTCCGGGCGGGGGCGAGAATCCTCTCCGCCCGGGCGCGGCGCAGAAAGCAGCCAGGGTCGAATTCTCTGCGGGCGAATCAGCTATCGCTCGGCAATGCTCGAATGGCTGCAAACGGTTGATTTTGGTCCGCTTGAGATTTTCCCTGGCAGCATGCCGCCGGAATTCTTCTACGCGGGCAGCGTGGCCATCGGCGTGGCTCTCATTCTCGCGCTGATGCTGGTGAGCCGCGGGCGCGGGCGCGCGGCGCAGATGGAATTCGCCGAGCTCAAAGGCCGGCTGTCGGCGATGGCCGAGCTGGCGGCGCAGCAGAGCGCCGAGCAAGCCCGCACCCTCAATGAGCGCATCGACACCCTGGCGCGGCACCTGTCGCAGACGCTCGATACGACCGCTGCGCGCCTCGGTGACAACCTGCACGAGGCCGGGCGGCGCACCTCGGAAAGCCTGTCGACGCTGAATGAGCGCCTGGCGCTGATCGACGAAGCCAATCGCAGCCTTTCGGATCTTTCGAGCGAGGTTGGCTCGCTGCACGGGGTGCTGGCCAACAAGCAGGCGCGCGGCGCCTTCGGGCAGATGCGCATGGAGACCATCGTGCGCGACGCGCTGCCAGCCGGCGCCTTCGATTTTCAGCCGACGCTGTCGAACGGCAAGCGCCCCGACTGCGTGATCCGGCTGCCCAACGCGCAAGCCGCGCTGGTCATCGATTCCAAGTTTCCGCTCGAGGGCTTTGAGGCACTGCGTATCGCCCAGTCGGCGGAGGAGATGAAGCCCGCCTGCGCGGCCATCCGCGAAGCCGTCGGGCGTCACGTGGCGGCGATCGCCGAGAAGTACCTCATCCCCGGCGAGACGCAGGACACTGCCTTGATGTTCGTGCCCTCGGAATCGATCTGCGCCGACCTGTTCGAGAAATTTCCCGATCTCGTGCAAGCGGCGCACCGCATGCGCGTGATGATCGTTGCACCCAACACGCTGATGCTGGCGGTGCAGACCCTGCAGGCGTTGCTGAAGGACGCAAAGATGCGCGACCACGCCGACGTCATCCAGCGCGAGGTCGCCTTGCTGCTCACCGATGTCACGCAGCTCGTCGAGCGCATCGCCGATCTCGAACGGCACTTTGCCTTATCGATGAGGTCTCTGGACAAGGTATCTGCGTCGACGACGAAAATCGTCGGCCGGCAACAGCGCCTGACCTCCCTCGATCTCGATGCAATGCAGGGCATCGACGGCAACGTCACGGCCCTGCCAGACACCGAAGCCAAGGAAGCCAAGCGCAGCCGCGGACGCTAAGCAGGAATACGGCGCTAGCCGGCGATCCAGTCGGCGCACTTCGCCGGCGGAGCGTTCTCGCCCCAGGGGCTGATGGGCACGGCGGAGGTGGAGTTCTCCGGGCTGCCCTCGATGAGCTTGTCGGTGTAGATCAGGTAGACGAGCACGTTGCGCTTGGCATCGCAGCCGCGCACGATCTGCATCTTCTTGAAGATCAGCGAGCGGCGCTGGCTGAAGGCTTCGTCGCCCTGGGCGAGCTTCCGCTTGAATTTGATGGGGCCCACCTGCCGGCAGGCGAGCGAGGCGTTCGACAACTCCTCGGCAAGGCCGAGCCAGCCGGTCCAGCCGCCCTTCTCCGGCACGGTGAAGTAGCAGGTGACGCCCTCGACCTCGGGGTCGTCGATGGCGTAGGTGCCGAGCTTGTGGTCGGGCGACAGCAACTTCCACACCGTCGTCTTCTTGAAGATGAGGTCGGGGTCCTCGGCCGCCGCCGAAGCGACGAGCAGGAAGAGCAAGCCGACGCAGGCGGCTAGGGTGCGCATGGGTGGTCTCCATTCGGCGCGGCGCGGTGCCGCATGTAGTGCGATGCGAGCACATGGCCCCGCGATGCCCCGAGTGCAAGCTCTCCCAGCTTGGGAAGTGACGGGGGCGTGGGATGTGCTACAAGGCGCCGCCATGAGCATGCCCGACGTAATTCAGGAAGCCCCCGGCCATCGCCCGTTCTGGGAGGCAAAGCCCCTCGCCGCCATGTCGCGCGAGGAGTGGGAATCCCTGTGCGACGGCTGCGGGCAGTGCTGCCTCCTCAAGGTCGAGGATGAGGACACCGGCGCCATTTATCTCACCAGCCTCGCCTGCAAGCTGCTCGATACGCAGACCTGCCGCTGCAGCGACTACGCCAACCGTAAAAAGCGCGTGACCGACTGCATCAGCATGCGCCCGAAGCACATCGACGACCTGTCCTGGCTGCCGCAGACGTGCGCTTATCGCAGCCTGGCCGAGGGCCGCGGCCTCGAATGGTGGCATCCGCTCGTTTCAGGCGATCCCGACACAGTGCACGCCGCCGGCGTCTCGGTGCGTGGCTGGGTGCGCAGCGAGAAGGGCGTCAAGGAGAGCGCCATCGCGCGCTACATCATCGGCGAGGCGGGCTGACGCTCGCTCCCCTTCTGCGTCCATGGTCGGATCAGCACATGCCGCCTCCGCTCCTGCAGCTCAGTGATATTGCGCTCACGTTTGGTGGGCATCCGCTGCTCGACGGCGTGGAGCTGTCGGTGTCGACGGGTGAGCGCGTGTGTCTCGTCGGGCGCAATGGCTCGGGCAAGTCGACGCTGTTGAAGATCGCGGCCGGACTGATCGAGCCCGACCATGGGACGCGCTTCGTGCAGCCGGGCGCCAGCGTGCGCTACCTGCCACAGGAGCCGGACTTCGCGGGGCACGCGACGACGCTGTCGTACGTCAAGGCCGGGCTCGGCGCCAGCGATGACGCGCACCAGGCGCGCTATCTGCTGCAGCAGCTCGGACTTGATGGGGACGAGGACCCGGCGCATCTGTCGGGCGGCGAAGCACGCCGCGCCGCGCTCGCCCGCGTGCTGGCACCAGCGCCGGACATCCTCTTGCTCGACGAGCCGACCAACCACCTCGACCTGCCCACCATCGAGTGGCTGGAGGCAACGCTCGCCGGCCAGCGTGGCGCGCTGGTGCTGATCAGCCACGACCGGCGCTTCCTCGAGAACTTGTCGCGCATCACCGTCTGGCTCGACCGCGGCAAAGCGCGGCGCGTCGAGGTCGGGTTCAAGGAGTTCGAGGCCTGGCGCGACCAGCAGCTCGCCGAGGAGGAGGTGCAACAGCACAAGCTCGACCGCAAGATCGTGCGCGAGGAGCACTGGGTGCGCTATGGCGTCACCGCGCGGCGCAAGCGCAACGTGCGGCGCATGGCGGAGCTGCGCGCCCTGCGTCAGCAGCGGCGCGAGCACCGCCGAGCCACCGGCAAGGCCGTGATCGAGGCTGCCGAGGCGGAGAAGTCGGGTGCGCTGGTTATCGAGGCGAAGGGGATCGGCAAGGCGTTCGGCGCCCGCAAGATCGTCGACAACTTCTCGGCCCGCATCATGCGCGGCGACCGCATCGGCGTCGTCGGGCCGAACGGCAGCGGCAAGACCACGCTCGTCAGCCTGCTCATTGGCGCTTTGGCGCCGGACAGTGGCGAGGTGCGGCTCGGCGCCAACATCGAGATGGCGGCGCTGGAGCAGGATCGCGACAGCCTCAACCCGAGCTCGACGCTGGCTGAAGCTCTGACCGGCGGGCGCGGCGACCACGTGGCCGTCGGCAGCGGCCATAAGCATGTCGTCAGCTACATGAAGGATTTCCTGTTTCAGCCCGAGCAGGCGCGCACGCCCTTGCGCGTGCTGTCGGGGGGCGAGCGCGGCCGGCTGATGCTGGCCCGCGCGTTGGCCAAACCGTCGAACCTGCTGGTGCTCGACGAGCCCACCAACGACCTCGACCTCGAAACGCTCGACGTGCTGGAGGAGATGCTGAGCGAGTACGCCGGCACGGTGATCCTCATCAGCCACGACCGCGATTTCCTCGACCGCATCGTGCACGCGGTGATCGTGCCCGAGGGCGATGGCAAGTGGACCGAGTACGTCGGCGGCTATAGCGAGATGCTGGCGCAGCGCGGCGCCGACATTGGCGGCAAGCGCATCGCGAAACCGAAGGCCGAGCAGAAGATCATCGCGGAGAGGCCCGCGGCAGCATCCACAGCTAAGCGCCGTCTGAGCTTCAAGGACAAGCACGCGCTGGAGACGCTGCCGAAGCAGCTCGCCGCGCTGCAGGACGAGGCGAATAAGCTGCATGACGCGCTCGCCGACCCGGCGCTCTATGCGCGCGACGCCAAGGCGTTCGCCGAGAAGTCGGCGCGGCTGACGGCCGTGCAGGCCGAGCTCAGCGCTGCCGAGGAGAAGTGGCTGGAGCTCGAGATCCTGCGCGAGGAGATCGAGGGCGCCTAGCGTGACGCTTCCCACCAATCTGTCATCCCGGGCAAGCGAGCGGCAGCGAGCGAAGACCCGGGATCCAGCGCATGCTTTTCATCGTTGGTGTCTTTGACGATTCTCATGCTGGGTCCCGGATAGCCTCCGCTAACGCGTCGGCTTCCGGGATGACAGCACATGCTGCTGCGCGACCCACTGCAAGGCGCCGCGGCCGGCCTGGGCGCCGGTCGCCAGGCAGGCCTGCAGCAGATAGCCGCCCGTCGGCGCCTCCCAGTCGAGCATCTCGCCGGCGACGAATACGCCGGGGCGGCGACGCAGCATCAGGTTGGCGTCGACCTCGCCCCATTTGACACCACCGGCGGTGGAGATGGCCCTGTCGATGGGCGCCGGCGCGATGAGTGGCAGCGGCACCGACTTGATCAGGGCCGCGAGCGCGTCTGCCCCCATGGCGGTCACACGCGCAGTTGCCGTTTCGTGCAGGAGGCCGATCTCGGCCGGCGACAAGCCGACTGCTTTGCGCAGGAAGGTCGACAGCGATTGCTTGCCGCGCGGCCTGCCGAGACGTGCGGCGAGATCGGCGACGGACACGTCGGGACGCAGGTCGACGCGCAGCTCCGCAGTTCCGCTGGACGCGAGGGCATCGCGCAAGGGCGCCGAGAGCGCGTAGACGGCACCGCCCTCGATGCCTTGCGCGGTGATCAGCGCCTCCCCGCGTACGCTCGTATTGCCGAAGCTCAGCGCGATGCGTTTCAACGGCTGGCCCTCGAAGCGGCCGCGAAACGTTTCTGACCAGTCGATGAGGAAGCCGCAATTGGACGGCGCCAGCGGCGCGACGGCGACGCCCGCTCCGGTGAGCGCTGGCACCCAGTCCCCCGTGGAGCCGAGGCGCGGCCAGCTCGCGCCGCCGAGGGCGAGGACGACGGCATCGGCGCCTGTCGCTCGCGTGCCGGTGGGCGTCTCGAACCTTAGGCATCCCGCCGCATCCCAGCCGAGCCAGCGATGGCGATTGCGGAACACGATCCCGGCGCCGATCAGCCGCGCGAGCCAGGCGCGCAACAGCGGCGAAGCCTTCATGGCGACGGGGAACACCCGCCCACTCGAGCCGATGAACGTCGGCTGGCCCAGCTCTTCGCACCAGGCGCGCACCGCTGCCGGCGGCAGCGCTTCGAGCGCCGGACGCAAGTGCTCCTGCGCCGCGCCGTAGCGGGCAAGGAAGTGCGCGAAGTCCTCGCTGTGCGTGAGATTGAGGCCGCCGCGCCCGGCGAGCAGAAACTTACGGGCCAGCGAGGGCATGCGGTCGTAAACGGTAACGGCGGCGCCTCCGGCGGCTAGCACCTCCGCCGCCATCAGGCCGGCCGGGCCTCCCCCGACGACGGCGACGCTGCAACTCGAGCCATCCCTCACCGCGGCGCTGCTCCCCGTTTACGTCATGATGTCCCGCCTACATTGGTCCGGCTAGGCTGGCAACGCGCCCATTAGCGCCAGCTCGAGGTTATGGGTAAGGATTGCCTGGCCGCTCTAGGCGGAGGCGGCACACTGTTATAATGTTCCAAATCTGGCACCGAGGTACTTCCGCTTGTCGCTGCGCAATCGCCTGCTCGTTTCGATCCTTGCCACGCTGCTGCTGAGCCTCGTCGCCGGCGGCGCCTTCACCTATTGGCATGCGGTGGCCAAGATCGAGACCGAGATGCAGGCGGCAATCGCGGTCGGCAGCCGCATCGCGCACAACGCCGTCGACGATTGGGAGGAGGCGACCGACCCGGCGCGCCGCCTGGCCCTGCTGGTGGCGGATTTCGAGGGCGACCGGCACCTGCGCGCCATGCTCGTCGCGGATGGCAAGGTGCTCCGCTCCTCGCAGGTCGCGCGGGCGGAAACCCCCGCGCCTGCCTGGCTGGTCTCACTGCTGGCGGCGCCTCCGAAGGAAGTGGCGGTGGATCTGCCGCCCGTCTTCGATCGGTTCGGCACCGTCATACTGCAGACCGATCCGCGCAACGAGGTAGCCGAGGTGTGGAGCGACGTCTGGCTGACGCTGAGCGTGCTCACCATCTTCTGCGCGCTGGTGCTCGCCTTCATCTATTGGACGCTGGCGACGACTATCCGCCCGTTGCAGAACCTCACCACCGCCTTCGCGCGCGTCGGCGACGGCGACTATCGCGAGCGCCTCAACGAGCGTGGCCCGCTGGAGCTCGTGCGCCTCTCGCAGAGCTTCAACCAAATGGTTGCGCGGCTAGCGCGCTCGGAGGCGCAGAATAAGCGCCTGCAGCAGCAGCTCACCTCCGTGCAAGACGAGGAGCGCGCCGATCTCGCCCGCGACCTGCACGACGAAATCGGCCCGTTGCTGTTTGCCGCCGACGTCGATGCCGTGGCCATCGAGCAGCTCGCCAAGGCGGGCGAGTACGAGGACATTCCGCATCGCGTCGGCATCATCCGCGAGGCCATCGGCCGCATGCAGCGGCACGTGCGCGACATTCTCGGGCGCCTGCGTTCGGCGATGCTGCTCGACGTCGGTCTGGCGCACGCCATCGACAATCTCGTCGCGTTCTGGCGCGCCCACCGCCCGAAGCTGATCGTCCGCGTCGACGTGCCCGAGGAGAGCTTCGGCGAGCTGATCGACGGCACCATCTATCGCATCGTGCAGGAGAGCCTCAGCAACGCCGTGCGCCACGGCGCCCCGACGACGATAAGTATCGAGGTCAGGGCCAACGCCGATCGCTCGATCGATATTTGCGTCACCGACGACGGTTGCGGCCTCAAGGCCGGCACGGCGCCTGGCGGCTTCGGCATCGTCGGCATGCAAGAGCGCGTCGCCACGCTCGGTGGCCGCCTCGAGGTGGCCAATCGCACCGACGGGCCCGGGGTGGTCGTCACTGCACGTCTACCTGCGCGGGCGACCACAGCACCAGCCCGCTCCTACGAAAGTCACGAGGCAACGCTGCAATGAAGATCCTGCTGGTGGATGATCATATCGTCGTGCGCGAGGGCGTTCGCCGCCTGTTGTCGGGCATGAGCGGCGCCGAGCTGCACGAGGCCTCGACCGGCGAGGAAGCGCTTGCCATGTTCCGCGAGATACGCCCCGAGCTGGTGCTGCTCGACCTCAACCTGACTGGCATCGGCGGGCTCGAGCTGTTGCGCCGCCTCTTGAGCGAGGACGAGAAGGTGCGCGTCGTGGTGTTCTCCATGCACGCCGAGCCCATCTACGCCGCCCGGGCGCTGAGGCTCGGCGCGCGCGGCTACGTCAGCAAGAGCGCCGGCGCCGATGAGCTTGTCACCGCAGTCAAGAAGGTGGCGGAGGGGGGGCGCTACGTGGAGCGCGAGATCGCCGGCGAGCTGGCCTTCACGCAGCTTTCGGCCGAGGACCCGCTGCAGCAGCTCACCATGCGCGAGATCGAGATCCTGCGCCTTCTGGGCGAGGGCAACAGCCTCACCGAGATCGCGCAAACCATCGGCGTCGCCTACAAGACGGTGGCCAACACCTGCTCGATCATCAAGAGCAAGCTCGGCGTCGAGCGCACCGCGGATCTGATCCGCGTTTCCATGGAAATGAAGTAGCGCGCCGACCACCGCGCCCGCGACGTCGCGTCGGGCTATTCGGGAACTTTCAGAAATCGAGACCGGGAAATTTGCCCTAGTCGCTGCGTGCGCCGGCCCGCTACCGTCCGCGCGCCGCGCACTTGCGGAAGGTAGTCGTGTGCTCAAGGGCACCCGACGTCCTTCCGCTTTTTTTTGCCTGAGATTACTTCTGGTTGACCAGGAGCGTCGCCACGCGCGCGAACGGCGCCATCAGCCGCGCCTTGATATCGGCCGGCAGCCCGACGCGATCGATGGCGATCGCCATGCAATTGAGCCAGGCATCCTTCGCCTCGGCATCGATTTCCACGTGCTCGTGCATCTGGCGCACGTCCGAGTGGCCGTGCTTCTGCACATAGAGGCTGGGGCCGGCAAAGAAGCCCGATAGGAAATTGAACTGCTCGATGCGCGAGTGAGCGACCCCGTGCCCGCGCAAATGCAGCACGTGCAGGACACGTCCTTCCGGCTCGCGCTCGATGATGTCGTAAAACGTCTCGACCAGATTGCGCAGGCCCTTTTCGCCACCCACCAGATCGTAGGGAAGGGGCTCGGCCGCAGCGGAACGCGGGGGATTGGGTTCGGCCGCGTGGGATGCATTGCCGGGCGGCGCGGCTGTCATGGGACCCTCCAGGCTCTGCGTCTTCTTTTTGTGAGGAGGGATGAGGCTCGCACGGTCTCCGTCGGACGATGCGAGCCCCTCGTTCTCAGGGCTCAGACGTCGAGCGTGTTGTCGAGCTCCCACTGGGTGAAGTGCGAGGCGTAGGAGTTCCACTCGTTCTGCTTGAGCTTCAGGTAGGCATCGGCAAACTCGTTGCCGAGCGCCGCCTTCAGCTCCGCATCCTTGTCGAAGTTGCGCAGGGCATCGAGCAGGTTGAGCGGCAGCTTCGGCGCATCCGTGACTGTGTACCCGAGCTGGTACATGTCGATATCGTAGCGGCGTCCCGGGCTTGCCTTGTGGGCGATGCCGGAAAGGCCCGCGGCAATGACGGCAGCCTGCAGCAGGTAGGGATTGGCGGCGCCATCGGGGAGGCGCAACTCGAACCTGCCCTTGCCGGGAACGCGCACCATATGCGTGCGGTTGTTGCCGG
This sequence comes from Hyphomicrobium sp., assembly GCF_009026145.1. Taxonomy (GTDB): domain Bacteria; phylum Pseudomonadota; class Alphaproteobacteria; order Rhizobiales; family Hyphomicrobiaceae; genus Hyphomicrobium_A. The sequence continues at coordinate 140,600 of NZ_WBUE01000006.1, forward strand.
TCCACGTGACCGTGTTCGGCGACCAGGTGGCACCCGAGATCGTGCGCGGCGCGTTGATGCGCTTGTAGGAGTTGACCGTCGGGTTGGTGATGGCGGCCAGCGCCTCGGCATGGCGCATGATGCCGCCGAGGAAATTGTAGCCCTGTTGCGACAGACCCATCTCGTCGGTGTTGTCGAGGAAGGCGTTGGTGGTGCCGGCCCTGTCCCATACCGAGATGTGCACGTGGCAGCCGTTGCCGGTGAGGCCGGGGAAGGGCTTGGGCATGAAGGTGGCCCTGAGGCCGTGCTTCTCGGCGATCGACTTGACCATGAACTTGAAGAACGAGTGCCGGTCGGCGGTGATCAGCGCGTCATCGAAGTTCCAGTTCATCTCGAACTGGCCGTTGGCATCCTCGTGGTCGTTCTGGTAGGGGCCCCAGCCCAGCTCCAGCATGTAGTCGCAGATTTCGCTGATGACGTCGTAGCGGCGCATCAGGGCTTGCTGGTCGTAGCACGGCTTGGCAGCGTTATCCTTCGTGTCGGAGATTGCAGTGCCGTCGGTGTTGGTGAGGAAATACTCGCATTCGACGCCGGTCTTGACGTAGAGGCCCTGTGCATTGGCCTTCGCCAGAACGTTCTTGAGCACGACGCGCGGCGCCTGCGCCACGTGCTTGTCCTCCATGACGCAATCGGCGGCCACCCAGGCAACGTCCTTCTTCCAGGGAAGCTGGATGAGGGCCGAAGGATCGGGCATCCCGAACAGGTCGGGGTGCGCCGGCGTCATGTCGAGCCAGGTGGCGAAGCCCGCGAACCCGGCGCCATCCTTCTGCATATCGGCAATCGCTGCCGCCGGGACCAGCTTGGCGCGCTGGCCGCCGAACAGATCGGTGTAGGAGATCATGAAGTAGCGGATGCCGCGTTCCTTCGCGATCTGCGCGAGGTCCTGAGTGGCGATGTGAGCCATATCCTGAGCCATAGGTACTTCCCCAACCGTGGTTACGTTGGCGCGCTTCGCGGGCGATCGAAACTTCGCAAACAGACCCAAACCTAGCCGCCCTGTTTCTAAAGGTTGCCCTGTCCCGGTATCCAGCTCGTCCCAGCGAGCGGCACGCGCGCCATGGCGGCGGCCTCGATGGTGAGCGCGCAGAGATCCTCGGGCTCGAGATTGTGCACGTGATTGTGTCCACAGGCGCGCGCGATGGTCTGCGTCTCGAGCGTCATCACTTTGAGGTAGTTGGCGAGGCGGCGGCCGGCGAGGACGGGATCGAGGCGCCCTGCAAGATGAGGGTCCTGCGTGGTGATGCCGGCCGGGTCGCGGCCCTCGTGCCAATCATCGTAGGAGCCGGCCGTGGTCTGGAGCTGCTGATATTCGCTCTCTAGCGAGGGATCATTGTCGCCGAGGGCGACGAGCGCTGCCGAGCCGATGGAGACGGCATCCGCGCCGAGCGCCAGAGCCTTCGCAACGTCGGCGCCATTGCGGATGCCGCCGGAGATGATGAGCTGCACCTTGCGGTGCATGCCGAGATCTTGCAGCGCCTGCACGGCGGGGCGAATGCAGGCGAGCGTCGGCTGGCCGACGTGCTCGATGAACACCTCCTGCGTCGCCGCCGTGCCGCCCTGCATGCCGTCGACGACCACGCAGTCGGCCCCAGCCTTCACGGCCAGTGCCACGTCGTAGTAGGGGCGCGCGCCGCCGACCTTGATATAGATCGGTTTCTCCCAGTCGGTGATCTCGCGCAGCTCGAGGATCTTGATCTCGAGATCGTCGGGACCGGTCCAGTCGGGGTGCCGGCAGGCCGATCGCTGGTCGATGCCCTTGGGCAGGGTGCGCATCTCGGCGACGCGGTCGGAGATCTTCTGGCCGAGCAGCATGCCGCCGCCGCCGGGCTTGGCGCCCTGGCCGACCACCACCTCGATGGCGTCGGCCTTCCTGAGGTCGTCGGGGTTCATGCCGTAGCGCGAGGGCAGGTACTGGTAGACCAGCGTTTGCGACTGCCCGCGCTCCTCCGGCGTCATGCCGCCATCGCCGGTCGTCGTCGATGTGCCCGCGATCGTGGCGCCGCGGCCGAGGGCTTCCTTGGCGTTGGCGGAGAGAGAGCCGAAGCTCATGCCGGCGATGGTGATGGGGATCTTCAGCTCGATCGGCTTCTTGGCGTAGCGCGTGCCGATAACGACGTTGGTCGCGCATTTCTCTCGGTAGCCTTCGAGCGGATAGCGCGACATCGAGGCGCCGAGGAACAGCAGATCGTCGAAGTGCGGGAGCTTGCGCTTGGCGCCGCCGCCGCGGATGTCATAGATGCCGGTCGTCGCGGCGCGGCGGATCTCTGAAAGCGTGTACTCGTCGAAAATGGCGGACTTGCGCGGTGTGGTCGGCGGGTTGTGGTAGCTCATCAGTAGGCGTCCGCGTTGTCGATATTGAAGTTATACAGCTTGCGGGCCGAGCCGTAGCGGCGGAAGTCCTTCGGCTTGACGCCATTGAGGCCGGCGCGCTGCAGAAGGTTGTCGACGAGTTCCAGGTGCTCGTCGCGCATCTCCTTCTCGATGCAATCGGCGCCTAGGCTCTTGACCTGGCCGCGCACGAACAGCTTGGCCTCGTAGATGGAATCCCCCAGAGCATCGCCGGCATCGCCGAAAACGACGAGGTTGCCCGTCTGCGCCATGAACGCCGACATGTGGCCGATGTTGCCCTTGACGACGATGTCGATGCCCTTCATCGAGATGCCGCAGCGCGAGGAGGCATTGCCCTCGACGACGAGCATGCCGCCGCGCCCGGTGGCGCCAGCGTACTGGCTGACATCGCCTTTGACGACCACTTTGCCCGACATCATGTTCTCGGCAGCGCCGGGGCCGGCCGAGCCGTGCACGGTGATCGTCGCCTGCTTGTTCATGCCGGCGACGTAGTAGCCGACGCTGCCCTTGATATCGATGTTGAGCGGGGCGTCGACGCCGGCGGCGACGGCATGGCTGCCCTTGGGGTTTAGAACTTCCCACTGCGTCTCGTTAGTGCCGGCGGTCTGCCTGTGCAGCAGCTCGTTCAGGTCGCGTAGCGATAAGGTGGCGAGATCGATGGTCGGCATTAGGATTAGCGCTCCCAGAAGTAGACAGTGGCGGGCTCGGGCTCCCAGATGCGCGCGCTATCGACGCCGGGCAGTCCAGCGAGGGCGCGGTACTCCGACCCGAAGGCGACGTACCGATCCGTCTCCGCCATCACCGCCGGCTTGCAGGCGATGGGGTCGCGTACCACGGCAAAGCCGTTCTTGGTGCCGACGACGAAGGTGAAGAAGCCGTCCAGGTCGTCGAGGCTCTTCTGCAGCGCTTCGCCGAGGTTCATGCCCTGCTTGATGCGCCACGAAATGTAGGCGGCGGCGACCTCGGTATCGTTCTCAGTCTCGAAGGTCATGCCGTCGCGAACCAGCTCGCGGCGCAGGTTGTGATGGTTCGACAGCGAACCGTTGTGCACCAGGCACTGGTCCGACCCGGTCGAGAATGGGTGCGCGCCCATGGTGGTCACCGCGGACTCGGTGGCCATGCGGGTGTGGCCGATGGCGTGCGAGCCTTGCATTTTGCTGAGGTCGAAGCGGCTGGCGACTTGCATCGGGTAGCCGACCTCCTTGTAGATCTCGATGGCCTCGCCGGTGCTCATGATGCGCAGCTTCGGGTGGCCGGTGCGCAGCGCTTCGCGTGCCGCCTGAGCCTTGTCGGCGGGAACGGTGAGCACGCCGTGCGTCGACTTGCGCTCGAGGCTGACATCGGTGCCGATGGCCTGGGAAATCGTCGCCGTCAGTCCGGCGAAGTCCCGATCGGGATCGGGCGACTGCAGGGTGATCTTGGCTCGTCCCTGGAGAGCCGGTCCATATACGGCAAAGCCCGCCGAATCCGGTCCGCGCTCGCACATGGTCGCGAGCATGGTCGAGGTGAGCGCTCCGAGTTTCGGTTCAAGCTCGGCGTCCTTGATGAATAAGCCGACGATGCCGCACATTTTCTACGGTCCCCACATGCTTAGATGGCTGAGGAAACTTAGCAGGGGCTTCGATGCAATTCAACTGCTATGAATACTATTTTCCCCTGAGGCAACTTTTTGCCCATGACGCCACATCTCGTAGCGCAGGCGCGCGATGCGATAGGCGTCCGGAATGGAGAGCGCCCAAACGAACAAGCCGCCAGCGGAGCGTCCGATGAACGAGGTGTCCGGCGTCGTCGTGTGCCAGGTCAAGATGGCCAGCAGCAGCGAGAAGAAGGCAAAGCCCAATCCGCGCTGCGGCGCGCCGGCGGCGACATGTCCTGCGCCGGGTGCAAGGATGGCGAGGGCGAGAACGATATAGGGGTTGATCGGCTTCTTAGCGCTCATGCGGCGCGTGCCCGGCCGTAAGCGGAGGCGATGGCGCGGATGGTCTGCAGCTGGTCGAGCACCGTTGCCAGATCGTGCCGCGCCACCGCGGCGTCCTCAAATACCGATTGGCGCAGCAGCAGGTGCTCGCCACGCTTGCCCTCGCCGGCTTGACGCACGATGCGCAAGCCCCGCTCGGTGATGACGATCTCCTTGATGCGCGCATCGGCGAGCACATCGATGAGCGTCTCGGCGAGCGCCGCAAGCAGGCGCTCGGCGCCGGCGTCGCCGCGGATCAGCACCTCGGCCGGGACGCCGTGCGGGGCATCCAAGCGATGCTCGAAGCGCGCGTTGAGCGAGTAGAACTCGGTGCCCGCCGGGCGTACGAGCACGCTAAGCCGCGGCAGGGCGGCGTTGTGGTCAAGGATCGTCGTGCTGAGCCACAGCTGCGGCAGCCGGCGGATGGTCATCGTATCGGGGATGAGATCGACGCGAACCTCACGGCCAAGAAGCCGACCGGAAAGGTGCGGGAAACCGTCGCCGCCATGGGTGAGGTGGGGACGCTCGACGGCATTGACGCAACCATCGAGCAGCCCGCGCCGCGCTGCTTTCGCGGCGCGATGATCGCGTACGCCGACGAAGAGGACGGCAGCGATGGAGCCGGCGGCGAGGAGCATGATCAGGGACATCGCTTCGTTCTCACGCGGCTACTGAAGCAAGGCTTGGTAACGAAGGGGCGACCCCCGCAGAGCCAGACGGGGATCGCCAGGGGAGGTGCCGCGGGTCGTGGGATCCCGCGGCACGACACTCTTGCACTTCTAGTAGACGGCCGGACGTGGCCACGGCATCGTGAACTGGTCGCCCCGCTTCACGTACTTGTAGCGGTGGAAGGCAAACCACGCCGAGGCAAGGATGTAGAACACCATCATCGCCACGAGCTGCGTGCCGTAGCCGAGGAACACCGCGAAGTAGGTGGTCGCGCAGAGCACAAACAGCACGGTCGCCGGCAGCGGGTGGAATGGATGCACGTAGCCGCGGCGGATCGAGCCCAGCGGCCACTTGCGCCGGAACATCACCATGTTGAACGACATGAAGGTGTAGCCGAGCAGTCCCGACAGGATCGAGAACGTGATCACCTGATCGAGCGGAGCGCCGAGGGCGAAGATCAGCGCCACCGGAACGAGGAACACGATCGACCGATACGGTGTGCGGTATCTGGGGTGCACGGCGCCGAACCACACCGGCAGATAGCGGTCGCGGCCCATGGAGAACCAGGCGCGCGAGGCATCGTTGATGCAGCCGTTGGCCGAGGCGAGCGTGGAGAAGATGGTGCCGACGAACAGAAATACCATCAGCGGCAGCGAGCCGGTCAGCCGCGCCGCATCGAACAGCGGCGTGATCGCCTGGCCGAGGTACTCCCACGGCATCAGACCGACGCACACGTACCAGGTCATGGTCGCCGCTACGAGCAGCGTGATCATGCCAGTCATGGTGCCGAGCGGCAGCGCACGCGCCGGCGAGCGCACCTCCTCGGCCGCCTGCGTGGTGCCCTCGATGCCGAGGTAGTACCACAGGCCGAAGTGCAAGGCGGCGACAACGCCGAGCCAGCCGTACGGCAGCCCGGTAAGAAGTTGCCCCGGCTGCAGCACCTCGTCGGTCCACGGGCGCACCGACGCGAACAGTACGAGGATCGCGAGGCAAGCAATCGCGGTGATGACGAGGTTGAAGGTGAGCGTCGCGAACACGCCGCGGTAATTGAGCCAGGCGAGCGCCGCGATGGTGAGCACGATGAATGGCCTGTCGTGCACGCCTTCGAAGCCGGCCATGGCGCCCACGGTCTGCACAAGATAGCCGGCGGTGATGGCGTTGGCGGCCTCCAGCATGGTGTAGGCAAAGACGAGGAACAGGCCGACGTTGAAGGCCATAAGAGGGCCGACGATGTGCTTGGCCTGCGCGTACTGACCGCCGGCGGCGGCGACCGTCGAGGTCACCTCCGAATCGATCATGGCGACGCAGGTGTAGAGCATGCCCGCCACCCAGCAGGCGATGAGCGCGGCCAGCGCGCCACCTTTGCCGACGGCGAAGTTCCAGCCCATGTACTCGCCGACGAGAACGATGCCGACGCCGAGCGCCCACACGTGGCCGGGGCCGAGGACGCGGAGTAGCGAGACTTTCTCGCCGTGGATTGCTGTCGATTGGGTCACCGGTGCCCCCCTTGGTGCGGCGGATCGATCACGAGGACGTCCTCGATCTCTCCTTCTTTCGATGAAAGCAGCGTCTGCTCCGAATAGACGTGGTTGGTGCGCAGCATGTCGAACAGCATCCACAGACCGAGGACGGCGGAGATGCCCCAGGCCGCATATTCCAGCAGCTGGAAGTTACTCAGATTTTCCATGGAAGCTCTCCGTTACCGGTCGAACCGTTCGCTGATCACGTCCTTGTATTCCTTCGCCGACCAGCGGAAGACGAATACGAAGTAGGCGATCACCACCAGCGCCGTGACGATGAGGGCCGGCACACTGAAGGAGTAGTCGAAGCGCGAGGCGATGAGATCGGCGGCCGTCTCCGGCGTGTAGCCGAGCTTCTCCCACTGCGCCTGCATGACGGCGTTCTGCCCCATGCCGGCCCAAGTCTTTTCGGCGAACTCGATCGTCGTCTTGCCGCCGCCGGCGAGCCCGAAGTAGACGGGAGCAAAAAGGCTCGCGACGACGAGCACGAGGAGAAAGAGCGAATCGACGAGCTGTCCGAATTTGGACTGCTCGGGCGGCTTGTACTGTGGTCTGGCCATAATTCCCTCCTCAACCCTTGCCGCGCAGGACATCGAGGTAGTGGATGTCGAGGCCGTAGATGTGCTCCTTGTCGCCGGCGTAGTGCTCAATCATCGCCAGGATCGAGGCGGTGTTGAACAGCAGCACGATGCCGCCCGCGATCGCGAGGGCGTACATCACCTCCTGCGTGCCGACGTACGGCAGCACCTTCCAGAACACGAAGGCGTAGGTGGCCCAGAGTGCGGCGACGGCGAATACCGCCCATCGCCGGTCACCCGCGTACATGGATTGCACGCGGGAGTCGTTAGTGCTCTTCTGCATTGAGCTCCCCTTGGCTAGCGTTGTTTTCCACCCGGACGTAGTTGCCCTACAGGCAACTGATTTTTATATGCGGAAAATTGTGCGACGGGTTGCCGCAACTTGTCAAGCCGCGTAACCTCTGATTTTCCGGGCTATTCGAGAGTCAAGCCTATTTATTCCCCACCCTGGTGATACTTCGGGCACTTGAACGGTCGGAAAAATTCTTGCACTCTGGGAATGGATTTGTGCCCCCGCGACAGCGCCTTCGGAGGACGAAAACATCAATGCCCTTCGCCCTGCTGAAGTACGCGCTGGCCAAAGAGCACCCCGACGATCCGCACTTGCGCTGGAGCCCTGAGCTCAAGCCCGCCTACGACGTCGTCATCATCGGGGCCGGCGGTCACGGCCTCGCCATTGCCTACTATCTCGCGGCGCGCCACGGCATCACCAACGTGTGCGTGCTCGACAAGGGCTGGCTCGCCGGCGGCAACACGGCGCGCAACACGACCATCATCCGCGCCAACTATCTGACGCCGGAGGGCGTCAACTTCTACAAGGAATCCGTCGAGCTGTGGCGGGGGCTGTCGAACGACCTCGACATCAACATGATGTACTCCGAGCGCGGCCACTTCACGCTCGCGCACACGGACGCGGCGATGCGCACGGCGCGCTGGCGCGCCGAGGTCAACAAGCATCTCGGCGTCAATTCGGAGGTGATCGGCCCCGATGAGATCAAGCGGCTCTGTCCGACGATCAACATCTCCGACGACGTGCGCTATCCGATCCTCGGCGCACTCTATCATCCGCCTGGCGCCATCGCCCGTCACGATGCGGTGGCCTGGGGCTATGCAAGGCAAGCGATCAAGCGCGGCGTCGAAGTGCACACGCAGACGGGCGTCGGTAAGATCCTCATCGACAACGGCCGCGCCGTCGGCGTCGAGACCAACCGCGGCGTCATCCGCGCCGGCAAGATCGTGCAGGCGGTCGCCGGCTCATCCAGCGAGGTGGCACGCATGGCCGGCTTCCTGCTGCCCATTCGCACCATTCCGCTGCAGGCCTGTGTGTCCGAGCCGGTGAAGCCGATCCTCGATCAGATCATCGTGTCGGGCTCGCTGCACGTCTACATCTCGCAGTCGGCGCGCGGTGAGATGGTGATGGGCGGCGCCACCGATGCCTATGGGCTCTATTCCTCGCGCTCGACGCTCGACTTCAAGGAGAGCCTGATGGCGCACATGCTCGAGCTGTTTCCATTCATGGGCGAGCTCAAAGTTCTGCGCCAGTGGGCCGGTATGGCCGACATGACGCCGGACTTCTCGCCGGTGATGGGGCTGACGCCGGTGAAGAACTACTACATCGATGCCGGCTGGGGGACGTGGGGCTTCAAGGCGACGCCGGTGTGCGGGGTCCGCATGGCCGAATGCATCGCCACCGACAAGCAGCCGGATTTGTTGAAACCGTTCGCGCTCGATCGCTTCCGCACGTTCGATCTCGTCGGCGAAAAGGGCGCAGCGTCGGTCGGCCACTAATTGACGGGCACCAATCGGGACTAGCAACGGCAAATGAAGATTCTGACGTGTCCGATCAACGGGCCGCGCAACATCACGGAGTTCGTCTGGGGCGGCGAGGTGAAGGCGATGCCCGATCCTAGCGCTGCCAGCGACGACGAGTGGACCGCCTACCTATTCCTCGACGCCAATGTCGCCGGCGAGATCTACGAATGGTGGCTGCATGCGCCGACCAACACCTGGTTCATCGCGCGCCGCAACACCGTGACCGACACGATCCTCGAGACGATGACGGTCGACGCCTACTTTGCGCGTCAGCGCGGGAGCCAAGCATGAGCGCTGGAGCGGAGGGGGGCCGCCTCGAAGGGCCGGACTACGGACTGCTGATCGATCGCAAGCGGCCGTTGTCGTTCAGCTTCGACGGGCGCCTTTACAGCGGCTTTCAGGGCGACGTGATCGCCTCGGCGCTCTATGCGCAGGGCCGCATCCTGCTCTCGCGCTCGTTCAAGTATCACCGTCCGCGCGGTGTGCTGACCATGTCCGGGCAGGACGCCAACACCATGGTGCAGGTCGGCGGCGAGCCGAACGTGCGCGCCGACCAATACGTCATCGCCGACGGCATGGCGGTGCAGTCGATCAACCGTCTCGGCTCGCTCGACCACGATCTCTACGCGGTCATGGGCCTGTTCGGCCGCTTCCTGCCGGTTGGCTTCTACTACAAGACGTTCTTCTGGCCGCGCGGCGCCTGGCAGCACCTGTTCGAGCGGCCAATCCGCATCATGGCTGGTCTCGGCACGCTGAAGCCGTCGACGCCGCACAAGTATTACGACAAGGCATATTTGTTCGCCGACGTGCTCGTGATCGGCGGCGGCCCGGCCGGCATCGAGGCGGCGATCGCGGCCGCCGAAGCTGGGGCAGATACGCTGCTCATCGACGAGCTACCGCAACTCGGCGGCTCGTTGTTGTACGGGCGCAGCGGCGGCGACCGCGCTTCCGTCGTGGCGCGCCGCGAGGCGCTGGTCAAGCGGGCGCTGGCAACGCCGAAGCTGCGCATCATGACCGGCACGACGGCAACCGGAATGTTCGCGGACAATTGGACCTCAGCCGTGCGCGCCAGCCGCTTCTTCAAGATCCGCAGCAAAGAGACGGTGATCGCCACCGGTGCCTTCGATCAGCCACTGGTGTTCCGCAACAACGACCGCCCCGGCATCATGTTCGCCGATGCGGCGCAGCGCCTGATGCGCCTCTATGGCGTGAAGCCGGGCAGCCGCGCCGTCATCGCCACGGCCAATCGCTTCGGCTACGAGGCGGCGCTCGATTTGCTCGATGCCGGCGTCGCCGTGGCCGCCATCGTCGATCTCAATGCCACCGCCGACAGCACGGTGGCGGAGCCGGCGCGGGCGCGCGGCGTGCGCATCATTCCCGGTGCCACGCTGGTCGACAGCAAGGGGCGCAAGCGCGTGTCGTCCGTCGCCGTGGCGCGCATCACCGCCGACGGCAAGACGGCGGCCGATTGCGAGTGGATCGACTGCGACCTGGTGCTGATGAGCGTCGGCTTCTCGCCGGCGCTCAACCTTGCCAGCCACGCGGGCGCCAAGGTCGTTTTCGATCCCAGCATCAACATGCACCGCGCAACCAATCTGCCGGCCGGCATCTCACTGGTCGGCGCCGCGGCCGGCGTGTGGTCGCAGGCGGCGGTGATCGGCGACAGCCGCCATGCGGGCGCCGCCGCGGCGGCTCGGGCGGGGCATGGCTCGTCTACTCAGCGTGTGGCCCCGGCAGCCGATCCGATCGCCTCGCAGGTCAGCCATCCCTATCCGGTTTTTGCCGCCAGGGGCGGCCATGACTTCATCGATTTCGACGAGGATCTGCAGTCCAAGGACATCGTCAACTCCGTGAAGGACGGCTACGACGACATCCAGCTGGTCAAGCGCTACTCGACCGCGGGATTCGGTCCGAGCCAGGGGCGACACGCCAACCTCAATACCATCCGCGTCGTCGCCAAGGAGACCGGCAAGTCGATCGCCTCGATCGGCACGACGACGTTCCGTCCGCCACTGGTGCCGGAGAAGTTTGCCGCGCTCGCCGGAAGGGGCTTCGAGCCGGTGCGCCTCTCCGCCATGCATCACCGTCACCTGGAGCACGGCGCGCAGATGATGGTCGCCGGCCTATGGATGCGCCCCGCCTACTATGGCACCAAGTCCGGCTCGGCACGCGCGATCGAGCGCGAGGTGCGCGCCGTGCGCGAGGGTGTCGGCATGATCGACGTGTCGACGCTCGGCGGCCTTGACGTGCGCGGTCCCGACGCCGCCGCCTTCATCGACCGCATGTATACGTGGGCCTATGAGAAGCAGCCGGTCGGCCGCGCCCGCTATGTGCTGATGACGGATCAGACTGGCGTCCTGATCGACGACGGCGTCGCCGCGCGCCTGCACGAGCGGCACTACTACGTCACGGCGACCACCGGTGCCGTCGACCAGGTCTATCGGCAGATGACCTGGTTCAATGTGCAGTGGAAGATGGATGTCGACGTCGCCAATGTCACGGCCGCCTACGCGGGCATCAACCTCGCCGGCCCGCAGGCGCGCGCGGTGATCGAGAAGCTCGACAGCGACATCGATTTCTCGGCCACGGCATTCCCCTACATGGCAGCGCGGGTGGGCAAGCTCGCCGGCATACCGGTGCGCATCCTGCGCGTCGGCTTTGTCGGCGAGCTCGGTTACGAGATCCATTGCCCATCGGGCATGGGCGAGGCGCTGTGGGACCGCCTGATGCAGGCTGGCAGGCCGTTCGGCATCGCCCCGTTCGGCGTCGAGGCGCAGCGTATCCTGCGGCTCGAGAAAGGTCACATCATCGTCGGTCAGGATACCGACGGCCTGACGCATCCGGCCGAGGCCAACATGGAGTGGGCGCTGGCCAAGAAGAAGCCGTTCTACGTCGGCAAGCGCGCCATCGACATGCAGATGGCCAAGGGGCTGACGCGCAAGCTCGCCGGCTTCGCGCTGCTCGACGCGTCGGCGCCGGCGCCCAAGGAGTGTCACCTCGTCATCCGTGACGGCGACATCGCCGGGCGAGTCACCTCGGTCACGCGCTCACCGACGCTGGGTAAGGTCGTCGGCCTCGCCTACCTGCCCCCCGACCTCGCCGAGCCCGGCAAGCGCTTCGAGATCCGCGTCGATGGCGGCCGCATGGTCGCGGCGGAGACGGTGGCGGTGCCGTTCTACGATCCGGACAACAAGCGGCAGGAAATGTGACGAGGGACAGTGAGCATGGTTGATCCGGTTGCCTTTCTGCGCCGCTCTCCGCTGCGCCGCCGAATCCAGACGGTCGGCGCCACGTGGCGCAACCTGGACAATGTTGCCATTGCCGACCTCGTCGGCGAGGGGCCGGCGACCGGCAGCATCTTCATCGCCGACCTGTCGCCGTTGCCGCGTCTCGGATTCAAGGGGCGCGGCACCATCCCCGCCATGCAGAGCCGCGGCATCACCCTCGAGGCGGCGCCCAACCGCGCCTTCCGGCAGCCGGACGGGGGACTGTGCCTCGTGCTGGCCCCGGGCGAGGTCATCTTGCTGTCGAACCTCTCCGGCGACGGTGAGAGGCTTACACAACTCGAGGCGGGCTGGCGCATCGAGGACGAGGAACGCACCTATCCGTTGCCGCGCCGCGACAGTCACGCCTGGCTGGCGGTGGGGGGCGAGGCAGCGCCGGAAATGTTCGCCAAGCTGTGCGCCGTCGATCTGCGGCCCGACAAGTTCGGCGACCTTTCCATCGCGCAAACGTCGATTGCCCGGTTGTCGGCCATCCTGGTGCGTGCCGATATGGGGGGCAGCCCCGTTTTCCACTTGCTTGTGGACAGTGCCGCCGCCTTATACTTCTGCGATTGTCTCCTCGATGCCGCCGACGAGTTCGGTGGGCGCATCGTTGGCTTAAAGGCATTGCAGAAGCTCGAAGGCGGATGAAAAAGACCAAGCCCCGCGCCAAAAGTCCGGCGAAAGCGCGCATCGCCGACAACCCTCTCGATGCGCTCAGCGAACCCGTGCACGCGGCGGATGCGAGCGCCAAGCCGATACCCGGACGCGTTTCCCGGCATGTCACGACCCGCAAGTCCACATCGGCCGGCGAGCAGGATCCGCATGCGCTGCAGGGCGCGCGCGACAACATGCTGGAAGTGGCCATCGGGCGCGAGGTGCGCGGCTTCCGCAACAAGCTCGGCATCACCGCTTCGGATCTGGCGCGCGCCGCCGACCTGTCGCTGGGCATGCTGTCGAAGATCGAGAACGGTGTCACCTCGGCGTCGCTGACGACGCTGCAGCGGCTATCGAAGGCGCTCGGCGTGCCGGTGACGTCGTTGTTCCGCCGTTTCGAGGAGCGGCGCGACGCGGTGTTCGTCTCTGCCGGCCAGGGGCTGTTGATCGAGCGCCGCGGCACGCGCGCCGGGCACCAGTATCAACTGCTGGGTCATACCGGCGGCCTGTCGGGCAGCGTCGTCGTCGAGCCCTACATGATTACGCTGACCGAAGAGTCCGAGGTGTTCCCGCTCTTCCAGCACGGCGGCCACGAGCTCATCTACATGCTCGAGGGCGAGGTCGTGTACCGCCACGCCGACAAGCTCTATCCCATGAAGCCGGGCGACAGCCTGTTCTTCGACGCCGACGCTCCGCACGGACCCGAGGAGCTGGTGAAGCTGCCAATCCGTTTCTTGTCGGTGATCAGCTACGCGCGCGAGCTGCCTTAAGCCGAGTCGACAACTGAGCGGTGCTTGCAAATATTCAGGATGGAGAATATCCCTTTCCTGGAGGGAAAAACCGCCGATCCAGCTAACACGGGCTCCGATGCTGCCCCGCGTCGCCATTTTTCAGCACGCCGCGGACTGTCATGCTGGCACTCTCGCCGGCCACCTTGCCGCTGACGGCATCGTGCCGACGATTGTGCAGCTCGACCGCGGCGAGGCCATCCCTGATCTCGATCGTTACGACATCCTCATGGCCATGGGCGGCCCCATGGACGTCTGGCAGGAGGATGCCTTCCCGTGGCTGAAGGACGAAAAGGCGGCGATCCGCGCCTGGGTCTGCGGAGACGACAAGCCGTTCCTCGGCGTTTGCCTCGGACACCAGCTGCTCGCCGACGCGCTGGGCGGCAAGGTCGGCCCGGCGACAGTCAGCGAAATCAACCTGCTCGATATCGCGCTGAGTGAGGAGGGACGCAGGCATCCGCTCTATGCCGGTTTCGGTGAGACGAAGCGCGGCGTGCAATGGCACGGCGCCGAGGTGAAGGCGATGCCGGAAGGTGCGGTGCTGCTCGCCTCGACAAGCCATTGCCCGATCGCGGCGTTCGCCTACGGGTCGTCGGCATTCGGGCTGCAGTACCACGTCGAGGCGACGGATCAGTCGATCGTCGATTGGTCGGCGTCGAGCGAGGACGCATTGCGCCGGCTGCATCCGCCGGGCTACGGCAGCACGCTACGGATGCGGGTGAGCGAGGGGTTCGCCGAGCTGCTCGGCAACTCGCGCCGGCTCTACGACAACTTCATGCGCATCGCCGTGGAGCGCCTCGCCTACTGAGACGTCGTCTCAATTGGCCGCCAGCCGTAGAGCCAGTCATAGCGCGCCATCAGCCGCTGCGCGGGGAGCTTGCGTAGGACGAAGTTGCGTGCCAGCGCTGCCGGTCCGGCAAGATGATAGATGCGGCCGTTGCGCCGTGAGGCCCTGACCACGCGCTGAACGCGCGGGCGCCGCTGACGCTGGTACCACCTGAGGGCAGCCGGAACGTCGTCGATATATCGGTGCAGTGCGTCCGCTATCACCGTCGCGTCCTCGAGCGCCATGACGCCGCCTTGCGCCAGGAAGGGCAGCATGGGGTGGGCCGCGTCGCCGAGCAATGCGATCGATCCATGCGCCCACTGGCGTGGAACGGGGAGCGTGTGCAATGCCCATCGCTTCCAGGTGCGCGCCTCGAGGATGAGCGCCTGCAGCGGCTCGGCGCATGGCGGCATGCTCTGCTGGATCCAGAACGGCGGCACCGGCGCGCTCCAGTCGCTGCTGTCGTGCAGGTCGTCGAGCACTACGACGATCGCCAGCTCGGTGCCGCCGCAAACCGGGTAGTGCACGACATGCGTGTTGGCGAACAGCCAGATCGTCGTCTCGTTGCGCTGGAAGTCGGCCGGCAGCGCATCGAGCGGCACGACGCTGCGCGCCGCGCTCTTGCCGCAGAACCGCGGCCGCGTTGCATCGAACAGCAGGGAGCGCAGCGGCGACCAAATTCCGTCGGCGGCGATGAGCGCCCTGCCGCTCCACGCCTCGCCGCTTTCGGCCGCCACGGCCACATGCCCGTTGCCGCTCGCCACCTCGCTGGCGGAAAAGCCCATCGACAGGGCGATCAGCGGCTCGGTGCGCACCGCGTGCAGCAGCGCCGCATGCAGGTCCTTGCGATGCGCGACCCAATAGGGCGCGCCGTGGCGCATGGCGATCCAGCGGCCGAGCGGCAGCTTAGCGATCTCGGCCCCGGTGCGCCCGTCGCGCACACTGAGCGCATCGGGTACGCCGACGTGCGGACGCAGCTCGTCGGCAACACCTAGGCGGCGCAGGATGCGGGTGCCGTTGGGGCCAATCTGGATGCCTGCGCCTTCCTCGTGAAAGGCGGGGCGACGCTCCAGCACCTGCGAGGGGATACCGCGGCGCGCGAGCGCCAGCGCCGCGGCAAGCCCGCCGATGCCACCGCCGACGATGAGCACCGGGCCGGGCTGACCCTGGCGGGCATGGGCAAGCGCCGCTTCGGCGTTCTCGTTGGCGAGCGGATCGAGCTGCAGCACGCTCATGGGATACTATGCGTCGCAGGCCGCGGCGCGCTCACCCTGCCAAGTACGTTAAGCTGCTGGTGTCCTGATCGCGAAATTCGTCTCACTCTGCGGCAAGGTCGGAACGAATTTCGCGATCTGAAGGACACGAGCCAAGTCAATAATCCTAGTGTGATTCAGATCGAGAAGTCCGCTGCACCACCTAGCCGATCTCGATTTAGCGGACTTCTCGATCATCACACTAGGCGGCATCCTCGACGAGGCTGACGAGGCAGCCCGCCGGGTCGCTCTGATCGGTGGAGAGCCGCGGGTCGTAGATGTAGAGGGTCGAGCAGTATGGGCAGAGAATCTGCCCATCGTCCCCCATGTCGAGATAGACGTGCGGATGATCGAACGGGGGGCGGGCGCCCATGCAATTCAGCTCGCGCACGCCGATGAAGATCTTTTCCACGCCCTGATCGTTGGCGAGGTGGGGAACGGGGCTCGAGGCCATCGAATTGCCCTGCATTGTCTAGCCGATGCGGCGCCGACCATAGCTCTGCCGGGTGGCAAATGATAGGGGTGCGGCCTTGCTGCGGTAACGAGGAACCTGAAGGTGGAGACGTTCATCTCCGACGGCATCGAGATCGCCTATATCGACGAAGGCACCGGCGACCCGGTGCTGCTCATCCACGGTTTCGCTTCCAACGTCGCCACCAACTGGGTGGACACCGGCTGGGTGAATACCCTGACGCAGGTCAGCTATCGCGTGATCGCCTACGACAATCGCGGGCATGGGCAGAGCGCCAAGCTTTACGACGTCGCCGCCTACGGCGCGCCGATCATGGCCGAGGATGCGCGCCGGCTGCTAGACCATCTCGGGATCGAGCGCGCCCACGTCATTGGCTACTCCATGGGCGCGCGCATCGCCGCCTTCCTTGCCATGGCGCATCCGAGCCGCGTGCGCAGCCTCGTGTTCGGTGGCCTGGGTCTCAACATGGTGCGCGGCGTCGCCGGCACCGGCCCTGTAGCGCGTGCGCTCGAAGCCGACAGCATCGATGAGGTGACGAACCCGACCGCGCGCACCTTCCGCGCCTTTGCCGAGCAGACGAAGAGCGACCTCAAGGCGCTCGCCGTCTGCATCCGTTCCTCGCGCGCGCCGATCACGGCCGAAGCCTTGGGCGCGCTCCGCTGTCCGGTGCTGGTCGTCGTCGGCGAAAAGGATGTGATCGGGGGCTCGGCCGCGGAGCTAGCGGCCTTGATCCCCGGTGCACGCGGAGTGGAGCTCCCCGGCCGCGATCACATGAAGGCGGTCGGCGACAAGGAGTTCAAGGCCGCAGTGCTGAGCTTTCTTGCGGAGCAGCGCTAGGGGAAGTTGCCCAAAACTACGAGGCCCCGGCGATCGGCACCGGAATCCCAAAAGACAAACGCGGGGTTGCCAAGGGACCAGCGCTCGACCAATGCCGGGGCCAAGACGCAGTACTCACCCAGGGATGCAGCGCATATGCGGTACGGATTGGCCGCTGCCTGGGGGCCCGGAAAGCTCCAGGCGTCCAACACTTAGCAAGCCAACCATGACAGGTCTGCAGGCGCTGCGGCGGTCGCGACATTCCGGCTGTGGATAACCTGCCGCCTGCCGTTGTTCCGCCATCAGTTCTCTGCCCCACGCCGCTTTCGAGTCGCAAATGCGCCGGAATGCGCTGGTCTCTATCCGCTTGGGAAAGATGGCAGATTCATAATCCGTTAGGGTTACCGCGGTTAGCGTCCCGGCCATGCCATCCGTCCGTTTTCGCGTAGCTTTTGGCATCTTGAGCGCCCTGTGGCTGTCCGGCTGCGGCGGCAGCGGCCAATACTTCGTGGCCAAGGACGAGCCCTGGCGGGCGACCGAGGAGCGGGCCTGCCTCGCCTCCGGCGCCGTGCAGGAAAGCCCATTCATCAAGACCAAGCTGTCGCTGGGCGGCCCGACCGTGTGCGGCGCCGAGCGCCCCTTTGAGCTTGCCGCGACCGACGGCGGCCGCGTCACCCTGCAGCCGGCCGCGCTGCTGCGCTGTCCGATGATCCCGCAAGTCAACCGCTGGGTGCAGACGTCCATTCAGCCGGCAGCCATGCGCGCCTACGGCGCACCGCTCGTCGAGCTGAAGATAGCCGGCTCATATGCTTGCCGGCCGATGAACCACGTGTCCGGTGCATATCTCTCCGAGCACGGCCACGCCAACGCGCTCGACGTATCGGGGTTCGTCCTCGCCGACGGCCGCAGCATCTCGGTGAAGCGCGGCTGGCGCGGCGATTATCGCGACCGCGCCTTCCTGCGCGCTGTGCATGACGGGGCCTGCCAGCACTTCACCACCGTGCTCAGCCCCGACTACGACGCCAACCACCACGATCACTTCCACGTCGATCTTGCTCGCCGCGGACCCGACGGACTCAAAACCGTGTGTAAGTAAGCGCGGCGATCGCTATTCCTCGTCGTCGCAAGCGACGGGAAACTCCATGTCCGGGTCCAGGCAGACGATGTCGGGCTGGATCCTCGCCACGGTTGGCGATGCGGCCGCTGCAGCGGCGATGACGGCGAGCAGCATAACAATGCGCATGCGAGGTCTCCCCTCACCAGGGAAAGGACACGCTACCGCGTTTCAGTCGTCGCGGCCAGCACGGGCCAGCGCGGGCTCCCGTTCTTCCGGCGCCTTGGAGGCGGACGTGGAGCGCTTATTGGCGAAATACGCCTGCGCTTGGGCCATATCGGTCGCGGCCATGGCGTCGACCGCGCGCACGCGCAGGGCACGCATGCCGTCGACGTCCAGCTCGCCGAGCTTGACGTGCTGGGCGAACTGCATGGCGATGAGGCCGCGGCCGTCGGCGGAGCGCGCGTACTTGAAGACGTTGAACTCCATGACGTCGCTTTCCGGCGCCCAGGTGAGGAAGTCGATCATGGCCTCGCCGCTCTCGTCGTTGGTGATGATCGCGTAGTTGGCGTCCTTGTTGTTCTCCTTCACGATTTTGCCGAGCGTCTCCACCGCCGCCACGGGATCATCCCCCATCTCCGGATAGGCGTGAAAGGCGAACAGCTTCGACCAGTTGTCGACGCTCTCGCCGGCGAGGGTGAACTCGGCAATGCCGTCGCCCGGCTCGCCGTCGGGCAGTGTCGCTTGATCCTCGAAACTGAGTGCGTAGCGCTCATCGTCGAAGACGACCGACGGCGTATCGGCACGTGCGAGCGAGAAGCAAGCCAGTAGGGCGACGATCAGCGGCAGCAGGCGCATCGGACTTGCCCTCAAGCGGTGGCCGAAACTTCAGGTCTTGCTCAGATCTCGCTCCGAGACGACGCGGTCGAACGGCTCGCCGTCGTGGCGGATCTTGTACAGCGTGCCGCCGTCCTCGCGCTTCAACAGCTGCTCGATGCGATAGGAGGCCTCGGGCGCCAGGAGCCCGGTCTCCAGCCCCGCAAGATGCACGAACGATCCGACATCGAGCTCGCGCCGCGACATGCCCTCATCCTTCTTCGCCTCAGGCGGGGCCCGTTGCCCCAGAACACGGCAACCTAAGCGTCTGAGGCTGAAGGATGAGTATTCGCGGGTGCAAAAAATGGAGGCAGATGGCCACGCACCCGCTGCTGACAGGTTTCGACGGCGCAATGGAGTAACTATCTTTCGCCATGCGGCGAACCATCAGCTGCAACCGATCGTTATCTGCGACTGGATCAAAACTAGGCAGTTCTTCACCCGCTTCCGCAGCCACCCCAGATTCCGAGGCCCTCGTGCTGTCAACGCTTCCGGCCGACGCGGCCGCCCAGACCGAAGCCAACTCGCACGTTCCCGGGCTACAGGCTCGCCTGCTATCGAGCCGCCGCTTGTCGCTGGCGCTCGCGGCGCCGCTGAGCGACGAGGATCAGACCGTGCAGCCGATGGACGATGCCAGCCCGACCAAGTGGCATCTGGCGCACACCACGTGGTTCTACGAGTCGTTCATTCTCAAGCCGAACCTGCCGGACTACCGCGAGTTCTCCGCCGACTTCGAGTACTGCTTCAACTCCTATTATGAAAGCAAAGGCGAGCGGCAGCCGCGCGGCCGGCGCGGACTGTTGACGCGGCCATCGGCGCCTGAGGTGCGCGATTACCGGGCGCACGTCGATGCAGCGCTGGCGCGGCTGTTCACGCAAGGCATCGTCGGCGAGCGTCCCGATCTTGCTTCCATGATAGAGCTCGGCATCAATCACGAGCAGCAGCACCAGGAGCTGCTGCTGACCGACGTCCTCAGCCTGTTCGCCGCGCAGCCGCTGCGCCCTGCCTATCGCGCCCCGCTGCCAAAGGTGGAGTCGCGCGGTGGCGGCGCCGATATCGAGTACATCGGCTTCGACGGCGGCATCCGCGCCATCGGCTTCGACGGCGCCGGCTTCGCTTATGACAACGAGGGCCCGCGCCACGAGGTGCTGCTCTATCCCTATCGGCTCGCCAGCCGCTGCGTGACCAATGGCGAGTGGCTCGCCTTCATCGAGGCGGGCGGCTACCGCGACCCGTTGCTCTGGCTCGCCGACGGCTGGGCCACCGTGAAGACGCAGGGCTGGAATGCGCCTCTCTATTGGGAGGAGCGCGACGGGCTCTGGCATCAGATGACGCTCGAAGGGCTGTTGCCCGTCGATGAGTGCGCACCCGTCACGCAGGTCAGCTACTACGAGGCGAATGCTTTTGCGGCCTGGGCCGGCAAACGGCTGCCGACCGAGTTCGAGTGGGAGGTGGCGAGCGCCGGCTATCCGCTCGCCGGCAACGACCTCGGCACCAACGCCCTGCGCCCTCGCCCGGCACCTGCAGTGCACGACGGGCGCCTTTCACAAATGTTCGGCGATGTGTGGGAGTGGACCTCCAGCGCTTACCTGCCCTACCCGGGTTACCGTCCCGCGCCGGGAGCCGTCGGCGAATACAACGGCAAGTTCATGGTCAGCCAGAACGTGCTGCGCGGCGGCTCCTGCGCGACCCCGCCAGGGCACATCCGCGCCACCTACCGCAACTTCTTCTATCCGTACCAGCGCTGGCAGTTCACCGGTCTGCGCCTCGCCGAGGATGCCGCATGAACCTGGATGCGGCACGACATGCACTCCCAATCGATGTCGAGTCTTGCGGCGAATTTGCCGCCGCGCTCGTCACGGGCCTGTCGGCGCATCAGAAGTTCATCCCCTGCCGCTTCTTCTACGACGCTGCAGGTAGCGCGCTCTTCGAGCGCATCACTGAGCTGCCCGAGTATTATCCGACGCGCACCGAGATGCGCATCCTGCGTGAATACGCCGCCGACATGGCGGCGTTGGCATCTCCGGGGGCGGTGCTCATCGAGTTCGGCTCCGGCTCCAGCTTGAAGACGGAGCTGTTGCTGGCCGAAATGCAGGCTCTCCACGCCTACGTGCCGATCGACATCAGCGGCGCGGCGCTCGGCGCGGCGCAGGCCCGTATTGCGACGCGGTTTCCGGCTTTGCACGTGCTCCCCGTGGCCGGCGATTTTTCCCAGCCGCTGCGCTTGCCAAAGGAGATCGCCGCCAGGCCGCGGCTCGGGTTTTTCCCCGGCTCGACCATCGGCAACCTTATCGAGGACGAGGCCGTCGAGCTCATGGCCAACATGCGGGAAATCCTCGGCGAGGATGGCACGCTGATCATCGGCGCCGACCTCAAGAAGGACGTGCGCCGCCTCATCGCCGCCTATGACGATGCGGCGGGGGTCACCGCCGCCTTTAACCTCAATCTTCTGCACCGCGCCAACCGCGAGCTGGGCGCTGATTTTAGCGTCGATGCTTTCGCACACCTCGCCACTTACGATGTGCGCCACGGGCGCATCGACATGCACCTCGTCAGCCGCACCGAGCAGATCGTGCACGTGCTCGGCCACCGCTTCCGCTTCTTTACCGGCGAGCGTATCCACACCGAGCACTCCCACAAGTACGACATCGAGGGTTTTAGGGCCTTAGCGCGACGTGCCGGCTGGCGCCCCGGGGCGGTGTGGACGGACGCCGAGGCCCTGTTCAGCGTGCACGTGCTCGCTGCAGCCTGATAGCCCTACCCGGGCGAATTGCGCTACAAGCGCGCCATGACATGGCACAAGGATGGCCCCGGCGCGCGGCGCGGCTACCATCACGGCAACCTGCGCGAGGCGCTGATCGCGGCGGCGCTCGATCTCATTTCCAAGAAGGGGCCGGCCGGCTTCACCTTCGCCGACGCGGCGCGCGCGGCCGGCGTCAGCCCGGCGGCGCCGTATCGGCACTTCCGCGACCGCGACGCGCTGATGGCCGACGTGGCGCGGCGCGGCTTCGATGCTTTCGCCGCAGCGCTATCGCGCGCCTGGGACAACGGGCGGCCGAGCCCGCGCGCCGCCTTCGAGCGGGTCGGACGCGCCTATCTCGAGTTTGCCGCGAAAGAGCCGGCGCTGTTCTCGGCCATGTTCGAATCCGGCGTGCCGATCGGCGATTACCCGGAGGTGCGCGAGGCGGGCGACCGCGCCTTCGGCGTGCTGCGCGAGGCCTGCGAGGCGGTGGCGGCGACGCTGCCGAAAGAGAAGCGGCCGCCGTCGCTGATGATGGCGCTGCACATCTGGTCCTTGAGCCACGGCATCGCGGCGCTGTTCGGCAGAGGCGATGCGGCGCGCCGGCCGATCCCGATGTCGCCCGAGGATTTGCTCGAGGCCGCGGTGCTCATCTACCTCGACGGCCTCGGCGTCCCGGCGGATAAGTAACTTCAACACTTTGGAACGCACTCAACCGTCATCCCGCTGAAGAGCGGGATCCACGCCAGCTTCCCCAAGCTCTTCTGGCGAACGAGGTCAGTGCGTTTGACCATTTCGCGCACGAGCTGTCGTCTCGACCGCTGCGACTTGCGTGGATGGCCGGTCCATGCGGAGCATGGCTCCGCCATGACGTAGCCATGACGTTTTCAAGAGTGTCGAACTCAACTGTCATCCTCGGCTTTATGCCGAGGATCAAACGCGCCGCGTGCGTCAGCGCCGGGCGAAGCTTCAACGCGGAGCCCGGTGAGCCGTGGGGCCTCGGGACAAGCCCGAGGACGAAACCTTGTGTGGTTGATGTGTGCGGCTAGCGGAACAGCCTGCCACTTCCCATGTCTAGGCAACTTTGGCCGGTCCGCCGAGCCTGTCCGATTTTTCCGAAGCATCCCCTTGACGGGCGCCGGGCCTCCTGCCAACTATGTAAATGTGATAAACATTCACATGAAGCATTCGATGGGAGTGACCTGCGATGACTGGAGTTGTGGCGACGCTCGACGACTGGGGCAAACCCGCGTGGATTGCCGTCATGGTCCTCGGCTTCATCCTGTTCTGGCCCGTGGGCCTCGCAATTCTCGCCTACCTGATCTGGAGTGGACGCATGGGATGTGGTGGACGGCACGGTGACATGGGCCATTGGCAGCGCCGCATGGCGGACCGCTGGGAGCGCAACATGGAGCGCTGGGGCCGCGAGATGCGCGGCTTTCCTTCGAGCGGCAACGCGGCCTTCGACGAGTACCGCGAGGAGACGATCCGTCGCCTCGAGGAGGAGCAGCGCGAGTTCCGCGAGTTCTTGGAGCGCCTGCGCAAGGCCAAGGACAAGGAGGAGTTCGACCAGTTCATGGCCGACCGCCGCTCGCGTCCCGCAAGCGAAGGTCCGCAGGGCGCCAGCGCCTAACCAGCCGGCGACAGCCGCACGCAAACGAAAGCCAGGGCCCACGCCCTGGCTTTTTTGTTTTGGGTCAGCGGCTCGCCGTCCAGGTGTCATCCTCGGACTTGGTCCGAGGATCCAGCGATCAGCAGTCTCTGACTTCGGTTGTGGATGACGGGCGGCCAATTGCGGCGGCTGGAACGTGCCGAACCGTGGGTCCTCGGGACAAGCCCGAGGATGACACGGTTTACTTGTCAGCGGATGGTCTTGTCGAAGTTGAGCGCGGTGGACAGCCCCTTCACCGTGTCGAGGCCTTTGACGCCCAAGAGCGTCGCCCCGTCGAGATCGGCGCCGGTGAAATCGGCGTCGGTCAAATCGGCGCCGGTGAAGTCGGCGCGCGACAAGTCGGCGCCCGTCAGCTTGGCACCGGTGAGATCGGCGCCGGCAAAGCGCGCGAACGTCAGCACGGCGCGGTCGAAGTTTGCCCCGCGCGCAATCGCTTTGGTGAAGTCGGTCGACTTCAGCATGTTCTTGGCCAGCGTCGTAATCGTGCCCTGACCGGGGCGCGCCTCGCGCGGGGTGAAGTTGGCGTTCGTTAGATCGGCGCCGTGGAAGTCGGCACCCGACATGTTGGCCATGACGCGAATGCCGGTGAGGTTGGCGCCGGCAAAGCGCGGCGCATCGGCAATGTTCTCAGTGAGGTCGGTGTAGATGGTCGGGCGCAGGATGCTGGCGCCATAAAGATTGGCGCCGGAGAAGTCGGCGCGGATGAGCACGGCGCGGTCGAGCCGCGTGCCCGACATGTCGGTGCCGCGCAGGTTGGCGCCGGTGAAGTCGGCGCCATAGAGGTTCGACTTAGCCAGCTTGGCGCCTTTGAAGTTGAGCCCCGATAGGTCGAGGTAGGTGAGGTCGTGATTGGAGTAGTCGAGCGGCTCGCCCGGCTTGGCCTTGAACAGTGCCGCGGTGATGTCGCGCACCGTGAAGTCGGCTTCGGGGGACACGGGCTCGGTTTCCTCGGCGCCGGCGCCGAGGCTGAACAGCAGGGCGGCTGCAAGGACCAGGCTGCGCCGTAGCGATGGGCGTGCGGCATCAGTCGTTTTCATCTTGTTATCTCATCGCCGCGTGAAGGCTCTCCCTATGATGGGGTGCCGTGCCCGGCGCGCACAAGGGGCCGCAGCTCTCAATTCCCGAAAAGTCGGGCGCTGCGCCCCGATATGCCACAGGCATGGTGGAAACAGTGTAACGCTCAGGCGCGCCCGAAGCCGCCGCCGGTGGGGGTGATGATGACGATGGCGTCGCCCGCCTCGAGCTCGGTCTCGTCGCAGCCTTGCAGGTGATCGACGCGCCCGCTCGCGCGGCGCACAACGTTCTCGCCCGCTTCCCCAGGCTCGCCGCCCTCGACGCCGAACGGTGCTAAGCGGCGGTAGCCGGAAAGGATGGCGCAGTGCATGCGCTCCAGGAAGCGGATCACGCGCCGCGTGCCATCGCCGCTTTTCCATCTGCCCTTGCCGCCCGAGCCGCGGCGGATGGAGAACTCTTCCACCAGTACCGGATAGCGCAGCTCCAGGATCTCCGGATCGGTGAGGCGCGTATTGGTCATGTGCACGTGCACGGCCGCGGCGCCATCGAAGCCGGGGCCGGCCGGCGCGCCCGAGCACAACGTCTCGTAGTACTGCAGCTCGTCGTTGCCGAAGGTGAGGTTGTTCATCGTGCCCTGCGCCGACCCGAGCGCGCGCATCGCCGCGAACAGCGCGTTGGTGACGATCTGGCTCGTCTCCACGTTGCCGGCGACGACGGCGGCGGGATAGGTCGGGCGCAGCATCGAGCCCTCGGGAATGATGATCTCGATCGGCTTCAGGCAGCCGGCATTCATGGGGATCGGCTCGTCGACCATGACGCGGAAGGTGTAGAGCACGGCGGCGCGCGTCACGGGCTCGGGCGCGTTGAAGTTGTTTTCCTGCTGCGGGCTGGTGCCGGTGAAATCGACCTTGGCCGTGCGCTTGTCGCGATCCACCGTGATGCGCACCTCGACGGCGCTGCCCTGGTCGGTCTCGACGCGGAAGTGCCCGTCATCGAGCCGCGACAGCAGTCGGCGTACGGCTTCCTCGGCGTTGTCCTGCACGTGGCGCATATAGGCCTGCACGACGTCGAGCCCGAAGTGGGCGACCATGCGGCGGAGCTCGGCCTCGCCCTTGGCGTTGGCGGCGACCTGCGCCTTGAGGTCGGCGATGTTCTTATCGGGGCGCCGTGCCGGGTAGCTGGCGCCCGTGAGCAGCGCGCGCGTCTCCGCCTCGCGGAAGCGCCCGCCTTCGACCAGCTTGAAGTTGTCGATGAGGACGCCTTCCTCCTCGATGGTCGTGGCGCGCGGCGTCATCGAGCCGGGTGTCAGCCCGCCGATGTCCTCGTGGTGGCCGCGGCTCGCCACGTAGAACAGCACCTCGCGCCCCGGCTCGTCGAATACCGGCGTGACGACCGTGATGTCGGGCAGATGCGTGCCGCCGTTGTACGGCGCATTGAGCATGTAGCTGTCGCCCGGGCGCATTTCGGCCCCGCGCTCGCGAATGATGGCCTCGACCGAGCGATCCATCGAGCCGAGGTGCACCGGTAGATGCGGCGCGTTGGCGACCAGCGCGCCGGTCGCATCGAACACCGCGCACGAGAAATCGAGCCGCTCCTTGATGTTCACCGACTGCGCGGTGTTGCGTAAGGCTTCGCCCATCTGCTCGGCGATGGCCATGAACAGGTTGTTGAACACTTCGAGCAGGATGGGGTCGGCGGCGGCGCCGAGGCGCTCGCGCGGGCGCGGGGTGGCGCGCGTCAGGACGACATCGTTGCCCCGCGTAAGCGCCAGCTTCCAGCCGGGCTCGACGACGATGGTCTGGTGTGGCTCGATGACCAGTGCGGGGCCGCACAGCTCAGCGCCCGCCGCCAACGTCTCGCGCTGGATGACCGGCGCCTCGTGCCAGCTCCCGCGCGAATAGAACCGCGTCTTTTCCCCTCTCCTCGTTTCGTCAACGGGGAGAGGGTTAGGGTGAGGGGCGGCCGCTTGCGTTGCGGTTTGTTGCTGCCCCTCACCTCGACCCTCTCGTCGTGCCGAAGGCACGCTTTCAGCGTGACGCGAGCGGGGATAGGGGGAGCCGTCGCCGCCGCTGGCAGCGACCTCGATGGCGGCGGCGTAAATCGCCTTCTCCGGGGAGATGAAGCCGAAGCGCTGGCGATGTAGCGCTTCGAAATCGCGGCGCATGAAATGCGGCTCCGACAGCGGCACCGGCAGCGCCGTGTCGGTGCCCGCATAGCGCAGGTGCACGAAGCTCTCGATGGCGATGGCATCGTGCTCGACGCCCTCATCGAGCAGCTCCTCGGTCGCCGCGCTGCCGAGCTCGTAGGCCAGGCTCTCCAGCTCATCCATCGTCCCGTCGTTGAGCGGCGCCTCGATCGAGCGCTCGCGGCTCGCGCGCTGCGGCGCCAGGCCCATGCCGTAGGCGGAGAGCAGGCCTGACAGCGGGTGCACCAGCACCGTCTCGATGCCGAGCGTGTCGGCGATCAGGCAGGCGTGCTGCCCGCCGGCCGAGCCGAAGCAGTTGAGCGCGTACTCCGTCACATCGTAGCCGCGCTCGACCGAGATCTTCTTGATCGCGTTGGCCATGTTCTCCACCGCGATGCGGATGGCCCCGTCGGCGATCTCCTCCGCGCTGCGATCATCGCCAGCCTCGCGGGCGAGATCGGCGAAGGCGGCGTGCACGGTATCGGCGTCGAGCGGCTGATCGCGCGCCGGCCCGAAGATCTTCGGGAAGAATTGCGGGTCGAGCTTGCCGAGCATGACGTTGGCGTCGGTGACCGTCAGCGGGCCGCCGCGGCGATAGGCCTTCGGTCCCGGATTGGCGCCGGCGCTCTCCGGCCCGACGCGGAAGCGCGTGCCGTCGTAGGTGATGATCGAGCCACCGCCGGCCGCCACCGTGTGCACGCGCAACATCGGCACGGCGAGGCGCACCCCCGCGATATGCGTCTCGAAGGAGCGCTCGTACTCGCCGGCGAAGTGGGCAACGTCGGTTGACGTGCCGCCCATGTCGAAGCCGATGACCTTGTCGAAGCCGGCGCGCTTGCCCGTCTCCGCCATGCCGACGACGCCGCCGGCGGGGCCCGACAGGATGGCGTCGCGGCCGCGGAACATCTGCGCCGCCTTGAGCCCGCCGGACGAAGCCATGAACAGAATGTTCGGCCCAGTCCCTCTCCCCGCATCGGCGGGGAGAGGGATCCGAGCGGAGCTCGGCTCCGCCGAGACGTGAGGGGCAGAAATTGGCGGTGCGGCTTGTCGCTGCCCCTCACCCCAACCCTCTCGTCGTGCCGAAGGCACGCCTTCAGCATGACGTGAAGGACCGGGAGAGGGGGGAGAAAGCGCCGAGGATACACGCTCGACATAGCGGCGCAGAACGGGAGAGAGGTAGGCGTCGGCGACGGTGGTGTCGCCGCGCGGCACGAGCTTGATCAGCGGCGACACCTCGTGGCTCGCCGATACCTGTGAAAAGCCGAGGGCGCGCGCCAGCTCCGCCGCCCGGCGCTCGTGCTCGGGGTAGGCATAGGCGTGCATGAAGACGATGGCGACCGCGTCGATGCCGTCGGCCCGCGCGGTGCGCAGCTTCTCCTCCAGCGCGGCAAGATCGAGCCTGCGCTCGATGCTGCCGTCGGCGCGCACCCGCTCGTCCGCTTCGATGACACGGCGGTACAACATCTCCGGCTTGACGATGCGCTTGGCGAAAATCTCGGGTCGCGCCTGGGTGCCGATCTCCAGCTGATCCTTGAGGCCGCCGGTGATGACGAGCAGCGTCGGATCGCCCTTGCGCTCCAGGAGCGCGTTGGTAGCGACCGTGGTCCCCATTTTCACTGCCGCGATGCGCTCCGCGGGGATCGGTGCGGCGGCGGGCACTCCTAGAAACAGCCGGATCGCTTCCAGCGCCGCGTCGTCGTAGGCGCCGGGGTTCTCCGACAGCAGTTTGCGCGTGAAGAGGCGGCCGTCGGGCGCGCGCGCAACAACGTCGGTGAAGGTGCCGCCGCGGTCGATCCAGAAATGCCACTTTTCGTCGCTGGGCTGCGCCGCCATCCGGCATCCGTTCGAGAAATCCGCCGCCTCGTCAGCTATCGGGCGTCGCGGTAAGCGTCAACTACACTGCAACTTCGGCGCACAATCCCGCGAACTTCCGGCAATTGTCGCGACTTTAACGAAGTATGCCGCAACGCGTCGCTTCCGCCCTTCAAGTCGCCCGCGAATGTCGATATGGGTTTCCCATGCCGTGGAAAGCCATAGCTCAGGCGATCGGCATCGAGGCCGAAGGCGTTTCGATGCGCGACGCGCTGTCTTCGTGGTGGGAGCGCTTCACGCGCGACCGTGCCGCCAAGCGCACGCCCGGATACCGCACGGTCGCCTTCACCATCGCGGTGACGACGCTCGCCGCCAAGATGGCGAAGGCCGACGGCGTTGCGCTGCCCATCGAGGTACGCGCCTTCGAGCGGGTGTTCGACATTCCCGCCGGCGAGGAGGCAAATTTCCGCCGTCTCTACGATCTCGCCGCGCAGGATGTCGCCGGCTACGAGACCTATGCGGGAAAGATCGCGGCGCTGCTCGCCGATGAGCCGGACATGCTACGCGCGCTGCTCGAGTGCCTGTTCCACATCGCCGCCGCCGACGGCGTGTTGCACCCGGAAGAGGACCGGTTCCTGTCCACGGTCGCCGCGAGGTTCGGCCTCAGCCGCGGCGAGTTCCTCAGCGTGCGTGCCGGCTTCGTGAACGATCCCTGCAGTCCGTACCAGATCCTCGGCGTGCATCCGGACATCTCCGACGCCGATCTCAAGCTGCGCCACCGGGCGCTGGTACGCGAGCATCATCCCGATCGTCTGGCTGTGACCGGCGTCCCGCCGGAGCTGCGTTGCGCCGCTACCCGGCGGCTCGCCGCCATCAACGCAGCTTATGACGCCATCCTCGAGGAGCGCGGCCTCGCCGTCAGCCAGGCGGGAGAGCAGCAATGATCCTGAAGCCTGACTCTCCGCTCGTGCATGCGCTGCATCCCTCGCCCAACACCGAAGACCGCCGCAAGGGCTGCCGCCCCGACATGATCGTGCTGCACTACACGGGAATGCCATCGGCGCCGAAGGCGATCGGTTGGCTCGCCGACCCGAGGAGCAAAGTCTCCTGCCACTACGTGATCGACGAGGACGGCCACATCACGCAGATGGTAGCGGAAAGGGCGCGCGCCTGGCACGCGGGCGTCTCGCACTGGGCTGGCGAAAGCGATATCAACTCGGCCTCGATCGGCATCGAGATCCAGAACCCCGGCCACGAGCACGGCTATCCAAAATTCCCAGACGAGCAGATGCAGGCCATCGCCGCGCTATGCCGCGACATCGCCGCGCGCCGTGGGGTGCCGCCCGAGCGCATCCTCGCCCACTCCGACGTGGCCCCCGGGCGCAAGATCGATCCGGGCGAGAAGTTCGATTGGGGGTGGCTCGCCGAACAGGGCGTCGGGCATTGGGTAAGGCCGGCGCCCCTGACAACGGACGCATGCACGCTGGATCAGAATGCGGCAGCCATCGATGAGGCGATGGCGCTGCTGAGCGACTATGGCTTTGGGGTCGAGAACGGCGAGCGCGACGACTGGTTTGCCGTGCTGGTGCGCTCGTTTCAGCTGCATTTCCGCCCGGCGCGCGCCGACGGACGCCTCGACGCCGGCACGCTCGATACCCTGCGGCGGCTTGTTGCCGCGCTTCCCGCCCGCGCAACGTGCTGAATCCCCCTCCGCGCTGGCACAGTCCGCCTGCGCGAGCTCGACGCAGCCGGCAATTGACCCCTGTCAACGCGCCGTTGAGACCTTAGCTTTAGATAGTTCAATCGGCAGTTGCTGGATCAACGCGGATATTTCGATGGCCGTTCGTCAAAGCACGCAGCTCATCGCGCGCCCTGCTCAGAGACTTCAGCCGAGCCCGCGTCCAAAGTGCCGCGAGCAGCCGGCGCCAAGACCGGCGGTCGAGGCCGATGATCCCTCGCTCGAGATCGCCGATGTCGTCGACCGCTCGGTGCACTTCCTCGTCTCGCGCTTCACACTGGGGCTGTCGCCGGCTGCGCTCTTGGAAGCCTACTTCGACTGGATCATCCATCTGCTCGCGGCACCCGGCAAGCGCTCACAGCTCGTGCACAAAGCGCTGCGCAAGTGGTTGCGCTTCCTGCATTACAGCGCTGCCGTCGCCAGCAATCCGAATTGTCCCGAGTGCTGCATCGAGCCGTTGCCGCAGGACAAGCGCTTTCGCGACGAGGCGTGGAAGTCGTGGCCATATAACCTCATCAGCCAGGCTTTCCTTTTGCAGCAGCAGTGGTGGCACAACGCGACCGTGGGCGTGCGCGGCGTCACGTGCCAGCATGAGCAGCAGGTCGAGTTCGCGACACGCCAGCTGCTGGATATGTTCTCTCCCTCGAACTTCATCCTGACCAATCCCGAGGTGCTGCATAAGACGCAGGCCGACTTCGGCATGAACCTCATGCGTGGATACTGGAACTTCGTCGAAGATTGGGAGCGAGCGAGCAACGGTCGCCCTCCGGTCGGTCTCGAGAATTTCAAGGTGGGCGAGAATCTCGCTACGACGGCCGGCGAGGTGATCTACCGCAACGAGCTGATCGAGCTCATCCAGTACGAGCCCCGCTGCAAGCGGGTGAAGGCCGAGCCCGTGCTCATCGTGCCGGCGTGGATCATGAAGTACTACATCCTCGACCTCAGCGCGCGGAACTCTCTCGTCAAATATCTCCTCGATCAGGGATTCACGGTCTTCATCATCTCGTGGAAGAACCCGACCTCCGATGACAGGAACCTCAGCCTCGAGGACTACCGGAAGCTAGGGGTCGAGGCGGCGCTCGGTGTGATCGAGACCATTGTACCGCAGCGCAAGGTCCACGCCGTAGGCTACTGCCTCGGCGGGACGCTCCTGGCGGCCGTTGCGGCCGGTCTGGCGCGCGACCGGCGCAACCATCTTGCCACGCTGACGCTGCTTGCCGCCCAGGTCGACTTCGAGGAGGCGGGCGAGCTCACGCTGTTCATCAACGAGGGACAGGTATCGTTCCTCGAGGACATGATGTGGGAGCAGGGCTACCTCGACGCCCGGCAGATGTCGGGCGCCTTTCAGCTCCTGCGCTCGAACGATCTCATCTGGTCGCGCATGGTACGCGACTATCTGATGGGCGAACGGCAGCCCCTGTTCGATCTCATGGCATGGAACGCCGATTCGACGCGCATGCCCTATCGGATGCATTCGGACTATTTGCGCCAGCTGTTCCTCAACAACGACCTTGCGGAGGGGCGCTATCTCATCGACGGGCGCACAGCGGCGCTCACTGACATACGGGCCCCAGTGTTTGCGGTGGCCACAGAGACCGATCACGTTGCGCCGTGGCGTTCGGTCTACAAGCTCAACCTGCTGCTCGACACCGACGTCACGTTCCTGCTGACGACCGGCGGCCACAACGCCGGCATCGTCTCGCCGCCGGGCAACGAATCGCGCGCTTATCGCGTCGCCAGCCGGACCGAGAGGGACGGCTACCTCGATCCCGAGAGCTGGTACAAGGCGGTATTGCCCCAGCAGGGCTCATGGTGGCCCGAATGGGTGAAGTGGCTGGCAGCGCGGTCTACGGGGCCGACCGATGCCATTGCTCCCGGCGGCGGCAAGCTCGCGCCGCTGTGCAAAGCCCCCGGCACCTACGTCCTGCAGACGTGAGCTTCGACCGTCACAGCCCGAACGGATAGGTGTCGGGCATGCCCTCGAGGTCGCGGGTGGCGAAAGGCGTCACTGCTTCCGTCTTGTCGAGCCAAATGTACTCGTCGAATTGCAGCGGGAGCACGGCCTGGAAGTAGTGACTGGCCAGCTCGGTTTCGGGCCGGTAGATGACGCCGATGGCGCGCTCGATGCGTGGAAACGCGAGGTGGTCGCGCAGGCCGACGGGCAAATTGGCTCCCATGCGCAGCATGAAATGCTCCTCCCCCGTCGTCTCG
This sequence comes from Hyphomicrobium sp., assembly GCF_009026145.1. Classification (GTDB taxonomy): domain Bacteria; phylum Pseudomonadota; class Alphaproteobacteria; order Rhizobiales; family Hyphomicrobiaceae; genus Hyphomicrobium_A. Next base: position 172,901 of record NZ_WBUE01000006.1, read on the forward strand.
GTGACCGCATGACATTGCCGCTCGTGGCTCTTCGGCAATGATGGACGCACCGACATGACCTGCATCGGTGCGTCCCAATCGGAGGCTGCCGCGACGGTGCCGCTGTCGGTGCCGAAGCCGATGAGATAAGCTCTGCGCTCGAATTCGCGACGGCAGAGCTGGCCGATGTTGTGCTCCCCGCGACTCGACATCTCCGTCGCCGAGGCATCGCCTACGTGCGAGTTGTGCGCCCAGACGACGGCCTTGCTGTGCGGGCCGTAGTAGGCGAGCAGCGTCTTCAGCGTATCGAACATGTGCTGATCGCGCAGGTTCCACGACGCGCGCGAGCCGTAGTACATGACGCGGTAGTAGCGCTCCGCACTGGCGACGAGGCGCGCGTTCTGCACCGCGTCGAGATAGCGCTCGCCGTCGCGCAAGGCATACTCGCGTTGCCGCGATAGGATACCCGCCAGCATCAACGCCACCTCGTTCTCACAGGTGCGGTAGCCGCCGGTCAGGGCGGCGCGCCCGTAGGTGGCGGGGTCGGCCTGCCAAGGCGTCAGGCAGCCATATCGCTCGCGCGCGATCTTGGCCGACGTCGGATCGACCTCGTCGAGATAGTCGAGTACGGAGCGGATTGAGTTGTGCAAGCTGTAGAGGTCGAGCCCGTGAAAAGCGACGCGCTTGCCCGGCTCCATCCCGCGGTTGTGCTCCCGCAGCCAATCGACGAAGGCGCGCACCTCGGCATTGCGCCACATCCAGGTCGGAAAGCGCGCGAACGCCGTCCACTCAGAGGCCGGAAACTCGAAGTGGCGCACGTAATGGTCGATGCGCGCTGCATCCGGCCAATCACCCTCGATGGCAACGAAATTGAAGCCCGTTTTCTCGATCAGTGCGCGCGTGATGCGTTCACGCAGGCGATAGAATTCCGAGGTGCCGTGCGTTGCCTCGCCGATCAGCACGACGCGCGCTTCGCCGATGCGGCGCAGCAGCGGATCGAGATCTGCATCCTCGATGTACCCGAACGGCTCCGCCTCGGCGGCGAGCGCCTTGACGAGGGCGCCATCGACGCCCCCATCGCGCACGAGAGCGCGGCGCGCGCGTCTTGGCGCCGGCGCCTCCTCCGCCCAACCCTCCTCGCCGAGTAGCGGCACGAAGCGAACGTCAGCGATATCCTCGGTCTTGTACTCGTCCTCGCTGACGCGCGTTAGGCGGACGAGCTCCTGGGCGCGCGGATTGGTGCCGACGGGGATCACCAGCCGGCCGCCGACCCTCAATTGCTGCTTGAGCGAGCGCGGAACATCCGGTCCGCCCGCGGCCACGATGATGGCGTCGTACGGGGCATGCTCGGGCCATCCACGCGTGCCGTCGGCGTGCAGCACATGCACGTTGTCGTAGCCGAGGTCGGCAAGCTTCTCGGACGCCTTGGCGGCGAGCTCGCCGATGCGCTCGACCGTGTAGACCTCGCTGGCGATGCGCGAGAGGATGGCGGCGGCATAGCCGGACCCGGCGCCGATCTCGAGCACCTTCTCGCCTCCCGACAGGCCGAGCGCCTCGGTCATGAAGGCGACGATGTAGGGCTGCGAGATCGTCTGCTCCTCGCCGATCGGCAGCGGCGTGTCCTCGTAGGCATAGTCGCGCAGATGGGAGGGAAGGAATTGCTCGCGTGGCACGCTGCCCATGGCATCGAGCACAAGCGGCGAGCGCACGCCGCGCGCCGCGATGTGATGCTTAACCATGTATTGGCGCTGCTCAGCAAAGTCGCTCATTTCTTTGCTCCTCGCGCGAGCCTGGCGACAGCATTGGCCTTTGACAACGAGCCCGCCTTGACGCGGGTCAACGCCGGCTGTTGCGCGGCTAGGTAGTCAGTTCACGTCCAATGCATTGTCAGGGTGCCGATGGTGGCGCTGCAAGATGCCGACTACGTGCTCGCCAAGCTGGACTGGATGCGCGACAACGGCATCTGGCCGAATGGCCTACGCTACCTGTGGACGGATGCCTTCGGCGTCGTGCTTCTGGTCTCGCTCTACGAAGCGCTAGGCGACGATGAGTACATCGGCAACGCCGAATGGGTCGTTAGCGAAGTCGATCGGGTTCTCGGCCGACGGCGCGGCATTCGTATCGGCGAGGAGGAGGACCGTGACGGCCAGTACTTCCACTATCTGGCCATGTGGCTGTATGCGCTCGCCGTGTTGGGGCGCCACATCCCATCGTACCGGAACAAGGGCGTTGAGCTGGTGCACCAGATTCACGATGCCTTCGTGATACGCGGCCGTGGCGTCATCTGGAAGATGCAGGAAGATCTGAGCGGCCCCTATCCGGGTTATGGATTGGGCGCCCTCGATGCTTTCGACGGGTACGTATCCTACCGCTTGCTGGACGAGGCAGCGCTGGAGCGCGAGATCGAGGATATGCGCGCCATTATGGAGCGTCAGGTGCCGAGCCTCGTCGTCACGCAGGATCTCGGCATCGGCATGATGCTGTGGATGAGCCACTTCTTCCCCGGCGAGGGCTGGGCGCGCGTGCAGCGGCGCCGCTGCCTCGACATGCTCGATCAGATGTGGATGCCGGATGGCTATTTCTGCCGCGAGCCGTCGCTGCCGCATGTGAAGTTCGCGTTTACGAACTACGGTGTGTCCGTTGGCCTTCAGGCGGTCGGCACGATGGGCGATCGCGTCGAGCGGCTCAACGACTTCTTCGAGCGCTATCGCTCGGGCGATGAGTACGATCGCGCGGCCATAACGCACGTCATGGCCTGCAGCTCGCACTTTCCCGGGGCCTTGCTCGACGGCGGATTGGCGCCGCACTCCGAACGGCGAAGCGGCTGATCGAGATCAATTTGGGCCTGTCGCCGGTGCGCTAAGCATGATTCCGGGAATCAAAGGAGGACATCATGCAACCATCTCTCGTGCTGGCATCCGCGGCTGCATTCGCGGGCGTGCTACTGTCCAGCAACGCCAACGGTGGCGATCTCGGGCCGCCGCCGCCCGCCGCACCCATCGTCGATACCGTGAGCTATCGTTGCCTGCGCTGGAATGAGAAGTGCGAATGGCGTTGGGGCGCTGCGACGCCGCGCTATTACCGCTGCATGTGGCGGCATGGCTGTGCACCCGCTCCGCACCCATGAGGGAGCTCAGATGAGTCGCAACCGCATCGGCTATCTCACAGTCGTCGCCCTATCCTTCGTTTTGAACGGGTGGGCGCTGCTGCAGCACCTTTCCATGGTGCCGGCGCACGACGGCTTCATCGCCGCCGTTCTGCTGATCAATATGCTGGTAACGCCACTCGTCGTATGGGCGTCGTTCATCTTCGGGGAGGTTGCCATGGGGCCGCGTAGCGGGCGTCGCCGGCGCGAGGCGGCTTAGCAGATGCTGATATCCATTCGTCGACCAGGAGGAAAGTGATGCGTTCCAGTCGCACATCGCAACTATCGGCGTTCGCCTTGGCGATCCTGATGGGCACATGCGTGGGGGCAAGCGCGGCCGAGACGCGCCGCGCCGTGTTCGACGACGGCAAAATGGAATTCGAGGAAAACTGCACGGGCTGCCACGGCAAGGACGCCACGGGCACGGGCGAGCTGGCCGTCAAGCTCGTCAAGCCGCCGAGGGACTTGACTGCCATCGCGCAGCGCAACGGCGGTGAGTTCCCCTTCTGGCGCGTGTTCGACATCATCGCCGGTGATGCGCCGGTAGCTGGGCACGACACGTTTCAGATGCCGCTCTATTCGCAGCGCATGCGCGCCCAAGAGGGTACGCCCGGTTTCCTGCCCTCGCATGTGCGGGTGCTGGAGCTGACGCACTATCTCGAGAGCGTACAGAAGAAATGAGTGCCGGCGCCAAGTTCGCCCTCGCGTTCTTCGCCGGTATCGCTCTGGTCTATTTGGTGAACAGATTCCCACTTCCCGGCGCACTCATTGCCGGTGCCGTTGTCCTTATTGCCATCGTCGCCGCTGCACGGCAGCGGTGACTGCTCGCCCTAGGCGGCCCGGCGCTCCTCGTGCCGCTTCTCGGTCACGGCGGACAATCCCTGTGTGCCACGACCGAGATCCGCTAGCCGGCTCCATTCACCTTGATATTGGGCAATCGCCGTCTGCCAGTAGTCGAGCCAGGCTTGTTGCAGATCTTGCGGGGTACGGCATTGCGCCAGACGCTCTGGCAGCCGCACGTCTTCCCGTAGACGCCGCATGGTGAAGTCGGTCAGCTCGGAGGCGACTTCGATCGCCTGCGTGCACAACGCCTCGGTGAGCTTCGCGTTCGTCTCGATCATCGGCTGCGCCGAAAAGGCCCACGAGTTGAACTGCTCGAAAGGCTCGGCGTGCCGCTCTTTGTGCGTGGTCATATGCTACTCCGGGGAATAGGCCGGCGGCGCGCATGAAGCGCGCAACCGGCTCGTTCACAAGCGAAGGCGGCTCTAGCCGGCCTTCACGGCGATGGTCTTCTCGGTCGCCTGCGCTTCCGCCGTTTTCGGAAGGGTCACCGTCAACACGCCCTTGTTGAAGCTCGCCTCGATTTTTCCGGTATCGACGCCTGGCGGAATCTGGAAGCGCCGCTCGAAGGAGCCGTAGCGGCGCTCAGACAGATAGTAGTCCTTCCGCTTCTCTTCCTTCTCCTCCTTCTTCTCGCCGCGGATGGTCAGTGTGCCGTTGGCGACCTTGACCTCTATATTCTTCTCATCGAGGCCTGGGAGCTCGGCGGTCACCTCGTAAGTCTTGTCCTTTTCGACGACGTCGACGGCCGGAGATTGAGCCCACGTCAGCTCGCGCCGCCACAGCGGATCAAGGTCAAACGCGCTGCGGCGCAACGGGTTGCGCCAATCGAATTCCTCGAACGCGCGCTCTATCTCGCGGCGCAGGTTCTCGAACGGACGCCATTCACGCATCGGGGCTTGGCGCTCAATCGACTCCTCGCCGCCTTTGATGGGGAGTTTGGTGGCTGCTTCGGCCATGGCTATCCTCCTAGTTCACACTAGTTCACGCAGGATAATCCAAGTCTAGCGGGCTGCCGGTGGTCAGCATTGACAGCGATCAAGCGCGCAATCTGCATGCATTGACCGGGCTCAATGCAGCGGGCACCCGCGATGCGAGTGTTTCCCCACAGCTTCAAATTTGGAGAGTCTAGACATAGGAGACATTTATGAAAATTCGAGAGCTGATGCATGAAGGCATCGAGGTGATGCCGCCCGACACACCTGCTGTCGCGACAACGACAAGGGCGACGGAGGAGAAGCGCATTCGAGGCATTCCATCGTCAACGAAAACCGCCACCTGATCGGTAATCAGTATCGGCGACATATCTCAGGCGCTGCCGGGCAGCCTCACCGCTGAGGTGATGAAGGCCGTTTCGGCACATCATCCGTGACCGCGGTGTGTTCGACTGTCTTTGCGTTCGCCATGGCCATACCTCCGGATTGCGTATCCGAGCGCGCACAGCGCCAATGAGAGGCGAAGCGCCAAGTCGGCTTGCCTTCAGCATGGCGCCGTTGCTGAGAGATGCGCCGTCAACCCCGTCAATTCAACAGTCGGGGGCGTCCCCTAATATGTTGTTCAATAGAGAGTAGCCGTGCAGTCCGCAGCCGGGCCCCGGCGGGGCCGACCCCCACTACCGCAGGCGCCGACTCTTGCTCAGGAACCTGCGGAAGGCCTCGAGCGTCGTCTTGCTGACGTGATGCTCGAGGCCCTCGGCGTCCGCATCCGCGGTCTCGGCATCGACCCCTAGGGCGATGAGCAAATCTCGAACAACGTGGTGGCGTTCGCGCGAAGCGGTAGCCAGCTTGCGGCCCTTGTCGGTCAAGAAGATTGCGCGGTACGGCTGGCTGGTGACGAAGCCGTCGCGCTGCAGGCGCTGGATCGTATTGTTGACCGTGGCCTTGGTGACGCCGAGGCGCCCCGACAAGTCCACCACGCGTGCCTCGCCCTTCTCCTCGATGAGATCGGCAATGAGCTCGACGTAGTCCTCCGCCATTTCGATCTGATGCGCATCGCGGACGCGCCTGAAGCGCTCGGCGCGCCTTGCTGCATCGCGCTCGGGATCGATGGCTGACATTGGCTCTCCTGGGCTCCCAGTAAGACTTCTAACGCACGTTACCGTTGACAGCAAAGTTAGTCACGACTAACAAATGGAGCCGTAGCTAATTGTAGCGTTCGTTGCGTGGGGGGTTGGGGTGAAGGGCGTACGTGTCACGAGGGTTGCGGCCGGGATCTGCATGGCGCTGGGTACGGCCGGAGATGCGATCGCAGCCGACAAGGGTCACTATTCGCTTTTCAGACCTACGCCTGAACGCTTGTTGCGTGACATGACGACCGATCGCCCCGATACGACGGAGAGCCCCTTTACCGTCGATGCGGGACACGTCCAGATCGAAAGCAACCTCTTCGGCTACGCGCGCTCGCGCCCCGACGAGGAGGGCGCCGTCACCGACGCCTTCGAGCTCGCCACCACCAACATCAGGATTGGGCTGACCAACAATACGGAGGTCAACCTCGTCTGGCAGCCGTACGGTATGGCGCGCACGCGCCAGCTCAATCCGGCGGACACGCTGCGCGATTCCGGCGTCGGCGGCGTCGACATCCGTGGCAAGGTCAATCTTTGGGGCAACGACACGTTCGAAAAGACCGGCTCCGCGCTCGCGCTTCTACCTTACATCACGCTGCCCACGGACGAGGACAACGGGATCAGCCCCGAGCACGTCGAAGGCGGCGTGATCGTGCCGTTGGCCCTGGCGCTGCCGCACAACTTCGGTTTCGGGCTCAATGGCGGCGTGACCTGGGTGCGGAGCGATGCGACCGCGGGATACCACGCGGAGTATCTGGCCTCAGCGTCCCTCGCCTACGAATGGAGCGACAGGCTCGGCACCTACTACGAGGTGACCGCGACCTTCAACACCGAGGATGTGCGGGGCGACATTGTCATTCTCGCCACCGGCGTTACCTACGCGGTGACCGACAACCTGCAGCTCGACGCCGGCGTGAACTTCGGCGTCACCTCGGCCGCGGATCGCGTCAATCCGTTTGTCGGTGTGTCGCGGCGCTTCTAGCGCGGCACGGAACCCTATCGGCGCGTGCGGAGTTGGACCTTGCGGATGGCATGGTTAACAAGAAGAGGTTCCAACTCCCATGACCTATGCAAAATCGCTGCTTGCAGTGCTGGCGATTGGCGCCGGCGCGCTATTGGCCGCGCCGGCGATCGCTGCACCCACCGGGCCCGCAGGCGTCGCCAACGCTGGGCTGTCGAAGCCGGCTGCGGAGAAAGCGCACTGGCGGCCATATCGGCACTGTCACTGGCGGCGCGGATACCGCCGCTGCCATGGCTGGCGCGCTTACCGGAGCGGGCCGGGCATCCACCTCTACATCGGCCCCGGTCGTCGGCATCACCACCGGCACCATCGCCGTTGGCACTGACAGCGAAGGGCACCCGCAGCTTGGCGCCGCGGGTGCCCTGTCACTGTGGCGCTTGGCTTTGCAGCGCGCTCTAGATCTCAGTGCCGCCCGTGATGCTCGTCGCGCCGGTCGTGGCGGCGATCCCGGCGGTCGTCCCGGCGCTCTTCACGCCGCTCGTAGCGCTCCTCGTGGCGCTCGTGCCGGATGGCACGCTGCCAGCGTTCCGGCGGCGGGCGCATGCCGCGCGGCACGACGTAGCGCGAGCGCCACCAGCCGCGGTGACGCGGCCCGGGCGGCGGGGCGTACCAGCCCACGCGCGGACGGATGCGATAGCCGTACCAGTGGGCGCGATCCCTGTACCAGGGGCGACCGACGTAGTAGCGCCCCCAATAGTCCGCGGCCACGAAGGTCACGATGGGAATGCGGAAGAAGGCCGGCCCGTAGTCCGGCAGCAGCACCATCTCGCCGCGATAGTCGAAGGCGAGGTACTCGCTAAAGACCCAGCCGCGCTCCGGTCCCCACCGCACGTCGCACCAGGATTCATCGCGCAGGCAGCCTTCGATGTAGAGCGGCTCGCCCTCGGGGATGACGCCGACGCTGGGGAAGTCGATGTCGGGGCCGGTGCGCATGTTGACATTGGCCGTCGAGTAGCCGGGCTCGGCGTGCGCGGCGGCGACGCCGAGCGTGGCAACGGCGGCGGCAACGGCGAATAGCCTTCGCAGTCTCATTTCCGTGGATGCTCCGTGTTGGGGAAACCTTCGCGGCCATGAGAACCCCAACCGTGGCAGGCTGATGACAGGCGGCCTGCGACGGCATGCGTGCAGGTGGCGCAAGCGCATCGCTTCGCGTGCCCTTGCAGCCGGCTCCCATCCGTTCTATTTGAGCCCCTCGATTTGGCCGGACAATGTGGCCGCTACGCCTTGGCGATGCCAGGCGCACGATCAGAGCCTCTCCAACATCGAATTATCGGCGTCGAGACCGCGACTTTGCGGCCTTGCTCGCGCATCGTCATCCAATGAAGGACGCTTTATGCAAAAGGGCACCGTGAAGTTCTACAACGACCAAAAGGGTTTCGGCTTCATCACGCCGGACAACGGCGGCAAGGACGTGTTCGTCCACGCGACAGCGCTGGAGCGCGCCGGCATGCGCGCCCTGGTTGAAGGCCAGAAGGTCTCCTTCGACACGCAGGAGGACCGTCGCTCCGGCAAGATCGCCGTCGGCAACATCGAGGCCGCCTGAGACAGATATGGCAGCGGCGTCCTGATCTGCAGGGCGCCGCTTCTTCTTGCGCACGCTGAACAGACTGATTGGAGTGAGATGAAGGCCTTTAGAGACCCCACATTCAGCGACCGGCTGGTCAGATCCACGGCCGCCAAGACCGCCGCGCTGGAGCGCTTCCGCGCCAGGGCGAACGATCCGGCGGTCGCCGAGCAACGCGC
>NZ_WBUE01000033.1 GCF_009026145.1 Hyphomicrobium sp.
GGCGCGCGGCCTGTCCCGCAACCGGCACCCGGCGGCTATGGCACCGGGCGCCCACTGCCCCAGCAGCCCGCGCGCCCGACGGCCGGCTTGCGCAAGGACGCTGGCCTACAAGGCACCTCGGCGCGCGCTGCAGACCCTCTTCCGCAAGACGGCGCGGGCGAGGAGAGGGACGTGCCGGGATCGGCGCTGAAGTCGCTGCGCGACCGGCTCATCCAGCGTCAACAACGCTGAGCTCACACTTGCGCTAGCGCGGCGGCTCGCTCGCGCGGATGGCGACGACGCGGCGCGGTCCGCTCTCCCCCTCCTCGGCGGCCGGCGTCGGCGCCGCGGCCAGCATCTGAGTAAAGCGGCGCCAGCTGATGGGGATTGTCGCCAGATAGACGAGGCACGCGCCGGTGAGCGTGCCGAACGGATAGGTGACCAGCAGTGCTACGAACCCAATGGCGAGCATGAACAGCGGCAGCACGTATTCGCGCGAGATGCGCTCGCCCAAGAGCTTGCCGGAGAAGGTCGGGATCGTCGACACCATCAGGAACGCGATGGCGAGCGTGTAGAGGAGCACGAGATCGAGCATGAACGGCGAGGAGCGGATGGCCCCAAAACCTAGATGCTCGATGTAGACGGGCAGCAGCACGACGATCGCCGCCGCCGGCGTCGGCATGCCGCTGAAGTAGGCGGTCTGCCACTTCGGCTTGTCCTCGTCGATCGCCACGTTGAAGCGCGCCAGACGCAGGGCCGAAGCGAGCGCGAAGATCATCACGACGATCCAGCCGAGGCTTTTCAGGTCGCCCAGGCCCCAGGTGAAGATCAGGAAGGCCGGCGCCACACCGAAATTGACGAAGTCGGCCAGGCTGTCGAGCTCGGCGCCGAAGCGCGAGGAGGCTTTGAGCAGGCGCGCGACGCGTCCATCGACACCGTCGAGCAGGGCCGCGAAAACGATGGCCGCCAGCGCCAGCTCGTAGCGCCCCTCGATGGACATGCGGATCGACGTGAGTCCGGCGCACAGCCCCAGCAGCGTGAAGAAGTTCGGCACCAGCATGCGCACCGGCACACGCTGGTGACGGAACATGGGTGTGCGCCGCCGACGGCGCGTCTCGCGCTCCAGTCTAGGAAGGATCGGATCCATGCCGAGTGCCTTCTGCTCCCGATAGCCTATACGCCAATGCCTCGCCTTGACCATCGTCAGCTCCGCCGCGCCACACGCTCTGGTTCCGCCGACTGCAGGTCCGCCAGCACCGTCTCTCCGGCGGTGGCGATCTGGCCGACGGCGACCAGGGCATGCTTGCCCGGCGGCAGGTAGACGTCGACGCGCGAGCCGAAACGGATGAGCCCGATCCGCTCGCCGACGCCCACACTATCACCCTCGTGCACGAACGGCACGATGCGCCGCGCCACCAAGCCGGCGATCTGCACGACGCCGATTTCCGTGCCGTCCGTCTTCTGGATGATCATCACCCGGCGCTCGTTCTCTTCGCTCGCCTTATCGAGAGCAGCGTTAAGAAATGCTCCCGGAACGTAAATAGAGCGCACCAGGCGCCCCGAAACGGGCGCCCGCGTAATGTGAACGTCGAGCACGCTGAGGAAGGTCGAGATGCGCACGCGCTGCTCGGGGCCAAGGCCCATTTCGGCCGGCGGCTGCACGCTTTCGATGGCCGCGATGCGCCCGTCGGCGGGCGCGATGATCAGCCCCTCGCGCAGCGGTGTCACGCGGTCCGGGTCGCGGAAGAAATACGCGATGTAGAGCGCCGCGATCACGCACACCCAGGCGAGCGGCGGCCAGAGCAGGAAGAAGACCAGCGCCAGGCCGGCGGCGATGGCGATGAACTTGTGTCCATCGCGGTTAACCGGCGCGAGGCTGTCGATGATGGTGTCGACGATGCCGTGGCGGTTCGACACGTGCAGCTCCTTCGATGGTTTGACATGGGGTGCAGCGCGCGCTGCGACTGCAGTTGGCGACCGTTGTTGCCTCTTATTCCACGGGAACCGAGACGAACCTGTGGCCACCCTTGGCGTCTTCCACCTCGAGCATCATCGATTTGCGGCTGCTCTTCTTGACGGCCTCGATGCGCCGCGTGACGTCCTGCGGGCCGGCGACCGGCTCGTTCGCCGCCTGCACGATGACGTCGCCGGGCTTGATGCTCGCGGCGGCCGGACTCTTCGGATCGACGGCGTCGACGAGCGCGCCTTTGACGCCGGCATCGAAGCCGTACTTGGAGCGCAGCGCGTCGGTGAGCGCCGATAGCTTGAGTCCAAGAACCTCCGTCTCGGCAGCGGCAGGCTTGTCGTTGCCCGCGAGCACCTTCTCGTCGTCCTCCGACAGGCGCCCGACGGTGATCTGCAACGTCTTGCGCTCGCCTTTGCGCAGCACGTCAACCGGCACCATCTTGTCGATGGGCGCGCGCGCCACGAGGCGCGGCAGGCTGCGCATGCTCGTCACATCCTCGTTGTCGAACCGCATGATGACGTCGCCGGCCTGAACGCCGCCCTTGGCGGCGGGGCCGTCCGGGGTAATGGCGGCAACGAGAGCGCCGCTGTTCTCCGGAATGCCTAGCGCGCTGGCGATCTCCTCGGAAACCGACTGGATCTTCACGCCCAGCCAGCCGCGGCGCACCTCGTGATATTGGCTCAATTGCTGCACGACCGGCGCTACCGTATCGGCCGGCACCGCAAATCCGATGCCGATCGACCCGCCGGTCGGCGAGATGATGGCCGTGTTCACGCCCACGACCTCGCCGTCCATGTTGAACAGCGGGCCGCCTGAGTTGCCCTTGTTGATCGAGGCATCCGTCTGCAGGTAGTCGTCGTAGGGCCCCGAGTTGATGTTGCGCGCCTTGGCCGAGATGATGCCCACGGTGACGCTGCCGCCGAGCCCGAACGGATTGCCGATGGCCATCACCCAGTCGCCGACGCGGATCGTCGCCGAGGAACCGAACTTCACCGCCTTCAACGGCGCCTTGGGCGTCACCTTCAGCAGTGCGATGTCGGTCTTGGTGTCCTTGCCGAGCACCTCCGCCTTGAGCTTAGAGCCGTCGTGCAAGTTGACCTGAATCTCCTCTGCACCATCGATCACGTGGTTGTTGGTGACGATGATGCCTTCCTTGCCGTCGACGATGAATCCCGAGCCGAGCGAGGACACCATGCGGTCCGGGGCCGAGCGGCCGTCGCGGTTGTCGAAGAACTCATCGAAATATTCGTGATAGGGCGAGCCCTTGGGAACGCTCGGCAGCGGCAGGCCCTGCGGCCCCTTGATCGCCTGGCTGGTCGAGATGTTGACAACCGCCTCGATCAGCTCCTCGGCGACCGGGGCGACCGACTGCGGCCCGCGCGTCTGCGCCGCCGCGCCCGGCGTGCAGGCCAGTGCGCCCCACACCAAAGCGAGCGACAGCAGCCCGAGCCGCCGAAGTGCTACGGGGGTGCCGCACGCCCACCGGCCGCGCGCCTTCCTCACTTGCATTGTTCACTTCTCCTGTCGGCCGGGGCCCGGCCCACACCCGCACGCGCCTCGTTTCTCCGCGACTGATACCGAGCGGTCGCGGCAAGTGGATGGCAAGCCGCGGCAGCTGTCAACGCGGCCCAAGCACCTCTGAACCGGCGCCTTTCAACCGCGGATCAACCAGACTAGGACAAGTCCCACGAGAACCGAGCTCCAGCCGGCGATGCGCAGGCTGTTTTGCGGCACCGATGCGGCAGCTTCCAGCAGGCGCGTGGCGAGATGCGGAACGAGGGCCCAAAGCAGGCCCTCGATCACCAGGACGAGCCCGATGCCGACGACGAGATCGCTCATTGCCGCGGCGGTTGTCCCGAAGCCGGCGGCGGTGACTTGCCGTGCGGGTCGGTGAAGTACTTGAAGAAGTCGCTGTCGGGTGTGATCAGCAGCCGCGTGTCGGCAGATTTGAGGCCGTGCTCGTAGGCCTGCATCGAGCGGTAGAACTCGAAGAACTCCGGGTCGCGATTGTAGGCCTCGGCGTAGATCTTGTTGCGCTCGGCGTCGCCGGTACCGCGCAGCTCCTCGCCCTTGCGGGTGGCTTCGGCGCGGATGACGGTGGCTTCGCGGTCGGCGGTGGCCTTGATGCGGTTGGCCTCGGCGGCGCCCTGGGCGCGGAACTCGGCCGCCTCGCGCTGGCGCTCGGCACGCATGCGCTCGAACACGCTCTTGGAGTTCTGCTCCGGCAGATCGGCGCGCTTGATGCGCACGTCGACCACCTCGAGGCCGAATTCGTTGCCCTCCTGGTTCACCTGGGAAAGGATGCGCTTCATCAGCTCCTCGCGCCTGTCGCGCACCACGTCCTGGAAGGTGGCGGCGCCGAGCACGCGCCGCATCGCCGAATCGACGATCGGGCCAAGGCGCGAGCGCACGCCCTCCTCATAGCGCAGCGTCTGGTAGAACTTCAGCGGATCGACGATGCGATAGCGGGCGAAGCTGTCGACCACCAGACGCTTCTGGTCGGAGGCGGTGACCTCCTGCGGCTGGCTGTCAAGATCGAGGATGCGCTTGTCGTAGATCTCCACGGAATCGACGAGCGGCACCTTCCAGTTGAGGCCCGGAGACGTGACGACGCGCTTGGGCTCGCCGAAGCGCAGCACGAGCGCCTGCTCGTTCTGATGCACGATGAATGCCGAGGCATAGACCGCCACGGCAGCGAGGCCGACGCAAATGATGAGCAATGCGAGGAACGCGCGCATGATCAGTTGCCCTCCTCGGTGGTAGCCGGCGTGCGGCTCTGCAGTCTATCGAGCGGGAGGTACGGCACGACGCCGGACCCGGCGCCCTTGCTGTCGAGAATGATCTTGTCGGTGCCGCCCAGCACCCGCTCCATGGTTTCGATGAACATGCGCCGGCGTGTCACCTCGGGTGCGTTCTTGTACTGATCATAGACCTGCAGGAAGCGCGACGTCTGACCCGTGGCGTCGTTGACGACCTGCTGCTTGTAGCCCTCCGCGCCCTGCAAAATGCGCTCGGCTTCGCCCCGTGCCTCAGGCACCACCTTGTTGAAGTAGGCGTAGGCCTCGTTCTGCAGGCGCTCCATGTCGGCGCGCGCCGCCTGCACGTCGCGGAAGGCGTCGATCACCTCGGCCGGGGGATCGACCTTCTGCAACTGCACCTGATCGATCTGGATGCCGGCGCGGTAGCTATCGAGCGTCCGCTGCATCAGCGCCTGCACCGCTTCCTCGGTCTTCTGGCGCTCCTGCGTGAGGATTGGCTGGATCTTGGACTGGCCGACCACCTCGCGCATGGCGCTCTCGGCGACCTCTTTGACGGTGGTGTCCGGGTTCTGGATGTTGAACAGGTACTGCTCCGCGTCCTTGATGCGCCAGAAGACGACGAAGTCGATGTCGACGATGTTCTCGTCGCCGGTCAGCATCAGGCTCTCGGCGCGCTCGTCGCGCATGCCGGCATTGAGACGTCCGGCGGTCGAGCGCACGCCCACCTCGATGATGTTCTGGCGCGTGACCTTGGGTAGCCGCACCTCGTCGATCGGGTACGGAAGGCGGAAGTGCAGGCCGGGAGGGTACTTCTCCACGAACTTGCCGAAACGCATCAATACGCCGAGCTCGTCCGGGTTAACCCGGAAGGTGAACGCCTGCCAGGCGATGACGGCGCAGGCGATGACGGCGACGAGAAACAGCAGCGGGCCGGGGATGCCGCCGCCGTGCATGACCTGCTTGACCTTGTCCTGGCCTCTTTTCAGCATCTCCTCGAGGTCGGGGGGTTGCCCGCCGCTCGGTCCCTGTCCCCACGGACCTCCGCCGTTGCCGCCGCCGCTCTTCCAGCCGCCGCCGCCACTCTGATTGTTCCAGGGCATTATAGAGGTCCTTCAATCCTTTAGGGGGTAACGCCAAGGCCGGCGGCACGTGGGCTGTCCGGGGAATCCGTTCCCTTATCCTCGGCGGGAAGGTTGGCGTGCTCGCTTATAGGACAGGGTGTCCCTGCAGCGCAAACGCGCGATGTACATTTGGTGGGCGCAGGGCCGGTTCAAGCACCGGCCGAGCGTCGAAATTCAGGCGCGGCGGCGGTACAGCACGACAAGCGTGGCGGCATAATCGTCGCTGGGACCGCGCGGCAGCGCCTCGCGCGAGACTTCCTGCCATTGGCTCCAGTCGACGGCGGGGAACGTTGCATCTCCCGCCGGATTGCCGTGGACCTCCGTCTTGTAGATGCGGTCGGCGACGGGCAGCGCCGCTGCGAACACCGCCGTGCCCCCGACCACGGCGATCTCGCCGACGCCGCGTTCCTTCGCGCATGCCTGGGCGATGGTGAGGGCCGCGGCAAAGTCGTTGGCGGTGATGGCCCCTTGCGGCTGGTAGTCCGTGTTGCCCGTCACCACGATGTTGTCGCGGCCGTCGAGCGGCTTCTTCAACGATTGAAACGTGCGCCGTCCCATGATCAGCGGCTTGCCCATGGTGAGGCGGCGGAACGTCTTGAGGTCGGAGGAGATGCGCCACGGCAGGCCGCCGTCGCGGCCGATGACGCCGTTGTCGGCAACCGCGACGACAATGGAGATGATCATCTGTCGCTCAGCCCTTCCGTGCCCAGCTGGCGCGCCTCCCCTCAATCCCGCGCAGGCCGGAACCCACGCAAGCTTCCGCAGGCTCTCCTGGCAGAAGCCAAGTAGGACGCCGCAACGTGTAAGGTCCCCTGCTCAACTCTGTCACACCGCGACGGGGGCGGCGATGTGCGGGTGCGGCTCGTAGCCGACGAGCTTGAAGTCATCGTACTTGAACTTGAAGATCGATTTCACCGCCGGGTCGATCTCCATGCGCGGCAGGGCGCGCGGCGTGCGCCGCAACTGCTCGTCCGCCTGTTTAAGATGATTGAGGTAGAGGTGCGCGTCGCCGAAGGTGTGCACGAACTCGCCCGGTTTAAGGCCCGTCACCTGCGCCATCATCATGGTCAGCAGCGCGTAGCTAGCGATGTTGAACGGCACGCCAAGGAACACGTCGGCCGAGCGCTGGTAGAGCTGGCAGGACAGCCGCCCCTCGGCGACGTAGAACTGGAACAGGCAATGGCACGGCGCCAGCGCCATGTCCGGGATATCCGCCGGGTTCCACGCCGACACGATCATGCGCCGACTGTCGGGGTTGGTCTTTAGAGTTTCGATAATCTCGGTGATCTGGTCGATCATGCCTCCATCGGGCGCCGCCCAGGAGCGCCACTGCCTCCCATAGACCGGCCCGAGATTGCCGTTCTCGTCCGCCCACTCGTCCCAGATGGTGACGCCGTTGGCCTTCAAGTAAGCGGTGTTGGTGTCGCCGGCGAGGAACCAGATGAGCTCGTGGATGATAGACTTCACGTGCAGCTTCTTGGTGGTCACCAGCGGGAAGCCGTCGGCGAGGTCGAAGCGCATCTGGTGCCCGAACACGGACAGCGTGCCTGTGCCGGTGCGGTCCGCCTTACGGACGCCGTGATCGCGCACGCGGCGCATCAGATCGAGATACTGCTGCATGGCGTGAATATAGGACGATTCCGCACCGCTGCTTAATGGCGATGGCTCATACGGGCGACGGCAGCGTAACGAAGTACAGCACCACTCCGACCGCCGTGTTGTAGACCGCGTGGCAGAAGATGGTCACCCACACGCTCCCCGTGCGCACCAGGAGCCAGGAGAAATAAAGGCCGATGGCCAGCACTTCGATGAGGCCGAACACCGAATAGCCGAAGTGCAGCGCCGTCCAAAGAACGGCGGTCAGCACGCCGGTGCCGGCGACGCCCAGGCGGGACTTGGCCAACCCCGAAAACAGAAAGCCGCGAAACAGCAGCTCTTCGGACAGCGGCGCGCCGAGGCCGATGACGAGCAGCGCCATCAGGGCTGCATCGCCTTGCAGCAGCTCCTTGAACACCCGTAGATCACCGATCACGACCTCCGGCCGCCACCACAGCAGCAGCGCCGTCCACGCGCCCGTCAGGGCGAACATGGGGATCAGCGCCAACCCCAGGACGCGCCAGCCCCCGCGCGGTGGGCGCAGCGCCAACGTTTCGGCGCGATTGGAGGAGAAGAAGCCCGCGGCAACGATGGTGAGCACGATGAGCCCAACCTGCAGGCCGGCCAACCAGGCGGTGACGACCTGCAGCGGCGCCTGCGGAGACGTCGCTTCCACGCCCCCTTGCGCGAGCAGCGCCGAAACGACGATCGAAACCGCCAAGCCGACAACGGCAGAGATGGCAAAGATGGCAACGCCGGCCGGCAGCACCGCCCACGTCGGCCAGCCGGTGCGCGGCACGTAGGCTGGGCCTAGCTCGGTCGTGCTTGCTTCGATCGATGGAACTGTCAGCTTGCGGCTCCCGTGCAGCGCCACTTCCAATGCGTCCGGCGCGCGCCAATCGTCTCCGCCCTATAGCACGGCCGCCGCCGCGCGCATCCGAGCCAAATTCTCGCGCACACCATGGCGCGGCATCGATTGCCGGCATGATTACCGGATGCTTGCGCGCATCCATCCTCGGCATGTCTGCACATGTCGCGGGTGCGACAGGCTTTTTTTCTGCCGCGTCTGCCTCTATATTCACCTAGCCGGATTCGTCCGGCTATGGCGATAAACGCGGTCGTAATAAGCCGATCGGACCCGGGGGCAGTACCCGGCGCCTCCACCAAATGCCGCCGACAAGAGCACGTTGCGTCGGATGGGCACGTAGGATCAGTCGCGGGTCATACCGCGGCGGCATCTGATGGGGGCGAACTAGGATCGACGAAGGTGTAAAGGGCTTAGCTTTCGCTCGGCATGGTTCCGCCGTCATCGGGCCATTCAGAATAGTTGCCAATGACAACTATGCTGAGGCTGCTCTCGCTGCGTAACGCAGTGCGAAAAGCCTGAACTTGAAGCCCTTGCCCCTAGCCGGGTAAGGCGCGGTCCGGAGGGCACCGGGCAACAGAAGCCCTCCAACTCTACCTCGAGCCGAGCACGTCTTCGGCTCGAGAGTGACCGGGGACCAAATAAGCGAGACCGATGCCGGCCGAGCCGACGATCGACTACGAGGCCTTAGCTCAGGACGCCATGCGCGGCGTCGTGCGCACGGTTCTCACGCAGGCGGCCAAATCCGGCTTGCCGGGCGACCACCATTTCTACATCTCGTTCGATACCGCCGCCTCCGGCGTCGTCCTCTCCAAGCGGCTGAAGGACAAATATCCCTCCGAGATGACGATCGTGCTGCAACACCGCTTCTGGGACCTGTCCGTGTCGGAAGCCGGCTTCGAGGTGAAGCTGACTTTCGACGGCATTCCCGAGCGTCTCGTCGTTCCTTTCGCCGCCATCCGCGTGTTCTTCGATCCCTCGGTGCGCTACGGCCTGCAGTTCGAGGACCCGAATGCGGAGCCGGACTCCGGCGATAGCATGGGCCAGCGCTTTGCCAGTCGCGCCGGCGAGCGCGCCAACGGGCGGGCAACGCTGCGCTCGACGGCGCCGAAAAAGCCGCGCGTGCCGCGCAAGGCAAAGAACGAGCAAGCCACGCCTGCGCCAGCCGAGCCGCAGCCGAGCCGCGCTGCGGCCCCGCCGGTGCCACCTCCGGCACAGCTGAAGCCGCAGGCCCCGTCGCCGACGCCGCTTCAACCCGTCGCCGCCAAGGCCGCCGACGACAAGCCGAAGCAGGACAACGGCGGCGCGCAGATCGTCCGCCTCGACGCCTTCCGCAAGAAATAGAATTCGCCCACGTGGGGCCGCAGACGGTCGCGACGGCGGCGTCGATCTTGGCGTCGAGCCGGCGGCCGATTGGCTGAACTGCAAACAAAGATAACCCTGGAAGCGTGTAACGAATCCGCAAGCCCGCATTCTGCGGGCCTCCCTGCGCATTACGCGCAATTGTATCTATCTCTTGCGCGTGTAACCGAGGCGGACCGAGCCGCGTACCTGCGGGCACCAGGAAACGAACCCACAGGAGAACCGCCATGAACAAGCCTATCTTTGCCGCTCTCGCCCTCGCGCTCGCTGCTACCGTTGCCGCAGGCCCGGTCTACGCCGGCGTAGACGAAGGCAGCCTCTCCGACAAAGTGATGCAGGATGCGCCGGGAACGAAGGGCGGCACCACCGCCAATCCGACTGCCATCCCCGAGACCGGCAGCGCGACGCAAAAAGGCGATGCAGGATCTGCCGGGCACCAAGGGTGGCAGAACGGCCAATCCGACCGGTGTGCCGCAGAGCGGCGCCCTCACACAGAAGGCAATGGGGGATCATCCGGGCACCAGATAGCTCGCGAATTCGCGGCGCTCTTTCGCCAGCCAACTTGTCCGGCGGTGCGCGATCCTCACCACCGGACAAGTCGGCGCGTGAGCGGTGCAATGCACTCGGCACCGCGCAATGTTCCCGATGTGACATCGCGCAAATGAGCTAGCATGCCAAGCATCGACTCGACGGGCAAGTAGCCTGCCGCCATCATCGCAACCTCAATGATGAACCCGGCAGCGCAACAGATGCGCTGCCGGCTTCCCGCAATTGTGCTTCACGTCGAGCGTAGCAGCGAAGCGTTGATCGGCAGCTTGCGCACGCGCACGCCCGTAGCCGCATAGACGGCGTTCAGCACCGCTGGAGCCAGCGCCGATGTGCCCGGCTCGCCGATACCGCCCGGCGCTTCCGAGCTGTTGACGATCTCGACCTCGATCTTCGGAACCTCATCGATGCGCAAGATCCGGTAGTTGTCGAAGTTCGATTGCTCGACGCGGCCATCTTTGAGCGTGATCTCGCCCCACAGCACCGCCGTGATGCCGAAGATGATGCCGCTCTGCAGCTGCGCCTCGACCGTATTGGGGTTGACCACCGTCCCGCAGTCGACGGCCGCCACGACACGATCGACGTGCACCTCGCCGTTGTCGGCGACGCTCACCTCGGCAACCTCGGCGAGGTACATGCCGAAGGCGTTGAGCAGCGCGATGCCGCGCCCCTTGCGCGGGCCAAGCGGCGTGCCCCATCCCGAGAGCGCAGCGGCGCGCTCGATAACGTGGCGCGCGCGCCGGCTCTTGGCCGCAAGCTCGAGCCGGAACGCGACTGGATCCTTCTTCGCCGCCGTGGCGAGCTCGTCGATGAAGCTTTCCACCACGTAGGCATTGCGGGTGGGGCCAACGCCGCGCCAGAATGCCGTCGGAATTCCGGGCGGCTCCTCGCGCACATAATCGACGAAGAAGTTGGGGATGTCGTAGGCGAGCTCCACGGCCCCATCGACGGCGTCGACGTCGAGACCGTCCTTGAAGGCGTCCGGCGCAAAGCGAGCCACGATCGACGAGCCGACGATGCGGTGCTTCCAGGCGACGATCTTGCCCGTTTCGTCTAGGCCGGCGCTGATGCGGTCGTAGTAGTACGGCCGGTACATGTCGTGCTGGATGTCCTCCTCGCGGCTCCAGATGACCTTCACCGGATCCTTCGACTGCTTGGCGATCAGCGCCGCCTGCAGGATGAAGTCGAACTCGAGCCGGCGGCCGAAGCCGCCGCCGAGCAGGTGATTGTGAATGCGCACCTGGTCGAGATCGAGCCCCAGCGTCTTGGCGACCACCGTCTGCGCGATCACGGGGATCTGCGTGCCAACCCAGATATCGCAGCCGCCCGGTGTCACGTGCACCGTGCAGTTGATCGGCTCCATGGTGGCGTGCGCCAGGAAAGGATTTTCGTAGACGCTCTCCACCTTCGTCGCCGCCTTGGCCAGCGCGCCCGTCGCGTCGCCCACTGATTTGCCGACGGCACCGTCGCGCTCTGCCGCTTTCGCCAGCGCCTTAACGACATTGGCGGTCGAGATCTTGGCGTACACCCCCTCCACGAACGTCGGCCTCGCCGCGGCAAGACCCTGCTTGGCCGCCCAATAGTGGTCGGCGATGAGCGAGACCGCATTGTCGAGCTTGGCCACCTGGCGCACCCCCGGCACCGCCAACGCCGCCGCCTCGTCGACGGTGGCGAGCGTGCCGCCGAACACCGGCGAAGCGGCAACCGCTGCAACCTTCATGCCCGGCACCTGGGCGTCGATGCCGTACTTGGCCGCACCATTCACCTTGCCCGCGACGTCGAGCCGCTTCGCCGGCGTGCCGATGATGCGGAACTGGCTCGGCTCCTTGAGCGCGATGTTCGCCGGCACGGGAAGCTTCGCCGCGTCGTCGACCAGCGCGCCGTAGCCGACGCGCTGGCCGCTCTTGGCGTGCACGACCCCACCCGCCTCGGTCGTCAACTCTGCAGCATCGACGGCGAGCTTCGCCGCCGCGGCCGTGATCAGCATCTGCCGTGCCGCAGCCCCCGCCTCGCGCATCGGCTTGAAGAAGCCGCGCACCGAGGTCGAGCCGCCGGTGATCTGCGCGTTGAAGTTGGCGGGGTTGCCGTAGAGCTTGTCGTTCGCTGGGGCGTGATCGACGCCGACATCCTTCATGTCGACATCGAGCTCCTCGGCCACCAGCATCGGCAGCGCGGTGTAGGTGCCCTGGCCCATCTCGATCGACGGCGAGATGACCGTCACCTTGCCATCGCGATCGATCCGGATGAAGGCGTTGGGCGCGAACTCGCTGACCACCGTGTGACCGAGGCCCGGCTCAGCGTTCGCAACTTCCACCCAGCCGATCATCAGCCCGCCACCGAAGGCGGCTCCGGCCTGCAAGAACCGGCGCCGCGACAGAGTGCCCGCATCCATCGCCTTCATGCCTTGCACCATGGCGTGCCTCCTCACTTGCCGGCGACGGCCTTGGCCGCCTGCTTGATGGCCTCGCGGATGCGCAGGTAGGTGCCACAGCGGCAGATGTTGCCCGACATGCCCTGGTCGATGTCGGCGTCGGTCGGCTCGGGGATCATCTCGATGATCGCCGCCGCGCTCATGATCTGCCCCGACTGGCAGTAGCCGCACTGCACGACCTCGGCGTCGAGCCAGGCGTCCTGCACGGCCTTGCCAATCTTCGTCGCGCCGATGCCTTCTATGGTCGTTATTGCCCGGTCGGCGACGTCCGACACCGGCGTCAGGCAGGAGCGGCGCGGCTCGCCATCGACGTGCACCGTGCAGGCGCCGCACTGACCGATGCCGCAGCCGAATTTCGTGCCGGTCATGCCAAGCACGTCGCGGATCACCCACAAAAGCGGCATGTCATCCGCGACGGGCACGGAAACCTTGGATCCATTGACAGTGAGATTGATCATAGGGGGCTACTCCCTCGCGGGGGTTGGCTCACGCGAGTATAGCGTCGCCGCGCGCGAACGGAACGCGCATGGAGACGTCGCATTTTTATTACATGTGCCAGCTAAATGAGCAGCAGCCTAATCTTCGGCGAAGGCCTTGAGGCGCGCCAGCGCGTCGTCCCACTGCCGCGAGATGCGCTCCAAATACGCGCGCGCATCCTCGATCGGCGCCGGCTTCA
Source organism: Hyphomicrobium sp. (assembly GCF_009026145.1). Lineage (GTDB taxonomy): Bacteria > Pseudomonadota > Alphaproteobacteria > Rhizobiales > Hyphomicrobiaceae > Hyphomicrobium_A. The sequence continues at coordinate 13,302 of NZ_WBUE01000033.1, forward strand.
GCTCGAACAGCGCCTCGCGTCCCGCGCGCACGCTGCGCACCACCCCCGCATGCTCTAGCACACGCAGGTGCTTGGTCACCGCCTGCCGCGTCAGCTGCGTGCCCTCGGTAAGGCGCGCGATCGACTGCGGCTCGCCGCTCAGCAGCTTGCCGACTACGCCGAGCCGAGTCTCATCGCCCAGCGCGGCGAACACGGTGGCGCGCGTCTTCAGCGACGCAAGCTTGCTAGGCCGCTTGTCGGACATGGCGCTCGATATTCCCCATTTGCGCTTGCCAGCCGCCTTCGTTCATGCGGAAAGCCTCATCGCGCCGGTGTGCCGGAATCTTGTCGAACCCGCTTTCCACCACCCGCAGCAGCGTGCCGCCCTTGGTCGGCTCCAGCGTGAACTCTACCAGCGTCGGCGTCTCGTCGGCATAATCGACTTTAGGGTCGACGGCATAGGGATGCCAGGTGAAGGAGAACAGGCGCTCCGGCTGCATCCTCTGCACCATGACTTCCATCGTCACGTGCTCGTAGCCCGGATGCGTAATCCGGCCGCGCGACGCCTGCCCTGGCACGAACGGCCCTTCGAGCCGCACGCGAAACCACGCCCCGAACTCAAGATGGTCGGTGAGCGCCTTCCACACCCGCGCCACCGGCGCCTTGATCTCGATGGTCTTTTCGATGCGATCGCTCATGCGCAACCTCCTGGTTGCGCATAGTCATAGCGACAAGCGCCGCGTCATGCAACCATTTTGTTGCTCTTTTTTCTAGTCGCGGTCGGGTGCACCGAGCGGGAAGAGTGGGCGATAGGGCCGCGCCTCGTCGACGGCGCGGGCGAACGACGGGCGGGCCAGCAGCCGCGTGCGGTAGGCGCGCAGCACGGGATAAGCGTCCGGGATCTGGTGAGTCCAGTCGGCATAGAACAGCGAGGGCGCCGCCGCGCAGTCGGCCAGCGTGAAGTCCGCACCGGCGCCCCAGGTCCTGCCGGCAAGCTCCCCTTCGAGCCAGGCGTAGGCGCGCTCCAGCTTTTCCCTGGCGATGACCAGTCCTTCCTCGCTCTTCACCGGGACCCGACCCAGCGCACTGTCGACCGCAATCTGCATCGCTTCCATCACGTGCAGATCGAAGAAGCGGTCGAGAAAGCGCACGTCCAGCGCGGCCATCGGATCCACGGGCAAGAGGCGCACCGGCCCGGGATGCTTAAGCTGCAGGTATTCGATGATGATGCTGGTCTCGACGACCTGCCGCTCGCCATCGAGCAGCAGCGGAAACTTGCGCAACGGCCAGCGCCGCAGCCACTCGGTGACGTGCTGCGGCGTATCCGGCCCGATGCAGCGGAACTCGAAGGGCATGTCGTTCTCGTACAGCGCGATGAGCACTTTCTGCGTGTACGACGAGAATGGATGACCGTAGAGCGCTATTGCCATGGTTTCCCTCTTGGCGCGTACCCGCGCCGCGATCAGTTGCTCTTTTGCAGAACGACGTGAGTGACGCCCGGCGTCGTGACGTGCTCCGCGACGCGGTAGCCGAGCTTCGGTAGGTCGAGGGCGGCGAGCAGGTGCTCTCCCGAGCCCAGCAGCACCGGCGCCACGGCAACGTGCATCTCATCGATCAAGCCTGCCGATAGGTACTGGCGAATGGTGCTGACCCCGCCGCCGAGGCGTACGTCTTTGCCGTCTGCGGCTTCGACGGCGCGTTGCAGGGCCGCCTCGATGCCGTCGGTGACGAAATGAAACGTCGTACCGCCTTCCATGGTGATGGGCGCGCGTGGATGATGGGTAAGCACGAACACCGGCGTGTGATAGGGCGGGTTGTCACCCCACCAGCCTTTCCAACTCTCGTCCGGCCATGCGCCGCGCACCGGGCCGAACATGTTGCGCCCGAGGATCCAGGCTCCGACGTTGTCGAATCCCCGTTCGATGAAGTCGTTGTCGACGCCAGTCGACCCCCTGTCGTTGCCGAGCATCTTTTGGAAGGCGCGCGTCGCAAAGGCCCAACCGTGCAGCGACATGCCGCCGACACCGAGCGGGTTGCCGAGGCTTTGATCAGGCCCGGCCCCGTAACCGTCGATGGATACGGTGAAATTGTGGATGCGAAGCTTGCCCATGCACGCCACCTCCTCACTGCTTTCATTTTGCAACCAGTTGTCCTCTACCCTAACCGCTCTTACTTTGCAAGCAGTGGCGATTCGAAAGACACAAACGTTGGAAAGCACGCAACGTTCCGGCTGCCCAATCAACCTCACGCTCGAGACGCTGGGCGACCGCTGGAGCCTCATCGTCATCCGCGACATCATGTTCGGCAACCGCCGGCACTTCCGCGAGCTCTTGCAGCGCTCCGAGGAGGGCATCGCCTCCAACGTACTGGCCGACCGCTTGAAGCGTCTCGTCGAGGCGGGGCTGCTCACCAAGCGCGACGACCCGACCCACAAACAGAAGGCGATCTACTCCCTAGCCGAGCCGGCCATCGCGCTCGTGCCGCTGCTCGCCCACATGGGCGCCTGGGGCTGCCGCTACATGCCCGTCTCCGAGGAGCTGTCGATCCGCGCGCAGCTGCTCGCCGACGGCGGCCCGCGCCTGTGGGAAGCTTTCATGAAGGAGCTGCGTGCGCTGCATCTCGGCGCCCCGGCGCCACGCCGCTCCGTGCTCGCCGAGCTGCGCTCGGCCTACGAAGCTGTGGTCGCCAAGCGGCAGATCTCCGCGCGTCGCGCGACTCGGTGAGCCGCGAGCGGCGCGGGCTTGATCCATGTCAGCGACAACCGGCGATGTGCCGCTCGAGCGGATGGACGCGAACGACGAGCGCTACTGCTCGTCGACGGCGACAGAATTAAGAGCTACAACAATGTCACGGCCATCAACGGGCGACGCATGCCTGACATGAGCGAGCCATCTACCGCGCCTCCTTGCACGCCCGCCCGGCGACGTCGCCGCGCGCTGGGTCGGGCAAGAGCTTGCCATCGCGCTGGCGGCCACCACCGCACCCGGCGCCGGCCGTTTTGCCGGGCAATCGCATACGGCAGCGGGATGTTCAGCCTCTGCCCCTTGCCGCAACCACTGCAGCAGCGGCACCATCAGCATCGGCCGCGCCGGCTGCCACACGCGCTGCGCCGCGGTGCGCATCGATCGGACAACCTGCGCGGACGCCGGTCAGGACGGGGCAGGATGTCGTTCAGCCGCTTGTTCCGGAAAGAAAACGCTGCATCGACGCCAGCACTTGTTCAGCGCTCTCCTCGCATACGAAATGCCCGCCGGGCACCGCGTGGCCTTCGACGCTACTGGCCCATGCGGACCAAGTCGTCAGCGGCTCACCCCTGGCGACGCTGAACTCCTCGCTCCAAACGATAAGCAGGGGAGCCGCGATCTTGCGCACGCCGCGGTCGGCCTCATCGTGGGCGCGATCGACGCTCCACCCGGCGCGATAGTCCTCGCAACTCGCATGGATCGACGCGGGAGCGCGGAAGCAGGCGACGTAGTCGACCATGCTCGCGGCCTCGAATATGAAGCCTTGGCCAGCCCAACTGCGCATCACGGTACGCAAGAAAAGCTCGGGATCGCCGCCGATCAGCGTCTCGGGCAACGGCTGCGGCTGCGCTAGGAAGTACCAGTGGTACATCGCCATGGCACGCTCGGCGCTGGCGCGCGCCCATACCTCGGCCGTCGGCAGGATGTCGAGCAGGACGAGGGCGCGCACCGCATCGGGGTGATCGAGCGCCAAGCGGTAGGCGACGCGCCCCCCGCGGTCGTGCCCGGCGACGGCGAAGCGGTCGAAACCCAGCGCACGCATCGTGGCGATCTGATCACGGGCCATGACGCGCTTCGAATAGAGCTCGTGAGCCGCATCGCCCGGCGGCTTGTCGGAACGGCCGTAGCCGCGCAGGTCCGGCACCACGACGGTAAATTGCCGGGCCAGCGCGGGGGCGAGGGCGCGCCACATCACGCGCGTCTGCGGATACCCATGCAGGAGGAGCAGCGGCGGCCCGGACCCGCCGACGAGCGCATCGATCATAACGCCGTCGCCAGTCAGGGGGCGGCGCGTAAAGCCCTCGATCAGTCCTTCGGGCAGGGCGGCAGGCGGCATGTGGCTACGGCTGATCTCGCTGCGCAGACGAGCCTACAGGATGCGAGCGGCGCCCGTCACGCCGAATGCGGCCATCCCATGGCACGGAGCTGAGCCTAACGCGCCGCCGCCATCCCCTGTGGATGCTGCGTCAACAGATCCTCCACGTCACGGGCCGGAACAGGCTCACTGAAGTAGAAACCCTGCACCTCGTCGCAACCGGCCTTCAGCGCCGTAGCGACTTGATCGGCGGTCTCGACGCCTTCGGCGACCGTCTTCATCTCGAGCTGATGGGCAAGCCCGGTGACGGCATTGATGATCGCCACGCAATCCTCGCGCTCGGGATGATTGACTTCGCGAACGAACGTTCGGTCGATCTTGATCTTGTCGAAGGGGAAGCTGCGCAGGTAGCTGAGCGAGGCATACGCGGTGCCAAAGTCGTCGAGCGCGATGCTGATGCCGAGGTTGTGGAGCTTGTGCAGCGTTTCATTGGTGCAGAAGTCGTCGCGCAACAACAAGCCCTCGGTGATCTCCAGCTCGAGACGCCGGGCCGGGAGTCCAGAGCGTTCGAGCGCTTCGGCCACCACGAGGTGCAAATCGCCGCGCTCGAATTGTAGGGGCGACAGATTGACCGTCACCTTGACGTCGCGGCTCCAGCGCGCTGCCTCGCGGCAAGCCTCCTTGAGGGCCCAGGCGCCCATCTCCACGATGAGGCCGGTCGCCTCGGCGATGGGAATGAAGTCGCTCGGACCGATCATGCCGAGCACCGGGTGGTGCCAGCGCATCAGAGCCTCGAAGCCGGCGATCTCCTGCGTGCGCGCATCGTAGATGGGCTGGTAATAGAGCTCGAGCTCGCCCCTGTCGACGGCGCCCCTGAGGTCGAGCTCCAGCGACCGGCGCCGTCCCCCTTCCTCCGCCGTGCCGCCGCAGTACACGCGATAGACGCCGCGCCCCGATGCCTTGGCCTCGTACAGGGCGATGTCCGCCTGCTTTATGAGCTCCTCGGCGTCGCTGCCATGCTCGGGCGCCAGCGAGATGCCGATGCTCGCCCCGACGTTGACCGAGTGTCCGAGGATGTAATGCGGCTGCGTGATGGTGCGGATGACGCGGTTTGCAAGATGCGCCGCCTGCTCCGCCGTTTTCGCCCCGCGCTGAATGATCGAGAATTCGTCGCCACCAACGCGCGCCACGATATCGGGGCCGCGCAGAACTTCGCGCAGGCGTCGCGCCACGCTCTTCAGCAGCGCATCCCCCACCGGATGGCCGAGCGTGTCGTTCACCTCCTTGAAGCGGTCGAGGTCGATGGCGTGCAATGCAAAGCCATCATCGGGGCCCAGCGCCGCAAGCGTCTCGTTGAGTTGCTCGCGGAAGTGGAAGCGGTTGGCGAGCTCGGTCAGGGTATCGTGCCGCGCCAGCCAGGAGATCTTGTGCTCCGCCTCGCACTTTTCGGTAATGTCCTCGAGCAAATCGACCCAGCCGCCATCCGGCAAAGGCTGATTGCTGACGAGGATCGTACGCCCATCCTGCAGATGACGCGTGCTGGAGAAGGACTTGCCGAGCGCCATCTCCGCCACGTGCGCCGCAATCCATTTCTTCTGACCTGCCATCTCCTCGGGCCCATCGCGACCACTCTCGTGCTTCACGTGATAGCGGACGATATCGGCGAATGGCGTACCGGGCTGGGTCAGCGACTCGGGCAGCGAAAAGATGTCGCGATAGCGCTTGTTGCAGACGATCAGCCGCTGATCGGCATCGAACATCGAGAGGCCGCGGCCCATATTGTTGAGGGCGATCTCGAACCAACGATTGAGCTGCGCGAATTCCTTCTTTCCGCGCTTGCCGTTTCTCGCCGCCTCGAAGGCGCGCAGGCTGGGGCTGAGATCGACGCTTAGGCCCGCGCCGCTCGGCGCATACTTGCTTGGTTCTTCGGTTGCCATGGCTGACGGTTTACCCCCGGCTCGTCCGTATAGCGATGATCTGGCAACATACCGGCGACGGCTGAGAGAACCGGCAACGCGGTCGTCGCAATTAAGACGATGCCGTTAACCTCCGATCAGCACTCTCCGCGTGGTGAGTCGCCCGCTGTTCGAGGGGCACCAGGATGTGGCTCAGTGGAGCGGCTACGCTCCCGAAGCCATGCCGGTGAGCCGAAAGCCGAGGGGCGAGCGCGACGATGTCGCACCCAAGCCATCGGGCACGCTCGGACAGCCGCGCAAGCATGACGAGATCGATGCTTTCGAAAAGCGCACGTGCAAACAGCGGGGCAAGAGCTCGCCGCGACGAAACCCGACAAGAGGTCACCTCCCATGCCCCGATGGATAGTATCTTCGGCGCTTCTCCGCGCGCGAGTGTCCGTTGTCGCGAGCACAAGCGGTGCGCCTCATGTGCCACTGCGAGAGCGCGGCTGCAATCACTTACGGCTGCTCACGCAGTGTCGGCACGTTGACCGCCTCACAACTTGCGATTGACGGCGCCGCGACAATGCTCGGCGAGCTCACAACTCGTTCATCGCATGGCAATGACGTTCGCAAATTTCGCACTGGCGACGGGAACGATCGGCAGGCACGTTGACCGGGGTCAAGTACGCGACGGTCCGCACCCGTCCTAATCTCGACTCGTAAACCAGCGCCGCGCAGCGGTGCTCGTGGCAACATCAAAGTGGACGAGTCGAGCAATGGGGGTGCCTACCCATCTAAGCGATCGAGCTGAGTGCGGCCAGACCAAGATACTCCTCATCGAGGACTCCGCCAGCGACGCGCAGCTCATTCGGCTGCTGCTGAGATCCGAGTTCGCCGTCACGACGGCCTCGCGGCTGAGCCGCGGGCTGACGCATCTGCGCCGCGAGCAGTTTGATCTCGTGCTCATCGACCTGTCGCTTCCAGACGCCGACGCAATCGACGCCATCGGCCAAGTGCAGCGCACGCTTGCCAGCGTACCAATCGTGGCGCTCAGCAGCGTCGACGACGAGCAGCTCGCCCTGCGGGCACTGCGCGAAGGAGCGCAAGATTGGCTCGTCAAGGCGCAGATGGACCGGTCCCTTCTCTTGCGCGTCATCCGCTATGCACAAGAGCGTCACCGGCTGCTAGCGGCGCTGCAAAGCCTTGCCCTCACCGACACGCTGACGGGCCTCTATAACCGGCGCGGGTTCATAACCGTCGCCGAAGAGCAGCTGAAGCTGGCGCGGAGATCGGGGTACAGCCTGGCGCTGGCCTTCGTCGATCTCGACGGCATGAAGCGCATCAACGACGAATTGGGACACGAGTTCGGCGATCAGGCGCTCGTCGCCACGGCACAGATATTGCGCTCGACATTCCGCGCCTCCGACGTCATCGCGCGCCTCGGCGGCGACGAGTTCATTGTCCTCGCCATCGCCGCCGGACCGGCGGTCAGCAACCGCATTCGCAGGCAGCTCCTGCAGTCGCTGGCCGAGCACAACCGCGTTCCAGGGGCGGTGCCGCTGTCGTTCAGCGTCGGCTTTTCCTATTATCATCCGGCCACCGACGGCGGCGAAGCCGGCATCGAGGAGCTGATGGTCGAGGCTGACAAGCAGATGTACATCGAGAAGCAGTCGAGTCGCGCCAGCCGTACGTTCCAGGAAAAGGCCGCCGCGCTGTCGAGCTAAGAGCGTCGGCGCAGATGCACCGCACCGCGGCGACGGCGCCTAATCAGCCTCCAGGCCGGTCCGAACCATCGTCGACACTTCGGAATACATTCCGACGATGGGAGATATCACCGTGTGCAGGGCATTCTTCGTGATCAGCGTGTCGTTGACGACGAGCTGGTCGATGCCGGTGGACAGGAAGCAGTCGACCGCATCGCGCGGCGTTTCGACGATGGGCTCGCCCTTCACGTTGAACGAGGTATTGACCAGCACGGGAACGCCGGTCAGCGCCTCGAACTCGAGAAGCAGCCGATAGAGCCGCTCGTTGGTATCGCGCCGCACCGTTTGCACACGTGCCGTTCCGTCGACGTGCACGACGGCGGGTATACTGGCTTGCCATGCGGGACGAACCCGCATGGCCACGAGCATGAACGGCGACTCCTCGTCCCCCTCGAAGATCTCGAACGCGCGCTCCGCGAGCACGATCGGGGCAAAGGGACGGAATGCCTGCCGATGCTTGACGCGCTTGTTCAGCTTGTCCTTCATCGCCACGGAGCGCGGATCGGCCAGGATGCTGCGATTGCCCAATGCGCGCGGCCCGAATTCCGAGCGGCCTTGGAACCAGCCCAAGACGTTCCCTTCCGCCAGCAGCCGTGCCGCCTCGGCGCATACATCTTCGCTCAGGCTGGACTTCGTTTCGATGCGCGCCAAAGGTGCACGCAGCGCAGCGTCGAGATCGTCCTGGCCATACGCCTTGCCGAGATGCGCGTGCCTCATCACGAACGAGCGCGGCTGCTTCCGAATGGCTAAATGGCCGTAATAGGCACAGCCGATGGCGATTCCGTCATCGCCGGCGGCCGGTTGAATCCATACGTTGTCGAACCCAGCCTCCCGCACGATGCGGCCATTGGCGACGCAATTTAGTCCCACGCCTCCGGCTACGACGAGGTTCTTGGCGCCGGTCGTCTCGCGCAGCCAGCGGGCGCGCTCGAGCAGCACCGTCTCGGTGTCGTGCTGCACCCGCCACGCCATGTCCTCCCAATGAGCCTTGTTGGGACTCTCCTCCCACTCCTTGTCCACGTCCGGCAGCCATAGCTTGTCGAGCGCCGAGGTCCACTCGGGCACGACCAGACAGCCATCCTGCAGATGAAGCAGCGGACCAAGCCGATCAGGGCGACCGTAAGGGGCCAGCCCCATCACCTCTCCGCACTTGTTCCAGTCGCTGAAAATATAGCTCGACACCCGGCTGTAGAGAGCGCCGAGCCCGCCCATGAAGAAGAATTCGTCGCTCAGGAAGCCGCGCGCCGGCTCGAGCCACACCTTTTTCAGCGTCTCGAGCTGCGCGCCCTTGAACCGGTAATAGCTCTCGGACTCGCGCGCCAGCGGATTGACGTTCTCCGTCAGCTGGCCCGGCTCGCGCACGTCGCAAGCATAGTTGCCGACCCCGTCGACGATCATCACCACCCCCTCCTCGAAGGGGCAGGCGGCAAACGCGCTATAGGCATGCGCGAGATGATGCGAGACCGTCACCATCTTGTCCGACTTGGCACGGTAGAGCGGGCTCTTGGAGGCCTGCTCGCGCTCCTTCGTGTCCATGAACTCGGGGATGTCTTCGTAGGTGAGCCGTTCCTCCATGTCCTCGACGGGTAGCACGTAGCAGTTGCGCACGATGAGATCGACGTCCTGCAATGCAATGCCCTCGGCTTGCAGGCAATAGTCGATGACCTCCTGATAGAAGCCAGTGTCGTGCTTATCGCGCGAGATGCGCTCCTTCGCGATAGCGAAGGCGATCTCGCCGTCGCGCAACAAGCACGCGCTGACGTCATGGTCGTAGGCGTTGATGCCCAGGATGTACGTGTGCTGCTTCGCCATCGACCTTCCATCTGTGTATGCGCTGCGAATGTCACGCGTTGAGTGGAAACGGATCGTGCCGATTTCGACACGTTCGCCTTGGCACCGCCATAGAAAAGAGCAATACTGTCTTCAGTTGGATCTCGATGACGTTGGGCTGTCACCCGCAAGGCAATCGGGTGGCACCTTGCATTCTTGCTGAAGAGCCGCGCTTTTTCGCGGTGGAAGGCGGAGGCAATCGAATGACTGAGAGCATCAAGGCAATTTGGCAGGGGCTGCAGTCGCTGGGTCGAGGCTTGCGTCGCGGCGTCGTTGCGGTGTGCGCCGCCGTGGCCATGGTCGTAATCTACGGCCTCGGCTCCATTGGCACGTACGGCCTCAGCGTCGCCGGCATCTCGACGCTATCGCTCGCCACCAGCAGTACGCCGGCCAACGCCCGCCGTCGTTGGCGCAGGAGGAGAGGCTTCGGGATATGGTTCGGCCGTCGGCGCAGGCGGCGCCGGTACTACCGGCGGCGTCGCAGGCGTGGACACGGCATCTACCTCTACATCCGGTAACGGACTGCAGGGTGACCTTCCCGGGGCGGGGAGGTCACCTTTTTTGCGACTGCCTTCCGCGACGTCGACAACCGTTTCCGTTCGAGGTGTCCTCGCAGGCAGCTTGCGCCGGCTGACGCCTCACTCCGCGTCCCGCTTCGGCGCCCGCGGCGCGCCGGCCCCAAGGGCGGCGCCTAGCTCAATCGGAAATGGGAACACGATGGTCGAGCTCTTCTCGCCCGCGATATTGAGCAGCGTGCCCAGATAACGAAGCTGCATCGCCTCCGGACGCCGGGCGAGGATTTCTGCCGCGCTCGCCAGGCGCTCGGCCGCCTGATACTCGCCCTCGGCATCGATGATCTTGGCGCGCCTCAAGCGCTCCGCCTCGGCCTGCTTGGCGATGGCGCGCACCATCGTTTCGTTGAGATCGATGTGCTTCAGCTCGACGTTGCTGACCTTGATACCCCAGGCGTCCGTTTGCTCATCGAGGATTTGCTGGATCTCGGTGTTGAGCTTCTCCCGCTCGGCCAGCATCTGATCGAGATCGTGCTGCCCGACGATGGAGCGCAGCGTCGTTTGCGCCAGCTGGCTCGTCGCGTCATCGAAGTGCTCGACCTGGATGATCGCCTTCTCGGCGTCGATCACGCGGTAATAGAGCACGGCGTTGACTTTGACCGAGACGTTGTCCCTGGAGATGACGTCCTGGGGCGGCACGTCGAAGACGCGGGTCCTGAGATCGACGCGCACCATTTGCTGGATGAAGGGCACGATGATGACGAGGCCGGGACCCTTCACCTTCCACAGGCGCCCGAGCAGGAAGACGACGCCGCGCTCGTACTCGCGCAGGATGCGGAACGTGGAAGCTATGACGATCACCAGAAACAGGACTGCGAATGCGAGCCACATGGGAACACCAATGGTTGGAGGAATAGGCATGATCTACCTCGAGGCTACGCGACCTCCTCGACGGTCAACGTGAGACCGACGCGGCCGATCACGCGGGCTTTGCGCCCACGCGCCAGGCTGTGGTCCGAGCGCGCGGCCCAAATCTCGCCGTGCACCCGCACCTGACCTTGCGTGCCGATCCAGCTGAGCACCTCGCCGACGCTGCCGATCATCTCCTCGGCGCCAGTGCGCACAGCGCGGTGGCGCGCCTTGAGGGCAAAGCCCATGATGCCGATCACCAATAGCGCGCTGGTCGCTGCGGCGCCGAGGATCAGTGGCCAGGCGACGCCGAAGCCGAAGCTCGTCTCCGCCGGATCGAAGAGAAAGAATGCTCCCACCACGAATGCGGCAATGCCGCCCAGCCCGAGCACGCCGAAGCTCGGCACGAAGGCCTCGGCCACCAGCAAGGCGATGCCGAAAAGGAGAAGCGCGAGCCCGCCGTAGTTCAGCGGCAGAACCGACAGGGCCGTGAGCGCCACGATGAGGCAGATGCCGCCGATGATCCCCGGCGCGACCGCGCCTGGATTCATGAACTCGAACAGGATGCCGTAAATCCCGATGAGCATGAGCACGAAGGCGATGTTGGGATCAGTGATGATCGACATCAACTGCGCCTTCCAGCCGGGATCGATCTCGACCACGGTGAGCCCCTTGGTGCTCAGCGTGACGTCGCCGGAGACGGTCGCGACCTTGCGCGCGTCGATTGCGTTGAGCAATTCAGCGACATCGGGGACGACGACTTCGACGACGCGCTGCTTCACCGCCTCGGAGGCGGTGAGCGTCGCCGCCTCGCGCACCGCCTTTTCGGCGAAGTCGGCATCACGATTTCGGATCTCGGCGAGACTGCGCAGATACGCCGCGGCGTCGTTGACGGCCTTGCGTTCGGCGGCAGGACCGGTGTCCGGCTCGGGTGATTTCTTATCCTTGTCGGGTGTTGGCTGCTGGGGCGGCGAGCCGGGCAAGCCGGGGACGCCAAGCGAGACCGGCGTGGCGGCGCCCAAATGCGTTCCCGGCGCCATTGCCGCCAAATGCGAGGCATAGACGAGATAGGTCCCGGCACTGGCGGCGCGCGCGCCACTCGGCGCCACGTATACGACCACCGGGATGGGGGAAGCGAGAATGTCGCGGATCATGTCGCGCGTCGACGACAGCAATCCGCCCGGCGTATCGAGCCGGACGATCACCAGAGGCGCCTCCTCGACCTTGGCCCTCGCCAGCGCCTTGCTCAGCTGGTCTGCGGCGACGAAGCCAATGACGCCATTGAGGTCGAGCAGCAGCGCGGGTCGCGGTTTGCTGTCCTGGGCGGGCGCGGAAAGCGCAAGAGCGACCAAGAGGGTGATCAGCGTCACGGCGCAGCGACCACCCCGGCGGAGCACCCCCGCATGGGCGGGTGGCGTGTCGCGGGCGCAGCATGCCTTACGCGTCGGAGCGAAGCGCCTCATGCGCTACTATATATGTTCGCCGCCGAGCTAGCACATGGGGTTCACGGGCCGTCCTGGCCCCTGGCAGGTCAGGCGAACCTGCTCCGCCAGGGTGCTTCGGAGAAGACGATGGCCGCATCCAAACCAAACAAGTATGAGGGCCAGGACCGCCCCGCTCCCCGTGCGTTTCACCCTGGGCGTCCCGCCGCGGGCCAATGCAGCGCGCCTTGCTCTTTTGACATCGCTCGGCCCCTCGCCTCCCCTCAAGGGATGGGGAAGTGAAAGGGCTCGTGCATCGGTGCTGCCGCTCTATTCCCCGCAACGTGTACCAGGTAGAGTGCGTGCATGGACGACAACGTCATCATCGATCGCGCGGCCATGGGCCGGCTCGCCAAGGCCCTCGCCTTCATCTGCGGGCCGCAGCATCCGACCACCGTTCGCCCTCCAGACGGCGGCGGACAGCGGCTCGGAGCGTGACATCAAGACAGCACGCACGGCGTTCCTCAAGCTGAAGCCGTCGGACCGCCGCTCCGCCCTGTCGATGCTGCGCGAGACCGACTGACGCGCACCCTACCACCAACTGCCTGCTGCCTGCTGCCGTCCCGCGTGCTATGGCGGCGCAGCCAAACACCCGCAACGGACCCTGCCATGACAGCCAAGAAGACCCGCACCGAGACCGACACCTTCGGCCCCATCGAGGTCGACGCCGACAAGTACTGGGGCGCGCAGGCGCAGCGCTCGCTGGGCAACTTCAAGATCGGCTGGGAGCGCCAGCCGCTGCCCATCGTACGCGCGCTCGGCATCGTCAAGCGCGCCGCCGCGGAGACCAACATGGCGCTTGGACGCCTCGATCCAAAAATCGGCGACGCCATCGTCAAGGCGGCGCAGGAGGTGATGGAGGGCAAGCTCGACGATCACTTCCCGCTGGTCGTGTGGCAGACGGGCTCGGGCACGCAGTCGAACATGAACACCAACGAGGTGATCTCCAACCGCGCCATCGAGATCCTTGGCGGTGAGAAGGGCTCGAAGAAGCCCGTGCACCCCAACGATCATGTCAACATGAGCCAGTCGTCGAACGACACTTATCCGACGGCCATGCACATCGCCTGCGCCGAGGAGATCGTGCACCGGCTCATCCCGGCGCTGCAGAAGCTGCGCAACGCACTCAATGATAAAGCGCAGGCGTGGAAGGACATCGTCAAAATCGGGCGCACGCACACGCAGGACGCAACGCCGCTAACGCTCGGCCAGGAGTTTTCCGGCTACGCCCAGCAGGTCGAGAACGGCATCAAGCGCATCGAGCAGACGCTCCCGTCGCTTATGGAGCTGGCGCAGGGCGGCACCGCCGTCGGCACCGGTCTCAACGCGCCCAAGGGCTTTGCCGAGACGATCGCCGAGCGCATCGCCGCCATCACCCAGCTTCCCTTCAAGAGTGCTCCAAACAAGTTCGAGGCGCTGGCCGCGCACGATGCCATGGTGATGAGCCACGGTGCCATCAACACCATGGCGGCGGGGCTGTTCAAGATTGCCAACGACATCCGCCTTTTGGGCTCCGGCCCGCGCTCGGGGCTCGGCGAGTTGGCGCTGCCCGAGAACGAGCCCGGCTCCTCGATCATGCCCGGCAAGGTCAACCCGACCCAGTGCGAGGCGCTAACCCAGGTGTGCGTACAGATCTTCGGCAACAATGCCGCCATCACCTTCGCCGGCAGCCAGGGCCACTTCGAGCTCAACGTCTATAATCCCGTCATGGGCTACAACTTCCTGCAGTCGGTGCGGCTGATGGCGGACGCCGCCATCTCGTTCACTGACAACTGCGTCGCGGGCATTACCCCGCGCGTCGACAACATCAAGGCGGGCCTCGAGCGCTCGCTGATGCTCGTCACCGCGCTGGCCCCCAAGATCGGCTACGACGCGGCGGCGAAGATCGCCAAGACGGCCCACAAAAAGGGTACGACGCTGCGCGAGGAGGCGGTGGGCGGTGGCTATGTTACCGATGCCGAGTTCGACGCCATCGTCGACCCGAAGAAGATGCTGTGCCCCGACTGAGCCCTGGCGAAGCCTATTTGACCTGCCGGTCGTCCGCATGCAGAATGCGCATTGACTATGCGCACTGGAGGATTAACCGATGCGGGATCACGCCAAGCGCAAGAAGAAGGCTGTCAACCTGTCGATCGACGCCGACCTGCTGGCTGAAGCCAAGCAGGCGGGCATCAACATGTCCGAAGCGCTCGAACGGACTCTTGCCAACGAGCTCAAGCATGGTCGCTGGGAGAAATGGCGGAGCGAAAACCGTGCCGCCATTGAGAGCCACAACGAATTCATCCGTAAGCACGGATTGCTCAGCGACGACTGGCGCAAGTTCTGATGCGTCAATACGACGTCTTCCAGAACCCCTCGCCGCGAACGCGCAAGTTGATACCGTATCTCGTCGTGCTGCAGTCCGATCTCGTCTCCGAGACCGACGCCGTGATTGTGGCGCCGCTCTCCAAGTCTGTCCGCTCTGAAGGATCGAGGCTGTATCCCCAGTTCGCTGTCGCCGACGGTTACTACACTTTGCTAACGCCCGACCTCGCCTCCATACCTCGCGTCGCGCTGACGGAACGAGTCACGAATCTGGCGAAGGATTGGAACCGCATCACCGCAGCAGTCGACATTCTCTTTACAGGCATCTGACGCAGGAGTTCGCAATGAGCGCCGAGATCGTCAATCTGCGTCGGGCCCGAAAGGCTAAGCAGCGCCGCGACGCGCAAGCACGCGCCGCGGAGAATCGCGCCGCCTTCGGCCGCAGCAAGGCGGAGCGCCAAGCAACCGAGGCCGAGCAGAGCCTCGCCGCACGCCGCCTTGACTCTCTGCGCCGCGAGCGCGGCGGCGACGAGCCGCGAGAGTAATGCCCGCCGCCGATAAGCATGCGAGTCTGCAGCGGATGACGCGCCCGCTGAAGCGCTCGTTCGCCATCAAGGGCCACCGCACCTCGATATCCATGGAGGCGCCATTCTGGGAAGCCCTGCAGCAGGCCGCGATGCTGGAGAACAGCACGCTGGCCGGGATCGTCGCGCACATCGACGCGGCGCGCGGCGACGCGGGCCTGTCGAGCGCCGTGCGCGTCTGGATTCTCGACTATTTCCGCAAGCGGGCGCTGCCGCCCCCGCGCTGACGCTCGTCGATCGGTCAGTTGGTGTTCTGCAAATTGCGCAGCACCTGCTCGCCCGGCTGCACCTGACGCTGCGGGCGCCGCGGCCGGTAGACGCCATTCTGCATCACCGGCGGCGTGATGCTGCCCGCCTCGGCTGGAGCCGTCGCGGCGGGATCGGCCGGCGCGGTGCCGAAGGTTTGGCCCTCCTGCCCCGGCGCCGGCGGCACGACAACACCGGGTGCGCTGGCGCTGCTGGGAGGAATGGCCGGCGCCGCGGCTGCGGCCGGCGGCAATGTCGGATCGATAGGAGCGGCGCTGGCCGACGGCTGCGGCGCTACCGGCGAGACGGGCACCGGGGCAGCCGGCACCGGCGTCTGCACATCCGGCGGCGCGCTGCTCTGATCGGATTCGAGCGCCCGCCGACGCTCATCCTCGCGGCGTGCGCGCTCGGCATCCGCCTTGTGCAGGCGCTCGAGCTGATCGGCATCGAGCTCCATTTTGCGGATGGCCAGCTCGCGCTCGAGCGGCTCGGCGGTAATGCGCGAGTCGAGCGCCCAGGCATTGGCCAGCGGCCCAGTGTAGACAACGCCAACGCTCGGCAGCGCACCCTGGCGCGGCCGGTCGGCCTGCGGAATGTCGGGGGCCCGCGGCTCGACGAGCCAGGCGCTGTCGACGATAAGCGAGGCCAGGTCGACCGTCGTCTCGACCTTGGTGGTGCCGGCTGGCGACTCGAGGGTGACGAGGGCGAGTTTTGCCGCTCCGTCCGCGATGTCGATCGGTATGGTGCGCGGACCGACGGCCACCTCGCTGGCCTCGATTTGCGTGCGCAGCGCGCTGGCGAGCTGCTCGCCGCTGCCGCCAGCCTCACCGTTGAGCACGGCCTCGGACGTGGCCACAACCGCCAGCGGGGTTGGCGCGTGCAGGCTGAGGTCGCCGAGCTTCAGCTCGCCCTTGCCGGACACGACCGAGATGAGCGCGCCGGGAGTCGAGGCGCGGCCCTTGAAGTCAAGCGACAGAGAAGCTTGCGGATCCTTTGCCAGTTGCGCCGATGCGCTCGCGTCCGCCGGGCGGACGTGCATGTCGGCGATGCGCAGATTGCCATCGAGGCTCGCACCGCCCGGCGCGCGCTCCAGAACGAGGCTCGACTCAAATTCGCCACCCAGCACCTTGCCTTCCAGCTTGCTTACCGTGATCTTGCCTGGCGCCAGCGCGATGTCGGCGCGCGCATTGGCAAGCGACATCCGCTCGGTGAGCGTAAGGTTGCCGAAGACGACGCTGAGCTTGCCCTCGATACCGTCGAGCGCCGAAAAATCGAAGGCGTGCTCAGGCCATATCGACTTGCCGGCGGTGAGCGGCTCGCCACCCGGCGCTTCGGCGACTTGCTTGCGGTCGAGCGTCAGGCCGAGCAGCCCGGGTATAGATGCGGCATCCACCTCGATCTGCCCAGTGGCGATGGCCGGCCCTTCGCTGGGATAAGCAAGTGCGAGACTGCCGTCCACTTTGCTGCCGCCGATGGTCAAGCCTTGCGGCTTCAGCTCGGTAGCGTGCTCGGCAGAGGCGACCTTCAGCGTGCCGGCGACGGGCGTCTCGCTGAGCGCCACACCGCCGCCCAATCCTGCGACGGCCATGGCGTCGCTCAATGCGCGCGCCGAAATGCGCAGCTCGCCATCGAGTCCGCGCTTGCCGTCAGCGGGGAGGACGATGCGACCGTCATAGCCGAAGAATAGCGCCGCCGCCTGCGCCGACGCGGTCGCCGTCATGCCCTTCGCCGGCGTGCCGACAGCCTTGAGGAAGACCTCGCCGGCTTGTGGGGCGCTGCCGGCAGACCGCGCCGTGGACGAACCGCCTACCCCGAGGCTCGCCACGATGGGGACGAGGTTCGCGCTGTCGACCGTGACCGTGATATCGGCCGGCGCCGCGCGCCAATTGCCGAGCCCGCCATCGAGCAGCGCGCTGGCGACCAGCCGGCCGCTGCCCTGCACGCCGCCGTCGATGGCGATATCGGCCGCTCCCGGCTGCCGGATGCCGAGCTGCACGGTGCCGGCGATGCGCATGGGGGCCAACGCCGCGAGCGCATCCGCCTGCCGGCGCAGATCGTCGGATAGATCGAAAAGCTCAACCAGCGTCGCGTAGGTGCCCTGGGTGGGCGCCGCGATGATCCACTGGACCGCACCGCGCGGGGCCTTGGTCGCGTCGGCGACATTGCCTTCGAGCTCCATCTGCAGCCCATCGGCGGTAGCGAACTTTAGGGCGCGTATGGCGAGGCGCCCCTGCTCGATACCGATATCCATCTCGACGTCGCGTAGACGCCCATGCTCGGCGATGACTTCGCCGGCGCGCAGGCGTAGGTGCTGATCCGTCGTCGCGGCATCGAGCCAAGGGAACTTCGACGGCGCGCTCGAGGTATCGTCGGTGGCACCGCCGGCGAGCAGCCGCTTGAACCCGCCGACGCCCGCCGGCCACAATTGCCCGGCATCGATCTCGGCGCCATCGAGCGTCACCGCCAGGCGCGGGCGACCCTTCGTACCATAGTGCACCTCGCCGGTGATCGGGCGGCCCCCGATTTCCGCGCCGGCCTCCGTGAGGTCGATGCCGCCTTCGCTCATGGCCAGCCGCCCCTGCAGAGAGAACGGACCCTCGTTGCTCACGGCTTCGGCCAGCGCCTTGTCCTTTGCCGCCCAGTCGAGGAAGCGCGCCAAGCTCGTCCCGTGCAGCGTGACATCACCGCGGAAGGCCTGGCCACTCGCGGCATCGGCCACGGCGCCGTCGAGTGCCAGCTTGGCTCCCCCTGGCACCCCGGCGCGCAGATTGTCGAGCAGCAGGGCACCCTGCTTGCGTGCCACCTCGAGGCGAATGCCGCTTACCGCCTCGCCGCCGAGCGTCGCCTGATCGAGGTCGAAACTGACCTTGCTGTCGGCATTCTTCGGCAGCGCAGCCATCATCGCCAGGATGAAGTTGCGCGCGGTGTCGAACGGACTGCCGGCGTCTTGCTGCGATACCGCCACCCGGTCGAGGTCGAGCCAGCGCGAGGACAAGTCCATCTCGACGCTCAGTGCCTCGTCCCAGGTCGCAGTGGCCGAGCCGGCGATGAGCTGCGGCTGGCCGACGTGCTCGAAGGCGAGCGCGATGTCATCGACCCGCAAGCCTTTGGCATCACCGGCGATGCGCGCCTTGAAATCGATGACTGGGATTTCCGTCTTGCCAGCGGTATCGCCGGGCGCCCCAAGAGGCGCGGAAGGCGCGAGCACATCGGATGCCAGCGTCAGCTTGGCAGTGATCTCGCCATCGATGCGCGGCCGTCCCTTGAGGTCATCGAGGCGTCCGTCGACCGAGTATGTGGTGGCATCACCGGCGGTGCCACGCACCGTTGCCTTGAAGCGGATGCCGCCGCTGGCCTCGGTGGCGCCTGTGGCGATGCGCACCTCGCGGTCGCTGTCCTGCCACTTGATGGTTCCCTTGAAAGCGAACGGCCCGTCGATCGAATCCGCTTTGAGCTCGCCATTGAGGCCATTGATCTCCGCGAAGCCGATCCCCTTGGGACCGTGGAGGGCAACGGCGCCGTCGGTGATCTTGACCGACTGCAGGGTGACCCCCGCCGGGACGAACGGCAGCGAGCCGGCGGCGATGGAGAAGCTGCGCCAATTGCCTCCGCCCTCGGCATCGACGGCAAGCCGCAAAAACGGCTCCTCGAGCACGACTTCATTGGCCTCGATGATGCCCTTGAGTAGCGGCGGCACCGACAGGCGCATGGTGAAGCTGTCGGCGCGGAAAAACGGCTCGCCCGTGGCGCCGGTGGGATCGGCGATGCGCAACTTTTCGAAGCTTACGTAGGGGGCCGGGAGCAAGCGCACGTTGACGTCGCCGCCGACGCGCACCTCGCGCCCCAGGATACGCGTCGCCTCCTCCTCGAACACGCCGCGATAGCCGTTCCAATCGATGAAGTAGGGAACGGCAAACAGCGCCGCGAGGGCGAGCGAGATCAGCCCCGCGATGTAAAGAAGCCCGTTGCTCATCTAACCTTTCAGGGGCCCGATAGGCATTCGGCCCTCTCTGCAAACATCGCGGAGTCAGAAGACGCGGCTGCGCCCCTGCCGGCATGCCTCTTTCGATTATCAAGCCAATGACGCCAGCGGCCAGTCAGGCTGGTCGACCGCCGCCCGCTTCGGTTGCGCGCACTCTAGCTTATTCGCTCTGCCCCGTCTTGATCACGATCCGACGACGATTTCACGGCGCAGCAACAGAAAAATGGCGCATGCACAGGCGATCTTAACCGACCCACGAGGGGGAATATTGGGGCCCTCGCCCCCATATGCCACCCCATATCTGGTGTGGGTGGCAGGCGCGCGCCGGTTGCCGCGCAGAGCCCGGTGCTATAGTGCGGAAGCATGGCGCAAAGTGGAAAACATTTGGCGAACGCGGCTCCCTCGGGCGACGCGGACGAGCCGCCGTTCGATCTACCCGCGGCTCCACGGCCGCCGACGCCACCTGTGACAGACGCTGACGAGCCACCATTCGACCTGCCTGCCGCGCCGGAAGCGCCGCGACGACCGATCTCGGCCCGCGCGTTGCAGGGCTCCGGCGCGATGCCGTCTGGCCCAGCACCCTACCTCGACGATCTCAACCCCGAGCAGCGGGCAGCCGTCGAGGCGCTCGACGGCCCGGTGTTGGTGCTCGCCGGCGCCGGCACCGGCAAAACGCGCGTCTTGACCACGCGCATCGCCCATATTCTCGCCACCCGCCGCGCGTTTCCCGGCCAGGTGCTCGCCGTCACCTTCACCAACAAGGCGGCGCGCGAGATGAAGGAGCGCATCGGCGACCTGGTCGGCGGCGCGGTGGAGGGCATGCCCTGGCTCGGCACCTTCCACTCCATCGGCGTGAAAATCCTGCGCCGGCATGCCGAGCTGGTGGGTCTCAAGTCCGGCTTCACGATCCTCGACACCGACGACCAGATCCGCCTTTTGAAGCAGGTGATCGAGGCCGAGGGCCTCGACAAGGACCGTTGGCCCGCGCGCCAGCTCGCGGCGCTCATCGACAGTTGGAAGAATCGCGGCCTGACGCCGGAGAAGGTGCCGCCGGGCGAGGCCTACGGCTTTGCCACGGGCAAGGGCGCGCATCTCTATGCCGCCTACCAGCGGCGCTTGAAAGAGCTCAACGCCTGCGACTTCGGCGATCTGCTCCTCGAGAACCTGCGCCTGTTCCTCGAGCATCCCGACGTGCTGGCCGACTATCAGCGCCGCTTCCGCTACATTCTCGTCGACGAGTACCAGGACACCAACGTCGCCCAGTACCTGTGGCTGCGGCTCTTAGCGCAAGGCTCACCAAACATCTGTTGCGTCGGCGACGACGACCAGTCGATCTACGGCTGGCGCGGCGCCGAGGTGGACAACATCCTGCGCTTCGAGAAGGACTTCCCCGGCGCGCGCGTCATTCGCCTGGAACGCAACTATCGCTCGACAGGACACATCCTCGCTGCCGCCTCCGGTCTGATCTCGGCCAACAAGGGGCGGCTCGGCAAGACGCTGTTCACCGATGGGCAACTCGGCGCCAAGGTGACCGTATCGGCCGTATGGGACGACGAGGAGGAGGCGCGCTCGATCGGCGACGACATCGAGTCGCTGCAGAAGCGCTCCAACCAGCCGCTCAACGAGGTGGCGATCCTGGTGCGTGCCTCGTTCCAGATGCGCGCCTTCGAGGACCGCTTCATCACCATGGGCCTGCCCTACCGCGTCATCGGCGGCCCGCGCTTCTACGAGCGCCAGGAAATCAAGGACGCCATCGCCTACCTGGAGATCGCCGCCAACCCGGCGAACGATTTGAAGTTCGAGCGCATCGTCAATGTCCCGAAGCGCGGCCTTGGCGACACCTCGGTGAAGCGCGTGCACGAGCTGGCCCGTGCGCGCTCCATCCCGATGTATCAGGCGGCACAGATGATCATCGACACCGAGGAGCTGCCCGGCAAGGCGCGCAAGTCGCTCGCCGACCTCATCGCCAGCTTCGAGCGCTGGCGCGGCCTCATCGGCCACATGAAGCACACCGAGCTCGCCGAGCTGATCCTGGATGAGTCCGGCTACACGGCCATGTGGCAGGCGGACAAGAGCCCGCAGGCACAGGCGCGCCTGGAGAACCTCAAAGAGCTCGTGCGCTTCATGCACGAGTTCGACTCGCTCGAAGGCTTCCTCGAGCACGTCAGCCTGGTCATGGACGCCGACCAGGCCGGAGACGGCCAGCGCGTGTCGCTGATGACGCTGCACGCCGCCAAGGGCCTCGAGTTCGAGGTGGTGTACCTACCGGGTTGGGAGGAAGGGCTGTTCCCGCACCAGCGCAGCCTCGATGAGAGCGGGCAGGCGGGCCTCGAGGAGGAGCGGCGGCTCGCCTACGTCGGCCTCACGAGGGCGAAGCGCATCGCCAAGGTCTCCTTCGCGCAGAACCGGCGCAACCGCGGGCTCTACCAATCGGCGCTGCCCTCGCGCTTCGTCGACGAGCTGCCTGAGGCGCACGTCGAGGTGACGGAAGCGAAGATGCCGTTCGGAGGCGCCTATCAGAACTTCGGCGGCACCTTCGGGCGAGCAGGCTATGGCCGCAGCCGCTTCGACGAGGCCGACCCGTTCGAAGGCCACTACGACACGCCCGGCTGGCAGCGCGCGCAGGAGCGTACCAAGGAAGCCAAGAAGTGGAGCCCGGCGGCGCAGCGCAAGGCCCGCGGGCCGCTGACCATCGAGGGCGAGCTGGTCGCCGCCTCCACCGAGCGGGCGAGCTACAAGCGCGGCGAGCGCGTGATGCACCAGAAGTTCGGCGCCGGCACGGTGACCGACGTCGACGGCAACAAGCTGACCATCGAGTTCGACGAGGCGGGGCGTAAGCGCGTCGTCGACAGCTTCGTCGACCGCGCCTAGGCCTTGCTCATCACTCTGTCATCCCGGAAGGCGAAGCCGAGCGAAGCCTGTCCGGGATCCAGCGAATGTGCGGCGCAGCCTCGATATAGAAGGGAAGTTTACGCTGGATCCCGGGTCTGCGCTCGCTTCGCTCGCTTGCCCGGGATGACAGTGTTGAGCGTCCGAGGTCAGTTGGCTTGCGGCTCGACGCCTTCCTGCAGCCCGAGCACGTGCCCGGCGAGGTAGAGCGAGCCGCAGATGAGGATGCGCTTCGGCCCCGGCTGGTAGGCGTCGGTGCGCTTGAGGGCCGCCGCGACGTCGGTGGCGCTCTCCGCCTTGAGGCCCACCTCGCGCGCCGTCTCGGCCAACGTCTCGGGTGCGTGCGGGGCCTCGTGCGCGCCCGGAATGGGGACGGTGACGACGTGGCTGGCGAGCCCGCGGAAGGCGGACAAGAAGCCGCCGGCATCCTTGAGACCCATCATGCCGACGATGAGGTGCAGGGGTTTGGGCGAGCGCTCCTCAAGGTCGGCCATGGTCTGCGCCAGCGCGCGCCCAGCCGCCGGGTTGTGGCCGCCGTCGAGCCACAGCTCGGCGCCCGGCCGCAGCAGCGAGGGCAGCGGACCGGCATCGAGCCGCTGCATGCGGGCCGGCCAACGCGCCGCCGTGAGCCCCTGCTCGATGGCGCGCTCGCCGAGGCCGAGCTGCGGCAGGCTGAGGCCGAGCCGCAGCGCCGCCGCCACGGCGGTGCCGGCGTTGACGGTCTGATGGCGGCCGATGAGCACCGGCAGCGGCAAATCGAGTAGCAGCTCCTCGGACTGGACGACGAGCCGCCCGCGCTGCTCATAAGCGTCGAAATGCTCGCCCCACACTATGAGCGGGGCGCCGACGCGCAGCGCCTCGGCGCGGATGACGTCCTCGGCCTCTGGCTCCTGCTGCGAGATCACCGCCGGCACGCCGCAGCGCAGGATGCCGGCCTTCTCGAAGGCGATCTTGGCGAGGCTCGCACCGAGCTTCTCGGAGTGATCGAGCGAGATGGGCGTGATGACGTCGAGCACGGGGCGCTCGACGACGTTGGTTGCATCGAGCCTGCCGCCTAGGCCGACCTCGAGCAGCAGCACGTCGGCCGGGTGCTCGGCGAAGGCAAGAAACGCCGCTGCCGTTGTGATCTCGAACTGGGTGACGTCGTCGCGGCCGTTGGTGGCCTGCGTGCGCATCAGCACATCGACCAACGTATCCTCGCCCACCGGCACCGCCTTGCCGCTCGGCCCGGCGAGCTCGATGCGCTCGTGGAAACGCACCAGATGCGGCGAGGTGTAGACGTGCACGCGCGCCCCCGCCGCCTCGATCATCGCCTTTAGATACGCGGTGACGGACCCCTTGCCGTTGGTGCCGGCAATATGCACGACGGGCGGCAGCTTCTTGTGCGGATCGCCCAGCTTGCCAAGCAGCCGCTCGACGCGACCGAGCGAAAGGTCGATCAGCAACGGATGCAGCAACTTCATCTCGGCGAGGAGCTTGGCGCTCGTCGGCATGCGGCCCTCCCGCCGTTACGCTTCTTGCATCGGCTGCGAAAGCGTGAGGCTCCCGCCGATCGAGAACCGCGCGGGAAGCCGCGATGGGGCCATGGGGAGCATCAGTGCTGTCTGTCTTTGGGGTGCGAGCGCGAGGTGGGCTGCTCGTCGTCGTCGCGGGCCATGTCGCGCTGTTCGATGCGCGCGGGGTCGAAGCGTTCCTCCGGACCTAGGATCTCAGGCTCGATCGCCGGCGTCGAGCCGTTGCCAGCGGTGATCAGGGTGGGTTCCACGCCGCTGCCGTTGGTGACGTGGGTCTTGCCATTGAGCTTCTTCTTGTCGACGTGCTTGACGGGCTGCGCGCCCATCAACAGGTGGCAAATGCGGCTCAGCGTCTCGCGCAGCTTGTGGCGATGCACGACCATGTCGATCATGCCGTGCGCCAGGAGATACTCGGCGCGCTGGAAGCCATCGGGCAGCTGCTCGCGGATCGTCTGCTGAATGACGCGCGGGCCCGCAAAGCAGATGAGGGCGCCGGGCTCGGCGATGTGGATGTCGCCCAGCATCGCATACGAGGCGGTGACGCCGCCCGTGGTCGGATCGGTGAGCACGACGATGTAGGGCAGCCGCGCCTCGCGCAGGCGCTGCACGGCAATGGTCGTGCGCGGCATCTGCATCAGCGACAGAATGCCTTCCTGCATGCGCGCACCGCCCGAGGCGGCGAACAGGATGAAGGGCGTCTTCTTCTCCACGGCGCGTAGCATGCCGGCGATGACGGCTTCGCCCGCCGCCATGCCGAGCGAGCCGGCCATAAAGCGGAAGTCCTGCGCCGCGGCGATGATATCCTGGCCGTCGAGCCTGCCCTCGCCGACCAGCACCGCGTCGTCGAGCTCGGTCGTCGACTTGGCATCCTTGAGGCGCTCGGAATAGCGGCGCCCGTCGCGGAACTTGAGCGGATCGTGCGGGACTGGGGGCACCGGCACGCGGCTGTAATGGCCGCCGTCGAACAGATGCTGCAGGCGCAGGTCAGCAGCCATGCGCATGTGGTAGTCCGACCCCGGCACGACGAACTGATTGGCTTCGAGGTCCTTGTAGAACACCATCTGCCCCGTCTCGGGGCATTTGATCCAGAGATTGTCGGGGACCTCGCGCTTCGTCGTCAGGAAGCTGCGGATCTTCGGCCGGACGACGTTATTGATCCAGTTCACGCTCTTGGCCTCTCGACACTTGGCCGGACCGGGCGGCGATGTTTGCCTCGTCAGGCATTGGTCCAGATCCCTAGCACATGGGACCGTAAGACCCCCTAATATGGCGCTTTCCGGCGCCGTGCCGCACTGCGGCAATTAACGCGGTTAACTGCGACTTCGGCTGAGTCAGGCGGCCCGCAGCGCAGCAGCCAGGGAGCCGACCAAATCTAGGACAGCCGGAACCGTCTTGCTAGTGGAGCGACCGTCGGTGGCGAGAGTCTTCTCAATGGCACCGACCAGCGCCGAGCCGACCACGACGGCATCGGCGACCTCGCCGAGCGCCTTCGCTTGGTCGGGGCTTTTTACGCCAAAACCGACCGCGACGGGAAGGGCCGTCGCCTGCTTAATCCGCCGCACGTGATTGTGAACACTGTTAACATCGGGTGCGGCGGTGCCCGTGATGCCCGTGATCGACACGTAATAAAGGAAGCCCGAGGTGTTGCGCAGCACCGTCGGCAGGCGCTTGTCGTCGGTCGTCGGCGTGGCGAGGCGGATGAAATTCAGTCCCTTGGCAGCGGCCGGGAGACACAGCTCGTCGTCGGCCTCGGGCGGCAAATCGACGACGATGAGGCCGTCGACACCGGCGGCGAGCGCGTCGGCGAGGAAGGCTTCGTTCGGATAGACGTAGATCGGGTTGTAATACCCCATGAGCACGATGGGCGTGTCCTGGTCCGCCTTGCGGAACTCGGCGACCATCGCGAGCGTGTCGCGCATCTTCTGCCCCGCCTTCAGCGCGCGCAGCGAGGAAGCTTGGATCGCCGGGCCGTCGGCCATCGGGTCGGAGAACGGCATGCCGAGCTCGATGACGTCGGCGCCGGCCCTGGGCAGCCCGAGCAGGATCTTCCTCGAGGTCTCGAGGTCGGGGTCGCCGGCGGTGATGAAGGTGACGAGGCCCGGGCGGCCGTCACGCTTCAGCTGGGCGAAGCGGCGATCGATGCGCGTCTCTTTGCTCATGCGTTTGGAGGCAGTCGGCAATCGGCAGTGGGCAGCCGGAGCGCTGCCTATTGCCAACTGCCTACCGCCCATTGCCTCCCATTAGATGGTCATGCCGAGGTGGCCGGCGACGGCGAAGATATCCTTGTCGCCGCGCCCGCACATGTTCATGACGAGCAGATTGTCCTTGGGCAACTTCGGCGCCAGCTTCTTGACGTAAGCGAGCGCGTGCGAAGGCTCGAGCGCCGGGATGATGCCCTCGAGCTGGGTGCACATCTGGAAGGCGTCGAGCGCCTCCTTGTCGGTCGCCGAAACGTAGGTGACCCGGCCGGTATCCTTGAGCCAGGCATGCTCGGGGCCGACGCCCGGATAGTCGAGGCCGGCGGAGATGGAGTGGCCTTCGAGAATCTGTCCCTCGGCATCCTGCAAAAGGTAGGTGCGGTTGCCGTGCAGCACACCGGGCCGGCCGCCGTTCATCGATGCGGCATGTCCGTTCGGCACCTCGAGGCCGTGGCCGCCGGCTTCGACGCCGTAAATCTTGACGCTCTCGTCATCGAGGAACGGATGGAACAGGCCCATGGCATTGGAGCCGCCGCCGATGCAAGCGACGAGCGTGTCGGGCAGCCGCCCTTCGCGCTCCAGCATCTGCTCGCGCACCTCGCGGCCGATGATCGACTGGAAGTCGCGCACCATCTCGGGATAGGGATGCGGGCCGGCGACGGTGCCGATGATGTAGTAGGTATCGCGCACGTTGGTCACCCAATCGCGCAGCGCCTCGTTCATCGCATCCTTCAACGTGCCGGCGCCGCTGGTCACGGGGTTCACCTTGGCGCCCAGCAGATGCATGCGGAACACGTTCGGCTTCTGCCGCTCGACGTCGGTGGCGCCCATGAAGATCTCGCACGGCAGCCCAAAGCGCGCGCACACCGTTGCCACCGCGACGCCATGCTGGCCGGCACCCGTCTCGGCGATGATGCGCGTCTTGCCCATGCGCATGGCGAGCAGGATCTGGCCGAGGCAGTTGTTGATCTTGTGGCTGCCGGTGTGATTGAGCTCGTCGCGCTTGAAGTAGATCTTGGCGCCACCCCCGCCGGAGGCGGCAGACTTTTCACGAAGGTGCTCGGTCAAACGCTCGGCGAAGTAAAGAGCACTTGGCCGCCCGGCGTAGTGCGCGTTG
The DNA here is from genome assembly GCF_009026145.1 of Hyphomicrobium sp. Lineage (GTDB taxonomy): Bacteria > Pseudomonadota > Alphaproteobacteria > Rhizobiales > Hyphomicrobiaceae > Hyphomicrobium_A. The sequence goes on from NZ_WBUE01000033.1 coordinate 40,567, forward strand.
AGATCGGCGAGCTGGGCGTGGAACTTCGGATCGGCCTTGGCGTCGTCGTAGGCCTGCTGCAGATCGAGGATCAACGGCATCAAGGTTTCGGCGACGAAGCGGCCGCCGAAAATGCCGAAGTGCCCGCGCTCGTCGGGGCCGCCACGGAAGGTGTTGAGCTTGGCGTCCATCGCCTTGTCTGTCGCCGTCACCATCGTAATCCTCTGCGGCCACCCTATCGCGGCCTGGGCCGTCGTCAGGGGCTCTGCTTAACGGTCTTTGCCGCCTGAAGGAAGCGGCGGATGAGGTCGGGGTCCTTTTCGCCCGGGCGGCTCTCGACCCCGGAGGAAACATCGACCGCGTGTGCGCCGGTACAGCGGATGGCCTCGGCGACGTTGGCCGGGTTGAGCCCTCCGGCGAGCATGAAGTCGATGCGGCCTTCGAGGCCGGCGAGCGCCTGCCAGTCGAAGGCGATGCCGTTGCCGCCCGGAAGGGCGCCCGCTGCGCCTTCGAGCAGCTTGGCATCGAACAAGATGCGATCGGCGTGGCCCGCATAGGCGAGCGCCGCCTCGACGTCCTTAGCATCGGCCACCGAGACGGCCTTCAGCACCGGCCGGCCGAAGCGGCGGGCTATGTCGGAAACGCGCGCCGGACTCTCCGCGCCATGCAATTGGATGATGTCGGGCGACACGGCTTCGATCACGCTGGCGAGGAGCTCATCGTCAGGATCGACAAACAGGGCGACCACCTTGGCGCGGCCGCGCGCCCTGTCGGCCAGCGCGCGCGCCGCATTGGGCGCGATGTTGCGCGGGCTGGGCGCGTAGAACACGAAGCCGACGTAATCGGCGCCTCCGGCGAGCGCGGCGTCGAGCGCCGCTTCGCTGCGTAGTCCGCAGATTTTGACTTCGGTGGCCATCGGTTGCCGCGGGGTCCGCCCGCTCGAATGCGATATGCGCTATGGGTCTACATATAGTGCCGGCAGGACTGCAGGGGATTGCCGGCGGCGCGCTGCTTCAGGTACCGGTGGCCGCCAGGCGCGGACGCGACGTCGGCGATTTGGCCGCCGCGGCGGCGTCGCGCTCGTAGGGGGATGCG
>NZ_WBUE01000034.1 GCF_009026145.1 Hyphomicrobium sp.
CTCTTCGCCTTGCTCGCCTGGCGCGGCAGCAGGAGGTGGAGGCGGCTCCTGAGCTTGCGCTGGGGGTGGCGGCTGCTCCTCGGCCGCAGGGGGCGGCGGCGCGCCGCCGCCGGCATCCGTTTCCGGTGCCTGCGCGAGCTCGAAAGCCTGGAGGGGATGCGTACCGTCGGCCGCCAGCGTCGATAGAGCTGCGGCGTTGAACGCGGTGATAGAAATGGCGGTGTAGAACAGACGGCGGCTCATGCGTCGGCCAGGCTCCTTGTTGTTATCGTTAGCGATAGGGCGGAAATGTTGTTGAGGTTGTGGCCCCGTGAGCGGCCCTCACAAAGGCGTCGCTTTTCCGCCCCAATGCGCCCTAATAGGCTGTGCTCACACGGGGTTTGAGGAAACGTGGCGATGGGGCTCGAGGTTCAGCCGAGGCTGTGTGTCGTGACCGCGGCGAGCGCCGATGCGCGGCGGCTCGCCGAGGTGCTCGATGCTGCCGCCGCGGCCACGCTGCTGATCGCCGCCGGCACCGGCGGCGCGCTCACCGCCGCCACGGCGCGCCCGCTGGTCGAGCTTGCCCAGAAGAGGGACATCGCTGCCCTCATCGAAGGCGACGCGCAGCTTGCGCGAGCCCTGCGCGCCGACGGCGTGCACCTGCCGTGGAGCAAGGACATCGAGGCGCGGTACGGCGAGGCACGCGAGGTGCTCGGCACGCGCTTCATCGTCGGCGCCGACGTCGGCCGCTCGCGCCACGATGCCATGACCATCGCCGAGCACGGCGCCGACTACGCCGGCTTCGGCATTCCCGCGCACGTCGAGGATCGAGCCGGCGCCGCCGAGCGGAGGCTCGAGCTCATCGCGTGGTGGAGCGAGATCTTCGAGGTGCCATGCGTCGCCTTCGACGTTGAAACTGTAGCGGATGCGACGGCGCTGGCCGCAGCCGGTGCCGACTTCATCGCCATGCGGCTCGGCGTCGAGCTGGCACCGGCCGAGTATAGGGCCCTGGCGCGCAGCATCGCCGAAGCCGCGAGCCAGCGTGAGGCGCTGGCATGAGCGCGCGCCGCGTCACGCTACTGCTGTTCGGCGCACTGGTGCTCGCGCAGCCCGCCGCCGCCGAGACCAGCTCGTGGATCATGGAGTCGACCGAGGTTCCGAAGCCGCGGCGCGGCAAGCCGGTGAAGACGGCACCGAGCGCGACGTTCTCCAACGCGCCGGTCGTGAAAGGGTCGGAGAAATCCAAAGACGGAAGCTTCGGCAAGTCGTTCGTGGAGCCCACCGGCGATGAGGCCGCCTACATCGCCTTCGATCAAGGTCAGTATCTCACGGCGTTGAAGCTCGCCGACGAGGGCGCCAAGCGCAACGACCCGCAGTCGCACACCTTGCTCGGCCGCCTCTATGCCGAGGGGCTCGGCGTCAGCAAGGAGCCGCAGACCGCCGCCAAGTGGTACGCGCGCGGCGATGAGCTGGGCGACGTGCAGGCGACCTTCGCCCTCGGTGTGCTGTATGCCGAAGGACGCGGCGTCAAGAAGGACCGTGCCAAGTCGGCGGAGCTGTTCGAGAAGGCGGCGCGCACCGGGCATCCGCTCGCCAACTACAATCTCGGCCTGCTCTTCCTCAAAGGCGACGGCAAGCCGCAGAACCCCTATCGCGCCGCCATGCATATCCGCTACGCGGCGGAAAAGGGTATCGCGGTGGCCCAGTACGATCTCGCCGGCCTCTATCAGAACGGCTCCGGCGTGGAGCCGAGTGCGCTCGAGGCGGCGCGCTGGCTCAGCAAGGCGGCCGAGCAGGGCATGGCGGAGGCGCAGTTCGACTACGCCGTCGTATTGTTGCGCGGGCTTGGTCTCACCAAGGACGAGCCGAAGGCCATTCCCTATTTGCGCGCCGCCGCACACAAGGGTCTTGCCTCGGCGCAGAACCGGCTTGCCTACGTCTATGCCGAGGGCGTCGGCGTCAAAAAGAACCCGCAGGAGGCGGCCAAGTGGCGGCTCATCGCCCAGGCCGGCGGGCTCAAGGACGAGGCGCTCGACGCGCTCGTCAGCAAGCTGCCCAAGGCGCAGCAGGTGGCCGCGCAGCAGGCGGCCAGCGAGTGGCGCGAGAAGGCGGGGCTATTCTAAAGCGGCGGTTGGCGGCCTTGCCAGCGGACGCGTCTGGGTCTAGTCGGGGCGCCTTGCACCCCATTCCTCGGCGCCCCGAAGGATCCACTCGATGCCCGCCTCAGCGCTTATGAACGTCATGATCGGCGCCGCTCGCAAGGCGGGGCGCAGCCTTGCCCGCGACTTCGGCGAGGTGGAGCAGCTGCAAGTCTCCGTCAAGGGACCGGGCAACTTCGTCTCCGCCGCCGACCACAAGGCCGAGGAGATCATCTACCGCGAGCTCGCCAAAGCGCGCCCCGGGTACAGCTTCCTCATGGAGGAGCGCGGCGAGGTCGTCGGCGACGATCGCAGCCACCGCTGGATCGTCGATCCGCTCGACGGCACCACCAACTTCTTGCACGGCGTGCCGCTGTTTGCCATTTCCATCGGGCTCGAGCGCGAAGGCCAGCTCGTCGCCGGCCTCATATACAATCCGATTTCGGATGAGCTGTTCGCGGCCGAGAAGGGGAAGGGCGCCTTCCTCAACGATCGCCGCCGGCTGCGCGTCGCCGCGCGCAAGAACCTCTCCGACGCGCTGGTGACCACCGGTATCCCGCACATCGGCCGCCCAGGGCACGTAGCCTTCACACGCGAGATCAAAGAGGTCATCAAATACGTTGCCGGGGTGCGCCGCACCGGTTCGGCGGCGCTCGACCTCGCCTGGGTCGCTGCCGGGCGCTTCGACGCCTATTGGGAGCGGGGCATCAAGCCTTGGGACATGGCAGCGGGCATCGTGCTGGTGCGCGAGGCAGGCGGCACCGTCAGCGATCTGGCCGGCGGCACCGCGATGTTCGACAAGTCGGAAGTGCTTGCCACGAACAGCACGCTACACAAGGAATTTCTTCCCCTGCTCGCCGCTGCCCCGGCCGGCGCCTGACGCCACGCCTTCGCCGCGGGCGGGCACGATGTTGCCCCGTTTGTGCTGTCATTGGCATCGGGTAATGTCACGAAGCTGAGAAAAGCGGCGGGCGGAGCTCCGGGATGGCCAGAAGACGACAGAACGACCCAGCCGTATCGGCGCTGGCCCATCGGCCGCTGACGCCGCCGGGTGTCTTTCTCATCAGAATGCTGATCTTTCTGACGCTCGTCGCTTTCCTGGCGGCGATCCTGCACAAGCAGCTGATCACCTCGTTCATGAACAACCCGGGCCTCAACGGCCTGATCGTCGGCGTGCTGCTGCTCGGCATCCTCTACGCCTTCCGGCAGGTGATACGGCTCTATCCCGAGATCCGTTGGGTCAACGCCTTCCGCATTGCCGATCCGGGCCTCGCCATTTCGCATCAGCCGGTGCTGCTGGCACCCATGGCGGCGATGCTGCGCGATCGCACCGGCGTGCTGTCGCTGTCGACCGCCTCGCTGCGCTCGATCATGGATTCAATCAGCTCGCGCCTCGACGAGGCCCGCGACACAGGTCGCTACATGGTCGGCTTGCTGATCTTCCTCGGCCTGCTCGGCACCTTCTGGGGCCTCCTGGAGACGATACAATCCGTCGGCAGCGCCATCGACGCAGTCGACGTCAACGCGGCCAACAACGTGACCATGTTCTCCGATCTAAAGGACGGGTTAGCCGCGCCGCTCAAGGGTATGGGCACTGCATTCTCGGCGTCTCTCCTCGGTCTGTCGGGCTCGCTCGTCCTCGGCTTCCTCGAGCTGCAGGCCAGCCATGCCCACAACCGCTTCTATAACGAGCTGGAGGAATGGCTGTCGGGCATCACTGAGCTCACCCCCGGCACCAACGTCTCCGCCGATCAAGTCAGCCGCCAGCTGTCGAGCGCCATCCTGCACATGCAGCGCGCCGTCGAGGATCTGTCGACGCGGCTCGCCGACCAGTCGATGGCGGGCGCCATCGGCGCGCACGGCGGGGGCGGCGAGGAGCAGCTGCGCGAGCTGGCGCGCGGCGTCAACCAGCTCGTTTCGCAGATGCGCGCCGAGCAGAAGGTCGTGCGCGAATGGGTCGACGAGCAGGCGGCGCAGCACTCGGAAGTGGCGAGCGCGCTCAAGGAGCTCGCCTCGAACATGCGACGTCGAGGGTAGCGCAGCATGGCGGGCGTACGCACGCGTCGGCGCAGTGAATACGCGGACTTCTGGCCCGGTTACGTCGACGTGCTGTCGACGCTGCTGCTCGTCGTTACCTTCCTGATGTCGATCTTCATGCTGGCGCAGTACTTCGCCAGCCAGGAGGCGAGCGGCAAGGACACCGCGCTCAAGCGGCTGACGCTGCAGATCACCGAGCTGACCAACCTCCTCTCGCTCGAAAAGGGCAAGAGCAAATCGGCCGAGGACGAGCTGGCCGCGCTGCAGGCGACGCTGTCGAGCCTGCGCGAGGAGAACACCAAGCTCTCCGGCACGGCGCTGTCGGGCGATGAAGCGGCCAAGGCGGCGGAAGCGCGCATCTCCGGGCTCACATCCGAGATCGAGAGCCAGAAGAAGGTCTCCGACGAGGCGCTTGCCAAGGTCGATCTCCTCAATCAGCAGCTGCTGTCGCTGCGCCGGCAGATCGCCGCTCTCAACGAGGCGCTACAAGCCTCTGAGAAGAAGGATGCCGAGAGCCAGTCGCGCATCAAGGATCTCGGCGCCCGCCTCAACGCGGCACTGGCTCGCCAGGTGCAGGAGCTGCAGCGCTATCGTTCGGATTTCTTCGGTCGCTTGCGCGAGCTGCTGAAAAATCGCAAGGACATCCGCGTCGTCGGCGATCGTTTCGTATTCGAATCGGAGGTGCTGTTCCCGTCCGGCTCCAACCAGCTGACCCCTGAGGGGCTGGCCGCTATGGATCAGCTGGCCTCGGCCATCATCGAGCTCGAGAGGGAGATCCCCAAGGAGATCGACTGGGCGCTGCAGGTGGATGGCCACACCGACATCCGACCCATCGCCAGCCCGACCTTCCCTTCGAACTGGGAGCTGTCGACCGCGCGCGCCATTTCGGTGGTGCGCTACCTCATCAGCCGCGGCGTCCCTGCGCAGCGGTTAGTGGCGGCCGGCTACGGCGAATTCCGCCCCCTGGAGGCGGGCATCGACGAGGCAAGCCTGCAGCGCAATCGCCGCATCGAGCTGAAGCTGACCAACCGTTAACGCCCCTAGGGCGCCGGTGCAGGCGTTGCCGGCGGCGGCATCGGCACGGGGCTGACCTGCTCGCGCTCCTTCTTCAGATCGGCGAGCGCCTGGTTGAGCTTCTTTTGCGCCGCCGCCAGTTGCGTCTTGAGGCCGGCGATCTCCTTGTCGGCTGCCTCCTTCGCCGCGATCGCCTCCTTGGCACTCGCTTCGGCCGCCGCGCGGGCGCGCTCGATGTCGCCTGTCTTCTGCTGCAACTCACCCACTTGCCGCTGCAGATCGCTGATCTGCGCCGACGCCGCTTCGGTGTTGGCGCGCGATTGCTTCAGCGCGTTCTCGACCTCGTCGCGCGAGCGGTTCGCCTGCTCCACCTGCCGCGTGAGGTCGGCGACGTTGGCTTTCAGCCGGTCGCGCTGCTGCGTGAGATCGGCCCGCGCGCTCTCGCCCTCGTGATGCAGTTGGCGCGCCGACAGCGCCGCATAGCCGGCGTAGATGCTGATGGCGCCGAGTGCCACTATGAGCAGCCAGACCCACAAAGGAGCCGGCGCGGCTGAGCGCGGCTCGCGTGGGAGCATGGGTTCGAGTTCCGGTTCCATAGGCTTCATCCCCTCCAGTTCTTGTCGGCGTTCAACGAAGAGTACGCCGCTTCCTCCCTCGCAGTTCCTCTTCGCGCGGCTAGCAAGACGCGGATTGAGGCTATTCGGCGGCCTCGGCCGCAAACTGCATTTCCGCGAGCCGCGCGTAGAGGCCCCCTTTGGCCATCAGCTCAGCGTGCGTGCCTTCCTCGACGATGCGGCCCTTGTCCAGGACGAGGATGCGCTTTGCCTTCTGCACCGTGGCAAGGTGGTGCGCGATGACGAGCGTCGTGCGTCCCATCATCAAGCGCTCGAGGGCGCGCTGCACGAGCGCCTCGCTCTCGGCGTCAAGGGCGCTGGTCGCCTCGTCGAGCAAGAGGATCGGCGCATCCTTGAGGATGGCGCGGGCGATGGCGATGCGCTGGCGCTGGCCGCCGGAAAGCGAAACTCCGCGTTCCCCTAGTCGTGTCTCATACCCGTCGGGCAGCGCGCGGATGAACTCGTCCGCCTGCGCGGCGATGCCGGCGCGCCGCACCGCTTCGAGGTCGGCACCGGGGCTGCCATAGCGAATATTGTCGGCGACCGTTCCGGCAAACAGCGCCACGTCCTGGGGGACCAGCGCCATGCGCGCGCGCAGCGCGCCAAGGTCTGCGTCGCGGGCATCGACGCCGTCGACGCGCACCTGTCCCGCTTGCGGGTCGAAAAAGCGCAGCAGCAGGTTGAAGACGGTGCTCTTGCCGGCGCCCGACGGCCCCACCAGGGCGATCGTCTCCCCCGGCTTGGCGCGGAACGAAATCCCGCCCAGGGTCGGCAGCTTCGGACGGCCGGGATAGGCGAAGCGCACCTCCCTGAACTCGACCTCGCCGCGCGGCGGCAAGGGGAGTGTGACAGGTACGGCAGGTGAGCGGATCTCCGGTTGAATGGCGAGCAATTCCGTCAGCCGCTCGGCCGCGCCCGCCGCCTGGCTGACCTCACCCCAGATCTCGGACACCTGTGCGAAGGAGGCTCCGGCGAACACGGCGTAGAGCACGAACTGGCTGAGGCGTCCGACCGTCATGCTGCCATCGATCACCGCGGCGGCGCCGAACCATAGGACGCCGACGATGCTGGCGACGACGAGGAACATGGCGAGGGCGGTGAGCGCCGCGCGCGCGCGCATGCGCTCCTTGGCGGCATCGAAGGCGAGCTCCACTGCACTGCGATAGTGCGCGGCCGCCGCCTTCTCGTAGGTGAACGCCTGCATGGTGCGCGAGGCGGCAAGGTTCTCCGCCGCAAAAGCGGATGCCTCGGCGAGGGTGTCCTGCGCCCGGCGCGACAGGCGGCGCACAAGACGCCCGAAGGCGATGAGCGGGATGATCGTCAGCGGAATGGCCAGCAGCACCAGCAGAGAAAGATGCACGCTGGTGACGAACATCATGACGAGCGCGCCGATGAGCATGATCAAGCTGCGCAGCGCCTGCGACAGCGAGGAACCGGCCATCGCCTTGATCTGCGTCGTGTCGGCCGTCAGGCGGCTCATCAGCTCGCCGGAGTGCGTACGCTCGAAGAACGCCGGCCCGAGATCGGCGACGTGGCGGAAGACGTCGCTGCGCAAGTCGGCGACAACGCGCTCGCCGAGCCAGTTGACGTAGTAGAAGCGCGCGGCGCTGGCCGCGGCGAGGATGAGGCCGATGACGATCAGCATCGCGAAATAGCGGTCGATGAACACGTCGTCGTGCGAGCCGAAGCCGAGGTCGATCACGCGGCGCACGGCCAGCGGAATGACCAGCATGGAGATGGCGGCGATCACGAGCGCGGTGCCGGCGAGGATGAGCTTGCCGCGATGGCGCGCAAGGTAGGGCCAGAGCGACAGCAGCGGACGCAGCTCCAAACGCCGCTGCTCGGCCTGGTCGTCCTCCCTAGGCGCGGACTTGACCCCGTCTATTTGGGCGATGCTGTCGCGGTTCACGACGTTGCTCTTTTGGCGGCCGATTGCGGCCGGGCGTAAGTTGAAGGGGACCATGCCCGACGGGGTGGGACGGCTCAAGTGGCATCAGGCCGCGGCGCGGCTTGAAAGGGGGGCTTCGGGTTGCGCTTGTGCCGGCCAACCATCTCGACTATAGAGGCCGCTCCGAACACCCATTTTGCCCGACAGAAGAGGCTGTTTGCCAGCGGGCAAGCTATTGCGAGCGCACCCATGAAGAACGATCCCGATCTGCATCCCGACTACCATCAGATCAAGGTCAAGATGACCGACGGAACCGAGTTCATCACCTATTCGACCTACGGCAAGGAAGGCGACGAGCTGCATCTCGACATCGACCCCACGTCGCACCCAGCGTGGACGGGCGGCGATCAGCGCCTCACCGACCGTGGTGGGCGTCTGTCGCGCTTCAAAAAGAAGTTCGAAGGCCTGTTCTGAGCGGCCAACGGCCGTTGCCACTCGCCTAGAAAAAAGCCCGGCACAACGGCCGGGCTTTTTGCTTGCGAGCTTCGTTAATTGCGCTTCGGCTCAGCAGCCGAAGGCGACACGCAGCTTGTCGATCTGGCTGCCGACGGGATTAGCCAGCATGGACTCGGCGACCGCCCCGACGTTGTCGGACTTGATGCTCATGGCGCGATCGAGCTGCACGATGCGATCCTGCAGCGCGTAGCTTTCTTCTACGAGCCCGCGCAGCGTCTCGGGCAGCTCGCCGAAACCGGCGACGTGCGACGAGCGCGCCGGCGCCTGCAGCGTGACGCCCTTGCGCTTCCTCTGCGCCTCCGTCTCGCTGATGTCGCCCTCCTTGAGGGCGCGGCGGATGAGGAGCCAGGACGCCATGTCCAGAAGCCGCGTCGTGAGGCGCATGCTCTCGCTGGCGTAGAGGACGTTGACGGCAGCGGGCAGACGCTTGGCCTCGGCGCGGCCCGGCCCTTCGAGGTAAGCAGCGGTGCGCTCGACGAGCGCCATGCCTTGCTTGAAGACGACGTCGAACTGAGCGGAAGCCTGGAAGCGCTCACCGAACGATACGGTGACGCTGCTTGCCGTTAACGCCGCTTCAGCACGCGATACGTTGCTCATGACTAGATTTGACACACTCACTCACCTGCAGCTCATCAATACCACGCACGCATCCTGCCAAGCCATAGTTAACAACATGACCAAAAGCGGGACGAGAGCGCGCCGGTTCCCGACACAATTGGGGATATGCAAAAAAAGAGCCGCTTTGCAGCGGCTCTGAAGTCAACAGGGAGGCGTCAAACAGAGCGGCCGTGCCGCTCGGGATCCAGGTGACTGGATAACGGCAGGTTACCGGCCTAACCCTAACAATCCGTTAATGGCTAACGATGCGTGAGCAACGCGCCGATTACGATTGTGGGGCTGCCGGCGCGCTCCCTGCCGGGCGCGAGCAATTGCCTGGCTGCGAGGCGAATGCCGAAGCAATGAGCGTCACTTCTTGAACAGCGCGCTCGCCGCCTGCTCGTGCCGCCGCTTGGCTTCCAGCTCGATCCTCACGCGCTCGATCTCGCGCTCGAACTCGGCAATGCGCGCCTCGAGCTCGGCGACCGAGAGCGTCGCCAGGTTGTCGCCGACGGTAGCGCCGGACTTCGGCTTTTTCGGCGCGATGTCGTCCCAGTCCATCTCATGCCTCGTTTACCGCCGATGCGAGTCTGCTCCAACCTTCCCGCCTCGGCAACGGGCGGGCAGTAGCTTGTCTCGGCGGTCCGGCTCGGGCATCAGGTCGATAGAGGCCGGACCGAGGATGACCATGACCGCGCTGCCCGAGACCATGACCGCCATCGCCATTGTCGGCAAAGGGGGGCCCGAGGTCCTGCAACCGACGACAATTCCCGTCCCGCAGCCCGAGCACGGGCAGGTGCTGATCAAGGTCGCCGCGGCCGGGGTCAATCGGCCCGATGTCGTGCAGCGCCTCGGCCTCTATCCGGCGCCGAAGGGGCACTCGGAGATTCCGGGTCTCGAAGTCTCCGGCACGGTCGTCGCCACTGGCCCTGAGGCACGCCGCTTCCCGGTTGGTTCCAAGGTGATGGCGCTGGTCAATGGTGGCGGCTACGCCGAGTACTGCCTCGCCGATGGGGGCTCCTGCCTGCCGGTACCCGATGGCATGTCGATGATCGAGGCCGCCGCGGTCCCGGAGGGCTTCTTCACCGTCTGGCACAACGTGTTCGAGCGCGGCGGCCTCAAGCCGGGCGAGTGGTTCCTCGTGCACGGCGGCACCAGCGGCATCGGTGTCGCCGCCATCCAGCTCGCCACCGCCTTCGGCGCCAAGGTCATCGCCACCGCCGGCTCGCCGGAAAAGTGCGCGGCCTGCTTGGAGCTCGGGGCGGTGCGCGCCGTCGACTACAAGGCCGAGGACTTCGCCGAGGTCGTCAAGGCCGAGACGGGCGGGCGCGGTGTCGACGTCATCCTCGACATCGTTGGCGGCGATTACGTCGAGCGCAACATCCGCTCGCTCGCCGACGATGGACGCCTCGTCAATATCGCGTTCCAGGCAGGCTCCAAGGTGACAATCGACATGATGCGCATCATGCTCAAGCGGCTGACGGTCACGGGCTCGACGCTGCGCATCCGCTCCAACGAGGTGAAGGCAGCCATAGCGCGTGCCGTCGAGGATAAGGTCCTGCCGCTCATCGGCGCGGGGCGCGTGCGAGTCATCCTCGATGCCACCTTCCCCTTGCAGGAAGCCGCCGCCGCGCACGTCCGCCTCGACGCCGCCCATGTCGGCAAGATCGTCTTGACGGTTTAGGGTTATCGTTTTGCCCCGGTTGCGGGGGCGGGGCTGCCATCAAATTGACAATACGCGGTTTTCTCTTGTGCCGGCCCGCGCTCGGGGTGAGCCGGGAAAGGCCGCAATTGCCGGGAAGGATGCGCACTTGAGCGTGCGGGTTGGTCATTTCATGCGTCAGCTTCTCTGCCTTTCCGGTCTCCTCGCCGTCGCGCTGGCGGTCGCGTCGGTTGCCGGCGATGCCGACGCCGCCAAGAAGAAGAAGGAACCGCCGCCTCCGCCCTTCACCCGGCCGGAGATCGTCCTGTCGTGGATCAACGACTACCGGCACAATCCGACGCCCGAACGCCTGCCCGACGCCTTCAAGGCGATGCGTGAGCAGGGCCAGTTCAAGGAGGTCGAGCAAGCCGGCATCTATGTCGGCTTCATCGCCGGCGTCATCGGCTCCAATCCCGACAAAGCCGAGAAGCTCATTGCCGACATGTTCCCCATGCCGCCCCCCGACCAGGTGGTCGTGGTCAAGGCCATCGCCTATTCCGGGCTTGCCGACTGGAAGGAGCTGATGGGCAAGTTCGTCGAGCGCATGCCGGCGCGCAAGGTCATCATCGAGCGCTATCTCTACGGCAAGCTCCCGGTTCTGCGCGACCTACCGCTCGACAGCCCCATCGCCGTCGACGCCAATTGGGGCTACTACTTCGCGACCGGCTCCTCCGAGCCGATCCAGCGCCTGGTGCGCACGCTCGCCTGGTCGCGCGACAGAAACGACGTCGAGAAGCTCACCATCGGCTCGATGGTGAAGTGGACGCTGGCGCAGAACGCGTCCAAGGATCACGACCTGCTCAGCTACCTGAAGACGTCGCTGCCGCACCAGCCCGAGGCGGTCGAGAAGCCGCTTGCCGAGGTAATAGAAGGCGCCGAAACGTTCGAGCTGGCGCAAATCCGCAAGGAGGCGCTCGCCTCCATCGAGGAGCTGAAGACCAAGGGCTCGGAGAACGCCCGCAACTTCTCCTGGTGGGGGCAGGCCGGACAAACGGTGTTCGCGCTCGGCTGCGTTGCCGCCGGCGTCATGGGGCAGGTGTACATGGGTGTGCCGTGCGTCGTCGGCGGCGCTTTGTCCAACGTCGCCCTCAAATACCTCGCCCCCGCCGAGTAACCACGCTTGCACCCAGTTTGAGACCTGCGTCGCAATGCCGACGTTGCTGTCATCAACGTGTCACGGACTCCGATGAAAGACTTGTGCAATCTCATGTTGCGCAAGGTCGCCGATGAACGAGATCGCCTGGGGCTGCGTGCTTTTCGTATGTCTCGCTACACTGCTGCATTTCACCAGTGCGCTGCTGGCAGTCTACCGCTCCCGCCGCGGCACCGACGATCCATCGTTCACCACCGTCAACAGCGCGAACTTGCCGCCCATCAGCGTGCTGCGCCCGGTGTGCGGCCTCGATCCGCACGATGAGCTTACCCTGCGCTCGAGCTTCCAGCTCGCCTACCAGCGCTACGAGCTCATCCTCTGCTGCGACGACGCCGACGATCCCGTCGTACCGGTCATCCGCCGCCTCATCGGCGAATACCCGCAGGTCGACGCCAAGCTGCTGATCGGCCGCGATACGCTCACCTCCAATCCCAAGCTCAACAACCTGATCAAGGGCTGGCGCTCCGCGCGGCACGCCTGGGTGGTCATGGCCGACAGCAACGTGTTGATGCCGACCGACTACCTGCAGCGCCTGCTTGCCGGCTGGCGCGCCGACACCGGGCTGCTCTGCGCCCCGCCCATCGGCTGTATGCCCGATGGCTTCTGGGCCGAGGTCGAGTGCGCTTTCCTCAACACGTATCAGGCGCGCTGGCAGTACGCGGCCGACACGGTCGGCTTGGGCTTCGCGCAGGGCAAGACCATGCTGTGGCGCCGCGCCGATCTCGAGCGCGCCGGCGGCATTCGTGCCCTGGGGGCAGAGATCGCCGAGGATGCGGCGGCGACCAAGGTCGTCAGGCATGCCGGCAAGCGCGTGCGCCTCGTCGACCGCGCCTTCGGCCAGCCGCTCGGCAGGCGTGGCGCGAAGCAGATCTGGTCGCGGCAGGTGCGCTGGGCGAAGCTGCGCCGTGCGACCTTCCCGTTATTTTTCCTGCCTGAAATTCTCTCCGGAAGCGCCGCCCCGCTGCTGGCAGCGGCCTATGTGGCGGCCGCGCTCGATGTGACGAGCGTCGGTGTCGTCGCCGCGCTCGCTGCCGCCTGGTATGGCTGCGAAGCCGTTCTCGCCCGCGCTGCCGGCTGGCACCTCACGGCGCTATCGCCGCTCGCCTGGGTGGCGCGCGATCTCATACTGCCGGTGGTTTGGGTACAGGCCTGGCTCGGCAACTCGTTCAGCTGGCGCGGCAACGACATGCACCTCGCCGACGCGGTGCCGAGCAACTGAGGCATCGCAGTTTCACTAGCCTGCGCTGGCTCCCTCGCTCTGGGGAGCCCCCGCCGCACTCGGACAGAGCTCCCTGGCCTTGGCGAGCGCGGCATCCTTGCTCGCGAACTCGCCGACGCTCGATCCTCCCGGCGCGTGTGCCTTGAGGTAGTTGGCGAGCATCGACGCCTCGAAACCTTCGAGCACGGTCAGCACCGTGTAATGCACCTCGGCCGCCGGTGCCGAGCGCACCAGAAGTGCCTTCTTGCCCCCGTAGCTGGCGCTGGTGACGCGGCAGTTGCCTCCGGGCGTGGCTTTCGGCGCCGAGGCGGGCCCGTGCAGCGCCTGGCCGAGCGCGCCGGCGTAGGCAAAGGCAGTCGGAGCCGCGCTTGCCTCAGTGGGCGCGCTTGCAGGCGCTGCCTCTGCAGCTACGACCGCTGCGGGCGAAGCTTGGGGCTGCGCAGCGCTTGCGACGACAACGGCCGGCGGCGGATCCTCTCCGGTTTGAACGACCTGCTCGGCAACGACTGGCCCTGCACCATCCGTCAACTCGACCGCGGGCTTGCGCGCCGGCAGCGGGGCCGGGTGCACCTCGACGGTGGCAGCTGTTGACGGCGCCGGCTCGGCAACCTCGGCCGCCGTCGCCGACGCGACCGGCCCATCGGCTGCCGACCAGATGGTGCGCACTGGGGCTGCGATTGGCGCGGCCTGGGCGTCGACAGGCTGCGGACCGCCGAGGTTGGCGGCACGCGCCAGCTCCTGCTTCTCGACTGCCGCCCGCTTCGCCTGCTTGTGCGGCGCCGCGCTGTCTTCGGCCTCCTCGACTGGATCGGGGCCCTTGCAGAACGCTTGCCGGTAGTTGTTCGCCACCCACTCGATCGAGGCGCCATAGTGCCGGTCGGCGGCCCAGCGGCGCGACAGATCGGCGAAGGTTGTCCGCCCCTTCTTGGCGGCCATCGCCGCGAGGATGTCATCCTGCTTCAGCTTGGTGCGTGCTCCGATCGGCTCGTCGATGCGCTCGCCCGAATAGACGACGAGATGCTGGATCTGTGCCAGCACGCCGGTGTTGACGTCGGGATAGCTGTCGCCCGGCACGCCGCCGCCGGTGGTGCCGAGGCCGGCGAAGTTGTTCTGCCTGGGATCGACGTCGCCCCAGCCGCCGTTGCCCTTGCGGTAGGTCAGGAAGTTGGTTTCGACCGCCATCTGGAAGAACGCGTAGTCCCAACGCACGCGCCAGATCTCGCCGTGCTTTTTGTAGGAGCTGGCGATGTCGGCGAAGCGCGGGTTGAGGTTGGCATTGCGCGTCTTGATGAAGGCCATCAGGCGCTTGGGCGTCACGCAACGAGGCACCGCATTGTCGGTGTCGGTGCGGATCTTCGGCGGCGCGGCGGCGGCGCCTGTGGCAACGCCTGCCATCAATACCGTGATGGCCAACCGGTGCAGTGTGATGCTCAAAAACGAAACTCGCCCGTTCGCCGTCAATGGGGTCACCATGGCGTTGCTACGTACTCGTCAAGACGGCTGCTGGGGACACGTCGGTCGAGACGGGCGCAGCTCGGCTGCCGCGCCCGCTAGGCTCAGCCCTCGGGGCAGAGCTCGAAGGCCTTGCTCAGCGCCTTGGTCTGGCTGGGGAAGGAGGCGACCTTCTCGCCACCCTTGGCATAGGCGGCAATGTAAGCGTCGATCTCGCGCTTCTCGTTGGCCTCGGTAACGTCGAGCACGGTGTAGTTCACGGTGCCGTTGCCATTGGCCTTGATGATGACGGCGCGCTGGCCGCCATAGCTCGCCGTCCACACCTTGCACTTGGCGCTCTTGGCGGGCGGCGTTTTCAACTGCGTTGCGGCGCTGCCGAGCGCGGCTGTCTGCACGGGGGCGCCCTTGGCATCCGCCTTCGGCTCGGCCTTGGCCAGCGACTTGGCCTCCGGCTTCGATTTCGCCTTCATATCGGTCTTGGCGGCCGGCGCCGTGGCTTCCGGCGTTGCTTCCGCCGTCGTCGCCGGCTTGGATTCGGCCTTGGCGTTGAGCAGCGTCACCGGAGGAGCATCCTCCCCCGGCAGCTTCGGCTCGGCCACGCTCTTGGCGGGCTCGGACGTAGCGGCCACCATGCTGGCGCCGAGCGCCTTGAGCGGGGCGCCTTGCTTGCGCTCCTCCTCGATGTTGCGCTTGGCGATCTCGGCGCCGGAAGCTTTGGCCGCCGGCTCGGCTGCCGGAGCTGCGTCGGGCGGCGAGGCGGCGGCGACTGCGGTCGACGCCTTCTTCGCCTTCGCCTTGGCCTTTGGCTGGCCCTGCATGGCTTCCTGCACGAGGCCTGGGTTTGGATCCTCGCCGTTGCAGTGGCCGGCATAGAAACCGTCGGTGATGGCCGAAATATCGCGCACGTAGTTGCGCGAGGTCGGCGCCCACTGTTTGGCGACCAATGTATAGGTCATCGGGCCGTCGATCGACTTTTGCCAATCGGTCAGCACGCCCCATTCCTGCACCTTGCGGGTGCGCTCGGCGACAGGATTGTCGATGCGCTCGCCGGCGTACATCAGAAGATGCTGCAGATGCGCTTTGACGCCGCTCGAGATGTCGGCGAAGCGCTCCCCGTGCGCGCCCCCGCCGGACGCGCCGAGGCCGGCGAAGTTGTTCTGGTCGGCGCGCACATCGCCGGTGAAGCGTAGCGCGCCGGTCTCGAGGATCATCTGGAAAAAGGCGATATCCCAACGGATGCCGAGGGCCGCTCCGTGGCGCATATACTCTGTGGCGACCCCCTCGAAGCGCGGGTCGAGCCGCGGGTTGCGGGACTGCAGGTATGCCATCAGCCGCCCGGGCGTGGCGCACTCGGGCACATTGTTGGTGGCGGTGATTTTGACTTGTGGAAGTTCGGCCGCGAAGGCTGATGGGCTGAAGACTGCGGCAAGAGCGATGGTGAGCGATGCTCCGAAGAGGCGCTTCATGAGAACACCCGTCTAAACGCGGCGCTGCGTGTCAGAGCGCCCGACGAAACCACCAAACGTTCTTAAAGGCTTAACGTTAATAGGCGGTTTACGATTCGTCGGACCCCCGAGGCTTACGAGAAAGCCGCAGCATTTGGGCGCCAGTTAGGGCGCGCGGGAGCGGAATTGTGGCGTTGAGCATTACCGCCGGCGCGGTAAACAGCCTCAACGCATAAACCTCCGGGAGGCTGCTCAGGCGAGGTGCTGGCCGCCATCGAGCGCAATCATCTGGCCGGTCATCGACGGCGTGGCCAGGATGAAACGGACAGCTGCGGCAATCTCAGGCAGCGAGGGGCCGCGCTGCAACGGCGTCGATAGGGTCTCGGCGGCGAAGTCCGCCTGCGTCTGGTGCACGCTCTGCAATACCGGCCCGGGGCCGATGGCATTAACGCGCACGCGCGGCGCCATCGCCTGCGCCAGCGTTTGGGTCGCCGTCCACAGACCGGCCTTGGAGATCGTGTAGGAGAAGAAATCGGGCGTTGGCCGCCATACCCGCTGGTCGATGATGTTGATGACGTTGCCCTCGACGCCCTCCGGCAAGTTGGCGTACAGCGCCTGGGCGAGAAACACTGGCGCTTTCAAGTTTATGTCGAGGTGCGTGTCCCACCCCGCCGGGGTCACCGAGCCGATCGTGTCGAGAAAGAACTCCGAGGCGTTGTTGACGAGGCAGCTGGGGGCCCCGAGCGCTTCGGCGCAGCGACCGACCAGTGACTGCACGTCGTTGAAATCGGCGAGATTTGCATGCAGCGCCGCTGCCATGCCGCCCAAGCGGCCGATCTCGGCGGCAAGCGCCTCGGCCTCAGCGCGCGAATGCCGATAGTGGACGCCGACGCGCCAGCCGTGGGCGGCGAGATCGAGCGCGATGGCGCGTCCGATGCGGCGCGCGGCGCCGGTGATGAGGGCTGTCTGCGAGGGGGCGTGCGGCATGCGAGTGGTGATGATCGCAGCTCCCTTGGCGCTTCGCCAGCGCCGCGCCTCCAATGGGTCCAATTGCCGGTGCATGGACGCTGCATCCTTTTTGAGCAGCCGCCCAGTCCTTGATCCAAGTCAGTATCGTTCGATGCCCTATCACAATGCGTCTTTTGGGCAATTTATAGTCAAAACCTGCAGTTCGTTGCATTCCAGCTACAGGGTTGCAGACGAGACGTTGCGCGACCCTGATTCGGCTTGTGGCAAGCCCCGTTTACGCTTTTTCTACACTCCAGAAGCGTTCGAGTACGCCGTTCAAGCGGCAAAGACGAGTTCGGCGCTTTGAGTGGGTCAGTAGTGTACGGGGGTAAAGTTCCATCATGGCCGAGTCTCGTAGAGTAATTAACCTGTGCGGCGCAGCGGGTATCGCGCTTCTGGCGCTGACCGGCGGCGCCCTCGCCGACGGATACGAGGGCAGCGTCAAGGATGCCCCGGCCGATGAGGGCCGCAAGTTCACCTATTCCTTCACCGCGACGGGCACGTCCGATTACGTGTTTCGTGGTATTTCTCAGACAGAGAACGAGCCTGCGATTCAGGGCTCGATCAACATTGGCTACGGCATCTTCTATGCCGGCATCTGGGCTTCGAACGTCGATTTCGGCACCGCCCTCGACACGGCGGAAATCGAAGTTGACTACTATGCCGGTATCAAGCCGACGTGGGGGCCGGCGACGTTCGATTTCGGTGTGATCTACTACGCCTACCCTGGCTATAGCCCGGGGTTCGATCCCGAGCTTCTCGAGCTGAAGGCCGGCGTCAGCGGCGAGATCTTCAAGAGCACGACGGCCGGTGCCGCCGTCTACTACTCGCCCGATTACAACGACGTCGAGTATTGGGTACGAAGGAACGTTGGCCTATACGCTGCCGACCTTCCATATGTTCACGCCGACCATCAGCGGCGTCGTCGGGCACTATGACTTCAAAACGGCTGCACTCGATGTGTTTGACTACACGTACTGGAATGCGGGCTTGGCCCTCGCCGTTGACAAGCTGACCTTCGACTTCCGCTACTGGGATACCGATGCTGGCGAGACTGATTGCTTCGGTGTTCTTCCCAGCACTTGCGACGAGCGGTTCGTATTCTCTGTGACCCTCGCGCTGCCCTGATCCGACCAAGCAGATCAAATCCCTGCAACGGGGCCGAGAAAATCGGCCCCGTTTTGCATCATGTGCCTAATTTCCGATCAGATATAAGCCTGATTTTTAAGGCAAAGTTGCTCTCGCGCAACGCCTTCTGACCTACATCATTGGGATAACCTGATTGCATCTTGTGAACATCGGTGAATTAAGGCGTTCCTGATCGCACGCCGTGGATTCCCGTAACGCGCACCGCGGATGTCGTTTCTGGCGGTTGGGCGCGTTCTTGCCCTCGAAAGCAAGAGGGAATTGGCTTCACATGACGAACACTTCAAAGCTTGCTGCCCTGTGCGGGGCGGTAGGACTAGCGCTCTTCGCGATCTCCGGAACCGCCGCCGCCGACGGGTACGAGGTTGCGGCCCCGGCAGCTGCCGACGAAGGCCGCAAGTTCACCTATTCCTTCAATATCGGCGGGTACTCGGACTACGTCTTCCGCGGCATCTCGCAGACTGACAATGATCCGACCATCCAAGGCGGCATTGATATCGGCTACGGCATCTTCTACGCCGGTTGGTGGGCTTCGGGCGTCGATTTCGAAGCGGGTAACAACGACGCCAAGGTAGAGATGGACTGGTACGGCGGCATCAAGCCGACGTGGGGCCCGGCCACCTTCGATTTTGGCGTCATCTACTACACCTACCCGGGTGAGGGCCCTATCACGCCCGTCGACTATCCCCAGCTCAACTACGTCGAGCTCAAGGCCGGCGTCAGCGGCACCATCCACGAGAAGCTCGCGCTGGGCGGCTACATCTTCTGGTCGCCCGACTACTTCGCCGAGACGGGCAGCGTTTGGACCTTTGAGGGCCAGGCCGGCTACACCTTCCACCAGATCGGTGTGTTCACGCCCACCATCAACGGCGTCGTCGGCTATCAGACCGGCGGAGACTCCTACGATCTCTGGAACGGTTTTGGCGAGTACTGGTACTGGAATGCGGGTCTCGCGCTGGCGGTCGACAAGCTGATTTTCGACTTCCGCTATTGGGGGACCGATGCCTCCAACGCGGTCTCGGATGGTCTCACCTGCATCAACGACCTCTGCGACGGCCGCTTCGTGTTCTCGGCCAAGGTCGTGCTGCCGTAAGCTGGCTCTCTCAGCTGGTCCTTGATCGGGGTCGGGCATCTGCCCGGCCCCGATTGCTGTGGGGCGGCGCGCACCCCGCGTTAACAGGTAATTCAGAAGTCGTGGCCAGCGCGCCACACCGGCACAGCAAGCCGCCTCCTAGGGTCAAAATCTGCCTTGTGTCGAAGCAGCTTCTCGGGCCTCCTGAACCAAAGCCGCGTCTGCGGCAGGGGCGGTGGGCGCGTCTATGCCAAACGGGGGATGGACCTCATCATGACCGGTTCACGGAATTTCTTGTCGGTGTGCGGCGCGCTGGGTGTAGCGCTTGTCGCCAGTGTGGGCGGCGCGCTCGCCGACGGCTACGAGGTCGCTGCACCGGCGGCGGTCGACGAGGGCCGCAAGTTCACCTACTCGTTCAATATCGGCGCGACCTCGGACTACGTGTTCCGCGGCGTGTCTCAGACCGACAATGACCCGGCTATCCAAGGCGGCGTCGATATTGCCTGGGGCATCCTCTATGCTGGCGTTTGGGCCTCGCTGGTCGACTTTGCCGATGCCCCGCCCGCCGATGCCGAGGTCGATTGGTACGGAGGCATCAAGCCTACGTGGAATTCTCCGTTCGGCACCATCAACCTCGACTTCGGCGTCATCTACTACTCGTATCCCGGCGCCAATCCGGACTCGGTTCCTCTACCCGACTTGAACTATCTTGAGTTCAAGGCAGGTTACAGCTGGTCGGCACTGCATCCGAGCCTCGTCACCGGTACAACCGTCTTCTATTCGCCGGATTACGTTTTCGAGACCGGGCCGGTTTGGACGATCGAGACCTTTGCTGCCTGGACGCTGCCCAAGGTCCACATCTTCACGCCGGTGATCAACGGCGTGGTCGGCTGGCAGAAGGGAGATTCGGACGAGGGTTACTTCGTCAACGTCAATGGCAACGACGACGAGTATTACTATTGGAACGCTGGCCTCAACGTGGCCGTCGACAATATCAGCTTCGACTTCCGGTACTGGGATACCAACATTGGCGGCGATGCATTCGGCCCTATTTGCGCCGCCGACTTCCTGTGCGACGAGCGCTTCGTCTTCTCGGCCAAGGTCGTCGTTCCCTAAGGGCTTGTCAGGCTGACATCAATTTGAAGGCGGTGGGCGCGCAGCCCGCCGCCTTTTCGATTCGGCTTGCGCCGACACAGCCCTGTCACAGACCTCAGCTATCCGTACGCGTGCTTTTTGCAGCATTTGGCCGCCGGCCGTTCGCTGGCTGACCAGCGGTGGCCCCGGCAGCCAAGACGCAGAGCACGCCAGACGCCCTCAAATGGCGCGCTCCGCGAGGCCAGAGGCCAGCTTTGCGGCGTCCGCCGGATACCCGCTGCCGGCGGTGGCGCAAGCTGGCCTCGTTCCGCGCTGCGCCTGGCCGATGTTTTTTTCCCCAATCGCACCATCCCCGCATATTGCTTGCGCCGGCCAACGCGCAGCATAAACGCGGCGAACAGGCAGAACACGGGCGCGGCGTGCTCATCATCATCTTCGGCATGATCGCATTCACCGTCGCGGGGGCCTATTGGCTGGCCCGCGGCGCCGGGGAGAAGCGCCTCGTCCTCGCGCAAAACCCGGATGGACCGCGCGCCTTCGGCTGCGCCATGGCGTGGCTCGCCATCCGCAGCGACGATGCGGAGTCGGTCATCGAGGCGATGCGGCTCGAGGCAGCGACCCCGTGCAACTGGAACTCGGGTATCGGGGCCGTCTACGACGATTGGCTCGGTGCCGCGCGCATCTTCGTCTCGCCGCCCGTCGATGGCTGGACGTTCGTCGTCGGACTGCCGCTCCCGCATCCATTGGGGAGCGGCTTCGTCGACAAATGCACACCTCTGCTGGTTGAGCTCGGCGGACGCTTCGATGAGGTGCAGTACTACTTCAGCTACCCGCCCATCGATTACTACGCCTGGGCACGGGTGAAGGATGGCCGGCTCGTTCGCGCCTTTGCGGTGAGCGACGAGGGCATCATCTGGAACAAGGGTCGGCCGAGCAAGGAGGAGCGAGCGCTGGGGCTGAAGCTCTTCGAGTTGCGCGGCGTGCGTGGACGCAAGGGCGATGCCGGCGGCGAGCTGATCCTGCATCCGACCGAGGATCACGTGATGCGTCTGGCTAATCGCTGGAGCATTGATCCGACGATCCTCTGCGAGGAGCATGCGCCGGTGGGGCTCGGCTACATCGCCGTGCCGCCGCATGGCTGGCGCGCCGAGCGGCTGCGCAAGGCGGCGTAAGCACCCGATCTCAGAGACGACGCTTTCAGCGCATGCCGTAGTCGGCAGCGAGGTTAGCGAGATCCTCGCGGTCATCGCCCTGGTCGAGCCGCAGTGCCAAGCCGTCGGACGGGCACGGGCGCACGACCGTGCGGTTGGAGCGGCGGTCGAGCTCGAGGCTCGTGCAGGCCGCCGGATCGACGCGGTAGATCGTCGGCAGGCTCCCCGTCTCCAGCGCTTCGGCGCCAACCTGCGCGCGGCGCGCTGGCGCGGCGGAGCTACCACCACCATCGCGTGGATCTGTGAAAATGAGCGTGGAGAGACCGGCGCCGTGCCAGAAGATCGCCCCGCACGCGAAACCGAGGGCTGCTCCCAAGGCGGTGCCGCGCCCCGGGCGGCGGGGAGGCGAGGCATGCGGCGCGCGCGTCTGCAGAGAGGCGCGCTGCGTCGACCGCCAAACTGGTTGTGCCGCCTCAATTTCCCGCATGGCCCCGCCCCCAGAATCACGAGAGGAGTCTGCGAAGCGGGCAGCCACCGGGCAATGCGGCAGCTCCGCGGCGGCCGTTGCGCGCGTGCCGATTTCCACAGCTATCGCCGGCTGCGGTCGAGCGTCAAAAGCGAGCGGGCGCCTCGATGACGCGCGGCCGCGGCAACCCGCGATCGCGCTTGGGCTGCAGCCGATTCGACGAGGTGGTGCCGTCCTCGCGCCGCGTCGAGCGTACCGGGGGTACATGCACCTGGTCGGCGCGGCACAGCTTGCGCTGGTTTTCATTCTGTCCGCACGCGCGACCCGCTCCCTCGCGCGTCAGGCAAATGCGCACGTCGCGCAGCCGATTGCCGGGACCGCCGCAGGTGACGGCAATCATCTCCGGCCGCAGCCAAGGATTGGCGCGCATGAACTCAGCCTCGATCTCGCGCGGGGCCATGAACTGGGGTTCGAACGGGTTCCTGAAGCGCTCGGGCATGCGCACGCTCGCGAACATCCGGCGCGACAGCTTGTAGTAGTTCTCCGGGTCGAGCCCCGAGCACGTCCCGTGGAGCTTGTATTCATGGATGACGAGACCGCCCGACGGCATGATGTCGAGCATGCTGTTGATGACCGGTTGGGGAACGAACGGCTTGCGCCCAATGCGGCAGGCCTCCGGGTACCCTCGCTCGTATTGTGGCCACAGGCCGTGCAGCACGAAGCCGTAGCGCAGGCCGTCGAGGCGTGCGCACTGGTCTTCGTCGCGACCCT
The DNA here is from genome assembly GCF_009026145.1 of Hyphomicrobium sp. GTDB lineage: Bacteria > Pseudomonadota > Alphaproteobacteria > Rhizobiales > Hyphomicrobiaceae > Hyphomicrobium_A. The sequence continues at coordinate 22,464 of NZ_WBUE01000034.1, forward strand.
CCTGCGCGGTGACGCAGTGCGTGGGGCTCCACGACATGACCAACGTGTAGTAGTCGAACTTGCCGGCAACGTTCTGCTGCGGCGTGGGGTTGAAAACTTCGCTCGGCCAGGGCGCCTTGTGCAGGTCCTGCGCGCACGTGGCTGCGGCGGCAAGTGCAGCGGTGCCCGTCAGCAACAGCAGAGTGATGTGGCGCACGTTCATGTGCTGCTGACTACGTCGCCGACGTGGCGTTCGCAAGGCGCTCCAGGATACGTGCCCAGCTGCGCGCGCCCCTCTTGAAGCTCGATAGATTGTATTTCTCGTTGGGGCTGTGGATGCGGTCATCGTCGAGGCCGAAGCCGATCATCAGGCTGTCGCAGCCGAGTGCCTCCTTGAACGAGGTGACGATGGGGATGGAGGCGCCCGAGCCCATGAGCACGGCGGGGCGCCCCCACTCGTCGGCAAGCGCGGCGGCGCAGGCCTGCATGGCGGCGGTGTCGGTCGCAAAGGAAATCGCCGTGCCAGCTTGCTTGCTCGTGAACTCGGCGCGGCAATCGGCAGGCAGGCGCGCGCGTACGAACGCCTCGATGGCGGCAAGCACCTTGTTCGGATCCTGGCCGGCGACGAGGCGGCAGGTGATCTTCACCGATGCCTTCGACGGAATGACCGTTTTGGTGCCCACGCCTTGATAGCCGCCGGTGATGCCGTTGAATTCCAGCGTCGGCCGCGACCACAGCTGCTCCAGCACCGAGCGGTCGGTCTCGCCCGCCGCTTGTTTCAGGCCGACGGCGGCGAGGAAATCCTCGCCACGGAAGCCGAGCCCATTCCATTGCTCCTTCTGCGCCGGCGCCGGCTCGGAAACGCCGTCGTAGAAGCCGGGAATTGTTACGCGCCCGTTGTCGTCGTGCATGGCAGCAATGATGCGCGCCAGGAGGCGTATCGGGTTGAGCGCCGGCCCGCCGTAGATGCCGGAATGCAGATCGCGCGCCGGGCCGGTGAGCGTCACCTCGATCGACGCCAGCCCGCGCAGCATGGTGGTGATGGCGGGCGTGTCCTTGTCCCATTGGCCGGTATCGCAGACGAGCACAACGTCGGCTTTGAGCTCAGCGCCATACTCGGCCAGGAACGCCGGCAGCGAGGGTGAGCCGCACTCCTCCTCGCCCTCGAGCACGACCGACACCGAGATGGGGAGCTGGCCGGCCACGGCCTTCCAGGCGCGCATCGCCTCGAAGAAGGTCATCATCTGGCCTTTGTTGTCCTCGGCGCCGCGCGCCACGATCACCTGACCGTTGGCCGCGTCGGATGCGATGATCGGCTCGAAGGGCGGCGAGTTCCACAGGTTCACCGGATCGGCCGGCTGCACATCGTAGTGGCCGTAGAACAGCACGTGCGGGACGCCGGGTGCACGCTCGGCCTTGTCGTGCGCCACCACCATCGGGTGGCCGGTCGTCGGCACGACGCGCGCATCAAAGCCGAGGTCGCGCAACTCGTTGGCGCACCAGTCGGCGGCCTCCAGGCAGCCGGCCTTGTAGGCCGGATCGGTCGACACGCTCTCGATACGGAGCAATTGGAACAGCCGCGCCAGCGCCGCATCGCTCGTATCGTCCAGCGTCGTGAGGACTTGGTTTAGCTGTTCGCTCATAGGCTCTTCTCCCCGGTCGGCGCCGCCACAGTGAAATATGCCAGCGGCGGCGTCAAAGGCGGCGAGGAACGCACAGGCGCAGCTCGCAGTTTCCCTAGTGTGATGATCGAGAAATTCGCCATCATCAACGGCGCGGTGTCGAGCGAATTTCTCGATCTGAATCACACTAGCAAGTCTATGATTCTAGTGTCCCTTAGCTTCTGGCCCAGCTGCAGACTCTCGCGAACTTCGGAATCGGGACACTAGTGGGCAAGATCGCCCACCTTCCGAGCAGGCGAGGAGGCTGATATGCCATCACACGCAGCGGAGCGAGCGATAACGCCGCGGGGAAGAGACAAGATGGCGGACAGGTCTGGGCAGACCGAGCCGAAGTGGGTCTATGCCTTTGCGGCCGGCTATGTCGACGGCCGCGCCAATATGACGGAGCTGCTCGGCGGCAAGGGGGCCAACCTCGCCGAGATGGCGAGCCTCGGGCTTCCCGTGCCGCCCGGATTCACCATCACCACCAAGGTCTGCGATGCCTACTACGCGCTCGGGCGCAAGCTGCCCGACGGCCTCAGGCCGCAGGTCGAAAAGGCCGTGCGCCTGATCGGCGACGAGGTGGGCGCCACGTTCGGCGACGTGAACCGTCCGCTCTTGCTTTCGGTGCGCTCGGGGGCGCGCGCCTCGATGCCGGGGATGATGGACACTATCCTCAACCTCGGTCTCAACGACGCGACGGTCGAGGGGCTTGCTACGCGGTCGGGCGACCGACGCTTCGCTTATGACAGCTATCGCCGCTTCATCCAGATGTACGCCGACGTCGTGCTCGGCGTCGATCACGGCGTGTTCGAGGACCTCTTGGAGAACTTCAAGAACCTCAACGCGCTCGCCTCCGATACCGAGCTCACGGCTGAGAACTGGGCCGAAATCATCGAGGAGTACAAGCAGGCCGTCGTCGACAACCTTGGCCGTCCTTTCCCGCAGGATACCTCCGAGCAGCTCTACGGTGCCATCGCCGCCGTGTTCGGCTCCTGGCAGAACGCGCGGGCCAACACCTATCGACGGCTGCACGACATCCCCGACAGTTGGGGCACCGCCGTCACCGTGCAGGCGATGGTGTTCGGCAACCTCGGCGAAAGCAGCGCCACCGGCGTCGCCTTTACGCGCAACCCCTCGACCGGCGCCAGGGAGATCTACGGCGAGTTCCTCATCAACGCGCAAGGCGAGGACGTGGTCGCCGGCATCCGCACCCCGCAAGCGTTGACCGAGAAAGCGCGCCGCGAGGCGCGGGACGAGAACCCGTCGCTGGAAGTGCTGATGCCCAAGCTGTTCGCCAACCTGAGCAGCATCTTCCAGCGGCTCGAGAAGCACTATCGGGACATGCAGGATGTCGAGTTCACGATCGAGAATGGCAAGCTGTGGATCCTGCAGACGCGCTCCGGCAAGCGCACCGCGGAGGCTTCGCTGCGCATCGCCGTCGATCTCGCCGAGGAGGGCGTGATCTCCAAGTCAGAGGCGGTGATGCGCGTCAATGCCGCGGCGCTCGATCAGCTGCTGCACCCGACCCTCGATCCCGACGCTGAGAAGGATGTCCTGACGAGGGGGCTGCCGGCCTCGCCGGGCGCGGCGTCCGGCGAGATCGTATTCACCGCCGACGAGGCCGAGGCGGAGCGCGCCCATGGCCAAGATGTCATCCTCGTGCGTCTCGAGACCAGCCCGGAGGACATCCACGGCATGCACGCCGCCGTCGGCATCCTCACGGCACGTGGTGGCATGACCAGCCACGCTGCGGTCGTGGCGCGCGGCATGGGCCGGCCATGCGTATCGGGTGCTGGTGCGCTGCGTATCGACGCCAAGGCTGGAACGCTGCAGGTTGGCCGGCGCACCCTGCACAAGGGCGACGTCATCACCATCGACGGCAGCACCGGCCAAGTGCTGAAGGGCCGCGCCAAAATGCGCGAGCCGCAGCTTTCTGGCGCCTTCGCTATGCTGATGGGATGGGCCGACGCCGAGCGGCGTCTCAGCGTGCGTACCAACGCCGACACCCCCCGCGACGCGCGTCAGGCGCGCGACTTCGGCGCCGAGGGCATCGGCCTGTGCCGCACCGAGCACATGTTCTTCGATGCCGAACGCATTTTTGCCGTGCGCCAGATGATCCTCGCCGAGGACGCCGCTGGGCGTCGCGCGGCTCTGGCCAAGATCCTGCCCATGCAGCGCGCCGACTTCGAGCAGCTGTTCGAGATCATGGCGGGTCTACCCGTCACGGTGCGCCTACTCGATCCGCCGTTGCACGAGTTCCTGCCGAACGAAGCCGCCGAAATTCCTGCCATCGCCGCCGAGCTCGGTGTCTCGTCTGAGAAGCTGGAGCAACGCATATCGCAGCTATCGGAGTTCAATCCGATGCTGGGTTTCCGCGGCTGCCGGCTAGCCATCCTATATCCCGAGATTCCAGAAATGCAGGCGCGCGCCGCCTTCGAGGCGGCGATCGCCGTGGCAAAGCGGACCGGCGAGCGCGTACAGCTCGAGATCATGGTGCCGCTCGTCGCCTACCGCGGCGAGTTCGCCATCCTGCGCGAGGTCATCGTGCGCACTGCCGCCGTGGTGGAGAAGGAAACGGGGCACAAGCTCGACTTTCTCGTCGGCACGATGATCGAGCTGCCGCGCGCGGCGCTGCGCGCCGGCGAAGTCGCCGAAGGCGAAACCGGGGCCCAGTTCTTCTCCTTCGGCACCAACGATCTGACGCAGACGACCCTCGGCCTCAGCCGCGACGACGCCGCACCCATCCTCGAAGCCTATGCGCATCAGAGGATCTTTGCCGTCGATCCGTTTGTATCCATCGATGTCGAGGGTGTGGGCGAGCTCGTGCGCTGCGGGGTCGAGCGCGGTCGCGCCGCAAAGCCGGGATTGAAGGTGGGTATTTGCGGCGAGCATGGCGGCGATCCGAAGTCGATCGCGTTTTTCGACAGCGTGGGTCTCGACTACGTGTCGTGCTCGCCCTATCGCGTGCCCATCGCGCGGCTCGCCGCGGCGCAGGCATCAATCAGTGCGCGCACCGGAAAGGCGGTGGCCGATTGACGTGTCGAGCTACCAGTGACGGCCTTCGCTCTCATCGAGGCGCGGCTGCTTGGGGCGTGAACCTTCGTAGCGCGGCAGCAACAAGAGAACGAGGACGAGCGGCGGCAACACGAAGCACCACGCGATCCATGACGAGTAGTCACGGTTTTTCACGCCGGCCAGCAGCCCGGCAATGATCGCCGAGGCAAGTGCCACGCCACCCCAGATCACAATGCCGCGTAAAGAGTCCATAAAGTCCTCCCCTAGAGGACAGGCACACTGCCCACACCGGTGATTTGCGCAGCAACTATGGCGAAATCAAGCGTTGAACACCGGTTGTCTATGACCGCGTGTTGAAGTCGAGCCCGATATCGAGCACTGGCGCCGAATGCGTCAGCGCGCCGACCGAGATGAGATCGACGCCTGTCTCGGCGATCGCGCGCACCGTGTTGAGCGTTATGCCTCCCGACGCCTCGGTGATGACCCGCCCCGCAACCTCCGCCACTGCCGCTTTGAGCATCGCAACCGGCATGTTGTCGAGTAGGACTGCGTCGGGAGCGAGCCGCAGCGCCTCGACGAGCTCATCGAGCGATGACACCTCGATCTCAACCTTTACCATGTGGCCAGCGCGTGCCCGCGCGCGTTCCAGCGCGGCGCCGATGCCGCCGGCGGCGACGATGTGGTTATCCTTGATCAGCACGGCGTCGAACAAACCGAAGCGGTGGTTAACCCCGCCGCCGCAGCGCACGGCAAACTTCTCCAACGCGCGCAGGCCCGGCATGGTCTTGCGCGTGTCGACGATTTGGGCGCGCGTGCCGGCAACCTCGGCGACGTAACGCGCCGTGAGCGTGGCGATGCCGCTGAGATGGCCGAGGAAGTTGAGCGCCGTGCGCTCCGCGCCGAGCAGCGCGCGCGCATCACCACCGACGCGCGCAATCGTGCCGCCCGCTTCGACACGCCGGCCGTCGCCGGCGATCACATCGAACTGCACGAACGGATCGAGCGTCTTGAACGCCGCCTCGGCAAGCTGCACGCCGGCGATGGTCCCCGGCTGGCGCGCGGCGATGACGCCCGCGGCGCGCGTTCCGGAAGGGATCGTAGCCTCGGTCGTGATGTCGCCGCCGAGGCCGAGATCCTCGGCCAGCGCCTCGGCCACTGCCTTGTCGACGACCGAGCTTGGGAGACGCAGCTCGGGAGCAGCGCCGCTCATCGCGCTGCCCCGGCCTGCCACTGCCACCCGCTCGGCACGGTGGCCAGCGGCCGCGCACCGATCTCATCGACGTGCTCGAGAGTGAGAAACGCGCGCGTCGCGAACGCGGGGCTCGGAGTGGGAAAATCGCTGCGCGCCTGCGCGCCGCGGCTCTCTTCGCGCAAGAGCGCGCCCACAGCGATGAAACGCGCCGCCACGGCCATGTTGGCGAGCACGCGATCGGAGCCAGCCTGGCGCTCGATGTCGCGCAGCGTGGCAATGGCTTTCTTCAGGCCATGCGCATTGCGCACGACGCCGACGTGCTCGCTCATCACGCGCCGCAGCCGCATCACTGCCGGTCCGCGCGTCTTGGCATGATCGGTGACGACGTCGCCGACGCGCTGCAGGTTGGTGCGCGGCGCATGCCCGCCGCCCCGCTCCAGATGCCCGATATCCTCGGCGGCACGCGCGGCGAACACCAGCGCCTCCAGCAACGAGTTGGAGGCGAGCCGGTTGGCGCCGTGCAGGCCGGTCGACGCCACTTCGCCGACGGCCCACAGGCCCGGCACGCTCGAACGCCCGCGCGCATCCGTGGCGATGCCGCCCATGTGATAGTGCGCCGCCGGCGCGACGGGAATGAGCTGCCGCGCGGGATCGATGCCCGCCTTCTGGCAAAGCGCGTAAACGGTCGGGAAGGCGGAGGCGAAGCGCTCGCCAATGGCCGTGCGGCAGTCGAGATAGGCGCCGCGCCCGGCTGCGATTTCGGTGAATACCGCCCGCGCCACCACGTCGCGCGGGGCAAGCTCGGCGCGCGCATCGACTTTCGTCATGAAGCGCTCGCCGTGCGCATTGACCAGGGTCGCGCCTTCGCCGCGCAGGGCTTCTGTTGCCAGAGGCGCAGGGTCGAGCCCTACGTCTATGGCGGTCGGGTGGAATTGCACGAACTCTGCATCGGCGATCACCGCGCCGGCACGCGCCGCCATGGCGATGGATTCACCGCGCGCATAGGGCGGATTGGTCGTCACCGCATAGAGGGCGCCGACGCCACCCGTCGCCAGCACCACGGCGCAGGCTGGAAAATACTCGTAAACTTCCTTCCCGCTGGCGACGGTACGCACCAGACGAACCCCCTCGACGCGTCCATCTGCGACGATCAGCTCGTCCGCCTCGTAGCCCTCGAGAACGCGGATCGACGGCGTAGCCCGCACCCTGGCGATCAGCGCCTCGAGGATGGCGGCGCCAGTGCGGTCCCCCGATACGTGCACGACGCGCCGGCGCGTGTGCGCCGCCTCCTGGCTGAGCGCGAACGCGCCGCTGTCGTCGCGGTCGAAGGGGATGCCGTAGCCGCTGAGGTCAGCGATGCGCTGCGGGCCGTCCGCAGCGACGAAGCGTGCGACTTCGGCATCGACGATGCCGGCGCCGGCCGCGACCGTATCGGCGGCGTGCAAATCGGCGCGGTCGTTGCTGCCGACGGCCGCCGCGACGCCGCCTTGCGCCCAGCCGGTCGATGCGCCTTGGCCGAGCGGCGCCGCCGCCACGACGGTGACCGGCATCGGCGCCAGCTTCAGCGCGGTGAACAGCCCTGCCAATCCGGCGCCGACGATGACGACGTCGCCCTCGGCGCCGAGACGTTCATCGCGCGCGGCGCGGAAGCCTGGTGCGCTGGACCGATTGGGCTTGTGTGTCATGGACATTCCCGAGGGGACGGAATGCTGCGCCAGAACGCCGGGAGGGCGCCCGCCGGAGCCGCGTCAGTTGGTGAGATTGACCATGCGCTCGACCGCGCGGCGGGCCTTGGCGGCGACGATCGGATCGACGGTGACCTCGTACTTCATGTCGCGCAGCGCCTCGTAGATGTTCTGCAAGCTGATCCGCTTCATGTGCGGGCACAGGTTGCACGGCCGGATGAACTCGACGTCCGGTGCCTCGACGGCAACGTTCGAGGCCATTGAGCATTCGGTGATGAGCGCTACCTTGCGCGGCCGCTTGCTGGTCACCCAGTTGATCATCGCCGCCGTCGAGCCCGTGAAGTCGGAAGCCTCGATCACGTCGGGCGGGCACTCGGGATGCGCGATGACCTTCATGCCCGGATCGGCCGCGCGCATCGCTGCGATGTCCTCGGCTGTGAAGCGCTCGTGCACCTCGCAGTGGCCCTTCCAGGCGATGATCTCGACCTTCGTCTGCGTCTGCACGTACTTCGCCAGGTACTCGTCGGGAATGAGCAGCACGCGCGGGGCGCCGAGGCTCTCGACGATCTTCACCGCGTTCGAGGAGGTACAGCAGATGTCGCACTCGGCCTTCACCGCCGCCGACGTGTTGACGTAGGTGACGATGGGCACGCCGGGGTAGATCTCGCGCAGCATGCGCACGTCCTCGGCCGTGATCGAGTCGGCAAGCGAGCAGCCAGCCCGCAGATCGGGGATGAGCACGGTCTTGTCCGGGCTCAAGAGCTTGGAGGTCTCGGCCATGAAGTGCACGCCCGCCTGCACGATGACGTCGGCCTTGGTGCGCGCGGCCTCCTTGGCGAGCTGCAGGCTGTCGCCGCGGAAATCGCCGACGCAGTTGAAGATTTCCGGCGTCATGTAGTTGTGCGCCAGGACGACGGCGTTGCGCTCCTTCTTGAGCTCGTTGATGACCTTGATCAGCGGCGCATACGCTGGCCACTCCATCGGCGTCACGACGTGCTGGACGCGGGCATACACGGGAGCCATCTCGGCGGCGAGCTCAGCCGTGAACGGCGGCAGCGCGTCCCGCTCGGCCGGCGCCGCGGGGCGCTTACGGCGGACAGAAACGGTGCTGACGTCGAGCGTATCCATCGCTTGCCTCCTCAAGCCGACTATGCTCATTTTGAGCATAAATGGCTCATCAAATCAGCCGGCGCCGGGGCCGGTTATGCTTCATATAATGCTCTTTTTGAGCACTCCAAGGGTGAGCAAGAGATTAGCTCATCTAACTCCCAGTGGCCAGTAGGCCCGGACTGGCGAATTAGTTCCCCATCAGATGTGCAACCAGCCTACCTGTTGAGCACCCACCTCAGGCCTTGCCCGGCTTGACGCGAACGCCGGGGGCGGGACGCTCGAGCAGCACCTCGCGGCGGAAGCGGTAAAGCTTTGCGGGGCGCCCACCGGTGCGCATCTTCACCTCGCCGGTGGTCTCAACCAGTCCGGCGCCTTCGACCAGGCGGCGGAAGTTCTGCTTGTGCAGGTGCGGCCCGAGGATGGCCTCCACTGTGCGCTGCAGCTCGAACAGCGTGAAGTCATCCGGCATCAACTCGAAAATGACCGGCCGGTATTTGATCTTGGCACGCACGCGGCCGATGGCAGTTGCGAGGATGCGCCGATGGTCATAGCGCATCGGCACCCCAAGGCGCGGGCGTTCGCTCCATTGGCGGGCGGCTTCACGTCCGTCGCGCGCGGCCTCATCGACCAGCCCCGCCTCATAAAGTAGCTCGTAGCGGTCGAGGACTTTTTCCTCGTCCCACGCCGCGCCATCAAGGCCGAAACAGATACGCACCCGCTCCTGTCGGCTGATCGGCAATGGCGTTGCGCCCCGCTGGGATGCGACCCACTCGCGCAGGCGAGGCTCGATTGTGCTCTCGAGGATCTCCGGGCGGCCGCGGCGCCAGTCCTCCCAGGGGAAATAATGGTACCAGCTGCGCCATGCGCCATGCTGCATTTCAAGCGGCGGCTTGGCCTGCGTTAGTGCCAGATAGCCGATGGAGACCACGTGCGGGCCGACATCGCCCGGCTGGGCGTGACGTCCACGGTCGCCAAAGGTGTAGAGCTGCTCTGCGTATCCGAGCTCCAGACCCGTCTGCCGATGCACCCAGGCGCGCAGGCCGCCTTCGAAGGTGCGATGCTGCAACGGCGAGAAGGGGCCGAAAGGCAGACCGTCCGTGGCACCGGCCGAATCCGCCTCGCTGCGGATGATGAGCACGACGGGCTCGTTGTCGGTCACCGCGACGATGGCCGCGTTGAGGCCGATCTCCACCCCGGCCGTGCCGGCAGCGGTTCCAGGGTCAAGCTCGCCTTTCACCCGCTGCGTCGTCTCCCTGAGCTGGTGGCTATACGACATTGGCTGTCCTCCAAGTGGTGTTGGAGACCCCCTGCAACGGAGGCTTGAATTCGAACGTGGCGCTTTTCCGAACGCAGTGCGCCCGTCCGGCGTTCGCCTTCACAACGCGCAATGCTCACAAACGTTCAATCAAATCCCAAAATCGATCGAGAAACGCCGTCTGGGCTGCATTGGCAGGCAGCGGTTCGAGGGCCGTCAAGGCCGCAACCGTCGCTGCGTCCAAGTCTTTCGGCTGACCAAAGTAAATCGTTGCCTCCGGCTCGCTGAAACCCGCCAGGCGCGTGGCCTCGAAGTAGGCGGCGATGCGGTCGGCGGCCTTGATCTCCGCCTGAACATTGCCCGGTAATTCGGCCGGCAACCCGAAGCGGGTATGGATTGCGGCGAGTAGACGCAACTCGAAGGATTTGTAGTCGAGGCCGATGGCCGTCTTGAAGGGACTGATGAGGTCGCCGACGACGTACTCTGGGGCATCATGCAACAGGGTCGCGAGCCGCCAGCGTGCCGGCCACTCGCGGTTGCGGGCGTAGGCGATGTCCTCGACGATCAGCGCGTGCTGGGCGACGGAGAAGGCATGTGCGCCCAGCGTCTGCCCGTTCCAGCGGGCCACCCGCGCCAAGCCATGCGCGATGTCCTCGATCGCTACGTCGTCCGGGGAGGGGTTGAGCAAATCGAGCCGGCGCCCCGACAGCATGCGCTGCCAGGCGCGACCAGCGGGTTTGCTTTCCTCGCGGCTGCTCATGACCGCACGCTCGCTCGCTGCAGCCTTGCACACTCCGCATAGCGGAAGCAGTCGACGAGATGATCGTTCACCATCCCCGACGACTGCATGAAGGCGTAGACGGTGGTCGGCCCGATGAAACGGAAGCCTTCGGCCTTCAACGCCTTTGAGATGCGCTTCGACAGCTCCGTCTCGGCCGGAATGTCGGTCATGGATCGAGCGCGGTTCTGCACCGGGCCGGCGTGGCCGAGAAAGTCCCACAACAGCTTCTTCAATGTGGTGCGCTCGCGCAAACGGAGATAGGCCTTGGCGTTGTCGATCGTCGCCTCGACCTTGGCCCGGTTGCGCACGATACCTTCATCGCCCATCAGCCGCGCGATATCCCGGGCGCCATAGCGGGCGATGTGCTCGGGGTCGAACTTGTCGAAGGCGCGGCGGAAGTTCTCGCGCTTGCGCAGGATGATGATCCACGACAGACCAGCCTGGAAGCCCTCCAGAACCAGCTTCTCGAAGATGGCCCGGTCGTTCGTCAAGGGAACGCCCCATTCCTCGTCGTGATAACGCTGATATTCGGCGTCATCGCCAACCCAGGTGCAACGCATCGGCGCCCGCGCGTGTGGCCGTGTCATGCCGCTGAGCCCGCCGATGTTGGCGCAGGCGTGAACCGTGCCCACGCCGGTATCTCGACGCGCACCGCCACGCTGCCAGCGCGCAGGCTTTCGCCTTTCTCGACGAACTCGGCCACGCGGTCGAGACGGAGCATCGCCAGTCCGCGTGTGCCGGCCGTCGAGCCGAGGGTTCCGATCTCGACGCCGGCGGCGATGATCGCCGCACCGCTCGCCGGCAACGCTGCTTCCGCGACGACCGGCACAATGCGGCGCCGTGCCGTGCCGCGATTCTGCATGCGCGAGACGACCTCTTGCCCGACGTAACAGCCCTTGTCGAAGGAGACCCCGTGCAGCTGGTCGAGCAGCGCCTCATGCGGGAATGCGTCGCCGAATGCGTAGTCCCTGCCGCCCTCCGGCACACCCAAACCGATGCGGTGCGCGTGATAGTCGTCCTGCGTGGCGCTATCGCACTCTTCGCCGCCGAGCGCCCAGTCGGAGCGCAGCGTGGTGAGCTCGCGATAGCCGAGCTCTGGAAGCCGCGGATCGGCGAACCACAGGGGACCCTCGCCGCGCGGGGCATGGGCGCCGCCCCAGATCGCCGCCACCGTATAGTCGGCGGAAACGTCATTGATCTCGACCTTGGCGCGCAGCTTATACATCTTCATCCGTTCGGCGAGGTCTGCCGCCTTGGCCCGCGCCGTCTCCAGGCAGAACCCGTCGGGGGTCCTCACCACGAAGAAGTCGAATAGGATTTTCCCCTGCGGGCTCAGCAGCCCGGCGTGCAGCGCCGGCTGCTTGGCCAGCAGATCCATGTCGTTGGTGATGACGCCTTGCAGCAGCTTTTCCGCGTCGGCGCCCGTGATGCTGACGACGCCGCGGTCGGGCAGCAGCGCTATCTTCGTCTCAGCCATGTTTCCCCGCTCCGGTTGCAACCGGCGTCCGATTTACGTATGCGGGGCGCGGGCCGGAGGCAAGCCGCGGGTCGAGCCATGAGCACCACGTTCGATGTCGTGCTGAAAGGGGGCACCGTCGTCAACCACGACGGGGTTGGCGTGCGCGACATAGGCATTAGCGGCGGGCGTATCGCTGCCATCGGCGACATTGGTCCCGGCAAGGCCGGCGAGACCATTAACGCCTGCGGCCTGCACGTCCTGCCGGGCGTCATCGACACACAGGTGCATTTCCGCGAGCCGGGCCTGGAGCACAAGGAAGACCTCGAGAGCGGCTCGCGCAGCGCCGTGCTCGGCGGGGTCACGGCCGTGTTCGAGATGCCCAACACCAAGCCGCTGACGACGACGGCGGCGACGCTGGCCGACAAGGTGGCGCGCGCCCACAGCCGCATGTTCTGCGACTTTGCATTCTACGTTGGCGGCACGCGCGAGAACGTCGACGACATCCCGGCGCTGGAGAAGCTCGAAGGCTCAGCTGGGATCAAGGTGTTCATGGGTTCCTCCACCGGCGATCTCTTGGTCGACGACGAAGCCTCGCTCGACCGCATCATCGCGCGCCTCGGTCGCCGCGCCGCCTTCCATTCCGAGGACGAGGCGCGGCTCGTCGAGCGCATGCACCTGCGCAGGCCCGGGGATGCGGCTTCGCATCCCGAATGGCGCGACGAGGAGGCGGCGATCATCTCGACGCGGCGCCTCGTGCGCCTGGCCGAGAAGCACAAGCGGCGCGTGCACGTGCTGCACGTGTCGACGGCGGCGGAGATGGCGTTCCTCGCCGACCACAAGGATTGGGTAAGCGTCGAGGTGACCCCGCATCATCTGACGCTCGTGGCGCCGGACTGCTACGAAAGACTCGGCACCTACGCGCAGATGAACCCGCCGGTGCGCGATGAACGTCACCGGCAGGCGATTTGGGCCGGGCTCGCCGCCGGCGTCGTCGATGTCCTCGGCTCCGACCATGCCCCGCACACGCGTGAGGAGAAAGACCACGCCTATCCCGCCTCGCACTCGGGCATGACCGGCGTGCAGACGCTGGTCCCCATCATGCTGGACCATGTGAACGCCGGGCGCCTATCGATCGAGCGCTTCGTCGATCTGACGAGCCACGGCCCGCAGCGGCTGTTCGGTATCCGCGGCAAGGGGCGCATCGCCGTCGGCTACGACGCCGACCTGACCGTCGTCGATTTGAAGCGCGAGGAAACCATCACCAACGTGCAGGTGGCGAGCCGTGCCGGGTGGACGCCCTACGACGGCAAGCGCGTCAAGGGGTGGCCGGTGGGCACCTTTGTGCGCGGGCGGCGCGTGATGTGGCAGGGCGAGATCATCGCGAACGCGCACGGCGCCCCTGTCGGGTTCCTCGAAGGCTTCTAGGCGCGCTCACAGCGGTCCAAGGCCGAAGAGTCCGCGGAGCAGGGGCGGCGGCGCTTCGCGCTGCTCAAACGCTTCGCGGTCCTCGTCGTCGTAGCGCTCTGCACTATTTTCATCCCAATCCCGGTCCGGCCACGCCGAACGCGGCTCGTGCTCGGGTGCGGAGGCGCTGTGCTCCGGGGGTGGTGTGTCCCGAGCGACAGGCGGCGGCCGTGGTGTCGCTGGGGGCTGAGCAGCGGCCACGTTCCTCGCAGGCGTCAGGCTCCTGATCACCGTCACGAGCGTGCCCTTTGGCGCGATCGAGGCCAGGTGCAGCACGTGCTCGTTCATCATGCGGAAGCAGCCGGAGGAGGCGGCGCGGCCGATGCTCTTCGGTTCATTGGTGCCGTGAATGCGATAAAGCGTGTTGCCAAGGTAGAGCGCCAGCGCGCCGAGCGGATTGTTCAGGCCGCCGGTCATCTTGTCGGGCAGGCGTGGATCGCGCGCGATCATCTCCTTGGGCGGATGCCAGTCGGGCCATTCCTGCTTGCGGCTGATGACCTCGCTGCCGGTCCACGAGAAGCCCTCGCGACCGACCGAGATCGGGTACTGATAGGCCTCCCTCGGCGAGAGGATGAAGTAGAGCACTCTGCTCTCACTATCGATGACGATCGAGTTGGCGACGAAGTTGCTGTGGAAGGCCACCTTCGGAGGCGCCTGCGGTGCAATCATCGGGCGTGGGCCGCCGCTGCGGACGATGGGTGCGCGCCGGTAGTTGTCCTCACTGCCCCATGCATCATCGTCATCGTCGTCACGCCCCTGGTGACGGCCGCGCGGCTGCTGCTCCCAGAACGGCCGGTGTCCATAATCTTCCCAGCCGGGGAATCCCTGCGCCGATGCCGGCGTGAGTTCGGCAAAGCTCATCACCGTCGCCGCTGCCAACGCTGCTCGCCAGATCATGCTGCAATCCCCAAAGCTGCGAGAAGGGTCCCAGAGTCCAACGCCCGAAGCGGCAAGTCCCGTTGCCGGCTCTCTGCGTTGCTAGACTTGGGAACGCTCGGGGCTGCTTCAGGTTGCACGCCCTTTTGCAGTTCTGCTCGACCATCTTGGGAGGGCACCAAGCGCGGCTGATTTGCCGCGCAATTGCTCCATCGTGCAGCCCTGACTTACTCCGCCGCCATGACTTGCGCTTCGCTGCGGTCCATGAGCGCCAGCGCACCGACTTGGCGGCGTTCCTGATCTCTTCCGCGAGCTCCAAGCTGCGGTCGAGGTGCCGGTGTGCGGCAAGGCCTGCGCCGCCACTCACTCGGCCTTCTTGAAGGAATGCCACGTGCCGTCGGCGCCAATCGTCAGCCGCCACCACGTCCATTTCTTTTTCTCGCGCATGGCTTTTGCTTCCGCCGGGCCGACGAGGCGCAGGAGGTCGACCTCCTGGGCGGGCGTGAGCTTATCGAGCTCCATCTCGGCAAGATACGGCCAGACGTAGATGATGTTGTTCTCGAGATCCTTGCCGAGCGGCAACTCGGCCGCCCGCATCGGCAGGATGTCGGCTAGAACGGCGAGAATCTCGCGGCCGTTGCCATCGCCGGAGGTCCTTTTCCAGTAGGCGATCGGGTCTTCGCCGGGCGCCGCGGCGACCTCGGGCTTCAACTCGTTCCAGTCGAGCGGCTCGCGCAGGTCCTCGATGTTGCCCGAATGGGCGGCGGCGAGAATGGCCTGGCGCATTTCCTCGACGGGAGCCGGCAGCGGCCCCGTGTCCTCGCCCGGTTTCGGCAGCCTTTTGACTGACGCTGGCGGGGTCTGCAGTTGCTCGTTGGCGGCGCGCCTTTCCAGTGCCGACGCGGGGGCCGCATGGACAAGGCCTACCACCGCCAGTACCAATACCGGCAAGCCTACCCAACGTCCCTCGACCATCGATGGCATCACCGGGCTCCGGCGCTGCGCGAGGAGATGACGGGCGACATTCGGCTCGCGATGCGGACCGGCAAAGGAAGGTGCATGCAGTTTCTGCCCAATCCGCTCATCATCCCCGTTGGCATCATCATCGGAATCCTTGTCGCCGCGCCCGTCGGCCCGGTCAACGTGCTGTGCATTCAGCGCGCTATCGAGCGCGGATTTTGGGGAGGCATTGCGGCGGGGCTGGGCGCCATGCTGGGCGACGGCCTCATCGCGCTGTGCGCGGCGCTGGGCGTCGGCGCCATTTCCGGCGCCGTGCAATATCACCGCCTGGCCATTCAGCTGCTCGGCGGCCTGGTGCTCGTTGCCTTCGGGCTGAAGCTCTACTTCTCCGCGCCGCGCTTCGTGCCCGTGACGCCGGCGACGGAGCGCGCCGAGACCCTGCGCGATTTCGTTTGGGACATTCCCCAGACATTTCTGCTCACCATCACCAACCCCGGCGCGGTGCTCGGCCTGTTCGCGATCTTCGGCGGTGTGTCGACCTTCGTCGAGGTGAAGAGCTACGTCGATGCGTTGACCATCGTAGCTGCGGTCATGGGTGGCAGCCTGGCGTGGTGGCTGTCGCTGTCACATCTCATCGCGCGCTTCCGCCACCGCCTCAGCCTGGCGCGGCTGCAGCTCATCAACCAGATCGCCGGGCTGCTGCTCGTCGGCTTCGGGCTGTTGCTGGTTGGCGAGGTCGTCGCCAAGCGCTTCGGTCTGCTGTAGGCGCGCTACTGCCGCGTTCGGTGCAGGGTGAATTCGCCCACGCGGATGCGGCGCTCCAGCCCGTTGGCCAGCTTCACCACGGCTTCCTCGCCGAACTGCGAGACGAGATCGGTCAATGCCGTGAACAGGGCCGCGTACGCCATCTGCTCGTTCGGCACACCGCTTTCGGTGCCCTCGTCCCACGCTTCGAGGATCAGCGATAGAGCCCGGTAGGTCGAATCGTCGGCATCGAGGCCTTCGAACAACTGCATCGTTTCCCCCTTTCGACCCAGAGGCCCCCCGGCCCCGGTCGCGGGTCGATAGAAATGGCAGCGCGCACGAGCGCGGCTGCCGATGCAGCTGCATATCACGCGCAAGCGCACCGAAAAGGGCACTCCGAGTTCACAGTAAACATTGGATCGCCGCGCGCATCGCCGCGCGTCACGGCACCGACCGCACCAGCGTGTCGGCGATGGTAGCGCCTTCGGCCAGGAAGCGGTTGATGGCGTTCTGCGCCGACGGGCTGCAGGTGTTATAGGTGCGGCTGTAGCTTTGATAACCTTTATTGAAGCTGCGTGTCAGTTTGGCTTTGCGCAGCGCCGAAGTGCCTTCCGACTGCAACAGCTCCGCCATGCGCTCGCGCCATTGCTGGCCTTCTTCCGCACCGCACAGCTCGCGCAGGTAATGCACGGCGCCGAGGATCTCGGACAGGCGGAACAGCCGGTCGTCGTAGGGCTTGCTGTCGGGGGCCGCAGCCGCGGGGAGCGTTGCGGCGGCGAGCATCACGGCGGCCAACAGGGTCGGCAGGCGGTTCCCGGACGCTTTCGAGAAGTAATGCATGTGCGGACACTAGCACCGATTCTGGACGTTCCGGAGGCGCCTAATCACCCCCGGCGGCAAGAAGCCGCCAGGCCTCCGCGATCACGAACCGCGTGCCCGGCGTCATCGGCAGGTCTTCGAGCGCATCGAGCGGAAAGAAGCGCGCGTCCCGCGCATCGCCGCCGGCACGCGGATCGCCCTCGGCGGCGCGGCCGAAATAGGTGGCGAGCACATAGTGCAGCAGCACCGTCCCGTCGCTTTCGTGCTCGATGATGTCATAGACGCCGGCCAGCCCGACGATGTGGGCCTCGAGACCTGCTTCCTCGCGCACCTCCCGGCGTGCCGTATCCTCGGCCGGCTCGCCCGCCTCGATCGATCCACCCGGCAGGCTCCACAGCCCCTGCGCCGGCGCTTCGCCGCGTTCCACGAGGAGCACCGTCGAGCCGCGGAACAGCACGGCGCTGGCGCCCGCGCGCGGCCACGGACCCTGCGGCCGCTCAGCTGTATCGAAGCCACGCATGCGACTTCTCCCGCCCGCCGCGAGCGATTACCTTGAGCCAATGTGCTCGCGCTACACTCTTACATCGCCGCCCGAGGCGGTGCGCGCCTATTTTCGCTACCTCAACGAGGCGGTGTTTCCGCCGCGCTACAACATTGCGCCCTCGCAACCGGTCGCCATCGTTCGCAACACTCCCAAGGGCGAGCGCGAGATGGCACTGGTGCGCTGGGGCCTCATCCCTTCGTGGGTGAAGGATCCGCGCGCTTTCAAGATGCTGATCAACGCGCGCTCAGAAAGCGCTGCCGACAAGCCGTCGTTCTGTGCCGCCCTGCGCCACAAGCGCTGCCTCGTCCCCGCTGACGGCTTTTACGAATGGACGGGCAGCGTCGGCGGCAAGCGCCCGCATCTCGTCCGGCCGCGACGCCGCGGGCCCATGGGCATGGCGGCGATCTACGAGAACTGGCTCGGCGCCGACGGCAGCGAGATCGAAACCATGGCCATCCTCACCACCGCTGCCAACCGCGCCGTCTCGGTGCTGCATGACCGCATGCCGGTAATCATCGCGCCCGAGCATTTTGACGTCTGGCTCGATTGCCGCGCTGGCACCACGGCGGAGATCATGCACCTTCTGACGCCTGCCCCCGACGGCTACCTCGACATCGTCGAGGTCAGCCGCAAGCTGAACAACCCGCGCAACGAGGGTCCGGAGGTGCAGGAGCCGGTGAGCACGGGGACGTTGCTCTAGAACCGCGATGCCTGCGAAGCTGTTGAAATCACAGTTTTTGCCGTAAGTGCCTGGTGGCGGGTGTGCCCTGCCGGCCCTCGCCGTGGCGGTCGTTCAGGGGTAAGGTGCGCGCCAGATTGGTGAGGAGTTGTGCGCATGGACTACCGGGGGCCCGATCTCGACCTGAGGACGTCACGCTGGAGCGCCTCCTCGACCGATCCGGCCGGCTGGCGCGAGGCTTCCCCGCACGCGCCGCAGCACCCGGGGCCCACGGGCGCCCGAGCGGCGCAGCGTTCGGGCCCCATCTGGGTCGACGAGACGCTGCTCGCCTGTGCCAACCACGCCTACGACGTGGCGCTCGCCTACCGCTCGGCCGAGGTGCGGCTCGAGCACCTCCTGCTCGCCATGACGCGCATCGAAGGTGCGGCGGCGGCGCTGGAGGCGCGCGGCGTGCGTGTCGCCTCGCTGCGCCGTGACAGCGCCGTGGCCATCGCGGGCGAGCCGCCGGCGATGGGTGCCGATG
>NZ_WBUE01000035.1 GCF_009026145.1 Hyphomicrobium sp.
GATCAGGTTCGGGCGGCGGTGCGGCAGGAAATCCGAACGGCGGTAATGGTTCCAACGGAGGCGGGGGAGGCGGCGGCGACGGGGGCGGCACGAATGCTGGCGGCACCGGTGCCCCAGATACCACCTGGACCCAAACAAGTGATAGCGCAACTGCTGGACCGGGCGGTGGTGGTGGTGGTGGCGGTGCACGCGTTGGTGGCACTGCCGGGGCAGGTACGATTTCAAACGGTTCCGGTGGTGGCGGCGCTGGGGGTGGTGGCGGAGCGACCACAGGCAACGGCGCTGATGGCCGTCAGGGCATCATCGTCATTACCTACACGCCGGTAGTATCTCCCGACGCTCCCACTAATCTCCTCACGACATCAATAGTCGGCGGTGTTTCTCTAAGTTGGGCCGCTCCCGCGAGCTCCGGAAGTTCCGGCATTACCAGCTACAAGATCTATCGCAACACGACTTCGCCGGCGACGACACTTCTTGCCACGGAGACAAGCACAACTACGGCAACCCACTCCGACACGTCCGCTGTTCACGGCACTGTCTACTACTACCGCGTGACCGCGGTGAATGCCGCCGGAGAAAGTGACTACTCCAACCAAAGAGCATCAGGCTCCAATAGCGGGCGCATCATCCGCCTGGGGGGCATGCGATTGCACTGACGCGCGCGGCAGCAGCTCAGGGTGCACGCGCCCGACCAATCAAATGCAATACTCACATCCGCTAAACGATTGATCCCATAGCGCAACGCTGCTACGCTCACCGTCAATAGTGATCCTTGTTACATTAGGTAGCGTAATGGCATGACAGCAACGGCTATTCCTCATATTTCACCTGAGCTGATCGGTCAGCTAGCACCGCTTGGTATGACCATTATGCTCGGAGGTCGCGTTATTCGTGTGTCGGCGCAGCGAGCTGAACGTATCGCTTTTTGGCACAAAGCTGAGTCGGGTGCCTGGGAAGACTGCACGCTGCGATTCGTCAAGGATACAACTGACCGAGAAACAACCTTCATCGACATCGGGGCCTGGATAGGTCCTATTGCGGTTGTCGCCGGAGCACTAGCCAAGAGGGTTATCGCAGTCGAGCCCGATCCGGTGGCCGCAAGCGAGCTTGAAGAGAATGTAGCTCTCAACAACGCACCAGTAGAAGTTTGGCGCGCTGGAATTGATACCGGGTCAGGCTCACTCAAGCTTTTCGCAAAGACGGGCTTTGGCGGCTCAATGACCTCGTCTCTCGGCGATCCTTCTTCCGAATCCATAAGTGTTGCGACTGTGTCATTCGACGATATCACCGCCGCTATAACGAGCAGGGCGGGGAACGCGGGTAGAGTTGTCTTAAAGATGGACGTGGAGGGCCACGAGTTTACGGTCGGGGAACAGCTTGTTGCTTTTGCGCGCAAGCACCGCGCACCCATGAACCTATCGTTGCATCCCGCAATATTTTATCGCGCCGCTCGCCGCACGGAAGGACCTCTTGCCGCGCGTTTGCAGACGTTCTTGGCAACTAAGACTCTGCTTGACCGCTTGGCGTCTTATGGGCGCGTACGTGTTTCCAAAACCGGGCAACCCCTTACACTCCCGCTCTTGGCTTCCTTTGTATTCCTTCGCCGGCGGCCGAAAAATTTCAGCGTCGATGTGTTCCCGGATAGTCGGAACATGGCACCGCGGTTTCAACGTTCGCCTCAGAGACGAGCTGCTCGACGGTGATATTTTCTACTCCCTCCGCGAGGCTCAGATCGTGATCAAGAGTTGGCACCGGCATTACAACCGTCCGTCCGCACGGATCGCCCGGTTACGACCACCGGCGCCCGAAGTGTTCGTCCCTGGGCTCACGAGAGCGTACCATCTGCGCAACCCCATCCAGCTCCGACGGCCACGCTCTCGCTGGCGTCGAACATGCCCCTAAACTAACACTCCACCTGGACCACTCAGTGGGGGCTGATCCACGGCTTCACTACTCTTTTGCCTCCGGCCCGAAGCGGGAAGTACTCGTCGATCACCGCCGCCCATTCGGGACGGCCTCCGGGGGGTAATGCTTGATCTGAGATGTGTCTGCGAGCATGAGCCTAAGCCACTGCAAACCACAGAGATCGCATATGAGCTAGGAGCATAATCTATGGCGAACGCCGCTGTTGAGTATTTACGCAAAGCGTTCCGGCTTTCTGCGCTAAATCAGCTTAGGAGAAGGCTCCGCCCCCGTCGCTCGCAACTATTTGGCGTGGGAATGGCAAAAAGCGGCACCCATTCCATAGCCGAGATGTTTGACGACACAGTCAACGCGAGGCATGAGCCTGAAGGCCGGAAGTTAATTCTCAAGATCCTCGAAATCGCTGCCGGGCGTATGACACAGGCGGACCAGCGGTCCTATGTTCGGCACAGAGATCGGCGCCTAAATCTAGACGTCGACTCGTCGCAACTAAACTTTTTCATATTGGAGGCGCTTATATCGGAGTTCGAAGACGCGCGATATTTGCTAACTATTCGTGATCCTTATTCGTGGCTCGACTCATTTATAAATGACTCGCTTCGACGCCAAATAACGGATCAATGGAGGCGACTGCGGGATCTACGCTTTCGCCCGGAAGTTTTTGGGCATTCAACTCTCGAGCAGGTGCTGAAGCAGAAAGGCCTGTATACCTTAGATGGGTATCTGTCTTATTGGTCGATGCACAATCAAAGAGTCCTCGATATCGTGTCGCCAGACAAGCTGCTTGTTGTCCGTACGGACCAAATATCAGCTAAAGCTGCCATTATCGCTGACTTTGCTCGCCTTCCACGCGAAACCGTTCGCATGGAGCGGTCCCACGCTTTCCAAAACCCAATGAAATTTGAAGTTCTCGGGCAGATAGATCAGGCCTATCTCAAGCACAAAGTAGAACAGTATTGCCGACCTTTGATGACCCGGTTTTTCCCTGAAATATTGTCGCTAGGGACGCGGTCAATCCCCAATAAGCCTGCGCGACCCGACCTCTCTCATAAGGATGGGACACCAAGCGTAGGCTAACTTTTTCGGTATAAGCCCATTTCTACTCGGAAACAGGCGTGCAGCCGACCGTCTCCAACCTTGTCGCCACTGTCTGCAGTAGGCGTTGTCTGACCGGCGAAATATCGAGCGGTCTGGGTGACCAATCAATCATACCTTGGCTAAGCAGCGGGACCCTGTAAAGGCGCTTGTTATAAATGATACCGCCGATGTCGCTGACGATCATTGTGCGGGTATCCTTCGGATTTCCGAAGAACACAGTTGGAATCCCCATGGCAATGCACGGAAGAGCGCAATGCAGGCGACGGGTTATGACGAGCGCGGCGTTTTCGCGGTAGAACTCGATAAGCTCTTTCGCGTATTGAAGCTTCGTCGCTGTGTTCATCCCAGGAATGATGTGCGTCAATCGAACGGCTCCCCGACGAAGCGTTCTAGGTACGCTGATGTCGTTCGCGTCGACGATTACCACCTTGCCGCGTACTGGCACCTTATTGCGGGGCGGCAGCGTTAAGGTAACGCAGTAGGTGACCTCCGTACTTATTCCGTGCGAATTCAGATAGTGAGCGGTGCCGCGATCGCGCACACCGATCGGTTCATAGCGACGAAGATACTCGCTGTGTCTCCCTATCTTAGGTTGCGACCCCGGTGTCGTGTGAAAGCCGACAAAGATTGGACGAACAAAAGGGGACGGCGGCCAACCGTCACCGGCCATGAACCACGCATTCATTATGATGCATACGGGTTTCGGACCCGGCACTGAATTCAGTGACTCTCGATCGACATATTGATCCACTTGCGGCAACAACCGTGCGGCGGCGACTGACTGAATATCATCACCAATGTTGACGCTCATCGCACAAATCATCTGAGCAAATTTCATGCAGACACCCCCACACATCCCAGCCAAATAGTGACCCGACGACCTGGCTCTCGTCCATGGTTATTTACGCGTCTAACTTATCCGCCATCCGCATCAAAAGTAACTTTTCCGATTGGGCTCTTCCTGGGGGACGACGCATTCGAGGCCCTTCGGCTCGCAGCAGGCCATTGGTTAATCAAAGAACTAAATGGTCCTGAATTGAAGCGGCCCCAACAGTTACGGTCCGAGCGGCTGTACTAATGGGACGCAGCGCAGCTGCGAAAATAGCACCTTAGCTCGTTAAGCTCGATGGACTGCAACTTGGTCTTCGAACTGGAGGTGGTAAAGGCGGGCATAAAAATCGTTCCTACGCAGGAGCTCTTTGTGAGTGCCGGACTCGACGACACGGCCTTGATCGATGAGGTGAATATTTTGGGCACGAAGAACAGTTCCGAACCGATGGGCGATTACAATCGTCGTACGGCCCTTCATTAGCTCGCCAAGTGCCTCCTGAACGTTCTTCTCGGCCTCGCTATCGAGTGCGGAGGTGGGTTCATCCAACAAGAGGATCGGTGCATCTTTCAGGAAAGCGCGCGCGATGGCAATACGCTGCCTTTGACCTCCGGATATCATATCCCCGAGCTCACCGACGGGGGTCTCATAGCCGTGTGGAAGCTGTTCAATGAACTCGTGGGCATAAGCGGCACGAGCGGCGGCTTTGAGCTCTGCATCAGTCGCGCTCGGTCGGGCGGCCATAATGTTGTCGCGAATAGAGCCTTCGAACAGGAAGACGTCCTGACTGACGAGTGCGATTTTTTGCCTCCAAGAGGCGAGCGCAACAGACTCAATCGATTGCCCGTCAATCGTGATCTGACCGGCGCCCGCTTTCCAGAACCTCTGCAACAAGCCAAAGACCGTGGTCTTGCCGCCCCCCGAGGGGCCGACCAGGGCAGTCGTCTCTCCTCCGTTGGCCGCCAACGAAAGACCTCGCAGAATTGGTTTGCCATTCACATAAGCGAAGCTAACGTCGTCGAGGCGGACGTTGCCTGAACGAATGACCAGATGAGGCCCCTTACCCTTCTTTGACTCAGCAACAGGCGTATCAAAGATCTCAAACATCAATTCCACGCCAACAGCGAACGACTTCAGCTCAAGGTGGCATTTGGAGAGGCGTCGCGCTGGATCTGCTGCGAGCAGCAGCGCAGTGACAAACGCCATCAGGTGGCCTGGCGTCTCGATCCCCAGCGTTATCTGCCAGCCGGCGTAGGCAACAACGCCCGCAACCGACAGCCCCCCCAAAGTCTCGATAAGCGGATTCACACCGGCACGGACGGTCGCCGCCTTATTCGCCGTGATCTCCATCGTCTCGACGGCGGAAGACATGCGCTTGCTAAGCAAATCCTCAAGCTTAAACGACTTGATGATTCGGGCGCCTTGGGACGTCTCTCTAATAATCCCAATCGTGGTTGCTGTGGTCGCGGCCTGAACTCGTGCTGCCTTCCTCGCCATATGGCCCATTTTGCGAACCGCGAGCCCGACAATCGGGCCGACAATCAGCACGATGACCGACATGAGCGGGTCCTGGCTCACCATCACGACGACGAGAGCGACAAGTGTGAGAAGATCCCGACCGAGACTCACGGCAACTAGGTTGATCAAACCCCGCGCCGCTTCCGCACCTTTCGTCGTGCGCATGATGAGATCATTGGATTTATATTTCTGAAAAAAAGCCACGTTCATCTGCAACAGATGCTCGTAGATTTTTCTCTGATAGTCGGCGACGAGACGATTTCCGATGCGGCTTAGCCAAACCTCCTGAGCATAGATCGCCGAGCCCTTAACAACGAAAATGACAACAATCGCGATTGGTATCCACACCATGGCGGTTTCGTCGCGCCGCACGAAGATATCGTTCACGACATCCTTCATCATCCACGCCGTAAAAGCGGTCGCACCCGATGTAATAGCCATGAAGACGAGTGCGATCGCGTAACGCCCTGCGTATTCGCGCCAACGCTCTCTAACCAAACGCTCAAGCACCGCCCAAGGTGATGCTATCGATGAGCGGGCCTTGTTTTGCCTAGGTGCGGCAGCCCACTCACTCGCCTTCTGAAGCATTCGCTCGACCCCCAACTTGAACGCTACTGACACTGGAATGTACGCGCAAATATGGTTCAGACTCTGGCTTTTTGTGGCCCTGTTGATCCCTGCAGTGGTGTCGCTGCTCAGCGATAGCCTAGCGCTCTTAAGCTCGGCTAACAGTAGCGATGTTTATCCGCGATCCGCGGCCAACGATAGGCCCGCGGCCTGCCCGTTCCGCGTAAGGAGGTTCGTGGGGGGACTCGTGCCTCAGACGCCGGTCAATCTCAAGAGCGACCGATGCGCTTCGGCAGATATTTCAGCAGAGGCCATTGGCAAAACTCATGACGGCCAGCCTCTGGCGATGAGCTAGCGTACTCCGCAGATAAAGTGGCCGTC
Source organism: Hyphomicrobium sp. (assembly GCF_009026145.1). Taxonomy (GTDB): domain Bacteria; phylum Pseudomonadota; class Alphaproteobacteria; order Rhizobiales; family Hyphomicrobiaceae; genus Hyphomicrobium_A. The sequence goes on from NZ_WBUE01000035.1 coordinate 6,317, forward strand.
TAAGGTTGCCCCACCAGTCTTTTCAATCCCAGCATACCAGCCGCCCTGGCATACGCGTTCTCCAGCGAGCAGCGCGCCCACGAAAGCGGCCCAAGGGCCCTAAAATTATAGTAGACGCCTTCAGGACAGTGAAGGGGATTTCCTGTCCAGGAATGGAACGACGGTCGAGGTAGGCCGCGGCGCGCCCTTGCGCGACCGCCCATCGACTGGATTGGAGAAGGCAGAGAGTCGCTATGATCTATGATCTTTGGTGCAACGCCATATGTCTCCAGCCCAAACAGCCAAGGACGTCTAAAGTCAGTATCGACGGGCCACGATCTCTTAATTGGCGCCAGGAACTTCCGAGCGCCGCCGCGGCTGATCAAATAACCGACCGTGCCGCTGGGGACGCGCGAATATCGAACGAGTGTTCCACGGTGTTTAAGCCTGCGCACTGGTTTTACGGCACGCCGTGGATCGCCGCACAAATGCACGAGGTCCCACGAGTGAGGAAGACATGCCAGAACGTCGTCAATCACTCTTCGAAGATCGCGCGGGAGGACCGCATCATCCTCCAAGATGAGCGCGTATTCGAGTCCACGCTCGATCATAGTCTTCAGGGCTTTCAGATGACTTGCGTAGCAGCCAACTTCCCCCGGCTTGAGTGCGGAACTCAGTCTCTCGGCGTCAAAGAAGTAGGCCCTCAAATCCTCCGGCACGGCAAGGCCTTCAACGGCGCGAATCCGTTCCGCCGCGATACCGGCTGTCCTCAGCTCGAGCTCGATGGCAGCACGACGATCTTCGTCACAGTCCCTGTTGATGTAGAAGGTGGGAACGGAAAACTGGCATTCCCGAGAGGGCCCGACCTGCGGTTCGAAAAATGGAATCGTGCCGCCACGTAGGTCGACAGCGCCACCCCGCGAAGCGATCTCGGCCGCGGTACTCATACGCACACTCACAAAGTCAAACCGCCACTCTCGGCAGCGAAGGCTACAGGGCGCACCCATTGCTATTCAACGCACAAAACCCGAATGACAACTGCCCGGGCTTTACTTGTGGCGGAATTAACACGCACGGATCAGCTTTCTTGCTACCTGCCAAATTGCTCGTTCGATAGCAGGTCTGATAGGAGATTCGGCAACGAGACCTCTCGCAACGTCTCTTCGAGCACCTTAATCGCGCGCTCCCGGCCGCAAATCACCTTAAGGCGCTCGGCGTGCCGCAAAATCGCAAGCTCGTCGACGCGACCCTGCTGCTCGCGTTCTGATGTAAACGTCGTAGAATTAAGGCTCATGGACGCATACTTCCCAATGGCCCCGCTCCACTACACTAGAGCGGATAGAGCATGCTAGCAATCCTCGTGATGCTCTCAGGTAGCGAGCCTACGGGCCCGCGGCCATCGTAGAGCTATCCGCTGTACGGTGAGGCCGGGCTGGACCACCTGTCGGGCGGCTACAATTGGAAGTGTTAAGTACCACCGTCGATGGTCTCCCCCTCTGGGGCCATCATGTCGAAGGAGCGTTCGCTGCTCGACGTTTGCGATCGACGCCCAATGTTCCGCAATTACGGATCATTTGCATCAGGCGTTAAGCTTGCCCGAATAGCTGTGCAGGAAGATTAGGAATCCGTGGACAGGACCCCCGCCCCACTCGCTTCCCTAGAGTTCCAGTCTAAAGTCCGCGATCGCAAGGGGTTACGACGAGCATCCGTAAGCTAGCCGCTGCAGGCGCGGGGTGAGGTAGAGTTCCTTGGCATGGTTCTAGTAGTTAAATCCAGACAGCAGGTGGGGCAATGCGGCACAACATTCTCCTCGACACATCCGTGACGGGCAGCCTCTTTCACACCCTGCGCGCCTTCTTATGGAACGTGAAAACGCTGGGCGTCTGGTGGTGGGTGCGCTGCTTCGTCGAAAACGTGACCCGATCCGCCCTCGAATTTGCCAGGCGCGCAAAGCCAATTCCCATCATGACGAAGACCTCGTGGCTCCAGTCGAACTGATAAGCCTCCCCCGGCGCAAACGAGAGCGGGACATAAGCTTCAGCGATTTGTGCATCCCGAGCTCGTTGCCAGCGCCGCGCATAGCGTCTCACCGCATCGTGGCCACCTTCGCACCTTCGCAGCCTCGGCTTGCTCCGGCGCCCACGCGGCATCTAGCCGATGGAGGTGCCATGAACTAACATTCCACCTGGGCCACTCAGTGGGGGCCGATCAGTCTCACTCGTTCTTAATCCATGGGTTAGAATTTGGGTTAGAACGCCCCTTCAGGCGCTCGGAAAAAATCATTTAATCTCTGATGCTTCCGTGGCCGGATTAAATGGCTAACAACTGCTGCGCTGATCTCGAGGAGCGTATTGCCGAGCTCGAGGCTACCACCGCTCGCAAGGGCAACCGTAAGGTCTCGCTCACGGTCTCCGGCTGGGTCGGTGAGCAGGTCATGTGGTGGGACGACGGCGTCGAGCAGAACGTCTACGTCGTCGGCCTTGGATCAACGCTGGCTTCGCACTTCAAGATGACGGGCCAGGCCACGATCTCGCCAGGCTGGTACGCTGGTTACGTGCTGCACATCGAAGCGATCTCCAGCGACAGTCTGACGATCAGCCAGGCAAACGCCATCGGGCCTGCGGCGTTGGCTGGTACAGGTGCTGGTGGCTTTCCGGGTTATGCGACCCAGCTGCTGCAGTCGTTCTGGTTCGTCAAGAGCGATCACCTCGGCAAGCTGTCGGTCGGTCTGCAGTCGCAGGCGTCGGACAACACCGCGATTCTCGTTGACGGTTCGGGCTCGCTCGTTCCGGCCAACTGGGTGGCGTTCGAGTACAACAGCTTCAACATCATCAACTCGGCCACTGGTGTCAGCTCCGGCTTCCAGTGGGGCGATAACGTGAAGTGCTTCGGTGGCGGCACCATCGGCGACTGCAACGGCGCCACGCAGCACGTCGTTCGCTACGACTCGCCGACCTTCGGCGGCTTCTCGGTGTCGGCCTCTTGGGGTGAAGACGACATGTGGGACGTCGCCGCTCGCTATGCGGGTGAGTTCAACGGCTTCAAGTTCGCCGCTGCCGCTGCATATAACGAAATCAGCGGATTCAGCAATGTCATCCTCGCTGACACTTTCAAGTACTTCCAGGTCGGTGCCTACCTCGAGCACGTTCCGACTGGCATCTTCGTCTACGGCGCCTATGGCCACAACGAGTCTGATCTGCTCGTCGGTGATGCTGACACGTACTACGTGAAGGCCGGTCTCCGTGAGCGTTGGCACCCGCTGGGCCACACGGTGCTCTACGGCGAGTACGAGAATGCCCAAGGTGATGACAACTTCGCACTGCAGGGCGCTCTTGGCCAGGACTCCGAGTTCCAGCTGTGGGGCGTGGGCGTGGTGCAGGAAATCGACGCAGCAGCCATGTCGCTGTGGGTTTCCTATCGCCACCTCGACCAGGAAGACAGCACGGCCATCGACTTCGAGGACTTCCAGTACGTGAAGGCCGGCGCGCTCATCAACTTCTAAGCCTCGACCATCACTTTCGAAAAATGCGGAAGCCGCCCCACAAGGGCGGCTTCTTGCTTTTCGGCCCCTGGGATGGCGACCACGCATGCGCAACAAAACGTCACCCCGACACCTCCCGTCATTCCGGCGCAGGCCGGAATCCACGCCAGCTCCGCACGCGCTCTTGGTGAGGCGAGTTGAGATGCTTCGGCGTCGATGCTTAACGACAGCCGTGGTGCCCGCGGAGACTTGCGTAGATCCCGCTCTGCAGCGGGATGACGTTTCACGAGGCATACGGCGCGCCGATTCTCGACGCGGCCATGACGAGAGGCAACGCTCACCATTGGGCCACGCCGCGCGGCCAGCCGCAGCGACGCTGCCTTCTTTTGCAGCAAGAAGACTTCGGCTCACAACACGCCAGGAACCGCGATACGAAATGGCCGAAGCCGCGCATTCGCACTCCGAAAAAATCGGCAATTCGCACCCAGAAAGAAATTGCCCAAGCCGATCAAAGGGCCAGCGTCGACGCCGAAAGAAGACGGAACACTTGACGCATAGCCCCCTCGCCACAGCAGTTTTGTCATGAACTGTCACAAAGCCCTTTGCGGTTTATTGTGACAAAGCTCTCCCCTAACTCTCAGCGCAGCGAGGCTCACCGGCGTAACGGCGGTGCAGGCTGAGCGGCGTGGTCGCGTAGTTGTGCGTTCGTGTGTGTGCAGTTGCGTCGATCGAAGGCCTGGTAGAGGCGTACCTTCGTGGGAGTTGCGTATATGTTCGGGGGAGTAGGTAAGGCGGGGTGGGCAACCATCCTCGTGACGGGCGGATTGATGCTGGGAACCAGCGTCTCTGCCCAGGCGGCGGATCTCGGCGGCGATTGCTGCGGAGATCTCGAGGAGCGGGTGGCCGAGCTCGAGGCGACCACGGCCCGCAAAGGCAACCGCAAGGTCAAGCTGACCGTCTACGGCAAAGTCAACCAGGCGGTCATGTTCTGGGACGACGGCGACGAGCAGAACGCTTACGTCGTCACCAACGATGCCTCGCGCTCGCGCTTCGGCTTCAAGGGCGGCGCCAAGATCAACGACGATCTGTCGGCCAACTTCCAGATCGAGATTGGCGTGCGCTCGGCCAACTCCAAGCGCGACAACCAGTTCGACGCCATCAACGCGGACGAGTCGGGCCTCGACGTTCGTCACGCCTGGTGGAACCTGAAGAGCAAGAAGTACGGCACCATCCAGGTCGGCCACACGCCGGGCGCTGCGCAGGAGATCACCGAGATCAACCTCGCCGGCACGAGCGACGTTGGCAAGTACGCCGACGTCGAGGACAGCGGCGGCGGCTTCTTCCTCGTGCGTGAGGGCTCTGCTGCGGCTACAAATGGCCTTCAGTGGCGTCGCTTGATTGCCCGCACGGGCGCGGCTCCGGGTGAAGGCGATCGCCGTGAGGCCGTTCTCTACGAATCGCCGGAGTTCGCCGGCTTCACCGCCAGCGCGGCCTGGGGCGGCGACGACTTCTGGGACGCCGGCCTGCGCTATGAAGGCGAGTTCGGCTCTATCAAGGTCGAGGCCGGCATCGCCTACAGCGAGAACACCGACAACGTCGACGACAGCGCGTCCCACGGCTGCCCGGCGCGAAACGTCGACCCCAACACCAACTCGAAGTGCCAGGGTCTGGCCGGATCGATCAGCGTCCTCGACACCAAGTCCGGTCTCTACGGCAACTTCGCGGCCGGCGAGATGTGGGATGACACCGTCGACTCGGCTGCGAACTTCGCCGGCACCGGTGTCGACGACACCTACAAGTTCTGGGCTGCCGAAGTCGGCATCCAGCAGAAGTGGAACCACCTCGGCAAGACCACGCTGTTCGGCCAGTACTACCAGTACACCGGCGGCGGTATCACCCAGACGGTCAACGGCGGCGATCCGATCAATTCCTTCGGCGCCCAATCCGCGCAAATCTTTAGCAGCGAGGTCGACATGTGGGGTCTCGGCGCCATGCAGAAGATCGATGCTGCCGACATGAAGCTCTACGCGCTCTACCGGCACTACGAGTTCGATCTGCAGCTTGCCCGCGGCGGCGTCGTCCAGGACTCCGAGCCGCTCGAGGACTTCCAGGTCCTGATGACGGGCGCGGTGATCAACTTCTGATCGCCTGCCTGTCACTTCAAAAATGCGGAAGCCGCCCCACAAAGGGCGGCTTCTTGCGTTCCGGCCCCCTGCCCGATGACATCTATCCTCTATCGCGGCGACATCTCTGCCCTACGGCGCGGCGCTCGTGGCGCGCCAACGTTGCAGCCGCAATCGCTGGCGCCGCCCAGTCAGCCGCGCCGCTCACGCAGCGCATGTGCGGCTGACCCAAGCGATATCCACATCCCATCCCCAGCGGAATATGACGGCCGGCGAGGGCTGCATGGCAACCGCTGACGGCGCTCGGGCGACCGCTCATCGGCGCCCCATAGGCGCGGCCCGTCGCGCCCCGCGGCAGCGGCGGCAAACCCTTGACCCTTCCTCGCTTTCCTGACCAGGTGCGGGGCGCGCCCAGGCGCCGGCCGGCGCATAGATTGCGTCGGTTTCAAAAGTGTTACCGTCCGCACTCTCGTGGCCCCACCGCCACACTCGTGGACTCGTCACCACGAATTCGGCACTGCCTAATTGTTGCACTCCTACGAATCACAGCAGTGTCCGCCCTGGCACGCAGCGATCCTTGAGGGATACGCATTGCGCATTGCTAGGGCGGTTTTTTGTCTCGCGTTCCTTTTGTTCAGCGTCCGCCATCAGCTGAGACGAAGACGGGAGACTAATGATGAATAAATTCAGCCTTAGCGCCCTGGTGGCAGCGGGCCTGCTAGCGGGCGGTCTCTCCGCTGGCAGCGCATCCGCAGCCGACCTCGGGGGGAATTGCTGCGCAGATCTCGAAGAGCGTATCGCTGAACTCGAAGCAACCACGGCCCGCAAGGGCAACCGCAAGGTCTCGCTCACCGTATCCGGCTGGGTCGGCGAGCAGGTCATGTACTGGGACGACGGCGCAGAGCAGAACGTCTACGTGACGGGTCTGGGCTCGACGCTCGCCTCGCACTTCAAGTTCACCGGTCAGGCGACCATCTCTCCAGGCTGGTCGGCCGGCTACGTGATCCACGTGGAAGCGATGGACAGCGACTCGCTCACCATCGACCAGTTCTCGCAGCACAACGTGTCGGCGCTGCAGCCCAACAACCTTTCGTCGGGCGCCTATTCGGTGCAGCTCCTGCAGTCCTACTGGTTCATCAAGAGCGACCACCTCGGCAAGCTCGGCGTCGGCCTGCAGTCGTCGGCGTCGGATAACGCCGCGATCCTGGTCGACGGCTCCGGCTCGCTGGTTCCGGCGAACTGGGTCATGTTCGACTACAACGCCTTCCTCGTCCGCAACAGCACCACCGGTGGTCTGACCGCTCTCAACTGGCAGACGCTGGGCGGCTTCTGCTACGGTGGTGGCGGCACCGGCGGTGACTGCTTCGGCGCTCCGCGTGACTCGGTCCGCTACGACTCGCCGACCTTCGGTGGGTTCTCGGTCTCCGCGGCCTGGGGTGAGGACGACTTCTGGGACGTCGCGGCCCGCTACTCGGGTGAGTGGAACGGCATCAAGCTCGCTGTCGCCGCTGCCTATTCGCAGTGGAGCCAGGACTTCTTCAGAGAGCCGGGCTTGGTCAACACTGGCATCACGATCAACGCCTACAACAACATCCTCGCGCTCAACCCGACTTCGGCGCAGGGTGACAACCGCTGGATCGACTACTTCCAGCTCGGCGCTTACATCGAGCACGTGCCGACCGGCCTGTGGCTGTACGGCGCCTACGGTCACATCGATCCGGATGGTGTCACTGCCACAGTCAACTTCACGAACACTGCCGGCGCCGTCACCAACACGTTCGTCGGTGGTCTGAACCGGGCTTCGGGCGACACCTACTACATCAAGGGCGGTCTGCGCGAGCGCTGGCATCCGCTGGGCCACACGGTGCTCTATGGCGAGTACGAGAAGTTCTCGAACGCCAACCCGGACATCCTGGTCGACATGGGCTTCAGCGCCAGCTCGCAGCTCTGGGGTCTCGGTGTGGTGCAGGAAATCGACGCGGCCGCCATGTCGCTGTGGATCTCCTACCGCCACATCTCGGCTGACATCTCGGGCGCGGGTTGCGCCAGCGCCGTCAACACGGCCCTTCTGGGATTGTCCGTTGGCTGCGCCACCGATGACTTCGACTACGTGAAGGGCGGCGCTCTGATCAACTTCTGATCGCCACTCTTCTATCTCTCTCGGTTACTGAACCGCCCCGGTACCCCCGGGGCGGTTTTTTTGTGCGCCGTGCGTCGCCACCTCGTGCGGATGCGCACGCGCATCACTTCGTCCATTTGCACAGGCAAGCGCATTGCCGCGCGCCGGAGCGATGCTCCGAATCACCGCGCGTGTTAGCGACGACCTTCCCAGGGGGCGGGTTCAAGGCGCGGTGGCTGTGACGGACAATCGAGGCGAGCGCACGCGGCGGACCGGGCTGCGCGCGGCGGCAGCGGCGGCGCGGCGGGGCGCTATGATGGCGGTGCTGGCAACGGCACTTGGCGGCTGCGCCTATCAGGGCAGCGGCCCCATCGAGGTCCACTACCAGAAATACAAGGCGCGCCTGCCCGAGAAGGACAAGGTGTTCGTGTGCAGCTCCTACGGCTGCCGCACGCAGACGCCCTTCAAGTTCACCCCGGCCGACATCGCCGAGGTCTCTAAGATCATGGCCAAGGGGGCCGCTTCGCCGGCTGCCGAGCGCGAGGCGACCAAGGCGGCCTTGGCGTGGATGGGCCACCGCGCCGACACTGCCGTCGGCACGGCCGGCGACCGGCCGGGCGACGACCTGGCCGGCAACGGCGATCCGGGCCAGATGGATTGCGTGGACGTCGCCACCAACCTGACGAGCTACATGCTGGTCATGGAGCGCCACAAGCTGTTCCGCCATCACAGCGTCGGCTCGATGCACGTCAAGGAGGACCTGCGCCGCGGCATCGACGGCTGGACGCATTACGCCGGCATCCTCGTCGAGAACAAGACGAAGCAGCAATACGCCGTCGACGGTTGGCTCCTCGCCAGCGGCAAGCCGCCGGAGATCGTCGAGACCGAGCGCTGGTACATCGACGACAACGATCTGCTGTTCGGCGGCAAGGGCGCCGTCGCCGCGATGAAGCCGTCCACCGACAAGAAGTAAGCCCGCCAGGCCAAGGCACACCGACCCGCCGCACCACACTGACGTCACCCCGACGTCATGGCGGAGCCATGCTTCGCGGCTGGCTCAACCCTCCCTTGACGGTAGCGCTAGCGGATATTTGCGTGGATGCCGGCCTTCGCCGGCATGACGTTGGAGGGGAGGTTGCCTGTCCGCCCGGCCACACCGTCATCGCGGCGCAGGCCGCGATCCACGCAAGTCTCCACGGATGCTCGCTTGAAGTTGCCTAGCTAGCGCTAAGGGGCCGCGTCCCTTTATCCTAGGCAAACATCCGTTGAGGACTGCCGATGTTCGTCACGTTTTTCCATGCCCTGAAGCGAGCGGGGCTGCCCGTCACCTTGAAGGAGTATCTCACGCTGCTCGAGGGGCTGGAGGCCGGCGTCACCGGGCGCCAGGTGGAGGACTTCTACTTCCTGTCGCGCGCCTGCCTCGTCAAGGACGAGCGCAACCTCGACCGCTTCGACCGCGTGTTCGGCGAGGTGTTCAAGGGCATTGCGGCTCTGCCCGATGCCATCGAGGCGGAGATCCCCGAGGAGTGGCTGCGCCTCGTCTCGGAGTTGCACCTCTCCGAGGAGGACAAGCGGCGCATCGAGGAGCTCGGCGGCTGGGAGAAGATCATGGAGACGCTGAGGAAGCGTCTCGAGGAGCAGAAGGAGCGCCACGCGGGCGGCAACAAATGGATCGGCACCGGCGGCACCTCGCCCTTCGGCGCCTACGGCTACAATCCGGCCGGCGTGCGCATCGGCCAGAAGGAGAGCCGCCACCGCCGCGCGATCAAGGTGTGGGACAAGCGCGAGTTCAAGGACCTCGACGACACCGTCGAGATCGGCACGCGCAACATCAAGGTGGCGCTGCGCCGCCTGCGCTCGTTTGCACGCACCGGCGCTGCCGAGGAGCTCGATCTTTCCGGCACCATCCGCGGCACGGCCGAGAAGGGCTATCTCGACATCCGCATGGTCCCCGAGCGCCACAACGCGGTGAAGGTGTTGATGTTCTTCGACGTCGGCGGCTCGATGGACTGGCACATCAAGGGCGCCGAGGAGCTGTTCTCGGCCGCGCGCTCAGAGTTCAAGCACCTTGAATACTACTACTTCCACAACTGCCTCTATGAACAGCTCTGGAAGCACAACGTGCGCCGGCGCAGCGAGCTCTCCCCCACCTGGGACGTGCTCCATACCTACCCGCCCGACTACAAGGTGATCTTTGTCGGCGATGCCTCGATGAGCCCCTACGAGCTGACGCACGTCGGCGGCGCCGTCGAGCACATGAACGACGAGCCGGGCGCCCTGTGGCTACGCCGGGTTGCGCAGACCTGGCGCCACTGCGTGTGGCTCAACCCGGTTGCCGAGCGGCATTGGGGCTATACGCCATCAATTGCCATGATCCGGGACATAATGGAGGGGCGCATGTACCCCCTGACGCTCGAGGGGCTCGATCGGGCGATGGTCGAGCTGATGCGCTAGGCGGCTCCGGCTCCGTTAAGAGTTGCCTAGATCGCTTGGGCGAACACAGCGGGAAGCCGGCATACGGCAATTGACGGCACCGCAATTGGCGCTAAGGTCCGCCGAAATGGATGGGCCGGATGGATGGGAATGAGGGGCACGCCATGAAGGCCGCAGGCTCGCTGCTCGCGCTTCTCGCCGCGGTGGCTCTCAGCGCCTGCTCGGGAAGCTCCGGGTTGACGACGGGCGCACTGCTCGGCGAGGACAAGCCGGCGGCGCCGGTGAACGATGCACCCGCGCGCGCTTTTCAGGTCGGCACCGTCTCGGCCCGCGCCGTCAAATGCGGCTTCAATTTCGACCCCGGAAAACTGAAGGCAAACTACCTCGCCTACGAGCGCCAGCAGCCCGGCGCGCAGGACGTTGCCAAGATCGAGCGCATCTACGACGTCTCCTTCAACGGTGTCGCCAAGGCCGTGGCCGCCGAGGGCGAGTACTGCACCGATGCGAAGACGAAGATCATCAAGGCCGACCTTGGCCGTCACTTGGTGGGGGACTACACGCCGAGACCGCAGCCCAAACAGGAGGAAGAGGGCCTGTTCTCCGGCTGGGGCAGTGGCGGCGACGGCCCCGGGATGAAGATCAAGCATCCCATGGACAACAGCGATTGAGCGCCGCGTTCAGCGCGCGCAGCGGAGCACCGCTGAAGTGCAGCAGCTCCTTTGGATCGAGACCCTGCTGAAATTCGTCCCCGGCGTTCTGCTCGTGCTCGCGCCTTTAACCACGTTGCGCGTCCTTGGACTGCCGCGTCCCGAAATCGGCTTTTGGCCCCGTCTTACCGGCGCGCTGCTGGTCGGCATTGCCGGCGCGCTGTTCCTGGAAGGCGCATGGCCCGGTCACGGCGGCCTCGGTCTCGCCGGCGCCATCGTCATTAACCTTTGCGGGGCCTCGGTACTGGGGAGCCTGCTCGTCCTCGAGGCCGGACCGACCGCCACGCGCGGGCGGGCTGCCATCTGGCTCATCGTTTGCGTGCTCCTAGTCGTGAGCGTTTTCGAAATCGCAACACTCTGACGTCTCTTAGTCTTCCGATGGCATGCCGCTTGCTCCGCAAGCCAGCCCAGGCAGCTCGGAAGCACCCATGAGATCGACATCAGCCGCTCGGCTCCCCCGCATCGCCGACGAGCCCGCGGCGCACGCCACTCCGGCCGTGCGTCCGCAACAGCCGCCCGAGCCGTGCCGATACGACGTCGTCACCGCGCGGACTGAGTTCGACGCGCTCGCTCCAGAGTGGAACGAGCTGTTTGCACGCGCCGGGCGCAGCACGCAGCTGTTCCAAACGTTCAATTGGAGCTGGCACTGGTGCAATCACTACCTAGGCAAGTCGCCCGCGGAGGGGCCTGCGCTCGCCCTTCTCATCGCCAGGCGCTCAGGCAAGCTCGTCATGGTGTGGCCGCTCGTCACCGAGCGCATCGCCGGCCTGCTGCAGCTCACGTGGATGGGGGCGCCCGTCAGCCAATACGGCGACGTCCTCGTCGACGACGTTCCCGATAGGGCGGCACTGATGCGCGCTGCCTGGGCGCACGTCGTCGGCACCGTCAAGCCGGACGTCGTGCGGCTGACCCGCGTGCGCGCAGACGCCGCTATCGCACCGCTCATCACCGAGCTCGGTGGGATCGCGACGCAGCGCCTTGCCGCCCCTTACCTCGATCTTTCAAGTGCGCCGGACTTCGAGACCTATATGCAGCGCCACTCGGGCCGATCGCGCAAGAAGATGCGCGCTGCCGCCAGGAAGCTCGCACAACTGGGGACTGTCGAGTTCGTTCGGCGCTCCGGCGGGCACGAGGCGAGCGAGATGGTGGCCGCCGCCATTGATGCCAAGCGCCGCCAGCTGGTCGAGCGCGGCATCATTTCCCCGGCCTTGGCCGATCCGCGCATGCAGCGCTTCTTCGCCGATGCCGCCGACGGCAGCGGACACCCGGCCGGGGTCATCGTCTATGCTCTTGAGATCAATGGCGACAAGACTGCCATCGACGTGCTCGTCGGCTGCAAGGATCGCATCGCGACCCACATCTTCGCCTACGATCCCAAGTACGCGAAGGATCGGGTCGGCGCGCACCTGCTCGAGCGCACGATCGCGCAGTCGTTCGCCGACGGGTGCCCCACGTTCGATCTGCTGGCGCCGGCCGACCCCTACAAGCTGCAATGGGCCGACGGCACGGTCGACGTCACCGACTGGGCAATACCTGTCTCTATGAAGGGAGCGGCCTATACGCGCCTCTACTTGCGCGCGCTGCGCCCGCTGCTGAAAGCCCTGCTCAATTCGCTGCCGACGCCCTTGTCGCGCGTCTTGGCGGAGCGCTATGCGCGGCTGAAATCGCTCAGCTGACGCCGAGCTTCTTCTGCAGGCTCGACGACGAGGTCGTGTACTGGAACAGCAGCTTCTTGCCGGGGTACACGTATTTATGCGCCTGCTGCGCCATCAGCGCCACCTCGTGGAAGCCGGACAGGATCAGCTTCAGCTTGCCGGGGTAGGTGTTGATGTCGCCGACCGCGAAGATGCCCTTCTCGCTGGTCTCGAACTTCTCGGTATCGACGGGAATGAGATTCTCGTTGAGCACCAACCCCCAGTCGGCCACCGGTCCGAGCTTCATCGTCAGCCCGAAGAACGGCAGCATCGCATCGACGTCGATGCGCTCCTCGCCATCCTTGGTCTTGACGGTTACGGACTGCAGCGCGTCGCCGGCGCCGTGCAACTCCGTGACCTGACCGATCATCAGCCGCACATCGCCGGTCTCGACCAGCATGCGCATCTTCTCGACCGAATGCGGCGCGGCGCGGAACTCGTCGCGCCGGTGCAATAGGGTGAGGCTCTTGGCCAGTGGCTGCAGGCTCAACGTCCAGTCGAGCGCAGAATCGCCGCCGCCGACGATCAGCACCCGTTTGCCCTTCAGCGCCTCCATGCGGCGAACCGAGTAGAGCACCGAAGTGCCTTCGTAGGCCTCGATGCCGGGGAGCGGCGGGCGCTTGGGCGTGAACGATCCGCCGCCCGCGGCGATCACCACCACCTTGCACAGGAACTCGGTGCCGGCATCAGTCTTCAGCCGGAAGCGATCGCCCGCCGCGCGCTCGAGCACGTCGATGCGTTCCCCGAGGTGTAACTGAGCGCCGAAGGGCTTGATCTGCTCCAGCAAGCGGTCGGTGAGCTCCTGCCCGGTGACCACCGGCAGGCCGGGGATGTCGTAGATCGGCTTCTCGGGATAGAGCTCGGCGCATTGGCCGCCCGCCTTATCGAGGATGTCGACGACGTGCGCCTTGATGTCGACGAGGCCGAGCTCGAACACGGCGAACAGGCCGACGGGTCCGGCGCCGATGATCACGGCATCGGTTTCGATGGGAGCCGCAGTGGCCGGGCTGGCGTCCATCCCTAACCCCTTCTTCAGTGTTCAGAACTGCTTCGCTGGCACGCGCACGATGAGCCCGTCGTGCTCGGGCGTCAGCTTGATCTGGCAGCTGAGGCGGCTCGCCTCGCGCACATCGAAGGCGAAGTCGAGCATGTCCTCCTCCATCTGCGACGGAGTGCCGGTCTTCTCGCGCCAGGCTTCGTCCACATAGACATGGCAGGTTGCACAGGCGCAGGCGCCCCCACATTCCGCTTCGATGCCGGGAACGTCATTCATCTTGGCCGATTCCATGAGCGTCACGCCCGGCTCGGTCTCGACCACCTGTTCGCTACCGTCAGGCTGAATGAACGTGATCTTGAGCATCGTGCTGGTGCGGGGCTCCGAATGGCGGGCCGGCGCACACAGGCGGCCGGGCAACGCCGCCGGCTAACGGCGGTCGATGCCCCGCACCAATAGTCGGCACGGCCTGCAAATTCAAGCGTAGCACAGGGTCGCAAGGGCAACCGACGCGCGTCAGGCGGCGCGGCAGAGCGAGGCGATATAGTCGCGCGCCTCGCCGGCCGCTTCCTCGAGGCGGCGAACGACCAAACCGCGCTCGTTGGCGTCGGGCAAGCGGTGCAGCTTCTCGGCGGTCTCGGCGATGGTCGCCAGCGACCACGCACCGACGGCGCGCGCCGAGCCCTTTAGCGTGTGCGCCGCGATGCCCCACTCCTTGGCCGACGGAGCGTTCTTCAAAGCGCCGATGGTGATCGGAAGCTGGTCGGCAAAGAGGCCGAGAATTTCCGCCTCGAGCGCGCGGTCACCCATGGTGTAGCGGCGCAGGTGCGCAAGATCGACGGGCTGTCCCGCCCCGCCGGGGCCGCCGCCATGGGCGCGCACGTCTATGGAATCACCCGCCATTCTTGCGACCCGTTCCTGACCGGCCCGGCGCGAAACACCGCCTCGCGCAGCCTAAAGGGTGGGGCAACGACCCTCACACACAGGAATATAAATGCCCGTAAATTGCGCCCCCTCAACTTGAGCATTAACCTTTGGCCGACTCGCACGCCAAATGGCCGCGGGGCGAAAGTCGTTGAACCTTTCTTTCGCCCCAAACTGCGGCCAAGCGTTGAGCGACGGGTGGATTAGCATTTCTGATGGCGGGCGTTGGAGTTGGCCTTTCAAGAGGCCGCGGGCCGTTGTCGATTGCTGGGGACCCTCCCGTTTTGATCGCGTGCTCTCGACGACCGGGTGAGGAGCACGTCAGGCATGGACGGGCGGATGGCTCAGGACAACAACAGGCTCGACGTGAACGAGGGCGAAACGCGCCCCGAGCCGGCGCTGCCCTTGCCCAGCGAAACCGCCACGCCCAGCACTGCAGCCGCCAACGGCACCAGCGAGCCGCCGTTCGAGCAGCCCGTGCCGATGCAGCTCGTGCCTCCGCCCATCCCCAAGAAGGCGCCCGATTTCATCCCCAGCGGGGGAACCGACTTCATACCAAAGTCTGAGGCTGGGTTTATCCCCGCCACGCCGGCGCCAGAGCTGCCGGCCGAAGAGAAGCCCGTCGGCGAGGAGCCGCCGCAGGCCGAGGCGCCCGATGCCGCTACGCCGCGCCGCCGCATGGCGCGCCGCCGTCCGGCCGGCCCTTCGCGCAATCGCATCGCCGCCAACGATGACGGGCCCAGCATCGGCGGCCTGATCTTCGCCCTGCAGCAGAAGCCGTCCAACACCCCGTTCAAGTTTGCGGCCATCGCCAGCGTCATCTGGGGTGCCATCGGCGTTGCCTTCGCCATCGCGTCGATGGGTTCCGACGCCCCGATCCTCGGCTGGCTCGATCTCGTTACGCGGCCGACGACGTTCCTCACCATTGCCGCCATCGTCGTCCCCATCGGGCTCTTGTGGCTGATGGCGCTGCTCGCCTGGCGCACCGAGGAGCTGCGCCTCAGATCCTCGACCATGACCGAGGTCGCCATCCGTCTCGCCGAGCCGGATCGCCTGGCGGAGCAGAACGCCGCCTCGCTCGGCCAGGCCGTGCGCCGCCAGGTCGGCTTCATGAACGATGCCATCTCGCGCGCCTTGGGACGCGCCGGCGAACTCGAAGCCATGGTGCACAACGAGGTCGCCGTGCTCGAGCGGTCCTACGAGGACAACGAGCGCAAGATCCGCGGCCTCATCTCCGAGCTTTCGGGCGAGCGCCACGCCCTCGTCAACACCTCCGACCGCGTCACCGAGAGCTTGATGCGGCTCGGCAGCGAGATCCCGACCCTGATCGAGAAGCTTTCAGATCAGCAGGTCAAGCTCGCCAAGGTGATCGAAGGCGCCGGCGAGAACCTCACCACGCTGGAGACCTCGCTCGCCTCTAGCGTCGGCAATCTCGAAACCGCCGTCGGCGGCCGCACCGAGCAGCTGCAAGCTGTGCTCGAGAACTATACGACGGGCCTGGCGGGCGCCCTCAGCAGCCGCGCCGAGCAGCTACAGATCACCTTCGACAACCAGCTGCAGCAGCTCGATAGCTCGCTCGTCAATCGCACCGAGAACCTGCAGACGGTGTTCGAGGAGTACGCGCGCGCCCTCGATGCGGCACTCGCCAACCGTGCCCAGGCGCTCGACTACCAGCTCGTCGAGCGCACGCGCTCCTTGGACGAGGCCTTCGGCGAGCGCCTGCGGCTCTTCGATGAGTCGATCATGCGCTCGACCTCCGCCATAGATACCGCCGTCGTCGACAAGACGCAGGCGCTGACCAACGCCCTCGACGCCCACGCCATCAGCTTCCGCGAGACCATCGGCAAGCAGGCGACCGATCTCGACGAGGCGCTGATGCACGGCATCAACTCGGTGCGTCGTGCCTCCGAGAACATCACGCGCCAGTCGATCAAGGCGATGGAGGGCCTCGCAAACCAGTCCGACCTGTTGAAGAACATCTCGGAAAATCTGCTCAACCAGATCAGCGGCGTCACCGGGCGCTTCGAGAACCAGGGCCAGCAGATCATGAAGGCGGCCAACGCCCTGGAGAGCGCCAACTTCAAGATCGACAAGACCCTGCAGAACCGCCACGCCGAGCTGACGCAGACCCTCGATCGCCTCTCCGGCAAGGCCGACGAGTTCTCGACCTTCGTCGGCGACTATTCGTCGTCGATCGCCGGCTCCCTGTCGGAGGCCGATCTGCGCGCCCGCAGCGAGCTCGAGCGCATACGCGCCGGCGCCGCCGCCGAAAGCGAGCGCACGCTGGAAGACCTGCGCAGCCGGCTGACGACCGTATCGTCGGCGGTCACCAGCGAGCTCGGCTCGCTCACCGATCGGTTCACCTCGACTTCCGAGGAGATGCGCCAGCAGGCCACCCGCACCGCCTCCGAGATCGCCACCGAGCAGGCTCGGCTGCGCAGCGAGATGGAGCGGCTGCCGCTTACCGCCCAGGAAAGCTCCGAAGGCATGCGCCGGGCGCTGCAGGACCAGATCAAGGCGCTCGATCAGCTGTCGCAGCTCGCCGCCCGCTCGGCGGTGCAGCGCGACGTGACCCCGCCGCCGCCGCTGCACGCCGAGACGCTGACTTCGGGCCACACCCCGCATCGCGCCGGCGGCCAGGGACAGGGCCGCTCGCTCACGTCGCTGTCCTCGACCATCGCCCAGGAGCTCGGCAATCGGCAGCGCCAGCGCGGCATGCCGGCCGACAATCGCGAGGGCTGGTCGCTGGGCGATCTCCTCGCCCGCGCCTCACGCGATGAGGATGGGCATGGAGGACAGGCGCGCCCCGTCTCGAGCGCCTTCAACCTCGACCTCGAAGCCATCGCCCGCGCGCTCGACCCGGCCACCGCAGCGGCGATCTGGTCGCGGTTGCGGTCCGGTCAACGCGGCGTCATGGTGCGCTCAATCTACGGCAACGAGGGGCGCGCGGTGTTCGACGACGTCAGCCACCGCTGCCGCAACGACGGCGAGCTGTCGCGCACGGTGAGCCGCTACCTCTCCGACTTCGAGCGCATCATCGCCGAATCCGACGCGCGCGACCCGAGCGGGCGGCTGTCGAACAGCCAGCTCGTCTCCGACACTGGCCGCGTCTACCTCTTCCTCGCCCACGCCTCCGGCCGGCTCGGCTGACGAGGCGATGACGCACGTCGTCGAGGCTCAGCTTGTTGAGGCCGACGCCGAGGCGTGGCCGCTCGCCCAGCCCTTCGTCATTTCGCGCGGCACCAAAACCGAGGCGCACGTCATTGTTGCTCGTGTCGCCGCCGCAGGACGCACAGGCCGCGGCGAGGCGGTTCCCTACGCACGCTACGGCGAGACCGTCGACGGCGCGCTGCAAGCCTTGCGCGGGCTCGCCGGCCCGCTGACGCGCGCACGGCTGCCTGCATTGCTGCCTGCCGGCGCGGCGCGCAACGCACTCGACTGCGCGCTGTGGGATCTGGAAGCGAAGCTCGCCGGCCGGCGGGCGTGGGAGCTCGCCGGACTGCCGGCGCCGCAAACCGTCATCACCTGCTACACGCTGAGCCTCGGGACACCGGAGCGGATGGCGGCCGACGCCAAGGCGGTGCCGCATCTCAAATTATTGAAGCTGAAGCTCGGCGGCGATGGCGATGATGCGCGCATGGCGGCCGTGCGCGCGGCGCGGCCCGATGCGCGCCTGGTCGCAGATGCCAACGAGGCATGGCACCCGGCGCAGCTTGCGCCGTTCCTCGCCGCCGCCGCGGCCGCCGGCATCGAGCTCATCGAGCAACCGTTGCCAGCCGGCGCCGATCAAGCCCTCGCCGACATCCTGCGCGCCGTGCCGGTATGCGCCGACGAGAGCGCCCACACCAGCGCCGCCCTCACCGCGCTCGCTCATCGCTACGACGCCGTCAACATCAAGCTCGATAAGACCGGCGGCCTCACTGAGGCGTTGCAGAT
Source organism: Hyphomicrobium sp. (assembly GCF_009026145.1). GTDB lineage: Bacteria > Pseudomonadota > Alphaproteobacteria > Rhizobiales > Hyphomicrobiaceae > Hyphomicrobium_A. The sequence continues at coordinate 24,707 of NZ_WBUE01000035.1, forward strand.
GGCGAAAGCCGCCCAGGCGCGCGGCTTCAAGATCATGGTCGGCTCGATGGTGGCAACCTCGCTCGCCGCCGCCCCGGCGCTGGTGCTCGCCTGTTACGCCGACTGGATCGATCTCGACGGCCCGTTGCTCTTGGCGCGCGACCGCGATCCCCCACTCGCCATCGACGACGGCTGGATCAGCCCGCCGCCACCGGAGCTGTGGGGCTAGGCCATCATCGGTCTTCTTATATTGGCGCCCGCACCTCGCCATCCTCGGCCCACAGCGGCCGCCCGTCCCAGCCGCGCAGCAGCATCACCCCGGCCGCGCAGCCGATCATCGCCACGCTCGCCGGCACCAAGAAGACTTCGCCGCCGATGCGCTCGTAGAGCGCTCCCGAGGCGAGCCCGACGATGCCCAGCGCCAGCCCCGCGGCGATGGTGGCATAGAACGCCTGGGCGCTCCCCATGCCCTTGTGCGGCACGGCGCGCGTGATGAACAGGATCGCTCCAAGATGCGCAGCGCCATAGGTGAGCGCGTGCAGCACCTGCAAGGGAATGAGCAGGGCGAGCGGCGGATCGAACGCCATCGCTCCCCAGCGCACGACCGAGGCGGCAGCGCCGGCGACGATCAACTCCGCCGGGCCGAAGCGCCGCACCACCGGAGCCGACAGTGCAAACAGCACGACCTCGGCGAAGACGCCGATCGCCCACAGCGCACCGACCCAGGCCGCGGAGAGGCCCTGCGCCTGCCAGTAGAGGGCGCCGAAGGTATAGAACGTGGCGTGCGCACCGTGCGTGCAGCCGATGGCGATGAGGAACAGGATGAACAGCGGCGAGCCCAAAAGGCGCGCCGGCGACGAGGTGCGCCAGTCGATCCGCTCGGGCATGCTGGTGCGTGCCGCGACCTGCGGCGACGGCAATGCATGCGCCGCGGCGATGGTGAGTGCGGCGGCGAAGGCGATGAGCCACAGCGCGAAGCCGCCGCCCAGCGCCTCGATGGCGATGCCGCCGGCGAAGTTGGCGATAATGAAAGTGATCGAGCCCCACAGCCGCATGCGGCCGTAGTCGAGCCCCTCGTTGCGCACCCCGCGCACCGCCACAGTCTCGATCAGCGGCAGCATGGTGCCGTTGGCGAGCAGGAACGCGACGCCGAGGAGGAGGATCGGCGCGTAGCCGTAAGCGAGGCTGAGCCCCAGGATCAGTGCCAGCGCGCTCCAGGCGAGGGCGGCGATCACCAGCCGATAGTTTCCCAGCCTGTCGGCCAACAGACCGATGCCAGGGGTGACCAGCAGGCGGATGAACAGCGGCGCCGCGGTGACGGTCGAGATCTGCAGCGGGTCGAGACCGCGCGCGTCGAGCCACACGGGGAAATACGGAACGACGACCCCGTAGGCGAGGAACAGGGCGGCAAAGAACAGCGCTATACGCACCCCGAGTGGGCTTGCCGTGGGCCCATTACCGAGGGCGTAGCTCGATAGGGCGGCTCTTGCGCGCATTTGCATGGACGGCCTTCTCCGCGGCCCCGAGACGCTTTCCGGGCCGTCGCCGCGCCGTTCTAATGGATGCTGAGGCGGCAGGGAAAAGGCCAATCGCTCGGCACAAAAAGAAACCGGTCCGGATGGTCCGGACCGGTTCTTCAGCCAAGTCGGGCGGCGCCCCTAATCGCCAATCCCGACGCTCCCCCCGGAGCTCGAAAACGATGCTGTGGCATCGCGTTGCCCAAATTTGTTACAGAAGCCCGTGCTGCCCGCAAGAGGGCAGAATCATATTCAGTAACTATCGATGCACCGGCGCCACAGCCAGCCCGGAGCCTCGCTCGAAGCCTCAGCCTTTGCGGGGGTTGCGCAGGCTATGCAGGTGGTCGACAGGCCCGGCGCCGGTCCCGATTTTGGCCCCTGTGGCCGCCTCGAGGGCGGCATGCACGTAGCGCTTGGCGGCACTGACAGCCTCCTCCAATGGGGCTCCGCAAGCGAGGTAGGCCGTGATCGCCGCCGACAAGGTGCAGCCCGTGCCGTGCGTGTTGGGCGTGGCGACGCGCGCCAGGGCGAGGCGAAGCGGCGCCGCATCGCGCGTGACCAGAATGTCGAGGGCCTCGCTGCCCTCGCCATGACCGCCCTTGATGAGCACGGCCTTGGGCCCCAGTGCCAGCAGTGCCCGTGCCTGCGCCTCCATTTCCTCCTCGCCGGTCGCCTGCAGCCGATCGAGCAGGCGCGCCGCCTCGGCGAGGTTGGGCGTGATGACGTCGGCCAGGGGGAGCAGCTCGTGGCGCACCGCCTCGACCGCGTCGGGCTGCAACAGCATGTCGCCGCTCGTTGCCACCATCACCGGGTCGACCACTAACGGATGCAGCGCGTGGCGGCGCACGCCGGCGGCAACCGCCAGCACGGTGGCGCGGTCATTGAGCATGCCGGTCTTGGTGGCGGCGATGTCGAGATCGCCGGCGACGGCGTCGATCTGCTGCGTCACGAACTCCGGCGGCACGGGCAGGATCGCGTCGACGCCGCGCGTGCTCTGCGCGGTGAGCGCCGTCAGCACGCTGGCGCCGTAGACGCCGAGCACCGTGAAGGTCTTGAGATCGGCCTGGATGCCGGCGCCGCCGGAGGAATCCGATCCGGCAATGGTCAGGGCGATGGGCGTCGCGGTGGCGTCGGCCATGCTCACCTGCCGCGCTGCATGATCTCGCTGCCGAGGTCTTGCGGCGTCACTAGCCCCTCGATTTGCGTGAGCCCGGGAAAGGTCTCGATGAGCCATTGACCGAGCCCGTTGATCGATCCGCCGAATAGAACCACCCCAAGCACGAGCAATGCGACACCAGCCAGAGTCTCGAAGCGCCTCGAAAGCGGGCTCGACGCATCAAAGGCATTCTCTATCCAGCGAACACCACCAAATACGATCAGGACACCCAGTAGCTGCAGCAGCAAACCAACGGTTCTGCCTGTTCCGAGACCCGGAACGTGCTCCAAGAGCCACTCACGAAGTGGACTTAGAGGTCCGTTGAGGAAGAGTAGTCCCGCAACAAGAAGAATGATTCCCATCCCCGTCTCCACCTTGCCGAGGTGGCTGCGGAAGCGCTGCATGAAGGCGATGAACGGCTGTACGGCGACGGCGGCGAGTATGAACGGGATGCCGAGGCCCAGCGAATAGACGAAGAGCAGCTTCACGCCCGTCGTCAGGCTGCCCTCGTTGGCGGCCAGCGCCAGCACCGTCGCCAGCACCGGGCCGATGCACGGCGTCCACCCGAAGGCGAAAGCCAGCCCGATCAGGTAGGCGCCGACGTAGCTGACGCCGTGATGATGGGCATGGTGGTAGCGCGCCTCGCGATACAGCAGGGCGATGCGGAAGATGCCGAGGAAGTGCAGCCCGAACAGGATGATGACCAGACCGGCGATGATCTCCAGCTCGCGCTTGTAGGTCTGGATGAGCTGGCCGAACAGCGAGGCGCCGGCGCCGAGGCCGACGAACACGGTCGTAAATCCGAGCACGAACAGGACCGAGGCGGCGACCACGCGCCCCCACACGTGCTTCGGCACGCCCTCCTCGGCCGCGAACTCGTCGATGGTGGTGCCGCCGAGGTAGCCGAGATAGGGCGGCACCAGCGGCAGCACGCACGGAGAGAGGAAGCTGACGAGCCCCGCGAGCGCCACGCCGAAATAGATCTGCAGATCACCCAACATGCACGCACTCTCAGCCGAGCCCGGACCCATACCCTACGCGAGGCACCGGTCAGAGGTTACAGCGTGTCTCAGGCTTGCGCGCGCACGAGCGCCGCTACCCCCGGAAGGTCCCGCCCCTCGAGCCATTCGAGGAAGGCGCCGCCCGCCGTCGACACGTAGGTGAAATCTTGGGTAACGCCGGCGGCATTCAAGGCGGCGACCGTATCGCCGCCGCCAGCCACCGTCGTCAGCCGGCCCTGCTTGGTCAGTTGCGCCGCCGCCCGGGCGAGCGCGAACGTGCCCTCACCGAAGGGGGCGATCTCGAAGGCGCCCAGCGGCCCGTTCCACAGCAGCGTGCGGCACTCCTTCAACACATCGGTCATGTGCGCCACCGACCGCGGACCGACGTCGAGGATGAGTGCGTCGCTCGGCACGGCGAGCGTCGGCACGACGGCGTGCGCAACGCCGCTCTTGAACTCGCGCGCGATCACCGCGTCCTCGGGCAGCACCACCGCGCAGCCGCGCGCCTTCGCCTCCGCCATGATCTCGCGCGCCGTGTCGACGAAATCCGGCTCGGCCAGCGATTTGCCGATATCGACGCCGTGCGACATGAGGAACGTGTTGGCCATGCCGCCGCCGATGATCAGCTTGTCGACCTTGCTCAACAGATGCTTGAGGATCGGAATCTTGCTCGACACCTTGGCACCGCCGACCAGCGCCGCCGTCGGGCGTTGCGGGGCTTCAAGCACGGCGCGCAGGGCGCTGATCTCCTCCAGCATCAGGGGGCCGGCGTAGGCCGGCAGCACGTGCGCAAGGCCCTCGGTCGAGGCGTGTGCGCGGTGCGCCGCGGAGAAGGCGTCGTTGACGAACACATCGCCCGAGCGTGCGAGCGCGGTGACGAACGCCTCGTCGTTCTTCTCCTCGCCGGCATGGAAGCGCAGGTTTTCCAGAACCGCGATGTCGCCGGGGGCAAGGCGCGAGATGGCGTCCTCCGCCTTGTCGCCGATGCACGCATCGACGAACTGCACCGGCCGGCCGAGCAACTCGGCGAGCTTGGCGGCGACCGGAGCGAGACTCATCGTCGGGTCAGGCCCTCCCTTGGGGCGCCCGAAATGCGAGATGACGACGACCCGCGCCTTGCGCGCCGAGAGGTCCTTGAGGCCAGCCAGAATCCGTTCGAGGCGCGTCGCGTCGGTCACCTTGCCGTCGGCCACCGGCACGTTGAGATCGGCGCGCACCAAGACGCGCTTGCCCGCGACGTCGGCGTCGGCGATCGACTTGAGATTGGTCAGATCCATGCGCCGCCGCTCACTTCTTGACGAGGCTGCGCGCTGCCTCGGCGACGGCCGCGGCGGTCAAGCCGAAGTGCGCATAAAGCTTTGACGCCGGCGCCGAGGCGCCGAAATCGCTGAGGCCGACGAAGCGACCGTTGTCGCCGATCCACTCGTGCCAGCATTGCGCGACACCGGCCTCCACGGCGACGCGCGGCTTGTCTCCCAGCACCTGGGCGCGGTAGCCCTCCGGCTGGGCGCGGAACAACTCCATCGACGGCATGGAGACGACCGCGGCACGGATGCCCTCACTGGCCAGCGTCTTGGCCGCCTCGACGGCGAGCACCAGCTCCGAGCCGGTGCCGATCAAGGTGACATCACGATCGCCTTCCGGCTCGCTCAGCACGTAGGCGCCCTTGGCGCTCAAGTTCTCCGACGACGGCGTCTTGCGCAGGTTCTCCACCGCCTGGCGCGACAGGGCCAGCACCGACGGGTTGGCATCGTGCTGCACGGCGATCTCCCAGCACTCGGCCGTCTCCAGTCCTTCGGCCGGCCGCATGACGAGCAGGTGCGGAATAGCGCGCAGCGCCGCGAGGTGCTCGATCGGCTGATGCGTCGGGCCGTCCTCGCCGAGGCCGATTGAATCGTGCGTCATCACGTAGACGACGCGCTGACGCATCAGCGCCGACAGGCGGATCGAGGCGCGGCAGTAGTCGGTGAAGACGAGGAACGTGCCCCCGTAGGGGATGAGGCCGCCGGACAGTGCGATGCCGTTCATGGCCGCCGCCATGCCGTGCTCGCGCACGCCGTAGTGGATGTAGTTGCCGGCGAAGCTGCCCTTGCCCACGGGCACGTGATCCTTGGTGCGCGTGCCGTTGGAGCCGGTGAGGTCGGCGGAGCCGCCGATCAGCTCCGGCAGCACCGGCAAGAGGTGCTCGAGCGTCAGTTGCGACCACACGCGGGTGGCGCGCTTGGCCTCGTCGGTGGCAAACGCCGTCTTGGCGGCGCCGACCGCCTTCGACACGTCCGCGAGGCGTGCCGATGCGGCGGGATTGGCGAGCGCGGCGGCGACGTGCGGACCCGCCTGCGCCACACGCTGCTTCCAGCTCGCGCGCTCCTTGGCGCCGTGCTGGCCGACGGCGCGCCAGGCGAGCAGCACCGGCTCGGGCATGTCGAACGGATCATGCGGCCACACGAGCTTCTCGCGCGTACCTTTGATCTCCTCCTCGCCCAGCGGCTCGCCGTGCGTCGACGCCTTGCCGGCCTTGGTCGGGGCGCCATAGCCGATGGTGGTCTTGCAGGCGATCAGCCACGGCTTGGAGGAATTGGCGCGCGCGTTCGCCAGCGCCGCCGAGATCGCTTCGGGATCGTGTCCGTCGATGGCCACCGCGTTCCACCCGGAAGCCTTGAAGCGCGCCACCTGGTCGTCGGTCACCGTCAGGCTGGTCGGCCCGTCGATGGAGATGCCGTTGTCGTCGAACAGCACGATGAGCTTGCCGAGCCCGAGATGCCCGGCGAGCGATATCGCCTCGTGGCTGATGCCCTCCATGAGGCAGCCGTCGCCGGCGATGACATAGGTATGGTGATCGATGATGTCGTCGCCGAGCCGCGCGTTGAGCAAGCGCTCGGACAGCGCCATGCCGACCGCGTTGGCGAGCCCCTGCCCCAGCGGACCCGTCGTCGTCTCGATGCCGGCGGCGTGGCCGTGCTCGGGATGGCCGGCGGTCTTGGCGCCGAGCTGGCGAAAGCGCTTCAGCTCGCTGATCTCCATGCCCGGATAGCCGGTCAGATAGAGCAATGCGTAGAGCAGCATGGAGCCGTGGCCGGCCGACAGCACGAAGCGGTCACGGTTCGGCCAGTTCGGGTCGGCGGCGTCGAAGCGTAGCGCCTCGCGAAACAGCACCGTGGCCACGTCCGCCATGCCCATGGGCATCCCCGGGTGGCCGGATTTTGCCGCCTGCACGGCATCCATGGCCAGCGCCCGGATGGCGTTCGCCATGTCGCTGTGGGCGACGGCTTTCGCCTCGGTGATGGTCTCGCGCGCCTCGGTCATCGATCTGTCCCTGCCTGGCCCGCGGCTATACCCCGGGCTCCGCCTTGCGTCAGGCACGTTTAGCGAGGCGGCCGCCCCCCGTCCATGCCTTGCGCCCCGAAAGCGGTGATGGAGTTGGCCTCAATCCACACGCGCGGCGAGGAATTCATCGAGCTCGGCGCGCGTTGGCAGGCCCGCCCGGGCCCCCAGCCGGCGGCATTTTAGGGCCGCGGCCGCCGCGGCAATGCGCGCGCATTCTGCCGGCGGGCGCCCGTTGGCGAGTGCCCAGGCAAAGGCGCCGTGGAAGGCATCGCCGGCACCGGTCGTGTCGACGATCTCGACCGCAAATGCCGGCTGGTGTCCGGCGGCGCCACTCTGCGACAGCCACGAATACCCGCCCGCGCCACGCGTGACGCCGGCGTGGCGCACGCCAGCGGCCAGCACGCGAGCGAGTTGCCCGCGCTCATCGAGCGCGGGCGCGAAAGCGTCGAGGGCTGGACCCGAGAATATCGCGTAGTCAGCGAGACAGAGAAATTCGGCCAGCATGCCACCGCCGCCGAGGTCGGCGTCGAGCAGGGTCGGCACGCCCTGCGCCCGCGCCTCGATGAAGGCCTCGCGCGTGCCTTCGACCCAGCGCAGATCGCTGAGCACGGCCGCGGCACCCGCAATGCGGGCGAGCGGCAGCCAGCTCGCATCCATCGGCATGGCATGGTCGCGCTCGCCGACGATCAGCCGCTCGCCGGCCCTGTCGACGATCACCGCCGAGGTCGAGGAGCGCGCATGCTCGAAGGTGCGCACGAACTGCGTGTCTACACCGTCCGCCTGCAAGAACTTGTGAATGCGCTCGCCGGCGCTGTCGCCACCCGTGCGGCTCCACAGCTCCACCTCGCCGCCGAGCCGGGCGATGGTGGCGGCCGCATTCGCCGCCATGCCGCCGCCGCTCTCCAGATGCTCCAGCGAGCGGACTTTCGTCGGCGCGGGCGGGAACGCCTCGATGCGATAGACGTAGTCCAGCGCCGCGTGACCGACGCAGATGATCGGCTTCACCGGGAAGCCTCCTCCGCTTGCGCGACCTCCCGCAGACGCGCTTCCTCGGCGGCGTCCTCCTCGAAGAGCTTTTCCAGGGTCTTTACGTCTGAGCGGGCTCGCTCGCGCAGCTTATCGAGATCGCTGGCCAGCTTGTAGTCCTCGATCAGGCGCCGCTCGTCGTGGGTGCGGAAGGTGTGGATGATGCGGCCTGCCTCGCGTTCGGAGACGCTCAGCCCTTTCAGGAGCTGCTTGGTGATATCGAGCGAGGACAGGAACGTTGCGCGCTGCAGGTAGGTGACGCCAAGGTCGAGCAGGCGGTGGGCATGGGCGCGGTTGCGGGCGCGGGCATAAATCGGCAGGTCCGGATACTTCGAACGTACGAGTTCGGCGGTGCGCATCGAAGCTTCGACGTCGTCGATGGCCAGCACGAAGGCCCGGGCGGCGTGCGCATCCGCCGCTTCGAGGATCTCCGGCCGGCTGGCGTCGCCGTAGAACGCCTGGGCGCCGAAGCGGCGCACGAACTCGACCTGCTCGGCGCTGATGTCGAGCGCGGTGAACGGAATGCGCTTGGCGGTGAGGATGCGGGCGACGATCTGCCCGACGCGGCCGAAGCCGGCGATGATGACATGGCCATCGTTGGCGGGCGGGATTTCATAGGCCGGCGCCGGTCCCTTGCGACGGCGTGACAGCAGGCTCTCGATCTTCAAGAGGATCGGCGTCGCCGCCATCGACAGCGTGACGATGACCGTCAAGAGCTCGGTGTTTTCGCTGGTGAGCGCCCCCGCGGCGTAGCCGACCGTGAACAAGACGAAGGCGAATTCGCCGCCCTGCGACAGCGCGATGCCGAGCCGCCGCGCGGGTCCTGGCTCCAAGCCCTGCCAGCGCCCCAGCACATAGAGGATCACCGCCTTCACCGCGATCAGACCGGCGACCAGCGTCAGGATGATGACCGGCGCGTCGAGCAACAGCCGCACGTCGATGGTCATGCCGATGGCGGTGAAGAACAGGCCGAGCAGCAAGCCCTCGAACGGCTGAATGTCGGCCTCGAGCTGATGCCGGTAGGAGGATTCCGCCAGCAGCGCGCCGGCGATGAAGGCGCCGAGCGAAGCCGAAAGGCCCGCCTGCTGCATGATGATCGTCACGCCGACGACGGTCAGCAGCGCTGCCGCCGTCATGGCCTCCTTCACCCGCGTGAGCGCCACGAGCCGCAACAAATAGTCGAGCACGAAGTGGCCGACGATCACCACCGCCGCGATGAGACCGAGGCCCTTCAGGACCGAGACGATGTCCATCTCCGGCGTCGCTGCCGCCGTCGCCACCGCCGTGGTGGCGAACAGTGGTGCAAAGGCGAGAAGCGGAATGGCCGCGAGGTCCTGGAACAGCAGCACCGAGAACCCGAGCCGTCCGTGGCGCGTATTGAGATCGCCGGTCTCCTCCATCACCTGCAGGGCGAGGGCGGTCGACGACAGGGCCAGCGCCAGGCCGGCGAAAATCGCCGTCTGCCAGGAGAAGCCGACCAACAGCCCGATCCCCGCTAGCACCGCGCCGGTGAGAATGACCTGCTCGCTGCCGAGCGCGAACACGGCGTTGCGCATCGACCATAGGCGCTTGGGGCGCAGCTCGAGCCCAATGAGGAACAGCAACAGGACGATGCCGAATTCGGCGAAGTGCAGGATTTCTTTCGCCTTGTAGTCGGAGAACGACCAGCCGATCGTGTTGGGGCCGAGCATCATGCCGACGACGAGGTAGCCGAGCACCTCGCTGATGCCGAGCCAGCGCGCTAACGGCCCGGCGATGGCGAGCGCGGCGAGCAGTATCGCGATTTCGTTCAGTGAAACGCCGACCATTCCCCGTTCATCCCCTCACCCGAACCCTGCGCCCATCGCAATGCCAACTTAAGCGCCCGAAGCGCGCATCGTTAGGCCTACGTCTAACATGGACGTGAGCTACGTCGCCGCTGGCAAACGGCGAAAAGCGAGGCACCCGGTCGGCGGCGGACGATCGTGGACGTGCGCCTCGTCGAAGCGACAGGAATCTGCGATACTGGTGCGCCGGCGCGATTTGATTGGCGGAGCAGAGCTTTCGCCGAATCGGCGCGCTTAACCGACGCGTAACCTTAACGTCGCGTTAAGGGCTCTTTCCATACGATGAACGCGTCGGCCGATCGTCCGCGTCACGGCTCGGACAGGCGGCGCGATCGATGTGCAAGCAGCTTTCACGATAGGGGGGTCGCGCGATGTCTTTCGATCTCGTCATGCGTACGCTGGGGGTGCTCACGTGCCTCTATACCGTCGCCTACTTCGTCACCACGATGAGCGTCGCCGCACTCAACGGCGTCACCTATAACTCCGGGCCGATGTGCGGCCAGAGCGGATGCGTCACCGTCGCCAGCAAGCAGCAGTCGGGGCCGCGCTACGCGTTCGCGACCGACGACGCGCCGCTGTGGACGGCGGCCTCGTTCCTACCCATCGACTGATCGGAAAAAACCGCCCAACCGGCCAGGACTTTCAGGAGCGCGTGCCCTTGGCTGCGCTCCTTTGTTTTTTGATGAGCTCGTCGATAGCCATCAGCTCCGACATGAGCGGGCCGAAATCCTTGAGCGGCACCATGTTGGGTCCGTCGGAAGGTGCGCGGTCGGGATCCTCGTGCGTCTCGATGAAGACGCCGGCGATGCCCACGGCCACTGCCGCGCGGGCCAGCACCGGCACGAAGCGCCGGTCGCCGCCCGAACTCGTTCCCTGCCCGCCCGGCTGTTGCACCGAGTGCGTGGCATCGAAGATGACCGGGCAGCCCGTCTCGGCCATGATCGGCAGGCCGCGCATGTCGACGACGAGCGTGTTGTAGCCGAATGAGGAGCCGCGCTCGGTCAGCAGCACGTTGGGGTTGCCCGACCCGACGATCTTGGCGACGACGTTCTTCATGTCCCAGGGCGCTAGGAACTGCCCCTTCTTCACCTTCACGACGCGCCCCGTCTTGGCCGCGGCGATAAGTAGGTCCGTCTGTCGGCATAGGAAGGCGGGGATTTGCAGCACGTCGACGACCGGAGCAACGAGCGCGCATTGCGCGGCGTCGTGGATGTCGGTGACGACCGGCAGACCCAGCGTTCCACGGATCTCGGCGAACACCGGCAGCGCTGCTTCCAGCCCAATGCCGCGCTTGCCCGACAGCGAGGTGCGGTTGGCCTTGTCGAACGAGGATTTGTAGACGAGGCCGAAGCCCAGCTTCGCCGCCGCCTCTTTCAGCGCCGCCGCCATCTCGAGGGCGTGGGCGCGGCTCTCCATCTGGCACGGCCCGGCGAACACCATGAGGCGGGCATCGTTCGCCACCTCGATGCCGCCGATGTCGACGCGCGCATTGGGCTTTAAGGGGTCATGCTTGGTCATGGCGGTTCTATATCACGGCCCTTGGGCGCCGGTCGCAACAAGCGCCGCTAACGCAAATGGCCGCGCCCCAGAACGGCGCGGCCACCGCAAATTTCCCCGATCCGGCGCTAGGCGACGCGCCGAATGAGGCCGATCACAACCAGTAGGATAATCGCTCCCAGCGTCGCCGAGAGAATGATGCCGGGATAGCCTGGAAGATCCCACAGACCGAGCGAGGGAAACAGCCACTGGCCGATGAACGCGCCGACGATGCCGACGACGATATTGCCGATGAGGCCGAACCCATAGCCTTTGACGACGAGGCCGGCCAGCCAGCCGGCGATGGCACCGATAATCAACAGTATGATGAGTGATTCAAGACCTGGCATGTGTGTTGACTCCCCTGAGCGCGAGCGCTTTTTCTCGCCGCGATAGCCGCGGCCTCGTTCAGGAGGACGTGCCTCTTGTCTTCACGTCTACTGGAGCCCCTGCGGCGACGTCCTCCGCCTTCCCCTTATCGCCCGATTCGGGCTACGGGACCCCGCAGACTGTTTACATCGAGTTGCAGGCACACGATAGGCGGGCGCCGCCGGACGAGCAATGCGCACGTGGCGCTCAAGACACACTGGCGAGCCGGTGTATGAGAGGGAGGGCCCGCCGGGACCAGCGCCGCGTGGGCGACGCAGAATCCCGGCGAGGAGGGCGGCAACAGGTGCCGCGAAATCAAAGAGCGGCCTCGGCCGTCTCACCGGTGCGGATGCGCACCATGGCCTCGATCGGCGAAACGAAGATCTTGCCGTCGCCGATGGAGCCCGTGTTGGCCGCCTGGCGGATGGCCGCCACGACGCCGTCGGCCTGCCCCGAGGCAACGGCGAGCTCGATCTTCACCTTCGGCAGCAAGTTCACCGAGTACTCGGCACCGCGATAAATCTCGGTATGACCCTTCTGGCGGCCGAAGCCCTTCACCTCGGTCACGGTCATGCCGTTGATGCCGAGCTTGGTCAGCGCGGCGCGCACTTCGTCCAGCTTGAAGGGCTTGATGATGGCAGTAACGAGCTTCATGGGGAGCACTCCTTGTGTTGTCCCTATCGCCCTCTCGGGCACCCCGACGATTGGTTAACGCCAATAGGGCTAATCAATAACCGTGCCAGTTCAGCCAAGATTGCGCTAAGTCAATGTGATTGCAGAGTTTTTTGCGGAATTTTTAGGCGTCATAACGCCTTCGCAATAGGCTGCTTCGGGAGAGCCCTGCTTAAACTTTAGGCGCTCGATTGGCGAGGAAAGAAGTCGACGACCGCATCGCAGCGGCGCGATGCAGCGCACAGTTGCAGCTACCGGCGCTCGCCCCCGGTCGACATCCAATTCCCTTTGCGGCGCGCCAAGCGCGGCCGCGGCTTCGCCTTTTCGGCCAGGCCCGCAGCCAGGCGAGCGACGAGATCACCAACCGTTGCCAGCTCTTCGAGTTCCTCCCCATGCCCGACCTGGACGTCGAAGGCGTCCTCGACGTCGAGACAGATCATCGGAAGATCCAGGTGGTCGATGTCGAGCTCACCCAAGGGCGTCGTGCTGCCAACGCTGGCGCTCGGGTCGCGCATGTATTTGCGCAGGATGGCGATCAGTCGTGGGGTCAGGTCGTTCATGGACGAGCACTCGGCGATGGCTGCGAACGCACTTGCCTGCCAATCTGCAGTGCCGCGGCGGAGTACGCCGTTCCCTGCGGAACCAGCCCGCCGGGCTACAGATCAGCCTTGCCGGGCTACAGATCAGACGAGGCGGCTCTGCTCGACCGCGGCGGCGATGAAGGAGCGGAACAGCGGGTGCGGCTCGAACGGCCGGCTCTTGAGCTCGGGGTGATACTGCACGCCGATGAACCACGGGTGGTCGCTGTATTCCACCGTCTCGGGCAACAACCCGTCGGGCGACAGCCCTGCAAAGCGCAGGCCGGCCGCCTCCAGGCGCTCGCGGTACTTGGTGTTGACCTCGTAGCGATGGCGGTGGCGCTCGGAGATTTGCTTGGCCCCGTAGACCGCGGCGATGCGGCTGCCTTCCTTCAGCTCGGCAGGGTACGCCCCGAGCCGCATGGTGCCGCCGAGATCGCCGCCCTGGCGGCGGCGCTCCAGCTCGTTGCCGCGCATCCACTCGGTCATCAGGCCGATCACCGGCTCGGGCGTGGGCCCGAACTCGGTGGAGTTGGCGTCCTTGATGCCGACCAGATTGCGCGCCGCTTCGAGGCAGGCCATCTGCATCCCGAAGCAGATGCCGAAATAGGGCACCTTGCGCTCGCGCGCGAACTTGGCGGCGAGGATCTTGCCCTCCGAGCCGCGCTCGCCGAAGCCGCCGGGAACGAGAATGCCGTTGACGCCTTCCAGGTACGGCGCCGGATCCTCGCGCTCGAAGATCTCGCTTTCGATCCACTCGATCTTGACGCGCACATGGTTGGCGATGCCGCCGTGCACCAGCGCCTCGATCAGGGATTTATAGGCGTCCTTCAGACCAGTGTACTTGCCGACGACGGCGATGGTCACGTCGCCTTCCGGCGTTTCGATGCCGCGCGTGATCGCCTCCCAGCGCGACAGATCCGGTTTCGGTGCGCCCGAAATGTTGAAGGCGCGCAGCACCTGCTCATCGAGCCCCTCGCGGTGATAGGCGAGCGGCACCTCGTAGATCGACGACACATCGAGCGCCTGGATCACCGCTTCCTCGCGCACGTTGCAGAACAGGGCGATCTTGCGCCGCTCGGACGGCGGCACCGGGCGATCGGAGCGGCACAGGAGGATGTTCGGCTGGATGCCGATCGAGCGCAGCTCCTTCACCGAATGCTGCGTCGGCTTGGTCTTCAACTCGCCGGCCGAGGGGATGTACGGCATCAGCGTTAGATGGATGAAGATCGAAGTGAGTGGCGGCAGGTCGTTGCCGAGCTGGCGGATGGCCTCGAAGAACGGCAGACCTTCGATGTCGCCCACCGTGCCGCCGATCTCGACGAGCACGAAGTCGATACCCTCATTGCCGCTGGTGACGAACTCCTTGATGGCGTCGGTGACGTGCGGAATTACCTGCACGGTGCCGCCCAGGTACGCGCCCCGCCGCTCCTTGGCGAGGATGTCCTGGTAGATGCGGCCCGTGGTGATGTTGTCCGACTTGCGTGCCGGCACGCCGGTGAAGCGCTCGTAGTGTCCTAAGTCGAGGTCCGTTTCCGCACCGTCGTCGGTCACGAACACTTCGCCGTGCTGATATGGCGACATCGTGCCGGGGTCGACGTTGAGGTACGGATCGAGCTTGCGAAGCCGAACCGAATAGCCGCGCGCCTGAAGAAGCGCGCCGAGAGCGGCGGACGCGAGGCCTTTGCCGAGGGAGGACACCACGCCGCCGGTAATGAAGATGTACCGCTGCATGGGCCTTGAGGCTTACACGAGGTGACGGACGATTCGAAGCGTCTTTATCGCCTCATCCCCGGCGAGGGCCGGAAAGCGGCGATTTGGCAGGGGCGACGTGCCGGAAATGCGTCAGGTGGCCTGGCCGCAGCCGGCTCGCGCTTCCTGCTCCGCGGCGGCCTTGGCCTCGGGCGGGATCACCTCGTTGCTCAGCTCGCCGCTGAGCGCGTCGTAGCTCTCCGAGGCGCTGAGGTAGGTGGCATCGAGCGGCTCCTTGGCATAGACGACGTCGAGCAACACCGTCTGGCGGTTCCCCGGCTGCGTCGCGCCGCCCTTGTAGAACTCGTGCTTCTTGCTGCAGGTGACGCCGAACTGCACGTTGGCGACCTTGTAGTACTTCAGCTTCTGCTCGACGCCGATCTGCGCCGCGCGAGCGCGGGCGATTTTCTCGATGCGTACTTTCGGCGTCGCCTCTGTCCCGGTCGCCTTCACCTGATATTGCGTGTCGCTGAGCTTCGTCTCCGAGTAGCCGGACGGCGCCAGCGCGTTCGAGGCGCTCAGCGTGGCGATGGGTTTCAGATCGGTGCCGGCACAGGCGCCGAGCAGTGCCGCGCAAGGCAATAGCGTGAGGAGGCCTGCATTAATCCGGCGCATGCGACTTCCTGTGCCCGTTGGTGGAATCCAACGACGAGTCTAGCGCGCAGGTTGTCGCCGCATAGTGCGTGAAAGCAACAGGTCAACAGCTGGCCGCGTTGCGTCACGCCAAGGCTGACGCCGCCTCAGCGCGTCTGCGGGACGGACGGCTCCTGCAGCTTGTCGAGGATGCCGCCGCGGCCGCCCTCGGGGGCCTTGGTCGCGGGCGCCGGTGCCGTGCCCGGAGCCGTGGTCGCGGGCGGCGTTGCGCCCGGCGTCCCGTCGAAGATCGAGCGCGACGGAGCGCTGTTCTGGGCGACGAGCGTCAACAGGATGCTCGTGGCGAAGAACGCCGCCGCGAGCCCGGCCGTGGTGCGCGTCAACAGGTTTGCCGTTCCGCGGCCGGTGAGGAAGCCCCCGCCCCCGCCGCCGCCGATGCCGAGCGCGCCGCCCTCCGAGCGCTGCAGCAGCACCACCGCCACCAGCGCGGAAGCAATCATCAGATGCAGAACGAGAAGGGCGGTCGCCATAGCAATCTCTTGCAGCTCGAGGGAATGCCCGTCACGGGCGCTGGCGGCCTTCTATAGCAGATGGCCCTTGGGTGCTAGAGGGGCTGCCCCAGTTGCCAAAAAGCCGGCCTCAACGGCTGCGCATTCCGGGCAGCGAATATGGGCTCACCTCGCTGGGCGACACATAGGCGCTGCTCGAATTGCGCCGCGAATTCTTCTTGCGCGCCGCCTGCGCGGCCGGGTCGCCAGATTTCTTTGCCGCCGGAGCGGTGCCTGGAGCCGGTTGGGCGGCTGCCGGCGAAGCGGGCGATGCACCTGCCGCACTCGGCAGCGGGCCGAGCTTGGTGACGGGCGGCGTCGCCGGGGCGGTCGCCTCGGGTGCGGTGACCGGTGGATTGGCGGCAACGACGGGTTGCTGCGCGGACGTTGCCCCCGCGGGTGTTGGCGTAGTGGGAGCGGCGGCTGGAGGCGCGGTGCCCGTGGTGACGGG
>NZ_WBUE01000007.1 GCF_009026145.1 Hyphomicrobium sp.
GGGAAGGGGAGAGGGGCGGGGATAAGAAGAACGGAAAGCTGCGGGTAAAGCACAGACCGATACTACCTAGGCGCGTGCGGAACGGTTACCTTCTGCATTCGATTCAGGATCAGCAATCAGATGACCAACAGCATCTTCGCCGCCTATCCGAGCGCCCCAACTGTGATCGGCGACTGTATCTGCGCCGCAGTGCCAAAGTTAGCCACCCGCAATGTCACGTTCCACCCCTGGGAACACAACGATATCTGTGGTGTCGTACTGACAGACCCAATCTTTAAGGCCATCGAAGAAAGTTCGGCTATGTTTGCCGACATCACGAAGGCTAACTTCAATGTTACATTCGAGATTGCGTATGCCATTGCTAAATCAAAGCCGCTTCTTCTGTTTGTGAATGAGGGTATTGTCTTCGATCGTCCTGCGCTCAATCGAATTGGAATATTTGATACGATCGGATATGAATCCTACCAGAACTCCGACGAACTAGCCGCTGGACTCGTCAACGTCATCCATTCGCGCCCGCTTAAAACAGACTATGAACCAAACCGGCGGGCGCCCATTTACATGATCGAAATGCCTCGACAGAGCGAGGCGATGACCCACATTGTGGCAAGAACGAAAAAAACTCGCCTCAAATACCGAAGCTTCAATCTCAAGGAACATGTGCGCCTCTCCGCTAATGACGCAATTGCTCATGTTGCCAGCTCGTACGGCGTTATAGTTCCACTCGCCCCTGACAATATGCCGGATGCGGAATCACACAATATCCGGGCGGCTTTCATATTTGGATTGGCTGTAGGTTTTGGAAAGCCCGCACTTATCCTTCAGGACTTGGCTGGTCCATTCCCTATGGACGCCCGCGATTTGATATCCATCTATCGATCGCCGGCAGACATTGAGCGCTTCATTAATGACTTTTCGCTCGACGTGGTTGAGGCGATGCAGGGTCAGCAGAGCCTCAATTTGGTGAAGCCGGATCTTCTGTCAAGGCTAAGACTCGGTGACCCGGTTGCCGAAAGTGAATTTGAGACTCTTGGGCTATATTACGTTCAGGGCGACGCCTATCTGCGAGCTTTGAGAGGGGAGGTGAACTTGGTGGTAGGCCGAAAGGGCACCGGAAAAACAGCCTTGTTTTCGCAACTTCGCAATGCGAAGCGCGCGGACAAAGCAAACGTAGTTGTGGATTTGAAACCAGAGGGGTACCAGCTTGTCCGACTAAAAGAGGAGCTTCTATCGTTCATTACACGGGGAGCCCAGGAGCATTTGATTACAATATTCTGGGAGTACGTCCTTTACCTTGAGATCTGCTATAAGCTTCTCGAGAAGGATAAGGATAGGCAACGCTTTGATCACACGATTCGGGATGTGTACCAAAGGCTTAGCGTAGCTTATGCAAGCAATGACGACCTGCTTGAGGGGGATTTCTCTGAGCGACTTTTGAAGCTCTCCGAGCGGGTTATACAGAATTTCAGGCAGCGTGCAGGAAGTGACAAGGAGGGCGCGGAGGTGCGCCTTTCGTCGGGCGAGGTTTCAAATCTTGTGTATGCCCACGATATTCGGGCGCTGCGGGATTTAATTTCCAATTACCTCGTAAATAAGAAGACGACATGGGTTTTGTTTGACAATCTTGATAAAGGCTGGCCGGCGCATGGACTTCAGACTATTGACGGTATCATCTTGCGGTGTCTTATTGACGCTAGCAGAAAGATACAGCGCGAGATGACGCGGCAGGAGATTGATTTCGTTTCTGTAGTATTTGTTAGGAATGACGTTTATGAGTTGTTGATGCAAAACTCCGCTGATTTCGGCAAGGAGATGAGGGTGTCATTGGATTGGTCCGATGCGGAGATGTTGCGGGAGATGGTGAAAAGGAGAATTGTGGCTTCTGAGCGTCTTAAGGAGGGGGTCGAGTTTGAGGCGTTATGGGCTCAGATGTGTGTTTCCCATGTCAAAGGGGAGGATTCATTCTTTTATTTGATTGACCGGTGCCTAATGCGTCCAAGAAACATCCTTAAACTGGTTATGCACTGCAAAGGTGTCGCGGTTAATCTGGGTCATAAGAAGATTGGCGCAGATGATGTGGGGAAGGGCCTGCTTCTCTACTCGAACGACGTTCTGATTGAAGCGGATCAAGAGTTGGCGGATATTGACCCAAAAGCTGAGAACTTAATGTATAGGTTTATCGGTTTACCGCCGAGGTTGTCGCTCATTGAGGTGTGGGAGATTCTAGAGAAGCACGCGGTCCCGACGACAAAGTGGGATCAGATAATTGACTATTTGCTTTATTACGGGTTTTTTGGAATTGTCGTGGATGGGGATCCGGAAGTTATTTACGACGTTTCATACAACATGAAGATTCTGAAGTCTAAATTCGAAGCAGCCGGAGACGGGGTTGTATTGTACATGAGCCCGGCTTTTTGGCCGGCGCTTAGCACGAGGGAAGCGGCGTGAATGTCCGGGGGCACTAACCCAACACCACGGCGTCGAGCACGGCGGCGAAGTGGCAGCCGGACGCCGTGAGTACGCAGCCGTGCCAGATGGCGTTGTTGTAGGGCAGCTTCTCCCACAGGTGGAAGACGACGCCCACCGTGTAGAGCACGCCGCCGGCGAGCAGCAGCGTCAGCGCCGTCCCCGATAAGGCTTCGAGCATCGGGCCGAACGCCAGCACCCCCGCCCATCCCTGCGCCAGGTACAAGACGTAGCTGGTGCGCACCAGCTGCGCCGGCGCGATCAGCTTCGCCGCCACTCCGAACACCGCGATGCCCCACACGATGGCGAGCAGGAGCAAGCCGGCGCCGCCGCCCATCTTGATGGCCGCGAACGGGGTATAGGTGGCGGCGATCTTGACGTAGATGGCGGCGTGGTCGAGGCGGCGCAGGAGCCAGCGGCGCGGCCCGCGGTTGAGATTGTAGGCGGCGGAGAAGCAGAACACGGCCAGCATGCCGGCGCCGTAGACGAGGACGGCGATGGCCGCGGCGGGGTCGAGCTGCGTGGCGGCGAGGGCGATGAGGACGCTGGCGCCGATCAGCCCCAGCGTGACGCCGAGGACGTGCACGGCGCCGTCGGCGATCAGCTCGGACCTCGAATAGCTGGGGAAGATATGGCTCATGCGCTCTGCTCGGCCGTGCCCATGCGGGCAACGTGGGCGCCAGGGAAGCGCAAAACAAGGGTTGGCGCCGCTCCGCGCGGAACAGCGCACGAAAAAGGCCGGGCGCGTGGGCGCCCGGCCGGTTGGGGTGAGCCCGGTGTGTGCGTCGTGGGTCTAGAGCCCGCCCCACTTGACGTTGAGCCGTGCGGTCACGGTGTTGAGCTCGATCTCGCGGTCGCCCGACGACAGGATGCCGCCGAGGAACAGGCCGGAGCCTTCCGATTCCAGCTCCATGCGCGTGTACTCGACGCCGAAGCTGACCGACTCGGTGAACGCGTACTCGACGCCGCCGCCGAAGGCGAAGCCGTCCGCGGTGTCGTTCTCGCCCGAGGGCAGCGTGATCACCGGAAAACCTGGAACGATGACGATCGAGGAACCATAGTCGACACCGGCCACGGCCCAGCCGGCGGTGCCGTAGATAAGCCAGCGGTTCTGCGCGTAGCCGAGTTTGGCCAGCGCCGCGGCGACCCAGTTGACGTTGGTGTCGCAGTTGAACACGCCCGGTGGGATACCTAGGCCGCTTAGCCCGAGGCAGTCGTTCGTCGAGCCGCTGATGTCGGCGCCGCTCAAGCGGAACTCGCCGCCGACGACCCAGTTGCCGAACTGTTTGTTCATGCCCAGCTGCACGCCGCCGAGGCCGCCATCGACATCGCTGCTGCTGCTCAAACTCGGCGGGATGAAGCCGAAGATCTGCAGCGGCTCCTCGGTGATGTCGGAGTCGCCCCAGCCGTAACCGCCGTGGACGCCCATGTAGACGCCGGACCAGCTGTAGGCGGGCGGGGCCACGAAGAGCCCTTGCTCCCCCTGTCGTAACCGTCGGCCGAGGCGGCCGCGCCGAGCCCCACGACGGTCGCCAGCGACACCGCCGCTGCCGAGAACACGCTGAACTTACGCATGACGCTACTCCCGTTACTTGACGCGCGATCGCGGCACTTAGCGATTGCCCCCGCGACCCCCTTGCCCAAACCCTCCACTTGCTGGCGCCGGCCGGCCCCGGGCGTGCTCGGGCCGGCCGGCTTGCGAGAAGCGTAGTGAGAAGCGCGGGCGGAATTGGTGGTATCGGAGCAACAACGGTGGCGAAGACACCTCTAAATTTAAAGATGAAGCAAGAAGGACTGAATAATGAAGGCCAGCCGATTGATCATTTTCTCCTCATGCCTTGATGAATGTCGCCCCATCGTCTTGCGCATGTCGCGCGCTTAGTCATGTTCGGCGGCGGCGCGTGCGATATTTGTATTGTCGACTACACTTGCGCCGTGGACGGCTTCTGCAACCGCTGGAGGCCGCAATGGAGTACGAGCTCGCCGAGATCCGCGCCCACGCCTTGTTCAAGGATCTGGGCGATCAGAGCCTGCAGCGGGTCTTGAGCAATGCGGTGATGTCGCTGTTTCCGCGTCACTCGACGCTGGTCACGGAAGGGCAGCGCTGCGACCTGCTCTACATGCTGTTCGAAGGCACGGCGACGTCGACCAGCGTGCATCGCGGGCGCGCAACGACGCTGTTTCTGCTGAAGCCCGGCGCCGCCTTCCCGCTGTCGTCGATCGTGCGCAACGAGGTGCCGCTGTCGACCATCGTCACCCAGGGGCCGTGCCGCATCCTCATGCTGCCGGCGGAAGGGGTGCGCGCGCTTCTATCCGCCGACAACGCCTTCTGCCTCGCGGTGCTCAACGCCATGGCGCGTACGAGCCGCGACAAGACGCGCGAGATCAAGAACCTGAAGCTGCGCTCGAGCGCCGAGCGGCTGGCCAACTGGATCCACGAGATGCACCGCAAGACGCCCAAGCGCCGGCGCCTCGACCTGCCGATGGACAAGAAGACGCTGGCGCTGCGCCTCGGCATGACGCCGGAGAACCTGGCGCGCGGGTTTGCGCACCTGCGCGCCTACGGGGTGCGGGTGGAGGGGCGGACGATCTGGATCGAGGACCCCGGCGCCTTGGCGCGCTATGCCGACCCCAGCCCGCTCATCGACGAGAGCCAGGCCTAGTGGAGGGAGCGCAGTTCCCTTCTTTCGAAAGCTGCATCCACAACCTGGGGCTTGCGGGGAGCCCCAAGGGGCAGTAGCCCATCCCCATGACCGAAAAACCGATTCTGCCCGGCCCCGACGGCATCGAGCCCATAAACCTCAAGGACGCGCTGGAAGAGCGCTACCTCGCCTACGCGCTGTCGACCATCATGCACCGGGCGCTGCCCGACGTGCGCGATGGCTTGAAGCCCGTGCACCGGCGCATCCTCTACGCCATGCACCAGCTGCGGCTGACGCCGGACGGCGGCTTTTTGAAGTGCGCCAAGATCGTCGGCGACGCCATGGGCGACTATCACCCGCATGGCAACCAGGCGATCTACGACGCCCTCGCCCGCCTCGCGCAGGATTTCGCCGTGCGCTACCCGCTCATCGACGGGCAGGGCAACTTCGGCAACATCGACGGCGACAACCCGGCCGCCGAGCGCTACACGGAGGCGCGCATCACCGCCGTCGCCGCCGACCTCCTCGAGGGCCTCGAGGAGGAGACGGTCGACTTCCGCGCCAACTACGACGGGCGCAAGCAGGAGCCGGTGGTGCTCCCCGCGGCGTTCCCCAACCTCTTGGCCAACGGTGCGTCCGGCATCGCCGTGGGCATGGCGACCAACATCCCGCCGCACAACGTCGATGAGCTGTGCGCGGGGCTCCTGCATCTGATCAAGCACCCCAACGCCACCATCGACAAGCTGGTGGAGATGATCCCGGGGCCGGACTTCCCCACCGGCGGCGTGCTGGTCGAGCCGCGCGATTCAATTCTGGAAGCGTACAAGACGGGGCGCGGCGGCTTCCGCCTGCGCGCCAAGTGGGACAGGGAGGAGGGCGGGCGCGGCACCTACCAGATCGTCGTCACCGAGATCCCCTACCAGGTGCAGAAGGCAAAGCTCGTGGAGCGCATCGCCGAGCTCCTGACCGAGAAGAAGCTGCCGCTGCTGGGCGACGTGCGCGACGAGAGCGCCGAGGAGATCCGCCTCATTCTGGAGCCGAAGAGCCGCACGGTCGATCCGGTGCTCTTGATGGAGAGCCTCTTCCGCCTCACCGAGCTAGAGGTGCGCTTCGGCCTCAACATGAACGTGCTGTCGGCCGGTCAGATCCCGGGCGTGCTCTCGCTGCGCGACGTGCTGCGCCAGTGGCTCGAGCACCGCGTCGACGTGCTCGTCAAGCGCTCGCAGTATCGCCTGCAGAAGATCGAGCACCGCCTCGAGGTGCTGGACGGCTACCTCGTCGCCTATCTCAACCTCGACGAGGTGATCAAAATCGTCCGCTTCGAGGACGACCCGAAGGCCAAGCTGATCGCCCGCTTCAAGCTCACCGAGGTGCAGGCCGACGCCATCCTCAACCTGCGCCTAAAGTCGCTGTCGAAGCTGGAGGAGATGGAGATCCGCGCCGAGCACGACAAGCTGTCGAAGGAGCGGCGCGAGCTAAAGCAGCTCTTGAAGTCGGACGAATTGCAGTGGGAGCGCATCGCGGCGGAAGTCAAGGAGGTGCGCGAGCGCTATGCCAAGTCGACCCCGCTCGGGCGCCGCCGCACCTCCTTCGCCGACGCGCCGACGATCGACGTCGACCTCGACGCCGCGCTGATCGAGAAGGAGCCGATCACCATCGTGCTCTCCGACAAGGGCTGGGTGCGGGCCTTGAAGGGCCACATCGACGACCTCTCGAAGCTCGACTTCAAGCAGGGCGACAAATTAAAGCGCGCCATCAAGGCCTCGACGACGGATAAGCTGCTGCTGCTGGCCACCAACGGCAAGATCTTCACGCTGGAAGCCTCGCTGCTGCCGGGCGGGCGCGGGCACGGCGAACCGGTGCGCCTGATGATCGACCTGGAAGAGAATCACGACATCGCCGACGCCTTCCCCTACCAGCCGGGGCGCAAGCTCTTGATCGCCTCGACGGCGGGGTACGGCTTCATCGTGCCGGAGGACGAGGTCGTCGCCGCAACGCGCAAGGGCAAGCAGGTGCTGAACGTGACGGAGCCCGAGGAGGCGCGGCTCATTGTGCCGGTGCCGGAGGGCGCCGACCACGTGGCGACCGTGGGCGAGAACCGCAAGCTTTTGATCTTCAAGCTCGACGAGGTGAACGAGATGACGCGCGGCAAGGGCGTCATCCTGCAGCGCTTCAAGGATGGCCAGCTGGCAGACGCGCGCGTGTTCAAGAAGGCGGACGGGCTGTCGTGGAGCGACAGCGCCGGGCGCACCTTCACGCTCTCCTGGAGCGAACTGCGCGACTGGGTTGGCGTGCGCGCGCAAGCCGGGCGCGTCGTGCCCAAGGGCTTTCCGCGCTCGAACAGCTTCGGGCCTGCGTTTTAGCCGGGCGCTATTGCCGGGTGAGGCAAGGTTGCTGGTCGAGGCCGCTGGTGAGCGGTCCGGATAAGTTCATGCGTGCTGCCATTAACCCACACTGGCCTGACGCGGACGACCTCAGGTGCGCTGCCCTGCTGTGACGGCAAAGCGAGTTGGGCTATGCTGGTGGGCTGTTGAGCAGCGAAGTCCGAACGTCCCGCAAGGGAGATCCGACTCGGGCGATTTATTGAATAGATCTGCTGCCTAATTGCTCGAGCCCATCCTGCACGTTCGGCCAGATGGGAGCGAAGCCATGTTCTTGAATTGCGGCACCGCCGACGACGTCCTCAAGTCCATCAAGGACAAGGACGTGCGCATGATCGATCTGCGCTTCACCGATTTGCCCGGCACCTGGCAGCATTTCTCCGTCCCGCCGGGCGCGCTCGATGCCGATGCGCTGAGGGACGGCATCGGCTTCGATGGGTCGTCGATCCGCGGCTTCCAGGAAATCCAGGAAAGCGACATGCTGGTCGTTCCCGACCCGTCGACGGCGCTCCTCGATCCGTTCGCCGAAGCGACAACGCTCGCCCTTATCTGCAACATCAGGGACCCGGTGACGGGGCAGAGCTACAGCCGCGATGCCCGCCACATCGCGCAGAAGGCGGAGACGCACCTGACCTCAACCGGCATTGCAGATGCCGCCTATTTCGGCCCCGAGGCGGAGTTCTTTGTCTTCGACGACGTGCGCTACGGGCAGGACATCAACTATGCCTTCCACGAGATCGGCTCGAAGGAGGGGACGTGGAACACCGGGGCCGAGGAGAACCCGAACCTCGCCCACAAACCGCGCCAGAAGGAGGGCTACTTCCCCGTCCCGCCCGTCGACAGCCTGCAGGATCTGCGCACCGAGATGGTGCTGACCATGGAGGAGCTGGGGATCAAGGTGGAGGCGCACCATCATGAGGTGGCGACCGCCGGCCAGGGCGAGATCGACATGCGCTTCACCACGCTCACGCGCATGGCCGACAACCTGATGCTCTATAAGTACGTGGTCAAGAACGTCGCCCGCCGGCACGACAAGACGGCGACCTTCATGCCCAAGCCGCTGTTCGAGGACAACGCCTCGGGCATGCACGTGCATCAGAGCTTGTGGAAGGGCGGCACCAATCTGTTCTTCAGTGATGCGCACTACGCGGGCCTGAGCGACCTCGGACGCTATTATATCGGCGGCCTATTGAAGCATGCGTGGGCGCTGTGTGCGCTGTGCGCGCCGACGACCAACTCTTATCGGCGTCTGGTGCCGGGCTACGAGGCACCGATCAATCTCGTCTATTCGCAGCGCAACCGCTCCGCCTGTTGCCGCATCCCGATGTACTCGCCGAGCCCCAAGGCGAAGCGCGTCGAGTTCCGCACGCCCGATCCATCCTGCAACGGCTACCTAGCCTTCGCGGCGATGCTGATGGCAGGTCTCGACGGCATCGAGGGGCGCATCGATCCCGGCGAGCCCATCGACAAGAATCTCTACGATCTGCCGCCCGCTGAGGCCAAGGCGGTCAAATCGACCCCCGGCTCATTGCAGCAGGCGCTCGACGCACTCGAAACCGACCATGATTTCTTGCTGCGCGGCGACGTCTTCACCCGGGACGTGATCGAAACCTGGCTCAGCTACAAGCGGGAGAAGGAGGTCGACGCCATCGCCTTGCGGCCTCACCCATATGAGTTCCATCTCTACTACGACATCTAGTGACGGTCGCACCCATGCCTGCGAAGAGAGTGATCGACACGGATCACGGCGCAATCGATGCCGACGTGCTCGCGGAGCTGCAACAAAGCTTCGCGACATCCGAGCTGCTGACGGCGATCGAGGCGATCGAAGCCAGCGAGGGCCGGCAGAAATGGCTGCGCGCGTGTCTCGTTCGGCTGCACGCCATGGCGAACCATCTGATCAACGGCGCGCCCCAAGCAGTCACCGGCGAGGAGGCTATTTGGCAGTTGGCAGAAGAGATAGGCGATGAGCTGGATGCCCGCACGGCCAACCTCGCTCATGTATCGAAGCTGGTGGATCGGCTGGGACAATTGCGGCCCAATGGGTGATGCCTGGTAGATGCCATCGGAGTGCCAGGCGCACCTTTACGCTCGGCCGGAGCGAGCTGAAAGGTCAACGCCCCCGATCGATCCTGCAGACGATCTCGCTGGTCGCGGTCACCACGACGGGATCGAGGTTCAGGAAGAATGGAGGCGCAATTCCCGATTTCTCGCGCGCATCCTTGCTGTAGTCCGCATAACGGACCTCGTTGCGCCACCCGCTTGGCGTTAAACAATAGCGACTTCAAAGAAGCGCCGCCGCCGCGTCGCCCGAAACCCGGAAGTTGCCCGCCGGGTTTCGAGGTAGGTCTTAGTGTCGTCGTAGCGTTCCGAGAGTCAGTAATCCTTCGGACACCAGGATTCCGTGGAGGACGCGTACGACAGGGGCCGTCACTGGCATTCTGGCTTTTCGGGGTGATTCTGGCACGGGCACCAGGAACCCTCGGACGCCTTGCATGACTTGGAGTAGGCCGATGCCGTTTTCTCCGTTTGATTCCACTCGTCCGCATCGACGCTGTTGTTGCGGTCGGTGTCCATGGCCGAGAATTCTGGCTGGGCGGTTCCAAGCTTCATCTTTCCAGCGTTCTCGTTCCATTCACTGCGGCTGACCGTGCCGCTGCCATCGGTGTCAACAATTTTCATCTTGTCGCTCCACTCGCCCGCGACGGCGGCCGTCCCCGAAAGCAGCAGAACCGAAACGAAAGCGACCCAATTCTTGGTCATTGCGTCTTCTCCCTAATTCTATCGTCATGGCGTCGTCGACCGTTGCGGGCAACGGTCCTGTCGCCGTTTTTCGGCGGCCTCGTAACGGGCGCCTTCTCTCGAAGCTTAATCAATGGCAAACCCTCCAAATCCACGCGGGACATACTGGCAGGCGTCGGCGACGGCAGAGATCTGTTGAGTTCTGCTTTTGGCCGCGCGCGAGCGAACACCTCCGAGCTGCGCTTTGTCAGATCTGCACCAGCGAGCGCACGGCAGTCAGCACGGTCCAACTTGCGTGGACGAATCGCTCTGTCCCGCGGCCGGGCAGATGTGGCCCGTAGGCCGCGCGCCCCCTGGCCGTCACGGCCAGCGCGAGAAGCATTGGACGAAGTAGGTGCAGGGGCCCAAGAAGCATGAGCCGCCCGCAACACCGACACCGATATGGTTCATCTCGGTTCCGACCAGATGTTTGCGGTGACCCGAGGAGTTGAGCCACATCCGGAGCGCGCTCTCGGGCGTGGTGCCGTTGCCCCTGGCGATGTTCTCGGTAACCCTGATTACACGTTGACCGGTGGTGTTGCGGCGCTGGTAGCGGCTGGTGGGCGAGCTGCCGCCAGGTCCGAAGTGATTGAAATAGCTCCGTCGTGCCATGTCCTGCGCGTGATCGAAGGCCGCTTGCGAGCAGACCGGGTCTTCCTCGAACGCGGGAAGGCCGGTCCGGCGGCGAAACGCGTTGGTGATCCTGATCGTCTCCGCCGCATGTCGCTCGAATGTGGTCAGTTGCCGTGGCGGAGTGGCTGCGGGCCCCTGGACAACGGGAGCGGGCGCCGGTGCATGCGTGATCGTTTGCGTGCGCCACGCACTAGTGCGCGCCTGGCCAAGCGCAGAGAAGGCCGGCAGCAACATCATGAGGACGAGTAGCCCGAACAACTTGGGGGCGCGGTGCCAAGCCGGGCTGGTTCGCTGTGCGTGACCAGGCAGAAGGCACACAATCCTGTCCCATCGAATCGTTTTGGCGGCCCGCAGCGATCATGTTGCCGCTGAATGTGCGCTCGTCTTGGCAGGATTGTTGCCGTTTAGGGGCGACGACCAATGCGCCCGCAGGGCCGAAGGCATTGGCGCCGGCCACCGCCGTTATGGCGGCCCGTCGGGCTGCAGCAGCCGCAGCGCCTTGAACTCCTGCTCCTTCGTCTCGACGACGCAGGAGCGATCGTCGTCGATGTCGCTGCAGGCGATCGTGAGACCGTCGGGGTAGCTGCTCACGTTGAGGCAGGTGGCTTTGAATCGACGCGCATTGGGCTTGCTTGCAAGACGCACAATACTCTCGATCCCGCATCCGGTCTCGAGAGTGACAAGACGCCGGATCATGTAGTCTTGGATCTCGGCACCGGCAGCCCCGGCGAGCGACAGCAGCATTGCCGCGCCAAGGAGCGCCGCCCACTCAGTCATCGGGCTGCGCATCGATATAGCTGCGAATGGCCCACATGGCCTCCTGGCTCAGAATGTTCTCGAACGGGGGCATCTTCACGCGATCATCGCGCTTGGCACCATTGATGACGCGCGACAGAAACCAGGCATCCATCTGGTCATTGACCTCCAGGGCTCGGAGGTCGGGGGCCATGCCACCGGACTTCACGTCGAGGCCATGGCAGCGGGCGCAATTGGAATTGTACCCCTTGCTGCCGATCTCGATTGCCTTGGGATCCCCGCGATAAGGATTGGAGAGCAGCCACTCGGTTCCGAGCGGCCTCAGCCCCGTCGTGTCCACAGGCTGCGGAGCGGCGTCGCCGTGAGCCCACACGATAATCGGCATCGCCATGACGGCGGTAAGGACGAGAAACAGGTGCTTCGACTGCATCGTGATGCTTCCAAAGTGCTCAGTTGGTGTTGGCTGCCTGCAGCGGCTCGAGCCAGACCCGCCAGGCTTCGCTGCCGTTGATTTGCAGGAAATAGGTTCCGGCTTTCTCGATGAGGTAGCGGTCCTCGCCGCCGCCGCCGATGTGCAGGTTCTGCACGACCTCGTCATCGGCGGTCTTGAGGTAGAGAACGAAGATCGCCCCGTCGCTCTGATAGCGGAGCCAGGTTGGCTGGGAGATATCGAAGCGCTCGGTGACGAGGCTCAAGCGGCCCGCGAAGCGCGGCTCTGTCAGTCGCCTGGCGGCGCGGTCGTAACAGCGGAGCCGCTCGCTGTCGCTGGCCATCGCCAGGCACGACCGCATGCTCTCCGCCGCTCCGCCGGCCCGCGCGAGATGATCCAGCCCCAACGGCATCGAAAGCGCGAGAGCAGCTATCGGACTTGCCAGGACGCCGATCCTCATTGCCCTGGCGCCGGCTCCCACTTCGACTTGTCCTCCTCCCAGGACTTCGAACCCTTCTGCCAATCGGTGGGACAGCCTGTGCAGCCGTCCATGAACGCGTCCTGGAAGATCGCGAAGCGGAGCTTCACGCCTTCGAAAACGGCGTTGCTGAGATTGGCTTCGTAGAATTTCGTCTCCTGCACGTCCGTATTGATAAACTTGGCGCCGATGAACTTGGCGCCTTTGGCGAACGCCTTCTCTAGCGTGGCGGCGCTGAGATCGGCGCCGGAGAAATCCGCCTTTGGCATGCGCACGAACGACAAGTCTGCTCCACGCAGCGTAGCGCCCGTTAGCTGCGCGCGCGCCATGAAGGCGATGGTGAGACGCGCCCCATCGAGGTTGGCACCGGTGAGATCGGCCCCTTGCAGGTTCGCATGACGCAAGTCGGCGCGTGCGAGATTGGCGCCTTTCAACTGCGCCCCTTCGAGGTTGGCGTCCTTGAGGTTGGCGTGGCGCAGATTGGCGCCCTCGCAACGCGTTCGCGGCGCGATCGTGCAGCCATTGACGACCCAGGGTTCGGGACGCGCCTCCTCGTTGGTAATGACGGGGTAGTCCTGCGCGAGACAGGCTGCCGAAGCCGCGCTCGCCATCAGCACGACGAGGAGCGCACGTGGGGACGCGACAGCGCGCAACAGTTTGGATGACCGCGCACGATGTGTTGGACCAGCCATGCTCAGTTTCCAGTTGAATTGCGAAAAGGGCAGCGGGGTCGTGCCCCGCTGCCAAGTGCCGTCCAGGAAACGCGTGGGAGAGGAATGTCCCAGGTGGTGGACGGAGCGCTTCGATTGTCGCGGCTATTCCGTCGTGGCCGTCGCCTGCGGAACCTCGAACACCCAGAACGAACCGCCCTGGCTGACCTGCTTGGTCTGGTCAGCCATGTCGCCGCCCCACAGCGGCACGGCGCCGCCGTAGCCCGACGCAATGCCGATGTACTGGCGACCATCCGTCTCCCAGGTGACGGGCTGCGAGACGACGCCCGAGCCGGTCTGGAACTTCCACAACTCCTTTCCGGTCTTCGCGTCGAAGGCCTTCACATAGCCGTCGCTGGTGCCCGTCAAAACCCAGCCGCCCTTGGTGGAGAGCGTTCCCGCCCACAGCGGCATCTGCTCCAGATGCTCCCAAACGATCTTGCCGGTCGCCGGGTCCATCGCGCGCAGAGCGCCGATGTGGGTGTCGAACAGGCGATGGATGCGGAAGCCCTGACCGAGGTAGGCAGCGCCCTTCTTATAGGTGAGGTTCTCGGTCCAGTAGTCCTCGGTCCAATCGTTGGTCGGGATGTAGAAGAGCTTGGTGTCTTGATTGTAGGACATCGGCATCCAGTTGGTGCCGCCGAGGAAGTTCGGTGTCACCTTGATCGGCTTGCCCTTCGCCTCGCCCTCGGCCGGCTTCGGCGGACGTTGGCCCGCGACCTCGTTTGGACGCCCGGTCGCGAGGTCCCATCCGGTCGCCCAGCTGATGTCGCGGACCATGGGGTAAATGCCAAATGCACTGCCAGCCTGCTTGGAGATATTTCCGTCACGCGCGGCGAGCTTCTCGAGGTCGGTGATGAACAGGAAGCCGTTGCGGTCGGCATGCGCGCCGGCACGTACGATCTTGCCGTCCTTCTCCATCTCAAAGAGCGTGATCGGGTTGTTGCCCGAGTAGTCCCAGGCGTCGTTGGGTGTGTGCTGGAAGAAGCCCACCAGCTCGCCGGTCGATGGTTCGACGTAGGCTTGGCCCGAAGTGTAGAGGCTGTCGCCCGGCGAGCGATAATGTGTGTTCCACGGCGCGGGGTTTCCGGTGCCGACGACGATGGTGTTGGTCTTCTCATCGTACGTTGCCGTCTGCCAGGGCGCACCGCCACCGTGGTGCCAGGCCTCGACCTTCTTGCCGTCCTTGTTGTTCGGCCACGAGGGGGCTTTCGTGTCGCCGGTCGGCGTCGAATCTTTGCCGTTCAAGCGGCCCATGTGGCCCTCGACCAGCGGGCGCATCCAGATCTCTTTTCCGGTGTCGGGATCGCGCGCATAGAGCCGCCCGACGACGCCGAACTCGTCGCCGGAGGAGCCATGGATCAGCAGCACCTTGCCGGTCTTGGCGTCTTTAACGATTGAGGGGGCGCCGGTCATCGTGTAGCCGGCCGTGTGGTCCTCGAACTTCTCGCTCCACACCACCTTGCCGGTCTTGCGGTCGAGGCCGACCATGCCGGCATCGAGGGTGCCCATGAAGATCTTGTCGCCGTAGATGGCGGCGCCGCGGTTGACGACGTCGCAGCAAGGACGGATGTCGTCGGGCAAGCGGTGCGAGTAGCCCCAGAGCTTCTTTCCGGTCTTGGCATCGAGCGCGAACAGACGCGAATAGGAGGCGGTGATGTAGATCACGCCGTCGTGTACGAGCGCCTGGCTCTCCTGCCCCCGCTGCTTCTCGTCCCCGAACGAGAACGACCAGGCGGGCTTCATGCGGGCGATGTTCTCGATGTTGATCTTGTCGAGCGTGCTGTAGCGATGATTGCGCACGCCCATGCCCCAGCTGACGACGTCGTGCGTCGTGCTCTCGTCGTTGAGGATGTCCTCCCAGGTGACGGATTTCGTGCCGTCGCCATCGGCGCTGGCAACGTTGAGATTGGCGATTGCCGCCAGCGCCAATACTGAGACCGCGGTCTTGAGCGCCAACTTGCCGCTCCGGCCAGGGCGCCTTGAAAGCATGAGCATGCGTTTTCTCCCATTTCCAAGGTTTTGAGCGGCGACTGAATTGCGCCGCTTGAGAAGACGCTTATGGGGCGCATGCCGAATGCGTAAATTCGACCTTAGACAAAGATTGCGCGATTTGTTTATTTGCTAATACCAAAGTCGAATGCATATTTTCCCTGAATTCCTAAAATGAGCAGGAGAAATTCCCATTTCAAATGGACAGAATTGCAATTGCTATTCCAATTCCTGGCAAATCGGGTTCGGGCCGGGGCGATGCTCGCGTGCACGCTGCAACTGCGCGCGGGGCGCGATCTCGTCGGGATGAGCTGCTTGAGGCCCGAGCCGGAGGTGGCGCGGCCTGGCCGACGCGTCGGCGGAGCTGCCATGCAACTCCGTCAACCGGAAAGTCGTGCGGCGTCACCAACCCCTGAGGGAATCCTGCCGCGTTCCGCAGCGTGCCACGTTCACTTAGTGTCTTCTGGCGTCTTTCGGTGCCCGCCGCCGCACGTCAAGCGTTGACACCTCAATCTTGTGGCCCTCAGTGGTCCACCATATAGACTTCGCCCCATCGCGAGCGATCAGTCCGGTGCACGGGATCCCATGAGCGAGCTTAAACTCTCCAACGTGCGCAAGAGCTTCGGCAGCGCCGTGGTGCTCGAGAACATCAACCTCGAGATCGCCGACGGCGAGCTCGTCGTCTTCGTCGGGCCCTCGGGGTGCGGAAAATCGACCCTGCTGCGCCTCATTGCCGGGCTCGACGAGGTCTCGGGCGGCGAAATCTGCATCGACGGACGGATCGTCAACGACGTCGCCCCGGCGCGCCGGGGCGTGGCGATGGTCTTCCAGTCGTATGCGCTTTATCCGCACATGACCGTTTATGAGAATATGTCGTTCGGGCTGCGGCTGGCCAAGCTCGATAAGACGGAGATCGAGGCGGCTGTGCGCGCGGCGGCGCGCACGCTGCATATCGAGCATCTCCTCGACAAGAAGCCGAAGGTTCTATCGGGTGGCCAGAGGCAGCGCGTCGCCATCGGGCGGGCGATCGTCCGCAAGCCGAAGGTGTTCCTGTTCGACGAGCCGCTGTCCAACCTCGATGCGGCGTTGCGGGCGAGCATGCGTTACGAGCTGGCGAAGCTCCACGCCGAGCTGAAGACGACGATGATTTACGTGACGCACGATCAGATCGAGGCGATGACGCTCGCCAAGCGCATCGTGGTGCTGTCGGCGGGATGCATCGAGCAGGTCGGCACCCCGATGGACATCTACCGGGATCCGGACAATGTCTTCGTCGCCGGCTTCATAGGCTCGCCGCGCATGAATTTCCTCGAGGCCGAGATCGAGTCGGCAGGCGCGCGAGGCGTCGTCATCCGACTTGCCTCGGGCGACACCATCACCGCGGCCGTCGATGCCGGTGCCGCGCGCCCCAAGCAGCGCGTGACGCTCGGCATTCGCCCGGAGCATTTCAACCCGCGTGCGCAGTTGAATGTGCTGCCGGTGAAAGTCCGCTTCGTCGAATCGCTGGGTAGCGTGACCATCGCCTACGGCACGCTGGCGCGGACCGAGACGGAGGTAACGGTGCAGCTGCCCGGCGATGTGGAGGTGCGTCCCGGGGAGACGATCCGGCCGGGATGTGCGCCGTCTGCCTGCTACCTCTTCGATGCTGACGGGCGCGCCTTCCGCCGCCTTGCCGAACCGGTCGATGAAACCCCGGAAGTCGCCTTGCCGCGTGGGCGCATCTAGCTGGCGGCGGCAGGGCTTTCCTCGAGCACGGCTCCGTTCGTGGCTATGACCTTGGCATAGAAGCGCGCGCTGTCCTTCGGCGTGCGCTCGAGGCTGGCGAAGTCGACATGCACGATGCCGAAGCGCTTCGAGTAGCCGAGCGACCATTCGAGGTTGTCGAGCAGCGACCAGACCATGTAGCCACGCACGTCGACTCCCTGCCGAATGGCCTCGTGCACGGCGCGGATATGCTCACGCAGGTAATCGACGCGCAGAGGATCCTCGACGCGGCCCTTCTTCGCCGTGGGCGGATCGAAGAAGGCGGCGCCGTTCTCGGTGATGTAGAGGGGGATGTCGCCGTAGCGGCGCTTGATCCATAGAAGCGTCTCCGTCAGGCCCGGCGGAAACACCTCCCAGCCCGTCTCGGTGTAGGTCGCCTGCTTCTGACGCACCGCACACGCCCTGAGCGGCCAAGCGTTGGGATCGTGGCGCGTGACGCTGCGCGTATAGTAGTTGACGCCGAGGAAATCGATCGGCTGGCGGATGCGCGCAAGGTCCCGCGCCGGCCACTGCGGCCACGCCTCGCCGAAGATCTCCGCCATCTCCTCCGGATAGCGGCCAAGGCATACTGGATCGAGGTACTGCCGGTTCATGTAGGCTTCGGCGCGCGCCGTGGCGGCCACATCGGCGGGATCCTCGGAGGCGCGATACTTCGGCTCGATATTGACCACGAGGCCGATCTCGTGGTGCCCCGTGGCGCGATAGGTCTCCACCGCGGCGCCGTGCGCGCGCAAGAGGTTATGCGAGGCGATCGGGGCCTCGAAGCGGTTGCGATGCCCCGGGGCCAGGGCCCCGTGCAGGTAGCCGCCATCCGATACGACCCACGGCTCGTTCAGCGTCACCCATTTCTTCACGCGGTCGTCGAGGCGGCGGTACATGACGTCGGCGTAATCGGCAAACCACTTCGATATCTCCGGATTGAGCCACCCCCCGCGGTCGTCGAGCGCGGCCGGCAGGTCCCAGTGATAGAGCGTGACGAGCGGCTCGATTCCGTTCTCGAGCAGGGCATCGACAAGACGCTCGTAGAAGTCGAGTCCGGCGTCATTCACGGCGCCGGTGCCGGCGGGGAGAATTCTGCTCCATGAGATGCTGAAGCGGTAGGCCTGCAATCCGAGGCGCCGCATCAGCGCCACGTCGTCGGCCCAGCGGCGGTAGTGATCGCAGGCGACGTCACCGGTGTCGCCGTCGCGCACTAGTCCCGGCGTGTGCACGAAGCGGTGCCAAATGCTCGGCCCGGCACCATCGGCGAGAGGCGATCCTTCGATCTGATATGCCGCTGTTGCGCTACCCCACAAGAACCCCTTTGGAAATTGTGCGCCGCGCATTGCTTCCCTCCGAGTATGTTGCACTGCAGTTCCTCGTTACGCACGATTTGAATACATCCCGCGTGCGTCAGTAGCACGCAAGACACGTCGCATCGCAACAAACGCACGCGACTTAACTCTGCGTTCGAAAAGCTCCGTATCAAGAGTTGCCGCGCTCCGCGGATGACGTTATGCGTCGTCGTACGGGGGAGCGGAGGGCATGATCTCTAGCCTGCAATCCACAGAACGGGTCAACCGTTCGCGACGAGATCGCAGCGCGCACCCGATGTCCGCGCAAATCCCTTCGGCATGTTTCACGCCTGTAGCCAAACGTGTAGAGCGCGATCGGTGTCGCGTGGCGCTCACCTTATTGCAGTCCCAAACTCTGCTTAGGCAACACCCGCCCTGCGAGGGGGCGCGGCAGCTGCAGCGGCCCATCCTCGTCGCCAACAACCACAAATCCCTGGAGGCGTGACGCCGGCCGACTTGGCCAGCCCGAGGTGTTTTCGGGATGCCCCGCGGTCCGAAGAAGGGAGACGGAACTTTGCCAAAACGCACAACGCTCGACCGAGGCAGAAGGTTGCCTGCAGCGCGCGCGCGCCCCAGCCGACGCTCAGTGCTCGTCGGCGGCTTGGGCCTTATGGCGACTGGTACACTGCCGTTCCTAGCGGCCCCGGGCGCAATTCCACGCCTGAAAGAACCTGAGCAGCCCGTGCTCGACCCTTTGATCGCAGACGTTCAGAAGCGCACGTTCCGATTTTTTTGGGAGACGACCAATGTGCGCAATGGGTTGGCGCGCGACCGCTACCCGTCGCAGTCGCCCTCGAGCATCGCCGCCGTCGGATTCGCGCTCACCGCTTACCCCATCGGTGTCGAGCGCGGCTACGTCACGCGCCGCGTGGCGGTCGAGCGCGTGCTCACGACCCTGCGCTTCTTCCACGATGCGCCCCAGGGCCCCGAACCGCGCGGCACGACGGGCCACCACGGTTTCTTCTACCACTTCCTGGATCTGACCACCGGGCTGCGCGCCGGAGGCTCGGAGCTGTCGACGGTCGATACAGCGCTGTTCCTCGCCGGAGCGCTGTTCTGCCAATCGTACTTCGACGCCGAAGACGACGACGAGGCGCAGATCCGCCAGCTCGCCGAGAATATCTACGCGCGCGTCGATTGGCGCTGGGCGCAGATTCGCCCGCCGGCGATCAGCCATGGCTGGTCGCCGGAGTGCGGGTTCCTCGAATACGATTGGCGCGGCTACAACGAGGCGATGATCGTCTACCTGCTGGCCCTCGGCTCACCGACGCATCCGGTCGAGCAGGCAGCGTGGGAGGAATGGACGAGCACCTACGACCAGTCCTGGCAAAGCGATTTCGGGGAGCCGCACCTCGCCTTCGCGCCGCTGTTCGGTCACCAGTATTGCCAGACGTGGATCGATCTGCGCGGCCTGCGGGACCGCTATATGAGCAATCGCGGCATAGACTACTTCGAGAACAACCGGCGCGCCATTTACGCGCAGCGGGCGTACGCCATCGCCAATCCGCATGGCTGGAAGGACTACGGCAGCGACGTGTGGGGCGTCACCGCGTCCGACGGACCGGCCGATGTTGCGCGCGAGTATGCCGGCAAGCTGCGTTTGTTTCGCAGCTATGCAGGGCGCGGTGTCGTCGGCCCCTATGGGTACGACGATGGCACGCTGGCGCCGACCGCCGTTCTCGGCTCCATCGCTTTCGCGCCGGAGATCGTCATTCCGACGATCCGCGAGCTGCATCGGCGCTATGGCCAGCACATATACTCCGAATATGGCTTCCTCGACGCGTTCAACCCGAGCTTCGATTTCGACGTCCCACTCGTGCACGGGCGCTGCATCAAGGGTTTCGGTTGGGTGGCGAGCGATTATCTCGGCATCGACCAGGGGCCCATCGTCGCCATGATCGAGAATGGACAAACGGGCCTCGTCTGGCGTGTGATGCGCAAGAACCCGCACTTGCGCCGCGGCCTCGAGCGTGCAGGGTTCAACGGCGGATGGCTCGCGACGACGGAAGCGTGAGGTGCGCCGACGGCGCAGCGGGCGAGACCTACATCGCGTGAGCGATGGCAGATCGGCGTTGGTCACGGGTAGCAGTCTTTTGACGAACCGCATCGCAGCGCGTCTCATCCCGATCTTCCTTCTCGCCTGGGCGCTCGCCGGCTGCCAGGAGAGCGCCGACACGGCGACGGTCGTCCGATTTTGGGCGATGGGCCGCGAAGGCGAGGTGGTGCGCGAGCTCATTCCCGACTTCGAGCGCGCGCATCCGAACGTCCGCGTCGAGGTGCAGCAGCTGCCGTGGACGGCTGCCCATCAAAAGCTGCTCACCGCGTTTGCCGGCGACGCGTTGCCCGACGTGGCCCAGCTCGGGAACACCTGGCTGCCGGAGTTCGTCGCGCTGCGCGCGGTCGATCCCGTCGATCCGTCGGTGGTCGACGTCGACGATTACTTTGCCGGCATCTGGCAGACCAACGTGCTCGACCAAACGGCGTATGGGGTGCCCTGGTACATCGACACGCGCCTCCTGTTCTATCGCCGCGACTTGCTTGCCGCTGCGGGGTACGCCGCTCCGCCGACGACGTGGGAGGAATGGGTCGAGATGTTGCGCGCCCTCGAGCAGCGTGCCGCGCCCCACAGTTACGGCGTGCTCTTGCCGCTCAACGAATACGAGCCGCTGCTGGCGCTCGCAGCGCAGCAGGAAGCGCCGTTGCTGCGCGACGGGGACACGCGGGGCAACTTCCGCAGCGATGGTTTCAAGCGTGCGCTCCGCTTCTATCTGGATATGTTCGAGGATGGCTTCGCGCCGGCCACGGGCGCCCACCAGATCGCCAACACGTGGGATGAGTTCGCGCGCGGACACTTCACGTTCTACATCACCGGGCCGTGGAACATCGGCGAGTTCAAGCGGCGGCTGCCGGCCAGCCTGCAGGCGAGCTGGATGACGGCGCCGCTGCCGGGAGCCAACGGCCCCGGCTATTCCACGGCTGGCGGCGCCAGCCTCGTGGTGTTCAGCGGCTCGCCGCGCAAGAAGGAAGCCTGGCAGCTCGTGCAATACCTTTCGCGGCCTGACGTGCAGCTGCGCTTCCACGCCATGACGGGCAACCTGCCGCCGCGGCGCAGCGCGTGGAACGATGAGCGGCTGCAGGCCGACGTTTACGCGCGCGCCTTTCGCGAGCAGCTCGAGCGGGTCAAGCCGGCGCCGATGGTGCCCGAGTGGGAGCGCATCGCCAGCGAGATGCAGCTCGTGGCCGAGCGCATGGTACAGGGGGGCCGCATGACGGTCGACGAGGCGGCGGCCGAGATCGATCGGCGCGCCGACCGCATCCTCGAAAAGCGGCGCTGGCTGCTGGCGCGAAAGGAGCAGCCGTGAAGCTCAACTGGGCGGCATGTGCATTTGTGGCGCCGGCGCTGGTGGTGATCGTCGTCTTCTTCTTCGCGCCGGTGCTGGCGGGATTCGCCCTGAGCTTCACCGACTTCGACATCTACGCGCTGGCCGACCTCGGCAACCTGCGCTTCGTCGGCATCGCGAACTACGTGGAGCTGCTGCAAACGCCGCTGTTCTGGAAGGCGCTCGGCAATACGCTCTATTTCGTCGGCGTCGGCGTGCCGCTGTCGATCGCCGCCTCGCTCGGGGCGGCCCTGTTGTTGAACTCCAAGCTGGCGCGGTTCAAGGGGTTCTTCCGCGTCGCCCTCTTCGCACCCGTCGTCACCACGCTCGTCGCCGTCGCCATCGTCTGGCGCTACCTGCTGCACACGCGCAGCGGCCTCATCAACTACGGTTTGGAATGGCTGGGGCTCGGCACCATCGATTGGCTCGGCGATCCGCGCTGGGCGATGCCGGCGATCATCCTCTTCGCGGTGTGGAAGAACTTCGGCTACAACATGATCATATTCCTGGCCGGGCTGCAGAGCATTCCCGAGGAGCTCTACGAGGCGGCGCGCATCGATGGCGCATCGAGTTGGCAGCAGCTCCGCTTCGTCACCTTGCCATCGCTCGCTCCGGTCATCCTGCTGGTGAGCGTGCTGACGATGGCCGGCTACTTCCAGCTCTTCGCCGAGCCGTATGTGATGACGCAGGGCGGCCCCCTGCAAAGCACGGTGAGCGTGCTCTATTTCATGTACGAGGAAGGCTTCAAGTGGTGGAACCTCGGTTTCGCCTCCGCCATCGCCTTCATTCTCTTCGTGCTCATGTTCGCGGTGACGATGCTGCAGCTCTACGTGGCACGCTTGAGGGAAGCGCGATGAAGCTGAGCCCGGCCGCCATCGCCATCAACGGTGCGCTCATCGGCGCCGCAATGCTGGCGCTGTTTCCGCTCGTGTGGATGCTCTCGGTCTCGTTCATGGCGCCGGGAGAGGCGAGCGCCTTTCCGCCTCCGCTCCTCCCGCAGGAGCCGACGCTCGCCAACTACCGCGAGCTGTTCGCCCGCGAAGGCATGGGCCGCTTCTTCTTCAACAGCTTGGCGCTCGCTGTCGCCGCCACCGTCCTGTCGCTCACCTTCAACGTCTTGGCCGGCTACGCCTTCGCCAAGCTGCGCTTTACGGGGCGTGAGCAGATCTTCCGCTCCCTGCTCGGCGCCATCGTCATCCCCGCCCAGGTGGCGATGCTGCCGCTGTTTCTGCTCTTGAAGAGCCTGGGGCTGGTCAACACCTATGCCGGCGTGCTCGTGCCGGCGCTCGCCACCATCTTCGGCATTGCGCTGGTGCGCCAGTACGCGCTCTCCATCCCCGATGAGATGCTCGAAGCGGCGCGCGTCGATGGCGCCAGCGAATTCAGGATCTTCGTCTCCATCGTCCTCCCCGCGCTGCGACCGATCCTGGCGACGCTGGCGACGTTTACGTTCCTGGGGACGTGGAACGACTTCATGTGGCCGCTCATCGTGCTGTCGGACGAGCGCCTCTATACGCTGCCCGTCGCCTTGGCCTCGCTGTCGCGCGAGCATGTACAAGACAACGAGCTGATGATGGCCGGCTCGGTGGTGACGATCCTTCCCGTGCTGCTGCTGTTTCTCGTGCTGCAGCGCCAGTATCTTGCCGGTCTGTTGGCGGGGAGCATCAAAGGATGAGGATGGCCAATGCCCTCGGCTGGCGTGAATGGCGTGCACGCGCTCTGCTGGCGGCCATCGGAATCGTTGCGTTGGGTGCGAGCGCGAGTGGTGCCAAGGTGAGCGATCAAGCGCAGGTGCTCGATGACTTTGAGCGGCTCGGTGCGTGGAAGGCCGATGCCTCCGACGGCGTCAAGGCTTCGAGCCGGTCGACGGCCGGCGTGCATGGGGGCGCCCTGCGGCTCGATTTCGACTTCGGACGCTCCGCCGGCTACGCATTCGTGCGCCGCGAATTGCCGCTCGATCTGCCGGAAAACTTCGAGATCTCGTTCCTGCTGCGCGCCAATGCGCTGGTGAACAACTTCGAGGTCAAGTTCTCCGATGCCAGCGGCGACAACGTGTGGTGGTTCGAGCGTCGCGACTTCGAGTTTCCCAACGAGTGGCGTCGCATCAAGATCAAGAAGCGACAGATCTCGTTTGCCTGGGGCCCCACCGAGGACCGCACCCTGCGGCGCATCGAGCGCCTGGAGATCCTTGTGGGCGCCGGTCGCGGCGGCGGCAGCGGCTCGATCGAGATCGACGATCTGAGGTTTCGCGCGCTACCGCCCCCACCGACGCATTTCCCGCCTCTTAAGGCGACGGCGACATCTTCGCTGCTCGACGCCGGGCCGCAGCTGGCGGTGGACGGTGATGCACGTACCGGCTGGCGCACCGATCCAAAAGCGCGACCGGCGCAAAGTCTCACCGTCGATATGGGCATGCTGCGCGAGTTCGGCGGTCTCGAGCTGAAGTGGATGGATGGCGCTCGGGCCCGCCGCTACGACGTGGAAATTTCGAGCGACGGCGTCGACTGGGAGGTGCTGCGGCGGGTGACCAATGGCGACGGCGTCAAGGACGCGCTGCTGCTTCCGGATCAGGAGGCACGCTTCGTTCGGCTCAATCTTCACGAGGGAGCGAAGGACGGCTACGCCCTTGCCGAGCTCGATATCAAGGACATCGCATTCGGTGCCTCGCCCAACGCCTTCTTCCAGGCCCTGGCGAGGGACGCGCCGCGCGGCCTCTACCCGCGCGGCTTCTCCGGTGAGCAGCCCTATTGGACGCTGGTCGGCGTCGACGGGGGCGACGATAGTGCACTTCTATCCGAGGATGGCGCGCTCGAGATCGGCCGCGGTGGATTCTCCATCGAGCCGTTCATCGTGTCGGACGGGCGCCTCGTCACCTGGTCCGACGTCACCACCACGCAGGCGCTGTCGGAAGGGTATCTACCGGTGCCGAGCGTCACCTGGAAGCATCGCGACTGGAGCCTGCGCGTCACCGCCTTTGCGCGCGGCTCACGCGACACTGCCGAGCTCGTGGCACGCTACACGGTCAGCAACGAGACCGATCGGCCGCAAACGTTGCAGCTCGCGCTCGCGGCGCGACCGTTCCAGGTCAATCCGCCGACGCAGTTCCTCAATCTCGCCGGCGGTGTGAGCGCGATCAGGTCGCTCGACTGGGACGGGGCGAAACTATCGGTCAACGGGCAGGCGAAGGTCGTGCCGCTCGCGGCGCCGGATCGATTTACCGCCTCGGCATTCGAAGCCGGCGGCTATCCCGACAAGCTGCTCGCGGCGGCAGATTCTTCGCCCAGCCACGTCGCCGACGACGTTGGATTTGCCTCCGGCGTTCTCGTCTACCGCATGCAGTTGGCGCCGCGAGCGAGCCGCACAATCGGTCTCGTGGCGCCGTTGGCGGGCGAGGCGACAGCACCCGATCTTGGCGGTCGCTCGGCGGAGGACTGGCTCGAGGCGCAGCAAAGTCAGCTCGAAGCAGAGTGGCGCGCCAAACTCAACCGCGTCGAGTTCGACGTCCCGGCGGGCGGCCGGCACATCGTCGACACACTACGCTCGTCCCTCGCTCAAATTCTCATGACGCGCGATGGGCCCATCCTACGCCCCGGTACGCGCTCCTATGGACGCTCGTGGATCCGCGATGGGGCGATGATATCGGAATCGCTGGTGCGGCTCGGGCATGCCAACATCGCGGCGGACTATCTGCGCTGGTTCGCCCCGCACCAGTTTGACAACGGCAAGGTTCCCTGCTGCGTCGATGCCAGGGGTGCCGACCCGGTGCCTGAGCACGACAGCAACGGACAACTGATCTTTCTCGCCAACGAGGTGTTTCGCTATACGGGCGACCGCGCCCTGTTGGAAACGACGTGGCCGCACGTCGAAGCCGCCGTGCGCTTCATGGACGGCCTGCGGGCATCGGAGCGCACGCCCGCCAACCTCACAGCGCAGCGCCGTATGCTGTTCGGGCTGCTGCCGCCTTCCATCAGCCACGAGGGCTACGCTAGCAAGCCGGCCTATTCGTATTGGGACGTGCTGTGGGGCCTGCTCGGCTACAAGAATGCGGTGGCCATCGCCGAAACGCTCGGCAAAGGTGACGCGGCGCGGGAATTCGCGCAGGCACAGAACGAGTTCCGGCGCGACTTCAAGGCGTCGGTGCGCACCGCCGCCGAGGTGCACGGCATCTCGTACGTGCCCGGCGCCGCCGACCTCGGCGACTTCGACGCCACATCGACGACCATCGCCTTGGCACCCGCGGGCGAGGAGCAGAATGTGCCCGGCGATCTGCTGCGCGCCACGTTCGAGCGCTATTGGCGCAACTTCTTGGATCGGCGCGACGGCAAGGTGAGCTGGGACGCCTACACGCCCTATGAGCTGCGCGTCGCCGGCAGCTTCGTTCGGCTCGGCTGGCGCGAGCGCGCCCACGAGCTTCTCGACTACTTCTTCAGGGACCAGCGCCCTGCGGCGTGGAACCAATGGGCGGAGGTGGTCGGCCGCGAGGCGCGGCAGCCTCGCTTCATTGGCGATATGCCGCACGCGTGGATTGCTTCTGACTACATCCGTTCGGTGCTCGACATGTTCGCTTACGAGCGCCAGAGCGACAAGGCGCTGGTGCTGGCGGCTGGAATACCCGGCGATTGGCTCGCTGGCCCCGGCTTCAAGGTGAACAACCTGCGCACGCCCTACGGCTCGCTCAGCATGTCGTTCAAGCGGCGCGGCGACGACATTGTGGTCCACCTTGGCGGCGATGCGCGCCCGCCCGGAGGCTTCTTCCTGCCATGGCCATGGTCACCGCCTGCGAATGCGCGTAGCAGCGACGGGCAGCCCCTGGCTTGGCAAAACGGTGAATTGCACATCAGGGATCTCCCCGCCGAGGTCCTGATCGAGCAGGGCGCCGCAGCGAAGCAGGATGCGGGCTGAGCTCCTCGCAGAGGAGACTAGCGACGCCAGCGGAAGAGCCAGACCTCCGACGCCGGCTGCCCGTCGGCAACCAAGGCAAGGCGCAGCTCGCTCTCCTTATGACCCTGCGGATCGAGCTCGAACGTCGCCCGAATGCCTCCGGACACGTCGTTGCGCTGCATGAGGGCGGGACCGGTGAGGCCGGCGCCGGCGCTGATCACGGCTTCCGGTAGCGGCCGCAGGGGTGCGTCGGTGACACCGACGGATGCGACCTGCTCCGGCTTGGTGGCGCGCGGGTCGAGGAAATCGATGACAAAGCGCACCGTCCCCGGTCGTGAGCCTTCGCCAATGCGCGTTGCTCCCACGCGATAACCGCGCCAGGCGGGTGTGTCGTCGCACCAGCTCAGCCGATAGCCGATTGAGTACGTGTGCCCGGCGTGCAGTGTCTTGTCGGGACGCCAGGCGGCGACGATGTTGTCGAAGTATTCGGCCTGCGTCGGGATCTCGATGAGCTGCACGCAGCCATCGCCCCAGTCGCCCTTGGGCTCGACCCAGGCGCTGGGGCGGTCCTGGTAGTGCGCCTCGAGGTCCTGATAGGCGTCGAAGTGCCGTTCGCGCTGAATGAGGCCGAAGCCCTTGGGGCTGCGGTCGCGGAAGCAGCTCATCTGCAGCTCGGGCGGACTGAGAAGCGGACGCCACAGACGCTCATCGGCGCCGTTCCAGGCAGCGAGCGCGCCTGAGTCGTGGATCGCGGGGCGGAAATCAGGCGGCCCATCGCCGTCGTGCGTCGCCTTCAGAAACATGCTGGTGAGGGGTGCCAATCCCACCTTGGGCAGATCGCGCCGCGGGAAGATCTGTGCCTCGACGTCCATCACGGTCGCGGCACCCGGCGCGATGACGAACGTGTAGGCGCCGGTCACCGAGGGGCTGTCGAGCAGCCCGTGGACGGTAAGCGCGCTCTGGTCCTTCGGGCGTTCGATCCAAAAGCTTCGGAAGAGAGGGAACTCCTCTGGCTCGGGGCCTTCGGTGCTCAGCGCCAGGGCGCGCGCCGACAGGCCGTAGCTGTGGTGCTTCCCGAGGCCGCGGAAATAGCTTGCCCCCTGGAATGCCAGCAGCTCGTCGTAATAGTCCGGCCGCTTGAGCGGCGCGTGGATGCGAAAGCCCGAAAAATGCAGAGGGGCGTTACGCGGGACCTTTCCGTCCTGGGGACCGAAGTCGAACAGGTCGCGATCGGCGCTCAGCCGCCGGATAGAGCCGTTGTCGACGAGAAAGATGTCGACGGCCGAGCGGTAGATGTAGGCAGAGACGAAGAACTGCAGCTCGAAACCAAGGTTCTTGCCGCGCCAAATGGCCCGCTCGGGGCGAAACCGCAGATCTCGATACGCATCGTACCCCATCGCTGCCAGCGGAGCGGGCGTCTCAACGGGCGGCACAAAGGCGCGGCGCGCCAGCTCCTTGGCACGCTGGCGAACGAAACGGGCGATTGCATTCTTGCTGGCCTTGGGCGCGTGCGTTGGGGCAGCTGGTAACTTACCGCGGCTCAGAGTGGCGCTGGGCCCCAGCGTCGCCAATGCGGCCAATCCGGTCGCCAGGAAAGTGCGGCGCTGCACGATCTGATCCTCGCCTTGAGCGAGAAGTCTGTGAGTGCGTTTTTGAACGTGACCTGAACGAGTTGCAGCATGACGCGCTGCAACATGGGTGTCCAGTGATCAGCGGCTTAGTCAGCCCAGTGATCCACTGCTTCGGGCGGAAGGTCGGCGGGCGCCATCTCTCGCAGTCGCGGGCGCGCCGGGGCACGGCTGGACACGACGTCCGCCGCTGAGTCGAAGTCCGCGGTCGCATCGAAGCGCTGCCACGTCACCGTCACCTTGGCTCCGATCTTGGCGCGTGGGTAGAGATCGCGCAC
The DNA here is from genome assembly GCF_009026145.1 of Hyphomicrobium sp. Taxonomy (GTDB): domain Bacteria; phylum Pseudomonadota; class Alphaproteobacteria; order Rhizobiales; family Hyphomicrobiaceae; genus Hyphomicrobium_A. The sequence goes on from NZ_WBUE01000007.1 coordinate 28,535, forward strand.
GTCCTGATTGTACATGCGGATGCAGCCCTTGGAGGCGGCGGTGCCGATCGTCCAGGGCGCATCGGTGCCGTGAATGCGATACGAGCTGGCGCCGAGGTAGAGCGCGCGCACGCCCAGCGGGTTCATGGGATGCCCGCCCGGCACCCAACTCGGCAGGCGGGGATTTTCCGCCAGCATGTCCGGCGTCGGTCGCCAGGAAGGGTTGACCTTCTTGTCGGAGACCTTCGTCACACCCTGCCAGCGATCCTGCTCGCGCGGAATGGCGATGGGGTAGCTGACGGCCTCGCCGGGGTGGGTGATGAAATACAATCGCCGATCGCCGAAGCTGACGACGATTTCGCCGGGTGCGAAGCGCCGATCAAAGCGCACCATTTCCCGGCCGCTGCCGTCGCTTTCGTCCCCGCCTCCCCAGTCCCAGAACAATTGGGCGTGGGCCGGCTGAATTGGCGTGACGGCGCCGGCGAGCATGGCTAACGCGTAGATGAAGGCTGGGCCCGGAAAGCGTCTCATCGACCCCCGTTTCCATCGAGCAGACGGCGGTAATATCCAGTGCCATCTGCGCTAGCAGTGTGGCAGGAAAACGGTTGTCGAGGGCCGTGCCTGCCCCAACCAGAGCACCAGGAAAACTGCCGCGCATGCCCGAGCGCAATTGCATCATCGTTCACGGCTGCCCCGCCGGGCCGGAAGGAGAGCGTGATATCGAGACGCGATCCTATGACAAGCATTGGATCCCATGGGTGCGGGCGAGCCTGACCGCGCGCAATATCCCGACGCTCATACCGATCATGCCGGAGCCATGGGCGCCGGATTACCAGGCTTACAAGCGCGAATTCGAGAAGCTTCCGGTCTCGGAGCGCACCATCCTAATCGGTCATAGCTGCGGCTGCGCGTTTCTCGTCCGCTGGCTTGGCGAGTCCAAGCAGGCGATCGACACTCTGGTGCTCGTCGCGCCCTGGAAAATACCGAGGGCCGGGGATCCCCACCGAAAAGCGTTTTACGAATTCGCGATCGACGAGACGATAAAGGCCCGGGTGCGCCGCATCCTGATGTTCACGTCCGATACCGAGAGGGAGGACGGGAAGAAGAGCCTCGCCCTCTATCACGCGGCGCTAGGCGGAGACATCGTCGATCTCGCCGACAAGGGCCATTACGTCATGGCCGATATGGGAACGCAGGCGTTTCCGGAGCTGCTCGATAGAATTGTTTAGGCTCCGGCGAGCGACTGCCGTCGTTGCTGCCCGCCCATTCGATTTTCTGGGACGCGCAGCGTTGGGCGCCTGGTTACGCGCTAATCACTACATGCGCACGCTTGGAAGGTCGCCATCCGGGCGTCGATCATCCACTCCACCCCCGCGGCGCTAACTGATTGTTCGTGGGCGCTCTTTTCTTCTTGGCTCGGGTCTTGCCTCAGCGGCCCTCACCAGACTTCGCCGAACGAAGCGATAGCAAGGGAGAAGGCCCATGAAGAGACGCGTCGTGAAAGTCGTCGACATCCTCGAGGCGAAAGGCCCGGGCCTGCTGACGATCAAGCCAACCGAGACCATTGCCACGCTGGCGCGCCGCCTGCAGCAGGAGCGGGTCGGGGCGATGATTGTCAGCCATGATGGCGTGTCCCTGGACGGTATCATCTCGGAACGAGATATCGCCTACGGCCTCGCCCTGCACCGCGGTCATTTGCATGAGCTGCCCGTCGCCGCGCTGATGACCAAGAAGGCCTTCACGTGCTCGCCGGACGACAGCCTATCGGAGGTGGCCAAGGTGATGGCCGAGCGCCACATTCGCCATCTGCCGGTGCTCGACGGCAAACGGCTTATCGGGGTCATTGGCATGCGCGACGTCTTCATGCACCGCCTCGACGAGATGCAGCGTGTCACCAGGCTGCTCAGCTACTATGTCGGTGCCGCGCAATAAGCGATCGCCGATCTGGACGGCACGCTCGCGCGCTGCCGCCAAAAAATCGATCGCGCGCCGCGGCGGGGCGGTGCGCCGTCGTCCCTGAGTGCGAACCTTCTTCCTTGCCGGGTCATAGCTGGTGGTCACGCACCATCCACTGCAGCCAAGTCCTGCAAGCCAGCTATTCGCAAGCGCCATCCCTCAAACCCCGGAGAACGACAACAACATATTGATTTGAAGCGAAAAATGCGATTGGCCCACGTCTTGCTTTCTTAGGTATTGGCAGACTTCGCCACAAACAAAATTCGCGAGCGAGGGGAGAGACGCCAGACATGACCGAGACATTCTATGACGTATTGCGGCGGCAAGGCATTTCGCGCCGAAGCTTCCTGAAGTTCTGCAGTCTGACTGCGGCGTCGCTGGGACTGGGTCCCGCGTTCGTATCGAAAATGGCGCATGCGCTGGAGACCAAGCCGCGCACGCCGGTGCTGTGGCTGCACGGACTTGAGTGCACGTGTTGCTCGGAAGCGTTCATCCGCTCCGCGCATCCATTAGCCTCCGACGTCATCCTGTCGATGATCTCGCTCGACTATGACGACACGATCATGGCGGCTGCCGGCCATCAGGCCGAATCCATCGTCGACGAGATCATCGAGAAGTACAAAGGCAACTACATCCTCGCCTGCGAGGGTAATCCGCCGCTCAACGCCGACGGCATGTACTGCATCATCGGCGGCAAGCCCTATCTCGACCAGTTGAAGAAGGCGGCCTCGAACTGCAAGGCGATCATCTCGTGGGGATCGTGCGCCTCGTGGGGCTGCGTGCAGGCCGCGCGGCCCAATCCGACGCAGGCGGTGCCGATCCACAAGGTGATCCGCGATAAGCCGATCATCAAGGTGCCGGGCTGCCCGCCGATCCCGGAGGTGATGACCGCGGTCATCACGTACATCGCCACCTTCGAGAAGCTGCCCGAACTCGACCGACAGGGCCGGCCGAAGATGTTCTATTCGCAGCGCATCCACGACAAATGCTATCGCCGACCGCACTTCGACGCGGGACAGTTCGTCGAGGCGTGGGACGACGACAGCGCCAGGAAGGGCTACTGCCTCTACAAGATGGGCTGCAAGGGTCCGACCACCTACAACGCCTGCTCGACCACGCGCTGGTATGGCGGCGTGTCGTTCCCGATCCAGTCGGGCCATGGCTGCATCGGCTGCTCGGAGGACGGCTTCTGGGATAACGGCTCGTTCTACAACCGTCTCACCAACATCAATCAGTTCGGCGTCGAGGCCAATGCCGACCAGGTCGGCTTGGCGGCCGTCGGTGTCGTCGGCGCCGCAGTCGCTGCCCACGCCGCCGTGAGCGCCATCAAGCGCGCCCGCGATAAGGGAGGAAATCAGTAATGGCAATCCAGACGCCGAACGGCTTCAACCTCGACACCAGCGGCAAGCGCGTCGTGGTCGATCCCTTGACCCGCATCGAGGGTCACATGCGCTGCGAGGTCAACATCGACGCCGACAACGTGATCCGCAACGCGGTGTCGACGGGCACCATGTGGCGCGGGCTCGAGGTCATCCTGAAGGGGCGCGATCCGCGCGATGCTTGGGCCTTCACGCAGCGCATCTGCGGGGTCTGCACCGGCACCCACGCGCTGACCTCGGTGCGCGCCGTCGAGGATGCCCTCGACATCAAAATCCCGGAGAACGCCAACTCCATACGCAACATCATGCAGCTATCGCTGCAGATCCACGACCACCTCGTGCATTTCTACCATCTGCACGCGCTCGACTGGGTCAATCCGGTAACGGCACTGAAGGCCGATCCCAAGGCGACGAGCGAATTGCAGAAGATGGTCTCGCCGAGCCATCCGAAGTCATCGCCGGGGTACTTCCGCGACGTGCAGAACCGGCTGAAGCGGTTTGTCGAGAGCGGCCAGCTCGGTCCCTTCAAGAACGGCTATTGGGACAATCCGGCCTACCTGTTGCCGCCGGAGGCCGATTTGATGGCCACCACGCATTACCTGGAGGCGCTCGACTTCCAGTCGCAGATCATGAAGACGCGCGTCATCTTCGGCGGCAAGGATCCGCATCCCAACTGGATCGTCGGCGGCGTGCCGTGCGCGATCAACGTCGATGGCACCGGCGCCGTCGGTGCGATCAACATGGAGCGTCTCAACTACGTCTCCGACATCATCAACCAGTCGACGGAGTTCATCGAGAACGTCTACATCCCCGACATCATCGCCATCGGCAACATCTACAAGGGCTGGCTCTACGGCGGCGGCCTGTCGGGCAAGAGCGTGCTGGCCTACGGCGACATTCCCGAGAACGCCAACGACTATTCGGCCGCCAACCTGCTGATGCCCCAGGGTGCCGTCATCAACGGCAACCTCAAGGAGGTGCACCCCATCGATCTCAGGGATGCTTCGGAGATCCAGGAGTTCGTGCCGCACTCCTGGTACTCCTACCCCGACGAGAAGAAGGGGTTGCATCCGTGGGACGGCATCACCGAACCGAACTACGTCCTGGGGCCCAACGCCAAGGGCACGAAGACGAATATCGAGGAGCTCGACGAGGCCGGCAAGTATTCCTGGATCAAGGCACCGCGCTGGAAGGGACACGCGATGGAGGTGGGCCCGCTCGCCCGCTACGTCGTCGGCTACGCGGCCGGCCACCCGGAGATCACCGAGCAGATCAACGCCACCTTGGCGGCGCTCAATGTTCCGGTCGACGCGCTCTTCTCGACGCTGGGCCGCACCGCGGCGCGCGCGCTCGAGGCCCAGCGGTGCTGCCGTCTGCAGCGCCACTTCATGGACAAGCTCATCGCCACCATCAAGGCGGGCGACTCCTCGACGGCCAACGTCGAGCGCTGGGAGCCAGAGACGTGGCCGGCGGACGCCAAGGGTGTCGGGTTCACGGAAGCTCCGCGCGGAGCGCTGGCGCATTGGATCAAGATCAAGGACACCAAGATCGACAACTACCAGTGTGTGGTGCCGACGACCTGGAACGGTTCGCCCCGCGACAACGAGGGAAACATCGGCGCCTTCGAGGCTTCGCTCATGGACACCAAGGTCGAGCGGGCCGAGGAGCCGGTAGAGATTCTGCGCACCATACACAGCTTCGATCCCTGCCTTGCTTGCTCGACGCACGTCATGAGCGAGGACGGCCGCGAGCTCGCTAGCGTCAAAGTACGCTGAGAAGTGGGAGGAAAAACAATGCGAAACATTCGTCTCGTCACCGGCGCAGCTCTGGCCCTATTGCTGGCCGGGGCAGCCCCCGCGTTGGCCCACACCGGGGTCGGCCACACACACGGCTTCTTCGCCGGCATCACCCATCCCGTTGGCGGTCTCGATCACTTGCTCGCCATGCTTGCCGTCGGCATCTGGTCGGCGCTGTCGAGCCGGGGGCAAATGGGGCGCATGTGGGTGGCTCCGGCCGCCTTCATCGCCGCCATGCTGGTCGGCGCGACGGCGGGATACCTGCAGGTTCCACTGCCCATGGTGGAGACGGGCATCGCGCTCTCGGTGGCTCTGCTGGGACTGTTGATTCTGACGCGCGTGGAGGTGTCGCTCGTGGTGGGTGCGGCGCTCGCCGCCGTGTTTGCGATCTACCACGGACAGGCGCACGGCAGCGAGGCGACAGGGGCCATCCTCGCCTACATGGCGGGCTTTGTCATCGCTACCGCAGCCCTGCACGGGATCGGCGTCGGCCTTGGCCTGGCGATGACGCGGGTACGTCTTGCCGCACCGGTCGCCGGCACCGCGATTGCCGCGGCAGGCGCCTATCTCCTGTCGGCATGAGGGCGGGGCCATGGTCATGAAATCGACGGCCGATCTGCAGTCGCAACCCTCGACCGTCTACGTGTACGAGGGCCCGCTGCGGCTTTGGCACTGGGTCAACGCGCTCGCCATCCTGACGCTGGCGGTTACCGGCTACTTCATCGCCAGCCCGCTGCCGACGCTGCCGGGCGAGGCGAGCGACCACTTCCTCATGGGGTACATCCGCTTCGTCCATTTCGCCGCCGGCTACGTGCTGATCGCCGGATTCCTGCTGCGGGTGTACTGGGCGTTCGCCGGCAACGAGCACGCGCGGCAGATCTTCCTGCCGCCGATCTTCAGCGCCAAGTGGTGGGGAGAGGTGCGCCACGAGATCGAGTGGTACCTGTTCATCGCCAAGGCGCCGAAGAAGTACGTGGGGCACAACCCGCTGGCGACGCTCGCCATGCACGTGCTGTTCGTGTGGGGGATCATCTTCATGATCATCACCGGCCTCGCCCTTTACGGCGAAGGCGAGGGGATGGACTCCTGGCAGTACGCGTTGTTCTCGAGCTGGGTGATCCCGCTGTTCGGCAACAGCCAGTGGGTGCACACCTATCATCACCTCGGGATGTGGGTGATCGTCATCTTCGTGATGGTGCACATCTATGCCGCGTTCCGCGAGGACATCATGTCCCGCCAGAGCATCATCAGCACGATGATCTCCGGCTGGCGCACCTTTAAGGACAACCAGCCGGCCGACGATCGACATTCACCAGACTGACGGCCAACCTCCTGGAGGCCCGGTCCAAGCCCGGCCTCCTCCCCTTGAACTGCCCATACGTCCCGGCGCTGGCCGGCCGTATGGGCTCTTTTTTTGGGGCAAGCGAAGGGGCCCGGCCAATGGGTGGAAAGCTATTTCTATACCTGGAAAGTATAGATTACCTATGGCCCCAGTCCCGGGGCCAGTCTGGCAGTCCTGCTGGCAAGTGACATTCCATTTCTTGAGGAATGTTGGACACTAGCTTTCCAATTTTCTCGGCCAGCAACCGCCGGACGACCGCGATTTGACTTGGATCAGGATCGCTCCCGCTCTTTGGCCCATGCTTTGCTTGGTGTCTCGAAACGCAACACTCGCCAACAGAAGATAAGGGTGTGCGATGGAGGAAGTGCCGAGGGTTCTGATCCTGGGGATCGGCAACCTGCTGTGGGCGGACGAAGGGTTCGGTGTGCGCGCCGTTGAGGAGCTGCACCGCGCCTATGCCTTTGCGCGCAACGTGACGCTGATGGATGGCGGCACGCAGGGCATCTATCTCATCGAGCACGTCCGCAACGCCGACATCCTGGTCGTCTTCGACGCCGTCGACTACGGCTTGCCCCCCGGGACCATCAAGCTGGTCGAGGACGATGAGGTGCCCAAGTTCCTCGGCGCCAAGAAGATGAGCCTGCACCAGACGGGCTTCCAGGAAGTGCTGGCCATGGCCGAGATGCTGGGGGATCTGCCCAGGCATCTGCTCCTCGTCGGCGTGCAGCCCGTCGAACTCGAGGACTACGGCGGCAGCTTGCGCAGCGACGTCAAAGCGCAAATCGCTCCCGCGATCGGGCACGCGATTGCCTATCTCGCCCGTTTCGGGATCGAGCCTCAGCGGCGCGCCGCCCCGCTCGCCGACGACATGACGCTGTCCTCAGCCGAGGTTTCGCTGAGCGCTTATGAAAACGGGCGTCCATCGGAGGCGGAAGCCTGCCGGTACGGCGACCCGCGCGTGCTCGCGGCGACGGGCAGCGACGCGGCGCCGGTCGATGCGGCTGCGGACCCATCCGCGCCGGAGGTCGCCTGATGTGCATAGGCGTCCCCATGCGCGTGATCGAATGTGACGGCGCACGCGCCGTCTGCGAAGGGCAAGGTGAGCGGCGCACGATCGACATGATGCTCGTCGGCCGACAGGCTCCGGGCACCTGGGTGCTCGTCTTCCTCGACGCTGCGCGTGAGGTTGTGAGCGCTGAACACGCCGCGCTCGTCGGGCAGGCGCTCGATGCGCTTGGGCTGGCGATGACCGGCTCCACCGCCCTCGATCATCTCTTCCCGGATTTGGCGGGCCGCGAGCCCGAGCTTCCCCCTCATCTCAAAGAACAATTGGCCAAGACGACGAGTCGAGGAGACCCACAATGACGACGCCGTTGATCGAGGCTCTTGTCGCACGCCACGGCTTTGCCGTCGTCGACGAAGGGTCGCTGGATGCCTTTCTCAAGGCGCACGAGCATTCGGTGCTGTTCTTTCCCGGCGACGCCGACCGCCTGGTCGAAAGCAATGACGTTGCGGTTATCCTGCCGGAGATTCTCAAGGTCTTGGGCAAGCGGCTCGCGCCGGCGCTGGTCGCCAAGCAGTCCGAGCGCCAGCTGCAGCGCCGCTTCCGGTTCAACGCCTTCCCGGCCCTCGTCTTCATGCGGCGCGACGGCTACCTGGGCGTGCTTACCCGCGTGCTCGACTGGTCCGACTACCTCGCGGAGATTCCCGCCATCCTTGCCAGCGAAGCGACCGAGCCGCCGCCATTCAAGTTTCCCGACGGCTGCTATTCAGCCGGCATGCGGCGCGAAGGTGACCACGAAGCCCAAGGAGAGCTGCAATGACCGGCACCAATCCCGCCATGGTCGGCCCCGGCACGCAACCGTCCGAAGACGATGGCGCCGTGCTCGAGTACATGGAAATGCCAAAGAACATGCGCACCTACTCCGCGCCGGTGCTTCCCGAGCCGGAGGAGACGCACGGCATCGAGCGGGCGCTGGCGATACTTGCCGAGGTCCGCGTGGCGGCCGCGGAGGCTGCCGCGGGGCAAGCCGCGCGCTGCTTCGATATCACCGGTCTCGACGCGACCAATCGGGAATTCATCGATCAGGCGCTGGGCGACGGCGAGGTCTCGATCGTTGCCGGCGCCACCATACTGGCGCAAGAGTCGGTGCTTGCCGGCCTCTGGCGTGTGCACGAGACCGACATCACGGGCGCGTTGAAGCGTGACTTGATCGAGGTCGGCGCATTCCCGTCGGCCGTTCTGGATGTCGCCCAGGCAGCGGGTCTCGAATGCATGCGCTCGCACCGGGGTGCACTGCCGCCCGGCGTGCTCAACGCCCCGGCGCTGGTCACCGAGCTCGACGACAAGATCGCTGCCTACGGGCCCGGTGTTGCCGCGCACGTCATCAACCTGACGCTGCTGCCGCAGACCGAGGAGGATATCGCCTTCCTCGACCAGCGGCTCGGGCCCGGCGCGGTCACCATCCTATCGCGCGGGTACGGCAACTGCCGCATCACGTCGACGGGGACGCGCAATGCCTGGTGGGTCCGCTACTTCAACTCGCGCGATGCGATCGTCCTCAACACCATCGAGGTCGCCGACGTGCCGAGCGTGGCGTGTGCGGCGGAGGAAGATCTTGCCGACAGCGCCCAGCGTCTGGGCGAGATCCTGGAGGTCTACCGGTGAAGGACACTTTCTTTGCCGGCTCCTACGGCGGTAACAACCAGAACATCGGCGAGGCAACCCGTCTCGAATGCAAGATCTGCTGGTACGTCTATGACCCGCAGGCGGGCGATGACTATTGGCAGATCCCCACCGGCACGCCGTTCTCTCAGCTCCCCGACCATTGGACCTGCCCGAACTGCGACGGCGCCAAGTCGGGCTTCATGATCCTCAATGGGGACGCCGATGCCTGATACGCTGACGATAGCGGCGCGCCTCGAGGCCGCCTTTGCCAAGATCGAGGCGGAGCGCATGGACGGTATCCCGATCCTCAATCCGCGCCTCAAGGTCGAGGCGGTCGGCACGCGCGACTGGAACGGCGATTGGCTGTCGGTGCTCATCACGCCGTGGTTCATCAATCTCATGCTGCTGCCGGGAACGGATGAGTGGGCGGCCGTGTGGGCGGACCTGCCGCTCGGCTCGAGGCTGGCCCACACCTTCCCCGCCGGCCGCTTCGATTTTCTCGTCGGCGAAGAGGAAGGCATCGGGCGCTATCAGATGTGCTCGCTGTTTTCCCCCGTGCTCGAGTTCGAAGACCAGGAGGCCGCCCGCATCGCGGCCGAGGCGGCATTGGAAGCCCTGTTCGACGCGCGCATCGACGAAAGCCGCGAGCCCGGCGGCGAGCCGAACGCGCCGCGCGACGATGAGCGCGAGGACGCAAGCCGGCGCGGTATCTCGCGGCGAAACCTCATTTCCGGCAAGATCGCATCAGGACGGGGCTCGGTGTGATGGCGATCGAGGGGTGCCTGACGATCGATCTCGACCGCGCCGCCGATGGCGCCGGGCGCGCGTCGATCGCCTCGAGCCGCCCGCTTGGTCTGACGAAGGCGTTTGTCGGCAAGAGCGTGTACGAGACGGTTCGCACGCTGCCGATCCTTTTCAGCGTCTGCGGCGTGGCGCAAGGTGTGGTCGCCGCGCAAGCCTGCGAGCGCGCGCTCGGCATCGAAGCGGGCGAGGAGACGCAGGCCATACGCCAGCTCCTGGTCCTTGCCGAGAGCCTGCGCGAGCACCTGATCCGCGCCGCGATCGACTGGCCAAGGTTCCTCGGGCGGGAAGCCAAGCCGGCGGAGCTGCTGCGCATCATGCGTCTGTGCGAAGGGCTGCGGCAGGCGCTCGATCGCGAGCGTACGGCGCTTGCCGTCGGCGGCGCGGCGAGCCTCGACGCCGCGCGCTTGGCCGCCGACATCGTGGAGCTTGACCGTCTCATCGAGGAGCTCGTCCTCGGCGAGCCGGTCGCCGCGTGGACCGCACGCCACTCGGCTGCCGACCTGGAGCGCTGGGCGCAAGCCTCTGTAATGCCGGCGCAGCAGCTCGTCCAAGCGGTGCTCGAGCGCGGATGGGCTGACGCCGGACGCGCCGAGACGCACTTTCTTCCGCACCTCGCCGACGCCGAGCTGATCGGCCCCCTTCTTGGCCAGGAGGCCGAAGACTTCGTCGCCGCGCCCACCTGGGACGGCGACCCCAAGGAGACAAGCGCACTCGCCCGCCAAGCCGACAACCCGCTGGTGCGCGATCTGATGCGCAGCTGCGGTAGCGGGCTGCTGACACGCATCGCGGCGCGGATCGTCGAGATCGGCGCAGCGCCGGGCGCCATGACCCGTATCATTGAGCATTGGCGCGAACGGGAAGACGTCGAAGGGCCGACCCACGCAAGCGCTTCGGGGGCAGCGCCCGGACGCGCCGTCGCGCAGATCGAAGCCGCACGCGGACGCCTGGTGCATGGCGTGGAGATCGAGCGCGATGTCGTATGCCGCTATGCGATCCTGGCGCCAACCGAATGGAACTTCCATGCCCGCGGCAGCGCCGCCCGCGGTCTCGGCGAGATCGCCGGTCGCCCGCATGAGACGTGGCAAATCGCCGACCTCTTCATCACCGCGATCGATCCCTGCGTGGGCTACGAGCTGAGGGTTGCGTGATGCACGAGATGGCCATCTCAGAAAGCATCATCGGCATCCTGGAGCAGGAGGCGCAGCGCCAAAACTATACGCGCGTCAGGAAGGTGCGGCTCGAGATCGGTGCGCTCGCCGGCGTCGAGACGGAAGCGCTGCGCTTCTCCTTCGACGTGGTCACCAAAGGGACGCTCGCCGAAGATGCCGTGCTGGAGATCATTGCCATGGAGGCGCAGGCCTGGTGCCTGCCGTGCGAGCGGGTGGTGACGATACGTCAACGCTACGACGCCTGCCCGGACTGCGGTGGCCATCAACTGCAGGTCACGTGCGGCGAGGAGATGAGGATCAAGGATCTGGAGGTCGACTGATGTGTACCGTTTGCGGCTGTAGCGCGGGCGAGACGCGCATCGAGAAGGCGGGAGCGCCTGGGGCACACGCGCATGCCCACGAGCACACGCATGCCGATGGTACGACGCACGTTCACGCGCACAGCCATGATGACGCCGGCATCGATGACCATTCCCACGATCACGACCACCATCATCACCATCATCATGGCGAGGGCGCCATCGACTATGGCCAGGGCCCGGCACGCGCGCATGCTCCGGGCATGAGCCAGGCGCGCATGGTCGCCATCGAGCAGGACATCCTGGCTAAGAACAACGCTTACGCCGCCGCCAACCGGGCCTTGTTCAACGCGCACGGGATTCTGGCGCTGAACCTCGTCTCGAGCCCGGGCTCCGGCAAGACGACGCTGCTCGTCAAGACGATCGAGCGCCTGAAGCACGATCTCATGATGTGCGTTATCGAAGGCGACCAGCAGACCTGCAACGACGCCGAGCGTATCCGCGCGACCGGTGTCAAGGCGCTGCAGGTCAATACCGGGAAGGGCTGCCATCTCGACGCGCACATGGTTGGGCATGCGGTCGAGCACCTAAGTCCCGCCGACAGCAGCGTGCTGTTCATCGAGAACGTCGGCAACCTCGTCTGCCCGGCGGCCTTCGACCTCGGGGAAGCGCACAAGGTGGTCATCCTCTCGGTCACCGAGGGCGAGGACAAGCCGCTCAAATATCCCGACATGTTCCACGCGGCAGACCTGATGATCCTGGCCAAGACCGACCTGCTGCCGCATCTCGACTTCGACGTCGGCCAGACGATCTCCAACGCGCGCAAGATCAACCCTGGAATTAAAGTGCTGCAGGTCTCGGCCAAGACCGGCGAAGGCCTCGATGCCTGGATACAGTGGATCAAGGCCGCACGCGCTCTCGCCGCGATCGGCCGTGGCGATCTCCTCGCCACCGCCGCCGTGCAAGGGAGTTGAGACCATGTGCCTCGCCCTGCCCGCCGAGGTGATGTCCATCGATTGTGCGACGGAAACCGCAGTCGTCGCGCTTGGCGGCGTCAAGAAGGAGATCTCGGTCGCGCTGCTCGAGGATGTGACCCCTGGCGACTACGTGCTCGTGCACGTCGGATTTGCGCTGCACAAGCTCTCGCCCGAGGAGGCCGACCGGACGCTGGCGATGATCCGCGAAGCCGGCGAGGACCCGCTCGAGGAGCTGGCGCTATGAAATATGTCGACGAGTTCCGCAACGGTGACCTCGCCAAGCGCCTTGGCGCCACCATCGCCCGGGAAGCGGGAGCGGAGCGCACCTACCACATCATGGAGTTTTGCGGCGGCCACACGCACGCCATCTTCCGCTACGGCGTGCAGGACCTGATGCCGTCAAACGTGCATTTCGTGCATGGGCCCGGCTGTCCGGTGTGCGTGCTGCCGATGGGGCGCATCGACAATGCGATCGAGCTCGCCGAGCGCCACGGCGCCATCGTCTGCAGCTATGGCGATATGATGCGGGTTCCGGCCTCCGAGCGCCGGAGCCTGATCAAGGCCAAGGCGGCCGGCGCCGACATACGCATGGTCTATTCGATCAGGGATGCGCTGCGGATCGCGCGCGAGACCCCGGACAAGGACGTGGTCTTCTTCGCCATCGGCTTCGAGACGACCACGCCGCCGAGCGCGGTCGCCATCCGCGAGGCCAAGGCGCAGCGCCTCGGCAACTTCAGCGTCTTCTGCAACCATGTGCTCACGCCGCCTGCGATCCAGCATATTCTGCAGAGCCCGGAGGTGCGCGAGCTCGGTAGCGTGGAGATCGACGGCTTCCTCGGCCCCTCGCATGTCTCCTCCATCATCGGCAGCCGGCCTTACGAGTATTTCGCCGAGGAGTTCCAGCGCCCGGTGGTGATTGCGGGATTCGAGCCGCTGGACGTCATGCAAGCGACGCTGATGGTGATCCGCCAACTGAACGAGGGCCGCCACGAGGTCGAGAACGAGTACGTTCGCGTCGTGACGCGCGAGGGCAACGTCAAGGCGCAGAGGCTGGTCGCCGAGGTGTTCGAGTTGCGCCAGAGCTTCGAGTGGCGGGGCTTGGGCGAGGTACCCTACAGCGCGCTGCGCATCAAGGACGCCTACGCCGACTTCGACGCCGAAAAGCGCTTCTCGGTCACCACGCGCAAAGTGCGCGACGCCAAGAGCTGCGAGTGTCCCTCGATCCTGCGCGGGGCGAAGAAGCCGACCGACTGCAAGCTGTTCGGCACCGCCTGCACGCCCGAGAACCCCATCGGCTCGTGCATGGTATCCTCCGAGGGCGCGTGCGCGGCTTACTGGACCTACGGACGGTTTCGCGGCACCGGCGCCGACATGGCGTCGACGCGGGCGCAGAAGGAGGCGGCCGCATGACGATCATGACCCGCTTTGCCTCGCGCCTCGACCTGCGCTCGGGCACCATCGACATGACGCACGGCAGTGGCGGCCGTGCCACCGCACAGCTCGTCTCGGAGCTGTTCGTCAGGCACTTCGACAACGCCATGCTGCGACAAGGCAACGATCAGGCGGCATTTGATGTGCCCGCGGGGCGGCTCGTAATGACCACCGACGGGCACGTGATTTCGCCCCTCTTCTTTCCCGGCGGCGACATCGGCTGCCTCGCCGTGCACGGCACGCTCAACGACGTCGCCATGTCGGGGGCGACGCCGCTCTATCTGTCGGCGGGCTTCATCCTCGAGGAGGGGTTCCCCTTCGCCGATCTGGAGCGCATCGTCGCCAGCATGGCGGGCGCTGCGCGCGATGCGGGCGTGCCAATAGTCACCGGCGACACTAAGGTGGTCGAGAAGGGCAAGGGGGACGGCATCTTTATCACCACGACCGGCATCGGCGTTGTTCCCGAGGGCGTAAACATCTCGGGCGATCGCGCGCGACCCGGCGACAAGATCATTGTCTCGGGCGCGATCGGCGACCACGGCGTGGCGATCCTGTCGAAGCGCGCCAATCTCGAGTTCGAGACTGAGATCAGCTCCGACACCGCTGCGCTGCACGGGTTGGTCGCGCGCATGGTTGCGGAGGTCCGCGACATCCACTGTCTGCGCGATCCGACGCGCGGCGGCCTCGCCACGACCTTGAACGAGCTTGCCCAGCAGTCGCAGGCCGGGATGCGCATCCGCGAGTCGGCGGTGCCCGTGCATGCAGGCGTGCGGGCGGCCTGCGAGCTCTTAGGTCTCGATCCGCTTTACGTGGCCAACGAAGGCAAGCTCGTTGCCATCTGCGCCGAGCCCGACGCTCCGCGCCTGCTCTCCGCCATGCGCGCCCACCCGCTCGGGCGCGAGGCGGAAGTCATCGGCGAGGTCATCGCCGACACCAATGCCTTCGTACGCATGGAGACGAACTTTGGCGGCAGCCGCATCGTCGACTGGCTGGCCGGCGAACAACTTCCGCGGATCTGCTGACGATGCGAATTCTGCTCCTCGCTCACAGCTTCAACAGCCTCACGCAACGCATGTTCGTGGAGCTTACGGCGCGCGGGCACGAGCTGTCGGTGGAGCTCGACATCAACGATGCGGTGACATGCGAGGCGGTGGCGCTCTTCGAGCCGCATCTCGTCATTGCCCCATTCCTCAAGCGCGCCATCCCGGAGGCGGTCTGGCGCAGCCACCCGTGCCTGATCGTGCACCCCGGCATCCGCGGCGACCGCGGACCGTCGGCCCTCGACTGGGCGATCCTCGAGGACCGCACCAGCTGGGGCATCACGGTGCTGCAAGCGGAGGCCGAGATGGACGCCGGCCCCGTGTGGGCATGCGCCGATTTCGCCATGCGATGCGCGACCAAGTCCAGCCTCTACCGCAACGAGGTCACCGAGGCCGCCACGCGCGCCGTCCTCGAGGCCCTGCAGCGTTTTGAGAGTGGCGCCGGCCCGCTGCCGGAGGCGGGCACTGACGAGGTGGCGCACATCGGCGGCTGGCGGGGGCTTTGCCGCCAGTCCGACCGCGCCATCGATTGGCAGCGCGACGGCAACCCCACCGTGCTGCGCAAGATCGCCGGCGCCGACGGCACGCCCGGCGTGCGCGATATTCTCCTCGGCCGCGAGGTCTACCTGCACGATGCGCATCCCGCACCCGGCTTGGCGGGAGCGCCCGGCAGCATCCTCGCCACCAGCGGGCCGGCGGTTGCGGTCGCGACCATCGACGGCGCTATCTGGATAGGCCGGCTGCGGGACCCGGCGAGCACCCACCCCTTCAAGCTGCCGGCGACCGTGGTGCTGAAGGGTGCCATCGGCTCAGTTCCCGAGATCGAACGCGACACCGACTACGGCTATCGCGAGATCACGTATGAAGAGAGCAACGGCGTCGGCTATCTGCATTTCCGTTTCTATAACGGAGCCATGGGCACGGATGCGTGCGCGCGGCTGCGCGCGGCCTACGCCCGGGCGCTGGAGCGGCCGACGAAGGTCATCGTGCTGTTGGGCGCCCCGGACTTCTGGTCGAACGGCATGGACCTCAATGCCATCGAGGCGGCGGAAAGTCCGGCCGACGAATCCTGGCGCAACATCAACGCCATCGACGATCTGGCGGAAGCGATCATCCGCACCGACAGCCATCTCACCGTCGCCGCCCTGCAAGGCAATGCCGGGGCAGGCGGCGTATTCCTGGCACGCGCTGCCGACGAGATGTGGCTGCGCACGGGGGTGATCCTCTCGCCCCACTACAAGGACATGGGAAACCTCTACGGCTCGGAGCTGTGGACCTACCTGCTGCCGCGACATGCGGGTGCGGAGAATGCACAGCGCATCATGGCGGCGCGGCTGCCGATGGGGTCGAGCGAGGCCGTAGCGCTCGGTCTTGCCGATGCGCGCTTCGGTGCATATCCAGCAGAATTCCTCGCGGCGGTGCGCGGCCGCGCGGAGGCGCTGGCCGCCGCCCCCGATTGGGCGGCGCGGCTTGCCGCCAAGCGGCGAGAGCGGGCAGCCGAGGAGGGCAAGAAGCCGCTCGCCGCCTACCGCGCCGAGGAGCTCGAGCGCATGCGCCTCAACTTTTACGGCTTCGATCCGAGCTATCACGTCGCGCGCTACAATTTCGTGCGACGCGTCCCGAAATCGAGAACGCCGATCACCATTGCGCGCCATCGGGACAAGCGATTTTCCCTTTGCTGGAGGAACGCGTCATGACGGGCTTGCCGACGGTTCTGATCGTCGACGACGAGCAAAGAAGTCTCGAGTCGCTCGAGCGCATCCTCGAGGACAACTTCGACGTGAAGACCGCGGTCAGCGCGGAGAAGGCGGAGGAGATTCTCGAGCGCGAATGGGTGCAGGTCATCTTGTGCGATCAGCGCATGCCGCACGTCTCGGGCGTTGAATTCCTGCGCTCGGTGCGCAACCGCTGGCCCGAGGTCGTGCGCATGATCATTTCCGGCTACACCGACGCCGAGGACATCATCCGCTCGATCAACGAGGCCGGCATCTATCAATACGTGACCAAGCCGTGGCAGCCGGAAAGCCTGATCCTCACCTTGAAGAACGCCGTGCGCCTCTTCGAGCTGCAGCGGGAAAACGAGCTTCTGGCCGTAGAGCTGAAGATGTCGTCGGATCGGGCGGAGAACGTGATCGCCGCGCGCCGCGGAGAGCTGAAGCAGCACTACCGGCGCGACGACGGCATCATCCGCAGCCCCGACAGCCCCATGAACGAGGTGTGCGATCGCATCGCCCGCATCGCGCCCTACGACATCTCGGTGCTGATTACCGGCGAATCCGGGACCGGCAAGGAGCTGGTCTCGCGCGCGCTGCATTACAACAGCCTGCGCTGGGACAAGCCGTTCGTGGTCGAGAACTGTGCCGCGATGCCGAGCGAGCTGTTGGAGAGCGAGCTTTTCGGCCACAAGCGCGGCGCCTTCACCGGAGCGGTGGAGGACCACATCGGCCTATTTGAGCGCGCCGACGGTGGAACCGTCTTCCTCGATGAGATCGGCGAGGTGTCGCCCGCCTTCCAGGTAAAGCTGCTGCGCGTGCTGCAGGAGGGCGAGTTCCGTCCCGTCGGGCGCCGGCAGACGCGCAAGGTCAACATCCGCGTGCTGGCGGCGACCAACAAGGATCTCGAGGCCGAGGTGAGGGCCGGGCGCTTCCGCGAGGACCTCTACTATCGGCTGTCGGCGGTGACCATTCACGTCCCGGCGTTGCGCGATCGGCGCGTCGACATTCCCGTCATCGCCCGCATGCTCCTCGACAAGGCGCAGAAGCAGCTCGGCAAAAACGTCAAGGGCCTGACGGCGGAGGCGATCGAATGCCTTACCGCCTACTCATGGCCGGGCAACGTGCGTGAGCTGCAGAACGAGATCCAGCAGATCCTCGTGATGGCGCCCGAGCATGGCGAGGTCGGCGCCGATCTATTGTCGTCGCGCATCCTGCGCGCGGTCCCGGCGGGCGAGGACAACGAGATCGATTTCGTCGGCTCGCTTGACGGCACCCTGCGCGAGAGGATCGAATCGGTCGAGGCGTGCATCATCCGCGAGACGTTGATCCGGCACCGCTGGAACAAGAGCCGCGCCGCCAAGGAACTGGGCCTATCGCGCGTCGGCCTGCGTAGCAAGCTCGAGCGCTATGGCCTCGAGAAAGTCGAGGGTATCGATGCGGAAGGCCGCCGGAAGATCGCCAGCTGACTCGGGAGCGAGCATGCTCGTGTCGCCCAAGCCCGATGCCAAGGCAGAGCGCCGTCTGATCCAGCGGGCCGGCGTCGCCCGCACGCTCGACATGACCCCGGTCAGCGAGGAGGCATGGATCGAGGTCGTGCAGAAGATGGATGCCGTCTATGCCGACCTGGTGCATCACCAGGTGGCGCTGGAGCGCAAGAACGCGGCGCTTGAGGAGGCGCAGCAGTTCATCGGCAGCGTCCTGGCGGCGATGACGGACGTGCTCATCGTGTGCGACCGCAACGGGCGCATCGAGCGCGTCAATGCGGCGCTCGAGCAGCTGACCGGGCGGGCCGAGGCCGACCTCATCGGCGAGCCGCTTGCAACACTCTTTGCCGACAAATCAGCGCCGTTGATCGCGCGCTTTGCCGACAAGCTGAGCGGCGAAGCGCCAATCGCCGACCACGAGGTGGCGCTCTTCGACGGCAGCGGCAACCCAACGCCACTGGCCATGAATTGCTCCGCCCGCTACGACCACAAGGGCGCTCTCCTCGGCTTCGTCCTGATCGGACGCCCGGTCGGCGAGCTGCGCCGCGCCTACGAGAGCTTGAACGTCGCCCACCGCGAGTTGCGCCAGGCGCAGCAGCAGCTCGTCGTCTCGGAGAAGATGGCGGCCATGGGTCGTCTCGTCGCCGGCGTCGCGCACGAGCTCAACAATCCGATCAGCTTCGTCTTCGGCAACATGCACGCGCTGAAGCGTTACGGAGAGCGGCTGACCAAGTACCTGCAGGCCATCGATCGCGGCGAAAGCGCGGAAAAGCTGCAGGCGCTGCGCGCCAAGCTCAAGATCGACCGCGTGCTCGCCGATATTGCACCCCTCGTCGACGGGACGCTCGAAGGCGCCGAGCGCGTCAGCGAGATCGTCCAGGACCTGCGCCGCTTCTCGAGCACCCAGTCGGAAGCGCCGGACGCTTTCGATTTGGTGCGCGTCGCTCGCACCGCAGTGAGCTGGGTCGTGAAGGCGGCGCGCATCAAGCCGGCCATCGACTTCCACATGCCCGAAACGCTCGAGATCGTCGGGCGCAAGGGGCCAGTGCATCAGATCATCGTCAACCTGGTGCAGAATGCCGTCGACGTCATGGCCGATCTCGAGGAGCCGCGCCTCGAAGTGGCGGCGCTCGTCGACGGCAACTCGGCCAGCGTGGTGGTCCGCGACTATGGCCCCGGCATCACTGCCGATGCCATGGGACGCATCTTCGAGCCCTTCTTCACCACCAAGAAGCTCGGCGAGGGCACCGGGCTGGGGCTCTATGTCAGCTACGGCCTCGCCGAAGAGCTGGGCGGCAAACTCGAAGCCGGCAACCATCCGCTGGGGGGCGCCGTGTTCACGCTGCGCTTGCCCCTGAAGGAGAAGGGGCATGAAGCCTAACGGCAGGGGCAACGGCGCGGCGCATGGCCCGCGCAATCTGCTTTGGCTGCAATCGGGCGGCTGCGGCGGGTGCACGCTGTCGCTGATCTGTGCCGAGCAGCCAGACTTTCTCACTGCCCTCGACGTCGCCGGCATCCATCTCCTCTGGCACCCGTCGCTGAGCGAGGCGACGGGGAGCGAGCTGCACGCCGTGCTCGGCGCCGTAAGGTCGGGATCCGTTCCGCTCGATATCCTGTGCCTCGAAGGCTCGGTGATCCACGGTCCCAACGGCAGCGGCCGTTTCCATCTTCAGGCTGGCTCCGGCGAGCCGATGAAGGATCTCATCGCCGAGCTCTGCCAGCTGGCCGGCGACGTCATCGCCATCGGCACCTGCGCGGCGTATGGCGGCGTTACCGCGGCCGGCAGCAATCACGTGGAAGCTTCCGGCCTGGCGTATGACGGGAGTGAGGCGGGCGGCCTGTTGGGCCCGACCTTTCATGCCCGCTCCGGCATGCCGGTGATCAATATCTCCGGCTGCCCGATCCACCCCGATTGGGTGGTGGAGACGCTGCTCCAGCTGGCGCTCGGCACCCTGACGGAAGCCGATCTCGACGCCCTGGGGCGGCCGCGCTTCTATGCCGAGAACCTCGTGCACCATGGCTGCCCGCGCAACGAGTACTACGAGTACAAGGCGAGCGCCGAGCAGCTCTCCAACCTCGGCTGCCTAATGGAGCACTTGGGCTGCATGGCAACGCAGGTGCACGCCGATTGCAACATTCGGCTGTGGAACGGGGGCGGCTCCTGCACGCGCGCCGGCTACCCGTGCATCTCCTGCACCGAGCCCGGCTTCGAGCGTCCGACGCATGCCTTTCTTGAAACGCCGAAGCTGGCCGGGATTCCGATCGGGCTGCCGACGGATATGCCGAAGGCTTGGTTCGTAGCGCTTGCCGCGCTGTCGAAGGCGGCCACGCCGCAGCGCGTCAAGATGAATGCCGTCGCCGACTACATCATCACCCCGCCCTCGGCGACGTACGGGAAGGGGCGAAAATGAGCCGCCGCATCGTCGGTCCCTTCAACCGCGTCGAGGGCGACCTCGAGATCAAGCTCGAGATCGAAGGCGGCGCGGTCAAAGGCGCGTGGGTCAACTCGCCGCTCTATCGCGGCTTCGAGCAGATCCTCAATGGCAAGGATCCGCGCGATGCGCTCGTCTATACGCCGCGCATCTGCGGTATCTGCTCGGTCTCCCAGTCCATGGCGGCCGCGATGGCGCTGGCGGCGGCTGAGGGCATTACCGCTCCCCCGAACGGCCGGCTGATGCAAAACATCATCCTGGCGACCGAGAACGTCGCCGACCACTTCACGCACTTCTATCTCTTCTTCATGCCCGACTTCGCCCGGCCCATCTATGCCGAGGAGCCCTGGCACGGCGAGGTTGCGTCGCGCTTCAAGGCGGTCGAGGGGGCCGCCTCGCGCGAGATCCTGCCCGTCCGCGCCGCCTTCATGCACATCATGGGTACGCTTGCCGGGCATTGGCCGCACACGCTCGGCCTGCACCCCGGCGGCACGACGCATGCCATCGACCGCGCCGGGCAGGCGAGGGTGCTGGCGACGCTTGCGGCTTTTCGGCGGTTCCTCGAGACGCGGATGTTCGGCGACAAGCTCGAAGCCGTGGCGGCGCTCGGCTCGGCCGCCGAGCTCAGCGCCTGGGCCGCGCGGGGCGGCCCTGCGGCCAGCGACTTCGGCATCTTTTTGCAGCTCGTCAAAGCGCTCAGGCTGGACGAGCTCGGCCGCACCGGCGATCGCTTTCTCAGCTACGGCGCCTACGCGGAGAATGGCGCCCATCTCTTCAAGCGCGGCGTCTATATCGATGGGAAAGTCCGTGCGTTCGACCAAGCCGACATCACCGAGGACCTGTCCTCCGGCTGGTTCGCACACCGCAACGGCCCGCGGCATCCCTCGCGCGGCGTGACCATTCCCGACGCCGACGCCGAAGGCGGCTACACCTGGTGCAAGGCGCCGCGCCTTGCCGGTCAGGTGGTCGAGGTGGGCGCGCTGGCCCGCCAGCTCGTCGATGGGCATCCATTGATCGCCGACCTCGTCCAGCAGAGCGGCGGCAACGTTGCGAACCGCGTCATCGCGCGCCTGCTGGAGGTCGCGCGCGTCGTGCTGGCGCTCGAGAGCTGGACGCGCCGCTTGACGCCCCATGAGCCGTTCTACGTGCAGGGGCAGATGCCCGCCGAGGCGGAAGGGGCCGGCCTCATCGAGGCGGCGCGCGGCTCGCTCGGTCATTGGCTGACGGTGAAGAACGGGCGCATCCTCAACTATCAAATCATCGCGCCGACGACGTGGAACTTCTCCCCTCGCGACGCCTCTGGAGTGCCGGGGGCCTGCGAGCAGGCGCTCGTCGGCGCGCCGGTGCGCGAAGGGGAAGTCGAGCCCGTCGCCGTGCAGCACGTCGTGCGCTCCTTCGACCCGTGCATGGTGTGCACGGTGCATTGAGGAGGCGAGAAGTGGCGGGCGGCGAGCAAGTTCTGAGTTGCGGGGGGCGCCCGATGGGGGCGGAGTACCGCGTGCGCGGCCTCGTCCAGGGCGTCGGCTTTCGCCCCAACGTGTGGCGGCTCGCGACGCGCTTCGGCCTGGCCGGCGAGGTTCTGAACGATGGAGAGGGCGTGCTGATCCGCGCCTGGGGGGCTCCCGAGCGCCTGGCTGCCTTCGAGGCCGCATTGGTGGACGAGCCACCGCCGCTCGCCCGCGTCGAGGCGATCGAGCGCGTGGATCTGCCGGGCTGCGCGGGCTCGGATGAATTCCGCATCCTGGCCAGTGAAGCGGGGAAGATCGAGACCGGGATCGTCCCTGATGCCGCGACCTGTCCCGATTGCCTCGCCGAAGTGCTGGACCCGGCCAACCGCCGCTTCCGTTACCCGTTCACCAACTGCACTCACTGCGGCCCGCGCCTGTCGATCGTGCGCGCCATCCCCTATGATCGCGCCACGACGTCGATGTCGGCGTTCCCCATGTGCGAGCATTGCCGCGCCGAATATGAGAACCCAGCCGACCGGCGCTTTCATGCCGAGCCCAACGCCTGCCCTGTCTGCGGGCCCCGTACGTGGCTCGAGGGTGCGAGCGGCAATCGCATTGCCCCCGAAAGCGGCGAGGATTCCGTCGCTGCCGCCGCGCACCTGATCGCGAGCGGCGCTATCGTCGCCATCAAGGGCATCGGCGGCTTCCATCTCGCGTGCGATGCCGGCAACGACGCCGCCGTCTCCCGCCTCAGGGAGCGCAAACAGCGCTATCACAAGCCCTTCGCGCTCATGGCGCGTGACGTTGGGATGGCGAGCGCCTATGCGCGTGTGAGCGGGGCGGAGGCCGCATTGATGCAGAGCGCAGCGGCGCCGATCGTCGTGCTGGAGGCGCCGGCGGATCGCCAAGCGCTCGCACCGGCCATCGCGCCGGGGCAGTCCGGTCTCGGCTTCATGCTTCCCTATACGCCACTGCATCATCTGTTGATGCGCGGCCTTAAGCGTCCGATCGTGCTCACCTCCGGCAACCGCAGCGACGAGCCGCAGTGCGTTGAGAACGGCGAAGCGCGACGGCGCCTCACCGGCATCGCTGACTTCTGGCTGATGCACGACCGCGGCATCGTCAACCGGCTCGACGACAGTGTAGCGCGCCTCGTGCTCGGAGCACCATCACTGTTGCGGCGCGCGCGCGGGTATGCTCCCGCTCCGCTCCGCATGCCGGACGGCTTCGCTGCCGCGCCGCGCGTCTTGGCCTTGGGTGCCGAGCTGAAGAGCACGTTCTGCATGCTCGGTGCCGGCCGGGCGACGCTCTCGCAGCACATCGGAGACCTCGAGGACGCCGCCACCCACGACGACTATCGCGACGTGCTCCGCCTCTATCACAGGATCTTCTCCTTTGTGCCGGAGGTGATCGCGGTGGATCAGCACCCCGACTATCTATCGACCCAGTGGGGACAGGCACTGGCGCAGCAAACGGGTGCACGCCTCGTCGCCGTCCAGCATCATCATGCCCACATTGCCGCGGCGCTCGGTGAGCATGGCATCCCCATAGAGACGTCTCCGGTGCTCGGTATCGTGCTCGACGGCATTGGCCTCGGTGAAAAGGGCGAGCTGTGGGGCGGCGAGTTTCTGCTTGCCGACTATCGCAGTTGCGAGCGGCTGGCACGCTTTGCGCCCGTCCCGCTGGTCGGCGGCGCCAAGGCCATGCGCGAGCCGTGGCGCAACGCCTTTGCCCATCTCGACCGGTTTGTTGGCTGGGAGAGCGTCGCTGCCCGCTACGCGGGGCTGGATATCGTCCGCCTGCTGCGCCAGAAACCCGTCGCGACGCTGGCGCGCATGATCGACAGCGGCATCAACGCGCCGCGGGCAAGCTCGGCGGGACGCCTGTTCGACGCCGCCGCGGCGATGCTTGGCATCGCGCCGGAAGCCACCTCCTACGAGGGGCAAGCGGCGTGCGAGCTCGAGGCGCTGGCCGCGACGCGTTTCTTCGACGACAGCAGTGCCTACCCGACGGAGCTCGCTCCCGGCACTTTCCCAACGCTGCAATGGGGACCGCTGTGGGCCGCACTGCTCGATGACCTAGCGAAGGGCACCGATCGCGCCATCATAGCGGCCCGCTTCCACCGCGGCGTCGTCGCGGGCCTGGTCAGCACCGCATGCAAGTTGATGGACGCTCACCGCATCGATACCGTCGTCCTGTCAGGTGGCGTGTTTCAGAACCGGCTGCTGCTCGAAGGCGTGGGTGCCGCACTGGCGCAATCAGGTGTTAAGGTTCTCGTCCCACGATCGCTACCGGCAAACGACGGCGGATTAGCCGTTGGGCAGGCGCTCATTGCCGCCGCGCGTGATTTGACGGACGCGAACTGTTGATCGCGATGGTCGCAGGCAGGGTTTCGGACATGCGCAGGCTCGTGTTCGTCGCTGTCGCCCTGGCTGTCGTCTGCGCCAACGCGGACGCTAGAACGATCAGCGTCGTGGCATTTGCCAGTGAGTATGGCGTCGTCCTGCTCGACAGCCTCAAGTCGAAGGCGGCGTTTCGCCTGTTCGAGAGTCTCAATGTCGAGGTCGAGAACCGCGTCATCGCCGAGACCAAGATCTTTGCTCCTCCCGACGGCTCGTTCCGCATCGCCTGCACCGGACAGGGCGCCGATTATGCATGTGCCGTCGTCGTCTATGCCGGGAGTTACGCCGACCTCGATTTCGACAGCGACCGGGTGGAGCTGACCGTGCCGTCGGGCATGGCGAAGACCTACGACGGGATATTCGACGCGCCGGGCGGGGAGTTCCACTTCGAGACCGAGGACGGCCGTCTCACCATCGATTGGTCGCGCGACAGGCTCCATATCCTGGCACCCGGCCGGACGCGCAAGCCCGGCGCGCGGCAGAAGACGTGACGCGGCGCCAGCGGGTGCCTAAAAGGGCTCTCCACGCTCCCGATTGCATTGCGGAAGAAGCTGTTTGTTGGCGCCAAGGGGCCCCGCGGAATATTGCGGGGAGCGACACGAGGACCTAGATTAGAGGATATACAGCGACTGGGCGGTGAGATCGCGTCACGTCCGTCGCCATGCCGGGCAGCGCCGTTTCTTTCCCCTTCGGGCAGGCGCCGACCCTGCCGGCTAGCGATGCCGCAGCTCGATCCCGCCGGTCGACAAACGACCATGCGACGGCAGGAAGGAGACATTGCCATGGGTATCGCAATATCGCTGCAGCGATATCTCGACGGCCGGGCTGTAGCCTACGACGTCTTGACCCACGATCAAACCAAATCATCGCTGGCAACGGCGCACGCGAGCGCCGTACCCGAAGCCAACCTCGCCAAGGGTGTTCTGATAAGGCGCAAGGACGGATACCTGCTGGCGATCGTGCCCGCCTCATGCCAGGTGCAGCTCAACGCGGTTGGGCACTGGCTGAAGCAGCCCGTTGGCTTGGCGACGGAAGAGGAAGTGAACGCGATCTTTGGCGACTGCGAGCCGGGGTCCGTGCCCCCCATCGCCGGCGCCTATGGGCTGCCGGCGGTGATGGATGACCGTCTCGAAGGCTTCAACGACATCTACTTCGAGGGCGGCGACCATCGCACGCTGGTGCACGTGTCCGGTCGCGAGTTCCACCGCCTGATGGCCAACGTTCCGCACGCCCCAGTCGCTGATCGCAGCCATTGATGGCGCGCGGGGGCTGATCCGCGCGTAACCAGACGCAAGTTTGCGCCTCTCAAAGGAGGACGCCATGACCGTCATCGCCATGACGCGCGAGATGGCCACCCGCGGAAGGGAAATCGCTGCCGGCGTTGCCGAGCGCCTTGGCCTTTCCAACGTTCATCACGAGATCGTCGAGCACGACATCGCCCAACGTGCCGGGGCGACGGAAAGCAGCGTGCATCGGTACCTCGAGGGCGAGGCATCGCTCCTGGAGCGCTGGAAGCTGGACCGCAGGCGAATAGCGCAATGCACGGCGCAGGAGATCCTGGAGCTGGCCGCCAAGGGTAACGTGCTGATCAGGGGTTGGGGCGCCACGCATGTCCTCAGGTCGCTGCCGCAAGTCCTGTGCGTTCGCGTCTGTGCGCCAATACAGTTCCGCGAGAAGGTGTTGATGGAGCGGAGAGGCATCAGGGACGCCGCGATCGCGCGTCACGAGATCGAGCGCAACGATGCCGCTCACAACGGCACGATGCAGAGGCTGTTCGGGGTCGATTGGCAAGATCCCTCGCACTACGCCATCGTGCTCAATACGGCGCGCGTTCCGGTCGCAGAATGCATCGAGCACATTGTCGGCCTGGCGAGAAGCTCTGCCTTCACTGAAACCCCGCAGTCCCGCGGCTCGCTGATGGACGAGTTGATCCTGGCGAGGATCCGCCATGCCATGGACGAGCGGTTCGGGCCGGATTCACTGCAGTTCGGGTTTGAGGCGCATGTCAGCGCCGGCAAGGTGACGCTGACCGGGGCGACGACTGACGAAAAGCTCATCGTCGATGCCGTTCGACTGCTGCAGGGCGTCTCCGGCGTCAGGGGCGTCGAGAGCAAGATCACGCATGTCTCCTTCGTTCCACACGGAAGCTAGGAGAATTGCTACGGGCTCGGGATTGAAAGTGGTGATCGCCGATGCTTACTGTGCGACATGTGCTCAACGAGAAGGGCTGCAGCGTTCATCACATTCACCCGGACGCTACCGTTCGCGACGCGCTCGCCAAAATGGCGGAGTACAACATAGGGGCATTGGTCGTGCTGGACGGCGGCAGCCTCGCGGGCATCATCACGGAGCGCGACTATGCGCGCAAGATCGTCTTGAAGGGACGCACGTCGCCGGCAACGCCGGTGCGCGAGATCATGTCGACGCGGGTGATCTGCGCGCGGCTCGATCAGACGGTCGAGGAATGCATGGCCGTGATGACGGCGAAGGCCGTGCGCCATCTCCCGGTTCTCGAGCACAAGAAGGTAGTCGGCATCGTTTCGATCGGCGACATGGTCAAGAGCATCATCGACGATCAGAAGTTCATCATCGAGCAGCTCGAGCACTACTTTCAGGGCGGCCGCTGACGCATAACTCCGGTCGGCCCGGCGCGCGCCTTTGGCAACGCTCAGTTCAGGTCGCCATTCATGCCCCAACCAGGCGCCCGCCCGGGTCACTCAACTCGTCTTGCGCGGTGGAAACGGCCGGAAGACGCCAGCCCTTGATGAGGCCGTAGATCGCGGGAATGACGATGAGGGTGAGCAGGGTCGAGGACACCATGCCCCCGATCATCGGCACCGCGATGCGCTGCATGACCTCCGAGCCGGTGCCGGTGCTCCACAGGATCGGCAGCAGGCCGGCGATGATGGCGACCACCGTCATCATCTTCGGGCGCACGCGCTCCACCGCGCCTTCCATGATCGCCGCGTGCAGATCAGCGCGCGACAAGGGTCGCCCTTCCCGCTGCGCACGCTCGCGCGCCTCGGAGAGCGCCTGATCGAGGTAAATGAGCATCACCACGCCCGTCTCGGCGGCGACGCCGGCGAGCGCGATAAAGCCCACCGCGACGGCGACCGAAAGGTTGAAGCCGAGCCACCACATCAGCCAGAAGCCGCCGACCAGCGCGAAGGGCAGCGACAGCATAACGATCAGCGTCTCGGTCCAGCGCCGGAAGTTCAGGTAGAGCAGCAACACAATGATCAACAGCGTCACCGGGACGACGATCTTCAACCGCTCCTTGGCACGCTCGTAGTACTCGAACTGGCCGCTCCAGGTGACGTAGTAGCCGTCGGGCAGCTTCACCTGCTCAGCGACGGCGCGCTGCGCATCGGCGACGTAGCTGCCGAGGTCGCGATCACGCACATCGACGAAGATGTAGGCCACGAGCTGCGCGTCCTCGGTGCGGATCGAGGCAGGCCCTTGCGTGCGCTTCACGGTGGCGACTTCTCCCAGCGGCACAGTGCCGCCATTGGGAAGGGTGACCAGCACATCGCGCGTGATCGCGACCGGATCGGACCTGAGCTCACGCGGGTAGCGCACGTTGACCGCATAGCGCTCGCGCCCTTCGACGGTTGTGGTCACCGTCTCGGCGCCGAGCGCGGTGGCGACAACGTCCTGCACGTCGCCGACCATCAGACCGTAGCGGCCGAGCTGGTCGCGCTTCGGTTCGATCTCGAGGTAATAGCCGCCGATAACGCGCTCGGCATAGGCGCTGGCCGTGCCCGGCACGTTGCGCAGGGCTACTTCAATCTCGCGCGCGACATGCTCGATCTCCTTGAGATTCTGGCCGAATACCTTGACGCCGATGGGCGTGCGGATGCCCGTGGCCAGCATGTCGATGCGCGCCTTGATGGGCATCGTCCAGGCGTTGGAGACGCCTGGGAACTGCAGCGACTTGTCCATCTCGCCAATGAGCTTGTCGACCGTCATGCCGGGGCGCCACTCGCTTTCGGATTTGAGATTGACGACGGTCTCGAACATCTCGGTCGGCGCCGGGTCGGTGGCCGTCGCCGCGCGCCCCGCCTTGCCGTACACGGAGGCCACCTCCGGGAAGGACTTGATGATGCGGTCCTGGGTCTGCAGCAGCTCGGCGGCTTTGGTGATGGAGAGCCCGGGCAGCGACACCGGCATATAGAGCAGCGTGCCCTCGTTGAGGTTGGGCATGAACTCCGAGCCGAGCTTGGATGCCGGCCAGACGCTGATGGCGAGCACCGCCACTGCCAGCGCGATGGTCAGCGTCTTGGCCTTGAGTACGGCGTTGATCACGGGGCGGTAGATCCAGATCAGGAAGCGATTGATGGGATTTCGCGCCTCGGGAATGATGCGTCCCCGCACGAAGATCACCATCAGCGCCGGGACGAGGGTCACGGACAGGAAAGCC
The DNA here is from genome assembly GCF_009026145.1 of Hyphomicrobium sp. Taxonomy (GTDB): domain Bacteria; phylum Pseudomonadota; class Alphaproteobacteria; order Rhizobiales; family Hyphomicrobiaceae; genus Hyphomicrobium_A. Next base: position 57,276 of record NZ_WBUE01000007.1, read on the forward strand.
GCCGCTGCCATGGCGAAGGTCTTGGTGAAGGCAAGCGGCTTGAAAAGTCGCCCTTCCTGCGCCTCGAGGGTGAAGATCGGCAGGAACGACACCGTGATAATGAGGAGCGAGAAGAAGAGGGCCGGCCCGACCTGGGTTGCGGCCTCGATCAGGATCTCCATACGCGGCTTATCGGGTGGCGCACGCTCCAGATGCTTGTGCGCGTTCTCGATCATCACGATGGCGGCGTCCACCATGGCGCCGATGGCAATTGCGATGCCGCCGAGACTCATGATGTTGGAGCTGATCCCCAACAGGTACATGAACACGTAGGCGATGAGCACGCCGAGCGGCAGCGTAAGAATGGCGACGAAGGCGCTGCGCGCATGCAACAGGAAGACGATGCACACGAGCGCCACGATGAGGCTTTCCTCGGTGAGCGTGCGCTTCAGCGTATCGATCGCCCGGTGGATGAGCTCGGAGCGGTCGTAAACTGGTACGATTTCCGTGCCGTCCGGTAAGCTCGATCTGATCTCCTCCAATCGCTTCTTGATATTGTCGATTACTGCGAGCGCATTTTGCCCGTAACGCTGCACGGCGATACCCGAGACCGCCTCTCCTTCGCCGTTGAGCTCGGTGATGCCGCGCCGCTCGTCCGGGGCCAACTCCACGCGCGCCACGTCGCGAAGATAGACCGGGGTGCCGTTCTCGCTCTTGAGAACGATCTGCTCGAGATCCTTGGTGCTCCTGATGTAGCCGCGCCCGCGCACCATGAACTCGGTCTCGGCGAGCTCGACGACGCGCCCGCCCACGTCCATGTTGGATTCACGGATCGCCTCCTTGATCTTGGCGAGCGAGATGTTGAAGGTCTTGAGCCGGCCGGGATCGACCACGACGCTGTACTGGCGCACGAACCCGCCCACGCTCGCAACCTCGGCAACCCCTTCCGCCTTCGCCAGCGCATAGCGCACCTGCCAGTCTTGAATGGTGCGCAGGTCGGCTAGGCTCCGCTTCGCCGCCAGGACCGCGTACTGGTAGACCCAGCCGACGCCCGTGGCGTCGGGACCGATGGTCGGGGTGACGTTGCGCGGCAAGTTGCGCGCGGCAAAGCTCAGGTACTCGAGCACGCGCGAGCGCGCCCAGTAGATATCAGTGCCCTCCTCGAAGATGACGTAGACAAAACTGACGCCGAAGAACGAGAACCCGCGCACCACGCGCGACTTCGGCACCGAAAGCATGGCCGTGGTCAGGGGATAGGTGATCTGGTCCTCGACCACTTGAGGGGCTTGGCCCGGCGCCTCCGTGTAGATGATCACCTGCGTGTCGGAGAGGTCGGGGATGGCGTCGAGCGGCACATTCCTGATGGCGTAGATGCCAGCGCCGGTGGCAAACAGGGCGCCGAGCATTACCAGCATGAGATTGTTGGCCGACCAGCGGATGATCCAGGCAATCATTGGCCAGCCTCCGCACCGGATTTCGGCTCGGTGGCAGAATCTTCCTCAGCAGGCGCAGCCTCGGCGGCGAAGCCCTTGAGGGCGGCGCGCAGATTGCTTTCCGCATCGATCAGGAAGTTCGCCGACGTGACCACCTTGTCGCCAGCTTTGACGCCCTCGACGATCTCCCGGAAGCGGTCCCCGTGCTGCCCGAGCTTGACCTCGCGCGGCTCGAAGCGGCCGTCGCCCTTGTCGAGAATTACGACTTGGCGCGTTCCGCTGTCGATCACGGCGCTGTTCGGCACCGCCACGACCTCGCGATCGGCCCCGGCCGTGATCTCGACGTCCGCGTACATGTCGGGCAGCAAGGCGAGATCGGCGTTCGGCAGCTCGATGCGTACTGGGGCGGTGCGCGTCTCCTTGTTGAGATGCGGATAGATGACGGCGACCTTGCCGCGGAACTCCCGGTCCGGATAGGCACGGGCGCGCACTGTCACCGGTTGACCCACCTTGAGGGCGCCAAGCTCGGCCTCCGGCACGTCGGCCATCACCCACACGTACGAATGGTCGGCGATGCGGAACAGCACCTCGCCGGCCTGCGCGCGCATGCCCTCCACGGCGGTGCGATCGAGAACGATCCCGTCGTTCGGCGCGCGCCAGACGATGGTATCGGGAACATTGCGCGTGCGTGCGATGCCATCGATGACGTCCTTCGGGATCTTCATGTTCTCCAGGCGCCGGCGCGCCCCGATGACGGGTGCGCGCGTGCGCGCACTTTCTGCCGCTGTTCGCCTCCCGGATGCGATAGGTCCCCAGCCCGTCTCTTCCTCGACGACCAGGCGGGCGCCGATGGAGAGCAGCTCGGGCGCATAGATGGTCATCAGCGGCTCGCCCGCCTTGACATGCGTTCCGGTCGTCACATCCGCAACCTTCTCGAGATAGCCATCGAAGCGCAGGGCGATGACGGAGATGCGCCGCTCATCCAGCTTGACGATGCCGGGGGCGCGCACCGTATGTCCCAAGGTGCGCTTCTTGACCTCCTCGCTGCGCACGCCGCTGCGCTGGATCTTCTCCGGCGAGATGCTGACGCTGCCCGCGTCATCCTCCCCCTCGTAGACGGGTATGTAGTCCATCCCCATGGAGTCCTTCTTCGGCACCGGCGAGATGTCCGGCAGGCCCATGGGATTGCGGTAGTAGATCGGCTTGCGTTCTTGCCCGTCGGCCGTCTTCGTCGTGGTCTTGGCGCCCTCGAACTGCGGCTCCTCATGGTCGTACACGGGCAGGTAGGCGCGGCCATCCTCCGTCTTTTTTGGCTGTGGCGAGTAGTCGGGTTTTCCGTCAGGATGCTTCCAGTAGAGCACCTGCCGCTCGCCCTTTTCAGCGGACTCATGGACGTGGGCTCCGGCTGCAGCCGGTCCTGAGCCATTGATCAGCGATGTGTCGGGCCAAGTGCCGGCACCAAGGCGGTAGCCGGCGACCAGGGCGATGAGGACCGCTATGATCGCGGTCCCCCCAATGAGCGTTCTACGCATGGCTACTTGGCCTGGAAGACGACCGTGCCCTGCACGGTGTCGGCTTCGCCGGGAACCTTGGCCATGATCTTGAGCGCCCAGCCGCCCGCCATGGAGAGATCGGCGTGGAATTTGTAGACGCCGGGCTCTTCCGCCGGCATGGCCTTGTGCTCGGCGAGCATGCCGCCCATGCCGTCGGGCGACATGTCGAGCTGAGTGCGGAACAGCACCGCGCCGCTGACTGGCTTGCCGGTGGCCTTATTGATGAGGCGTACAGCGACCTCACTGCCCTTGCCGCTCTTGATCTCGGCGGAAACCGGCTCGAACGCATAGTCGGCCGCGGCGGCATAGGCCGCTACGGAAAGGGTGAGGGCGCCGGCTGCCGTGAGGGCACGGAAAGCACTGATGATCTTCAGCATCGGGATTGCCTTCTTCTCGATTGCATGAGCGCGCGCAGAGGAGCGCGCGAAAGCGCAACGGCGCGCCGCGCCCGAGTGGGCAAAGCGCGCTTATCGAGAAGTCAGGCTTGCGGGGGCCGCGGCAGCGGCTCGGAGTGCCAGTTCGGCGGCTTCTGTGGCCGCGTCGGGTAGGCGATCGAGGTCATGATGATGGCGGAGGCGTTTGGTGCCTCGAGCTTGCCGATGAGCTTGAAGCACTTGGCCATGCACGTGCTGGATTGGCAGGCCGCCTTGACCGTATCGCAGCACCCGCAGTCGGGGTCGGTCGGGGTGGTCTTGTCTTGATGCGCGGCATGACCGGCACAATCCGGCATCGCAGCCACTATGGCAGCCGCCGCATCGCCGTCGGTGGGCGCAGCGACTGCCACGCCGAACGGCGCCATCGCCACGGCCATCGCTATCAGTACGGATACGAAGCTGCGCATCATTTAACATTATCTGGTGCAAAGGCAGTCGGGGTCAAGTCGGCGCCAAATCAGGGGGCTGGGCAGGCCAGCGCCATGACGCCGCCTCTTTTGGCGCCACGCCCATGTGGCCTGAGCAACGTGGCGCCAGGATACGGTGGCAGGAATGATGCGCGCGCGGAGCGAGGACGTCACGAAGCCCTGTAGCAGACGCCCTCCTGCCCCTTCGATCGGGACGGGGAAGATCGATTGGGGCAGGGCAATGCTAGTCACAATCGACGCGCGATAGGTCGATTATAGTTTCTCGCAAGGTTAATTCGCGCGCTGGTCCCCGATCTTTCTAGGCGTCTCGAATGAATGTCCGCACGTCCCGATCCATCCCTTCTGGATCCTCGGCGAACCCCAGGCGCGCCAGGTTCGCCTCGACGGCACGTAGGCCGTCCGCACCATAGAGACCGGGATGCGTCTCGATCACGGCGGCACGGATCGAGCCAGCACTTGGCGCCGCGAGCACATCGAGCTCGCCGCCCTCGATGTCCATGATCAGTACGTCAGGGCGATGCTGCTGCAGGATGGCGGAAAAGCTCAGCGCGCCGACCTCGACGACTGCGTCGTAGGGAAGCGAGGCATCGAGCGAGCTCGACCAGAAATCCCTACGGCAGAAGAAAGGAAACGCCCTCGGCGCGTCGCCGTGTACCACAACCACTCCGTTGAGCAGCTCGACTCCGTCGACGCCATTGAGGGCGTGAACTCTGCGGATGTACGGGATCAATCGCGGGTTGGCTTCGACGCAAACTATATTGCCGGCGTCGGTGAATTTGCGCAGGTACGAGCTCAAAAAGCCGAGTCCGGCGCCGAGCTCGAGCACGACATCGCCCCGGCGCATGATCCGCGTGGCGAGCGCCCGCTCGCGCCGCTCGTAGCGGCCGGCAGCGAGTGTTAGCTCCATGTGCGGAGACAGCACGTTGCGGTCGATAGGGAGCACGATGCCGCTGACGCGCGCGTTACCGCGCAGCCGGTTGATGGCGCGCTTGATGATCCTGACGGGGTTCATGAACGCATCGGTAATGTGCCTGCCGGGCGATCCCCACGCTCAAGGCTATACACCACACAGCCGCTAAAGAGCAGCTTGGGTTGCTGGCGTTATGAAGATGCGCGCTGCGCGCCGGCCGTGCGGGCAGCGCAGGCAAGACAGAGGGGTGCCGCAGGCTGGGAGGATGAGCCTCGGCGCGTGTCAGGCGGCGAGCTTCGTCTTCAGGTAGCCAACCAATTGAACGGCATCGGCGCCCCGGCGGTCGCGCGTTACGGCTTGATGCAGCCGATCTCGCCCGGCACCGCCCCGCTGCTGGGCGTGAGCCGTTTGCGTGCGCATTGCTCGGCAAGCAGCTGGCGCAAGGCTGCCTCGCGCTCCTGCCACTCGGGCTTGCCGGCGAGGTTGTCGAGCTCCAAGGGGTCGGTGGTGACGTTGTACAACTCGACCTCGTCCAGTGCCGGCGTGGTCTTGACGCGCTGCTGATAGAGGCGCCGGTCGGTGCCCTCGTCGGAGGATTCGCGGCGCAGCGGCTTGACGACGAGGTCGCGCACGCCGTCATCGCCCGGGGTACCAGGATCGCTCCAGTAGCGCGGATGATCGAAATAGCGCGAATACTTCCACAGCGCGCCGTCGATTTCGGCAATCACGGTCTCGACGTGGTTCGGCTGCGAGACGGAGTCGTAAGTAAGGCCGATGAAATTCTTCTGATCGAGGCCGCGGCTGGGGTCGTCGTCGGTCATGAAAAAGATCGGTTCCGCGACGGCTTTTGCGTCCTTCTCGCCGCGGATGAGCGGTGACAGATCGCGGCCGACGAGCGGCAGCGCGTCCGTGAAACCCGATGCGATCTCCTTGCGCACGGCCTCTGCGTCGATGCCGGCGATGCCGAGAATGGTCGGGGCGAGGTCGATGTGGCTCGTGGGGATCGGCACCGCCCGCGCCACATCTTTGCCTGGCGGCACGATGACGAGGGGTACGCGCACTGCCTCTTCATAAGCCATGTACCACTTCTGAAAGAGGCCGCCATGCGAGCCGAGCAAGTCGCCGTGGTCGGAGGTGAAGATGATCCAGGTATTGTCGAGGAAGCGCGATGACTGGAATGCGCTCATCACCTCGCCGAGGTGGCGATCGACGTCGGCGTGCAGCTTGTAATAGAGGCGGTAGTAGTCCGGCCGCACGAAGCTCGGCTGCATGAATTGGCTGTAGGCGTCCTTGTAGGACTGCTGGCACGAAGGCTTGTTGTCGAGCTTCTCGGTGCGCGTCTTGGCAAAGAGGTCGCGGTCGAACACGTCCTGTGGCACGTAATCGGGCACGCTGAAGTCGTACTGGCTCTGGGCGCGTGCCGTTAGGTTGGAGAAGAAGCCCCACAATGCGATGTCGTGTGGGTTGGTGAACGAGGCCATCACGAACCATGGGGTGTCGTCGCTGCTCGCGTGCAGGTCCTGCAGCAGCTCGACGACCTGCGAGGAGATCGCCGGGTCGCGTCCTTGCTTGCCCTGTGGCGCCGATGATCCGGAGCGCAGCGGGTCGGAGCCGTGCGGCTCCGGGCCGACCCAGCCGTTGAAGCCGAACGGGTCGAGCGTGTCGGCCTCGAGGTAGATCTTCTCCTTGGCGGGGTCGGTGTACCCGTTGGCGTCGTAGCTGGTGACGACCTGGCTGGTGCCGGGAACCTTGAGGTCGGCCTCCGTCACGTGCCACTTGCCCTTCCAGTAGGTGCGGTAGCCGGCGGCGCGCAGGTAGTGGCCGATGGTCGGCACCGAGCCCGGGGTGAGCCAATGCATGTCGGGGTCTTCGGCGGCCTTGGCAGTGCCGTCGGTGTTGGCGACCCCGTGCAGCGAGGGATAGTGGCCGGTGTAGAGCGAGGTGCGGCTCGGGACGCAGGCCACCGAGGCCGCGTAATGGCGATCGAAGCTGATGCCCTTCTTGGCCAGCGCCGCCTGCGTCGGCAGATAAGCCTGGCGGAATTGCTTCAGGGCCTCGCTCTCATAGACGGTCGGGTAGCGCTGCTCGTCGACCAAGAGGAAAAGGATGTTGGGGCGGCGCGGGCCCGGGCTGGCGGGCTGCGCGCCGGCCTCGCGGGGCGCATGGGCCTCGAGTCCGGCGATGCCAGCTGCTCCGGCGAGACCGAGTTTCAGGGCCGTGCGCCTATCGACGTCGCGCGGTTCAGTCATTGGCTACCCCCTGGGATGGGCTATTCTTCCCCTAAGCGCGATGCCGCCCCAATCGAGCCGAATTGCTCGCCATGACTGTGCCGGGCCGGCATTGCCGTTGCGGATCGATCGTGGCTCGGGATTGCGCGTGAGTTCAACTGTAGAAATTCAGTCGCATCGCACCGGCGAGCGCGCATCGGCGTGCAGCGCCGCCCGCGTCGCCGACCTGACGTCGGCGCATGGACCGCTTTCCGCGACGGCGCGCGCCAGCTTGCGCGCCAGGCACGGCTTTACCGCCGCCGTGCGCAAGGCGGCCCTCGGCCAACTCGACCTGCATCACGGCAACCGCCTGCTCAATCTGATCGTCAACGATCGCGGCCGCTTTCTCGTCGGGCTGTTGGCGCTCGATCTGCATTTTAATCGCGACGTCGGGGGAGCCGGTCTGACACCCGGACGCTTGCGCCAACGCTGCGCACATACTGGAACCTGCAGTCCGACGCGCGCCAGCGCGCTGCTTGCCCTCATGCGCTTGGGCGAGTTCGTCCGCACGGCGCCGGCGGCGCAGGACCGCCGGCGGCGCGAGCTGGTGCCTACCGAGCGGCTGCTCGGCGCTCAGCGGGAGCGCTGGCGCTGCCAGTTCGAAGCAGCGGCGCCATTGCTTCCCGAGGCGGCGCTGGCGCTTGCGGCGCTCGATGAGCCGCACTTCGTGCCCGCTATGGTGCGCCGGCTGAGCGACTACTACGACGCGGGCTTTCGCGTGCTCGATCTGGTTCCGGCGCTACGTCTGTTTGGCGAGCGCTCGGGTGGGATGTTCATCGTTCTGGCTCTGATCGCCGCCGCCGACGAGGACGCCATTGTCAGGGGCGCCCCCGTGTCCGTCTCCATCTCGGAGTTGGCGCGCCGCATAGGCGCATCGCGCACGCACGTCATCAAGCTCATCAACGATGCTGCCGCCGAGGGACTACTGGAGCGAGCCGGGGCGCAGGGAATAATCCTCAAGCCGCGCCTCAGCGACGCCGTCCATGACTTCTTCGCCATCGGCTTCCTGTTCCTGGCGCATTGCGCCGAGGCCATCCGCGCCGCCGCGCAGGAAGCGCCTTCACCAGTCGGCAGTGAGGCGGTTGTGCCGCAAGCCCAGGTTATGCCCGCCTCGCGGCTTGCCGGGGAAACGGCCGCCCGCTAGGACTGGTCCGATGAACGGGACGGGGATCACAGCGATTCTGGCGGCGGCGCTGCTGGCGGCCGTCGCGGCTGGCGTGGCGGGCGGCGCGTCCGCGCAGGGGGCGGCGCCTGCCCCACCCGATTCCTCTTGGGCACCGGTCGAGCCGGCGGCACCTGCCGATACCGGGGCCCGCAATCAGCCGCTGCCCAAGGAGCCGGAGGATCAGGCAACCAAGCCGTGGGCTCCCCCGGACCTGGTGGCGCCCGCTACGCCGGGCGGGGCGGCGGGACAGGTTTGCGCCAAAGCCGATTTCGAGGCCGTGGTCGACGAGGCGGCCGGGGCGCTGCGCGACCTCAACATGCAGAACAAGCCGGCCTTCCAGGAGAAGCTGCGCCAGCTGAAGGACAAGCGCGGCTGGAGCCACGACGCATTCCTGAAAGAGGCGGCGCCGTTCGTGCGCGACGACAAGATCGCCGTCTACGACCAGGATTCGGAGCGGCTGCTGACCGATATCTCGACGCTCGGGCAGGAGGGGGCGGACGCACCGACGCCCGACTGCGCGCTGCTCGCCGGCTTGAAGGCGCGCATGCAGACGCTGGTCACGACGCAGACGGCCAAGTGGGCGTACATGTTCCAGAAGCTCGACGCCGCGCTGGCGCAGTAGAGGTTGGGCGGACTGCGCCAGTAGCTGAAGTGGCGATTGCCGATACCTGCATGGATGGCCGCCTGCGTGTTCGGTCCCGGCGGATGTACAAGGTTTGGCCTGAGCGAGCTACTTGCGGACCCAGCCGTTGGGGCCGAGATGCTCCTGCGGCTGGAAGCGCATCTTGTAGCTCATCTTGCGCGAGCCGTTGATCCAGTAGCCGAGATAGAGATACGGCAGCCCGAGCTTGCGCGCATATTCGACATGCTCGACGATCATGTACGTGCCGAGACTCATGGACTCCGCCGCCGGATCATAGAAGCTGTAGACCATCGAGATGCCGTCGGAGAGCAGATCGCACAACGCGACCGCCATCAGCGGCCAGTTGTCGGGATCGCTGTCGAGTGGGTCGTCCGGCTTCTGGCGGTACTCCGTGACAAAGGTATTGATGACGCTGTCCTCGACCATCATGGCGTAGTCGAGCACGGTCATGTCCGCCATGCCGCCATCGGAATGGCGCGCATCGATGTAGCGGCGGAAAAGGGTGAACTGCTCCGACGTCGGCTCCGGCGGCACGCGCCGTGCCTCCAGGCACCGCGCCTTGTCCATGACGCGGCGCATCGAGCGGCCGATGACGAACTCGTCGATGACAACGCGCACCGACACGCACGCTTGGCAGCCCTCGCAGTAGGGCATGTAGGCGATGTTCTGGCTGCGGCGGAAGCCGCCGCGCAGCAGATTGTCGATGAGGCTCGCCGGCTTTTCCTGCGTCAGGTGCGTGAACAGCTTGCGCTCTTGGCGGCCGGGTAGATAAGGGCAGGGCTGAGGAGCGGTGACGTAGAACTCCGGAAAGTGCTTCTGCTGCTCCGTCATTCGCCGACTTTCCTCGAGCTGGTGAGCGGTGCGGGTGCACCACCGACCGCACCCCAATGATAGGTGAGCGGTAAGGGCGCGATCAAGACGCCTCGCGAAGTTCGCCTGGCTGTGACTGCAAAGCCCTAACCATGGCTTCCGCGGTGCAAAAAGAGAGGTTGCGGCAACTCTAGCCGACGCCCTTGGTCTCGGTTTTGCCGTAAGAGGCGTTCTGCTCCAGAAAGTCGATGATCTGGCTGGCGATGTCGATGCCGGTGGCGCCCTCTATACCCTCGAGACCGGGCGAGGAGTTAACCTCCATGATCAGCGGTCCGTGGCTGGAGCGTACCATATCGACGCCGCTGACGTTCAGTCCGAGGGCGGTGGCGGCGCGCCCCGCGATGCTACGCTCCTCGCTGGTGAGCTCGATCTGCACTGCCGTGCCGCCACGATGCAGGTTGGCGCGGAACTCGCCCGGCCGGCCGATGCGCTTGGTCGCCGCCACAACCTTGCCGCCGATGACGAGAGCACGGATGTCGGAGCCGTTCGCCTCGCGGATGAACTCCTGCACCATGATGTTGACGTTGGCGGCGCTGAACGCCTCGATGATCGACTTGGCCGAGGCTTCGGTCTCGGCGAGGATGACGCCCATCCCCTGCGTGCCCTCCAGGAGCTTGATGACGACGGGCACGCCGCCGACCTCCTTGATCACGTCCTCCGCTCGGCGCGGGCCGTGTGCAAAGGCGGTGACGGGGAGGCCGATGCCTTCGCGGGCAAGGAGCTGAAGGGCGCGCAGCTTGTCGCGCGAGCGGCCGATGGCGACGCTCTCGTTGAGCGGATAGACGCCCTGCATCTCGAACTGGCGCAGAACGGCGAGGCCGTAGTGGGTGATGGAGGCGCCGATGCGTGGGATGACGGCATCGTACATCGGCAAGCGGCGGCCGTTGTAGCGCAACACCGGCTGGTTGGAGGTGATGTTCATGTGGACGTGGAGCGTATTGACCACGTCGATAGTATGCCCGCGCGCGCGGGCGGCCTCGCACAGCCGTACGTGAGAGTACAATTGCGGATTGCGGGCGAGCATCACGAAGCGCATCGAGCACCCCTAGAGCCTAGTGTGATGATCGAGACGTCCGCTAGTCCTGCCAGCCGCGCTCTGAAGCACACTAGGATCACTACGTTAGCCCGTGTCCTTCCGATCGCGAAATTCGCTCCAAGCACGCCGAGATGAATTTCGCGACAGGACACTAGCCCCCTCAACCGGCAACGAACCGCGACGCGGGGCCAACCGCGTTGCATCATCGGCAATTGAGAGAAAAGTGAGGCTCTGCACTGCGCCGTTTTTGGCGCCGCCCCCAGGGGCGCCGCTAGACGCGGCGTCCCACCTCGATGTCGAGCCGGTTGGGCGTCGAGAAATGGGTAAGCCCGCTGCCTGCAGGGGCGGATACGGCCGGACGGTCACCCTCTTCCTCGGGATCGATGGAGGCGTAAAGGAGCGTTGCCGCGGCCGCGATCGTAACGAACAAGATAATGAGGCCGAGCAGCGTCCGCTTCAGTGCCCACTGGAGCGTCGGCGTCTGCAGCACCACAACGTTCGTACCCTCAACGCGCGCCGGCGTCGTGGTCGTCGACATGGCTTTTCGCACTCTCTTTCGGTGTGGAAAGTCTAGGCGTCCCTCGGGGCGGAGCGCGATGCGACCCGCCTTATGCGCACCATCCATGTAAGACGCCGAGCGCCTGGTCAAGACCTGTTGCGGGGTGCGTCGCGTTCTCGCAGCTGCACGTTGTGGCGGCGCCACGCCAGCCTGCGCAGGCGACCGCTTTTCGGCCTCGCAGCAGGAGGACTAGAGCGCCGGATTGGCTTGGCGTGCGATCTCCACGGTGGCCTGCAGGTCGACCTTGCCCGAGGCGAGGACCGGCACGGCGGCGACGACGAGGATCGATTTCGGCACCCATAGCTCGGGGAAGCCCTCGCGACGCGCGTGGGCGAGCAGCTCGTCCTTGCTGGCCTGCGGCTTATCGGTGACGAGCAGCAGTTGCTCGCCTTTGCGCGGGTCGGGAAAGCTCAACACGACGTGCTGGGCGTCACTCCACAATCCGCACGCGAGGGTCTCGACGGCAGCGAGCGAGACCATTTCGCCGCCGAGCTTGGCGAAGCGCTTGGCGCGCCCGCAAATCCTGATGAAGCCGTCCTCGATGGTGACGATGTCGCCCGTGTCGTGCCAGCCATCCTGCGGGCCGACGATGACGCCCGGGTTGTCGGCCAGCAGATAGCCGGCCATCACGTTGGGCCCGCGCACGAACAGGCGCTTGCCGTCGTTGAGACCCGCCACCGGCTCCAGCCGCGCCTCGATACCCGGCAGCAGGCGCCCGACCGTGCCATGGCGGTTGGTCTCAGGCAGGTTGCAGGCGAGCACCGGGGCGGTCTCGGTGACGCCGTAGCCTTCGAGGATTTCGGTGCCGTTGGCGTGCATGAGCTGGCGGGTCGGATCCTTCACTCTCTCAGCGCCGCAGACGACGTACTTGAGACTCTTGAGCTGCCCCGGCTCGGCGGCGCGCGCATAGCCGGCGAGGAATGTGTCGGTGGCGACCATCAGTGTCGCCTTCACCTTCTCGATGAACTTGGGGATCTGCCGGTAGTGCAGCGGGCTGGGGTAGAGCACGCACTTCACGCCGGCGAAGATGGGCGTGAAGGTGCCGGCGGTGAGGCCGAACGAATGGAAGATCGGCAGCGGGTTGAGCAGCGTCTCGCCCGGAACCAGGACGTTCTGCAGATGGATGCGCGCCTGCTCGACATTGGACACGATATTGGCGTTGGTGAGGACGACGCCCTTGGGCGCGCCTTCGGTTCCCGAGGTGAAGAGGACGATGGCGGGATCTTCGGCCTTGCCCGGGGATGGGGCATAGAGGAACTTGGCGAGTGTGGTACGCACCGCGCCGGCGAGCTTGTCGAGGATGCCGATGCCGGCGCGCACGTCCTCCAGATAGACGATGCGCGTCTTGGCGCCGGGCGCGTACTCGGCGTCGGCGAGCGCGGCGATCAGCTCCTCGAAGTTGCCGGCCTCGACGAAGCGCTTCGAGGTCAAAACGGTGCGCAGCTGAGCGGTGCGGATGGCGGAGGTGAGCGCACGCTTGCCGGCGGAGAAGTTGAGCACCGCGGCGACGCGATCATAGGCGTTGAGGCCGAGCAGGGTGACGGGCAGGCCGACAGCGTTGGGCAGGAGCACGCCGACGGTCTCGCCGCGCTTCGAGAGCTTGGCGAGCCGGCGCCCGAGCACCTGGCTGGCGAGGATCAGGCGGCCGTAGGTCAGCGCGTTGCCGTCGGCATCCTCGAGGATGACGGTATTGATCCCGTTCCTGATCGCGGCTTCGACAAAGCCGGAATAAAGGCTGGTGCGCGCGTTCGCGGGGTCGAATGTTTGCGTCATCGAAACAGGAATTGGCCTGGGGCGCCGACGAGGCGGTTTGCGTCCGTTGTAGCGGGTGAGGGGCGGCGCGCAATCGTCGATCTCCTGCCGCGATGCACAAGAGAGGCGCCGCTGAACGTTGTGCGGCGCAACAAAGCGTTGCCGAAAAATCCGGCATTCCCCGCCGTCCTACGGTTAAGGAGATGTGACCGCGCGCCGCGCCGAGACGCGCTAGCGCCAGCAATGACGGGCGATCCCCGGGCTTCGGGAGGATTTGCCTACTTGTTCGGGAATTGAGCACGAGTTGCTCATGATTGAAACTTGAGCAACCTCCGATTCGGCCTTACCTTTCAAGTAACAACAAACAAGAAGCGACGAGGACACAACCAAGGTGGATCCGGCCCTCTCACGAGGGTGATTTCGGCAGGAACCTTGGGGGTATCCCATGATTGAAGTCGTCGCGATGGTCTGCTTCATCAGCGATCCAAATAAATGCAAGGACGTGCATCTGTCGTTTGCGGCCGAGTCCGTCACGCCGCAGCAGTGCATGATGTACGGCCAGATGGAGCTGGCCAAGTGGACCGAAGGCAATCCCAACTGGCAGATCCGCAAGTTCAGCTGCGCCCGCGCGGGTCGTTTCGCCAAAGCCTAGCCGGCGCGACGACGGGCTGAGGCGGCCGAGCTCGCGGGCCGGCACCGCCTGATCCCATGGCTCCAACCGTTCTCGCACGGGCAACGAGAGCGGACGAGCCGTCAATATCTTGCTCGTCAATGTGCCGAGCGGCGGCAATCCAAGACCTTTGGCCAAGACCTTTGGCCAAGACCTTTGGCCAAGACCTTTGGCTTGACCTTTGCCGTTGACTTAGCTGCCGCCATCGCCTCCCTAGACCGCCATCGATCATGCGGCAAAGCGGAGAAGACGATGCCGGAGACGCCAGCACCAGCGCCCAAGTTCGACACCCTCGCCGTGCATGCGGGCGCCGCCCCCGACGCTTCGACCGGCGCGCGCGCAACGCCGATCTATCAAACCACCTCCTACGTGTTCAACGACGCCGACCACGCCGCGGCGCTGTTCGGACTGGAGGTGTTCGGCAACATCTACACCCGCATCACCAACCCGACGCAGGCGGTGCTCGAAGGGCGCATCGCGGCGCTCGAAGGTGGCACTGCCGCCCTTGCGGTCGCGTCGGGGCACGCGGCGCAGTTCCTCGCCTTCCACACGCTTCTGGAGCCGGGCGATGAGTTCGTCGCCGGGCGCCAGCTCTACGGCGGCTCGGTCAACCAGTTCAATCACTCGTTCAAGAAGTTCAATTGGAACGTCGTGTGGGCCGACGCCACCGACCCCTCCTCGTTCGAGAAGGCGATCACGCCGAAGACGCGGGCGATCTTCTGTGAATCGATCGCCAACCCGGGCGGCATCGTCGTCGATCTGCCGACCATCGCCAAGGTCGCCAAGAAGGCGGGCGTGCCGTTCATCGTCGACAACACGCTGGCCACGCCCTACCTGTGCCGGCCGAAAGAGCACGGCGCCGACATTGTCGTGCACTCGCTGACGAAGTTCATCGGCGGGCACGGCAACTCCATCGGCGGCGTGCTCGTCGACTGCGGCACCTTCGACTGGCTCGGGGCCAAGCACCGCTACAAGACGCTGGTGGAGCCGAATGCCTCCTACAACGGCATGAAGCTGGCCGAGACGTTCGGCAATTTCGCCTTCGCTATCGCCGCGCGCGTCATGGGGCTGCGCGACATCGGCCCGGCGATTTCGCCCATGAATGCCTTTTTGATTCTGACGGGCAGCGAGACGCTGCCGCTCCGCCTACAGCGCCACTGCGAGAATGCGCTGGCCATCGCCACCTGGCTGGAGAAGCATCCGAAAGTGGAGTGGGTCAGCTACGCCGGACTGCCCTCCAGCAAGTACTATGAGCTGCACAAGAAGATCTGCCCCGAGGGCGCCGGCGCAGTGTTCACGTTCGGGCTCAAGGGCGGCTATGAAGCGGGCGTCCAGCTCGTCTCCGGCCTCAAGCTGTTCAGCCATCTCGCCAACATCGGCGACACGAAGAGCCTTGTCATCCACCCCGCCTCGACGACGCACCGGCAATTGACCGACGAGCAGAGGAAGGCGGCGGGGGCGGGGCCGGACGTGGTGCGCCTGTCGGTCGGCATCGAGGACAAGGCCGACCTCATCGCCGACCTGGAGCAGGCCCTGGCGCAGGTGTAGACGCAGGCTTTGGGCGATCAGATACGGAGAGGAGCAGCTCAAGGCTCCCAATGAGCCGCTCGCGGCCGTGAACCGTCGCGTGCAAGTCATCAACTGGACGGATGTGGCAGGCAGGTAAGCCAAGGTATGGCTGGGGAGCGATGATCGAACTCAGTCGACCGACGCAAGCGGTCGGGCGACGCTCTCCAGCGGTTTGCGCTCCGCCGCGATGCCCCAACGCGCGGCGATGCCGGCGGCGGCGAGCATCAGCACAGCGCCGAGCAGATAGCCACCAAAGACGCTGAAGCGCGAGCCGGTCTCGATGAGCAGACCGAGGAGCCATGGACCCAAGACGCCGCCAACGCCAGTGCCGATGGCGTAGAAGAAGGCAATGGCCAGCGCACGCATCTCGAGCGGAAATGTCTCGCTGACGGTGAGGTAGGCAGCGCTGGCGGCAGCTGAGGCGAAGAAGAAGATGACCATCCAGGCCACGGTCAGCGATGCCGGCGCGACGACATCGATCGCGAACAGGTATCCCGTTGCCGCCAGCAGCACGCCGGAGACCGCATAGGTGAAGGCGAGCATCGGCCGGCGCCCGACCGTGTCGAACAGGCGCCCGAGCACAACCGGACCGAGGAAATTGCCGGCGGCGAACGGGAGCAGATACCAGCCGATGTGCTGTGACGGGACGCTGTAGAAATCGATCAGGATGAGCGCGTAGGTAAAGAAGATCGCGTTGTAGAAGAACGCTTGCGCGGCCATCAAGCTGAGGCCTACGGCGGTGCGGCGGCGCTGCGCCCGAAACAGAGTGGCGGCGACCTCGGTGAGGCTGGTGTGCGTTCGCATTTGCAGCCGCAGTGTGGAAAGCGGCTCCGGCGCAGGATGATAGCTGGCCATTGCGCAGCGCCGCTCGATGTCGGCGACGATCGCCTCGGCCTCCAGAGGTCGCCCGTGCGTGACGAGCCAGCGCGGGCTTTCGGGGATCCACATGCGCAGGAAGAAAATGACGAGGCTCAAGGCGCCGCCGAAGAGGAACGCCAGACGCCATCCGGCATCGGCGGCGAACAAGCCGGGTTGCAGGAGGACGATCGATCCGGCCGCTCCGATCGCTGCTCCGAGCCAGAAGCTGCCGTTGATGACGAGATCGGTCCAGCCCCGCGCGCGGGCGGGGACGAGCTCCTGGATCGTCGAGTTGATGGCCGAGTACTCACCCCCGATGCCGGCGCCGGTAAGAAAGCGAAACAGCATGAAGCTCCAGGCGTTCCATGACAGAGCGGTGGCACAGGTCGCGAGCAGATAGACCGCCAGCGTGATGAAGAAGAGTTTCTTGCGGCCGAACCGATCGGTCAGCCAGCCGAAGAACAGCGCGCCGAGCACCGCGCCGGCCAGATAGGCGCTGCCGGCGAGGCCGATCTCGGTATTGCTGAAGCGGAGGGACGGACTTTCCTTCAGCGCGCCGGAAACGGCGCCCGCCAGCGTGACCTCGAGGCCATCAAGGATCCAGGTGATGCCGAGGGCGACGACGACCAGCGTGTGAAAGCGCGCCCACGGAAGGCGATCGAGGCGCGCCGGGATGTCGGTTTCGACGATCGCGTCCGTTGCCGGTAAGCCGGCGTATGGCGGCACACGGCTGCGTTCTGCGAGGTTCGTTGCCACGGGCGCCTCTTTGCGCGAACCGCAGCATTCCTAACGTGCCCCCCGCGGCGCCAGTTCCCTCACCGCTGCTCGATCAGCTCGCCGACAAGCTCCCGCAGCTTCACCTTCGCTTCCTCAAGCGCGGCGCGGCCGCGTGCGGTCGTCCGATAGAGGCGGCGCCCGGTGCGTCCCAGGCGCTTCGCGCGCGAGCGCAGGTAGCCCTTACGCTCCAGCGCATGCAGCATGGGATAGAGCGTGCCTGCGCTGAGGCGATAGCCGTGTCGGCCGAGCTCCTCGATGATCCATTGCCCATAGATTTCGCCCTCTTGCGCGTGGTGCAGAATATGCAGCCGGACGAAGCCGGTAAGCAGGTCTTGATGGGCCATGCGAAAGTCCTCGGGTGTCCCTTGTCTCGCGCCGCGATGGGTTCACGGTCTTATTTGAGTATTGATAATCGAAACCCGAGTACAAAGCAGCGGCTCACATGCGCGGGCGGAAGAATTGAGTTGACGGCGATCTCTGTCCGTGGCTATCGAATTTCGATATTCATGGAAAAGGCGACAGGCCAGGCAGGCTGGCCCATGGGGAGCCGAAACGATGGCAAGTCGATTCTCGCGCGCGACTGCGTTCGGCTTTGTGGCTGCGGCGCTGCTCTCTGTCGCCGTCGTTGCCGAACCTGGCGATGCGCCTGACAGGAAGCCGGACGACTGGCTGCTCAATGCCCCCGACGATGCGGCGCGCTTCAAGCTGCTGCAGCGCTACCTGCGCGGCTTCGATCAGCCGATGTGGGAGGTGGGCGAGCGCTTTGAGTCGATCTATGACGCGTTGACCGACGAGAACTACGAGCTCGCCGCCTATCACTGGGAAAAGATCAGGACGACGATCGTCAATGGCTACCTGAAGCGGCCCAAGCGCCAAGCCAATGCGGATGCCTTGTTCGTCAATGGCGCTTACCAGCCGGTGCTCGATGGCTTCCGGTCGAAGGATCGTGACAAGGCCTGGGACGCCTTCGAGCTGGCGCGCAATACCTGCCAGTCCTGCCACGAGGCGGAGAAGGTGGGCTTCATCAACAACCAGCCGCTGTTCCGCAAGGCGCCTCCGCAACAGAAGTAGTGGGAACGTAACGTTTGGCTGCGCCTTCGCCGGGCGGTGACTTGACCTCGTCACATTGATAATCGAAAGTCGATATTGGAAACCGATTGGGCCGGCCTGCGTTTCACTTGCGCGCCGAGCAGAGAGGAAAGCTGACGTGGATTGGGGTGCACTGTCGCGAACGAGCGCGTCGGGCTGGACCATCCTCATCCGCCTGCTCGTCGGCCTCGTTGTGTTCTTCCAGGAGGGCATTCAGAAGCTCATCTTCCCGGAGATTCTGGGCGCGGGCCGCTTTGCGCGCATCGGCATCCCCTACCCGGAGTTCACCGGTCCTTTCGTCGGCGTGGTCGAGCTCGTCTGCGGAGCGCTCATCATCGTCGGCTTGTTGACCCGGCTCGCTGCGATCCCGCTCATCGTCATCATGCTCGTGGCGCTCATCTCGACCAAGCTGCCGATCTTGCTCGGCCATGACGTGGGCATCTTCCACCTGTCGGCTGATATCAAGCGCCTCGGCTTCTGGAGCGCACTGCACGAGGCGCGCGCCGACCTCACCATGCTCTTGGGTTCTCTCTACCTGCTCATCGAGGGTGGTGGCCGATGGTCGTTGGATGCGCTTCTGTCGAACAGGGGGGAGAGATGATTGACGTCCGCGCCATGGGCGCGCTGAGGCGCGAGATCGGGCTTCCCGGTGCCACGATGATGGGGCTGGGCTCGATGGTGGGGACGGGGGTGTTCGTCAGCATCGGCATCGCCGCCGGTGTCGCCGGACCTGCCGTGCTGCTGGCGATCGCCCTCGCCGCCGTCGTCGCCACCTGCAATGCGCTGAGCAGTGCCCAGCTCGCCGCCGCCAAGCCGGTGAGTGGCGGCACCTACGAATACGGCTATGCCTACCTCACACCCTGGCTCGGCTTCAGCGCCGGATGGATGTTCCTGTGCGCCAAATCCGCCTCCGCGGCCACGGCCGCGCTCGGCTTCGCCGGCTATCTCATGCATGCGGCGGGGATCGAGGGTTTCGTCGTGCCGGGGGCCGTCATGGCCGCCGCGGTGCTCACGGCCATCGTCCTCGCCGGCATTCGCGCCTCGAACCGCGTTAATGCCGTGATTGTCTCGGTGACGGTTCTATCGCTGACCTTCTTTGTGCTCGCCGGGCTCTTCTCGCTGCCAACCGATTGGCGGGAGCACTGGACGCCATTCTGGCAGCCAACGGAGCAGAGCAACGCCGGCGCGGTGGGCGACTTCCTGCAGGCGACGGCGTTGATGTTCGTCGCCTTCACCGGCTATGCGCGCATCGCCACATTGGGCGAAGAGGTGCACGACCCCCGGCACACCATCCCCAAGGCAATCATCGCGACCCTCATCGTCTCGGCGTTGCTCTACATTTCGGTCGGCGCGGTCGGTATCGCGGCGATCGGCGCTGAGCGCATGGCCGGCGCCGCGCAAACCGAGGTCGCGCCACTGCAAGTCGCGGCGGCCACGTTTGCCGCCCCCGGCGCGCTCGCCGTCATCACCGCGGGCGCCGTGACGGCGATGCTGAGCGTGCTCCTCAACCTGATCCTCGGTCTGTCGCGCATGCTTCTCGCCATGGGACGCCGCGGCGACATGCCGGGGCGCCTCGCCTTCATCAGCCCGTCCGGCTCGCCCTCGGCGGCCATCATTGTGGTGGGGATCGCGATCGGCGCGCTGACGCTGCTCGGCGACGTGAAGCTCACATGGTCGTTCAGCGCCTTCACCGTCCTCATCTATTATGCCATCACCAACCTCGCGGCGTTGCGGCTGCCGCGCGAGCAGCGCATGTATTCGCCGCTCTTCGCCTGGGGTGGCCTTGCCAGCTGCCTGTTTCTGGCCTTCTGGGTCGAGTGGCAGGTTTGGCTTGCGGGTCTCGGGCTGATCGCGCTTGGGCTCGTCTGGCATGGGGTGGCCGCGCGGCTGCGGGCGCCTGCCTAACCATCCTCTTCTGCCGCTACTCAACCTTCTTGGAGAGACGGGCGATCCCGATCGTCTGGCGGTGCCAGGACTTGATCGCCACGGCGGGAAATCCGCCGACCACGGCCCCTGGCTCCACATCGCGCATGACGCCGCTCTTGGCCGCGATCTGCGCGCGTGCCCCGATGGTGAGATGATCGGCGACGCCCGTCTGGCCGCCCATCATGACGCCGTCGCCCACCACCGTGCTGCCGGCGATGCCGACTTGCGCGCAGATCACGCAGTGGCGCCCAAGCCGCACGTTGTGCGCGATGTGGACGAGATTATCGAGGACGCTGCCGGCGCCGATCACGGTATCGTCGGTGGCGCCGCGATCGATGGCGCAATTGGCGCCGATCTTGACGCCTTCCTCGATGACGACGCGGCCAAGCTGCAACATGCGCTCGAGGCTCATCGGCCCCGGCACGAAGCCGAAGCCCTGCGAGCCGACGGTGACGCAGGTCTCGATCTCGACCCGGTGTCCGATCAGCGCATGGCTGATGCAACTGTTGGCGCCGATCCTGCAATCATCGCCGATGAGGACGCCGTCGCCGACGACCACGTTGGCGCCGATGTGGCAGCGCTCACCGATGTCGACGTCGCGCCCGATGATGGCGCCGGCATCGACCTGCGCTCCCAGCCCGATAGAGGCGCTCGGATGCACACTGGCGGTCGGGTGCACGCCGGGTTGAAGCGCCTGCGGCGGATAGAAGAGCCGTCCCACCTGGGCATAGGCACGGCGTGGGTCGTCGACGTAGATGAGGCGGCTGGATGCGGCGGCGTGATGCGCGAGCTTGCGAGTAATGATGATGGCCCCGGCGCGGCTCGGCGCCAGCGCATCGAGATAGCGCACGTCGGTGAAGACGCTGATGTCATCCGGGCCGGCGGATTCGAGGGCGGCGATATCGTGAATGGAAACGGCCTCATCAGCGGGAAGCAGGGGCTCGGCGCCGACGACCGTGGCGATGTCCCCGAGCGGAAACGGGCCGGCGCGATGGAAGAAACGTGCGTCAGCCATGGGGCCACCTTTTCGGATGAAGGGGCGCTACGGCGGGCCCCAACGCAACTGTCTCCGGCAGCATAGAGGTACCGGCGCACCTATGCGCGGAAATTCTCACAGCATGTAAACGTGTCACGGACCGGCGATCACCGGTATGTGGAGGATGAGCAACCTCAATTGGAGTGTCCGACTTGCGGGGGCGCTCGGCGCATTCCCGTTCTGGTTCAATATCGTCGCGACCAGCGGAGGTGCTGCGGCTAGAGGCATCCTTCCAGGCGGCGCGGCGCTCGCGCATTGTGTGCCGATGCGCGCTGCTCTGGACCTCGGAGCGGCCGACCACTGAAAGCGGCGCCCTAGTGTCGAAGCTCGAAACCGTCGTCAAGGACATCGTCGATGAGATGCGGGGAAGGCCGCATCGCGGCGAGGTGGCGAGCTATATCCCCGAACTCGCCCGCGCCGATCCCAAGGCGTTCGGTCTCGTCGTCGTCGACGCGGATGGCCACGTCGTCGCGGCGGGCGATGCCGACACCCCGTTCTCGATCCAAAGCATCTCGAAGGTGTTCACGCTGACGCTGGCCCTGGGCAAGATCGGCGACCGGCTGTGGACACGCGTCGGTCGCGAGCCGTCGGGGAGCCGCTTCAACTCCATCGTGCAGCTCGAGTACGAGCGCGGCATCCCGCGCAACCCGTTCATCAACGCCGGCGCCATCGCCGTCACGGATGCGATCGTTGCTGGACATCAGCCGCGCGAGGCGCTGGGCGAGATCCTGCGCTTCATGCGGTTCGTCGCCGCCGACGACACGATCGTCATCGATGACGCCGTCGCCGCCTCCGAGCAGCGCACCGGGTTTCGCAACGTGGCGCTCGCCAACTACATGAAATCGTTCGGCGTCATCGAGAACCCGGTCGAGTTTACCCTGGGTGTCTACTTCCACCATTGCGCCATCGCCATGTCGTGCCGGCAGCTGGCCATGGCGGGACGCTTCCTGGCGCACTTCGGCCATAATCCGTCGACGGTGCTGCCGGTGGCGACGCCCGAGCGCGCGCGGCGCATCAACGCGCTGATGCTCACCTGCGGGCACTACGACGGATCGGGGGAGTTCGCCTATCGCGTGGGCCTGCCGGGCAAGAGCGGGGTGGGGGGCGGCATCCTGGCGATCGCGCCGGGGAAAGCCTCGATCGCCGTATGGTCGCCGGGCCTCGATGCCTCGGGCAACTCGCAGCTCGGCCAATTGGCGCTCGAGCGGCTCAGCAAGCGAATGGAGTGGTCCATCTTCGGAGCGTGACGCCCGGATGGCGCCACGCGCGGACATTCCTTAAAGGCCCTAGCGGCCCAAGGAGTCCTCGGCCTCCTCGACAGCCTCCTGGTGGTACCAGCTCGAGCCGTAGACGATGTGCGGCGCGGACTCGGCGGCGGCGCGAAGCGATGCGGTGCGGGGGGAAGGCATAGTGTTGGTGCGGTAGCCCTTGAGGGGCGCCCGGCCGCCGGCCGGGAAGGCATAGATCTTGGCCGTGGGCCGGTGGGTCTGGGTAGCCATTTTCCTCGGTCCTCTCTTCTCGTTCGACCTCGTCATTCTCCAATCGACGCAGTGCTCGTGCACTGATTCAGATCATCTCATGTCGGGAACCATCATCCGATATCCAATTGGATCGTTGCACAATAATAGGTCAGCAAGTGCCCATATTATGGGCACGCCATGAATTGCATCTTTCGCTAGCATTCCCCTCCAGGGTGAACTCATTCAGCTGCCGCCGGTTCCGCGCCTTGCGCTGCGAGCCGGACGAGTTCGCACCGAAATGCGCGGGGAGGTCGGATGGTCGGTGAGGCGTCTGAGGGGTTGTTGCGCGATCTCGCGCGTCCTGACGCGACCGCATCCGTTCTGCACCGCACGTGGATCATCGATGCCCGTCAGCGGGGCCGTTCGGCCGCCGTGCGGGCACCAGGACCATCTCAGCCTCGCATCGTCAAACTAGGAGAGACCCAGCAATGACGAAGTACAAGCTCGAGTACATTTGGCTCGACGGATACACGCCGGTTCCCAATCTGCGCGGCAAGACGCAGATCAAGGAGTACGCCTCGTTCCCGAGCCTCGAGGAGCTGCCGCTGTGGGGCTTCGACGGCTCTTCGACGATGCAGGCTGAGGGCCACAGCTCCGACTGCGTGCTGAAGCCGGTCGCCGTGTATCCGGACGGCGCGCGCACCAACGGCGTGCTCGTCATGTGCGAGGTCATGATGCCCGACGGCGTCACCCCGCACGCCTCCAACAAGCGCGCCACCATTCTCGACGATCCCGGCGCCTGGTTCGGATTCGAGCAGGAGTACTTCTTCTACAAGAACAGCCGTCCGCTCGGCTTCCCGGACTACGGCTATCCGCCGCCGCAGGGACCCTACTACACCGGCGTCGGCTTCGCGAACGTCGGTGACGTTGCCCGCGAGATCGTCGAGAAGCACCTTGACCTCTGCCTCTACGCCGGCATCAACCACGAAGGCATCAACGCCGAGGTGGCCAAGGGCCAGTGGGAATTCCAGATCTTCGGCAAGGGCTCCAGGAAGGCCGCCGACGAGATGTGGATGGCCCGCTACCTGATGCTGCGCCTCACCGAGAAGTACGGCATCGACATCGAGTTCCACTGCAAGCCGCTCGGCGACACCGACTGGAACGGCTCGGGCATGCATGCCAACTTCTCGACCGCCTACATGCGCGAGGTCGGCGGCAAGGAGTACTTCGAGGCGCTGATGAAGGAGTTCGAGAAGAACCTCCACGACCACATCGCCGTCTACGGCCCCGACAACGACAAGCGCCTGACCGGCAAGCATGAGACGGCGCCGTGGAACAAGTTCAGCTACGGCGTTGCCGACCGCGGCGCCTCTATCCGCGTGCCGCACTCGTTCATCAAGAACGGATACAAGGGCTATCTGGAAGATCGCCGCCCGAACTCGCAGGGCGACCCCTACCAGATCGCCTCGCAGATCCTGAAGACGATCTCGGCCGTTCCGACCGCTGCCGCCAAGGCTGCGTAAGCGTCCGGTAGCTAAGAAAAGTGGCGGCGCCGAACTCCCGTCCGGCGCCGCATTTTTTCACAAGGCAATCACATGCGCGGGCTCTGGCGCCGGTACTCGAGGCCGCGCAGGCCCCAGCTGGCGAATATGAAGGCACCTGCCACCACGCGCAGCGCGATGCCCTCGTCGGTGACGAGTTCGCCCTCGGCCCCGGTCCGCAAGCGTCGCTCCTTGCCCAGCAAGTTGGCTGCGAGATGCTCGCCTTCCGCGCGCAGCTCGATGTGGCCGTCGCATTCCTCGCTGGTGTAGCGGCCAGCGTAGTGCGCGAGGTCGGGCGCCCAGGCTTCGATGGCCACATAGTCGGCGACCTCGTCGTCGAGCTGCACCGAAAGGTGAAGCCGTTCGTCCGGCGCCGCATGTCCGACGGCGATGAACGCGTCGCCGCCCGCATGGAATTGCAGCAGGCCGTCAGCACGCGCCGTGAGTGCGTACCTGCCGTCGCCCCAGGCAATCGACAGACCCTGCTCGTCCTGCAGGATGCGGAGATACTGGCCGAATTCCCCGCGATACGTCCCTGCTTGGACGGGCCGGTAATCGGCGCCTGCGCGCAGTGCGATCAGGTGTGGCAACGGCTGCGCTTGTGCATCCTCGGGCAGATCGAGGTGGAGCGCGGCGACCTTCTCGGCAAGCGCGCACGCATCGGTGTCGTCGCGGTTGCTCAGCACGATGACACTCAAGTGCCGCTCGGGAAAGCGCAGCAGCTCGCTGCGATAGCCGGCCCAGCCGCCGCCGTGACTGACGGCGGCGAGGGCGCCGCGCCGCGAGAGAAAGAGGCCGCCACCGTAGCCAACGGCATGTCCGTCGTTCAAGACGCCCGAGCGCAGCATCGCGTCGATTATGGTGCGGTCGCCTACGCGCGGAGCGTAGAAATTGGCGTCCCACAGGGCGAGGTCGCGCACCGTGGTATGAACCTGGCCATCGCCGGTCTGCTCCCAGGCCGATTCGGCGATGCTTGTTCCCGCCTCCGAGACCGAATACCCGCGCGCGAGCTGTGCAATGCCCACCGGATAGCGGTCGACGACCGAGGTGCTCGTCATGCCGAGGGGGGAAAAGATATTGGCGTGCGAAAAATCCTTCAGCGACTGGCGGCTGGCGCGCTCAATGATGAGCGACATCAGGAAGTAGCCCGTGTTGCTGTAGGCGAATGCGCGCCCCGGCTCATCGTCGGCTCCACGCTGGCGTACGACCGCCGCGAGCGCCTCATGGCGCGTCGTGCGCTCGGTGAAGGTGCGGCCACCGAGCAGTAGCAGCTCGATGTAGCTTCTAAGTCCCCCGGTATGGTGCATGAGGTGGCGTAGCGTCACGGCATCGGCGTAGGGCGGCAACTCGGGGACGAACTTGCGCACGCAATCGTCGAGGGCGAGCCGGCCATCGCGAGCGAGCAGCAGCAGGGCGAAAGCGGTGAATTGCTTGGACGTCGAGGCAATGTTGAAAACGGTGTCGGCATCGATGCGCGTGCCCCGCTCGATGTCGGCGAAGCCATAGCCGGCAGCATGCACGAGCTCGCCGTTGTGGATGACGCCAACGGCGCAGCCTGGCTGCATGCCGCACTGGAACCTTTCAAACATGGAGCCGGTGTTGTCGCTCGGCGCGGGCATTGGTCGGCTACTAAACCTTGGCGCCGAGCACGGCGGCCCGCAGCCAACCGATGCGGCCAACCATATGGTGCTCGACGTGCAGCCGCGGTCGGATCATGGCTCTCTGCTGAGAGGGCGGCTCAGGACTTCATCTTCACGTAGGCGCCTGGCGCGTCCTCGATGACGCCCAGCCCCTCGCCCGGCTCGCGCGGCAGCGTCCACTCGCCCGAAAGCTCGTGCAGCCATTCCGCCCAATGCGGCCACCATGAGCCCGGATGCTCCTTCGCCGTCGCCAGCCACTGCTCGAGCGTCTTGGCACGCTTGCCGCTCGTCCAATACTGGTACTTTACCTTGTCGGGCGGGTTGACGACGCCGGCGATGTGCCCCGATCCCGACAGGACGAACTCGACCTCGCCGCCGAACAGCTGGGCGCCTGTGTAGACCGAGCGCGCCGGCGCGATGTGGTCCTCCTTGGTGGCGAGCTCGAAGACGGGGATCTTCACCTTATGCATGTCGAGGCGCGCACCGGCGAGGGTGAGCTCGCCCTTCGCCAGCCGGTTCTCGTTATAGAACTCGCGCAGGTAGTAGTTGTGGTTAGCCGCCGCCATGCGTGTCGAATCCTGGTTCCAGTACAGGAGGTCGAAGGGAAACGGCTTCTTGCCAAGCAGGTAGTTGTTGACGATGTACGGCCAGATGAGGTCGCGCGGGCGCAGCATGTTGAACACGTTGGCCATGCGCGAGCCGTCGAGGTAGCCGCGCTCCGACATCAGCGTGTTCAGCGCCTCGAGCTGATCGGCGTCGGTGAACAGGAGGAGATCGCCGGCATACTGGAAGTCGATCTGCGTGGCGAGGAAGCTGGCGGAGTTGAACACCTCCTCGCCGCGCGCAGCGAGGTAGGCCAGGGTAGTGGCGAGAAGCGTGCCGCCGACGCAATAGCCGACGACATTGACCTTATCGACACCAGTTTCGCGCTTCACCTCATCCGCGGCGGTGAGGATGCCCTCCTGCATGTAATCCTCGAACGACTTGTGCGAGAGGGATGCATCAGGGTTCACCCACGAGATGACGAACACGGTAAGGCCCTGATCGACGAGAAACTTGATCAGGCTCTTCGCCGGCGTCAGATCGAGAATGTAATATTTGTTGATCCACGGCGGCACGATGAGCAGTGGCAGCTCACGCACCTTGTCGGTTGTCGACGTGTACTGGATCAGCTGGAAGATGTCGTTCTGGTAGACGATCTTGCCGGGCGTCGTCGCCAGATTGCGGCCGACCTCGAAGGCGGCGACGTCGGTCTGGCTGATCTTCAACAGGTCGCCGGATTTCTTCATGTCCTCGGCCAGAAGCGACATCCCCTGCACGAGGTTTTCTGCATTGGTCGACAGCGTCTCGCGCAGCACCTCGGGGTTGGTGAAGGGGAAGTTCGACGGCGACAGTGCGCTCGCCACCTGGCGCAGATAGAACTCGGCGCGCTGGCGCGTGCGATCATCGAGGCCACTGGTGTTGTGCAGCATGTCCTCGGCCCACCTGGCGGTGACGAGGTACGCCTGCTTCCAAAAGTCGAAGTAAGGGTTGGCCGACCACTCCGGGTCCTTGAAGCGGCTGTCGCCCGGCTCCGGCTCGGCGACCGGCTCGACGTCCTCGCCGAACATGCGGCGCACGGTGTTGTTCCACAGCTCCGCGTAGGAGCGCAGCAGCGTGCCCTGCGCCTCGGCGAAGCGCGCCGGATCGGCCAGCCACTGGCGGGCGAGATCCGTGAGCGTATTGGTTGCCTCGGTGACCTCGGTGGCGGCCGAGTAGGGGCCGAGCTTGGCGTCGTTACGCTCGATGAACTCGGTAAGCACGTTGCCGCCCTGCTCGAACAAGCGCAGCAGGTTGCGGGCCAGCTCCTCGGCGTTTACCGACTGGTAGGGTAGGAGGTCGGTTTCGATCTCGTGTATAGGCTTGGGCATTTGACCCTTAATCGCGTTTGCGGTCGGCGGCCGCCAGTATCCATTGTATGCCAAGCTTTTGCGACATTGCGCAGGTAGTGTCACTTGGACGTGTGGACAAACTGCGTCGCACGGGCAGTATCGCCGGCGGTCGAATCGCGTAAATCCTCGCCCCGCGCAATTTGGGGAGACGGTATGCAAGTTGTGCGGCCGTGGAAAGCCTGGGGCGCGGGCGGGCGGCTCCCGTCGCCGCGAGGCTGCAGCGCAGCATGCAGGGGAACCATCCTGTCCTTGGCCGTCATTATGGCCGGCTTGGCCGGCTGCTCCTCGATTTCCACACCCTTGCCGGATCTGAAGCCGAGCGCCTCGACCGCAATGTCGCAGCAGGATCGCCAGAAGGCGATGGACGAGCTCAACCGGAAGCGAGACACGCACGAGGAGGAGGCCGAACGCCAGATCGAGGGCGCGCAGTAGTTACGCGTCGGCGCGCCGGCACCCGACCTCGATCGCCATTGGTCACATCGGCCGCCGGGATGGCGGTCGGTTGGGCTAGAGGTCTGGACGGAGGGCGCCGGCAGGGCGTAAACACGGGGCCCGGTCTCGCGGGCAGCGTTGCTTAACGGCCTGCCCGCCACTCCGCCCATTCACACGTCCAGGAAGAGGCGTCCCGTGCACGAGGACTTCCACCGCATCAAGCGCTTGCCGCCGTACGTTTTTGCCGAGGTCAACCGGCTGAAGGCGGCGGCCCGCGCACGCGGCGCCGACATCATCGACCTCGGCATGGGTAACCCCGACATGCCGACGCCGCAGCACATCGTCGACAAGCTGGTCGAGACCATCGCCAAGCCGCGCACGCACCGCTACTCGGCCTCGAAGGGCATTCCGGGGCTGAGGCGTGCGCAAGCCGCCTACTACGAGCGGCGCTTCGGCGTGAAGCTCGACCCCGAGACGCAGATTGTCGCCACCATGGGCTCGAAGGAGGGCTTCGCCAACATGGCGCAGGCCATCACCGCGCCCGGCGATGTGATCCTGGTGCCGAACCCGACGTACCCGATCCACGAGTTCGGGTTCTTGTTGTCGGGCGCCGCCATCCGCCATCTGCCGGCGTCGACGGGCGAGGAGTTCCTGCGCCTCGTCGAGCGCGCCTGCAAGCACACCATCCCCAAGCCCTTAGCGCTGGTGCTGTCGTACCCGTCCAACCCGACGGCGATGATCGCCGACCTCGATTTCTACAAGGACGCCATCGAGCTGGCGAAGCGGCTCGATCTGATCGTGTTGTCCGACATCGCGTATGCGGAGATCTACTTCGACGGCAACCCGCCACCCTCGGTGCTGCAGGTGCCGGGCGCCATCGATATCGCCGTCGAGTTCACCTCGCTGTCGAAGACCTACAACATGCCGGGTTGGCGCATGGGCTTTGCGGTGGGCAACGAGCGGCTCATTGCGGCGCTTGCACGCATCAAGTCGTATCTCGACTACGGTGCCTTCACGCCCATCCAAGTGGCGGCGGCGGCGGCGCTCAACGGGCCGCAGGAGTGCGTCGAGGAGATCCGCGCCACCTATCACAGCCGCCGCGACTGCCTCGTCGAGTCCTTCGGGCGAGCCGGCTGGCACATCCCGCCCCCGCCGGCGACGATGTTCGCCTGGGCGCCGGTCCCGGAGCCGTTCAAGGAGCTGGGCTCGGTCGAGTTCGCCAAGTTGTTGATCGAGAAGGCGAGCATCGCCGTCTCGCCGGGCCTCGGCTTCGGCGAATACGGCGAGGGCTTCATCCGCATCGCCCTGGTCGAGAACGAGCATCGCATCCGGCAGGCCGCCCGCAACCTCAAAAAGTTCCTCGCCCAGGCCCCGGAAACGATGCATAACGTGATCCCGATTCAGCACAAAGCCAGCCGCTAACTCCTCGCGTTTCCAATGCAAAAGCCTCTGACCCTGGGCATTGCCGGCCTTGGCACTGTCGGCGCTGGCCTGCTTGAGCTGCTCCAAGTGCACAAGGAGCGCCTCGCCGAGCGCGCTGGCCGGCCGCTGAAGGTCGTTGGCATCTCGGCGCGGTCGAAGAACAAGAAGCGCGGCGTCGACACGGCCGGCATCGCCTGGTTCGACGATCCGGTGGCGCTGGCGAAGGATGCGAGCATCGAGGCGTTCGTCGAGCTCATCGGCGGCTCGGACGGTGTCGCCAAGGACGCGGTCGAGGCGGCGCTGAAGGCCGGCAAGCACGTCGTCACGGCCAACAAGGCCCTGCTGGCCAAGCACGGCGTCGAGCTCGCCAAGCTGGCCGAGGAGAAGGGGGTCGCGCTCAACTTCGAGGCGGCGGTGGCGGGCGGCATTCCCGTCATCAAGACGCTGCGCGAGTCGCTCGCCGCCAACGAGGTGCGCCGCGTTTACGGCATCCTCAACGGCACCTGCAACTACATCCTGTCGACCATGACCGACGAGCACCGCTCGTTCGCCGAGGCGCTCAAGGAGGCGCAGCAGCTCGGCTACGCCGAGGCCGACCCGACCTTCGACATCGGCGGTTTCGACACGGCGCACAAGCTCGCCATCCTGACCAGCCTCGCCTTCGGCACCGAGATCGACTTCGAGCAGGTCGACGTCGAAGGCATCCAGTCGATCACCGAGGCCGACATCGAGGCGGCCGAGGACATGGGCTACCGCATCAAGCTCTTGGGCGTCGCAGCGCGCACCGTGGGCGGCATCGAGGCGCGCGTGCACCCCGCCATGGTGCCGAAGCACTCGGCCATCGCCGAGGTATCGGGGGCCACCAACGCGGTGGCAATCGACGCCGACTTCTGCAATAGCCTGCTGCTCATCGGCCCCGGCGCCGGCGGTCGCGCCACAGCCTCGGCGGTGGCCAGTGACATCCTCGATATCGCCCGCGGCACCGTCATGCCGCCACTGGTCACGCGCACAGGTAGCCTAAAGCGCTATACGAAATCGAAGCTCGGTGCGCACCAAGGCGCTTACTATGTGCGGCTTTCGGTCTACGATCGCCCCGGTGCAATGGCGGCGATCGCCAAGCGCATGGGAGATCGCGAGGTGTCGATCGAGAGCATCGTGCAGCGGCGCCCGCGCTCGGCGCTGCCCGGCATCGGTGCGCGGTTGAAGCCCGGCGCCCCGGCTCTCGTCGTCATGATCACGCACGAGACGACCGAGGAGGCGATCCGCCAGGCGGTCGAGGCGATCGAGCAGGACGGCAAGGTTTCGGAGCGTCCGCAGGTGATACGCATCGAGAAGCTCGGTGAAGGCGATGAGCTCTAGCCGGGGGAGGAGTGGGGCGATGACAGAGGTGTGCGGCAATTCTGGCCTCGACCGCGTGCTGGTACTCGAGGTGACGCGCGTCACCGAGGCGGCGGCGATCGCTGCTGCGCGCCTGCGCGGGCGCGGCGCCGAGAAGGCGGCGGACAAGGCGGCGGTCGATGCCATGCGCCGCGAGCTCACCAAGCTTGCCATTCGCGGCACCGTCGTCATCGGCGAAGGCGAGATGGACGAGGCGCCGATGCTCTACATCGGCGAGAAAGTGGGCTCGGGGGAGGGCCCGGAGGTCGATATCGCCGTCGATCCGCTGGAAGGCACGACCATCTGCGCCAAGGCGATGCCGAATGCGCTCGCCGTGCTCGCCATGTCGGAGCGCGGCGGCCTGTTGCACGCCCCCGACATGTACATGAACAAGATCGCCATCGGCCCCGGCTATGCGCCGGGCCTCGTCGATCTCGACGCGTCGCCGGGCGATAACATCGCCGCTCTCGCCAAGGCCAAGGGCGTGCCGGTGTCCGACATCACGGCCTGCATCCTCGACCGGCCGCGTCACGCCGAGCTCATTGCCGCGGTGCGTGCTGCCGGCGCGGCGATCCAGCTCATTCCCGACGGCGATATCGCCGGCGTCATCTGGACCACCGACCCCGAGAAGACCGGCATCGACATCTATCTTGGCTCCGGCGGCGCGCCCGAGGGCGTGCTGGCCGCGGCGGCGCTGCGCTGCATCGGTGGGCAGATCCAAGGGCGCTTGATGCCGACCAACGACGACGAGCGCGCCCGGGCTGCGTCCATGGGCATCGTCGATATCAGCCGCAAGTTCAAGCTCGAGGACATGGCGGCCGGCGACGTGATCTTCGCCGCCGCCGGCGTCACGGATGGCTCGCTGCTCGACGGCGTGCGCTTCCACGGCGAGTTCGCCGAGGTCGATTCGGTCGTCATGCGCTCGAAGACGGGCACCGTACGGCGCATCAAGTCGAAGTGTCGCGATATCGCCGGGCGCTTCGGCGCCTAAGCTGGCGCGATGCGCCTTGAACAGGCGCGGGCATTCCTGAAGAATGGTGCCTCAACGCGGGCGCGTCTTCCGAAGGGGGCAAGCGTGGACGAGCGCGATGCCGGAGGCTACTCGGTCACCTACGGCGGTGAGGAGATCCAGGCACCTGTCTACGTGATCGCCTTGCTCGCCGCGGCGATGCTGGCTGCCGCGCTGGTGACGGGCAGCACGTTGTGGCTGGTGCTGGGGGTCGCTGCCGCGGGGGTGACCTACTACAACGTGCCTCTGCTCGAACGGCGCCCCGCCATGGGCGCCAACCAGTACGGCATCTTCATTCAGGGCCTCGGGCTCATCCGCTGGCGGGCCATCGATCGCATCGAGCTCGTCGAGGTCGCCGTGCGGGCGAGCACCATCCACGAGCTGCAGATCGCGCTCAAGGAGCGCCTGTCGAGCGCGCTCGTCGCCGACTGGCGCAAGCAGCCCTTCTATCGCTCGTTGAT
The DNA here is from genome assembly GCF_009026145.1 of Hyphomicrobium sp. Taxonomy (GTDB): domain Bacteria; phylum Pseudomonadota; class Alphaproteobacteria; order Rhizobiales; family Hyphomicrobiaceae; genus Hyphomicrobium_A. The sequence continues at coordinate 89,503 of NZ_WBUE01000007.1, forward strand.
GCGGCTGCCGTGGTCGATGGCGCGCTCGAACGTGGTCGGCGTCAACCTGGAGCCGTTCAACCAGGAGCCGGACGAGATCCACCGCACGCTCTTGCGCCTCTGGCGGCATTACCGCAGCTAGGCGAGGCTGTGGATAAGCGGCGCCCTCGTATCGCCAACTCGGCGCGCCGATGATCAACTTCGCCGGAGGCGAATCAAATCGGGGGCAGGGCATGGTCGCGGCGCGCAGGCGGCGGGACGAAGCGGCGGCCGCGACACCGTTTCTTGGCGTCGCCGCTTCGGCGCGTGGCCTCGCCTGGCGCGAGCGGCTGGCCGGCGAGGCGCAGTTGCGCGCTGGGGCAATCAGCCAGCGGCACGGCCTTCCGGAGCTTTTAGGTCGCGTGCTGGCGGCGCGCGGCGTTTCGGTCGACGATGTCCCGGTGGTGCTCAATCCGACGCTGAAGGCACTGATGCCGGATCCCTCCAGCGTGCGCGACATGGATGCTGCCGCGGCGCGCCTGGCCGACGCCATCGAGAAGCGGCAGTCGGTGGCGATTTTCGGCGACTACGACGTCGACGGCGCCGCTTCCGCGGCGCTGCTGTCCCGCTTCTTGGCGCATCACGGGGTGTCGGCGCGCATCTACATCCCCGACCGGCTGTTCGAGGGCTATGGCCCGAACCCGGCAGCCATCGAGGCGCTCGTCAAGGACGGCGCGCAGCTCATCGTCACCGTCGACTGCGGTACGACCAGCGCCGAGCCGTTGGCGCGCGCCGGCGAGCTCGGCTGCGACGTCATCGTCATCGATCATCATCAGGCGGACGAGGTGTTGCCGCGCGCCTGCGCCGTGGTCAATCCCAACCGGCAGGACGATGTGTCGGGGCTCGGGCACCTGTGCGCGGCCGGCGTCGCCTTCCTGGTGCTGGTCGCGACGACGCGCGAATTGCGGCGCCGGGGTTTCTATGCGGAGGGCAGGACGGAGCCGGACCTCATGGCCGAGCTCGATCTCGTGGCGCTGGCCACGGTTGCCGACGTGGTGCCGCTTACCGGCCTCAACCGCGCCTACGTTACGCAAGGCTTGCAGGTCATGCGCTGGCGGCGCAACAAGGGCGTCAAGGCGTTGATCGACGCAGCGGGTCTCAACGAGCCGCCGACGCCGTACCATCTCGGCTTCATCCTGGGACCGCGCATCAACGCAGGCGGGCGCATCGGCGACGCCGCGCTCGGCTCGCGACTGCTGGCCGGCGAGGACGAGGTGGAGGCGGCGCGCATCGCCGTGCTGCTCGACAGGCTGAACAAGGAGCGGCGCGCGCTCGAGAAGCAGATGTTGGAGGAGGCGCTGGCCGAGGCGGAGGCGCGCCTTTCCGCACGTCCCGACGCGGCGTTGCTCATGCTCGGCTCGCATAGCTGGCACAAGGGCGTCGTGGGGCTGGTCGCCAGCCGCCTGACCGAGCGCTTCCGGCTTCCCTCGTGCGTCATCGCCTGGAACGAGGAGACGGGCGGCGACGGCACCGGCTCGTTGCGCTCGGTGTCGGGCGCCGATATCGGCAGCGCGGTGCGCGCCGCCGTCGCCGCCGGCCATCTCGTCAAGGGCGGCGGCCACGCCATGGCGGCGGGCTTGACCGTGACGCGGGCCAATGTCGCCGCGCTGGAGGAGTTCCTCAATGCTCAGCTCGCCGCAAGCGTGGGGCAAGCGCGCGAGCGCGCCGCGCTCGACATCGATGGCGCACTGACGCCGGCCGGGGTGACGGACGAGCTCATCGACCTCATCGCCCGCGTCGGTCCGTACGGGCAGGGCAACCCGGCTCCGCGTTTCGCCTTTCCGGCGACGCAGGTGAAGTTTGCCAAGGTCGTCGGCGAGAGCCATGTGCGCTGCGTGCTGCAATCGGCCGATGGCGCCAAGCTCGAAGGCATCGCCTTCCGCGCCGCGGGCGAGCCGCTGGGTGACATGCTGCTGGGCTCCGGCGGACTGCCGCTGCACGTCGCCGGCTCGGTCAAGCGCTCCGCCTTCAACGGGCGCGAGCGGCTCGAGGTGCACATCGAGGACGCTGCCGATCCGCACCGCCAGGGTTGACCCCGCTGCGCCTCAGGCGGCGCGGCCGCGCCGCCCAAGCATCCCCAAGACGATGACGGCGACAACGACGCCGATGGCGGCGGGCCGCAGCGTTCCGGGCCACAGGAAGCGGTCGATGAGGATGACGGTAAGGAGTCCGGCGATGAGGCCGAGGAGGCTCCTGGCGATGGGATGCATGGCTTACTCCCGCAAGGCTTATGGCCGTGCATTCGCCGCGCAGATCGGCGCCTTGCTAGGATAGCCGGCTGCGCGCAATCGCGCAGCGGGGCGTTGCTTGCGTGGGGCGCCAAACGTCCCTATACGGGTGGCCCTGCCGGTCCCTTCGTCTATCGGTTAGGACGCGAGATTTTCAATCTTGAAAGACGGGTTCGACTCCCGTAGGGACCGCCAAAGATCGCAACCCCGTTATGTCTCGTCGAAGACAAGAATGTTCACGGTCAGTGCTGAGCGGACCCTCCTACTGACGGCTGCTGAAGACACTGACCCTGAGGAGACCACTGTCAGGGGCATTGCCGTAGCAGGCCATGCCTTTCCAGACGCCAAGCATGGCCTTGGTCTGCACCGTCATTTCTTGCTCGGCGCTTTGCTGCAGCGGAATTGATTCTTGCCGACGGTTTGCCTAACGGTCCCCTTCGGGCAGATGCATTTGCCGCCTTGCACCGTGCCACCGGAGCAGATCAGCGCCGGCGGGGGCGGTGAGGTCTTCACGCAACTGAAGGCATTGGTTGCAGTCTGTTTGCGCGTGGTGCCCTTCGGGCAGATGCATTGGCCGCTAACGACACTGCCGCCGATGCAGGTCAGCGACGGCGTGGTCTTCACGCAGCTGAAGGCGTTGGTTGCGGTCTGCTTGCGCTCGGTGCCTTTCGGGCAGATGCACCGGCCATCTTGCACATGCCCGCCCGAGCACGTGAGCGAGGGCGCTCTAGCACAAAGGATGCTTTGGCCACCGCTCGTGACCTCTCTGATCTGCCAGCCTTGTGCGACGAGGACCTTGGCTCTGTTGCGGTCGACCTCGGACCAGCCCGCGTCGCAGCGTGGGGGCGGCGCGGTTTTCACGCAGCTGAAGGCATTGGTTGCGGTCTGCTTGCGCTCGGTGCCCTTCGGGCAGATGCACTGGCCGTCCCGGACGCTGCCGCCGGTGCATGTGATCGGCGGCGGGGGCGTCACGCACGTGAAGGCGTTAGCGGCGGTCTGTTTGCGCTCGGTGCCCTTCGGGCATTCGCATTGGCCCTCCACAACGCGCCCACCCACGCATTGCGGCGGCGGGGGCGCCTTGGCGCAGAGGATGGTCGTGCCCGCGCTGGTGACCTCCCTGATCTCCCAGCCCCGGGCACGTAGAGCCTTGGCCTTGTCGCGGTTGACCTCTGACCAGCCCGTCTCGCAGCGCGGTGGCGGCGCGATCTCGACGCAACGGAAAGCATTGGTTGCGGTCTGCCTGCGCTCGGTGCCCTTCGGGCATTCGCATTGGCCGTCCACCACGCGCCCACCGATGCATTGCGGTGGCGGGGGCGCCTTGGCGCAGAGGATAGTCTTGCCTGCGCTGGTGACCTCCCTGATCTCCCAGCCCTGGGCACGCAGAGCCTTGGCCTTGTCACGGTTGACCTCTGACCAGCCGGCCGCGCAACGTGGCTCCGGCTCCTCCGCGCCTGGGATGGTGATGATGCTCTCGTGCCGGTCGTTCGCCGGATTCCTGTCTTTCACCTTGCTGTCAGGCCACACCATTTCCTTGACGTGCGTGATCTTGTCCGGCGCGAAGTCTGCGGGGATATTGATGACGAGCTTCAGCCGCGCAGCATCGCCGGGCTTGATGCTGAGATGCTCGCCTTGGCACGCATAGGCACCAGTACCCGTGACGTTGCAGGTGAGGCCGGATGTCTCCCCCGTGGCGCTGGTGATCGATACCGCAGGCGAGAGCGTGCCCTTCAGGCCGGCGCTCCCTTCAAACTGCTTGTTGCCCTTGTTCCTGATGCGGACATTGAGTGTGCAGGCGGCGCCGCGCTGGCACGTGGTGTCGCCCTCTGGCGCTAGATCGTGGCCAGGCCGGCGGACCTCGACCTCGACACAACTCCGATTGTTGGCATTGTTGCGGTCTCCCTCGGGGGCACCAAGCGAGTCCGGGAACAGGGCAGCGAGCGTCGCCGCATCCAAGGCGCCGGTTTCCGGCAGTCCGTGGTCGCGCTGGAACTGACGTAGCGCGTTGACGGTCGTAGCGTCGAGCAGGATATCGATCGGTCCAACTTCATAGCCAAGAAACGACAGCTGTATCTCTGCGAGAGAGTACCAACTATCGATATTGATCCTCTCTCTCGGATAGATCACGGCGGCACAGTTTGTGATGGTTTCGGGCGCGTAGTCCTCAGGGATCGGGATGTTGATGAAAAAGTCCCTGCTTGCGTCGATAGGCATCGAGACCGGATTGGTGGCGGTAAACGTGCTATTGGTCCACCATTCGTAACGCGCTCCCGGTCCTGTGTAGATGGTGAAGCCTCGAGATTCGATCCCTTCGGGCACGATGTCCTGCAGAAACAGGGCGCCGTTATACGTCTCCGGTCCATTGTTCGTGACCACGATGTCGAACCTGCAGCTCTCGCCCGCCACGCAGAATTCGGGTGCGGTCTTCACGAGCTGAAGATCAAGACCAACGGCCTCGGGCTCGGGCGCCGCCTCGCCACGAACGATTGGCACCGTGACACATTGAGCATCGTTGGCATCGTTGGCATCGTGCCCGCCGGGAAATGCCATTTCGCCCCATGCGATCTCGGTGCAGTTTTCAAGCTCGTCACCTGCGATGTCGGCAGCAAGCCCGACGGCAATCTGGATCCTGTGGCAATCGCCAGATTCGGTATGTGGTGCGAGCTGAAGTGTGCCAGCGTCTGGTTGGCAGCGTGCGGTATCGCCGTGCGCAGGCGTGCAGCTCCAAGTCGGATGGGGCGAACTGATCGAGGCGGCCGGTAGACCGGTGCCATTTACGGTGGCTGTGTCCTCGGCGACGAACGGTCCATCGAACGGAGCCGTCCCCAGGTTGCACACATTAAGGTGGAAGCGGCAGGTTTCTCCAGGGCGGCACTCGTCAGGACGCTCCTTTTGGAGCTGCAGTTCGACATTCGCCGGCTCGACTGGCGCCGCTTCCTCGCCGAGGACGGCATCGACGCAGGCAAAATCGTTGGCTGGATGGCCGTCGCCGACGGCGCCCGGCAAGGGCATTTCAGGCCAGGCAATGAAGGAGCAATTGCGCAGCGTGTCGCCGGCGGCGCCAGCGGGAACATCGACGCCGATCTCGAAATGAATGGGATGGCCAAGCTCGATGACGACCGGGCCAGCATGGGCACACCGGACGTTTCCAGCGCCATGCGGCTCGCAGGTCCACTCCGGCGTCAAGGCATGGATCGACCCCGGATCGATGAGGGCTCCTCCGATCACGCCAGCAGTGTCGTTTATGGCGACCGGCCCCTCATAGTTGTCGGTGCCGAGATTGCTGACCGTGATCCGGAAATCGCAGCGCTGTCCGGGCCGGCAGACGCCGATCGACTGTTTCTCGAGCTGCAGCTCAATATTCAGCGGCTCCCCTCCCGGAGGCACGATAGCGGGCCCAAGCGGAATGCGGATGGGCGCGCAATCCCTGTCGTTGTCTGCAGTTCCATCGCCCGGCAGGCCAGACGAGGCCGGGAACAGGGAGTTGAACAGAGCGTCGTCGATGCCGCCGGGTGGAAGTCCGTGAGCCGCACGGTAAGCATCGATAGCGGCCTGCGTTGCGGCATCGGCAACGCCGTCAACCGGTCCTGGGTTGAAACCCAAAAGCAGGAGTGCGGCCTCGATGGCTCGAATGCGCGCCGGGCCTTCCAAGGCCCCGGGCCAGACAATGAAAGCGCAGTTCCAGTACTCCAGAGCAGCCGGAGGCTCACCGGGAAGGATGATGAGTGGCCAGCCGATTGTCAGCGTGAGCGTCACGCTCTCACCAGGCGCAAGCGTGACGGGCTCGTGCCGGCAGCCGATCGGGCCTGGAACGACGGGCTGCTCGCAGGTCCATCCGGCAGAGGCGCCGATGAGGAAGGCATTCGGAACACCCGGCGCGTCCAAGATATGGAGGGGTCCGTTGTAAACGCCGGGACCGTGGTTCGTGACTGTGATCGTGAGCGTGCAGGGTATGCCCTGCTCACACTCGGCGGCTTGTTTATCGATGCCAAGCTCGGGCCACGCCTCGCCGGGCGGTAGCGGCGGGTATTCGTCTTCCGGAACAGGCCAGGGCCAGGATTCCTCCCACGGTCCATACCACGGGCCTTGCTCGGGCCGCTCCTCTGGGCTTGGGGCGGTCTGATAAATCTCCACATCGCCAATACGAGTGGCGTCGTTGCGGCGCAATTCGGATTCGATCCCGCCGCCGCCCGCGTCGACATTGATGTCGGTGTCGATGAAGAAAGAGCGGTCGGGGCCGGTTGCCGGGGTAACGGGGCCGGGCTGGGGATAGGGCTCGAAGGCGGTGGTGGGTTCGGCCGCCTCATAGGGCTGCTCTGCGCGGCCCTGCAGCCCGTGCACCTCTGACGCATTGTTGTGCGCATTGGAGTTGCGGTCGAAGCACAAGCCCTTGGGCGAGCATAGGCCGTCGCCGGTCATCCACACAAACGCGTCGGGCCGGTTCGTGTCGATGCTCCAGCTCTCGCCGTAGCCCATGCCGAAGGAGACGCCGCCTGATGAGCCGGCGCGCAAATAGGGCGGCCCTTCGTCCTTGCGGTCGTAGTAGCCGACGTCGTAGCGCCCGGCGAGCCGCCAGGCGCCCTGCGGCGTCAGCTCATAGCGCAGCACGCGCGACTCCTGCGGGCGGGCGAAGGCGCTCTCGGCATCGAGACCGAGATTGCGCACGCCGCCACGCTCGGCGACTAGCATCACTCCCTGGCTGCCGAAGGCGGGGAACGCAATATCCGCAACCGGATGACTGCGGCCGGAGCGGGCGATGGCTTCCGGCGAACGGAAGAAATCGGGCAGAAAGAACTCGCGGCGCACACTCGTCGTGTCGATGCCACCGTCAGGGCCGATGCGCACGGACCAGACCGAATTGCGCTGGTCATCGCCCGAGGCGGCGAAGTCGGCATTGCCAAAGCCCTGGCTGCCCCAGATGGAATAAAACAGGCGCACCTCGCCGCTTGCAGGATCGCGCCGCACGCCTACGCCCCAGACGCGGCGGCGAAAATCGGCGAAGTTCCAACAGGAGGGCGTGCGCGCGAAATCTCCGCTCGCACAGTCGCCAGCGCGCGCCTTCGAAGCCGGATCGAACGCGACAGGCTCGAGCGTCCCTGCCGCACCCGTTGTCGCGTCGAAGAAATTGGCGCGGCCGCTGGCCCCGTGATCGTAATGGCCGAGATCGGCGCCGTCAGAGGCCCGCAGCCGGTGGATCATGCCGGTCTCGAGGTCTGATACGTAGAGCTGTTTGTTCCACCGGTCGTAGGCGATATTGCCGAGGGCGGCGCCGGTGTTGGCGCGGCCGTTCAGCGTGATGTTGGCGAGCAGCCGAGGTCTGAGCCCGTTCGCCACCTCGAGCACGTAGACGGAACCCGGGCCGCCGCCCGGTCCCCACATGCCTGCCATCCAGTTCGTATTGTCGGGCGTTCGATGCAGGCCGAAAGCCGAGGTCGCCGTCAAATAGATGTTCGGCGGGTTAGCGTCGTCGAGTGCAATGCCAAATACCTGGCCGATCTGAGCGGCGGTCACCGGCGTGCGCTGCAGCTCATCCCACCAGTGCTCACCCTGCGGCGCGCCGCCCGGCGGACGCAAGTCGATGATGCTGCCGACAGTGCCGCCCGTATTGATGACGGTGCGACCGCCCTCAGTGATGGTCCCGGAGAATCGGGTAACGTAAGCTTCTCCCGGCTGCAGTGCTTCCTGAGCGCGCGCACCCTCCTGGGGCAGCAGCAAGACCGACGCCGCGATCAATACCGAGAACGCAATAATATGCCATTGGGAGGAACGGCTCATGCCGTACCTTGGCTCTCGGGAAATTACTCCGCTTTGATGGCGATCAACTGCATGACGTGTCTCTGGCGTGGCTGCAGCTGGCCCGATGCCCCCGAGACGGTCGTGCGCTTGCATGGAGGCTCAACCTTGCGGCTCTGCTCGGGTTGAGCGCGGCATCGACCGGCCAAAGGGTGCAATCGCCAGCAATAAGGAGCAATGCCAAAGCTGGATTGATAAGCAATAATAATATTAGGATCAAAGCCATCTTCGAGTGAGATCGACAGATACTGGAGACCCAGCGTGGCCACCAGGGATGAGCGGACAACAGGCACTCCGGTTTCGACGCAACCGTCGCGCCATGGCGGCCCTCGGCCCGCCGCGTTTCAGGGCGGAAGAAATGGGGCCGCTGAATCGCAAAAAGCGGGCACGGGCTCCGGGCGCGGCATCGACCTTACGGCAAACGTCGCGCTCATAGCCGCTGGCGCCATCGGATTGTTGGCGGCCGCCATCGTGAGCGTTGGACTATTGAGCTCGCCGGGAGAGCACGGCACGCCCACTGCCGGAGGTCAGCAGCCCGTCGCCTCGACGACAACGTCCCTTGTCCAGCCCGTCGCCGCTAACGACAGCGAGCAGGCGATCGCCCGCCTGATGATGAGCGCCCCTGAGAAGGATAGAGTGAGAGAGGAGCTGGCCAGCGGCAGGCTGCGGCTTGGCTGGGTGACGCTCTCGGATATCCAGCAAGAGGACGACGACTGGGTGCGGCTCGAGGCGGCGGGCTTCCGGCAGGACCTACGTCTCCTCCATAAGGCGTATACGATCGCCGTCCCGTATGTGCCGGGATTGCCCATCACCGTGACTGGCCTTGTGGACGGCGGTGGCGGGGACATTACCGTCGCGGTTTACGTCGGCGCGGCACAGATCTCACTCAGGCCCTTGAAAAAGGGGGAGATGCTGCGGATCCCGACCCCCTGACGGGCTCCAGGCAGTTGACGTGCCCCACCTCGCTTCAGCCTACAGGAAATCTCGTCTTTACCCGTCAAAGACAGGGTGACAATCTTCCCACTCGACTGGGATTGAGAGGAGACCACGGCATGACGGGCATGGCGTGGGCTGGTCGGCTCGGTATCGTTATCGCGGTCATTATAATTGAGCGCGCATCCCCGGCGCTTGCGTGGTTCTTGGTCGGTTTGTCCGCAATTGGCGTGATTTGCGTGCTGCCCTACCAGGCACGCTACCTCCCCGCCCCCGTGCTCGAGACAATCGATCGCGCCATGGGCAAGCACGGCCGCAAGGTCGAGCCTAAGACGCCCACCGTGATCGATGAGACCGAGCTCTCCGACTACTTGAAGTCGCGCGTCATCGGTCAGAACGAGGTGATCGATGCGCTTGCCCGGCGGTTGCGCCTGCGGTTAGCGGCACGGCGACAGGGCAAGCCAGTGGCGGTCATGTGCTTTGCCGGCGCGCCAGCCGTTGGCAAGACATTTCTCGCCAAGGTTCTGGCGGAGAAGCTCTATGGAACCGACGCTCACCTGCATATTTTCGAAATGGCCAAGTTTCAGGAAGGCTTCTCGGCTACCGCGCTTTTCGGAGTGCCGGCGGGCTTCGCGGGTTCAGGCGAGCCGGGGCTCATCTCCCGCGCGTTGCACGATACCCCAAACTCTATTGTCCTGCTCGACGAGTTCGAGAAGGCGAGCCGCGACATTCACATGCAGTTCCTTTCCGCCTGGAACGACGGATTCGTCACGGATCTTGGCACCTCGACCAAGTATCCCACGACCGAGACGATCTTCGTTCTGACGACCAATGCCGGGGCCGCCCGCATCAAGGAGCTGACGCGCAATTCCGACATCGCACAAGACGACCTCAATAGACTCATCAAGAGCGCCCTTCTCGACGCCGCCTTCGCCCCCGAGGTCCTTTCCCGCATTGATGATGTCTTTGCTTTCCGCGACCTCGCAGGGCTCGATATCGCACGCGTTGTGGCGCTGGAGATGGAGCGCAAGACGCATGAATACCAGCTGGAGATTGCCGAGCACGGCATTGATCCGGCGATCCTGATCGATGCCATCGACGATTTTACCGAGACCAAGCCGAAAGGCGGCGTGCGCGATATCGCACGCGAGATCGAGGACCAGATCGCAGATGGCCTGATTGAGGCCAAAGCTGCGGGCGCGCGCCGGGTGCGCTTCGAGGCCACTGGGCGCCGCGTGCGCGTCGTCCCTGTTCATGAGGACGATGGGGAAGAAGGCGAGCAGCGGGCGCGCATCGAACGGGCCGCGGTTGGATGATCCGCCGCCGACAGGAGAAGCGTCATGACAGGAGATGCCAAGAAGCCGACCGCGGGGAACAGAGACCCGCTCGCGCGATTATCCAACTTCGATGTTCTCTCCGACAAGTGGGAGGCCAAGAGCCGCGAGCTTACGCTGATCGATCCGGTGGAGCTGGCAAGCTACCTCAAGTCCAAGGTGATCGGCCAGAACTCGGTGATCGACTCGGTGGTGACGCGTCTGCATCGGCGCATGGCCGCCAAGCGGCCGAACAAGCCCATAGCCGTATTCTGCTTTGCCGGCGCGCCAGGCGTGGGCAAGACGTATCTGGCGCAGGTTCTCGCCGAGAAGATCTACGGCAGCCCCAAGCATCTGCATTACATCGACATGACGAAGTTCGGCAGCGAGGCCTCCTCGTGGACGCTCTTCGGCTCGGCTGCCGGCCACGTCGGCTCGAGCAGGCCCGGGCTCCTGCCGCGGTATTTACGCGATGTTCCGAACTCAATCGTTCTTCTCGATGAGATCGAGAAGGCACATCGCAGCATCCTGACGCAGTTTCTGTCCGCCTGGAACGATGGGTTCATCACCGAGCTCAGCGACGGGTCCAAGCATTCGACCAACGAAGCGATCTTCATCATGACAACGAATGCCGGGCGCAGCCGCATCGCGGAGTTAGCTCGCGATCCCAAGATCACACAGGAAGAGCTCAACAAGCTGGCTAAGTCGGCGCTGCAGGACGCGCAGTTCGCGCCTGAGGTTCTCTCGCGCGTCGATGACGTGTTCGCATTTCGCGAACTCGCCGGCCTCGACATCGCCCGCGTCGTCGCGCTCGAGATCGAAAAGGCGACCAAATCCTACAACCTGGAGATCGCCGGCCAGGGCATCGACCCAGAAATTCTTGTGAGCGCGATCGACGAGTTCACGCAGAACAAGCCAGCAGGCGGCGTGCGCGAGATCGCGCGGCACATCGAGGACAAGATTGCCGACGGCCTGATCGAGGCGCGCAGGAACGGCGCAAATGAGGTGATGTTCGAAGCCGACGGCAGCGATGTCCGCGTCGTGGCCGTTCCGCCGGCCGAGGCAGAGCAACCCGCCGCATCGGGCAATGAGACGGTGTCGCGCTAAGGCGCGCGAGGAGCCGGGACATGACGAGTACGACCCCCACGGGCAAGGGCATGCTGTCGACCGAGGCGGCACGCAAGTCGTTTTTCTCCACGGTCGTCGATCTCTACAAAAGCGATCTTGCCCTCCGCGGCATGGTCGATTTCGCGGTGATCGGCGCCGTGACCCTGATGTTCATCAACCCACCGCACAGGGTGCAATGGCCGTGGAGCGACGCAGATACGAAGCAGGATACGATAAGGCCCAAACCCATCACTCCCGGCATAAACCTGCCGGACCGCACCATCCCGACGCCGGGGGGAGGGCCCCAGACCACGGTCGGCACGGTCGTCAGCATCCCGTTTATGGACGTGCTGCAGCACCCGCGGCTGGGCATGGACTCCTTGATCGATTTTGACCAAAGCGCCTTTTCCTCGTCACGCTTGGAGGACCGTCCGCGGCTCGAGGCAGCGCGGCTGGCGATTGCGCGCGCTGACAACGAGGGAGCGATCGAGAAACTGCGCGAGGCCAATGGTGACGACGCAAACGTCGCGCTGTTGCGCGGCGCCGCGCTTGTTCTACAGGGCACGGCGGAGGGCAACCGCACGGCAGAGGCGTTGTGGCGGCAGGCCGTCAATGGAGGCAACACCCAGGCCAAAGCCTTGCTCGGACGGCTGCTCGGAAGCGGCTGGGCAGGCATAACCGCCAACGCCACCGAGGCCCAGAGGCTAATCGAGGCGGGAGTGGCGAGCAACGACCGCCAGGCCATGCGCATTGCCGGCCTCGGCTACATGAGCGGTGACTTCGGAACGCTTGATCCGCCTAAAGCCGCCGACATCTTCAAGCGTGCCGCGGATGCCGGAGATGTCCTGGCGATGGCGCTTTATGCGCGCGTGCTGGCAGACGGTATCGGCGTCGCCTCCCCCGACGGAAAGCTGGCTGAACAGTACCTGCGCAAGGCCGCCGAGGCCGGGCTGACAGTGGCCCAGTACACGCTCGGCGCTTGGATCATCGATGAGTTCTCGAAAGGGCTTATCCCAAGTCCGCAAGAGGGCCTGGATTGGCTAAAGAGGGCGTACGAGAAGGGTCACACCATTTATGCCCTCAACAGCTTGGCTGTCTTCCACGGAACCGCCAAGGCTCCGCCCTGGAAAGACATTCCCCGCGCGATGGACTATGTGCGCCGCTGCTCGGGCTTTGCCGAGCAGGCCTGCCAGAACAATGTCGGCTATGCGTGGGAGTCGGGCGCCTTCGGCAGCCCCAATCTGCCTGCGGCACGCGCCCACTACGAGATCGCACGGACACTCGACCACCCAACAGCTGCCGGGGAAGTTAAGAGGCTGGATGCGCAGCTCTCCCAGGCGCAGCGGACGGAGGCACAAGCGATCGAGCAAAAGGTGCGCGCGGCGCTCAAGCCCATTCCACCGAGCATCCTGCTGCAGTACCCGGAACTGTCTGGGCCACCACCGGAGGCGATCGCACCCGGCATTCCGCTCATCGACGCCCATGTGCAGGACAAAGGCGGGCAAGGTTCAGGCCCAGTCAGCTCCGACGCCACGCTCGATGCTCTGCGCAGGCGAGCCTATGGCCACATGGAGGCCAAGGACTACGACAGCGCGATCGCCGACTTCACCGACATCATCCGCCAGGGCAGCGCGGCCTGGGAAGACTACAACCAGCGCGGCATGGCCCACCATTCGAGGCGTCAACTCGATGACGCGCTCGAAGACTACAGCCGTGCCATCTCGCGCAACGGGCAGGCGTATGCCGCCTACTTCAACCGCTCACTCGTCCATCAGGAGAAAGGCGATTTCGACAGCGCGATAACCGACCTCAACTCCGCGATCAAGGGAGAGGCCTCGAACGCATCGTACTACCTCTCCCGTGGTCACCTAAACTTCAAACGACGAGCTTTCCAAAGTGCCATCCAGGACTACGACAAGGTCATAGAGCTGCTTACCAACGACAAGTCGGCGAGCAACGATGACAAGGCGTTTGCCTTCCTGATGCGCGGCAAGGTTCGCGTGCAGGAGGCGGCTGCGCAGGGCGGCAAGGATGCGTCGATGTTCATGCCCGCGCTTCTCGATCTCGAACAGGCGCTTCTCGCCAAGCCGAATGACGCGGAGGCACACTTCCAGATCGGCTGGATCGCCGACAGGATCGGCAACTATCGCAAAGCCATTGAGTCCTACACGTTAGCCGTGAAGGAGGATCCTAACCACTCGACGGCCTACAACAACCGTGGGGTCATCTACGGGAACCGGGGGCAACGTGATCTGGCGCTCGCCGACTACAACGATGCCATTCGCGCGGACCCGCAAAACCAGCATGCCTGGGCGAACCGGGCCGCGCTCTTCGCCGGAGCCCGCAATCGCAAGCAAGCCATTGCCGACTATCGCCGCGCACTCGAAATCGACCCCAACCATGAGTATGCGCGCCACGGCTTGCGCAAGCTGGGCGTCAGGCCCTGAAGAGCTCAAGGGGGACCTGCGGCCGTGGCCCGCAGGGTCGGGAGAGCGTCTCTGGCTCCGGTCAACCACTTCATGCCGGCGGGCAGGTAATGACGAGGCAAGGCGCTAGCCCGCCCGCGGGCGGGCTAGCGATCAATTCAGCGACGCCCCCATGCGCCGGTAGATGAACGGCGGCGCGGGCTGGTGGGATTCGCGCTCGGCGATAGCTGCAAACTCCGCGTGCCATGGCGACTTGGCACATGCAGGGTCGGCGTTCGCCGCGTCTCCCGTCATGGTGAGCGCCTGGCAGCGGCAGCCGCCCCAATCGATCTCGCGGCGTTCGCACGAGCGGCACGGCTCCTTCATCCAGCTCGTGCCGCGAAACTTCTGGAACGCCTCGCCGTTGAACCAAATGTCCGCCAGCGGCCTGTCGCGCACGCTGTCGATGGCGAGGCCGGGGATCGACTGGCAGGCGTGGCAGGGCAGCACCTTGCCCGTCGGCGTAATGTCGATGAGGCTGCGGCCCCAGCCGCCCATGCAAGGCTTGGGGCGCACCGCATAGTGGTCGTGGGCGACGACGTCGAAGACGAGGATGCCCTTGAGGCGGTCCTTGGCCGCGTTGGTGATGTCGACGGACTTCAGGAACTGCTCGCGCGTCGGTATGAGCGCTGCCCGGTTCTTCAATGCCCAGGCATAGTATTGCGTATGCGCGACCTCGATGCGCCCGGCGCCGACCTCGACCGCGTAGTCGATCATCGCCGGCAGGTTGTCGATGTTCTGGCGATGGATGACGACGTTGAGGGTGAGCGGCAACCCGAGCTCGCCGATCCAGCGCGCCACTTCGCGCTTCTTCTCGGCGCCTCCCTTGTAGGCCGAGATGCGCTGGGCGTTGGCGGGGTCGACGTCCTGGATGGAGAGCTGGACATGATCGAGCCCCAGCTTCGCCAGGCGCTCCAGCCGCTCGCGGGTCAACGTGACGCCGGAGGTGATGAGGTTGGTATAAAGACCGGCGGCGACGGCACCCTCGAGGATATCCTCGAGATCCAACCTAAGAGTAGGCTCGCCGCCGGAAAGGTGGAGTTGCAGTACACCGAGCTCGCCCGCCTGGCGCAGCACGTCCCGCCACTCGTCCGCCGACAGCTCGTTACCGCGCTCCATATCGAGCGGGTTGGAGCAGTAGGGGCACTGCAGCGGGCAGCGGTAGGTCAGCTCGGCCAGGAGGCCGACCGGCGCCCGCGTGCAGGCGGGCGTCGCGTCCTCGAGGCTATCGAGCGGCTTTAGCTCGGTCATCGCGGAATGCTCACTCGGGCCGATAGGCGCCGGGCGGAATCATCCCGTTCACGTAGGCGAGCTGCAGCGCATCGAGCTGCGCCCACAGCACGTCGCACTTGAAGCGTACGGCGGCAACGCACGCCTCCTGCATGTCGCGCGTGCGGGCGTTGGTCTTGACGAACTCGAGCGCGAACGTCGCATCGCGCGGCGCCTGGGTGAGACGGCGCTTGAAGTAGGCCATCACGTCGTCGTTGACGAAATTGTAGTTGGCCAGCATGCCGGCGATGCGCTCGCGGTGGATCGCCGGGGCGAACAGCTCGGTGAGCGAGGAGGCGACGGCGACGACGAGCGGCTGCTCGACGACGAAGCGCACGTAAGATTCGACCGCGAAGCGGGTGGCGGGCAAGGCGCCGCGCATGCTCGTCACGTATTCGCGCTCCAGCCCGAGGCAGTCGGTGAGCTTCAGCCAGCGCTCGATGCCGCCATGCTCCTCGGGGAGCATGCCGTCATGATCGTGAATGCGATGGATCCACTCGCGGCGGAATTCGCGGTCATATACGCGGCTCATCAGGGCTGCGTCCTTTCTCGGCACCGCCTCCTGATAGCAGTAACGGTTGAGGGCCCAAGCCGCGACTTGGCCCTTGTTCAGCTTGCCGCCGTGCAACAGCTTATGGAACGCGTGCTTGTCGTGGTAACGCTCCTCGCCCACGGCGCGGATCTTGGTCTCGAACTCCTGCGGGCTCCAGGGCTGCTCGAGTGTCTCGAACGTTCTGACGAACTCATTCATAGGCGAACCTCCATACCGTCGTAGCCAATTTCCCAGCCGGCGGCCTCGACGGCTCTGCGTTCGGCAGAGTTCGCGTCCAGCACCGGATTTGAGTTGTTGATGTGCACGTAGATCTTGCGTCCGACCTCGAGGTCGCCGAAGGCGGAGATCGAGCCCCGCGGCCCCGAGATCGAGACGTGCCCCATCCGCTCTCCCGACTTGTCGAGCAGACCCTGATGGATCATCTCGTCGTCGGCATAGAGCGTCCCATCGAAGAAGATCAGCGATGCGCCCTTGAGACGCCGCTCCAGCGCGGGGTCGACCTCGGCGCAGCCGGGCACGTAGAAGAAGCTCTCGCCGGTTGCCGCGTCGCTGATCTTGAGACCAATGGTATCGCCCGGTTGCGTGCCGAAACCGGGACCCGCGGCGGCATCCTCGAGGTAGAGCGCGATCTTGCCCGGCACATCGAAGGCCTCGATGGTGAGGCCAAGATCGGTGCCGGCGCCGGCGAGCGGCACGCTGAGGCCAAGCTCGAGCGGGATGCGCGCGACGATCCCTGCGGCGAGGATGCCGAAGACGGAGTTGGACTTGATCACGTCGAGGACGCGCGGCGTTGCGTAGACGGAGAACGGCTGGGCCTCGCGCAGATTGATGAGCCCGGCGATGTGATCGACGTCGCCGTTGGTGAGCACGACGGCCTTGATGGGGCTGGCTCGCAGGGCGCCGTTGCCAGGCGTAAACACCGGGGCCGCCTCGATCTGTTGCCTGAGGTCGGGAGACGCATTGAGCAGGACCCAATCGGCGCCGTTGGCGCTCACGGCGAGCGAGGATTGCGTGCGCGCAACAAACCCTGGCTTGCCGCTGCGCACGGAGGCGCAATTGCGGCAATTGCAGTTCCATTGCGGACAACCACCACCGGCACCGGACCCGAGAACGCGAATGATCATGGAGTGCACGCCATTTTCACGCCAAGGCAACCCTTGCGGCCATCGCGGGCCGCAACTGCGCTTGGCATGTCTGGGTTGCGGAGGGAGTCAGATGGCGCCGAATTCCGCCGGCAGGTAGCTCGTCACCTCGAGCCCTACTTCCTGCTCACTGACCTGCGGCTTGCTCCAGCTTTTCATGGTTCCTCCCATTTCTTGTCTGGAGGAACTCTGGGCCGATCACTGCGCGCGCGCTTGATCCACATCAAGCGCCCGATCACGCTGCGGTCAAAGGCGTGTGAGCGGAGGCGGCAGGGACATCACCTGTCCTCGCCTTCGGCGAGGGTGCATAATAGATCGGGCTTGAGTACGGACACACTGCGGCGCCCCGAGGTGGCAATTACGCCGGCCATCTTGAGGTAGCGGATCTCGCGGCTCACAGTCTCGATGGTCAATCCAAGCGCATCGGCGATCTCGTTGCGCGATAGCGGCAGCTCGAAGCGCTGTGAAAGCCCGGGGCCGACGCCCGGAATGGGGCGCATGATGCGTGTGGCGATGGATACCAATAGACTCGCGACCTTCTCGCGGGCGGATTTGCGGCCGAGCAGG
Source organism: Hyphomicrobium sp. (assembly GCF_009026145.1). Lineage (GTDB taxonomy): Bacteria > Pseudomonadota > Alphaproteobacteria > Rhizobiales > Hyphomicrobiaceae > Hyphomicrobium_A. The sequence continues at coordinate 106,888 of NZ_WBUE01000007.1, forward strand.
AACATCCACTCGCGTGCCGTTTCTAGGTCATCGAGCGCGCGCCGATAGAGCGCCTGCTCGAGAGAGGGGTGATTGCGCATCACGGTCTCGAAGGCGCTGCGCGAGAAGCAGCACAGCTCCAGTTGCGTCGTGGCCTCGGCGACGAGCGTATTCTTGGCGCCATAGGGGTGGCCGACGAAATCGGCAGGATACTGCAGGCCGACGATCTGCAGCCGCCCGTCCTTCTGCGCTTTGACGAGCTTGACGACGCCCGAGACGATAATGGCCAGCCAGCTGAAGCCCTGGTGCTCGCTCTGAATGACCTGACCGGCGGGAATGCGCCTGTGGTGGGCGATCGGCCCCAACTCGCGGGCGGCGGCCTCCGTGACATCGCTGCACAAGGCGCGATCACGCACGGCGCAGCGATCGCAATAGTATCTTCCTCGCATATCCGTCTTTAGGTCTTGACCGGTGAGGGTCGGACGACGATCCAGGGGCGGCGCGCATCTCACTTTGCTAGCGCCCTCCCCGGCGACCTTTGATCTGTGTCAATGATCCGGCAGCAGAGTTAATGCCGGGGGCCGCGGGTTGTTGCCGCAGGAGCGCCCGTGCGACCGTGCTCACGAACAGTACGCCGCCGATGACGGCGAACAGGGCTCCGACGCCGTGCAGGTACATGCCTATGACGGCGCCGTCGACGAGATGCGCCGCGCCGGCAGGCATCTTCCTCGGCGCACCATAGCCGCCGGCCCAGAACAGCCCCAGGCAGGCGACGAGCTGGCCAAAGCCAAACAGCAGGATCTGGGCGCGGACCGTACGGCTTGGCGGCACGGAGCGGCCGAGTGCCGGCAGGCAATGAACCAGGAAGAGGCCCATCAGGGCGAGGTTCACGCCGGCGATGGTGCCGTGGTAGTGGGCCGGCGTGCGTGTGTCCGAGCCGGTGATCATGAGGCCCATGATGCCGCCGGCTCCGAACACGATCGGCGACAGGACGAGAGCGAGGAATCCGGGGTCGTGCCAGGGCAGCGGGCCGCGACGTCGCGCGGCGAGCACGCCGCTGAGGCCGCCGACGGCGATGATCAGCGAGGGAAGCGCCACGACGAACTGAAGCCGGCGAAAGGCCTCGGTCTGCAGCGGCGAGAATGGCTCGAACACCTTGTAGAAGAACACCGCCGGCAGCGTGAATGCGGCAAGCAAGACGATGGCCAGGCGGAAGACATCGGCATCAAAGCTCGTTTCGCCGAGTGAGCTGCGCAGCAGGACGAACCATCCCGTCAGCATCAGCAGCGCGTAGAGGAACTGCAGCACGTGCCCGCCGCCCCAGAAAAGATGCTCGTGGAAGGTGCGTCCTGGTTCGGAACCCCACGATAGCGATAGCGCGAGCGCGATGCAGGTGAGCGCGATGATGTAGATGACGGCGCCGGCGCTCATGGCGAGCGCAAGGTGACCAAAGTCTTGGAGCCGCCGCGCGCCAACGTTGGCGAGCAGTCGCACGGCGGGGAGTGCGATGCCCAGTCCGAACAGCAGCAGCCCGAGATAGTAGGAGCGGTGGACGATGACCGGAACGTAGTTGTTGAGCGAGGCGACGCTGTCGTTGAAGAAGGCGGGCGCCAGCAGAAACGGAAATGCGAGGGCTACCAGGTGGGCTCCGGTCGCACCCAGGGATGCGAGGCGGGGCCCCTCCTCGGTTGCGTTCAAAGTGGCGATGCTGGCGAGGAGCGCGAAGGTGGTGAGGAACCATACGACGAGCGAGAACACGACGTGGATGACGAGGCCCTTGGCAAAGAAGCCCGTGGGCCACGGCAGCACGCGCTCGATGCCCGGCAGGCGCGACACGGCGAGCATGAAGGCGAAGACGCCGGCGATGGCGAGCGAACCCACGGCGAGGATCGCCCATTGCCTGAGCTCGTCGCGCATCCTCCGCCGCACATCGGCGGTGCCACCGGCGCCGATGCCGTCATGGGCATCGAAGGCGACGTCCGTCATTGGCCGGGCACCTGATACGGCCAGAGGTGGATCGTCATGATGTAGACGACGATCCCCGACATGGCGACGAACATCCAGAGGCCCCAGGCCGGCACCGCCAGCCTACGGTGCGCGTCCTCGCGCCCGCTCAGCGCGCGGAAGACGAGCAGCGGCACGACCGGGGTGGCGATTGCGGCCGCGAGAATATGGATGATCAGGATCGAGAAGTAGATCGGCCGGATGATCCCATAGCCGCCGAACTTCGCCAGCCCGGCGCCGAAGTGGTAGACGAGGTAAAGGGCCAGGAATGCGACGCCGAGAGTCACGGCCGCCAGCATGAACCGTCGATGCAGCGCGCGGTCTCCGCTGCGGATGGCGAAGTAGCCGCCGATGAGCGCGGCGATCGTTGAGACGTTTATCGCCGCGAGAATGTGCGGCAGCGCTGTATTCAGGCTCATTACGTGCTCAAGGGCCGTAGTTGATGATCTTCCAGATGATGCTCACGTACATGAGCCCCGAGAGGGCGAGGAACGCGGCGAGAGCGATCCGGCGGCGTCCCTCCCATTTGTGTCTTGCGTCAGACGGCATGACCTTTGAGCCTTCTTCTGGCAGTGCAGCGGCCGAGCCGAAGGCGCTAGGCCTGCGGCTCGACCGCGACATTCAGTTGTAATTGTAGGGCGTCCAGTTCGCGTCGAGATGAACGGGCCGCGGGAAATTGCCGGGACCGGGTGGGCTCTCGGTGTGCGTCCACTCCAGGGACTTCGAGCCCCACGGGTTGGTGCCGACGACAGGGCCGCGCAGCGCCGAGTAAACCCAGCCATAGAGCATGAGCAGAACACCAACGCCGATCATCGCGGCGCCGAACGTCGCCACCATGTGATAGGGCTCGAACTCGGGGAACATCTGATAGTCCCAGTAACGTCTGGGCATGCCCCTAACGCCGATGATGAAGAGCGGCCAGAAGGTCACCTGCGTGCCGACGACCTTGAGCCAGAAGGCCACCTTGGCCACCTTGCTGTCCGCCGAGCGCCCGGTGATCTTGGGGAACCAGTGATAGACGGCGGCGAACACCGCGAACGTGGCCATCAGGCCCATGATGAAGTGGAAGTGGGCGTGCACGAAGCTCGTCTCCGACAGGTGCACGGTGAGGGAGGTCACTGCCAGCGGAATGCCGGTCATGCCGCCGACGAGGATGAGGAACAGGCAGACGACGGCGTACCACATCGAGACGTTGTAGGAGATTGCGCCCTTGTACATTGTCCCCCAAAGCGAGATCAGCAGCAGGCCGACCGGAACCGAGATGAGAAGCGTCGACACCATCATGCCGATGCGCAGCCAGTCGGGCATGCCGGCGATGTACAGGTGGTGGATCCACACCTCGCCGGTGATGACGAGGATGCCAACGATGCCGCCGTAGACGGCAGCCTTGTAGTTGAAGACGTAGTTCTTGGCCTGCGTGGCGATGATGTCGAATAGCAGGCCGACGGCCGGCAGGAAGATCACGTAGACGGCGGGGTGCGAGTAGAACCAGAACAGGTTCTGATAGAGCAGCACGTCGCCGCCGCGCGAGGGGTCGAAGAATCCGGTACCGACGTACTTGTCGAGCAGCAGAAGCGTGACCGCCGCGGCGAGCACCGGCACGAAGACGATCTGGATCATGAAGGCGGCAAAGGTGGTCCAGACAAAGATGTTCATCTGGTTCCAGCCCATGCCGGGCGCGCGCATATAGATGATCGTCACCAGGAAGTTCACCGCGCCGAGGATCGAGGAGAAGCCGATCAGGTGCACGGTGAAGACGTAGAAGGCGGTGTTGGCCGAAGTCGTCACCGAGTACGGCGGATAGCCGGTCCACATGATATCCGGCTTGTCGGGAATGAGGAACGTGAGCAGGGCGAGAACGATGCCGGCCCAGAACAGCCACAGCGACAGCGCGTTGATGCGCGGGAAGGCGACATCGGGCGCGCCGATCATGATCGGCACAAGATAATTGGCGGCAAAGCCGGTGAGCGCCGGGATAAGGAAGGCGAGGATCATCGCCGCGCCGTGGAAATAGAGGGCGACGTTGTAGGCGGTCCCCGTCGTCATCTGCCTGGCGAAATCGCCGACGAAGTAGTTGATGAGACCCGACTCGCCCGGCTGCATCTGCTCGATGCGGATGCCGAGCGCCATGATGCCGGCGACGGCAAAGGCCGCCATGGCGCCGACGAGATAGAGGATGCCGACGCGCTTGTGGTCGGTAGTGAAAATCCATTCGCGGATGAAGGAGCCGCCCGGCGCGCGGGCGAACTCAGCTGCGGTCGTCATTGAAGTATTCCCTCCTCACGCTCAGGGCGTCGGTTGCTCGGCGGCCGGCGGGGCTGCCTTGCGCTCCGTCCGCTTCTTTTTCTTCTCAAGCTTGGCGGCGAGCCAGGTGTCGTACTCGGCCTTGGGCATCGCCTTCACCAAGTTGTTCATCTGCGAGTGGGCATCGCCGCAGAACTCCACGCACACGACCGATGTCTCGAGCGGTTTGTCCGGGTAGAACCACAGATGCGTGATGCGGCCAGGCATGATGTCCTCCTTCAGCCGGTACTCGGTCAGTCCGAAGGAGTGGATGACGTCGTTCGAGGTCATGCGCAGCACCACCGGCTGGCCGACGGGAACGACGAGCTCGCTGTCGGTGATCCCGTCGCCGTAGTCGTATTCGAAGAACCACTGGTTGCCGGTGACCTTGACCTCCATGGCCCCCGCCGGCACCTCGCGCTGGATGTTCCACAGCGACCAGCCTTTGGCGGCGAGCAGGAAGTCGTCGGCCATGAAGAGCGCGGCCGGCACCAGCGACCAGGCGAGCGCCTTATCGAGGTTCAGCGGCAGCGCGGTGCCGACGGCCCCGGGGCTGCGCGCGCGATAGCGGATGAGAAGGTAGACGGCGACGACGGCGAAGATGCCGCCGATGATCCACAGATCCCAGAGCACCTCGTCCCAGGTGTGATTCCATGCCTCGGTCGGATTGCGGATGTGGCCGTTCGCGGCCTCCTCCGCCAATGCCGTGCCGCCCGTGAGCAGAAGCGCTCCGAGCGCGCCGAATACGAAATCAAGCCGCCTCAGCATAGCTGTGGTTCCCTGTGCGTTTCACCCGTATGGAGATTTTGTAGGCGAGCATCCCGCCGAACAGCGTCGTAACGCCGAGGCCCAATGCTCCGAGCCCGACGACAAGCGGAATGCTCAGCACGTATTTGCCGTCGTGGTAGCTGTAGCTGTAGCAGAGGCTCAGGGCGAAATTGATGATCTCGCCGGGCCGGAACTGCCCTTGCCGGGCGTCGAGCAGGGCCAGCTCGATGTCCCGCGCCGATAGCGCATCCTGGTAGAGGACACGGACGAGGCTGCCGTCGGGCGAGAAGAACAGAAAGGCGCCGGGATGCAGGAACATGCGGTCCTCGGGCGACCAGAAGAATTTGAAGCCGATACGCTCCGTCTCGCTCTTGAGCTCGTCTTCGTACTTGAAGGTCGCGAACGTCCAATGCTCGGCGAGCGGACCGGTCAGCTCCAGATGCTTGCGGAAGGCCCCGGTCGTCGCCAGCGTGTCGTGCTTGTCGAAAGACAGGGTCAGGATGCGGAAGTCCTCGCCTGGCGCGAGAAGGCGCACGTCCTTCATGAGCTCGGCCAGCGAGGCATTGATGATCGAGCAGCTGCCGTCGCACGTGAAGTAGGAGAGCACGAGGATCAACGGCTTGCCGAGCATGTCCGCCCAGCGGAGCTCCTTGCCGCTCTGATCGACAAGCAGCGTTTGCGGCCTGATCTTGGCGCCGAGCACCGCCTTCTCGTCGACCACCATGATGTTGGGATTGAGATCGGACACCGGACGGCGAAAGTACTGCGCCTGCGCCGCGCTCGCCGTCATCGCGACGGCCAGCAGCGCGAGGCGCCCAACCATGCGAGCGCCTGCGCCTCTTCTGCGTGAGGGTCTTCCAGGTCCGCGCGACATCACCAGAAGTAGACCTGCGACGCGACGAAGAACCATACGATGTCGACGAAGTGCCAGTAGATGCCGGCCACCTTGACCAGATTGCGGTGGACGCGGCCGAACACCATGCCGAGGAAGATGGCAACGAAGCTCGCCAGCCCAACCAGCACGTGCGAGCCGTGGAAGCCGGTGAGCGAGTAGAACGCCGCCGAGAACTGGTTGGTGGCGGGGAGGAAGCCCTCCTCGAAGAGGTGCGTGTACTCGTACGCGGTGCAGGCGAGGAACGTGGCGCCGAGCGCGATCGACAGGGTGAGCCAAAACAGGAAGGCGCCCTTGCGGTCGTGATCGAGACGCTCCTCGGCGACGTGATACGTCAGGCTCGAAGCGACGAGGATCGCCGTCATGACGAGCGGCAGCACGAGGTTGAGGTGCGGCGTGCCTGCGGGAGGCCACACCGCTTCCGCGCTGACCGAAAGGCGCAGAGTCCAGTAGCTGGCGAAGAGACCGAGGAAGATGAGGATCTCGCCGATGATGAACACGCCGACGCCGACCGGCGAGACATTGGAGATAGCCGAGTGCTGGGTGGCGCCCTCGTAGATCCACTTGGAGATGCCCGCCAGCACGAGGGGCGTGCCTACTCCGGCAGCGATGATGGCGGGGAGCTGCAGCTGGTAGACGAACTTCAGCGCAAAGGCGACCGGGAGCAGCAGTAGTACGCCGAACGAGATGGCCATCGGCGCCCAGCTCCACTCCCAGTGGTGCTCGTGGTGCAGGTGGGCCCCATGCAGCGTTTCAGCGCGCACGATTTGGTGCATCTTCCTTGTCCCTCCCTGTTTCCCCGCCCGCGCGCTCTTGGTCGCGCATTGCAGGGAAATCGTCCCACCGATTGACTCGGCTTTGAATTTTGAATTTGCCGGGAGGCGCATTTCCAAACTTGATGTGCATCAAGTAGGCATGCGGCAAAAGACGGCGGCAGCGATCGTCCGCTTGCGCACCTGGGGCACGAGCAACACGCAAGATAGCGCCCATCGAGAACCCATCGCGCCGATCAATGCAACGGTGCCCAATTCATCCTGCCGCTCTTTCCTCTGCCCGCTTCCGAATGCGTTGCCTTCGGCGTGGATACGCGGCAATTCGCACGCTCAAGCTTGAGGTGCATCAAGCGGTAACCCACTCGTTGATCCAAGCTCAGCGTCGGATTCGCGGACGCCGGGCCAGAGATTGAGCACGAGCTACGACATGGTGATCGCGGGCGGGGGGCCGGCAGGCTTGAGCCTCGCATGCCTTGCCGGCGATCTGGGCCTGAGGGTCGCCGTCGTCGACCGCCAGCGCGAGGATGCACTCGCCCATCCTCCACCCGACGGCAGGGACATTGCGCTGACGCACCGGTCCGTGCGCATTCTTGATGAGATCGGGGTTTGGGGCGCGCTTTCTCCCAAGGACATCGCTCCTATCAGAAGCGCCCGGGTCAAGAATGCCGATCAACCACACCTACTGTGCTTCGATCCCGAAGGAGCGGGGCGCGAGGCGCTGGGCTATCTCGTCAGCAACCAAGTCTTGCGTCGTGAGCTCTACCGCGCAGCGCGGCAACGGGCGAGCGTTGAGCTCCTCGCCGGCGAGACGGCTGGCGAGCTGCAGCTTGGCGCCTGGACCGCCTCGCTCGCCCTGTCCTCGGGAAAAGTGCTCGAGGCGCCGCTGCTTGTTGCCGCCGACAGCCGCTTTTCGGAGCTGCGGCGCAAGGTCGGAATCGGTGCCGACATGCGCGACTTCGGCCACCTCTGCATCGTCTGCCACCTGCGGCACGAGAAGCCGCATGACGGCACGGCGCACGAGTGGTTCGACACCGATCAGACGCTGGCGGTGCTCCCCCTCAATGAGCAGACGTCGTCGATCGTCCTCACCCAGCCGGCGAGCACGGCGGCGCGCAGCTTGTCGATGCCGGCATCAGCCTTCGCGGCCGCGATCGAGCAGCGCCTCGACCGCCGTTGGGGAAGCATGCAGCTCGACGGCGAGCGCCACGCCTACCCGCTGGTCGCCGTCTATGCCGACCGCTTCTGCGCCCGGCGGCTTGCACTTGTCGGCGACGCCGCCGTCGGCATGCACCCGGTGACGGCGCACGGCTTCAATTTCGGACTGCAGGGGGCGGAAACCCTGGCGCGCAAGGTCGGCGACGCCATCGGCGCCGGTAGTGATATCGGCGCGCCGTCCGTGCTCGAAAGCTACGACCGCATGCACCGTCGGGCGACGCTCCCACTCTATCTCGCAACCAACGCCATCGTCGGACTGTACACGGACAACCGAATGCCGGCGCGCATCGTCCGCAGCGCCTTGTTGCGCATCGCCAACTCCCTATCCCCCGTCAAAGACTTCATGCTGCGCAAGTTGACGGAGTGCGATGTAGCGCAAGGGCCGGCGCGACGGGCTTTGCACCTCTTAAGGAGCCATTCATGACGAGCGAAGCGCAAGCCTATTCGCAAACTCTGGGCGGAGAGCAGAGCATCTGGTTCAAGATCTCTCCGTTCATCAATGCCGACGACCCCATGGCGGTGCTGATGCGCCTCGCAGGGCGCCATGGCGGGTGCATTCCCATAAGCTTGCGATCGGAGCGCATCTTCATTCTGAGCGAGGTCGAGCACTTCCGCCGGGTGCTGGTCGACAACGTCGACAACTACGAGAAGTACTTCGATGGTCTCAAGCCAATCTTCGGGCAGGCCATGATCACGGTCGACGGCGCGCTGTGGCAGAAGATTCGTCAACCGCAGCAGCCTTACTTCCACCCTGCGGTCTATGCCGAGTACATCCCGTACCTGGTGGTCTCGCTGAAGAAGAAGACCGACGAATGGTCGCGACTGGCGCGCCGCGGCGTAACCTTCGAGATGCTGGAGCAGACCTGGAGCCTGGCGGCCGACATGATCTGCCGCGCGCTCTTCGATCGCGAGGTGCCATTCAACCCAAGCGCCGTGTTCGGCGCCGTAAAGGCCTACACGAACACCTCCAACCACCGCTCGATCCGTCTCAAGAAGGTCAATGGGGGGTTGCAGGAGGTCAGCGAGGAGGAGCCACCGGCGCGCGCCATCAGCGCCTGGCTCACGCTGCCGGAAGCGGTGATCTCGGCGGCGCCGTGGCAGGGACGCGAGCGCACGCTGCTGAACATGATGCTATCGGCCGAGGCCGATGCTGGGATGCCGGCGTGGGATCACCGGCAGGTGGAGGACGAGATCAAGCAGTACCTCTGGGCCGGTACTGAGACGACGGCGCTGACGCTCGGCTGGACGCTCTATCTGCTCTCGCGGCATCCCGAGGCGGCCGCGCGCATACGCCGGGAGGGGTGGGAGGTCTACGGTGACCGCGAGCCGACTGCGGCCGACGTGGAGCGGCTGAGCTATACGCGCTCGGTGATGCTCGAGGCCTTGCGTCTCTACCCGCCGGCGTGGGCCCTGATCCGCACCGCGACCGGCGAAGACGTGATCGCCGGCCATAAGATCAGGGCGGGCGACAGGATCGTGCTCTGCCCCTATGTCGTGCACCACGATCCGAAATACTGGGACGACCCGGAGGCATTCCAGCCGGAGCGGTTCGACCCCGGACGTGTCAAGAAGCGGGTGAAATACAGCTATCTGCCGTTCGGCGCCGGCAAGCGCTTCTGTCTCGGCGGACAGCTATCCCAGGTCGAAACGATGCTGGCGCTCAGCATGCTCTTGCGCCGCTTCGATCCCGAGTACGTCGGCCGTGAGCCGCCGCAAGTGGCCGCGAGCGTGACGCTGATGCCGAAGGGCGGTCTGCCGTTCCGCCTACGCGAATTGTTGTGACGGGCACTGTGGAGCCTGGCGCGTGAGCAAGAGGAGAGAGCGATGAGCATCGAGGCGGTCGCAGCGCAGCTCAGCCCCTATCAGCTCGAGGTCGAGGCCGGGCGCTCCTACAAGTGGTGCCGGTGCGGGCGCAGCAAGTCTCAGCCGTTGTGCGACAATTCCCACGCCGGTACCGGCATCGAGCCGTTGCTGTTCGTCGCCGACAGGACGGAGACGGTCCTCCTCTGCGGCTGCAAGGAGACCGGCAACGCGCCCTTCTGCGACGGAACGCACAACGTGCTGTGAGGAGGCGCCCGTTACGCCGGTGCTCGCTGTGCGATCCCGCATGAGAAGCAATTGGCGCTAGTTGCGCGTCGGCTCCACGCGCGGCGTCTGCCCGCCGCGTAGGATGGTATTTCCGTCGTAGCGCGAGCGCTGATCGACGGCGGCCTTTGCCCAATCGGCTTCGCGCATCTGCCCGCTCTGCCCGTAGGCGGCGAGGGCGTTGGCGTAGGTGACGCGGCGCACGTCGTCGGCGGAGATGCCCTGCTCGGCGAGCAGCATCGCTGTCTTCGGTACCGATAGGGGATCGGAGATGCCCCAGTCGCACGCCGAATCCACGATCAGCTGCCCGGCACCGTACTGGCGCACGATCACGCACATGCGCTGGGCCGTCATCTTCGAGTGCGGGTAGATGGAAAAGGCCGCCCAGAAGCCGCGCTCGGTCACCTCGCGCACGGTTTCCTCGTTGACGTGGTCGATGACGACGCGCGAGGGGCTGAGCTTGTGCTCGAGGATGATGTCCATCGAGCGCGAGGCGCCGCGCTTCTTGTCGCGATGCGGCGTGTGGATCATCACGGGGAGGTCTAGCTCGCGGGCGAGGTCGAGCTGCAGGCGGAAGTACCTCTCCTCCAGCGCCGTCTGCTCGTCGAAGCCGATCTCGCCGATGGCGACGACGCCTTCCTTGGTGGCGAACTCGGGCAGGATCGCCATCACATCCTCGGCGAGGGCCTCGTTGTTGGCCTCCTTCGAATTGAGGCCGATGCAGCAGTAGTGCTGAATGCCGAACTGGCTGGCGCGAAAGCGCTCGAAGCCCAAGATGTGCGAGAGGTAATCGCGATAGCTGCCGACGTTGGTGCGCGCCTGGCCGATCCAGAAGGCCGGCTCGACGACGGCGACGATGCCGGCGGCGGCCATCGCCTCGTAATCGTCGGTGGTGCGCGAGATCATGTGGGCGTGTGGATCGATGATGGGCATGGCGTTGCTCCCGTGCGTATTCTGGTTCGTCGTTACCCGAGCGTTTCCCAAGTCAGCCGACCGCTACGAATGTCGCGCCACAGGGTCGGCGTGCTTTCCAGGATGACGAGCGCATCCGGCGTCGGACATTCCGAGAGCGCCAAGGCGGCGGCCTGGCGCTCGATCTCCAGCGGCGACTCGAAGACTCTGATCAGCTCATCGAGGTAGTTGTCGCCGGCGAACGGTCCGACGCAGCGCCACAGCTCGGGGCTGACCGTGCGCCCTGCCGCCCAACGCTCATGCGCATAGTCGACGAGCATGCGGGCGAGATCGGCGTTGCGGCGCGCATCGAGGCCTTGGATGGGCGCGAGGCGGCTGCCGACAAACAGCGCCTTGACCACCAACTGGTTCCACATGGCTTCGCTGAACTGTTCCGCCGGGTAGGGGCTCTTGTGAGCGACCGCCTCAAACACCGGCTGCATAGCGGAGCGGACGCCTTCGCTGGCCGTGGGCAGGACCTGCTCGGGAGCGGGGTACAGCGGGAGGCCGCGAAGAAGCGCGATCTGCTCGCTGATCTCGCCGGAGCGCACGAGCCCGTCGAGACGCGCCGCAAACGTGTCCTCGGCGCCGGCATAGCTCGCCAGCACGAACAGAATGCGCGTTACCTGATCGACGGTCCAATCGTCGGGACTGAGGCCCGGACGCAGATGCTCGGCGCCCGCCGCCTCGGCTGCATCGAGCCGCAGTTGCTCTTTGCCGACGCGGCGCGGCGCCAGCCCGATGGCGAGTGTCAGCGCTTTTCCGGTGGGTGCCTCGGCAATGCGGGCGCACTGCTCGTCGACCCAGTCGAGCTGCTCGGCATCGAGTCGGCGCTTCAGCCAATCGCGCAAGAGCTCGATGCGGCGGAGCACGTCGTCAGTTGAGGAGGTCATGGCGGCGTCGCCCTCAGGATGCTGGCACGTAACGCTGCAGGACGAGGGTAAGTGCGAAGCAGGCGAGGCAAGCGAAGGCCGCATAGTCTACATCCGTTGTTGTCGCGAACAGAGCGTCGTTGAGCGAGATGGCGGCGATCAACAGTGCAACGGCGCGCGATACATCGCCCGCACCGCGGTGACGCAGGAGCAGCGCTACGCGCACGGCGCAGGCGGCCAGGGCGATGAACGCTATGATCGCTGCGAGCGAAAAGTCCGTGTCGGCGCCGGCGACGATGACCGGTGCCGCGAGCAAGGGTAGCGGCCAGAAAGTGCCGATGCGATCGAGGCTCTCCATGCGCGCGGAGTAGGTGAGGCCGGCGACGTAGGCGAGGAGGGCCGCGGCGGGGACGAGTATGGTGGCCGATAGCGCAGCGGTCGTCGCCAACGCCGCTGTCACATAGACGAGCGCGCGGCACACCCCCATGATGAAGGGGGCGAGCGGGTTCTTCTTGTGATGCCAATCGTAGAGCAGGATGGCGGCGCCCAGCCCGGCGCCGGCGAGACCGACGCGGTCGTTGACGGCGGCCAGTGTCACCATGCCGACGACCAGGAGCGAGCCGCCGACCACGAATACCACATCGGCGGGGATATCCCCTGCCGGAATGGGCCGCTCCGGACGTTCGCGCGCATCGACATTGCGGTCGAACGCGTCGTTGAGAAACATGCCGGCTACGTACATCAACGAGATCGCGATCGCGAGCGTTATGAGCCAATGCATGGGCGCTCCGCCGGCGAGCGCGCTTCCGGCGATCACGTTGCTCCACACCGTGGGCAGGTTTGATACGCGACCGAGTACCAGCGCCGTGCGCCAGCCGCTCAGGCGCCGAGTTGCGAGCGAACCCATGTCAGCTCCCGGGCGATATCGTTGTCGACGTCGACGCCTTTCGAGTGTGCGGGGAGAACACCCCAGGTGTAGGTCTCGACCTCGAGATGCGGCGCCAGCGCCTGCTTGCGGCAGGCGGCGAGCAGCTCCGCCAGCGGCTCCTGCGTCGATTGCAGGCCGCCGTAGTCCGATTGAAACAACGGCACATGGCAGTGCACGCGCCATTCGCCGCCGGCGGCGCCGCGGCGCAGGGCGGCGAATGCGTCCGGCAGATCGGGGTAGCGCGTAAGCGCCCCCTCGCGCGCCTCGACGGTTTGGTGCAGGTAGATACCGTCATCGAACGGGCGCAGCAGCTCTACTACGCCATCGCTCACGGCAGGGACCTTGAGGGCGGAGCTGAGCTGGATCTTCGGCACGCGGATGCCGGCAGCCGCCAGACGGGCGACGCACTCGGTGGGATTTTCGAACTCCACGGTCACGTGGCACACGTCGAGGCAGATGCCGAGGTGGCGGCGCAGGGCATCGCGCGCCCACGTTGCCGGCAGGCCGGTCAACCGGCGAAAGGCTGCGACCGCGGTGCCACTGAAGAGATGCTGCTCGAAGAAGTCGATCGCCTCGTCGATGGTCTCGAGGAAGCAGCAGGGCTCGGGCTCGAGCGCCAGGACGATCTGCCTGCCGGTTTCGCGCGCGATGATGTGCAGGTGCGCGGCATGGCGCAGCAGGAGATCAGCCACGTGCGCGACGTCCGCCGGCTCGCGGACCTTGGCCTTATAGGCGCCCGGCACCGTGCTGATGCTGCCTTGCATGCCGTCGGGCAGCAGGCGGGCGAGGACGTCGGCGACCCGGTTCGAGAATGCGAGGCGCTGCTCGTGGCGCCAATCGGGCTCGTACACCTGCTCCTTGACGCGCGCGCCGTGGAACAGGCCGTAGGGAAATGCATTGACGGTGAACACGTAGAGACCGGCATGGCGCAGTAATGCCTGCAGCCGCTCGAGTGCTTGCGGATGGGCAAGGTCAGCGGCGGCGGCGGCCGAGAGGCGGAGCCCGACACCCATCGGGTTTGTCGGCGACACACGCCGCTTGATCGCCGGGAGATGGATTCTCAGCGCCGCCTCGATGTCGTTCCAGCGCTCGCCGGCGTGGATGTTGGTGCAGTAGGTGAGGTGCGGCGAGCCGGGGAGGGCGAGCTGCATCACGCACCGTCCCGTGGCCGCAGCCACTCGATCGCCTGCTCCAGGAGAGCGTGGTCCATGGTGTGCACGTCGATGCTGTGTCCGATGCCGCTCAGCAGCGTAATGGTGAGCTCGCCGCCGAGATGCTCGCGAAACTCCTCCAGCCCAGCGAGCAGCAGCCTCTTTCCGTCGGCACCGTGCGCGTCGCAGGCTGGGTGCCAAAGGGAAAATCCCAGGCGTTCGAGCAAGGCGCGCACGCGCTCGTCTCCCGCGGCCGGCAGCAACCCAGCCAGCACCGAGTAGCGCGTGTCGAGCGCGACGCCGATGGCTACCGCTTCGCCGTGGCGCAGCTCGTAGTTCGACAGCGCCTCGAGCTTGTGCGCTGCCCAATGTCCGAAATCCAATGGCCGGCCGCTGCCGCGCTCGAACGGATCGCCGCCGATCGAGATCTGCCGCATGTGCAGCAGGGCGCAATGGCGGATCAGTCGATCCAGCGGCTCGGAGGCGAACAGGGCGAGGGCCTCCGCTTTCTCCTCCAGCCAGGAGAAGAACTCGCCGTCGCGGATGAGCGCGACCTTCACGGCCTCGGCCATGCCGGCGCGCTTGTCGCGGCCCGGTAGCACGTCGATGAAGGCCGAATCGTTGATCACGGCGACCGGCGGCGCGAAGGTGCCGACCATGTTCTTGAAGCCGAAGGCATTGACGCCGTTCTTCACGCCGACGCCGGAATCGTTCTGCGCCAGAACGGTTGTGGGTACGCGAATATGGCGGATGCCGCGATGCGTGGTGGCGGCCACATAGCCGACGAGGTCGAGGACGGCGCCGCCACCGATGGCCACCACGTACGAGTGGCGATCGACGCCGTATGACACCAGCAGCCGTTGCAGGCGCTCGGCCAGCTCAGGCGCGTTCTTGCAGCGCTCGCCGCCGCCGACGGTCTCGATCGGGCCGGCCAGCTGCATCTCGCCGGAATGCGCCGCCGCATGGGCAAGGATGCGCCTGGGCAAGTCTGGCATCTCGCGGGTGACGCCCTCGTCGATGAAGAAGGCAGCGCGGCGCCGGCGATCGGAGGCGCCCTGGCGCATCGCCTCCAAAAGAACGGGGTTGTTGTCGGAAAACACATCGCGCGTGAAATAGACGGGAAACTCATAAGTCACGGAAAAGCGCTGAATAAATGCGCGTGCCTCACCCGATGACTCCACCTTCGCCAATGCGTCGCTTACCGCCTTGCCCACGTCTTGCGTTTCCCCTTGTCGGCTTTGTGATTGCGATGCCGATTTTGTTCTGGCAGTTGCCAGAAATGCCCCGGCTTTTGGCAGCGAAACGGGCCGGCCTTGCGACTGGTGCGTTAGCCAAACAACCGCGGTGGCGGCCGATCATGCGCGGTTTGGCGGGGCTAAGCAACGGTTTTGGTTGATGTTTCGTGCTCGGCACAAAACTGCGGGCAAGGCAAGGGAAAACGTGGCAAAAACAGCCGGGAAGAAAAGGAAAAAACATCGCCGCGACTTAGTAGGTGGTGCTCAAATTCTGCAATTCGCACCTGGTTCCATTGCCGGACGCAACTTCATTCATTAGCGTCAAAAGCTCGCATGAAGTCTGGCATATATCATCGGCCAACTGAGTAAATGCGAGCGGGCGCAATTGCGCAACGCGAAGAAATGACGCTGACAAACAATGGAAATGGGAGAACGTTCTATGGGAATGCGGTTGGTTCTCGCCGCGTCGATGGGGATGGCTGTGCTTGGTGCCGCCGGCTCGACCACTGCGGTCGCGCAAACGGTTCCCACGCAGGCCTCCGAAGTCGCGCGCCCGGGCGGTAAGCTACCTGGCGATCCGAAGATCGCGCTGGTCAAGGTGGCCGACGGATTCAACGATCCGGTCGGCGTCGCGTCCGCCTTTGACGGCACGGGACGCGTCTTCGTCGTCGAGCGGGTCGGCAGGATCAAGGTGGTCAAGGATGGCAAGGTGCTGGAGAAGCCCTTCTTAGATCTGACCAAGAACACGCCGCTCGGCAGCGAAGTGCAGACCGGGTTCGTCGAGCAGGGGCTGTGGTCGGTCGCCTTCCACCCCAAGTTCAAGGAGAACGGCTACTTCTTCGTCAGCTACTCATCGCTTCCGTTCAACGGGGCGCACATGATCGCGCGCTATACGGTCGATCCGAAGAGCCCGGACGAGGTGACCGTCGAGCAGGCCAACAAGAGCGTCAAGGTCATCATGAATATCCCGCAGCCGTACTACAACCACTACGGTGGCGGTATCGAGTTTGGACCGGATGGCTATCTCTATATCGGCAAGGGTGACGCCGGCTGGGAGGGCGACCCCCTCGACGCCGGTCAGATGAAGAACGTGCTGTGGGGCAAGATCCTGCGCATCGACGTCAACACGCCCGACGACGTCGCCTACAGCATTCCGCCGACCAACCCGTTCGCCAAGGTTTATCAGGATCGCATGATGTCGCTGTTCGGCATCACCGAGGAGGGCTTCTCCAAGATCCACATGGGAGCCCGCCCGGAGATCTGGGCCTACGGCCTGCGCAACCCATACTCGATCCGCTTCGACAAGAAGACTGGCAGCATGTTCATCGCCGACGTGGGCCAGAACCATCTGGAGGAGATCGACTGGCAGCCGGCCGACAGCAAGGGCGGTCAGAACTACGGCTGGAAGCACAACATGGGCACGCACTGCCATCCGGCCACCGGGCCGGATGACAAGTGCCCGATCGTCGGCACGCTTCCCGTCGCTGAATATCCGCACCAGGAGCCCTATCCGGGGGCGGAGAAGCTCAAGGACGGCTGGGGGTGCTCGGTCATGGGCCTTGGCGTCGCCAACTACGCGGGTATGAACGGCGTGTTCCTCACCGGCGACTGGTGCTCGGGGCGCGTGTTCGGCACCGGTTGGGACGGCTCCAAGTGGCAGCTGCAGGAGCTCGCCCAGACGTCGCTCCAATTCACCTCCGGCAACGTCGATGAGGACGGCACCGTGCTCGCCGTCAACTGCGACTGCTTCTACACCGATGACAAGGGGCCGCTGGCCAACCCGCCCGGCTCGCTGTGGCGGATCGTGGCGGCGGACAAGGTACCTGCCGGCGCAGAGGTCGCAAAGACCAAGAAGTGATCGCAGCTGCGATCCAATGGTGACAGTAGGGCCCCTCGCTCCCGTCTGCGAGGGGCCCTGCTGCCTCATGCAGATGCCGACAGGAATTCCGATCGATGTCCGTCAATATGCGTGCTTCTGGTCCCCTGGCGATCGTCGCGCTGGCCGCAGCACTCCCTGCCTTTGCCGTCGAGTTCAAGAGCGCGCTCGATGACTCGCCGCTCGACCTCGGCTCGATCGCCGGCGAGCAGCTCACCGATGCGGTAAAGTCATTCCATGCAACCGGCACCAATCCCTATATCGGCAACGCCGAGGCGGTCGCCGAGGGCAAGAAGCTGTACGATGCCAATTGCCAAGTTTGCCACAAGCCGGACGGATCGGGCGGCATGGGGCCGAGCCTCATCGACGACACCGTCGTCAACGCGCGCGCCAACACGGACGTCGGCAAATTCGAGATCATCCACTCCGGAGCGGCTGGTGCCATGCGTCCGTTCTCCAAGCGCGGCATCACGCAGGATCAGATCCTGAAGCTGATCGCCTACATCGGCACGCTCAAGAAGTAGAGGCCGTCCTTCGCGGAGTGGCGCAGCGATGCATCCCCTCGTCGTCCTCAACATCGTCGGCCTCACGCCCGAGCTGGTCGGGGTCCACACGCCGAACCTGGCGCGGTTGGCGCAGCGCGGCGGTCTGCGGCCGCTGCGCACGGTGACGCCGGCGGTGACCTGCTCGGTGCAGGCGACTTTTCTTACCGGGCTCCCCCCGGGCGGGCACGGGGCCGTCGGCAACGGCTGGCTATTCCGCGACCTCTATGAAATCTGGCTGTGGCGGCAGTCGAACCGGCTGCTCAGCGGCGAGCGCGTTTGGGATGCCGGCAAGCGACGCAATCCTCGCTTCACCTGCGCCAACATGTTCTGGTGGTACAACATGGCGTCGAGCGCCGACTACGCGGTGACGCCGCGCCCCATTTACAAGGCCGACGGGCGCAAGATTCCCGATTGCTATGCACAGCCTTCCGGGCTGCGCGACGAGCTGACCGCCAAGCTGGGGCCGTTCCCGTTGTTCTCGTTCTGGGGTCCGGCGACGTCCATCGCCTCGACCCGCTGGATCGCCGACGCAGCTCTACACGTCATCGAGACGCGCAATCCGACTCTTACTCTTGTCTACCTGCCGCACCTCGATTACGGGCTGCAGCGGTTGGGTCCCGACAACCTAGAGATCGCCAAGGACCTGCATGAGGTGGACGGGGTAGCGGGGACGCTGATCGACGCGGCCGAGGCCTGCGGCCGCAAGGTGCTCATCGTTTCCGAGTACGGCATCGTTCCGGTGCGCAAGCCCGTGCACATCAACCGTGCGCTGCGCCAGGCCGGTCTGCTGACCGTGCGAGACGAGCTGGGCGACGAGCTGCTCGACCCGCCCCAGTCGCGCGCCTTCGCCGTCGCCGACCATCAAGTCGCCCACGTCTATGTCGCCGATGGCGGCGACATCGCCCGTGTGCGCGCGCTGCTGGAACGCATCGATGGCATCGCCGAGGTCTGGGGCACGGAGGAAATGCGTGTCCATGGCCTCGAGCACGAGCGCTGCGGCGAGCTCGTCGCCATCGCACGCCCAGACGCCTGGTTCACCTATTACTATTGGCTCGATGACGCCGGCGCGCCCGATTTCGCTCGCACGGTGGAGATCCACCGCAAACCTGGTTATGACCCGGTCGAGCTGTTTCTCGATCCGGCGATAAGGTTCCCCAAGCTCGCCATCGGGTGGCGGCTGTTGAAACGCACCCTTGGCATGCGCACCCTGATGGATGTCATTCCGCTCGATGCTTCGCTGGTACGCGGCTCGCACGGGCGCGCCGACACCCCGCCCGCGCGCGGGCCTCTGGTCCTATCCTCCGACGCGGAGCTGCTTCCTGAGGGCACTATTAATGCAACCGACATCAAGCAGCTGATGCTCGATCACGTATTTGGCAGACTGGCAAAGGCACGCAACGGCGCGTCGCTCGAAACCGGCTATCCATGAACGATGCGCGCGAGACGGTGATCCTTGTCGATGCTGCCGATCAGCCGGTCGGCACGGCGCCGAAGCTCGCGGCGCATCAGCGCGGCGATCTGCACCGGGCCTTCTCGGTGCTCATCCATGATGGGGCTGGCCAGCTGCTGCTGCAGAAGCGGCATGCGGGCAAATACCATTCAGGTGGATTGTGGACCAACGCCTGCTGCGGGCATCCGCGTCCGGGCGAGGAAACGCAGGCTGCCGCCTTGCGCAGGCTCAGCGAGGAAATGGGGTTCTCCTGTCCGCTGGTGCCGCTCGGCGCTCTCATCTATCGCGCCGAGGTCGGCGGCGGCTTGATCGAGCACGAGTACGTGCATCTGTTCACCGGCCGCTGGTGCGGCGCCGTGACGCCGCATCCCGACGAGGCCGAGGCGCACGCATGGCTCACGCTGAGCACGGTCCAAACGGACATCGCGGCACATCCCGATCGCTACACGGCGTGGTTCCGCCTCTATCTCACCCGCGCGGAGACGGAGCTGTCGGCAGCGATGCAGCTCGACATGCCGTAAGCACGTTTCAACATCGCGTCCTCGCTCGTTGATCGTTGAGCGCGAACACTGATCAACAACCGAACATTGTGATCAACGAAAGCCTTGCCGCAGGCTTTATCTTTGGCGAATGAAACGCCGAGCTTTTATCGCCTTGCGGCTTGCGATTTCACATGCCGCAACGCTCAGTCGCGCGAAGCGACTGAGCGAGATCTTGCGATCGATCGCCCCA
Organism: Hyphomicrobium sp.; assembly: GCF_009026145.1. Classification (GTDB taxonomy): domain Bacteria; phylum Pseudomonadota; class Alphaproteobacteria; order Rhizobiales; family Hyphomicrobiaceae; genus Hyphomicrobium_A. Next base: position 126,627 of record NZ_WBUE01000007.1, read on the forward strand.
CCGTCTGCTGCGCTAGTAGCCGAAGCTGCGGCGGAATACGTCATTCGCCGTCGAGCCGCTGCTGCTGACGCGTGTCGACGATCCGCCGCCTGCGCCGTAGCTGCGCGTGACGATGCGCCGGCTCGACGTGCTGCGCTTGGCTCTATCCGTGTCGTCGAGGCGTCGCGCCAGCTCGACCTGCGCCAGGTGGTCGGCACCCTTGTCGATGCTGTTCCACTTGCCTTGCAGGGCCTGGGTGATGCGCTTCTCATGGCCGTACACGTCTTTCACCGTCGTCAGCTCGCCGTCCTCGTCGACCAGCGCGGTGAAATAGGTGATGTGGACCGGGATGTGCTGGTCGAGATGGACACCGTTCTCCTCAGGCTCGCCGTTGAGCAGAAGCGCCACGCGATCGGCGCTCCAATCCTTGTCGATCGAGAGCAGCATCTCGGCGAGGCGCTGCGGGTTCTTCACCCGTACGCAGCCGTGGCTGAAGGTGCGCTGCGCGGCGTCGAACAAGCCTTTGCTCGGCGTGTCGTGCATGTAGACCGAGTGCTTGTTCGGAAAGGTGAACTTGACGAGACCGAGCGCGTTGCCGGGCCCCGAAGGCTGGTAAATGTCGTAATGGCGGATGTCTGCCTTCGACCAGTTGATCTGGCTCGGCCTGATCACCTTGCCGTTCCGCATCACGACCATGTCTCTGCGCCTTCCGCGCGCGATGGCCGGCCCAATCTCGTTCACCTTGATGCTCTCCGGTACGTTCCAGCGGGGATGGAAGTAGATCGTTTCGATGGCCTCGGAGAAGATGGGCGTTTGCGTGTCGAGCTCGCCCGCAATGACGCGCTCTTCCAGGAGGACGGCGCGGTCCTTTACGACGCGCACCTTGAACTCGGGAACGTTCACCCAGACGTGGTTGCGGCCGAGGTCCTCTGGCATCCAGCGCCACTGCTCCATGTTGGCGAGCAGCGTGCTGAGCGCGACCTCCTGCCCTTCATTGAGGGCGCGGCGCGCCTTGGCGTTGAGGATGCCGTTGGCCGGTGAGATGCCGCGCTTACCCTGGAAGCGCTTGACGGCCTCGACGAGCGCATCGTCATAGAAGGCCGTGCCGGCGCCGGTGGCCGGCACGCGGAGCCGCTCGCGCACCAGTGCGATGTCCTGGTGCATAGCGCCGGGGCGTAGCTTCGCGCCCTTGGGAATTGCAGTGGGCTCCGTACTACCGCCATCGCGGAGCGCCAGGTACCGCTGCCGCAGCTGCTCGAACTGCTCGTGCTGCGGGTGCAGCTTGCGCAGGAATTCGTCGGGGGCATCTGCCGCGCCGATCCTCGTCATGACGAGAAACGGCGGACGCACTTGCGGCTTGCGATCGAGATACGAGCTCAGCTGCGTGGCAGGATCCTCGATGCGGCCGCCGCGGGCAAAGCGCGCGTACTTCAGCACCGCCAGCGATAGTCCGACCTCGGCATCGACGAGCTCCTTCTCGGGCAGCGGCGTGGCGCCCGCCGTCTCCGCCGGCAGTGCCGGAATCTCGAAGGCGCTGGCGTCGAGTCCCCAATCGTCTGCGCGCTTGATCTCGTCGATGACCGATTGCGCCGCCAGCGTCCATCCGGTCTTGGCCACCCACACCGGTTCGGTGCGCCCGGCGTAGAACATCCAAAGCGCGTCGCGATCCGCCTGCTGTGTTCCGTCGGGCAGCGGCGCCAGAAGCCGCCGCCGGACGTCGAGCACTAGCTGCTCGGCGGAATTCAAGAAGTAGTCCGGCTGCGTAGGCTCTATGGGCGCCGCTGTCGCCGGACCGGCGACGAAGTTGATGCCGAGCGTGAGCCCCGCAAAGAGACCCGCAACGTTGGTGGAGGACGGCTTCGGCATGAGCTTTGGAGGCATCGGGGCACTCTCCGCGGTGAGGGGTTCGAGGCTGGCGAGCTGGGCTTCGGCGGGGGTGAGGACACCGGCCGCTGCAACGGCCCTCAAGACGAAGTTGCGCGCGCGACGAGCGCTCTCGGCGTGGCGGTCGAGGCGGCGCGCCTCGGGTGCTTGCGGAAGGGCGACGAGCAACGCCGCCTCGCCGACGGAAAGGCGCTGCGGCTCCTTGCCGAAATACTTGAGCGAGGCGGCACGCACGCCTTTGATCCTGCCGCCGAACGGTGCCAGGCCGAGGTAGAGGCTCAGGATCTCTTTCTTGGTAAGCGCTCTCTCGAGTTGGATGGCGCGCAGGATCTGGCGCAGTTTCACGCCGGGGGTGCGGCTGTACTCGTTGTCGAGCAGGCGCGCGACCTGCATCGTCAGCGTCGAGCCGCCGGAGATGATGCGCTGGTTCAGCAGAAGATCGCGCGCCGCGCGCACCATGCCGATGGGGTCGACGCCGAAGTGGTAATAGAAGCGCCGGTCCTCGAACGCGAACAGCATGGCGAGGTAGCGCGGATCGACTTGCTCGGGATTGAGCGGTTTGTGCGCGCGGGATGGCTCGCTCTGTAGGCTCGCAGTGGTGGTTGGGCTCAAATCGGCCGCGCTCGGCAGCAGATGCGCCACGTGCCCGAGGGGAGGGGGCCCCATCTGCGCCATAGCCAAATGCAGGCCCATGAAGGCGAACGCTACCGGAACCAGAGCGCAGAGCGCGGCCGCTGCTGCATAGCGCCCCAGCGGTTGCGGTCCATGGCCCGAATGCTGCTGACTGACTCCCGCTTCAGGTTCCGCGCCGACTGCAGGTCCGGAGGCTGTGCCCATGGCTCCACCTCCGTCGTCAGGAACTGACATCGCGACCTCGTCGATGGACTGCTCGGAAACCCTCGCGGGCCCTCGCCGCGGCTCTCCCCTCACGCGGCCACGTGCATGAGCGTGCAATCGACCGGCGACTACAACCGAAACTGCTGAACCCCGTTTACGCGTTCCAAATCGGATCAGCGCGATTTGAATCTTCCCGAAACCAAAGTGTTTTGCAGTCGGCGCAATGGATTTTGTAATCGAGCGGCCAATTGACTATGCGGCGCGCGGAAACGGCGCGAAACATTCAGCGCTCTGGCTAATTTGACGCCGGCAATCACGCTGAAGTCAGCGGCGGTTCTTCGTGGCTTCGAGCTTGGGTGCGCCATGCTTGGCGAGATGGTCGATCGCCGCCCGCAGTCGGCCGCCGACGCGCTCCAATACCGCCTCGGCTTCCTCGAGCTCACAGCCCTGCAGCAATAATACCGCGAGCTTCACGCTACCGTTGGCGCGCTGCAACGCATCGCGCACCGGCGCCCCGCTCTGGCCGGTGAGATGCGCCACCATTCTCTCCCGGCGCTTGGCGAGCTTGGCGTTGCAGGCCTGAACCTCGACCATCATGCCACGATAGATGCGGCCCAGACGGATCATGACGAGCGTAGAGAGCAGATTGAGCGTGATGCGCTGCGCGGTGCCGGCGTTCATGCGCGTCGAGCCGGCGATCGGCTCGGGGCCGGTGGCGAGCAGGATGGGGTGCTCGGCTGCGGCGAGGAGCGGGGTGCCGGGATTGTTGGCGATGCCGACCGTCAAGGCCCCGCGCCGGCCTGCCTCGCGCAGGCAAGTGAGGGTAAACGGCGTCGTCCCGCTGGCCGCGACCGCGATCAACACGTCGGCCGGCCCAATGTCATGCTCTCCGATCAGCTCCGTGGCGCGTGCCACGTCGTCTTCGGCCCCTTCGACCGCTTGCGTCATGGCGGCCTCGCCGCCCGCCAGCAGCAGCAGCAGGCGCTCGGGCGGCCAACTGAAGGTCGGCATGAGCTCGGCGCCATCTTGCACCGCCAGGCGCCCGGATGTACCTGCTCCGGCATAGATGAGACGTCCGCGCTTGCGCAGCCGGGCTTCGATGGCGAGAGCCGCCTGCTCGATGGACTGGCGGGCGGCCCGTACCGCTGCGACTGAGGCCAATTGCCCCTCGATCATCGCATCCAGGATGTCGGCGGGCTGCCAGAGATCGATATCGGCGTAGCGCGGACTTAACTGTTCCGTATGCATGCGGGCAGGGTTGGCTCTGAGTGACTTTTGCCGCGTTTATACTGGCGGCGGCCTACATAACGTAGATGTTCGGGAAGTTGCATCCAATGGGGAGAACGGCGTTACTTCTTGGTGTCGATGGCGGCGGAACCGGCTGCCGCGCACGCTTGGCCGACCTCAATGGGCAGGTTTGGGGCGAGGGAGCGGCGGGGCCCGCCAACATCCGTTTCGGCCTCAAGGAGAGCTTTGCCGCCGTCCTGCGGGCGACCGATGAGTGCCTGGAGCAGGCCGGATTGTCGCTCGCCGACACCGAAATCGTCGCCTGCCTCGCGCTCGCCGGCGCCAGCGAGCCGACCCACCTCGCCGCGGCGCGTGCATACAACTTGCCGTTCGCCCATACCATTCTGACGACGGATGCGCACGCCGCCTGCGTTGGCGCCCATGGCGGCCGCAACGGCGGCATCATCGTCATCGGCACCGGCAGCGTCGGCTGGGGTATCGTCGGCGGCCGCGAATATCGCGTCGGCGGCTGGGGCTTTCCCGTTTCCGACGAAGGAAGCGGAGCCTGGCTCGGCTGCGAGGCGGCACGCCGCGTCCTGTGGGCATACGACGGCCGCACGCCGTGGACCGGCTTGTTGAAGAGGGTGCTCGAGCGCTTCGACGGCGACCCGCATGCCATCGTGCGCTGGATGGGGCAGGCGCGGCCGCGCGACTTCGCTGTGCTGGCGCCACTCGTTCTGGAGTATGCTGCGCGTGACGACACAGCAGCGCGCGAGTTGCTCCGCGGTGCGGCGCACCACATCGATGTGATAGCGGAGCGACTGGCGACGCTGGGCGTGCCGCGGTTGGCGCTGGCAGGCGGCCTCGCATCGGGCATCGAGCCATGGCTCGCCGCCGCAACCCGCGAGCTGCTGGTGTCGCCGGAAGGAGATGCGCTGAGCGGCGCACTGCATTTGGCGCGCCTCGAGGCCGAAGCCATGGCACTGTCGCAGCCAGCCGCACGGCGTGGATGAAGGCGCCCGTTCCGACAATGAGTAACGCAAAGGCAAAGATGGCGCAGGAGCTGAGCGAAGCTCCGCTGGCCATCCACCGCCAGCAACAGATCTTAGCGCAGCCGCTGGCGGAGCTGGTCGCGCGGCTACGGAGTCGCCCGCCGCAAGTCGTGGTGACGTGCGCGCGTGGCAGCTCGGCGCACGCCGCGGCGTTCGCCAAACACCTCATCGAACGCTATGTCGGGCTTCCCGTCGCCCCGGCCGCTCCCAGTATCGCCAGCATTTATGGCGGCGCGCTGCAGCTCAAAGGCCAGCTCGTTCTCGCCATCTCGCAGTCGGGGCGCAGCGATGACCTTTTGGCGTTGACCGAGAGCGCGAAGCGAACGGGGGCCCTTTGCGTTGCCGTCACCAACGCGACCGACTCGCCACTGGCCGAAATGAGCGACATCGTGCTGCCGATCTGCGCCGGGCCGGAGCTGAGCGTCGCGGCGACGAAAACCTTCATTGCCACAGCCGGGGCTCTGGCGCGCCTCACGGCGCGGTGGGCCGAAAATACGGATCTCGACGCGGCGATCGGACGGTTGCCCGAACGGTTGACGGCCGCGGCCGCGCTCGACTGGAGTGCCGCCGTGCCGGCCCTGGCCGATGCGGCGAGCCTCGTGACCATCGGGCGTGGATCGACGCTGGCGATCGCGCGTGAGGCGGCACTGAAGCTGAAAGAGACGTGCAACCGCCACGCCGAAGCCTTCAGCGGCGCCGAATTCATGCACGGGCCGGTATCGCTGGTCGAAACGCGCTATCCGATCCTCATGTTCATGCCGACCGATGCGGCGGCGCCCGGCATGCGCCAGCTCGCCGGGGAACTCAGGCGCATGGGCACGGCGTTGTTCATCGCCGAGCCGGGTGAGGCCACGCCCTCTCGGCTGCCGGCGCTGTCGGCCGATCAGCCGGAGGCCGACGCCATTTGCCTCATCCAGAGCTTTTACGCCATGGCGGTGCAATTGGCGCAGCGGCTCGATATCGACGTTGATCGCCCCCGACATCTCAGCAAAGTCACCAGCACGCTATGAGCAGAACGCCTTATCACGCCGTCGTGGCACGTAACGTCTTCGACGGCGTCACCGTGCTGGACGATCATGCCGTCATCATCGAAGGCGCGCACATCGTCGATGTGGTGCCGCGCAACGACCTGCCCGCACCGGTGCCGGCGTATGCTCTGCCGGGCGGGGCTTGGCTGGCACCCGGATTCATCGACGTGCAGGTGAACGGCGGGGGCGATGTGCTGTTCAACGACACGCCGACGCCCGCCGGCGTCAACGCCATCGCTGCCGCGCATCGCCGCTACGGTACGACCGGTCTGCTGCCGACGCTGATCAGCGATACGCCCGAGAAGATGCGCGTTGCGATGGCGGCTGCGCAGTCGGCGGCCGGCGCCAACCCGAGCGTGCTCGGCATTCACTTCGAAGGGCCATTCCTGTCGCCCGAGAAGCCCGGCGTGCATAAGCCGGCGATGTTCCGCGATCCCGAGCCGCGCGACCTCGAGCTGCTGACGGGCTGGCCGGCGGGGACCGTGCTCGTCACGCTGGCGCCGGAGCGGGTCCCCGCCGAGTTCATTGCCTCGCTGGTGCAGGCGGGCGTGCGCGTATCGCTCGGCCATTCGATGGCGACGTACGCCGAGACGCAGGCAGCGCTCACCGCCGGACTCACCGGCTTCACGCATTTGTTCAACGCCATGCGTCCGCTCGCCAGCCGCGAGCCGGGTCCCATCGCCGCCGCGCTCGAGGCGCCCGCCGCGTGGTTCGGCATGATCGTCGACGGCGCGCACGTGGCGCCCGAGATGCTACGGCTGGCGCTGCGCGGGGCGGCGCATCCGATGCTGGTCACCGACGCCATGCCGCCGGTGGGCGGAGCCCGGTCGAGCTTCACCCTCTACGGGCAGGAGATCACGGTGCGCGATGGTCGCTGCACGCGGGCAGACGGCACGCTCGCCGGCGCCGCGATCGATATGGCGAGCTGCGTGCGCAATTCGGTGCGCGATTTGCACGTGCCGCTCACCTCGGCGCTGCGCTTTGCATCGACCGAGCCGGCAGAGTTCCTGGGGCTGGGTACGATGCTCGGCCGTCTGGCTCCCGGCTTCCGCGCCGACATGGTCGCCTTCGACCCATCCGACGTCCGGGTGCTAGGGACGTGGGTCGCCGGCGAGTCCGAGCACGACGTTGCGCCCGAGCGTGTGCGCGCCTAAGTACGCGCAGGAGGTTCAGGCAGACCCCCTCTTGCGCTTCACCGCGATATCCCTCTCCCAGCCGAACACCGAGCGCCCGTCGAGCGCCGGCGAGGCATCGCGCTCTCCGGCGATGAAGGCGTCGAGCGACGGTCCGGTGGCGGTACGCTCGAGTCGCCGCGCCTGAGCATCGAGGCGCTTTAGCGCCTGCATCTGCTCGTCGCGCCCAAGCCTGGCGTTCTCGACCGCCGTCTTGAGCACGCGGATGGTCTCGTCATACACCTTGATCGGCACCGGGTACGGGTGCCGGTCCTTGCCGCCGTGCGCCAGCGAGAAGCGCGCGGGGTCTTGGAAGCGGTACGGTGCGCCGTGCACGACCTCGGCCACCATGGCGAGCGAGGCCACCGTGCGCGCCCCGACGCCGGGGGTGAGCAGCAGCTCGGGGAAGTCTACGGGGCCACGCTCGGCAGCCGCGGCGAGGGTGCCGTGCAAGCGGCGGGTAAAGACGTCGGAAGTGCGTACGTCATGGTGCGCCGGCATGATGAGATGCGGCAGCGCTGGCTGCGCAGATTGAGGCTGCGTCAGTGCGGCAAACTCGCCGACGACGCGGTCGGGGCCGAAGGTCGCCAGCAGATCGAGCTGCGCCGAACGCGATGGCGCGGCGCGCTTGTCGGTCAGGTTGACGATGTTGCCCTGGCTCGGCCCGTCGATGGCGCTATGCGGAGCGTCGCAGAAGTCGCGCACGTCCCCCGAATGCCAGTGATAGCGGCGTGCCTGGCGCGCATTGCCGTTCATGCCCTGCTGCACCACCGTCCAGCGGCCGTCGTCGGTGACGAAGAAGCCGTGCAGGTAGAGGTCGAAACCGTCCTGCACGGCGGCGCTGTCGACCTTGGCGACGAGGCGGCTGGCGCGCGTCAGCGCCGGGGCGTCGAGGCCAACGCGGTAGCCCAATGCAGTCAGCTCATCGGGCGTCTTACGCGAGTGCTTGCCGCGCCCGCCGCACACGTAGATGCCGAGCTCGCCCGCGCGTGGGGCAAGGCCGCGCTTCAGAGCGCCGATGACGCTGGTGGTGATGCCGGACGAATGCCAGTCCATGCCCATGACGGCGCCGAACGACTGGAACCAGAAGGGGTGCGCCAGCCGGCGCAGGAGCTCGTCGCGCCCGTAATGCTGAACAATCGCTTCCACGACGATGGCGCCGAGCGCCGCCATGCGCGCTGACAGCCATGCCGGCACGCGTCCGCCATGCAGGGGTAGGTCGGCGCTGCCGGTGCGTCGGGCCATAGGTCACCTTCGACTCATCAGTGTAGCAGAAGGGCCGCCGCCTCCGGACGTGAGGCCGAGGCCCGGCCACCGAGCGGCGGCCACGCGCAAGCGCCGCGCGCGCTAGGGCGACCGCCACGCTGCCCTATAGCGATTGATGCAAACAGGCGGCGCGAAGTCTCGTATATTGGCTTCAAGTCTCGTGAAGGCGATGTAGGTGAGGCATGGCGGCTCCGCTGGTGGTATCGATCCCGCACACGCTCGGGCGCGCGGAAGCGTTGCGGCGTTTGAAATCCGGGCTCGATGGCCTGCCCCAATCTGCGCTGCTGACGCTCGAGCAGCAGCCGTGGGTCGACAACCGCCTGCCGTTCATCGTCCGCGCCTTCGGCCAGTCGGTGCCGGGCTCGCTCGAGGTGCAGGATGACGCCGTGCGGCTCGAGGTGGTGCTGCCGGCGCTGCTGCAAAAATTGTGGGAGCCGCTGAAAAAGGTGCTGCTCGGCCGCGCCAGACTGCTGCTCGAAAAGAAGTAGCGATCGGGCGCCGAACAACGTCAGCGCGTCAGCGGATCTGTCCGCCGTAGCTGCTGCCTCCACCCGTGGGGGCGCCGCCCGTGTGACCGCCGCCCGGTCGGTAGCCGCCGCCGATGCCGATACCGCCGCGGATGATGATGTCCACGGCGCGCGCGCCGCCGCCATAGTCGTCGTCATCTTCGTACTTCGGCTTGCGCTTCACGGTCTTGCGCGGCGGTTCGTAGTCGTCGTTCGAAGCCTGGCGCTTCTTCTTCTTTTTCGGCTTGTCGCCGTCATCGGCCTTCCGCGTCTTGGGCTTGCCGGAGTTGGCGCACGCCTTCGGCTCGGCGTCGGGGAACGCGGCCTCGATGACGCCAGTACGGGTCGTTGTCGGCAGCGGCTCGATTTGCGGCGTGTTGGCGACGAACGGGAACGCAACGTCGAAGTCGGCGGCCTCTCTCCCCTCCATATCCTTCCAATTCAGCGGCTTGCTCACGGTTCCCTCGCGGGAGATCTGAATGAGCTGGCCAGGGCGATCGAGCACGTGGCAGACATTCTTCTCAGAGGTCACCTCGATGCCGCCGTCGTGCAGCAGCAGCCAGGCGCTGTTGTCGGGCAGCACATAGGCGTCGAAGATGGTGCCGCGCACGGTGATCGAGGCGTTGGGTGTGCGGATGAGATACGTCGGCTTAGTGGCGACACCAGTGATGAAGCGAAACGCGCCCTTGGTGAGATCGAGGACGATCGATCCGGCTTTCTTGTCGCTGTCATAGACGAACTTGTCGAGCACCATGCGCGCTCCGGGGCCGAGGGCCAGTTTGGTGTCATCGTTGAGGCGGAACTCGCCACGGCCGTCGTCGCTGACCTCGATGACCTCATCCTGGCGCACGATGTCGCCGATCGTTAGCTCGCGCTCCTCCTTGTCGAAGTCGGCCTTGACGATGCTGACGATGGTGCGCGCATCGCCGATCTCGGCGCCGGAGCCCGCGCGCGCGGAACCTTGCGGCAACATGCAGAGAGCTGCCAGCGCCGATGTGGCGATCATCTGCGTTACGAGCAGCCGCGGCGCAGCCATGACAGTCTCCACAAATTGACGCTCGCGCATGCTAGCTCAGCACGCGGATCACTCCAAATAAGAGTGTTCAGGCTTAATCTTAGCCCTAGAAGTTGACGAGGTTGTGGAGCCGCATTGGCGAGCAGGCTCACTGGCCCGCAAAGCGGCGGCTGGCTCCCCCCGCTAGCGCGCAGGTACGAGGGTGGCGCGGATTTCGATCTGCACGATCTCGCCGACCAGGAAAGCATAAGCGGTCATGTTGAAGTCGCCGCGGCGGATGCGCGTCGTGGCGCGGAACTGGCGCGTGCCGTCGGCAGCGGGCGGCTGCAGCGCTATCTGCAACACGATGGGCCGCGTGACGCCCTTAACCGTCATGTCGCCGCTCATCCGGTAGGCGGCCGGGCTGTTCGTTTCTACGCTCCGACTCTTGAAGCGCATTTGCGGATAGGCGGCGACGGCGAAGAAGTCCTTCCCGCGCAACTCGCCCTCGGCGATAGCCGTATTGGCCGTGAGCGTGCGCGTGTCGATGACCACCTCTGCCGTCGATTGCTCGATGGCGGCGTCGTCGATCTCGGCAACGCCGCTTACGCCCGTGAAGCGGCCCTGCCCGGTTGACAACGGCATGCTGTAGGAGAAGCGGACCTCGGCGCGCGTGGTATCGAAAACGTAGGGAGCCGGTTGGCTTTGTCCGGCGCCGGCCAGCATGCAAAGGACGAATGCTGCGGCTAAAGCGCGGGCGGAGGCGAGCATGCAATTTCCCCTCGGCAGGCAAGAAAAGCGGCGTATGGCACTCGAATAGTATATCGCGGAGAATATGGCGTGGCGCGCGCGACACAGGACTGCAGTAAATGCGGGGCGGGTCTTCCGCGGCCATGTACGTGCCCCATATTGACGGCAAAATCCCGCCGTCGATTTGCCGGAGGACCGACCTATGCGATCTGTGCCGACCCTCGCTGCTGTGCTGGCGTTCTTCATGCTGGTCCCGCCGGCGCTGGCGTTCGACGTGCAGAATGGCGGCGGCGGTCAGGCGGGCGGTTCCGCCAGCTTGGCGCCGGATGCATCCTCCGTTCCCGGCGTCAGCCTCGACACCGACCTGCGTGCGCAGCTCGGGCTGGCTGAGGATAAGGCGGCTGCCACCTCGAAGTCGGGTCTGCAGTTCGGCGGCGGAGTATTCACCGGGTCCGGCAGCGCCGTGAACTCGACGTCGATGAGCTACGACGAGCGGCCCTGGGTCGCACCGCGTACGCGCCCAGGCCACTGACCCTCATCAGACGATGACTCTTTAGCGCCCGTGCCGCGCGTGCCCTAAAGGCGCAGCGCGAGCTCAGTTGCCAGCAGCGCCAGGCTCGTTCCCAAGCCGAGCACCGGTACCCAGACGGGCGCGACGAAGGCGCCCGCTGGTGCTGCCACGCCGTCGATCTTGAGCTTCAGCAGCGCGGCGTTGACGAAGGCAAATACAATGAGCGTCAGCCGCGAGCTCGTCTCGGCGAGACCCTCGATGGGGAAGGCGAGGGCGAGCACGAGCACGGTGGCGACGACAATGCCGGTTGCCGCCAAGGGCGTGCGCGTACGCGCGCTGATGCGCGCCAGCGGAGCTGGCAGTAGGTTCTGCGCCGCCATGCCGTAGATGACGCGCGAGCCCATGACCATGAACACGACCACACCGTTGACTGTGGCGGCGATGGCGATGGCCGTGATGATGGCAGGCGAGGCACCGGTGACCCGCTCGTAAACGAGGCTTAATGGCGCTGCGGTCTGCGCCAGCTCCTCGCGCGGCACCGTGACGAGTGCGACCCACACGATGAGCACGTAAAGCAGCGTCACCAGTCCCAGGGTGAGGAAGATCGCCAGCGGCAGCGTGCGCGAGGGCTGCTTCACCTCCTCGGCGATGTTGGCGAGCCCCTCGAATCCCGTGAAGGCGAAGAAGGCCAGGAGGACGGCGCTGAAGACGCCGGTCCACGCCGCAGCCCCGCCAAGTCCGCTCCAGGTTTCGGGCAGGCGCTGGAAGAGGTCGGGCGTATAGGCGGCGCCGATCCCGATGATGATCACGAGGCCGCCGACCTCGATCAGCGTCATGACGCCGGCGAACGAGACGGACTGCCAGATCCCCCACGCGGTCAGGGCGCCGAGCGTCAAAACCACGCCGGCGACGATCACACCGAAGGGCAGGTCGAGGAATACGGCTATGTAGCCGGCACTGCCACGGCTGACCGTTGCCGCAGAAATGATGGCGGTGGCGATGACGATGAGGCCGACGAGGCGCGCAAGCAGGGCCGATTTCAGCCCGGCACGCACATAGGTTGCCTCTCCGGCGCTCATTGGCATGCGCGAGGATAGCTCGGCGAAGGACGCTGCCGATGGGGCCATGACGAGGGCGGCGAGCAGGAAGGCGAGGGGAGCATGCACGCCAGCGCGTGCCACGGCGGGGGCGATGAGTACGTAGATGCCCGCCCCGATCGTCACCCCTAGACCGTAGAGGACGCTCAGCCACAGCCCGAGCGAGCGCTGCAGCCCGACCTCGCCTTGGCGCGCTGCCTCGCGTATATCCTCGCTCACAGTCCGTCCCCCCTGGCTTGTTCGTTCGCCGTGCTGGGCGACTATAGCGCGCCGAAAGATTCCGGGAGGGAGCACGATGGCGGCAACGGAGGTTTGGAGCGGCGACTACCTCTGGCGGCAGCTCGAGGCGGCGCTGCTCAATCCCATTCGCGCCTTCCGGCCGCGCTACCTGCCGCTGTTGATGGTCTATTTCGCCTACGGCGCGCTGGGTCTCATCGCCGTCGCGGAGAGCTTCTGGATCAAGAAGGCGCTCACGTTGAGCCCGGTACAGCTGGCCGAGCTGGCTGTCTGGACCACGCTGCCGTGGACGGTGAAGATGGTATTCGGCGAGCTGGTCGACAGCGTGCCGATCCTCGGCTCGCAGCGCCGCGTGTATGTGTTCCTAGGCGCGGCGTTCATCGCCGCCGGCATGCTGCTGCTCGCCGGGGCGGCGGGCGGCTGGCTGACCTTCGCCAGCCCCGAGAACCTCTACCGGCTGGGCGCCTTCGTCAGCGTGCTCGGCGTCGTCATCCAGGACGTCGTCGCCGATGCCATGAGCACCGAGGTCGTCGACCGCGAGAATCCGGACGGCACGCCGCGCGCCAAGGCGGAGGTCGACCGCGAACTCGGCATGGTGCAGGTGCTGGGGCGCCTGGCCCTGTCGCTCGGCATCTTCTGCGTCGCCGGCCTCGCCGGCTGGATCGCCAGCATCTACACCTACGAGACCGTCTTTCTTGCCGGGCTGATCATCCCGCTCATCTCGGTGAGCGGCGCGGCGCTGATCAAACTGCGCCCAGTGGAGCGGCGCTCGATCGACTGGCGCATCCTTGGCGGCGGCATCGCCTTCGGCATCTTTGTCCTGGTCGTTGCGCTGGCAGGAGTGCCCTACAATCAGGAAATCGTTTTCATCGTGTCGATGGCAGTGGTGTGCGCCATGCTGTGGCGCATCGTCGGCCAGCTCGACGCCGAGACGCAGCGCACCATCTTCTTCGCGGCCCTGATCATCTTTATCTACCGTGCCATGCCGCTCGCCGGGCAGGGCTACACCTGGTTCGTCATCGACGTGCTCGGCTTCGACGAAGCGTTTCAGGGCGTGCTCGCGCAGATCGGTGCTGCGCTGGCGCTCGCCGGCATGTGGCTGTTCTCGGATGCGATCACGCGGCGCCCCGTGGCGCAGGTGCTGTTGTGGCTGACGGTGATCACGACGGTGCTGTCGCTGCCGGCTTTCGGGCTGACGCTCGGGCTCGCCGATTGGACCCAGGAGACGTTCGGCTTCGGCGCGCGTACCATCGCCATCATCGACACGGCGACGACGTCGCCGTTTGCCCAGCTCAGCATGATCCCGCTGCTGACGCTGATCGCCATCTACGCCCCCGCCGGTCATCGCGCCACGTGGTTCGCGCTGATGGCCTCGCTGATGAATTTGGCGCTCGTCGCCGGCCAACTGCAGACCAAGTATTTGAACGAAATCTTCGTCGTCAGCCGCGGCCAATACGAGAACCTGCCGTATATCGTCGGGGCCAGTCTCATCATCGGCTTCATCGTGCCGTTGGCGGCAATTTTCGCCTTTGGGCGCCGGCTGCAATAAGTTGATGCGCGTCAATGTCGGGTCAAGGTTTGCCCCCGACACTCGCCTCCCTACATACGCAAGCATAGGCAACATAAGAGCGAGGCGATGCCCATGAAGCCGACGACCACCTGGATCCTGATCGCCGACGGCGCGCATGCACGCCTGTTTGCCAACCGCGGACCGGGCAAGGGCATTGAGGCTGTGCAGGGCGGCGTGATCGAGGGCGATCACCGCTCCGACAGCGAGCTGGTGCGTGGCAGCTTGGGGCGCACGTTCGAATCCGCCGGCGACATGCGCCATGCCATTGCGCCACGCACCGATCCGCACCGCGAGCTAAAGCGCGATTTCGCCGGGCAGCTGGCCGACATGCTCGATCAGCGGCTGGCCGAGAAGGCGTATGACCGTCTGGTTCTCGTGGCGCCGCCAAAAGCGCTGGGTGACCTCAGGGCGGCCCTCTCCGAGCAGGTGAAGCCGCACGTTTATGCCGAGCTCGACAAGGACCTCGTCAAAACCCCAACGGCAGAGCTGCCGCAGCACCTCGGCGCCGTCCTCGCCGTTTAGCCCCTGCACCTTCCTTTGCCGCTTTTCCCCTCCCCCTGCGGGGAGCGGGAAAGCCTGCGCCGTGTCCGAACTGGCTGTGGCCGCGTGACGCTTGAGCGCCGGCCTGAACACGATTACGCTTTGCGCCATGGTGTGGGGAGTGAAGCGTACGCATCGCAGGACGGCGGCAGCCTTGGCGCTGCTCGGCGTGGCGTTCTATGCACTGCTGCTCCCCTGGCACCTCACGTCTCAGTTCTCCACGCAGCTCTATCGGGCCGAGGTCGGCGTGTTCGCCGATGCACTATGCTCGCCCGACGGCGCCAATCCGGCCATGCCGGCGACGAGCTGCCCGATCTGCAAGGGCTTAGCTGCGTTCCAGCTCGCCCTCGCCGCGCCGGACGCATGCCCGCTTCCGGTGATGTCGCACGCGACACCCGTCCTTGCCCTCGCGCAGGACGACGTTGCGGGCGTAGCGCTTCCCACGCCGCGCAGTCGCGGTCCACCCCTCCCAGCCTGAGCGTAACCGCCGCGATCCGCCCGGCCGCTTTGGGTCGCGCTCGCGTGTGATGTCGCTCGCAACGCTTGCGTAACCGCATGCCGCGCGCCGCGCTGCGTGCAGAAGAGCGTCTGGGAGTTTGCGTGCATGTATCGGAGTATGGGGCGGCTGCTCGCTTGCGTGGCGGCCATGGGCTTGATGGCTGCATCGGGCGCGCATCGCGCCGCGGCGCAGTCGAAGGACGCGGCGGTTCCGCTGCCGCCGGTAGTCGTCGAGCAGAGCGCCCCGTCGGCGCCGGCGAAGCCGAGCAAGAAGAAGAGCGCCAAGAAGGCGGCACAGCCAGCGACGATTGGTGCCGCGCCTGCGGCGCCGGTGACAACGAGTTCCGCACCAGCCGGCGTTGCCGCCGCGCGCTCGGGCAGCCTTACGGTTCCCAATACGGCCGAAGCACGCGCCGAGCTGGAGCAGACGCCGGGCGGCGTCGAGCTGGTGCCGGGAAGCGCCTACCAGGGCTCGACCCCCGCGGCGACCATCAAGGACGCGCTCGACTACGTGCCCGGCGTGTTCGTGCAGCCGAAGTGGGGCGACGACACGCGCCTGTCGATCCGCGGCTCCGGCCTGTCGCGCAACTTTCACCTGCGCGGCCTGCAGCTCTACATGGACGGCATCCCGATCAACACGGCGGACGGCTTCGGCGACTTCCAGGAGATCGACCCCACCGCTTACCGCTACATCGAGGTCTACAAGGGCGCCAATGCGCTGCGCTTCGGCGCCAACTCGCTCGGCGGCGCCATCAACTTCGTGATGCCGACGGGGTATGACGCGGATGCGTTCGGTGCGCGCCTCGACGTCGGCAGCTTCGGCTTCCACAAGCTGGCGGCGAGCTCGGGTGGCGTCGCCGGGCCGGCCGATTATTTCATCACCGGCACCTGGCAGGAAGCGGATGGATTCCGCGACCACAGCTGGGGCGAGAGCGTGCGCGGAGCGATGAACGTCGGCTATCGGCTGTCGGAGGATGCCGAGACCCGCTTCTACCTCAACGCCAATTGGGTGCGCCAGCGCATTCCCGGTGCGGTGAGAAAGTCGGTGGCGCTCGCCGACCCGGAGACGGCGGCGGCGATCAATGTCGCCAACGACTACCAGCGCAACATTGACACCGTCCGCTTCGCCAACAAGACGGCGGTCCGCCTGGCGCCGGGAACGCTGCTCGAAGTGGGCGCCTTCGGCGTCGACCGGCACCTCATGCATCCGATTTTTCGCTGGTTGGATTACAGGTACGACGACTACGGCGGCTTTGCGCGTCTCAACAACGAGCAGCGGATCGCCGGGCACCGCAATCGCCTGATCGTCGGCGCCAACGTGCACAACGGCACGGTCGATGCGAAACAGTACGCCAACAGTGCGAATGCGCAGAGGGGCGCGCTACTGTCGGCGGTCGAGGACGACTCGAGCAACGTCTCGCTTTACGCCGAGAACTCGTTCTACTTCCTGCGCGATGTGGCGCTGGTGGCGGGCACGCAGTACCTGCATGCGACGCGGGAGCAGGCGGTGAACTACACCAGCGTCGGCGATGTGAACGGCAAGAGCGAATTCGATCTGTGGAGCCCGAAGGTTGGACTGTTGTGGGACGTCGATCCGACCTGGCAGGTGTTCGCCAACGTCTCGCGCAGCGCGGAGATCCCGAGCTTCGGCGAGAACACCGCCGGGACGCCGTTCAACGCGCGCGCGCAGCGGGCAGCGACCTACGAGATCGGCACGCGCGGTGCGCGCCCGAACTACACCTGGGATGTATCGCTGTATCGCGCCGAGATCGACGACGAGCTGCAGTGCATCACCGTCGTCTTCAGCACGTGCTCGGTGACCAACGCCGACAGCACCGTGCACCAGGGGATCGAGGCGGGCCTCGGCGCGGCGCTGCTGCAGTCGCTGTTCGCCGCCGGACGCACGCCCGACAAGCTGTGGCTCAATGCGGCCTATACCTTCAGCGACTTCCACTTCGACGACGATGCGCTGTGGGGCGACAACGAGCTTCCCGGAGCCCCGCGGCATTTCATCCGCACCGAGCTCCTGTACAAGCACCCGTCGGGCGTCTACGCCGGCCCCAACATCGAGTGGGCGCCGCAGGCATACTTCGTTGACAATGCCAACACGTTGAAGACGGCGGCGTATGCCATCTGGGGTATGAAGCTCGGCTTCGATGACGGTGGCCCGATCACCGCCTACATCGAAGGCCGCAACCTGTCCGATGAAGCCTATATCGCCTCGGCCAGCATCGCCGGCGATCTCAAGGGCGTGGACACTGCGGTATTCGAGCCGGGCAATGGCCGCGCCGTCTATGCCGGCGTGCAAGTTCATTGGTGATTATGATGAGAAGAGCAAAGCTTGGGAGACTTGAAATGCTCGTTGATCTGCGCGGCGCTATCGGCGCACTTCTCTGCCTCATTGGGGCCAGCACCCAGTCCAGCGCGCACGTGTCGCTGGAGGGGAAGCAGGCCAAGGTCGGCGCCGGCTACAAGGCGGTGTTCGGCGTGCCACACGGCTGCGAGGGCTCGCCGACCACCGAGGTGCGCATCGACATCCCCGAAGGCGTCATCGCAGTGAAGCCGATGCCGAAACCCGGGTGGACGCTGGCGCTTGAGAAGGGTGCGTACGCGCGCAGCTACGCCTTCTACCACGGCGAGAGCAAGCGCGAGGGCGTGCGCCAAGTGACGTGGAGCGGTGGGGAGCTGCCCGACGAGTATTTCGATCAGTTCGTGCTGTCGACATTCATCGCTGCCGAGCTGACCCCAGGGGCTAAGCTCTCGTTTCCGGTGACGCAGAAGTGCGCCAACGGCGTGCTGCGCTGGAACGAGGCGGCGGCTGAAGGGCAGGACGCGCACGGCCTCGAGCACCCGGCGCCGCAGCTCCTGCTCGTGGCCGGCGAGGGTCAGCACGATCATCATGCGGGCCATGCCGCCGCTCAGTCGGCCAGCGCCATTGGCGTCGGCGGGGCGTGGACGCGTCCGGTGGCGAACGCGGGAGGGGTTGGCGCCGGATATGGGAAGATCACCAACGCCGGGGCCGAGCCGGACGTGCTGCTCGGCGGCTCCTCCGATGCGGCCGAGCGCGTCGAGGTGCACGAGACGACGATCAGCGAGGACGGCGTCGCCAGCATGAAGAAGCTCGATGCCGTGGAGATCGCGCCTGGCAAGAGCATCGAACTCAAGCCCGGCGGCATGCACCTCATGCTCATCGGGCTCAAGCAGCCGCTCAAGGAGGGTGATACTTTGAAGGCCAAGCTCAACTTCAAGAGGGCGGGAGCCGTCGATGTCGAGTTTGCCGTGACGGCCGCCGGCCCCGGCGCTAGCAGCGGGCATGAGCGCATGCACCACCACTAGCGGGCAGTCACTCGACCCCCCTCGACGCCATCCCGGCGAAGGCGGGAGGAGGTTGAGGGGGGAGATGGGCGTGCCCGCTCCCTAGCCTCATCCGCGCAGGCCGGGATGACTGACAGTGTCCTACCGGCAAATAAGGAGGGGAACGGTGCTGTGGGCGAGCACGCGCGTCGCCTGGCTGCCGAGTATGAATTTGGCGATGCCGCGGCGTCCATGCGAAGCCATGACGATCAGGTCGCAGCCGCGCGCCTTCGCCTCCTCGACGATACCCTCGGCGGCATACTGATCCTTGACGTGCACCGCATCGCACGTGACGCCGAGGCGGGCTGCCGTCTGCTGTACGGCCCCGAGCACCTTCTCGGCGTTGGCAGCGGCAGCCTTCTCGTACTCCTCGACCGGAAAAGCGACGGCCCACTCTCCGGACACCGCGGCGGTCCAGGGCTCCGTCACCGTGACGGCAGTGACCTTCGATTTCAGCGTCTTGGCCAGCGCTAGGCCCTGCTCGACGGCGCGCTGGGCGAGGTCGGACCCGTCGGTGGCGATCAGAATGTGCTCATACATTTGATGAATTCCTTGCGCGCATGGCCTGCCAAGCCCGCTCATCATGGACACAATCTCTTAACCGATCGCGACCTGTCTGTGCATCTTCTCATCTGGAAAGCAAGCGGCCTTGATGCGAGTCAAATGACAGGCAAGGTGCGCGCGTGATAGGCCACGCGGCATGCGGCTTGCGACCTTCAATTTGGAAAGCCTCGACGACAGTGCCAAGGCGCGCGTCGATTTTGCGGCGCGCGCCGCCGTGTTGCGGCCGGCGCTCGAGCGCCTCGACGCCGATCTCGTGTGCCTGCAGGAGGTGAACGCCCAGCATGTGCCGGGCGCGCGCGAGCGGCAGCTGCATGCGCTCGACCGCCTGCTCGAGGGCACGCCGTACGCAGCCTACCACCGCGCTGTGAGCAGCGGCCCGGGCGGCCGCGCGCTCGCCGACGTGCACAATCTCGTCACACTGTCGCGGTTTCCCATCGCAGCGCAGCGCGAGGTGCATCATGCATTCGTCGCCCCGCCTTTGCATGCGGCCATCGGACCAGAAATGGGAAGCGCGCCGGCGCCGGTAACCTTCGATCGGCCGCTGCTGCTCACGCACATAGAGTTGGACAGCGGTGCGACCCTGGCGCTCATAAACGTGCACCTGCGTGCCCCGCTGGCGAGCCCCGTCGCCGGGCAGAAGCGTGGACCCTTCGCCTGGCGGACGGTCGGCGGTTGGGCCGAAGGGTTCTATCTTTCGGCGCTGAAACGCGAGGCACAGGCGCTGGAGCTGCGCCTGCTCATCGAGGAGGTGCTGGAGCGCGATGCGGCCGCGCTCATTGCCGTCGCGGGAGACTTCAATGCCGAGGATTGGAGCGCCACGCTGCGCCTCGCCGTGGCCGCCGAGGAGGATTTGGGAGCGAGCGAGCTCGCCACGCGCTCGCTCATCGTGCTCGACCGGGCCCTGCCCGCTGATCGTCGCTGGAGCGTGCTGCACCACGGCCGGCCGCAAATGCTCGACCACATCCTGGCCAGCCGCGTCCTATATGGCCATTTCCGCGGCATCGAAGTGCACAACGAAGGATTGGGCGATGAGGCGCTGGGCTACGGAAAGGCGCTGCACTCGGCCGCCTCCTATCACGCCCCGGTGGTCGCCACATTCGATTTTGGAAGTGCCGCACCGCGCTAGAACGTTGCCACAATATCGCTCGCTCTTGCCCAATTGCCCGGGAGGCTTCACAACTTAAGGTCAAGAAGAAAGGACCACGAGCGGCATGCGGCACAGCGAGGGGCGCGATCGGGCGGCGCTAGTTTGGCGACAGGGCACGGTGCGGGCAATCTTGACGGCCTTGGCGAGCCTTATCGGCGCCGTGGCAGCGGTGACCGCTGCGTTCGCGGTCAGCAGCGAAGAAGTCGATACGGCGCTGGTCGTCGCCATCGACGTGTCGAACTCGGTCGACGACCAGCGCTACAAGCTGCAGATGGAAGGGATCGCGCAGGCGCTCGAGGACCCGGGCGTCATCCAGGCTGTCGTCGGCGGCGCCAAAGGCGGCATCCTGTTTTCGCTCGTCACCTGGTCCGACCAGGCGAAGGTCAACCTGCCGTGGACGCACATCGCCAGCGAGGCCGACGCTAAGGCAGCGGCGCAAAAGGTGCGCACGCTGCCACGCCAGGGCGGCGAGTTCACCTGCATGTCGCGCATGATGCGCATCGTATCCGACAAGATCGTGCCGCAGATTCCGGCCAAGGCGGCGAAGGTGGTGCTCGATATCTCCGGCGACGGGCGCGACAACTGCAACAGCGAGGAGCCGATCGAGCAGGTGCGCGACGAGCTCGTGCAGTACGGAGTGACGGTGAACGGGCTTCCGATTCTCGCCGGCGAGGGACCGGAGGTGGTAACGCCGGGCGCCGCGCCGGCGCAGTCCTACCTGCCCGCCAAGCAGAAGGTCGACCCGCTGGAGCAATGGTTCCGCGACAGCGTCAAGGGTGGACCGGGATCGTTCGTGCTGCCGGCCAACGGTTATGCCGACTTCGGGCGCGCGATCCGGCAGAAGTTCGTGCTCGAGGTGAGCGAGCGCGGCAGCCTCGTGCGCCGCGCTTTTGCCGCCGCGCGGCCGCGGTTCTTCACGCCCTAGCTGCGGCTACTCGACGTAGGCGCGGTCGAGGTTTTTCACGCCGTCCAAGTTGCGCGCCTTGTCCTTACCCCTGAGCGACAGCAGGCGCGCGGAGTTGACGTCGGCGCCGTTGAAGTTGGCGTCCGCTACATTAGCCCCGGTCAGGTCGGCACCCGCCAGCTCGCTGCCCATCAGGTTGGCGCCGCTCAAGTCGGCGTCGCGCAGGGAGGCGTACTCCATGAGAACGCGGGCAAGGTTGGCGTCTTTGAAGGATGCGCCCTCGAGCTTGCTCGAGCGGAACACGCCGCGCATCAGCCCCATCGACTGGTTCTTCATGTCGGCCGACAGGTCGGCACCGGCAAAGTTGGCGCCCTTCAAGTCGGCGCGCGAGAAGTCGGCGGCGATGCGCGCTCCGGCGAAATCGGCACCCGGCATCTTGGCGTCCATGAGCTGAGTGGAGAACAGGCTGGCGCCCTTCAGGTTCGCCTTGGTGAAGTCCGACTTCAGCGCCCAAGCCTGATCGAGCACGACGCCCTCGAGGTTGGCGCCGGCAAAATTGGCGCCGTTGATGCGGGCCGATTGCAGCTTCAGGCGGCGCAAGTCGAGACCCGACAGGTCGAGGCCGTTGAGACGGCGACCGGAAAAGTCGGCGGTGCCATCGGCGCCTGCCGCGGCGATCGCCGCTAGCACGTCGTCGCGCGTCACGTCGGCCTTGGTAAACTCGTCGGATTTGAGATCGAGATGGTCGACCATGTCGGCATGCACAGCCGCGGGCGATGCAAGCCAAGCAATGGCGGCAATCAGCGCTGCCGCCGCTGCGTAGCGTCTGCAGGGGGAAAACGTGGGCATGGCACCCTCTTGTTGCTTATAGGTCTTGCGAGTCCGCGGAGGCGCAGCGCCAGCTCTTGATCATCCAGTTCGGGTGCTGCTCCGCCCACTTCGGCAAGTGCGGCTGCGCCTCGAACATGCAGCGCTTGGCATCGACTTCGACCGCGAGCGGGACCCGGTAGTCCTTACACACGCTCGGGTTGCCGACGAGGCAGGCCGAAATGACGATGGCGATCATGCAAGTGCTCCTCGACCCGGATCCGCAAAGGCGGAACGCTCCGCCCTGACGGATATACGGAGAGGGGCGGCCATCCGTTACGGGCAGCCGTTCAATTGGTCGTTAGAGCCTTGCGCAACCGCTCAGGCGGTGAGGAGGATCTCGCCCTTGCCGACGGTCGCCAGGTCGCCGGCGTACTTGCGTACCGTCCCCGACAGCGGGCGCGGCGCCAGGGCGCCGAGGGCGGCGGTCATGTAGCGCGACAGGACGCGCAAGATGACGAGATCGTGCATGCCGGCGTCGGCGAAGGTCGGGAGCATCTGCTCTACCGAAGGACCAATGAGCGTGCCGCGGCGCAGTAGCAGGCCAGGGTCGGCTCCGAAGCCAAGCTCGCTCCAGATCGTGCCGCCCACCATGCGCGAGCCGGCGAAGGCCCCGCACTTGCCGCGAACATAAATGGTGCCGCGGCGCATGCGGTCGCCGGCGCGGTCCCCGGCATGCCCCTCGATGACGATGAGGCCGCCGCTCATGCCGAACTTGTCGCCCGGGCTGAGGCCGCCAGCCTGGGCGCCGGCTGAACCCTTGACGAAGATCTCACCGCCGCTGATGCCGGAGCCGAGCAGCGCACCGGCGTCGCCGCGGATGTCGAGACGACCGCCGCGCATGTTGCGCCCGGCGCCAACGCCGACGTCACCCTCGACGATCACGGTGCCATGATCGAGCTCGGCGCCGACGAAGTCGAGATGCGCGGAGCCGCTCTCGATCTTGACCGTGTCGCCCGGTTTTCCAGAGACAGCAAACACATCGCCGACGCTGAGCCCGCTTCTGGTAGAACCGATGTTGAGCTTCAGCACCTCGGCGAGCGGGATCGAAGACAAGCGTCGCGGCGTGAGCTGCGAGAGATCGAGCCGCTCGTGGGGAACCGAGGTGAGGCGGAAGGTGAGACCGCTCATGGCAGCAGCTCCCGGAGCTTATAATGATGTTGACCGAGCTTGCCGCCGTAGTTGCCGGCGCTGACGCGCGTGACACCCTTGACGGCACCGTTGTCGATGATGGATTTCAGGGCGGCGCGCATAGCGTCGGCGACGGCCTTTGAGCTCAAGCCGTCGATGACGATCTCGAGCACGGCGACCGTGTCGGGACCGACCTCGCTCTTCACGCGGCCGCGCAAGGTCGGGCAGAAGGCATCATTGGTCGACGCGATCATGCCTTTGTACTTGGAGCCGACCTTGGAGCCGGATCGCACGATGCCGCCGGGAAACGGCGTGATGACGTCCGGCACGTCGCCGATGGCATCGACGGCGCCTTCGGCAACTTGCAGCAGGCCAGCCCGGTCGTTGCCGAGGATCAAGACGTTGCCGCCACCGACGGCGTCGGTGACGACGCCGGTCGTCTCCTCGATGACGAACTCACCGTCCATCACCGGCACGCGCCAGTATCGCTTCTTGCCAAGGCGCTTGGCAGTCTGGAAGCCGTCGCCGAAAAAGCGCGGTCCTTGCCCGAGGCCGATCCGCTTGTCGGATTCGACGCCCGCATAGCAGGCCGAGCCGGGGCTGGTCAGCACGCACTGGCCGACGCGGTTCTTCAATTGCGGAACCAGCGCCTCGGGAGAGAAGCCGAACAGCAGGACGCGCACGCCGGGGCGACCGTCCGGAGTCTCCTCCGGCCTCAGCTCCCGGTCGATGCCGACCTCGGCGCCGCAGCCGATAACCGAGGTGCCGAAGCCGCTCATGGTCACTGCGGCCTGCCGTGCCCAACGCATGGTATCGGCGGTGATTGTCACACCGGTCGCACTCATGCCGAAGGCCTCGGCGAACGTGTCGTCGATGGCTATTCCGTTGACCTTCATGACGACGTCCTGGCCTTCGTCGGTTGCACGATGATCTCACCGCGGCCGCCGTCGATGATCTCCTCATCGCTCAAGCGGAAGTTCTCCATGCGCACCGTGAGGTAGCGGTCGAAGTAGTCCTTCAGCGGCTTCTCGACGGAGCGGTTGTACTCGGGGCGGGCAACGTGCGTGGCACCATTGACGACCTTCACCACCTTGCCGTCGCGCACGATGAGCTCGCCGTTCTTGAACACGAGCTCGGGTGTCGTGAACATCTTCTCGCGGTCGGCATCGTCCTTGTAGACGGTGATGTCGGCCTTTGCGCCGGGGCCGATATGCCCGAGGTCCTTCAGGCCGAGGCTGCGCGCCGGGCCGGCACGCGTCATGATGGCGATCTCGTACATCGAGTACTCGCGCTCGAGCATCGGCAGCGTCGAGTACTTGAGCGCATCCTGATTGACGCGCTGCATGGTCTCCTTGCGGAAGCCGCGGTCCATGAGCAGGCGGATCAGATGCGGATAGGTGTAGAAGGGCGCACCGTTGGGATGGTCCGTGGTGAGGAAGATCCGCCACGGATCCTCGCATAGGAGGAACGTCTCGAGCCCGATCGCCCACTGCAGCGCGTGCACGTAGCTCTTGTCGCGGTACCGGAAGGGGACGACGCCGCAGCCGGCATCGCACTCGATGTCCATCACCACCCAACGCTTGGGGTCGGCGTTCTTGGCGCCGTTGTACTGGCGCATGCTGTCGCCCGACGCCGTGCAGGTGGCGCCGAACATGACCTGCCCGACGTCGATGGAGATGTGCGGATACTTCTTCAACAGGTCGGCGATCTGCACCGCGCCCGAGGAGAAGTGCCGGTCGCCCTCGGTGGCATAGCTGTGGAACTGGATGTGCGTCAGGTGGATGGGCAGGCCGTCGGACGCGCGGATCGTGGCGAGCGTTGTCTCAACGTTGCCGGGAATGCCGAGGTTGCAGCCATGAATGTGCAAGGGATGCGTTACGCCGAGCTCCAAGAGCCCGCGAGCCAGCGTCAGGATGATGTCGCGCGGCGTGATGCCGTAATAGACGTGCTTCTCATCGAGATCGAGCTTGCGCTGATTGAACTTGAAGGCGCTGATGCCGCCCGGGTTCACTACCTTCACCGCGATTGCCTGCGCGGCGTGCATGGTCCAGGCGATGTAGTCCTTGATCAGCTCGAAGTCGGCTTTGCCGGAGATGAGGCGCAGCATGAAGTCGTCGCTGCCCAGCATCACGAAGGCGCCTTTGTCGAGCAGGGGCGTGTCCGCCATCTCCATGTGCGCCTGACGCGCGTTGGCGGGCAGCATGGCAGGCTCGAATGCGGCGGTGTAGCCCATCTCCGCGTAGCGGTAGCCGGTGACCATGGTGGAGGGCGTGGCGTGGCCGGTGCCGGCGCGCGTCAGCGCCGTATGGGCGACCTCGTCCTTAAAGTGATCCTCGGGCAGCAGCGTGCGGGCGATCGTGACCTTGCCGCCGCCGATATGCGTATGCGGGTCGATGGCGCCGGCCATGACCACGCGCCCCCTGACGTCGTACTCCTTGTCGATCTTAGCGTCGGGCGCGGCGGCGACGATGCGGCCGTCGGCGACATAGATGTCGCGTACCTCGCCATTGATGTTGTTGGCGGGGTCGTAGACCTTGCCACCGGTCAGCTTGATCATCATTGCGCGGGGCTCACGTTCACAGGGCGGCTTCTATGGCGGCCAGGACGTCGGCCGCGCGCGGCAATTGCGAGCGGCCGAGGTTCTTCAAGGGCAGAGACACGACGTTGTCGCAACGGACCATCTGGCCCGCATGGTCGATGCCCGGCGTGCCGACGGGAATAAAGACGCTTGGCGGCTGGGCGAGGCGCACGCCGGGCGTGCCGAGCACGATGGTCGGCAGCTTGGTCTGCGGCAGCCCGATGTCGGTCCCGATGGAGGCAACCCAGAGAAGCAGATCGCCCTCTCCGTCGGTGAGCATGCGGCTGATGTTGTAGCGGTAGGAGTCGTACTCGGGTGTGCCGTTGGCGAAGCTGACGCGCAATGGAAAGCCGGTCTGCCAGGTGCAGGTCGACGCGGCCGTTGGCGCGCCCTCGTTACCGCCGAGGGAGAGCCCGGCAAAGCGCGTGTGCACGTTCAGCTCGCGTACGATCTCCGTCATCAGGTGCACAGTGAGATCGGCCTGCGGCATGCTCAGCGCCGGTGGGGCCCAGACCATGACGCCGTACTTGGCCTTCTTGCACCTCTCGGCGACCGCCTCGATGTCGGCGAACTTGACGCCGGCGATCTCGTGCACGGGCGTCGCCGCCGCGCTCTTGCTGCCCGGCAGGAGAGCGGAGAGCAGGCCGCCGCGTTTGGCGGGGGGCGCGGCCGAGGCCTCGGGCGGCGGAATGGGGTGGCCGCGCACCCGTGCCGAGATAGCGGCGAGCACGTCGGGGATGCGGTCCTTGGCGACGGGGAGGGTGATCACCTCCTCGATGCGCGGGCCGGTAGCGGCCGAAGTATCGAGCCCTTCGCCGATGAAGATCACAGTGCGTTTTCTGGCAAGATCCTCGAACATGGTGTGCGGGTTGGTGACGACGCGATCGAAGAAGCGTCCGTGCAGCTTGTGCACGTCGGTGCCGACAACGAGGATGAGGTCGGCGCGGTTGCGCGTCTCGGTGAGCGTGGACATGATCCAGCCGCTCGTCTGCACCACGCGGAAATTGCGGTACTGGCCCTCGCTCAGCGCGTGATCGACGACACCGCAGGTGCGATCGGCGATCGCCATGACGGCGCGGGCGCCGGCGACATCGCTGGCCATGCCGCCGTAGAGCGGCAGCTTCGCCGCACGGATGAGGCCGGCGGCGGCGCGCACTGCCTCCTCGAGGCTGACCTCCTTTTCGCCGACCAGAGGTTTGGCCGGGGGCAGGGGGCGCTGGAACCCGGCGGCGGCGCGCGGGCAGCCATTGCTGACCTTCAGTGTCGATCCGGTACGGGTAACCTGAAGGTCGTCGCACAGCAGTCCGCAGAAGGGACAGGTGACGTTGTCGTAAGTATGGGAAGCGTCACCCGGACGATCGCCCTCGGCGTGTGCAGTCATACAGTGGAGTCTCCTTCGCGCGGGCCGCAAGTAAGCACGGACGCCACCGCAAAACAACAGCGGTGCCAATGCGGCGGTTTGCCGGGGCGGGTGCCGATTGCGGAGCCGTTTACGCGCCACTATGGTCGCAGCCGAGGGGCGCTAAAAAACCGATACTCGGAGGAAATCGCATGGTGAGAGCTGCTGCGCTGGGGCTGGCTGCGCTGGCCCTGTTCCCGACTCTTGCACTGGCCCACGGTCCGACGCGTCAGAAGGTGACGGAAACAGTCGAGATCAATGCGCCGGCCGACAAGGTCTGGGCCGTCGTCGGCAACTTCCAGGACATGAGCTGGCACCCGGCCGTCGCCAAGCTCGCGGGCAACGGCGGCAACGACGCCAATGCAACCCGGACGCTGACGCTGACTTCGGGCGGCACCATCGACGAGAAGCTCATCCAGAGCGATCCGGACAAGAAGCTCTATAAGTACGAGATTGCCAAGGTCGATCCCAAGGTGCTCCCGGTGAACAACTACTCCTCGACCCTCAGCGTGAAGGGCGAAGGCGACAAGTCGACCGTCGAGTGGAAGGGCGCCTTCTACCGCGGCTTCATGAACAACGATCCGCCACCGGAGCTCTCCGACGAGGCGGCCGTGAAGGCAGTCAAGGGCGTCTATCGCGGCGGCCTCGATGCCTTGAAGCAGAAGGTCGAAGCGGGCGGTTGACGCTTCTCGGTGCCCCGATGCGCAGGTTCCTCCTCGCGCTAACAATGGTCCCGGCGGTGTTCGGCGCCGCCGCCATGGCAGGGGCGCCGGCATCGGTGACCGAGGCACTGGTCACCAACCAGACCGGCGATTCGCTCAGCATCGTCTCGCTCGCCGACATGCAGCCCGTCGCCGAGATCGCCATCGGCGGCAAGCCCGCCGGCATCGCCACGTCGCCCGACGGCAAATTTGCCTACCTCACCTCGCCGGAAGGCAAGGAGGTGGTCGTCGTCGACGCGGGTGCGCGCCAGGTGGCGAAACGCATCAAGGTGGGCGAGGCGCCGCTCGGCGTCGCCGCGCACCCATCGAGCGGGCGCGTATACGTCGCCGACTGGTTCACGCACAAGATCTCCGTCCTCGATCCGTCGGCCGGCAAGATCGTCGCCGAAATCCCCGTCGGCGAGTCGCCGTCGGGTCTTGCGGTGACCGCGGATGGCAAGCTGCTGCTCAGCGCCGACCGCGACAGCGATCAGGTGTCGATCATCGATACTGCCACCAATACGCGCATTGGTACCGTTGCCGTCGGCAAGCGCCCGTTCGGCATTACCGTCGATGCCACGGGCAAGCGTGCCTATACTGCCAACGTCGCCAGCGATGACGTGAGCGTCATCGATATCGCCGCCGGCAGGTTGATCGGCACCGTGCCGGTCGGCCACCGGCCCTACGCCGTGGCCCTGGCCGGCCTATATGCGTTCGTCACCAACCAGTACGCCAGCACGGTGAGCGTGATCGACGTCGGCAGCCTCAAAGTCGTGCAAACCATCGAGGTCGGCGACCATCCCGAGGGCATCGCCGCCGACCCAGCCGGCGCCAATGTCTACGTCGCCTGCTGGTTCGACAATGTGCTGCTCCGCATCGACGCCGCCAAGCTGCAGGTCAGCGGCGAGGCGGCCGTCGGCGACGGCCCGCGCGCCTTCGGCCTGTTCCTGCGCTGATGGGGCTCGCGGCGCATCTATCTTGCACCGCAGCGTTGACGCGCGCGTAAACCGCATGACCAAACGTTAAGGTCGAGCCTGTTTACGGGCGCCGGTCAGCAAGGTTAGAACGTGCCCAAATAAGCGTGGCATCAACCAAGTTGGAAGGAAACGTTCGTATGCGGTTCTATGGTTTGGGTGGTACCGTCCTAGCCCTGTCCCTCGCATTGGGAACTCATGTCGTGGCTGCCGTCGCCGCCGATGAGCCGAAGGCAACAGACCTGATCTTCGAGCACAAGCACCTCGCCAAGGTCGAGGCCGGCAAGGTAATCGACTATAAGTTCAACCGGACTGTCACCGATCCGCAGATCCTCGGCCAGGCCTTCTCCGACGACATCACGCTGAAAGTCGTGGCCGAAAAGGAGGAGGGCAAGAAGGATCTCGACCTGCAGATCTACACCGGCGATCGGGCTCGCGACCTGCAGAAGCTGGAGAAGTTCTCCATCAACCCGGTGTTCGCCGTCTATTTCTCCCAAGCCGTAAGCACCTTCAACCAGCTGGCCGGCGGCCAGGTGAACTACCTGCAGCGCAGCTTCTCGGACGGCTGGCTGAAGGCGAAGGTCGAGCCGCTCAAGGTCGACTACAACGGCAAGAAGATCGACTGCTATCGCATCTCCATGACGCCCTACGTGGGCGACAAGTACGAGTCGAAGATGCAGGGTTGGGAAGGTGCCAAGTTCGAGGTCATCGTCAGCGAGGAAGTGCCGGGCGAGATCGTCGACTTGCTCGCCACCTATCACAACCGTTATCCGCCGGCGAAGTTGAAGCTCACCGAGCGCATCACGCTGTCCGGCGTCACCGGACTGGAGAATCCGCAATGAGCAAGCGTATCCTTGCGGCCTGCTGCGCCGCTTTGATTGCCAGCGCAGTGACGGCCGCCGCCAACCCGGCCGTCAAGCTGCCGGAGAACGACTATCCGACGGCGGCCCGCGCCGACTACGTGTTCGCCTGCATGCAGACGAATGGCCAGAACCGCATGGTGCTCGACAAGTGTGCGTGCTCGATCGACACCATTGCATCGCTGCTGCCGTACTCGGAATACGAGGCGGCCGAGACAATCATGTCGGTGCGCCAGAAGGGCGGCGAGAACGTCGCCATGTTCAACAGCTTCGCGCCGTTGTTGGAGAAGGTAAAGAACCTGAAGCGGGCGCAGGTCGAAGCGGAGCTTCGCTGCTTCTAGCTCGGCGGAGCTTCGCTGCTTCTAGGTCGAGGGGGGAGTCGGCTCTACGAATGCAAAGGGCGCTGCTGAGCGGCGCCCTTCTTTGTTGCCAATGGCGAGCGTCTCAAGAGGCCTTGCCGGCCGAGGTGGCGGTGAACACCTTCCCGTCGGAATCCTTGGCCGTCACCTCGATGGTATCCTCGCCGCCGGGCGCGAAGGTGAAGCGGAAATTGGGATTCTCCGAAATCGAGATGCCGCCTTCCATCTTGAAGATGCGTGCCCCATCACGCTTCACGTCCATCTCCTGCACGATCTTCATCGGCGTGTACTCGCGCGTGAGCTGGTCCATCTGCATGCCGGTGAAGTTCGGGTGCCGGATCATCACCTGCGCCTCGCGCACGGGTGGGGAGCGGTCTTTCATTGCCGGGTCGTCGAAGGTGCGGATCTGCATCTTGCCGAGGTTGGCGAGCGCCTCGTCGGCGTCCTTGGAGGCAGCTGCCGAGCAGCCGCCCGACGCTTTGACGAACTTGGTTGCCATGTGCAGCTTGCCGTCCGCGGTCTCCACGATGGCGCGGACGTTGGAGTACATGTCGATGCGCACGCGCGTCGACAGCATGCGGTCACCCTTGCCGGCCGCCTCGCCGAAATGGAAGGTGGCGGCGACGGGGGCCGGGTTCTTGTCGATGACGAGAGTGAGGCTCTTCACCTCGCCGGCGCTCGACGGGATGCGCATGGTAAGCGGCACCACGGCGGCGTCCTCGGCGCGATAGGGCGCTTCCAGCGTTACCGTGCTGTCCTCAACGATCTCACGATTGTTGAACACATCGCGGCGGATGTCCTGCCAGGGATCGTCGGCAGCGATGGCCGGCACGGCCGAAGCCACGGCGAGCATAGCCGCAAAGGCGAGCGAGACTTTCTGCGATTTCATCGTTCTTGTATGCATCGGGTTCCTCCGCCGTCAGCCGCAGTTATTCCCATTCTAGTTCGGCGAACGCGGCTGAAACGTTGCGTGCATGATACTCATTGAAGAGCACCCACGCATCTTTTTCAGACAATCCCACCGTCTCAGCCGCCTCGGCGAGCGTCTTACCCTGCTCAATCATCGTGCGCACCTCGTCAGCTACCGTGCTGAGGTAGCGTTTCTCCGCCTCGAGCGCCGCCGGCCACGGCATCGATTCCGGGCCGTGCCCGGGCACGGCGCGCTGCACGTCCTTGCGCGCCGCGAGCTTGTCGATCAGTGCCAGCCAGCCGCGGATCGATCCGTCCAGGGCCGGAACATGCTTGGAGAACAACAGGTCCCCCAAGAACATCGTGCCTGTCTTCTCATCGAGCACTGTCACGTCATTATCGGTGTGTGCCGTCTCGTGCGCCTCGAGCAGCAGTTTGCGGTCGCCGAGGTCGAGCTCCAGGCGATCCTTGACCGTCTCTGTCGGTGGCACGATGCGCGTCCCCTCGAACGCTTCGCCGAGCAGCTCCTTGTTGATTGCAAGATAGCGATCGGCGCGTGCAGAGAGCGCGCGCGCCAGCTTGGTGTGCCCGACGAACGTCGGCTTCTCGCTCTCGAATGCGACATTGCCGAAGACATGATCGGGGTGCATGTGGGTGTTGATCACGTACTTGATGGGCAGCTTGGTGCGCGCGCGGATGGCAGCCAGCAGCGCGCCTCCGACGCGCGGACTGCCGCCCGTATCGATGACCGCGACACCATCGCGGCCGATGACAAAGCCGGTGTTCGAAGTGTCGCCCGAGTTGCGCGGCGTGAAGATTTCGTAGCGTCCTTGATGGACGTAGACGCCGGGCGCGACCTCGCTGACCGCGAGGGGTTCCTGCGCCTCGAGCGGGGGCGCGGCGGCGAGCAAAACGGCCGCCACAAGCAACGCTGTAACGTTCGGGAAAAACTCCCGAAATTGGTGTCCGAGCAGATGACGTTGGGGCATGTTTTTCCCTCTTCTAGTTGTTCCTAGCATATGGCCACGAACGATCACGCGGTCGAGAGCGTTCTGTGAAACGCGCGCGCAGTGATTCGACTCGCTCTCCCTCTACGGTCCTGCGCACGATGGTGGCATTTGCGCTGGGCGACGCGCCGGCGAGCATCAAGATATTCAGCGTTTTCGGCTGCACTTCAGAAGGTTGTCGTGCGTCGCACAAATCTTCTGTGCAGCGCAACAAACCGCGATGGGATACGGGGGAATTTACGTCAACCATCTTGTCCTATTCACGGACGCGTGAATTTTCGTTACCCGCTCGTCTTGCGGACGGGAAAAAAAAGTGCGTAGATGTGCCGCGGTGTGACACGGCATCCAGGGCTGACTGGCACCAGCCAGCAAGGCCCGGTCGATCGCCAAGGGAGGAAGAAGGGGCAAACCCCCAATCCCATAAGAAAAAGGGTGTGAGGCGCTGCTGTTCACCACCGCTTGCAAGCGTGGCAAGAACCTTAAAATGGAGGAAGCGCAATGCGCAGAAGCGTATTCGCAGGTGCATTGGTTGCGACGGCTGCCTTCGCGGCACCGGCGTTGGCCAATGATAGCGTTGTTAAGTGTATCGCCGACGAGAATAACTGGTGCATGCAGCAGCATGACTACAATGCACACCGTTATTCGTCCCTCGACCAGATCAACACGAAGAACGTCGGCAGCATGAAGGTTGCTTGGACGTTCTCGACCGGCGTGCTGCGCGGTCACGAGGGTTCTCCCCTCGTCATCGGCAGCACGATGTACCTCCACACTCCGTTCCCGAACATCGTGTACGCTCTCAACCTCGATGACGAGAACAAGATCATCTGGAAGTACGAGCCGAAGCAGGATCCGTCTGTTATCCCCGTGATGTGCTGCGACACCGTCAACCGCGGTCTGCAGTACGCCGACGGCAAGCTCTTCCTGCACCAGGCTGACACGACCCTCGTCGCTCTCGATGCCAAGACCGGCAAAGAGGTCTGGAAGGCGGTCAACGGCGATCCGAAGCGCGGTGAGACCGGCACGGGCGCTGCGCTCGTCGTCGGCGACGTCGTGATGATCGGTGTGTCGGGTGCCGAGTTCGGCGTCCGCTGCTTCTTCACCGGCTACGACATCAACAGCGGCAAGCGGCTGTGGCGCGGTTATTCGATGGGCCCGGACAGCGACATCCTGTTCAACCCTGAGAAGACCATGTCTCTCGGCAAGCCGGTTGGCGCCGATAGCTCGCTCAAGACCTGGACTGGCGACCAGTGGAAGCTGGGCGGCGGTTCGATCTGGGGCTGGTATGCCTGGGATCCCAAGCTGAACCTGGTCTACTACGGCACGGGCAACCCGTCGACCTGGAACCCGGCTCAGCGCGCTGGACCGGATGGCAAGCAGATCGACCAGAAGTGGTCGATGTCGATCATCGCTCGTAACCCGCAGACCGGCGAGGCCGCCTGGGCTTACCAGATGACCCCGTTCGACGAGTGGGACTACGACGGCATCAACGAGATGATCCTCGTCGACAACATGGACGTGAAGGGCAAGAAGCACAACGTGCTCGTGCACTTCGACCGCAACGGCTTCGGCTACACGGTTGACCGTGAGTCCGGTCTGCCGCTCGTTGCCGAGAAGTTTGACCCGGCCGTCAACTGGTCAACCGGCGTCGATCTCGATCCCAAGAGCGAGAAGTATGGCCGCCCCGCGGTCGTGGCTTCGAAGTCCACCTTCCTGAATGGCCAGGACGTCAACACGACCGACGTCTGCCCGGCCGCTCTCGGAACGAAGGACCAGCAGCCTGCTGCTTACTCGCCGCTGACGGGCCTCTTCTACGTGCCGACGAACCACGTCTGCATGGACTATGAGCCCTTCAAGGTCGAGTACACGGCTGGCCAGCCCTACGTTGGTGCCACGCTCTCCATGTATCCGCCGAAGGGCGAGAGCCACATGGGCAACTTCATCGCGTGGGATGCCTCCAAGGGTAAGATCGTGTGGTCGAACAAGGAGCAGTTCTCGGTTTGGTCGGGTGTTCTCACGACCGCTGGCGGCATCGCCTGCGTCGGCACCCTCGAGGGCTACTTCAAGTGCGTCGATCAGAAGGACGGCAAGGAGCTGTATAAGAACCGCACTCCGTCCGGCATCATCGGCAACGCCTTCACCTACGGTCACAAGGGCAAGCAGTACATCGGCATCTTCTCGGGTGTTGGTGGCTGGGCTGGCATCGGTCTCGCTGCCGGTCTGACGAACCCGACCGACGGTCTGGGCGCGGTTGGTGGCTACGCTGGCCTCAACAGCTACACCGCTCTGGGTGGCTCGCTGACGGTCTGGTCGCTGCCATAAGCTGACGTCACGACATTAATGGACCGGCGCGGGTTTTCCCGCGCCGGTCTTCCTTGTGAGTGGGGCACGACGCCCGCCCATTCGGCGCTTTGTGCACGGTGGCATGTCACTTCGCACCGCAACATGCGAAACCGTATGACATTTTGCCCGTTGCACTGTTCTAATCAGCCGCCCAAATGAGCACGTGTCTATGCCCATTAGCCCAAGCAAATAGGGGAAACGCGTGAGAAGGATCAGTTTCGCTGTCGTCGCAGCCATTGCGCTGGCGGGCGTGTTCGGTTCGGCGACGGCTCAGGACGCTGCGCCGGGAATGGCAAAAGAGGTGAAAACGCCCGATGGCTGCATCACCCAGGAAGGCGCCGAGTTCAAAGACGGCAAATGGGTTTTGCCCGACGGTACCCCGACCTTCCGCGTATGCAAGAAGGACAATAACATCGTCGTCGACTGGGCGACCTACAATGGCTATCGCCGCTATCACGGCGAGTGCCACGTCTGCCACGGCCCCAATGGCCTCGGTTCGACCTACGCGCCGGCCCTCGCCGAGTCGCTGAAGAACATGGATTACGGCACATTCCTGGGCGTGGTGGCCAGCGGGCGCGTACGCGACGCGGCCGGTACCAAATTTGTGATGCCGGCGTTTGGTGACAACAAGAACGTGATGTGCTTCATCAACGACCTCTACGTATACCTGAAGGCGCGCGGCGACGCGCTGCCGGCCGGTCAGCTCGGCGGTCGCAATCGCGATGAAAAGCCGGAAGAAGCGAAAGCAGAAGAGAAAGCTTGTCTTGGTAGCTAGGTTTCACACGTTTCGAGCAATGGTCGGGGCCGCCCTGGGCGGCCTCGTCTTGTTCTGCGCCATGGCTGGATCAGCCGTAGCGGTCGAAGGCCACCGTTCGGACCTCGTCAATCGCAAGGTTCTGCGCGTGTGCGCGGACCCGGCGAACATGCCGTTCTCGAACGACAAAAAGGAAGGGTTTGAGAACAAGATCGCCGAGATCATCAGCAACGAGTTGAAGGTCCCCGTCGAGTACACGTGGTTCCCACAGGCCGTCGGCTTCACGCGCAATACGCTTCTCGCCAAGCGCTGCGACGTGATCATCGGCACGGGGCAGGGCGATGACCTCGTGCTCAACACCAACGCGCTATACCGGTCGGCCTACGCCCTGATCTACAAGCCGGGCACCGGGCTCGACGGCGTCGACAGCATTTTCGACCCGCGCCTCAAGGGCAAGAAGGTCGGCGTCGTGCAAGGTACTCCGTCGGCCACGATCGTCGCCAAGGCCGGCTTGATGGACAAGGCGCGTCCTTATCGGTTGATGGTCGATCGCCGCTACGACGATCCTTCCGCCGACATGGTGAAGGATATCCGCTCGGGCGAGATCGACGCCGGCGTGATGTGGGGGCCGATTGCCGGCTACTACGGTTCGCGTAACGGCGAGAAGCTTATTGTCGTACCGCTGACGAATGATGTCGACAAGGCTGGGCGACTCGATTTCCGCATCACCATGGGAGTGCGCCAGGGCGACGATCTGTGGAAGCGCCGGCTCAACGACATCATCCGCAAGCGGCAGGCGGACATCGACAAGGTGCTGCTCGAATACGGCGTGCCGATGATCGATGAAGACAGCAAGCTCATCACCAGTCCGCGCAGCTGAGGTGGTGGGGGCGTCGCTCGGCTACGAGCCGCGACGCCGGCTTTTCCCGCCCGACAGGATCGTTCCCGGCTCCACGCTCGGGCGGCTCGCGACCGCGTTGTGCGCCATCGCCCTGTCGTTGCCCACTCTCGTCCGCGCGGGTGCGCCTGCGACCGCGGCCGACAGTGCCTCCACAGCGCCCGCAGGGGTCGTCGAGGTGCCCGCGCCGCACCCGGATGTCCCGCCGGCCCCCGCAGCCGGTGCGGCGCCCTCCGGGCCGGTCGAGGAGCCCACCGGCTATCGCATGGACAACTTCCGTACGCCGGTGCCGGCGACGTTGCGTGGGGCGCGCGTGCTCACCAACGACGAGGCAGCCGATGTGTGGAACAAGGATGGGGCTGTGTTCGTCGATGTCTACCCGCAAGCCCCCAAGCCCCCAAACCTGCCCGCAGGCACGTTTTGGCGCGAGCCCGTCCATCGCAGCATCGAGGGCGCGCATTGGCTGCCCAACGTCGGCTATGGCGCGCTGTCGCCGACGATGGATGCCTACTTTCGTGGTGCCCTCGAGGGGCTTTCGAGGGGTAAGCGCGATGCACCTCTCGTCTTCTTCTGCCTCAAGGACTGCTGGATGTCGTGGAACGCCGCCAAGCGGGCGCTCGAATACGGCTACACCAATGTCATGTGGTTCCGCGACGGCACCGACGGATGGCAGGAGCTCGGCTATCCGCTCGCCGAGGTGAAGAAGCTGCCGTGACCCGTGCGCACGGCGCGCGGCGGCGTACGCTTGCGCACAGCGCCTCGTCACTTGCCAGGTCTATCGAATAGGCGCCTGCGTCGGTCTCGGCTCGGTCGTCGGCGTCGGGGTCGGCAGCGTCGGCGAGGTCGAGGGCGACGGGGACGGGGTCACGGTCTGCACGGCTGGCCCGGCATTGTTGGTATCACCGACGCGCCGATCGCCGCTTGGGTAGAACATCGCGATCAGCGCGATCGCGATGGCGACGGCGACGAGCAGTGGCAGGGCGGTCCCATCCCAGAGCCCCGGGGTCCGGTCGATCGGGCGCAGATGGCGGTGATCCGTAGCGGTGGGATCGTGCTGGTCATAGAGAGCCATGGCGTTCCTCCATTGGTTCCTAGTGCGAACCTATGGGGAGCCGCAAAGTTCCTGCAGACGGCATATGCTCGCCATCGCCTAATGCACTGCAGGTCGTGTCGGGAGACGGGCGAAGCTCTCTACTTGGCGGGGCCGCCGCGCCTAGCTCTTCATCTGGGCGCGAATGATGCGGGCGATCTCGTAGGCCCGCTGCTCGATAAGGACCGGAATCTCGCAGGCCATGGTGAGGTTCTGCTGACGTTCCTGGAATATGCGTGCGTTCCAGTTGTACTCTTGCTGCTCGGGTGAGAGATTGGTCTCGGTCGGCAATAGCTCGTCAGTTGCCGCCATGCCCTTCTCGGCCAGCTTTTGACCCTCGCGCTCGAGCTCGGCGGCGCGGCCCTTCTGGCGCTTCTGAAATTCCTCGACCTTAGCGATGACGAACTGCCGGTCGGTGTTGATCTCACTCAGGAAGCTGGCGAACAGCTCGGTCAGCTTCTTGTCGCGCTCGGCCTCAGGGACCGAGGCGGCGTACTCCTTGATCGCTTTTTCGGCCTCCTCGGGGGGGACGCGGCGGCTCTCGAGCAGCTCCGTCAGATCGCGGATCGCCGGGTCGAACTCCTTGATACCGTCGATGGGCGGGCCATCCCAAATCTGCGCCGGCGAGATCACCGTCACTTTGCGCTGGATGCAGGGCCAGTCGGGGCTGCTGAGAATGGTGGAAGGAGAGAACTCGACCGCGGCGTTCTCGTCGGGCGTGACGGGGGTGGGCGCGAATGCCGGATGATTGGCGCCGGCTGGCGGTGCAGGCTCCATACCCCCGGGACGCGCACCGGGGACGACGCCCGGCGCAATGCCCGGCGCCAACTCAGGCGCGGCCTCGACTTTTGGCGGCGTGTCCGTCTTTGGTGCCGCATCCTGCGCTTGCAGGGCGGTGCCGGCGGTGAAAGCCAGGGCTGCCGCCAGCGCCGCTGCGCTAATGCCGCGCTTCAGGATACTCGCCACGGACGTCATTTCTTCTTTGATCATTTCCTCACACTCCCGAGCCTGGGCCGCCACGGCGGGCAATCAGACCCTTCGATGGGTTATAGGCAAAGATGGCCGCGCCGAGGAACACCGCGGTGCAGGCCAGCACGATCCCGAGCGATGGCCAATCGACCTGTCCGTAGAGCGCGAAGCGGATGAGCTCCACCGCGTGCGTGAAAGGATTGAACAGGCACATCTCGTACAGCAGCACGCTCGACTCTTTGACGCGCCATAGCGGGTAGAGGGCCGAAGAGGCGAAGAACATCGGGAAGATCACGAAGTTCATAACCCCGGCGAAGTTCTCCAGCTGACGGATCACCGACGACATGAAAAGCGCGAGCGAGCCGAGCATCAGCCCTGAGATCACCAGTGCCGGCGCTACGGCGAGGTAGTTCATCGACGGTGGGGCCAGCTGCCAAAGGTAGATGACGGCGGCGATGACGGCGATCTCGACCAAGGCCGCGGCCAGCATGATCCTCTGCAGGGCCGCCTCGGAGAAATAGTCGGTGGCCGAGTTGAACATGAGCAGCAGGGCGAGGACTGCCGGGGTCGCCAGCAGCAGCGGATAGCCCCAGCCCGTCAGCTCGGCCTCCCAGAAATAGAAGATGCCGAGGAAGACGTAGGCCTGGATGGCGGCAACGGCGACGCCGCCGATAAGCTTGGAGATGAGCAGGAACGAGCGCGGGAAGGGGCTGACCAGTAGTGTGCGCATGGCGCCCGTCTCGCGGTCGTAGACCATCGATAGAGAGGACTGCATGGCGTTGAACAGCAGGATCATGCCGAGCAGGCCCGGGACCACGTAGACCTCGTAGAGCACATAGGTCTCGTAAGGTGGGATGATCGACACACCCAGCGTCTGGCGAAAGCCGGCGGCGAAGATGAACAGCCAGATGAGCGGCCGCACCAGCGCCGACAGGAACCGCTCGCGCTGGTGCAAGTAGCGCAGCACCTCGCGCCAGACGATGCCCTTGAAGCAGGTGACGTAGGCGCGCAGGCCGAGGCGCGGCGGCTCGCTGCCCCAAGCGCGCTCGCTGATCGTCGTCGTGACGCTCGCCTGATGGTGTGCGGTCGCGCTCATGGCGGTCATGCGGCGAGCTCCTCGGTGCCGGCGCCGGTCAGCTTGCGGAAAGCGTCACTGACGGACTGGGTTGCGGTCTTGGCGAGCAGCTCGGGCACCGAGCCGGTGAACAGCACGCGCCCTTTGTGCAGCAGCACGACGAGGTCGCTGGGGCGCACCTCGTCGAAGAGGTGCGTCGCCCACAGCACACCGAGGCCTTCCTTCTCGACCAGCGAGCGCACGATGTTGATGACGCTTTCACGCGATCCGATGTCGAGGCCGACGGTCGGCTCGTCGAGCAGGAGCAACGAGGGCTGATGCAGCAACGAGCGGGCGATCTCGACGCGCCGCGCCTGACCGCCGGAAAGATTGCGCACCTTCTCGCGTGCACGATCCGCGAGCCCGACGAGCTGAAGCACGCGCTCGGTTCGCCGGCGCGCCTCGCGTCCGCGGATGCCGTGCAACGCGCAATGATAGAGCAGGTTCTGCTTCAACGTCAGGTCGAGATCGAGCGTGCGGCTCTGGAAGACGACGCCAAGGCGCTGCAGCGCCGCCATGGCGCGCCGGCGGATGTCGTGGCCGAATATGCGGATCTCGCCCGTCACGTTGTCGTAAAGGCGCGTGATGAGCGCAAACAGCGTCGACTTGCCGGCGCCATTGAGGCCGAGGAGCACGACGAAGCGGCCGCGCGGGATTTCCAGCGATACATCGCTGAGCGCGAGGTTGTCGCCGAAGCTGTGGCTGACGTTCTTGACGACGAGCGCGAGCGCGCCGGCGTCAGGCGGATTGGATTGAGCTGTCATGTCCATGTGACGATTATGCTGCCAACCCCTTCTTCAAGCCTTTGGAAACATTGATTGTTTCTCTTCAGCTTGGCCACGCTGAAGGCGGGCAGCCGTTCGTCTTTCTTGCTCCAGTACGACTGTCATCCTTTGTTCCGCGAGGCCGCCGAGCCCCGGTAGAACGGCGAAAAATTCAGAACGGCGCCACCACCACGCCCCACGGGTAGCGGCCGGTCCTGATCGACTTGATCACCTTCAAGGCAGCAACGTCGATGACCGACACGTCGTTCGAGGCACCGTTGGTGGTCAAGAGCTTCTTGCCATCGGGTGTCAAGGCCATCTGCCAGACGCGCTGGCCGACCAGGAGATACTTGATGACCTTGAAGGTTGCGGTGTCGATGACGGCAACGCGGTTGGCCGGCCCAAGGGCAACGAACGCGGTTTTGCCGTCCGGCGTGATGCGCACGCCTACGGGCTGGATGGCCTCCTTGGTGATGCCGGGAATCTCGAAGTGGATCTTGGTGATGACCTTGCGATCGGCGGGGTTGATCACCGTGACGGTGCCACCGATCTCCGAGCTCACCCAAAGTTGCGTGCCTGCCGGATTGAAGATGGCGACGCGTGGGCGGCTGTCGACCAGCACGTTGTCGAACGTCTTATGCGTGGTCGTGTCGATGAAGTGCGCCATGTTGGTCGTTTCGGACGTGTTGACCAGCACCTTGCCGTCGGGGCTCATGCCCATGCCTTCCGGTTCGACACCCACCGGGATGTCGCCCAGGATCTTGCCGCTCTGGATGTCGACGATGGTGACGAGATTGTCGTCCTCGTTGGCGACGTACAGCGGATTTCCGGACGGATGCAGGATGTGCAGCTCGGGATCGGGACCCGAGGGCAGCGTCTTGATGAACTCATACGTCTTGCTGTCGTAGACCTGGATGATGTTGTCGTCGCTGGTGCAGACGATCAGCCACTTGCCGTCGTTCGAGAGGATGACGCCGCGCGGACGCTGGCCGACGGGGAAGGTCTTGATCACCTCGAGCTTCTCGGTGTCGATGACGGACACCGAATTATCCTTCTCATTGGTGACGAAGGCCGTATAGGCCATAGCCGCGGGCGCCGGCAGGGCTAGTACGGAACCGATGCCGAGCAGCGCGGCGATGCCGACCTTGAAGCGCATTACGAAATTTCCTCCTGAGACTCTTCTGCAGCCGTTCACGGCGATGTTCGCCGCTGCGCTCATTGAGTGAACGCCCGGCATTTGCTTTCCGGCTTGTCGATGCCGAGCGTGTCGAGTTCGCTGAATTGATGCAGGAAGCCTTGCTGCGGCGACACGCTGACCAGCAGCTTTGGCGTGGTGACCAGAATGGGCTGACGCAGCTGGCCGTTCCAGCCGCGCAACGACAGGCCGACGCCCTTGAAGCCGGCGAGATCGAAGCTCGGGGACTTCATGTAGGCGACGAGATCCTGAAACTTGCCCGACTTGGTGCGCGAGGCGGCTTCGCCGACCATGCGCGTCGCCAACCATGCGTTGTAGTCGGTGGAGCGCATGTTGCGGTCGGCCAACCGCTTGAAACGGTTCTGGAATTGCGTCCCGCCCCACAGCTCGATGGCCGGGTGCCAGCTATCGGCGGTGAGCCCCGCGGTGCCCGCCACGGGGCGCGGGTCCCAGGTGCGGTAGGGAAGGTAGTCACCG
The DNA here is from genome assembly GCF_009026145.1 of Hyphomicrobium sp. Classification (GTDB taxonomy): domain Bacteria; phylum Pseudomonadota; class Alphaproteobacteria; order Rhizobiales; family Hyphomicrobiaceae; genus Hyphomicrobium_A. The sequence goes on from NZ_WBUE01000007.1 coordinate 168,130, forward strand.
AACAGGTTGCTCTCGTCGGCGACCACCAGCACGTCGTAGTCGGGTGCGTTCTGGGTAAAGGTCGGAATCTGCTGCTGCACCTGTTCGAAGCCGCCGTCCGTACGCCGGTTGCCCGAATCGTAGGTGAATGTGCGCTCCTCGACGATCTTGGCGCCAAAGCGCTTGGCCGAGCGGCGTAGCGCCTCGGCGTACAACTTGTCCTTCTCGGTGGGGCCAAGAACGAGCAGCCAGCGCGGCCACTTCTTCCACGCAAGGTACTGGGCGAGCGCGTCGGTGAGCATGGAGCGTGTCGGGGCGGTGTGCAGCACCTGTGGGCGGCAGTTCTCCTCGCGCAGACTGTCATCGGCGGCGCCGTAGTTGATGAGCAACGCCTCCTTGCCCTGAAGCGCGTCGGCCATTTTGAGCAGCGTGTCGGGCGTGGCGTCGACGAGAATGAAATGTGCGCCGGCGTCGACTTTCTGCACCACGTCCTGGATCAGCTTGGCCGGGTCGGACTCCTCGATCGGCTCGAGCTTGAACTCCTGGTTCATGAAACGGCCGGTGGTGTTGTTGTCGGTGATCGCCAGCTTGGCGCCGGCGATACCGAGATCTTTCACCGGCAGGTCGAGCAGGGAGAGTGGGAGCGGCTCGTCGCGCAACTGCCGCGCGATGACGATGGGGATGACAACGGCGCCGGGACTGGCGGCCTCGGACTTGGCGGCTTCGGCCGGCTGGGTGGCCGGTGCAGCGGGAGCAGGCGCCTCGGCCGCGGG
>NZ_WBUE01000036.1 GCF_009026145.1 Hyphomicrobium sp.
GGTAAATGCCCCCCCCGAGCCCCATGCGTGCCACGCGCCCGCCGCTTTGGCCGCCTGTGGTGCCGCCCTCAACGAACCACTCGGACCCAATGATGAAGCTCCTGCGTTACGTACTGATCGCCGCTGTCCTCTTCACCGCTTTCTGCTATCTCAACAACACCTCCCTCTTCTCCACCCCAGAAGAAGGAAAGCCCGTGCTGCTCGCGCATCGCGGCCTCCACCAGACCTTCACGCACCACGATCTTAAATCCGACACCTGTACGGCGACGCGCATCTATCCCCCGGAGCACGAGTTCATCGAGAACACGCTCCCCTCCATAGACGCGGCGTTCCGTGCCGGTGCCGACATCGTCGAGCTCGACGTCCACCCGACGACCGACGGCCACTTCGCCGTATTCCACGACTGGACGCTCGGCTGCCGCACCGAGGGCAAGGGCGTCACGCGCGATCACACGCTCGCCGAGTTGAAGGCGCTCGACATCGGCTATGGCTACACCGCCGATGGCGGCATGACGTTTCCCTTGCGCGGCAAGGGCGTCGGGCTGATGCCGACGCTCGATGAGGTGCTAGCGCGGTTCCCCGACAAGCGCTTCCTCATCAACGTGAAAGGCGACGACCCCGAGGAGGGCAAGCTTCTCGCGGCGCGCATCGAGGGGCTTTCGCCCGACGAGCGCAATCTGCTCATGGTCTATGGTGGCAAGCAGCCCATCGCTGAGCTGAACGCCCGTCTTCCGGATATAAAGGTGATGTCCCGCGACACGCTCAAGCGCTGCGGGCTCACCTATCTCGCGGTCGGATGGACCGGCTATGTGCCGCAAGCCTGCCGCAACACGCTGCTGCTGGTGCCGGCGAACTACGCGGGGCTGCTGTGGGGCTGGCCTGAGCGCTTCCTGCAGCGCATGCGCGCGGCCGGCTCCGACGTGTTCGTCACTGGCAACTTCAGCGCCGGCGACCCCGGCACGAGCGGTATCGACGATGCGACGAGCCTTGCTGCAATCCCGAAGGGCTTCGCAGGCGGCATCTGGACCAACCGCATCGATCGCATCGGGCCGGCGGTCCGCGAGGCGGCGCGTTTGAAGCTCGACGACTAGCTGGATTTCTTGAGCTGGCTGGCCCGCAGCCCGCGCGTCGGCCGCCCGGCGGCACCCTGCAGCTGCTCGCGGAACTCGTCGCGCTTCTCGTGGATGGAGGCGATGACCGGCCCGGTCGGCACACCGAGGCCGACCAGCGTCGCCTCGGAGAGCTGCAGGCTCGCCTCGATGGTCTCCGGCACGGCGTCCGTCACCTGCTGCCGGTAGAGGTGGCGGGCATGCTCGGCATCGCGCGCGCGGGCGACGATGAGGATGTCGTCGCGCAAGTCGCGCACCGCGGTGACGATCTCCCCGACCTCCGAGGGCTTGTTGATGGTGATGACCACGCCCTTGGCCTGCTCGATGCCGCAGCGCTTGAGGAACAGCGGGTTCTTGGCGTCGCCGAAATAGACCGGCAACCCCTCATCGCGGCAGCGCGTTACCGCCGCCGGGTCCTTTTCGACGATGATGTGCCGCACGTTGTGCCGCTTGAGCATTTCGGAGACGAGCCCGCCGACGCGGCCCGAGCCGATAATGATGGCGTCAACGTGCTCATGCGGCGGCGGCACGCTGAGCGCCGGGTTGGGCTCCTGCTTGACCGCCAGCTCGCCCGAAAGCCACCTCCCGAGATGGTCGAGTGCCGGCACCAGCGCCATGGAGAACGAGGTGATGGCGAGGACGATCGCGCCGCGGCCGTCCGAGATGATGCCTTCCACGATGGCCAGCCCGATGACGATGAACGCGAACTCGCCCCCGGGCCCGAGCAGCAGCGCCGTCTCGACGGTCGACGGCCATGAGATGCGGAAGAGGCGCAAGAGGCCGACGAGCACGGCGCCCTTGATGGCGATCAGCCCGAGGATGCCTCCGATGATCGCCCACGGGTAGGCGAGGAGCGTCGATACGTTGAGGCTCATGCCGACCGAGAAGAAGAAGACGCCGAGCAACAGGCCCTTGAACGGGTCGATCGTCGCTTCGATGGCGCGGTGATACTCGGTCTCCGACAATAGCAGCCCGGCGATGAAAGCCCCCAGCGCCATCGACAGTCCGGCGGCGGCGGTGACGAGCCCGCTGCCGACGACCACGAGCAATGCGGCAGCGACGAACAGTTCGGTCGAATCGGCGGAAGCGACGTGCCGGAACAGCGGCCGCAGCAGCGCCGTGCCGACGACGGCGATGAGAACGATGACGAGCAGCGCCTGCCCGAAGGCCTGCGCGAGGCCGCCGAGCAAGCTGCCCTCATGTTCCGGCCCGAGAATAGATACGAGGAAGAGGAGCGGGACGACCGCCAAGTCCTGCAGCAGCAGGATGGCGAAGGAGGTGCGTCCGGTGGTGGTGCTGAGACGCCCGTGCCGCGACAGCACCTCGATGACGACGGCCGTCGATGAAAGGGCGAGCGAAAAGCCGATGAGGGCCGCTGAGCCGGGCTTGGCGCCGAACAGCGCGGCGATGAGGCCGATGATCACCGCCGAGATGGAGACCTGCAGCGTGCCGAGGCCGAACACCAGCCGCCGCATAGTGAGCAAGCGCTTGAACGACAGCTCGAGGCCGATGATGAATAGAAGGAAGACGATGCCCAGCTCGGCGATGGCGCCGAGGCCCTTGTCCTCCGACACCGTGATCCATTGCAGCGGCGGCAAGTAGCCCTTCAGCGCGCCGAGACCATGCGGGCCGAGCACGGCGCCGGCGATGAGGAAGCCGAGAATGGGGCTGAGCCTGAAGCGCTGGCCGAGCGGCACCAACACGGCTGCGGTGACGAGGACGATCATCGCCTCGCGGTAGATGGTGAAATCGGTGCCTTCCGCCGTCATCGCTCTCCCGCCGCCGGGCATTTAGCGCTGCAGTTGCCACGCGAAGCATTGCGGTCGATCAATAGCAGAAACTTCCCCGATAATGAGGCGCCGCCTTGCGTGGTAGGCGCAAATCCTCAGGCGGCGTTGAGGCGCGCTTCGATCGCCTGCAGCGCAGCATCGGCGCGCGAGCCGTCCGGACCACCCGCCTGCGCCATGTCGGGACGCCCGCCGCCCCCCTTGCCGCCCACCGCTTCCGAGCCGGCACGCACGAGATCGACGGCGCTCACCTTGTCGGCGAGGTCGGTCGTCACGGCGACGACGATGCCGAGCTTGCCGTCGGCCGAATTATTGGCGATGGCGACGATCCCCGAGCCGATCTTGGCGCGCCCGTCGTCGGCCATGGCCTTGAGATCCTTCATCTCGACGCCCGACACCGACAGCTTGAGGAACTTGCGGCCGCCTACCTCGATGACCGCCGGCCCGGCATCCTTGCTCCCGCCGCCGAGGGCGAGCTGCTTCTTGGCCTCGGCGAGTTGGCGCTCGAGTTGCTTACGCTCCTCGATCAGCGCCTTTACGCGCTCGCCCGCATCCTCCGGGCGCACGTGCAGCGCCGAGGCGATGTCCTTGATGCGCGCCTCCTGCTCGCTCAAGTAGGCACGCGCGGCTTCCGCCGTGAGCGCCTCGATGCGGCGCACGCCCGAGGCGCTGGCGCTTTCGGCGATGATCTTGACGAGGCCGATGTCGCCGGTGCGCCTGACGTGCGTGCCGCCGCACAATTCGACTGACCAGGCTTTGTTGGCATTGGGGCCGGCTTCACCCATCGAGACGACGCGCACCTCGTCGCCGTATTTCTCGCCGAACAGCGCCATGGCGCCCGACTGCATGGCGTCCTCGAGCGCCATCAGGCGCGTCTCGACGGGGGAATTCTGCAGCACGATGGCGTTGGCGCGCGCCTCGACGGCAGCGATCTCCTCGGGGCTCATCGGCTTGGGATGCGAGAAGTCGAAGCGCAGCCGCCCCGGCGCCACGAGCGAGCCCTTCTGCGCCACGTGCGGCCCCAGCACCTGGCGCAGCGCCTCGTGCAGCAAGTGGGTCGCCGAGTGGTTGGCGCGGATGGCCGTGCGGTTGGCGTGATCGACGGTAAGATCGACCGTCTCGCCCGTCTTGAAGCTGCCCTTCTCCACCGTGCCGAGGTGCACGTAGAGGCCGCCGGCCTTCTTCTGCGTATCGGTGACGCGGAACAGCGCGCCCTTGGCGCCGACGATGACGCCCGTGTCACCCACCTGGCCGCCGGATTCGCCATAGAACGGCGTCTGGTTGACGACGATCGCCGCCTCCTCGCCGGCCTTGAGGCTCTTTACCTCCTTACCGTCCTTGATGAGCGCCACGATCTCGCCCGCCGCCGTCTCCGCCTCGTAGCCGAGGAACTCGCTGGCGCCGGTCTTCTCCTTGACCTCGAACCAGATCGCCTCCGTCGCCGCCTCGCCAGAGCCCTTCCAGGCCTTGCGCGCTTCCGCCTTCTGCCGCTCCATCGCCGCGTTGAAGGCCTCGGTGCCGACCGAAATTCCGCGCGGGCGCAGCGCGTCCTCGGTCAGGTCGAGCGGGAAGCCGAACGTATCGTAAAGCTTGAAGGCCGTCTCTCCGGGCAGCACATCGCCCTTCTTCAGCTTGGCGGTCGCCTCGCCAAGCAGGCCAAGGCCCTTTTCCAGCGTCTTCTTGAAGCGCGTTTCCTCCAGCAGCAGCGTCTCGGTGATCAGCGGCTGGGCGCGCTGCAGCTCGTGATAGGTGTCGCCCATCTCGTGCACCAGCGCCGGCACCAGGCGGTGCATCAGCGGCTCCTTAGCACCCAAGAGGTGTGCATGGCGCATAGCGCGACGCATAATGCGGCGGAGCACGTAGCCGCGCCCTTCATTCGAGGGCAGCACGCCGTCGGCGATGAGAAAGCTTGTGGCGCGCAAATGATCGGCGATGACGCGGTGCGAGGCCTTGTGCTCTCCCGTCGCCGGAACGCCCGTGGCCGCCACGGAGGCCGCGATCAGCGCCTTGAACAGATCGATGTCGTAGTTGTCGTGCACGCCCTGCAGCACGGCGGCGATGCGCTCGAGCCCCATGCCGGTGTCGACGGAGTGCTTGGGCAGGTCGATGCGCTCGCCTCCCGGCAGCTGCTCGTACTGCATGAACACGAGGTTCCAGATCTCGACGAAGCGGTCGCCGTCGGCATCCTTGGAGCCCGGCGGGCCGCCGGGGATCGTGTCGCCGTGATCCCAGAAGATCTCCGAGCACGGCCCGCACGGCCCGGTGTCGCCCATCTGCCAGAAGTTGTCGCTCGTGGCGATGCGGATGATCTTGTCGTCGGAGAAGCCGGTCAGCTTCTTCCAGATCGAATACGCCTCCTCGTCGTCGTGGTAGACGGTGATGGTGAGGCGCTTCTTGTCGAGACCGAAGTCCTTGGTCAGCAGCTCCCAGGCGAGCGGGATGGCCTGGCTCTTGAAGTAGTCGCCGAAGGAGAAGTTGCCGAGCATCTCGAAAAAGGTGTGGTGGCGCGCCGTGTAGCCGACGTTGTCGAGGTCGTTGTGCTTGCCGCCGGCGCGCACGCACTTTTGCGAGGACGCGGCGCGCACGTAGGGGCGCGTCTCCTGGCCGGTGAACACGTTCTTGAACTGCACCATGCCGGCGTTGGTGAACATCAACGTCGGATCGTTGCGCGGCACCAGGGGCGATGACGGCACGACCTCGTGGCCGTTGCTCTTGAAGAAGTCGAGAAACGCGCGGCGGATATCGTTGACGGAGGCCATCTTGTCGCTTTCGGAAAAGGCACCGGCGCCCAGGGTGTCTGACCCTTCGGGTCTGACACCGGGTCGGGGCATATCCGTCGCGGATCGGAAGCCTTGGTGTCAAGCGCCTGCGGCGCTTTCTACCCTCCGGATGATCCATCCCAATTGTCATCCTCGGGCTTGTCCCGAGGATCCAGGGGGGACGCGGGCTCCTAGTGCCTATAGCGCTGGCGATTGCCCACCACCGAGGCCGGTGCGTCGGAGCAAGCGCAGAATTGGGCCTTCGGGTCATGCCGGAGGTATGCTTCCAGCATGAGCCCGAGGATGACACACTTGTTAGACCGCCGGTCGGCTCGCCCGGCTGCGGAACTCAGCGCTTGGCGCGGGCCGGCTTCTTGCCGCCGTCATCCTCGTCGGGCAGCACGCCGTCCTCGTCCGGCTCCTCGCCGTCGTCGGCCACCGCCTCCTCGATCAGGAGCTTGTCGACGATCAGCCCGGCGTTCTCGCGGATCGCCTTCTCGATGGCCGCCGCCACCTTCGGGTTCTCCTTCAGATACGCCTTGGCGTTCTCGCGCCCCTGGCCGATGCGGTTGCCGCCATAGGAGAACCAGGCGCCCGACTTCTCGACCACGCCCACCTTGCTTCCCAGGTCGATCAGCTCGCCCACCTTGGAGATGCCCTCGCCGTACATGATGTCGAACTCGACCTGCTTGAACGGCGGGGCCACCTTGTTCTTGACCACCTTGACGCGCGTCTGGTTCCCGACCACCTCCTCGCGCTCCTTGATCTGGCCGATGCGGCGGATGTCGAGGCGCACCGAGGAGTAGAACTTCAGCGCGTTGCCGCCCGTCGTCGTCTCCGGGTTGCCGAACATGATGCCGATCTTCATGCGGATCTGGTTGATGAAGATGACCATGCAGCGCGACTTGGAGATCGACGCGGTCAGTTTGCGCAGCGCCTTGCTCATCAGCCGCGCCTGCATGCCGGGTTGCATGTCGGCCATCTCGCCTTCGAGCTCGGCCTTGGGTGTCAGGGCGGCGACGCTATCGACCACCAGCACGTCGATGGCGCCGGAGCGCACCAGGGTGTCAGCGATCTCGAGCGCCTGCTCGCCGGTGTCGGGCTGCGAGATCAGGAGGTCCTCGACCTTGACGCCGAGCTTCCTCGCATAGACGGGATCGAGGGCGTGCTCGGCGTCGACGAAGCCGCAGATGCCACCGCGCTTCTGGCTCTCCGCCACGACCTGCAGCGCGAGCGTGGTTTTGCCCGAGGATTCAGGGCCGTAGATTTCGATGACGCGGCCCCGCGGCAGGCCGCCGATGCCGAGCGCGATGTCGAGGCCGAGCGAGCCCGTGGAGATCGCCTCCACGTCCATGGAGGCGTCGTTGGCGCCAAGGCGCATGACCGAGCCCTTGCCGTGCATCTTCTCGATCTGGGAGAGCGCCGCCTCGAGCGCCTTCATCTTATCCATCGCACCCCCCTCGACGACCTTGAATTCCGGCCGGTTCGTCATGTCGTTCACCTATATGGCAAGCGCCCAATGTTCTCAAATTTCGACTCGAATGTACACTTTTTGTTCTTGTCGGTCCAGCCGCATTTACGAGGCCGAAACACTTCGCCTGCGACGGTGCAGGGTCAGTTGCGTTGCGTAGCCCTAGTCCCATGTTCAACGCCATCACCACTGCTTCCAATGCGATGGCCGCTCAGAGCCAACGGCTCGAGGCGGTGGCACAGGCCATTGCGCAGATGGGCGCGACGAAGCCCGCGAGCAGCACACAGGCTGATCCAGGCGCACCCGTCCGCATTGGCGCGCTTCCCATTGGCGATCCTATCGAAAACGTCGTGACGCTCGTCGAGGTAGAGCTGGCTTACCGCATGAACGCGGCCGTCATCGGGACCGCCATCAAGATGATCGATTCCCTCCTCGACATCGTTCAGCCCCATAAGGACGACAGGTAAGTCGTCGGGTCGACCCTGGGGCCCCACCCCTCCGTTGGGTTTGGCCGCTTACATCACTAAATGCCCCACGGTGGACGTGCTTCCGGTGTGCGTAGTGGCCAATTGGCCGCAAGCGCGGGCCGGCTAGCGCGCTAAACTGGCTGATCATTCGAGATCCGATTCGCTAGCCTTCGATGGCCGATATCGCGAAAGTTGCGCAAGAGCTTGCGTCGGAGGCGGCGCCGGCCGAGGCGCCGCCTGCGTCAGGCTCCGCGGTGGGGGCGGAAACGCCCGCGCCTGCCTCCAAGCCCGCCGCCGAGGCGGCGAGCCTCATCGGCGTGCTCGACGCCGATGAGCGCATCCGCGCCTCCTCCGAGCAGCACGAGCGCACGCTGTGGGCGAGCGCGGCTTTTGTCACCCTGCTCTATGCCGCCGTCATCGCCGCGCAGGTGATGAACCTCGGCGGCCTCTCGGCGCTCGAGCAGGAGTTGGAGCGCCAGCGGCAGGAGCGACGGGGCCAGGAATCCAACACCATCAGCGTCGAGCTCGTCCCCGACCCGGACAAGAACGCCAAGACGACGAAATGGCAGGACGGCGCCCAGCAGCCGGCCAATCCGGCGCCGCCGCAGCCGCAGCAGACCGCCGCCCTGCCCCAGCCTCGGGTCGAGCAACCGCAGCCGACCGAAGAGCCGGCCGAGGCGGAGCCGCAGGAGGAAACCGCCGAGACGGAGCGCGAGGCCGGCCAGCCATCGCTCCCCTCGCTCGAGGCCCTCGTCGACGCCGCCGCCGACGATCTCAGCCGGAAGGTCAAGGAGCACTACGACCGCAAGCCGTCGCGCCCGCAGCCGCAGCAGCAGGCGATGTACTCGGGCGGCGGCATGCAGGTGCGCGGCAGCGGCGCCAGCGGCAAGTCGGACGAGTTCAACAAGGCCGTCATCGCCGCCCTGATGAAGACGCGCCCCGGTCCGTTCGCGCTGTGGGGACGCGTGCTCGTCACCTTCCAGATCACCCAGCAGGGCGATCTATTGTATGTGCGCGTGCTGCATTCGAGCGGCAACAAAGCCATGGACGACGCGGCAGTGAATGCCATCCATCGCGCCAAGTTCATCAAGCCGCCGGAGGGCCTTCCCGCCGAGGCGCGCACCTACATCATCGACTACATCTTCGGCTGACCTGCAGAATCGGCGAATTGTCGGTCCCTGGCCGAAGCGCTCGAGGCGTGTCGTCGCCGCCACAACCGCCGCGGGCCGAATCAGCCACTGTGCGCTACCTGTGGAAATCTCGTCGAGGGAGGGTGGAGATGCGCGTGCCTGTTTGGGCAAGTGCCGCGTTGATCCTCTGGTCGTCCGCTGCCCTGGCCGACGGGTTTCAAACCACCGTAACGCCCATCAAGCCGGGTCCGAGCGGCTGGCATTTTCAGTTCACGCCCTATGCCTGGACTCCCTGGATCGATGGCGACACCGTCATCAAGGGGCGCGAGTTCTCGGTCAGCGAGACCCCGGTGCAGGTCCTCGAAACCCTGGACTTCGCCTTCATGGCCTACATGCAGGCGCGCCGCGGCGCCATCACGCTCTATTCCGACATCATCTACGCCGACAACTCGAACTCCACCTCCTTCGCCACCTCGAAAACCTTCTCGCCCAGCGTCAGCGGCGCGCTCGGCGCCGCGCTCTCCGCCGATTATCGCTTCTGGATCGTCGAGCTGGGCGGCATGTACGAGACCAACCGCTGGAAGCTGGGCCACGGTCCCGGCGAAACCGACACGACGCTCGATCTTTTGGCCGGCGCCCGCTACTGGCATCAGGAGCTGGACGTCGACGTAGCCCTCGCCGGCACGCTCAACGTCGACGGCCTCATCGTCTCCGGAACGCGGGCCATCGCGCGCTCGGGCGGCGTCGATTGGGTTGATCCGTTCATCGGCGCCCGCATCACCTACACGCACGCGCCCGGAGAGCAGTTCATCGTGCGCGGCGACATCGGCGGCGTCGGCATCGGCAGCAAGTTCACCTGGCAGACGGTCGCCACCTACAATTGGTACCTCGGCTCGCATGCGGCGATCGACTTCGACGGCTACCTCGGCTGGAAAGCGCTGTCCGTCGATTATGTGCAGGGACGTGGCACCAACCGCTACGAGTTCGACGTCATCCAGCAAGGCCCCGTCGTCGGCCTCACCGGCAGGTTCTAGCCCCGAAGCCGCTGTCATCCCGGAAGCGGTGAGCAGCGCGAACCGCTATCCGGGACCCAGCGTAATGTGTGGCGAAGCCTCCACCGTGCCTTCGGCACATCTTGTGCTGGGTCCCGGGTCTCGCTCGCTGCGCTCGCTTCGCCCGGGATGACAGTGAAGCAGCGAAAAGAGGGCTACTCGAGCGATTGCGCCGGCGCCCAGCCGGGATGATCAAACTCCTGCGGGTAGCGCGCCAAGGCCTCGTCGGCGCGCACCAGGCCATCCATCGGGCTAATGCCGGCGTCCGGCTTCGCCACCGCGCCGATGCCGGTGACGACCTCTTCGAGCAGCGCGCGCAGCTTCTCCTGCGCTTCCCCCGACAGATTGCTGGTGGCCAGGATCCGGTCGGCCTCGACTTTCACCTGCGCCGCAAAACGCAGCGCGTGGTCCGGGGGCATGCGCCGGTGGGTGACGAGCGAGTGGTTGGTGCGCACGAGATCGCGGATCGTCACCATGCCCTTGCGCACCGCCTCGTCGGTCGGCAGCGGCGCAATGGCATGGCCGGCCCGCGGCACGATCTTGTCCGCCGGCGCGGCCGGCGTGCCGAGCAGGGCGAAAAAGATCGCCGTCGCTATGATGCGTCCGATGCGCATGGTGGCAAGCCTAGCGCATTATTCGCGCCCCAGCTCCTCCTTCACCTTGGCGGCGAGCTGCGGCAGCGAGAACGGCTTGGGCAGGAAGGCGAAGTTCTCATCCCCCAGCGCCGCCTTGAAGGCGTCGTTCGGATAGCCGGAGACGAAGATGATCTTCAGGTCCGGGTTCTTCTTGCGCAATTCCTTCAGCAGCGTCGGGCCGTCCATCTCCGGCATGACGACGTCGGAGACGACGATGTCGATCTTGCCCTTGCTCTTCTCCATCACCTCCAGCGCCTCGACGCCACTCGCGGCTTCCAGCACCTTGTAGCCCTGCCGCTTCAGCGCCCGCGCCGCGAAGTTGCGCACCACCTCCTCGTCCTCGACGAGGAGCACGCGCCCGGTGCCGGTGAGGTCGGCGGCGCGCTGCTCCCTCTTTCTCTCCTTCGGGGCGACGGCCTCCTCGTCCTTCTCCGCATTATGGCGTGGCAGGTAGATGCGGAACGTCGTGCCCTTTCCGACCTCGCTCTCGGGATAGATGTAGCCGCCCGACTGCTTGACCATGCCGTAGACGGAAGCCAGGCCCAATCCCGTTCCCTTGCCGACGGCCTTGGTGGTGAAGAACGGCTCGAAGATCTTGTCCATCACCTCGCGGCTCATGCCGTGGCCGGTGTCGCCGACCTCGATCAGCACGTACTCGCCGTGCACGAACTCGCGGTGCTCGAACTTCTGCGACTCGCGCTCGGGGACATTGCGCGCGCGGATGGTCAGCGTGCCGCCGTCCGGCATCGCGTCCTTGGCATTGGTGATGAGGTTGAACAGCGCCTGCACGAACTCGTGCTTGTCGGTCATCACGTACCACAGGTCGGGCGCGGTCTCGATCCTCAGCTCGCTCTTCTCGCCGAGGTAGCGCTTCAGGAGCGAAGACTCATCGCTCAGCACCTCGCCGAGGTTCACCACCTCGTTCTGCAGCGTCTGCTGACGGGCGAGGGCGAGCAGCTTGCGCACCAACTCGGCGGCGCGATTGGCGCTCGACTTGATGTTCATGATGTCTTTGTAGGCGACATCCTTCGGCCGGTGCATGGTCAAGAGCATGTCCGAGAAGCCGAGGATGGCCGTCAGCATGTTGTTGAAATCGTGCGCGATGCCGCCCGCCAGCTTGCCGACCACCTCCATCTTCTGGCTCTGCGCGAAGCGTGCCTCCAGCGCCTTCTGCTCGGTGGCGTCGACGACGTAGAGGATTGCCGCCTCGCGCGCGCCACCCGCCGCGAACGGGCTCATGAACACGCGCGTGACGTGATCGCGCTTGGCGCCGGCGGTGATCTCGATCGGCACGTTGTGCACGCGCCCCGAGATGACGCGCTTCAAGCCCTCGTCGACGGCGGCGCGCGTCTCGGGATCGGCTGCGCGGCCGAGCGCGTCGGCGGCGGAGATGCCCGTACCGGCGGCGCCGTCGAGCAGCATGCGGCAGAAGGCCGAGTTGGCGGAAACGATGCGCCCGTCGGACCCGAGCATGGCGATGCCGAACGGCGCCGACTGGAAGAAGCGTGCAAAGCGCGCACCGGCAGCGTCGCCCTCGAACTCGGCGGCGCCTTCGCCGGCGAGGTCGACGACGGCGACGGTCAGCCCCCTGCCGCTCGGCACGGCGCGAGCCAGCAGGCGCGCCGGCATCACGCGGCCGTCCTCGCGTGCCAGGTCCACGTCCAGCGTCGCCGATTCCTCGTTGGCTGAGCCGGTAAGGTGCGAAACGAGCGCCGCTCCATCGCCGGAGGCGATGTCGGCGAGCGTCAACCGTTGCTCGACCACGGCCCTCGGCGTGTGCCCGATCCAGCGCGCCAGCGTCCCGTTGACATGCAAGAGCGTGCCGTCAGCGGCGACCGAGGCGAGCCCGATCGGCGCGTTGTCGAACTGTGCCAGCTGCACCTCGACGCCGGCGATGCGGGTTGCTTCGCGCTGACGGTCGGCAGTGACGTCGGTGAGACGCCAAATGACGAGGCCGGATGGGTCACGCTCGACGGCGATCGGACTTACCGACAACTGCAGCGTGCGACGCGTACGCTCGCCCGGCAGTGGGCGCCCGACGGCGAACTCCTCGGCGAGCGGCTCGCCGCGCTCGGCGGCACGCGTCAAGCGGAACAGCGCCGCGCTCGCTGCAGCATCGCCGGTAAGGAACTGCTGCAAGCCAACGAGCTGGTCGCGCTCACCGCGGCCGACCAACGCCTCGAACGTCGCGTTGGCGTACAGCGGCTCGCCGTCGCGACGCGCGATCATCACGCCAACGTCGAGGCCATCGGCCGCCGCTTTCACGATGTCGACGAGCGGCGCGCGTTGACCGAAGCGGATGTAGCCGGCCGAGTAGGCGAAGAGGGCGAACAGGCCGACCGTCGCCAGCGCTACCAACATGGCGACGAGCACGGGGGTCCCGACGCCGCTGGCGACGACGCCAAGGGCGATGAGCGCGCCGATGACGATCGCGCCGACGGTCGGCAGGTAGCTGCCGAGCCCCTGCATCGGTGTGATGGCGTCGAAGGGAGCGGACGGCAGCTCGATGGCGTCGTGCTCGCGCATGCGCAGGGAAGCTATCTGATTCTGAGAGGGGGAGGCGTGAGGCGCCGGCATGGCCGATATACTCTGGTACGCATTACACACAAGCTTCGCACCGAAGGCTAGCCGCGGGGCTAGAAGGCCCGATTTTGCGGGCGCGGCGGCATCACGGGTTGCGGCGCTTTACCCGTCAACAGTTCGATCATTAGGGTTAAAATCGCATGAACTAGCGGGTATACCCGCAGGGGTGGCGCGGCGATGGCGGCGCGCATCCTGGAACCGCCAACGATCTGCGTGTCTTATGCGCGACGAGTGAGAAAATGCCGGAAGTTTTGCTGCACGTGCATTCGTTGCCGCGGTCGTGGTCGCGCTGGCCATCGTCGTGCGAAAAATGACGCGCGGCCCCGCTCTCACCAACTTGTGCGCGCCTAAGCCGGCGAAGCCTATCGACGTCGTCGAGCAGGCAGCGCTCGACGGCAAGCGCAAGCTGCTGCTCGTGCGCTGTGCCGGGCCGCGCGTTTCGCCATCGCCACCCACGCGCCCGCCACACCTACTCGGACAAGCGGCCGAGTGATCGCGGGCGTCATCGTCGTCATTGCACAGTCTCTTGCGGGGAGGTTCCTGATGCGCCGTTCGATGCCGATATCGAGGCTACTCGCTTTGCTGGCGTGCGCGGCCGGCACGCTGGCGAGCGCCGCCGCGGTCGCGCAAACGGCATCGCCCACACCCGCCCCCGCCGCCAAGGCTGCGGCCGACACTGCACCGGCGCCTGCTCCCCCAGCGCCGCCAGCGCAACCGAAAGCGGGCGGTCCCTCCGTCGACGAGCTGGTGAAACCCGTCAACGGTCTCTCCGGCGCTATCGAGGCGGCCGAGAAGAACCTCGAGCAGTCGCCCGGCAGCCAGCGTGACCTCGCCGCGCTGCGCACAGGCATCGAGAAGATCGAGAACAACGCCAAGGAGGCGGCCGAGACGCTGCGTCCGCGTCTGGAGGAAGTGCGCTCACAGATCGCCAAGCTCGGCGCGCCACCCGCCGCTGGCGAGCCGCCCGAGGCGCCCGACGTCGCCGCCGAGCGCCAGCGGCTCAACGGCATCGCCGCGCAGATCGACGGCGCCATCAAGAAAGCTGCGCTCATCGAGGTGCGGGCGCGCCAGCTCATCGGCCGCGTGCAGAGCGCGCGCAAGGGCATCTTCACGCGCTTCCTCTTCCGCCAGACGGACACGCCGCTGCAGTGGCGCGTCTGGGAGCAGGCCGGCGATCAGCTGCACCTCGCGCGCCGCCAGCTCGGTTTCATCGTTTCGAATTGGTGGTCGGCCGCCAAGCTGAACGGCCTTGGCCTCTTGGCCGTCGTCGGCGCCGCGCTGCTCGGCTTCTTGGGGCTGCACCTGCTGACCCGCCGCCTCATCCACACGCGCCTCGACGTCAGCGGACCGTCGCTGCCGTCGCTGCCCGAGCGCGCCGCCAATGCGGCGTGGGTGGCCCCCGCCTTTGCCCTTCCCGTCGCCGCCGCCCTCATCGTGCTCTACGTCGGGCTCGACGAGCTGGGGCTGCTCTACTGGCAGGTTGAGCGCTTCGCCCAGTCGGCGCTCTTTCCGTTGCTGGTGATGATCGCCGTCTCGGCGCTGGCACGTGCCCTGCTGCAGCCGAAGCGGCCGCGCTGGCGCGTGCTCGATCTCGACGATGCGAGCGCGCGCACGGTGAGCTTCGCCGTGCAGGCGATGACTGTCGTCTATGCCCTCGACTATCTCGCCCGCCGCCTGGTCAGCATCCTGTCGCTGCCGCTGTCGACGAGCATCGTCACGGCCTTCATCGCCAGCCTCTTCTATGCAGCGCTGCTGCTGCTCATCGTGCGCACGCCGCTCACCGCGCCGAGCAACGTGCCGGGCCTTCCCGTCTCGCGCTGGCGTCCCTATCGGATGAAGATCCCGCTTGTCGTCCTTGCAGCGGTCCTGCTCGGCGCCTCCCTGCTCGGCTATGTGACGCTCGGCCGTTTCATCGTCACGCAAATCCTGACGACCGGCGCCGGCATCCTCGTCGTCGGACTGCTGCACGTCGCCATCCGCTGGCTCGTCCCCGAGCCGAGCGAACGGCCGAGCGGCATGAGCGCCATCATCGAGCAGCGCTTCAACCTCGACGATTTCGGCCGCAGCCAGCTCGCCCGCTTCCAGCGCGGCGTGCTCAACGTGCTGTTGTTCGCGCTTGCCGTGCCGCTGCTGCTGCTGTCGTGGGGCATCTCCAGCGCCGAGATCACCAGCTGGATGCGCGCCGCCGTGTTCGGCTTCGAGGTCGGTGGCGTACGCATCTCGCTCGCCCGCATCATCGCGGCCCTCGCGCTGTTCGTCGGCCTGCTCGCGGCGACGCGCTTCGTGCAGCGCTGGCTGGCCGCCGGAGCGCTGGCGCAGGGCCGCATCGATGCCGGGCTCGCCAACTCGATCTACACCGGCGCCGGATACGTCGGCTTCGCCGTCGCTGCGCTGGTGGCGATTTCCTACGCCGGCTTCGACATAACGAGCCTCGCCATCGTCGCCGGCGCCTTGTCGGTCGGCATCGGCTTCGGCCTGCAGTCGATCGTCAACAATTTCGTCTCCGGGCTCATCCTCCTCGTCGAGCGGCCGATCAAGGTGGGCGACCGCGTGACCGTCAACGGCCAGGACGGCTTCGTGCGCCGCATCTCGGTTCGCGCCACGGAGATCGAGACCTTCGATCGCGCCAGCCTCATCGTTCCCAACGCGGAATTCATCACCACGACGGTTACCAACTGGACCCATCGCAACACGTTGGGCCGCGCGCTCATCCGGGTCAGTGCCGGCTATGATGCCGACCCGGAGCAGGTGCTCGACATATTGTTGAAGGCCGCCCACGATTGCGAACTCGTGCAGAAGCATCCGCCGCCGTGGGCAGGGTTCGACAATTTCGGAGCTGACGGCCTGGAGTTTGTGTTGATCGCCGTGGTGACGGACGTGAACAAGATCGGCGATGCGCGCTCGGATCTGCGGATGCGGATTCTCAAGGCGTTCCGCGCATCCGGTATCGAGATCCCCTATCCACAGCGGGACTTCCACATTCGCGATCTAGACAAGCTGCGCAATTTGCTCGAGCGAGAAGCGGCTGGGCACTCGCGCGATGAGGAGAGCGTCTTGAGTGCAGCAGCGGCCCAGTCCGACGTCCGTCGATGATGCGCAAGGCGCCGTGCCCGCGCGGCGCCTTCAGTCCTCGCGGTAGACGCGCTCGCGCCGCTCGTGGCGCTCCTGCGCCTCGACCGACAGCGTGGCGATGGGGCGCGCATCGAGGCGCTTCAAGCCGATCGGCTCGCCCGTCTCCTCGCAGTAGCCGTACGAGCCATCCTCGATGCGGGCCAGCGCCGCATCGATCTTGGCGATGAGCTTGCGCTGGCGGTCGCGGGCGCGCAGCTCCAGCGCCCGGTCGGTCTCCGACGTAGCCCGGTCGGCGAGATCGGCGTGCTGGGTCGATTCCTCGTGCAGACCGACGAGCGTCTCGCGCGTCTGGCGGATGATCTCGTCTTTCCAGTTGAGCAGCTTCTGGCGGAAGTACATCCGCTGGCGCTCGTTCATGAACGGCTCGTCCTCGCTCGGACGGTAGTCAGGAGGCAGCACAATCGACGAAGACTTGGCGCGTGCCGTCATCTTTTTCCCCGCAACCTTCTGCTTTGCGACAACCTGCTTTTCGACAGCCTTCTTGTCGCTGGTTTTCCGGCTGGCCATGACCTTCGCTTTGGGCGCCGTGCCGCCATTCCGCTTGGCCGCGCGCGAGGGTACAGCGCGGCCCACAGGGGAGGCCTTCGCCTTGACCGGCTTCTTGGCGCTTCGCTTGCTCATCCGGGCCTCCACGAGGCTTGAAGAGACGGCCGGCCCCTCAACCGGCGGTAACAAGCTGCTTTAGGCGCCTCCTATTGGCGGCAGTGCGAGCGTCTGTCAAGGCGTTCCGCGGTGCCGCATAAGTTGCGGCAGCGCCAGCAAAAAGGCGTCGGGTGCGAATCAGTGCATGCGGCAGGCAACCCGCCCGTTTGGCAGGCAGGACGCCATTGCGGCATCGGCGCCGCCCTAGTGTCCCGATTCCGAAGTTCGCCAGAGTTTGCGGCCGGGACCGGGAGCGAACTTCGGAATCATAAGGGACACTAGAAAGTATGGACTTGCTAGTGTGATTCAGATCGAGAAATTCGCTCGGCACCTCGCCGCGCACGATGGTGAATTTCTCGATCATCACACTAGCGCGCCTTGCCCCCCGCGTGCGCCGGCCTCTAATGTCGAGGCGGCCCCTTCGCTGACACAAGGACCCCTCCCCGCCGATGAAGTTCGATGGAACGCGCCGCTACGTGGCGACGGATGATCTCAAGGTGGCCGTCAACGCCGCGATCACCCTCTCCCGCCCGCTGCTCATCAAGGGCGAGCCCGGCACCGGCAAGACGGCCCTCGCCCTCGAGGTGGCCGACGCGCTCGGGGTGCCGATCATCGAGTGGCATATAAAATCGACCACCAAGGCCCACCAGGGTCTTTACGAGTACGACGCCGTCTCGCGCCTGCGCGACAGCCAGCTCGGCGATGCGCGCGTCCACGACATCAAGAACTACATCAAGCGCGGCAAGCTGTGGGAGGCGTTCGACAAGGACGTGCGCCCGGTGCTGCTCATCGACGAGATCGACAAGGCCGACATCGAGTTCCCCAACGACTTGTTGCAGGAGCTCGATCGCATGGAGTTCTTCGTCTACGAGACGGGCGAGACTATCAAAGCGCGCAACCGACCGATTGTCATCATCACGTCGAACAACGAGAAGGAGCTGCCCGACGCCTTCCTGCGCCGCTGCTTCTTCCACTACATCAAGTTCCCCGACGACGAGACCATGCGGGCGATCGTCGAGGTGCACTTCCCCGGCCTCAAGGGGCGCCTCGTCGCCGAGGCCATGCGCATCTTCTACGACATCCGCGACGTGCCGGGGTTGAAGAAGAAGCCGTCGACCTCGGAGCTGCTCGACTGGCTGAAGCTGTTGCTCAACGAGGACGTGCAGCCGGAGACGCTGCGCGAGACCGACAGCCGCAAGCTCATCCCCCCGCTTGCCGGCGCGCTTTTGAAGAACGAGCAGGATATACACCTATTCGAGCGGATCGCCTTCATGGCGCGCCGCAAGGGCGAGTAGGCTCGGCCTGAGCACTGCAACTGGGGGATCTGCATGACATCGACCAACCCGCCGCCGGCTGGGCCGAGCGCCACCGACGCCGCGCTATCGAGCCTCATCGTCAACAGTGGTTACGGCGGATTGCACGCCACGATCTTGTCCGCGGTTGCCCTCGTTTTGTCCGCATTCTCTCTCTACGAGGCCAGCTTCAAAACGGCGGACATCGAAATCTACGTGCCGCCGGTCATCCAGTACGCCCGCGACGGGGGCGGCGATACGGAAGTGTTCGTCGTGCCGATCACCGTCACCAACGCGGGCGCGCGCACGGGGACGGTTCTATCGATGGAACTCAGCGTCGAAGATCTGAAGACGAAGCGGACGAAGCGCTACTACAGCGCCTTCCTCGGCGAGCATCAGGTCGACCCGGACGCGGCGAACCGCTCGTTCGCGCCGCTGTCCATACCCGGACACGCGACGTTCAGCGACACGGTGCGCTTCTATCCCATCGGCAATCCTTTTCCGAAATTGGCGGAGGAGGCCGGCGATTACCGCTTCACGTTGAGCCTCGTCACGGCGGCGGCGGCGCGGCCCGACTTGATCGATCGCGTGCTCGCCACCAAGCCGGCACCGGTCGTCTTCGAGCGTACGCTGCCCTGGGTCTCCGAGCAGCAGCTCGGCCAGCGCCGCATCACCATCTCCATGCCCGAGAAGGGGTGGACCGCCGTGCCGGCGGCACAATTGGAGGGACCGGGCGTCCCCAAGTGAGCACGGCCTGCGCCGGACGGGCGGGACCGCAGCTCGACGAACATGAACGATTTCTGACGCGTCGCTTCAGCGATCGTTCAATGGCTCGTGCCTAAGCTGCAGGTATCAACACCATACGCAGGTGGAGTGTCATGGCAGAGTTTATTCGCAGCGGCTTGATCATCCTCATGGGAATGACGGTCATGGCTGCCGGTGTGCTGGTCATCTTCTACGGCTGACGCGTGCAACGCTGCGTTGCGTCGCTTGCCGCGGCGC
This sequence comes from Hyphomicrobium sp., assembly GCF_009026145.1. Taxonomy (GTDB): domain Bacteria; phylum Pseudomonadota; class Alphaproteobacteria; order Rhizobiales; family Hyphomicrobiaceae; genus Hyphomicrobium_A. The sequence goes on from NZ_WBUE01000036.1 coordinate 19,062, forward strand.
TCGCTTTTCACTAGCTAAGGGGACCTCTAGTGTCGCGATTCCGAAGTTCGCCGGAGTTCGCAGCTGGGGCCGGGAGCGAACTTCGGAATCATAAGGGACACTAGAAAGTATAGACTTGCTAGTGTGATTCAGATCGAGAAATTCGCTCGGCACCTCGCCGCTGATGATGGCGAATTTCTCGATCATCACACTAGCGAGGTCCCCCGCCTTGTCCGCCTCCAACTCCGCTTCCGATCTGGACGATCCCACCCGCCAGGCCTGGCACCGCGCCGGCGCCGTGCTGACCGACATGATGACGCCAACGCTGCGGCTCGGCGTCACCGGGCTGTCCCGCGCCGGCAAGACGATCTTCATCACCGCCCTCATCCGCAATCTCGTCTCCGGCGGCCGCCTGCCGTTCTTCATGCCGGAGGCCGAGGGGCGCATCGAGCGCGCCTACCTCGAGCCGCAACCCGACGACCAGGTACCGCGCTTCGACTACGAGGCGCACCTGGAAGATCTGGCGCGCGATCCGCCCCAATGGCCGGAGAGCACGCGCCGCTTGAGCCAGGTGCGCGTCACCATCGAGTTCAAGTCGGCCAGCGTCCTGCGCCGCGCCTTCGGCATCTCGCGCCTCAATCTCGACGTCGTCGACTACCCCGGCGAGTGGCTGATCGACCTGCCGCTGCTCGACATGAGCTACGATGCCTGGTGCGCCGAGGCGGTCGCGCAGGCGCGCACCCCGCGCCGGCAAGCGCATGCCCAGGCATGGCTCGATTTCCTCGCCTCCACCGATCCGCAGGCGGGCAAGGACGAGCAGATGGCGCTGCGCGGTGCCAGCCTGTTCGCCGCCTACCTGAAGGCCGCGCGCGCCGACGACCACGTGCTGCATACCACCGGTCCGGGGCGCTTCCTCTTACCCGGCGACCTTGAGGGCTCGCCCCTGCTGACGTTCTGTCCGCTCGCCCTCGGCGACAAGCCGAGCTACGGCCGAGGCTCGCTGGCCGCCATGATGGCGCGGCGCTTCGAGAGCTATAAGACGCACGTCGTGCGCCCATTCTTTCGCGACCACTTCAGCCGCCTCGACCGCCAGATCGTGCTCGTCGACGTGCTCGGCCCGCTGAACGAGGGCGGTGACGCGGTCGTCGATCTGCAGCGGGCGCTGGACGCCATATTGCGCGTCTTTCGCACCGGCTCCGGTGGCTGGCTCAGCGCCCTGTTCGCGCGCCGCATCGACAAGCTGCTGTTCGCCGCCACCAAGGCAGACCATATTCATTCCTCGAGCCACGACCGGCTGGAGGCGATCTTGCGTGTCATAACCGACCGCGCCATGGGCCGCGCCGCCGATACCGGCGCCGAGGTCGGCGTGCAGGCGCTCGCCGCGTTGCGGGCCACGCGCGAGGCCGATGCCAAGGTCGGCAACGAGTGGCTGCCTTGCATCGTCGGCGTGCCGATGCCGGGCGAGCGCATCGGCGGCAAGGTGTTCGACGGCAAGACGGAGGCGGCGGTGTTTCCCGGCGACCTCCCCGCCAATCCGCGCGATGCTCTGAAGCCCGACGCGGCTCCTGCCGGCCTGCACTTCGTGCGCTTCCGCCCGCCGCGCCTCATGCCACCCGGCATCGATGGGGAATCCCCGCCGCTGCCGCACATCCGGCTCGACCGCGCCCTCGATTTCCTGCTTTCGGATTGGCTCGCATGACGTCAGATACCGACATCCGGCGCCCGCGCGCCTTTGCGACCGACGATCCCGCCTTGCGCGCGAGCGCCGCCGAAACCGTCGAGCCACCTCCAACCGATGCCGACCCGCTGGCGGCTCGCCGCCGGCGTCAGGCGACACGCACCACCGTGCGCCCGACCGTCGCCGATCTGTCGCGCGGCATTCGTTGGGGCGCTCTATTGCTCTCCGGCATCGCCGGCCTCCTCGCGCTGGCGACCACGCTGTGGTTCACGCGCTACGTCGAGGTGGCGCTGGCGCGGCAGGATTGGATCGGCTGGATCGCCTTCGCGCTATTGTGCCTCGTCGGCGTCTCTGCCGTCGTCCTCATCCTGCGCGAGATCTACGGCCTCTTCCGCCTCGCCCGGCTCGGCGCGCTGCGCCAGGAGGTGACGCACGCTCTCAATACCGCCGACATTGCCAGCGAGCGGCGCGCCGTTCGCCATCTGAAGAATGTGCTCGGCGGTCGTGCCGACCTGCAGTGGCCGCTCGCCCGCTTCGCCGAGCACGAGCGCTCGGTGATGAACCCCGGCGATCTCCTGGCGCTGGCCGATCGCGAGCTGATCATGCCGCTCGACCAGGAGGCGCGGCGCACGGTGCTGGCCGCCGCCAAGCGCATCGGCATGGTCACGGCCATCAGTCCGATGGCCTGGATCGCCATGCTCTACGTGCTGATCGAGAACCTGCGCATGCTGCGCGCCATCGCCGGGTTGTATGGTGGCCGCCCCGGTCCGCTCGGCGCGCTGCGGCTCGCCAAGCTCGTCGTCGGGCACATCCTCGCCACGGGCGGCGTCGCCTTGACCGACGATCTGCTCGGGCAGTTCCTGGGGCAGGATCTACTGCGGCGGCTGTCGCGCCGGCTGGGCGAAGGCGCCTTCAACGGCGCCCTCACCGCGCGCGTCGGGGCGGCGGCCGTGGAGGTGTGCCGGCCATTGCCGTTCATAGCCGCGCCGCCCGTGCGTGCGCGCGACATGCTGGCGGAAGCCTTCCGGCGCAACGCCGCCGTCGCCGTTGGCGGCGAGGAGACGGTCAAGCGGCGCGGGTGATCTCAACGACGGTCCCAGTTTCGATGGAGCGCGTGGCGATGTGATCGGCCCACTCGCCGGTCGCCCGGCGTGCGCTCTCGACGATGGCCGGGGGCGAGCGTCCGTCGCGTGTCGACAGCAGTGCGCGGAAGGGACTTGCGGCGCGGCGCGACGTCAGCCAGCTCAGCGGCGCGGAGAGCACGAGGCCGAGGATGACCGGCGACATCCAGGCGAGGACCAGCGCCGAGGCCTCGTAGCAGGCCACCGCCATCACGGCGCCGAGCAGCATGTGCCAGCGGTGGAAGCGCACCGCTTCCGCGAACGGAATGCCGGCGCCGTCGCGGCTCTGCGTGCGCCAGCCGCTATCGAGCCCGAACAGCACCTGGAACACGGCCACCGTCTGCGTCACCATGAGGATGGGCGACAACAGGATCGAGAAGAACGTTTCCGTCACCACGCCGAGCACGGCACGCACCGTGCCGAACGTTTCGCGCGCATGGTGCACGCGCTTGATCTCCAGCGCCAGCCCCAAGAACTTCGGCATCAGCACGATCAGCATGGTGGCGAAGAACAGCCGCAGCGCAGCGCCGGGGTCCGTCACCGGCCATACCGGGAACAGCGTCTTCTCGTCGATGAAGTAGCTCGGGATCATCTGCTGGCCTTGCAGGGCGAGCACGATGCCGACGACGAGCGAGGAGGCCCACACCAGCGACATCAGATAGGACGTGGCGCCCATCAACAGGTGCAGGCGTCCCATGGTGGTGATGTTGGAGCCGAATACGATGCCGAGGTGCTGCAGGTTGCCCTGCGCCCAGCGCCGGTCGCGGGCGACGACGTCGGGCAGCGTCGGCGGCTGGCCCTCGTAGGAGCCCTCGATAGTCGGCACCATGTGCACGCCCCAGTCGGCGCGCGCCAAGAGCACCGCCTCGACGAAGTCGTGGCTCTGGATGTCGCCGCCGAAGGGCGCGCGCCCCGGCAGCGTCGGCAGTCCGGCCGCCGAGGCGAACGCCACCGTGCGGATGATCGCGTTGTGACCCCAGTAGTTGCCCTGGTCGCGGTGCCAGAACGCGAGTCCGGCGGCGACCAGCGGACCATAAACATTGGAGGCGAATTGGGTGAGGTACTGCAGCAGCGTCGTCGCGCCGGTGAGGCGGGGGACGGTCTGGATGAGGCCGGCCATCTCGTCGCGCTGCATGGCGAGCGCGAGCCGCACCAGCGTGGTGCCGGACATCACGCTGTCGCCGTCGAGCACGACGAAGTGCTGATAGCCGCCGCCGAAGCGGCGCACCCAATCCTTGATGTTGCCGGCCTTGCGGCCGCGGTTCTCGCGCCGGCGCCGGTAGTAGACCGGGATGGTGTCCTTCAGGCGGTGGCGCAGGGCGCGATAGGCGCTCTCCTCGGCGGCGCCGTCACCCTCATCGCGCGTATCGGAAAGAATGAAGACGTCGAAGGCGGCCGCGCTGCCCATCGACTGGAGCTCGAGCGCGATGGCCTGCACGGTGCCGGCGATGCGCGCGGGGTCCTCGTGGTAGACGGGGAACAGCAGCGCCGTGCGCGTCGTGAGCGGCGCCCCGGGCAGCGGCAGGTCGATGGTGTCGGCCTTCTCGCCGCCGAACAGCGGAATGAAGCCCAGCGCCGCGTTCAGCGAGCCGAGCGCGATCCAGCCGAAGGCGATGGTCGACACGATGAGGAACAGGAACTGCAGCGGCGTCGCCTGCTCGACGGCGAGCACGCTATGGAGCTCGTAGGCGAAGGCTGCCGTCAGCAGCGCCGCGCCGGTGAATACGGCCGCGCGCGGGATCCAATATCCGCGCCGGCGCCGCGGCTTTGCACCGCGCGCCTTGAAGTCCTGATCGGGCATCTCGAGCGGAACCTCCGCCGGCAACAACTCGGGGCTGCTGGCGTCAGGGATGCGACCGATCTTCTGGCCGGCCACGGTAAGTTCGCTCATGATTTGGTCCATCGATAGAGCCAGGTCTCGGAGATCTGCTGGTCCCCGAGCCTCAGTGCCAAACGAAGTTCGGAAAGTTCGGTTCCACCGGGGTCGAGCTCGAAGCTGACGCGCACCCCGTTGGCCTCGGGATTTTCGTGCACGGAAATGTCGGACACCGTGCCGGGATAGGCGGTGACGACGGCGACCGGCATCTGCCGCTGGCCGGTCAAGGCGGGACCCGTAAAGTCGACGACGAATTTCGTCGCGCCTTCGAGCTTGCCGCGGCCGACGCGCGTTGCCGCTGCCGAGGCGCCGCTCCACGCGATGGGCAGGGTGTTCGTCCAGTACATGCGGTAGCTGAAGGAGAACGGCGTGCCCGGCTCCAGTCCCTTGGCGGGCTTCCAGTAGGCAACGATGTTGTCGTGGATCTCTTCGCTGGTCGGAATCTCGATCAGCTCGACATAGCCGGCGCCCCATGTGCCCTTGGGCTCGATCCACACCGTGGGGCGCCGCTCATAGCGCGCCTCGAGATCCTCGTAGGAATGAAACGAGCGCGCCCGCTGGCAGAGGCCGAAACCCTTGACGTTGCTGTCGAGGAAGGCGCTCGTCTGCAGGGTGCGTGGATTGGTCAGCGGGCGCCAGATGCACTCGCTGTTGCCGTTGTAGATGGCTAGCCCGTCGCTGTCGTGCACGGCCGGACGGAAGTCGTCATCGATGCGATGGTGCCCCGGCCCGTGCAGGTACATGCTGGTCAGCGGCCCGATGCCGACGTGCGTCAGTTGGCGGCGCGGATAGAGCGTCGCCTCGACGTCGATGGTGGTCGCCTCGCCTGGCTCGGCCTGAAAACGGTAGGCGCCGGTGGTCGATTCAGAGTCGAGCACCGCGTGGATGACGATCGAACGCTCGCCGGGCTTGGGCTTCTCGATCCAGAAGGAGCGGAAGAGCGGAAACTCCTCGCCGCCCGGACGCGCCGTGTTGATGGCGAGGCCGCGCGCCGACATCCCGTAAAGCTGACCGCGGCCGACGGCGCGGAAATAGCTCGCGCCCTGGAACACGACATACTCGTCGAAATAGTCGGGGCGGTTGATCGGCCCGTGCACGCGAAAGCCCGAGAAGCCATAGGGCGCGCCCGGCCCCGCAGCTTTGATGAGAGGTCCGAGCGAGAACAGGTTGCTGTCGGCCTTGAGCCGCTTGGCCGAGCCGCCGTCGACGAGCCACACCTCGACCGGGGTGTTGTACAGCCAGCCCATGGGCAAGAGCTGCAGCTCGAAGTCGATCTTGTCGCCGCGCCAGATCGCTTGCTCGGTGCGGAAGCGCACGTCGCGAAACTGATCGTAGGAAAGCTGCTTGAAGGAGTCCGGCAGCGTCAGCGACGGGCTGGCGAACTCGCTGGTGGACAGCTGCTGGGCGATGTTCTGCACCAGTGTAGGGCTGAAGGCGGTCGCAGAGTCGGTCACCGGCTCGGCCAGCGCGCGCGACAGCGCACCCGCGCGCATGCTTGCACCCAGCATCGCGAAGGCACCCGCCGTCATCAGGACCGATCGCCGGTCCAACCGCGTCGCATGCATCTATTCTTCTGCTTTCCGTGCCTGTGGGGCCCCTCGCCGGCAATCAACGCACACCGCACCCCCGGCGTTCGCCTCTGCCACGTCACGCCAAGGAAATACTCCCGGGCGCGAGCCTTCATTGCAGCGGCATAACAGCCCTGTACGGCGTTTCCTTCCGACGAACTTACGACCGGCGCGCTGCTTCGCATGGCCGACCAACCATGTCCCGGGAAGCAGGTCTACGCGATCGATTGGCGCCGTTTATTGCGCTGCAGCAGAATACTGTAGCCGTAAGATTTGGGCAAGCGGATGACGGTGCAGCGGCTCCGCTGCGATTGAGGCGTGCGACGCCGCAGCGCATGCGGGTGGCGTCACATTGCCTGCATATTCCGGCCGCTAAAGTTGACGCTGAAACCGCTCTTGGCGAGCGGGCGGCCCTGGGGGAAGATGGGGTCGCAAGTGCGTGTCAGTAACCAGTTGCGTGGCGATGACCGGAGGGGAACCCGCCGGCGTCGTGGGGGAAGCCGGCATGATTGAGGAAGCGACGCTCATCGAGGCGATCCTGTCGATCCGCTCGCAGATCGATTTCCTCTGGCAGTTCTTCGTCACCGCCCACATCGCCATCTTCGCGCTGCTGTTCATCTACGACGAGGCGGTGGAAAGCCTCAACATCATCGCCCGCGCCTTCGCGCTCGGCGGTATCGCGCTGTTCGAGTGGATCAACGGCAAGGCGCTGGCCAACACCTACCTGCTGCTCGACGCCACCTTGGACCAGTACCGGGCCCTCTACGGCGAGGCGGCGCGCTTCCAGCCGGCCTTCTTCCAGCACTTTGTCGGCCAGAGCTTCGTCGACCGCCCGGCCATGGTGCTGGTGACGCACAGCATGGCCTTCGTCGTCATTTTGCTGGCGCTCTTGTCGCGGGAGTTCATCCGGTCGCGCCGCAATCGCCGCCAGGGCACGGCAAGCTGACCGCGATGGGCGGCAGCCGGCAGCGAAAAGCGTGGCCGAACGCACATAGGGCACGACCTTCTGGGGATAACCCCGTCACAGATACACGGCTGAAGCGATGGAAAATCGTGCGAACGCAGAGAGTTGTGGCCAAAATGCGAGACGTTGCAACTGAGACACAACGTCGGGGGATTCCGCTGCTTTGGGCGCGCAGCCCGTTTCCTGAGCAGTCAATCTCTGCTTAATCTTTTGCCCCGAGCGGTGATTCGGCTTCGCGGCCGCCGCGGTGCAAGTGAACGAACGTTGCGTTGGGTTTTGTAGGGAGTAGGCGGCACTTGTGCGTGGCGTCGCCATCAGAAAGTAAGCAGACGGGAGTAGGTCAATGAAAAAGTATGGTTTTGGCGCCCTGGTGGCAGCAGGCCTGCTGGCTGGCGGTCTTTCCGCTGGCAGCGCCTCCGCCGCCGATCTGGGGGGCAACTGCTGCGCTGATCTCGAGGAGCGTATCGCTGAGCTCGAGGCCACGACCGCCCGCAAGGGCAACCGCAAAGTGTCTCTCACCCTTTCGGGTTGGGTCGCCGAGCAGGTCATGTGGTGGGACGACGGCGTTGAGAGCAACGTCTACGTAGGTGGCATCGGCACGACGCTGGCCAGCCACTTCAAGTTGACCGGCCAGGCGACGATCTCTCCAGGCTGGTATGCTGGTTACGTGATCCAGGTGGAAGTCTACGGCAGCGAGACGCTGCTGGCGATCAATCAGAATGTGGCCACGGGCTCCAGCCTCTATGGTGGTGGCAACTCCGGCCTCAACACGCTGCAGTCCTTCTGGTTCATCAAGAGCGACCACCTCGGCAAGTTGAGCGTCGGCAAGCAGTCGCAGGCCTCTGACAACACCGCCATCCTCGTCGACGGCTCGGGCTCGCTCGTTCCGGCGAACTTCGTGGCGTTCGAATACGGCGGATTCTTCCTGCGTGGCACGAACGGCAGCACCGGTAGCAATTGGTTTACAGCCATGGGCTGCACGGACTGCAACGGCATTCCGTTGAACTCCGTCCGCTACGACTCGCCAACTTTCGGTGGCTTCTCGGCCTCGGCCTCGTGGGGTGAGGATGACTTCTGGGATGTCGCCGCGCGCTATGCGGGCGAGCACGGCGGATTTAAGGTTGCCGTGGCCGCTGCCTACAGCGAGGCGACGGACTCGAACACGCTTGCTTCCGTCCCTAACGGTGGCCTCATCGCGCAGGCTCCGGACACGGAGTTCTTCCAGGTCGGCGGTTATGTCGAGCACGTAGCGACGGGCCTGTTCCTCTACGGTGCCTATGGCCAGCTCGAAGCGATGGCCGGTCCTGACCTGAACGACTTCTGGTACGTCAAGGCCGGTCTGCGCGAGCGCTGGAGCCCGCTTGGTCACACCGTGCTCTACGGTGAGTACCAGCGGTCCAACAATGACGCGGGGTTCGGTCTCACCGGTCTCAGCAGCAACGTCCCAAATGTTAACTGCAACAACGTCAACGAGTGCACGTCCGAAGTTGAGATGTTTGGTGTGGGCGTCGTGCAGGAGATTGACGCCGCCGCCATGTCGCTGTGGGTGTCGTATCGCCACCTTTCGGCCGATGTCCACGACAACTTCGTCATCACGGGCGACGTCCCGACCGAGGACTTCGACATGGTGAAGGCCGGCGCGCTCATCAACTTCTGAGCCACCGACACTCACTGCAAGAAAAGGAGGCCGCCCCCGCAACGGGGCGGCTTCTTTCTTTTGGCCGGGCCGAAAATCTGGCCTAGACCGCCAGGACCGCGACCGACAGAAGCGGTTGGAGAACATCGTTCAAGCAGAGGTCGATCGCCGTAATGGTATTGGACTGGGTTAGAATTTGGGTTAGATTTGCCCGGGATGAGTGCCGATCGTGGACCCTACCGGAAGAGCTACATCGTGCCGCACGGGTCCGGTTTCAAATACCTGCGCGCTATCCCCAAGGATCTCCAGCCCCTCGAGAAGAACAAGCAAGCCTGGGTCAAGTACCTCGGCCCCGTGTCCCGGACGGAAGCCGCGACACTGGCGCATGCACTGGCGCATGAGCACGGGCGGCGGATCATGGCTCTGCGCGCCCTGTCGCCCGTCGAGCGCGCTACGGCCATCGCGGCGGGCGGGTTTGACAGCTGGAGGGAGTTGGCTCGCGCCGCCGATTTACTACCCGCAGCTCAGATGGCTGATGTGGTCTCTTTCGATGCCGACCGGGCTGTCCCCGGCCAGGAACGTGAGCCCGCGACGCCATTGGCAGCACAAATGGCGGTCGGATCATCAGCAAGCCTATCTTTACTCGCGCTCGTGGAGCTGTGGGAAACGGTCAGATCGCCACGCAGTCCTATCGGGCGAGCCAAGGTAGGGCTTTGCGTGCGCCGGTTCATCGATTTGGTGGGAAATCTGCCCGCGCATGAAATAACCCGCGCACATGCCGTGGCTTATCGCGATGCGTTAGAGCAGCTGCCAGGCATGAAGCCCAAAAACCTTGCCGAACACTTGAGCCGGATGCATGCGCTGTTCGCCGTTGCGATGAGCGAGGGCATCCTGACGGCAAATCCGCTCGATAGCGTGAAGGCACGCGAGCTCGGCAATGCCCTTGCCCCCCGCCGGCAAGGATTCACCGCAGAGCACGTGAGGGCCATCTTCGCCGCCTTGAGTTCCGAGAGCGAGACCTTCGGATGGGTTGTCCGAAAGATAAATCGCCAAATCAGGATGTTACTGCCGTCTTTTGTCGCTTCCCCCACGAGCGACCCAACATCCGCGCTGGCGCTTGGCCGTTGAGTTTGCTCACGCAAGGTTGTATCGGACGAGTACTTCTAATGTGCTCGCGTCTCACGAGAGTTCGCTCGACCAGTGCTAATCTTGCAGCGGATCGATTTTGGCTAGCCACTCCGCGCGGCGCTTCAAAGAGGGCGCACTGCCATAGGCACCGTGCTCGCCGCCTCCGAGAGTGTGGCCCATAATACTTCTCGACACGCTCTCTGGCATCTCGCACTCCCGCGCGAGCGTACGCCATAAATGGCGGAACGAATGCATCGTGTATCGTGGATCGGCTATGCCGACCTTTTTGCGCAAGAACCGACTGCCGTAATCCTGGAACCACCGGCCACGACCGAGCCGCTTAACTGGCAGCGATGGGAAGAGCCAGGGCTCAGGCGCTCGATCAGCGGCGACCGCATGCGCGAGATCGCAGATGGCCATGCAGGCGGGATGAACCGGGATGTCCCGCACGCTGGCGCGATTCTTCAGCGAGCCATACAAATCATGGATGCGCAGGACCGGCACCCCGTGCAGCGAGACCACGTCCTCACACCGAAGCTGACAGGCCTCTCCGCTGCGCATGCCGTGATAGGCGAGTAGGCGGACAACCCATCCGCCATTTCATGTTCTGTTCATGGCAGCACACAGCGACGCATACTAGAACATAACGACCGCAGTAAGTTGCTGGTTTCAGCTATTATTCTGCCACGATCCCTCTCGATAATAGGCTCACTGCGGCACGTTCAATCACCCTAGATCGCAAAATGCGCGTGGGGTAGAACGTGGGGGATTTTTGAAGGCCTCACTTCGAATCCCCACGCAAACGTCTGGCGTGTACTGAGCAAAACTGCATGCGTTCGCGCAACTCGCAAGGCATCCACCGGCTCTCGGCCGCGGCCATCAAACACATCAGCGAGCCCGGCTGGCACGGAGATGGCGGCGGCCTCTTTCTCGAGGTCGATCGCAACGGCCGCAAGCGCTGGGCGATGCGCCTCACGATCAATGGCAAGCGGCGCGACTTCGGGCTGGGACCTATTCACAAGGTCTCCCTCGCCGAGGCGCGCGAACGCGCCGCCGAGTATCGCTCAAAGGCCCATCGCGGGATCGACCCACGTGCGAATAGGCGGGTAGTTGCGCCGTCGCCGGCCTCGCTCACGTTCCAAGAGGCCGCTTACCAGGTCTACGACCAGCGTCGCTTAGAGTGGCGCAACGGCAAGCATGTCGAGCAATGGATCAACAGCTTATCCGACTACGCCTTTCCGCTCATCGGCTCGACACCCGTCAACGAGATCGCCACTCCTGAGATTCTGCAGGTCCTCGCACCAATTTGGGGCAGCAAGCCGGAGACGGCGCGCCGCGTGAAGCAGCGGCTCGCGACCATACTCGACTGGGCACGCGCAGCCGGACACCGCTCCGGCGACAACCCGACACGCCTCTTGAACGATGCACTGCCCAAACACAGCCGGGCCGACCGCCACCACCCGGCGCTTCCCTACGTAGAAGTCCCGGACTTCATCGCCAAGCTGCGCTCGGGAAATGCCGAATCGATAACCAAACTCGCGTTCGAGTTTCTGATTTTGACGGCGACCCGCACGGCCGATGTGCGCAGCGCACGCTGGGACGAGCTCGATCGCAACGTGGCAACTTGGACGATACCCGGGCAGGACGCCGCCACCGGCCGCCGCATGAAGTCCGGTCGCGATCACGTCGTGCCCCTGTCGCGGCGTTGCGTAGGGATCCTGGCAAAAGCCAAAGTGGGCTCCGCTTCCGAGTTCATCTTCCCCGACACCCACACGGGGCACATCATGCCGGAGAACAGGTTCCTCGTCGCCCGCGACGGCCTCGGTTACGATAAAGGCACCTGCACTCCGCACGGTTTTCGCTCGAGCTTCCGCGATTGGGCCGCGGAAGAGACCACCTTCCCACCGGAGGTCGCCGAGATGGCTCTCGCTCACGCGATTAAGAACAAAGTGGAGGCCGCCTATCGGCGTGGCCACCTTCTCGCCAAGCGCCGTGAACTCATGGCGGCATGGGCGGAGTTCTGCACGCCGGCAATGAAATGTTCGAGCTGTGTGGGCCCACTAGAAGAGGCGGACCTGAAACGCCTCCACAGCAGTTAAGCTCTTTTGACAATCCTGAGGGCCGAACGCGGTTCATGTTCCTCGGCTGGGGATAAGGACGTCCGTCGGCCTCTCCCCTGTTACAATGACGGCATATGGATGGACAGAGCTCGCCACAGCCCGCCGAGGCGCGCCAGGTCCCGACGCTGCCCCTCGATGATGTGATGCAGCGCTTCTCCGAGGCCGGCATCGGACGATCCCGCCGCTCGCTCATTCGCTATTGTCAGAGCGGTTTGCTCGACGGCACCAAGGCCGACACAGAGACCGGCCCGACGTGGTTCGTTACCGAAGCCTCCGTCGAGCGCGCCATTCAGCAATTAAGCGACATGATTGCGTTGACGGATGCTGCGCGCCACGGCGGGCACGAGCTCGCCGAAGCGCGCCATGACGGTGTCCATATTTTGGCCCCGCCACACCACGACGAAGCGCGTCACGGTCCGCCAGTGGCGGACGCTGGCGTAGTGGCGGAGGCCGTAATTCCTGACGCGACGGAGCCCGCCGTGGCGCGCCGCAGCACGCCAGAGCACGACATCTACGAGCACCCGTATGTGAAGCGCCTCGAGGATCGCGTGGAGAAGCTTGAAGCCAAGTACGAAGCGCAGGTACGCCGTACGGAGGAGATCCAATTGAAGGGCCAGGCCCAATTGCTCGAGCTGCAACGCATGACGGCCGTCGGCCAGAGCCAGACGCTGGCCGACTTCATGTTAAAGGCGAAGGATTGGATGCTCGGTCGCGGCAGTGAAGCGGAACAGCGCGGCCCGGAAGATGCCCCCAGCTCGTAGCGGTCACTGTTGATAACCCGAAAGGGCAGGGGAGCAGGGCCTATAATTGCAACAAGGCGTATGGACCACATCGGCAGTCAGTTGCAAACGATCGAGCAGAACTTGAAGCTCAACACCAGCGATCCGATCGCGCGGCATGGCTTCACGCAACTGCCGAATTTCATCCTGCGCAATCCCGAGCTATCCGCCAACGCCAAGACCGCCTACTCGCTGCTCCTGAGCTACGCCTGGCACAACAACCTGTGCTTTCCCGGCCAGGAACGCCTCGCCGAGCACATGGGCGCGCACGTCTCGACCGTGAGCCGCGCCATTTCCGAGCTTGAGGAATATTCGCTCATCGAGATCGAGCGCCGCGGGCAGGGGCGGACCAACTACTACACGATCAATTTCGTCGTGAAGAAGAAGAGCAAATCCTGATTTGCGCCGGTGCAAGTCTAAATTTGCATAAGCTCAATTCGAGATTTGCACGGGGGCAAGTCTAGTTGCTCACCAGCGCAATTCATTCTATATAAGAATATGCAGTTAAGAATATTCCAGATGAAAAATACTAAGATAGGGAATGCATTCATTGAAAATGAAAAACTAGGAACGGCAACCCTTGACTTATTTGGACTTCGTGGCCCAAAATTACGAGGTTGATACACCTGCTTCATATTCACCTGATGGCCTGCAGCCGGCTTGGTCGTGGCCCGTCGTCTTAGAGCAATGCGAGAAACTCCTCGGGGCTCAGTCTCGCTTGCTTGAGGATTGCGTGCAGCATGGGGCGCGGCAGGTCCCGGCCCTTGTGCACGGCAACGGTTGTCGCCCGGCTGGGGTCGTCGCGATGCACGAGGCGATGATGGCTACCGGCGGAGCGCACCACGACGAAGCCGCCACGCTCAAGGGTGCGGATCACCTCGCTGGCCTTCAGAGAGGGCAAGCGTGCCGTCATGCGGCCAGAGAAACCGTCACCTCACGCATCTGGGCCTTGCCGATCTCGACGGGGATGTCTTCGCCGCGCTCACGACGGCTTTCGAGCACCAGCTCGATCGCCTCCTTGGCCATGGCCATCGCCTCGTCCTCGGTGTCGCCGGCGGTGACGACTTCCGGCAGCGCCGGCACGTGCACCAGGAAGCCACCCTCCTCCATGGGCTCGAGAAAGACCGTGTAGGTATAGCGACTGTCCACCGCGATGTGCCTTCTCATAGATTTGATGGGGTTCATGGTACGGGGGGAGGGTGGATTGTCAATGAACGGCCCCTGTTTGCGGAGTTCGCGGTGACGCCGCCGTGAATCTTCGTCGGTCTATATTCGCTGATGTTCACGTATGAGCTGGACGGTTAGGCAATATTCAAGTCTATTCATATGGACTATTCTATAACTCCCAAGCGGTACGTGGGGATTAGACGGGGGATACATGATATCCCCCCTCATAAAGCACGCGAAACAACTATAATGACCTGAGTTGACTGCTTTTCTTGAGTATCCGCCATGTCGGGCGTCCCGCCCGACCCCAGTCCTTTTCGGTCCTCCTGTCCTCTCCTAACGGACACGACGGCCCGTCCTTTCGGCTACGCGCGCAATCGAGTCTCAAGCACGTAGGGCCGAAAGGAGCAAAGGACCGGGGTCGGGCCGTCCGCTTGGCAGGAGCCGAACGTTGCCTTCAGCCGCAGGCGTTCTCTCGAGAGAGCAGGCCGACATGGCGGACACGAGGACCTGACCTCGTTCGAACTGAGCCTTGAGATTTTGGCGATATTCAATACGCGTTGATCAATACGGCATGTTCCGCGCACCGTGATAAACGCGGAGAATAACGACCTGCTGCGCGGCCTCGTCGATCTCATAAATAATCTTGTAGCGCCACGGCGGCACGACGAATTTGCGTGCCGGCGGCAGCTCGGAGACGCGGCCCATACCCGGCACGGCGCCCAGCTTTTCGCACAACTCTTCGATGCGGTTGATCACCCGTTGCGCGGCCACTGGACTGTCCTGGCTGATGTACGCGGCGAGCTCCTCGAGATCGGCGAGCGCGAGTTCGGAAAACCGAACCCGCATCATGAACGATAGCGGCCGAAGAATTTCTTTACTTTGGCGTCACTCGCGAATTCTCCGCGCCGCACCGCCTCCTGCGCCCGCTTCACACCTTCAAGCTCGTCGGCCGACAGTGGTGCGTCGTCGGCTTGTGCGGCGATGAGTTCTAATGCCTCGGCCGCCGCCGCTTGCCGCTCCTCCGGCAGATTCCGGATCTTTTCAATCGCCTGTTCAAGTACCTTCATCATGCAAACACTTTATCACACCGTCTCCGGCGTGCGAAATGTTGCCACCATGCTTCATTTATTCACAGCCTAGCCGCATAGCGCCGCGATATAAGTTCTGCACTGCTACAATGGAGGGCAAGAAACCAGCCGGCCGCGCTCAGCGGCCGCCGTCCGCCCCCGGCTTGGCCGCTCCACACACAAGCAGTGCCACGACTTAGCGTCTCTCATTGCGACAGACGCCTCGGCTCGGACGGCGACCCATGGTCGACGACAGCATCGACGATGCCGATCACATCGAGCTCGGAACCCATCCCGATGGGTCTTGGGCGCGTCTCGGTCGCAACGATCGCCGGCGCCATATCTACCTAATCGGCAAGACCGGTACCGGCAAGTCGACGCTACTCCTTAATTTGATGCTGGCCGATCTCGAGCGCGGCCACGGCTTTGCGCTCATCGACCCGCACGGGGATCTGGCCCTGGCCGTCGCCGCTGCGACGCCGGCTTGGCGCACCAACGATGTCGTCTACCTCGACCCCTCCGACCTGGCGCACCCGGTAGGTTTCAATCCCCTTTACGGCGTGAGTGTCGATCACCGGCCGCTGGTGGCGGCGCACATCGTCGCCGCCTTCCAGCACATCTGGGGCAGCTCGTGGGGTCCGCGTCTCGAATACATCCTGACCAACAGTTTGCGTCTTTTGCTCGATGCGCCGGGATCGACGTTGCTCGGGCTGCCACGACTGCTGGCGGATGAAGGCTATCGCAAGCGCCTTCTGGCGCACGCGCGCGATCCCGTCGTGCGCAGCTTCTGGCAAAGCGAGTTCGCGCAGTACTCCGACCGCTACGCGACGGAAGCGATCGCGCCCATTCAGAACAAGGTCGGCACGCTGCTGTCGCCGCCAGCCTTGAGGAACATGCTCGGCCAAGTGCGGAGCACGATCGACATTCGCAGGATCATGGATAGCGGGCAGGTGCTCATCGTCAATCTCGCCAAGGGTAAGCTCGGGGAGACGCCGGCGCACCTGCTCGGCGCTTTCCTCTCCACGGCTTTCGCGCAGGCGGCCGAAGGGCGCGCCGAGCTGCCTGAGCACGCGCGCCGCGACTTCACGCTCTACGCCGATGAGTTCCAGAACTTTGCCACCGACAGCTTCGCCGCCATTCTGTCGGAAGCGCGCAAGTACCGTTTGGCCCTGGTGCTCGCCCACCAGTTCTTGGGCCAGCTGTCTCCCCTGTTGCGCCAGGCCGTCATCGGCAACGCCGGATCGATCCTCGCCTTTCGCATCGGCGCCGAGGATGCCCCGCTGATCGCCGCCGAGCTCGGGATTGAGAGCAAGAGCGCACTGACCGACACGGTCAACTTCGCGCTGTGGGCGAAGCTGTTGCGCGCAGGTGTTCCGACCGATCCCCGCCGCATCGACACGGCTCCGCCGGCAGACATCGCCGGCGGCCGCTTCGACGCCGTGCGCAACCGTTCCCGCGCGCGCAGCGCGCGGCCGCGGGCAGCGGTCGAAGCCAAGATCGCCCGGTTCCTCAGCGGCGCTTGACCGGCGTCCCGTTTGCTACAATTGGCACATGCCGATCTTGAGCCCGTCACCGCCCGCCACAGCGCGCCGCAGCCGGTTTGCGCGCGAAGGCCCGCCGCCGATGGCGCTGACCGATGACGACCTACTGATCCTCCGCCACGTCGCCAAGCATCGCTTTCTCCGCTCGACGCATCTCATCCGCCTGCTCGCCCACCGCAGCGACAAGAAAGTGACTGAGCGCCTGGCCGTGCTTTTTCACAATGGCCTGCTCGACCGTCCGCGCTCGCAGCTCGACTACTACGCGACGGCTGGCTCGCGGCCGATGGTGTACGCGCTCGGCAACCGTGGTGCCGCCCTGCTTGCAGAGATCGCCGGCATCGAGCGAGCGAAGGTCGACTGGACCGACAAGAACCGAACAGCACGCCGCCCTTTTATCGAGCACACGCTGCTCATCGCCGATCTCATGGTGGCGCTCGAGGTCGCCGTGCGTGCGCGCCCCGGCGCGCGGCTGATCGAGCCGCGCGACATCCTCGCCGCTGCACCGCGGCCGACGCGAGCAATGCCCAATCCCTTCGCGTTCCAGATTCGAACGCACAACAAGGGAAACGCGACAGACTTTTCCGTAATCCCCGATTGCGTCTTTGGTCTCGACGGTGTCGGTCGAGGACTTAAGTATTTTTTCCTCGAGGCCGACCGGGCGACGATGCCGGTGATGCGCAAAGGTCCTACGCAGACCTCCATGTTTCGCAAGTTCCTCGCTTACGCGGCGGGCGGTGGCGCCGAGAATCTGTTCGGCCGGCAGGTCGGCATCGCCAACTTCCGCGTGCTCACGCTCACGACCACCCACGAGCGGACACACTCGATGATTGCCGCGCTGAAGGAGGCGACGGCCGGCCGCGGTTTGCGCCAGTTCCTATTCACCGATCGTAACGCGCTCGCCAATGCGCACGACGGACTTGCGCTGCCATGGACGACCGGCAAGGGCGAGATCGTGCGTCTCCTCGACGAGGTCCCGCTTATCAGCCCGGCTCCATGACGGGCACCGTGCTGCCGGCAGCCATTGGCATCGTCCCCGAGATTCGTGATAGTGTTTGTTATGCCAACGACATACGAAAAGCTCGAAACTCTGTTCGCCAAGCTGCGCTCCTTGTCGGAACCACACCAGCAGGCGGCCGTCGAGGCCCTGAGTGAGATCGCCGACGAGCCCTACCAACTCTCCGAGGAAGAACTCGCGGTGCTCCGGCCGGCGCTCGAGCGCACACGTCGTGGTGAGTTCGTGCCCGAGGACGAAGCGGCCGACCTCCTCGACAAGCCATGGGGCTGAAAGTTCGGCTCGACGCTCAAGCCAAACGCGACCTTCTGGAAATCCGCAGCTACCTCACTGAGCATGCCGGCACCGACACAGCCGACCGCGTGCGCATGCATCTGCGCCAGCGCATCAACCGCCTGCGCCAGGCACCCTAGATCGGCGTCGTCACCAGCGAACCGTCGATCCGCATTCTGCCGCCAACCCGTTACCCATACCGCATCTGCTACACGCTGACGGCCGAAGCTGTCGTGGTACTTCACGTTCGCCATAGCGCCCGACGCGATCCCGACCTCGGTGACCTCAAACGCTGACAGCGAGCATATCGGCCTCGCGTGATCCCACGCGACGGACAGCAACGGTCCTCACGCCCCCACCC
>NZ_WBUE01000037.1 GCF_009026145.1 Hyphomicrobium sp.
GTAGAATCCCGCCAGCCCATTTCGAAGACCCGGGGTGCAGACGTGCGCTGGCGGACCTGCAGGAGATGGGCCGGCACGATGTCGCCAGGGCCGTAAGCGTAGCCCTAAGGTCATTCTGCCGCCGACGCGAAAATGTCGGTGACGCCCCGGGCATCGGAAGCGATCCGGGGAATGGTGGGTGATCGGCGCTCGTGCCTGGGTGGGGCGGCGATGGCCGCTTCCAGACCTAGACAATGATGAGGGCCAGGACCGCCCCGCCCCCCGTGCGCATGATCCCGGGCTCACCGCCGCGGTGCGCGGTCGTTTGGCGCCCGCGCTCCCTCGCTCTTTGATATCACTCGGGGCGCTCAGTCCGCGAGGCTGAGAAGCCGTGCTCAGCGGGGGCCGAGCAGCACGCCGCCGGTCATCGGCGCCGGCGCGCCCGTCGTCTCGGGGAAGGTGATCGGCAGCTTCAACGCCGAGCGCACGGCGAGATAGGCCCACGCCTCCGCCTCGATGAAGTCGCCGTCGAGACCGAGCGCCTCGGCCGGCACCACCGCGTTCTGCACGCGCGCGGCGATCATCGCCATCAGCGTCTTGTTCTTGCGTCCGCCGCCGCACACGACCCAGATGCGCGGCTCCTCCGGCATGTGCTCGCGGGCGCGCCCGATGGCCGCCGCCGTGAAGGCGGTGAGCGTCGCGGCGCCGTCCTCGAGCGAAAGCTCCTCGAGCGCCGCCGAGCTGAAGTCGTTGCGGTCGAGCGACTTCGGCGGCGGCTTGCCGAAATAGGCATTGGTCAGCAGGCTCTGCAGCACGTCGTCGTGGCACCGCCCGCGCGCTGCCAGCGCACCGCCGGCGTCGTGGGCGGCGCCGGTGCGTGCCAGCACCCAGTCGTCGAGGAGCGCGTTGCCCGGGCCGGTGTCGAAGGCGAGCATGCGGCCATCGCGGCCGATCCACGTCACGTTGGCGACGCCGCCGATGTTGAGAAACGCCGCCGGCAGCTCCGGCACCTGGGCGGCGAGTGCGCGGTGATAGACGGGCACCAGCGGCGCCCCCTGCCCGCCCGCCGCAACGTCGGCAGCACGCAAATCGAAGACGACGTCGATGCCCGTGCGCTCGGCCAGCAGGCGCCCATCGCCGAGCTGCACGGTGAGCCCGCGCGGAGCATCGTGCAGCACCGTCTGCCCGTGATAGCCGATGATGTCGATCTGGCCCTTGTCGACGCCGTTGGTGCGCAAGAAGCGGTCGACCGCCTCGGCGTTGAGCTCGGTCAGCGCCCGCTCGACCTCGCCGAGGCTGCCCGGGCGCGAGGCGCGCTCGCTCAGTCCCTTGGCCTCGGCAAGGGCGGCGCGAAGCTTGACCTTGATCTCGGTCGGATAGGCATAGCTCGCCGCCGGCCCGTGCCGCAGCTCGCGATCACCGTCCGTATCGAGCAGCGCCACGTCGATGCCGTCCATCGATGTACCGCTCATCAGCCCGAGCGCGCGCCGCAGCTTGCCCATGAAGACCTTCCCGTGCATGTTCCCGCCGCCGCTGCTGCGAACCGGCTGACTGTGATAGCGAAGCGATGACCCAACTCAAATCCGACTTTCTGAAGATTCTTACCCAGCGCGGGTTCATTCACCAGTGCTCGGATACGGCCGGCCTCGATGAGCTGGCCGGCAAGGGCGGCCTTATCGCCTATGTCGGGTACGATTGTACGGCGCCGTCGCTGCACGTCGGCAGCCTCATTTCCATCATGATGCTGCACTGGCTGCAACAGACCGGCGGCAAGCCCATCGTGCTCATGGGCGGCGGCACCACCCAGGTCGGCGATCCCTCCGGCAAGGACGAGACCCGAAAAATCATCACGCTCGAGGATATCGAGCGCAACAAGACCGGCATGCAGCAGGCCTTCGCCAAGTTCCTCACCTTCGGCTCCGGCCCCACCGATGCGGCCATGGTCGATAACGCCGAATGGCTGGCGCGCCTCAACTACATCGCCTTCCTGCGCGACGTCGGCCGCCACTTCTCGGTCAATCGCATGCTGACGATGGATTCGGCCAAGCTGCGCCTCGAGCGCGAGCAGGAGCTGTCGTTCATCGAGTTCAACTACATGCTGCTGCAGGCCTACGACTTCGTCGAGCTGGCACGCCGCTACGAGTGCCGCCTGCAAATGGGCGGCTCCGACCAGTGGGGCAACATCGTCACCGGCATCGACCTCGGCCGCCGCATGGGAACCCCGCAGCTCTATGCGCTCACCTGTCCGCTGCTCACCACTGCTTCTGGTGCCAAGATGGGCAAGACGGCCGCGGGCGCTGTCTGGCTCAATGAGGAGCAGCTTTCCGCTTACGAGTACTGGCAGTTCTGGCGCAACACGGAGGACGCCGACGTCGAGCGCTTCTTGAAGCTCTATACGACGCTGCCGCTGGCCGAGGTCGCCAAGCTCGCCGCCCTCAAGGGCGCCGAGATCAACGAGGCGAAGAAGACGCTCGCCACCGAGGCGACGGCGCTCCTGCACGGGCGTGAGAAGGCCGAGGCGGCGGCGGAGACGGCGCGCAAGACGTTCGAGCAGGGCGCTGCCGCCGAGGGGCTGCCTACCGTCGAGCTCGCCAAGGCCGAGCTCGAGGGCGGCATCGGCGTGCTCACCGCCTTCGTGCAGGCAGGGCTCGTCAAATCCAACGGCGAGGCGCGGCGGCAGATCCAAGGCGGCGGTCTGCGCGTCAACGATCGGCCGGTGGTCGACGAGAAGACACAGCTCACCGTGGCCGACGTCGCCGCCGACGGCGCCATTAAGCTGTCGCTCGGCAAGAAGAAGCACGTGCTGCTGAAGCCGGTGTGAGCCGGCTCACTGCTTGCGCGTGGGCGGCGAGACCGTCTGCGACGACCAGCCGTCGACGGTGTCGGAGCCGACCATGGTTCCCGGCGCGGCGGTCGGCTCTCCCACATCGGCGGGACTGCCGATCGTGGTGCTCGACGCACGCACGTTCTCGTCGCTGTTGCTCGCGCCCTCGTCGTCGCGCCGCTGCACCTTCGGATCGAATGGGGTCATCTGGAAGATGTCGCGGAAGATGCCCGGCGCCAGCATCGACAGCGGATTGACGATCACCTCCGGCCTGTCCATCGAGCCCTGAATGGCGAAGGTGATGCCGGAAATGCCCTCGCACTTGGGCCCGGTGATGATCTGACCGAAGAGCGGAATTTCGCACAGCCCGGCGGAGAGGCCTTGCAGCGGTACGTAGGTGCCGCCGAGGTTCACGCGCCGCATCTTGTAGTCGACCTTGCCGCGCATTGAGGCGCCGAGCATGGGCCCACGCAATTGGGAGTCGCTCAACACGAACTGGCCATAGCCGACCGAGAACGGCACGCGCATGAGCGTAAAATCGAACACCTCGCGCACCACTTGCTGCTTGCCCGGACGCGCCGTGGCGCCGTCGATGGCCGGGCGCCCGTCGTCGGCGCTGCCGAATACCTCGGAGACGACCGGGTCGCCGAGGATGCGGAACTGCTCGACCCACAAGATGCCGGTCTTCTCGGCGGCGCCCTTGCCTTCGAGATTGACCTCGAGGCGTACGCGTCCACCCTGAATGTTGGGATAGAAGTCGATGAGCTTGAACGCCTGGCCGGCGTCGGTCGAATCGGCGAACAGCTTGCGCGGCTGCCCGGGGTCCTGGCGCAGCACCACGGCCAGCGGCTTGCCGCCGTCAAGCGTGCTGCGCACGTCGAGCGCCGTCAGCTTGTCGCCGCGCTTCGACAGCTTCATCTTCAGATTGCGCAGCGACACCTCGCGATGGCCGATGATGGTGCCGATCTCGGCATCGAGGTCGATGCCCTCGCGCGGGTTCTTCGGCTTCGGCGGCGCCTTGTCGGCGAGCTGTCCGAGGGAGAACAACGAGCGGAAGAAGTCGCGCCCGTCGAACGTCGGCCCGCGTGCCTTCACCTTCCATACGTCGTCGCGTCCGAGCGTGCCTTGCACCTCCATGCGCGTCACCACATTGAGGGAGAAATCGGGGAAATAGAATTCACGCAGGCGGTTGTCGGCATCGATCGCCGCCCAACCCTCGATGGCGATGTCGTCGCCGGCGACCTTGAAGTTCTGCAATTCGGTCTTGTGCGTCTTGCCGCGCGCGATGTCGCACTGCAGGCTCGCCGAGCGCCCGGGAGGCTTGCGCCAGGCGACGTTCTCGAGAACGAGGTCGGCGTTGGTGAGATCGGCGTGCAGGCGCACCGTAGATTCATCGCGCGCTCCGCGCCCGACAGTCAGCTCGATCGGCACCTCGCCTTGCACCATGTGGTTGATGTCGAGACCGAGCTGGCTGCGGTCGGTGTTGTCGAGTGTCGCCGTCAGGCGCAGCGGCGGCTGCTTGTCGAGTGGTGCATCGAAGATCCTCTGCCAGCTCAGCTTCGCCAACACGCCGTTGACCAGCATCTGGCCGTTGGCGCCGGCGGCTTTTTCGGACATGTCGATATCGAAGCTGGCGCTCTGCACCTGATAGGTGCCGAGGAACTTGTTGACGCGACCGTCGGTGATGCGGCCCTTGCCCTCCACCTTGACGGCGCTCGCCGGCAGATCGGCGAGCAGCGGCAATCCGATCTTGAACTTCGTCTCGATCTTGCCCTCGATTCCCTCGCGCGGCAGGCCGATCTCCTCGACGATGTCGGGTTGCGAGCGTTCGAGCACCTCGAGAACCGAGCCGACGGTCGCCTGCGAGGCGAAGACGATCTCGCCGACGGGGACATCGCTCATGATGTCGACGGCGGTGAAGCGACCGGCTTGCAGCGGCACGCTCCGATCCGGCGCCAGAACGATGGCTGCTTCCGGGATGTTCACCTCCAGCCCGTCGTTCTCGATCCGGGTCGTGGCGCGCGGCGCAGCGACCGGCGGCAGCTCGTCGATGACGCGCATTTCGAGATCGGCGGTGTCCAAGAAGAACGACAGCTGGTGCTCCTGCGGCCCGACGCTCACTTCCGGAGCCATGTGAGCGCCGCTCAAGAAGCGGAACTTGCCGCCGAGAACAGAAGCGCGATCGACGCGCTCGCCCACCCATTCGCGTGCGCCCGGTGCGATCGCCTTCGGCCACAGCGCTTTGAGCGTGTTGAGCGGCATGGGGCTCAAGCTGCCTTCGAGCCGCGTGCTGGCCGGCTCGACGCCGGTGACGAGATTGCCCGTCAGTGCAATCTCGGCTCCGCCGGCGCGCAGCTTGAACTCGGCGAGTTCGACCTCACCGCGGCGCGGCACGATACGTCCGCTGGCGCGCCATTCGTCGAGCGCGACCGCTGCGACGTTGAATTCCTCGGCCGCAAACGAGCCTGCGTCGGCCCGCAGCTGGTATGTCCACGCCGCGTACTCGGCATCGCCCTTCTCAGCCGCCGCGCTGCCGGAGATGGTCACGCGGCTGCCGCGCCAGCTGAGCGTGGAGGGCGCCAGAGTCACCTTTTCGGCGCCACCGTCGTAGGCGAGGTTGATGGAGCCGCCGTCGACCTCGAGCGGTGCCTCGGGCAAGGCCGGCAGGCGCAAGCTGCCGTGTCCAATGCCGATGGCGAGCGTCGCCGTGCGCACCTCGCCGTCGCTGGTCAATTCCAGCGCTGCGTTACCGTCGACGGGAACATCGAGCGCCTGCAGGAGGCTGAGCTGCGGCAGCATGCCGGCGATCGAGCGCGGCACGAGATCGCTCAGCGACGTCTTGATGGTCAGCGTGCGGTTGCGCTCCGATTCGTCGGTCTCGAACGTTAGCTGCCACGGCTTGCCGCCGGCCGCCGCCACGCTCGCCCGGCCGGCGATGACGCTGCGGGTGCGGGCGTGCATCAACCCGACGATGAGGCTCGGCACGCGCCACTCGGTCGTGCGCCCGGCGTAGTCGAGCAGCACGGTCGCGTTACGCAAGCCGACCTCGCGCAGGTAGGAGGTCGCATCCAGGCGCTGGCGCGCGCGCGAGGACATATCCGTCACCACCCGCGCCAGATCGATGCGCTTCAGCGGTCCCGCCGCTTCCGCTGCGGGAGCCATGGACGGCGTCGGTCGGGCTGCCGGCACGGGGGCCGGGGCCACGGGGGCCGGCGCGGCGGCGGCGACGTCCTCCGCCGCGCTCACAACCGGCTTGGAGAAGCTGAGCGCCAAGCCGCCGCCCTCCGAATAGAAGAGGAACAGGCGCGGCTCGATGAGCTCGATGCGCGCCGGCACGATGCGCATCGACCACAGGGCCGACGTGCTCAGCTCGACGGCGGCGAACGGCGCCGAGGCGACGACGTCGCCGTCGGTCTCGTGCAGGCGGATATTGCGCAGCCGGAACTCGAGGCCGCCGGTCTCCGATAGGCTGACGACGGCGTCATCGATGCGCACCGAGTTGCCGCCGAGCTCGGCGTTGATGCCGCGCTCGATCGGCTCGACGAGGAAATCGAGCGAAATGGGACCATGACGCAGGCGGACATAGCCGAGCCCGGCGACGAGCAGCGCCAGCATCATGAACGGAGCGAGGATGAACACCGAGCGCCCGACGCCGTGCAGTACGTGGTCGCAAGCGACGGCGGCCGTCGTCACCCTGCGCCTGAGGGTTGACGTCTGCTCCTCGTTGCGCGCCGTTGCGTAGCCGGATTGTGTCTTTGGTCTTCCGGTCGTTTGCAAGCCCGGCCCCTCGACTGTTTCGAGACCTAGTCCCGACGCAAACAACAATAGGCGCTTGATGCGCGCTCAAGGCGCAGCGCCGTCGCCCCGTTTCGGCACCCCCGTGCCCGGTCCCCGCGCCGCCCGACGCCAAAGCGCGCAACCGCCCTTGCACGGCCCAATGCGCGCCGCTAAGCCTCAGGTGCAACGAGCAATGTTGTCGTGCGACGCGGTTCACGTGCACGGGGAAAAGCGACAAAAGAAAGGCATCTCGGTGACCATCGAGAACGGCATGGCGGCGCCCGATTTCGCGTTGCCTGACGGTGACGGCCAGACGGTCGAGCTCTCGGCGCTGCGCGGGCATCCCGTGGTCGTTTATTTCTACCCGAAGGACGATACCTCCGGCTGCACTGCGGAGGCCAAGGACTTCACCTGCCTCGCCGGCGAGTTCAGAGGCGCCCAAGCCGAGCTTTTGGGAATTTCCCCCGACAGCCCCGCCAGCCACCGCAAGTTTCAGGAGAAGCACGCGCTAGACGTTCGGCTGTTGTCGGATGAAGCCCGCAGCGTGGCCGAGGCCTACGGGGTATGGGTCGAGAAGTCGATGTACGGCCGCAAGTACATGGGCGTCGAGCGCGCCACATTCCTGATAGATAAGTCTGGCAACATCGCTCGTGTGTGGCGCAATGTCCGCGTGCCTGGCCATGCCGAGGAGGTGCTTGCCGCTGTCCGCGCGATGAAAGGATAGGCGCCAGCGGCGGTTACGATGCACACAATTTGTGCCGCTCGCCGCGCCACGCCCGATGACCCACGCCGGGATATGTGCTTAGATGGCCAGAGGGGGGGACCTTCGGCAGCAAATGCCGCTTTGATCCCCATCGCTTAGCTACACCCTAACGGTTGCGATCGTTGCGTCAGAGCAGAGGTGCACGCTTATGTTGCCGAATTTCAAGAGATCCGAGACTGAGCCACCTAAGGTCAGCCCGAGCTTCACGCCTGCCAGCGCGCCGCCGACGCCCGGAGCCTCGGCCCGCTCGCTCGGCCTCGCCCGGCCCTCCGAGCGTAATGCCCCCTCGGTTATCGGCCCCGATTTGACGATCAACGGCAACCTCGTCTCCAAGGGCGAAGTGCAGATCGACGGCGAGATTCAGGGCGACATTCAAGGCACCTACGTCGTCATCGGCGAGAAGGCGCGCATCACCGGCGGCATCGTCGCCGAGGAAATCGTCGTGCGCGGACACGTTATGGGCTCGGTGCGCGGCAAGCGCGTCATGCTGCAGTCCTCCAGCCATGTCGAAGGCGATATCTTCCACCAGGCGCTGGCCATCGAGCAGGGTGCGTTTTTCGAGGGCAAGTCGCGCCGCTCGGACGATCCGACCGCCGATGCCCAGAAGCCCGACATCCCCTCGCTCAACGGCACTGGCAACCTGGGCTGAGCGCCGACCGCTCATCCGCGCGATCAAGCTCGACCCCGGGCCCTGCACAGAGCCCGGGGTTTTCGTTGGCGCGCGTTGTGCGATCAAGCGGCGGCGCGGGCATCTCCCCAGGCGGAAAGCGTGATGCGATGCCCGCCCAGCTCCTCGAAGGCGCGCTCGCGGCAGGTCAGCACCAGAACCTGATGGCTCTGCGCCGCGTGACGGAGCGCCATGAACATGCGGGTGATGCGCTCATCGCCCGCATACGCCAGCGGGTCGTCGAGAATGAGCGGCGCCGGTGCCCCAGCATCGGCGAGCAGGCGGGCGAAGGCGAGGCGCACGAGCAGCGCCAGCTGCTCCTGCGTGCCGTCGCTGAGGCGCGCCAGCTCCTCGTTTGTCGCGCCGCGCTGTAGAGCCTGCGGCGCCAGATCCTCGCCGAACACGAGCCGCGCCTGCGGCAACACGAGTTGCAGATAAGGCTCGAGCCGCGCAATGACCGGCCTGGCGAAGCGGTCGCGCGTGCGCGTCGCCGCCGCGTCGAGCTCTTGAGCCAGCAGCTGCAGGGCAGCAGCTTCCTCCTGCAAGTCGCGGCAGCGCGTCTCGGCGCGCGCACAAAGATCCGTCAGCTCATCGACGCGTGCCGCAACGTCGTCGGCACGGTCGGATTTCAGCTCCCCTTCCAGGCCGGCTTCGAGGCGGCGCAGGCCAGCCAGCTCCTCGCGCGCGCCCTTGCAGGCCATTTCGGCCGCTTCGGCGGCGAGCTTCAGCTCCACGAGGCGGGCGTCGTCGGGTGCCTTCTCGCGCCAGGCCGCTCCCTCGCGCACGACAGCGTTCAGCGCCGATTGAGCGGCCCCGACGGCGGCGGCCTTCTCCAGGCGTGCGCCGACGCGCGCTGGCGGCGCACCCAGCTCGCCCGTCAGCTTGGCGACCTGCTCGGCATAGCCGGCGACGCGCGCACGCAAGGTCGCCAGCTCCTCGCGCGTCTCCCGCTCGCTGCGCTCGGCCTCGGCGAGCTGCGCTTCGGCGGCGCCGAGCGCCTCCATCAGCTCGTGGGCGCGCGCCTCGATGGCATCCTGCGAGACAGCTTCCAGCGCATCGCCCGCCGGCGCCTGGGCGGCGAGCTCGGCATGGGCGCGCTGCAGCCGCTCGATGCCATCCGGCGCCGATGCCTTGAGGCGTGCCGTTGCCTCGGCGAGCTTTGCCTCGCCGTCGCGGCGCTCGGCAAGGCGCGCTTCCGCCTCCTCCAGCGAAGCGGCGCCAGCGCGCTGCAACAATGCAGCGAATTGGCGGCGGTGGGCAGCGACATCGGCTTCGTCCTGCGCGACGTCGTCCGATTGGCCAGGGGCGATGGTGAGCGTGCCGACGCCGGCGATCTCCAGCGTGACGGGGCGTGTCGGCTGCAGCATTTGCCCGTCCGCCAGGGGGCGCCCGCCAACCATGATCTTGCCTTCAGCGCCCGGCGCATAGGCGAGCGACACGCGCGGTGCCGCCGCCGTCAGCCGCGCCTCGAGCTTGGCGATGCTCGCCGCCTCGCGCCGTGCGGCCTCGACGACCTTGTCTTCCGCCGGGTTGCCGGCCAGCGCGTCGATGATGGCGGCACGTTCACCGTGCGCGGCGCGTGCCGCCTGCAACCGCTGCGCAAGCTGCCCCAGCCGTTCGGCCCGCTCCAGCGCCCGCCGGTCGCGCTCCAAGCTCGCAATCGCATTCTTCAGCGCGTCCCGGGCGGCGCGGCTTTCGAGCGTGCGCGCCACGCAGGCACTTGCGCGCGCTTCGCACGCGGCGAGCAACGGCGCCATCTCGTCCGCCGCCACCTCCAGCCTCGCAAGATCGTCGACGCGGCGGTCGAAGGCTTCCAGCACCGCGGTGACGGCAGCAAGCTGGCGCTCGCAGGAGACGACGGCGCCTTCGGCTGCCTTGCACTTCTCGCGTGCCACGTGCGCCTCCGTAAAGAGCCGCCGCGCTTCTTCCGCCGCCAGCATGCGCTGATGTTCGCCGTCCGCGTCTGCAAGCTGTGATAGCCGCTTGCGGAGGGCCTCGAGCCGGTCGAGACGGTCCTGCGCGTCGGCGAGGCGCCGCTGAGCCTCTGTCAGCTGACGCAGCAGCTGATCGCGCTCATCGAGTGCCGCCTTCAGGACGCCCGTCGGCCGCGGCGGATTGTGGCTGGTGAAAAGGGTTGCCAGCTCATCGCGCACACGCGCCTCGACAAAGCGCGCGGCGCTGCCGTCGGCGACGCTCTCCACCTCGCTTTCGATCGCCGCCATGAACGACTTGCCGCCGGTCTCGATCGGCGTCAGCGCGGCGAGCGGCGTTCCCTGCTCGACGCACAGGAGCGCAAAATGACCCGCGCCGCCGAGCAACTCGGTGAGCCGCGTTTCCGCATCGACGCCACGCGCGATGCTGCCCGATTGCAGGTCGCGCAATTCCGCGGCGGGCGCGGATAGAAACTGCTTGCGGATGCGCCACGGCTTACCGCCGATGTCGAAATCGACCTCGATCAGCGGTGCCCCACCCGTATACGGACGCAGCGCTTCGAGCTTGCGGTGCTTCGAGCGGTGCTGCTCGAACAAGGCGGTGCGCAGCGCCTTGAGGATGGTGGACTTGCCGAACTCGTTCGGCCCGGCGAGCACGTCGAGACCGCCTGTCAGTCCTTCCAGCGCCACCGGCGCGCTGAAACGGCCGACCTCCTTCAAACGAATGGCGCGGATCTTCATGCCTGCGCCCCCGCTTCCGCCTGCCGTGCCAGCGCGAACAGCCGCCGCAGCGCACGTCCTGCCACGGCCGCGTCGCCGCCGTCCCGCTCGGATGCCGCTTTCAGGCGCTGCGCGATCTCAGCGAGCACCGGCGAGCTCAGCGCTTCGAGATCGGCCGCGTCGGCGTAGGCGCTCACCCCGCGCATGTCGGGCGCGAGGTGGAACAGTTGCGGTGCCAGCTTGCCGAGACGCTCTTCGATGCGCGCCAACACGGTGAGCGGCACCGTGCCCGCGAGCTCCAGAGCCAGGAGACAGCGCGCCGCTGCGCTTCCCAGCCGTGCGACCTCCGCCTCGAGTGGCTCGAGCGAGTTTAACCCGTTGAGACTTTGCGCCCGCTGCAGCCAGGTGAAGTGCGCAGTTGGCACGCGCTCCACCTTGGGGGCACCGGCGCCGTCGATGCGCACGATCAGCGCGTTGCCGGGATCGTTGTCGCGAAATCCGTCCGGCTCGGGCGTGCCGGAATACCAAGCGCGCTCGGAGACGCGCGTTGTGCCGTGCCAGTCACCGAGCGCCAGATAGGCGAGCCCCGCCGACTTGGCGCGCGCCGGATCGATGGGCACGTTGGCCTCCCCGGCGCTGCCGAAGCCCTGCACGGAGCCGTGCGCGAGACCGATGCGCAGCGCGCCGGCGGCGGAGGGCGCGCGATCCATCCACGCCGTCGGATCGCTTTCCGTACGCTTGGCCGTCAGCGGCGCCGGCAGCAGCACCACGCCGGGAGCAATCTCCGCCGCCCTGGCTTCGAGATGTATGCACACGTTGGCCGGCAGACCGCCGGCGACGACCGCCCCCCACACGCCTCCGGCGCGCGCCGGATCGTGATTGCCGGGCAAAAGATGCCAGGCGAGCGCTGGATAGGCCCTGAGGCGAGCGATGAGGTGCTCGCTCTGTGCCTCGGGAATGGTTTCGGCATCGAATACGTCGCCCGCCACGAGCACCGCCGAGCAGCCGCCGGCGATGGCCGCGCTCGCCAGCCGGTCCACCGCTTGCAGGCGCTGATCGCGCAGCACCGCCGGCTTGTCGCCCGGAAACGAGCCGAAGCGCTTGCCGATCTGCCAGTCCGCCGTATGCAGGAAGGTAAACCGCATAAACCTATAATGTTCTATTTTTGTTCACTAAACAAGCCGGGAAAGATCACCCAGAACAAAGTTATCCACAAGCTTGCCGGGACGTTCGCTGGCGGCCGCGCATCGCGCTACCGCCAGCTCGCTCGCGGGCTGTCCGTATGGTTCCCCTGCCTCAATCGTCGTCGTCGCCTTCCTCGTCCTCGTCGTCGTCGACCAGGCTCTTCAGGGTTTCGACGATCTGCAGCTCACCGTCCTCTTTCGATTCCACCAGCCATTCGGTCAGGATCGTCTCCCCCTGCTTGAAGACGACCTTGAACGGCAGCTCGTCCCCCGTGACGGGGACGACATCGCCAGTGACAAATGCCATGAGACCCTCCATGCGTTTCGCTAGGCACGGCGTGAGACGTGCGTAGCGTGACGCACCCTAATTAGGATTCGAAATATTTCGAGCGTAGCGCGGGCACCAATTCCCTTGTGGAAAACCGGGCAGGAACAAAATGTTGGCGCAGAGGGCTGAAGTTGGCCGCAGATATTGAGACGGCAGTCGTCGGCGGGGGGGTCATCGGTCTTGCGATTGCGCGCGCCTTAGCGCGCGCCGGCCACGAGGTGATGCTTCTGGAGCGGCACAGCCGCGTCGGCACCGAGACGAGCGCGCGCAACTCCGAGGTAATCCACGCCGGCATCTATTATCCGCCGGGGAGCCTGCGCGCGCAGCTGTGCGTTGGCGGCAAAGAGATGCTCTACGCGTTCTGCGCGGAGAACGGCGTCACCTACAAGCGCTGCGGCAAGCTGCTGGTCGCCACGCAAGCCGACGAGATACCCAAGCTCGAAGCGATCGCCGCTACGGCGGCGAAGAACGGTGTCGGAGACCTCAAGCGCCTCTCCGCCGACGACGTGCGGGCGCTCGAGCCGCAGGTCGCCTGCGTCGCCGGCTACCTGTCGCCGTCGACCGGCATCATAGACAGCCATGGCCTGATGCAGGCCCTCGAGGGCCACATCGCAGCGAGCGGCTGCACAGTGGTGCTCAACACGGAGGTAATCGGCATTGCCGCGGGCGATGATGCATTCACACTCGAGACGCTGAGCGGCAGCGAGCGCGGATCGCTCACCGCGCGCAACCTGGTGCTCGCCGCCGGTCTCGGCGCCACAGCCCTCGGCCGCATGCTCGCCTGGCGCGCCGGGTACACACAGCCGGAGACCTACCCGGCGCGCGGACACTACTTTGCCCTCTCGGGGCGTGCGCCGTTCCAGCATCTCGTCTATCCGATGCCGATCGGCGCCTGGCTCGGGGTGCATCTCACTTTGGATGTCAGCGGCCGGGCGCGCTTCGGCCCCGACATCGAATGGTGCGACAGCGTCGACTACGCGTTCGACGAGCAAGGCGGGAAACGGCTGGCGCGCTTCGAGAGCGAGATCCGCCGCTATTGGCCGGCGCTCCCCGCTGGCGCGCTCAATCCCGACAGCGTCGGCGTGCGCCCGAAGCTCTATCGCGAGGGCGAGCCGGTGGCCGACTTCGCCATCCAT
This sequence comes from Hyphomicrobium sp., assembly GCF_009026145.1. Classification (GTDB taxonomy): domain Bacteria; phylum Pseudomonadota; class Alphaproteobacteria; order Rhizobiales; family Hyphomicrobiaceae; genus Hyphomicrobium_A. The sequence continues at coordinate 13,310 of NZ_WBUE01000037.1, forward strand.
GGCCCGCGCCAGCACGGCATCGAGCGTCTCGTGGCGCTTTACGGCATCGAGAGCCCCGGCCTCACGTCATCGCTGGCCATCGGAGATCTGGTCACGCGGCTGCTTTGCGAGGGGCACGAACGGCCCTAGGGTGCCGCCCTTTGGCGCGCGCACCCCGGGGGCGTCGGCGCCCTGCATATTGAGAGGGATTGCGATGGCCAAACTTTACTTTGCCTCGTTGATCACCATTGGCCTGCTGCTCGCCATGGTGTTCGGCGTGGTTCTCGCTCTGCTCGTCTATGCCGGCACCGTCGACCTCGGGCTCGCCATCGCCATTACCATCGCCATCAACGCCGTGATCTGGCTCATCAGCCCGATGATCAGCGATTTCTCGCTGCGCTGGTTCAACAAGATGGCGTTTCTCGATGACGCTGAGGTCAAGGCGCGCTTTCCAGGCGTGTACCAGCTGATGCACGACGCGGCCCGTCAGTATGGCTTTGGCGCGCCGCGCCTCGGCCTCATCCCCGACCGCAACCCCACCGCCTTCACCTACGGCATTCTGCGCTCGAATGCGCGCATCGTCGTCACCGACGGCATCTTCGAGTTCCTGAATGAGGATGAGCAACGCGCCGTCGTCGCCCACGAGCTCGGCCATATCGTCAACCGCGACTTCATCGTCATGACGGCGGCGGGGACGCTGGTGCAGATCCTCTATCAGGTCTATGCGGCGGCCATGCGCTCGACGCGCTCGGGCGGCGGCAGCAAGAAGAACAACGGCCAGGCCCTCGTCGGCCTCGTCGCGCTGGCGCTCTATTACGTCGGCATCTATCTGCTCTATTACCTCAGCCGCACGCGCGAATACCTCGCCGATGCGTTCTCCGCCGAGCGCGTTGAAGCGCGCCACCTCGCCGCCGCGCTGGTCAAGATCGCTTACGGCATCGTCAAGGTCGAGGACACCGACGCCACGCACAGTCTGCTGCAGAGCACACGCCACATGGGCGTCATCGACGTGAAGAACGCGCGCTACTCCGGGCTCGAAGCGGAGAGCGACCTGGGCGATCCTCAGCGTGCCTCCGAGGCGATGCTGTTCGATACACACAACCCGTGGGCGCGGCTCATCGAGCTCAACTCCACGCACCCCTTGACCGGCATGCGCATCGCCCACCTCGGCGACATTGCTCGCCAGCAGGCGCAAAGCTTCCCGCAATACGACTTGCGAGCCGCCGCGCAGCGCTTGCGGCTTGATGAGGGCGCGCTGTGGCGCCAGTTCTGGTACGAGCTCGGCATCCTCGTGCTACCGCTCGCTCTGGCGGTGCTGGCCGGTGTGCTCGGTGACTGGCCGCTCATCCCCGCCGCCGCCGCGATCGGCGTCCTCGTCACGCTGCCGCTGCGCTACCCGTCCGGCGAAGCGCCGGCAGCAACGGTCGCCAGCCTGATGACCAATCCCGCCGCCTCTCCCGTCGTCGGGCGTCCGGCACGGCTCACCGGCAAGGCCATTGGCCGCGCTAATCCTGGCTTCATCGCGGGCGAGGACGTGATCTACCAGGATAAGACGGGCCTCGTTACCGCCGACTTCCGCTCCATGCTCGGCACCATCGGAGATCTCTTCGCCGGCTGGCGGCGCGTGCCGAAGCATCTTGGGCAGGACGGGCAGCTCACCGGCTGGTTCCGGCGTGGCATGGGCGGCTACGTAATCATGCAGGAGCTGACCTCGACCGCGGGGGCGTTGCGGGCGCGCCCCTATTTCTGGCAGGCCCTGCTGTCGATCCTCGTCATCGCGGCGACGGTAGTGCTGCTGGGCGCGGGAAAGCTAGAACTCGGGCTATGAACGGGAATCGTTTCGGCCACAGCAGTAGCCGCATTGCCGCCCAGACCGTCGTGCATAGATTGTCGGCGGCCTCTGTTCGTGCAAAAGGGTGACGGACAGGTCGCGGACTGATTTGGGAGAGGAACGAGACGCGCATGCAGGCCATCGCACTTTGCCTGGCGAGCCTTGCCGCCGTTGCCATGTCGGCGACGGCGCGCGCAGAAAATCTCGATGGGTATTGGATGGACTCGCACGGCGAGGTCATCCTGCAGTTCGGCCCGTGCGGCAGAGATCGTTGCGGCCGTGTCGCCTGGCTGAAGAAGCCGCGCGGCCCAGATCGCGGGCCATTGCGCGACTTCCGCAACTCCGACGCCAAGCTGCAATCGCGTTTCGTGTGCGGCCTGGTCGTCGTCACCGGATTCAAGAAGCAGCCTGACGGGACATGGGCGGACGGCAACGTCTACGTGCCCGACCACGGCATGAACTTCTCGGGCTACGCCGAGGTTCTCGACCGCAATCGCGTGAAGGTCACCGGCTACATGCTGCTGCCGATCTTCGGCTCCTCCGAGGTGTGGACGCGCATGCCGCGACGGCCACCCTCGTGCGAGGAGCAGGCGAAGATGATCTTCGAAGGCAAGTGGTCCGAGGACACCTCGGGCTGGCCGCCGGCGCCGCCGCCGGTCGCCTCGCGTTGAAGCCGGCGGGCGCAGCAGCCATGCGGATGCGCCTTTCTCAGATGTGGGTACCGCTCCTCGCAATGGCGCTTACGTGCGGGCTGCCCGCGGTCGCGCTCGCCCAAACCATTCCGAAGGAGAAGGGCCCGGCGCGCGTCATTGGTCAGTTCAATTTCCTCTGCCTCAAGCAGCTGCCCGATATCGAAGGCGTCGAGCGCGCCGCTGGCTTCGGCGAGTACGACCAGCTCACGGGCGAAGACCTCAAGCCGCATGCGCCGCAAGCGCCGGTCGAAAAGTTGCTCGCCTGGCGCTATCACGATCACGGCGAGGAGTTCATTCTCACCGCCGCGCGCTCCAAGCCGGATGACGCATTCAAGAAGCAGATGCCTGCGTTCGCCAAGGCGACGAACACGGCTTGCTCGCTACTCGTGCCCGGCAGCAAGCCCGACCTGCTGCTCGGCGAATTGACGCGGGTCATGGGCCGCGCCGCGGATCAAACGTGGCAAGAAGGCCCCATGCGCGTCCATACATGGACACACCAACGCAATGACGCTTTGAGCTACGTTCACTACTATGCGCCTGAAAAAGCAGGCGGGAAGGCCGTGCTCAGCGCTAGCGTCTTCATCAAGGGCTAGCGAATGCAACGGGTCTGTGGCCTGTTCCACACGGAACAGCGCGGCATGCGCGTGTGATGCGAATTTGCGCGCCGAATTAGGGCCGCTTGCGCGCGGCCCCGCATTTTCATAGGTCAAGTTGAACAGCTTTGGGAGGTGCATATGCGTATCGACCGATTTGCTCTGCACAGTGCCACCATCGCGGTCGCGATGCTGGCGGCCGCCGCCGCACGTGCCGACAATTCTCCAATCGGCGTGTGGATCGACCATACCGGTCGCGGTGCCGTCGAGATCACCGACTGCAACGGCAAGCTGTGCGGCCACGTCGCCTGGGTCAAGGATGCCGAGAACTCCGGCGAGTGCGGCAAGCAGATCATCGGCAACGTCAAGTCGGTGAGCAAGAACAAGTGGGACGACGGCTGGATCTACGATCCCGACCGCGGCTCCAAGTACGATGTCGAGTTGACGGCTCTCAGCGGCGACAAGCTGCGCGTCATGGGTTACGCCGGCACCAAGTGGCTGAGCGAGACCTATACGTGGAAGCGTGCGCCCGCCGATCTGCAGAAGTGCAACGCAGCGGGCGAGAGAGCCGCCGCGGCCACACCGGCGCCCGCGGCTGCAGATAAGCCGACGGACACGGCCAAGGCCGACGCCGCGAAGCCGGCGACCGAAGCCAAGTCGGATGCAGTGCAGCTCGATGCGGCCAAATCCGACGCCGACGATGCTGCAAAGACCGACGCCACCAAGACCGACGCCGCGAAGGCCGCGCCGGCGAAGCCCGAGGCGACCGAGCCGACCGAAACCGCCAAGGCCGACGGCGACGACGAAGCCGGCGACGAGCCGAAGGGCGCCAAGCGCGGCAAGGTGCTTGCCCGCATTATGGACGAGCTCGGCAACGGCGACGGCCCGATCAAGCTGAAGCGTTCCGGCAAGACCTGCAAGATCGACGTGCCCTACGCTGGGGTCGTCTCGTTCCCCTGCGACAAGGACTGAGCGGCTAGCGACGCCCCCAAAAGCCCGCGGTCCAGGCCGCGGGCTTTTCAGTTTCCGCTTCGCTTTCGCGCTTCGCCAGAACCTCGGCCGGCAACTCGCGTCCACGTCCAACCTGGACCACCTCCAGCGGCTCGGCGACTCCGCGCACATCGACATGCATCGTCATCTCGGCCGGAGGCTCCCACTCCGCCTGCCGTGCCACTTGGCGCGATAGAATGATCTGCACGTCCCGCTCCTTGGTCAGCGCCTCGAGCCGGCTCGCGACGTTGACCGGATTGCCGATCACCGTGAAGTCGACCGATTCGCCGTAGCCGATGCGGCCAAGCAGCAGCGGCCCCGCGTCGAGGCCGATGCCGACCGCGAGCGGCCGGCCGAGCTCGGCTTCGAGCTTGGCGTTGATGTGGTCGAGCGCCAGGTCGATGTCGCGCGCCGTACGCAACGCTTGCCGGCAGCCGGATTCAATGCCATCACGCTGGCCGAACACGGCGAGCAATCCGTCGCCGAGGAACTTGTCGATCCAACCGCCGTGCTCGGTGATCGCCGCGCCGACGACGCCGAAGAACTCGTTGAGCACGTAGACGACGTCGAACGGCAGCCGCTTCTCAGCCAGGCGCGTGAAGTCGCGCAGGTCGACGAACATGACGGCAAGCGTCTTCTCGACTCCGGCCGAATCCGCCTCCTCGATGGCAGCGCCTTCCGGGCCCGTGGTGTCGGACTTCAGCAGCCGCGTGACGATGAGATAGTGCTCGGGCCGGATCTGGCAGGCGAGGCGCACGTTGGGCGGCGCACCGATGCTGCCGAGGGTGACGACCTCGGGGAACGTCGGCGGCGGCAGGTCGAACGAGCCCCGCTCGATGCGCACACGACAGGTGGAGCAGCGCGCCCGGCCGCCGCACACCGAGGCGTGCGGCACGCGCGACATGCGGCTGATCTCGAGAAGCGTCGGGCCTTGCGGCACGCGCACGGTCGGCCCCGACGTGTAGGCGACCGTCACCTTTGGCCCGGCCAGGCGCGCGAAGTAGGTCCACGCGAGGCAGCCGCCGACGACCGCCAGCACGGCGGCGAACTCGATGCGCACCAGGTTGCGCAGCCAGGCGAGCGTCTCGCCCGCGGCCTCGTTCGGCCACCGCGTCAGCACTTTCAGGTTGTCGAGCACCGACGGTATCTCGATCGCCGCGGCGACGTTGCTGCCGGCGACGACGAAACCGCCGAGCGAGGCGAGCGGAATGAGCACCGCTAATGTCAGCAGAAGGGGGAAAACGCGTCGATACGGCGGATAGAGGCGCATCCAGAAATGGATCCCCATGCAGCCATGCACCCACACGATGAGGAGCAGGAGGCTTTGCGTGAGAGCGCTGGCCGGCCACAGCTTGGCGAGCTCGTAGACGTAGATGTCGTTGACGTTGAAGAACACGTGCGCGATGCGCGTGTTGACGATGTGCGGAAGCAGGAGGAAGGGGATCGATATGCCGAGAGCGATCTGCACCAGCTCCCAGCGCGGCAACCGCAGCGTGGCGCGCCCCGCAAGCTTGTAGAGGCCGAGCGAAGCATGCGTCAGGAGCGCCGCCAGCAGCACGATGGTGCCGGGCCATGATCGCGTCACCACCCAGCGCCACTGCTGCACGACGTGCATCCAGTCGACGCTGATCAGCCCCAGCGCGTGATTGATGAAGTGCGTAGCGGCGAACGTGAAAAGGATGAGCCCGGAAACGAGCCGCAGTCGTTGCAGAGTGTCGCCGCGCCAAAGGATGTGCATCGATGCCGGCAATCCTAGAATGAAGGGCGCCGACTATACGCATCCGGGCCCGCATCGAACAGGCGGGCCTTGCTGCTACAGGCGGCGGCCAAGGAAGACCAGCTCGCGACCGTTCACCGTGGTCCGGGCGCGTGGTTGGAAGCCGACGCGCTCGTAAAAGCGCATGTTGCGCGCATCTGCTGAGGTGACGACGTGCATCCCTTTGGCGCCGGCGCGCGCGGCATCCTTGGCGAAGGCTTCGATCAGCTCGGCGCCGATGCCCTGGCTGCGGTAATGCGGCGCCAAGTTGACGTGCAGATGCGCGGGATATTGCTGCGCGGCGGTAGCGAAGTCATCGAAGCCGCTGCCCTCACCCAGCGCCCCGACGAGATAGCCGGCAATCGTGCCGTCAGGCGCCATGGCGAGATATGCCCATTGCGGATGCTGGACGAGATAGCGGCCGAGCCAGCGTTCGCGGAACGCCGCCCGCACCTCCTCGCTGGCGAACGACTTCGTGCCGCTCGCCTCGAAGAAGATCGCGTCTAGTGCGGCGCCGAGTTGATCCGGGCGGGCAACCTCGTCCCACCGCCGGATGGCGATCGCCGAATGCGCGGCAGTTCTCGTCTCAGCCATCACCAAATAGTGCCCGCCTCGGCCCATATGCGCAAAGGGCCGGGACTAGCCCGGCCCTCGGCATCCTCGGACGGCGGTGCTTAATCTTCGATGCACGCGTAGTAGCGATCCCACCAGTAGGGGCTGCCGGTGGCAAGCGCCCGCCGGCGCAGCCAGCGGCAGTCGTCGCCATAGTCGCGATAGGCGTAGTAAGCGCCGTAGCCGACGAACGGTGCTCCATAGAAGCCGCGGAAATGGCGATGGTGTCCGTGGCGATGATGGCCGCCACCGTGGCCAATGCCACCGTGACCGCCATGACCACCGTGGCCAAACCCACGATGACCACCATGGCCAAAGCCGCCGTGGCCACCGCCGTGGCCGCCGCCGATGCCGTGGCCACCACCCATTCCATGTCCACCACGCCCCGCCTGCTCTACGATGCCTTGTGGGGACGCTTGCGGATTGGCGAGAGGGACGGCGCTTGCCGCCTGCGTCGCGGCGAGCACCGTGAGCACGCCGCCGACGGCGGACGCCGCCATCAATATTCGTTTCATCGTCGGGTTCTCCTTGCGGTTCTGCCTCCGCTGGCTTGCCTCGGCGCACGGGGAGGCGGCTGGAAAGCGTTAACCATAGGTGGCAACGCCGCTAGGCAGATCCAAGATCCCGAGAATTTTCGCGCAGCTGATGCTCAGTTCAGGCAGGCGCGATAGCGCGTCCACCAATTGCTGTTCTTGGTGACGATGGCGCGGCGCGCAAACCTGCGGCAAGAGCCGGGGTCGCGGTTGGTGTCGCTGTAGTAGCGGTAATAGTAGGGCTCCTTGTTCGCGTTATCGCTGGCGCCTGGGTTCTTGAACGGCGCGGTGCGCGATTTGAGGCCGCCGTAGGCACCGCCGGGGCCGGCGCGGTGCGCATCGCTCGCGTATGGCCGATCTGCGGGTGCGGCGTAGGCCGCAAGCCGCACAGCCACTATCAGGCTCAGCGTCAGCACAACAGTGGCGCGTCGGCACATGACAAGCTCCCGCAGGGCACCAACAGTATATGGGATGCCACCGCGAAATCTCGATACTCACGCGGGTGCGGGCGGACCATCGCCGCTCTCGTCCGGCTGTGGCGACAACGGCACCTCGCCGTAGTTCGGACTGAACGGCTGCGTTGGGTCGTCGTCTCTAGGGTACATGCGCAGCCGAGGCGGCCGCTGCGCTTCGCGGCCGTCGTCCTCGATGTCGGCGGGCGGCATCGAGGCGCGTGGCGCCGGTTGCGCTGCGAAGGCGCTGATCAGGCCGCTGTTGGGTAGAGGTGCCACCGCACTGCAGCCACCCAAAGCGAGCGTGGCAAAGGAAAAAAGGAGCGCCACGCGGGCGCATGACGCTCCTGTTCCGGCCGCACGATGGCCGGTACGCAACGATACCAGACGCGACAACGACATGGGACACGCCTCTCAACCAACGCGACTGTCCCAATTCTGGACGCTCTTGGTTAATGGCGCCCTAACCGCCGTGCCGCAATGGCTCGCGCCTCAAGCGCCGAGCCGCACCAAGCCGCTGGCCCCTATGCCGTTGAACACGGCCTGGACCGCGATGCCCGCCAATAGGATGCCGAACACGCGCATCAACACGCGCTGCGCGGTGATGCCGATCATGCGGTTGAGCTCATGTGAGAGCAGCAGCAGCGCCAGCGTGATCACCATCACCGCGGCGAGCGCGCTAACCGTCGTCGCAAGCGCCAGCGGATCGCCGTCCGCGTTCGCTGCCAGCAGAATCCCAGCGCTCATTGCACCGGGCCCGGCGAGCAGCGGCATCGCCAGCGGGAAGACCGCAATGTCGTCCTTGGTCTGCGCCTCCTCGCCCTCGGGCTGCGTCAGCTTGAAAGCGCTGGTCGGCTTGGCGAAGATCATGTCGAGGGCGATGAGCAGCAAGATGATGCCGCCGGCCGTTTGCAGTGCGGCAATGCTAACGCCCAGCTCGTCGAGCAGCGGCTGCCCCAATAGCGTGAAGATGAGCAGCAGCACGCTGGCGATGGCGGTGGCGCGAATGGCGATCGCCGCGCGCTCGGCGCGCTCCATCTTCGGCGTCAGGGTAGCGAATAATACGGCGGCTTCCACCGGTCCGATGGTGGCGAAGAAGGTCGTGAAGCTCGTCAGCGCGATTTCCAGCATTCTCGTGCCTATCCGGGCAGCAATGTGGTGCGCTGCCCGCTCAAATTCCCGGCGCTTATCAGCAGTCGACGGACGGGGCTGCTAACGCACTCAACTTGTGGAACAAATTCATTGTCAGAGGCTTTCCCTGATCTATCATTCAAGCGTCGAGTCTGGGGGACTCGAGGTGACGATTGGGGACTTCAATGCACGAACCCGAAATTTCCACCTTGCTTAGAGGATACAGTTTAACAACGGCCGAGATCCTCTACCGGCTGCCCGATCATCCGGCGCTGCTGCAGAGCTACATCTGGCAGGACTACGACCTGCACCCACGCTTTCCCAAACTCACGAGCTTCCTCGACTTCTGGGCGTCAAAGCTCGACGGCAAGCTGTTCAAGGTGACGGTCGCCCACTGCAAGCTGCTGACGCCGGCCGAGGTGCGTCTCGTCGGCGCCGAGTTCAAGGTGCACTAGGCATTTCAGCGGTGCCGATCGGAAAGAAAGCGCCGCCGCTCCACACGCCGCATACGCGCCGGTGGTCGTGCGGCTCTTCGACGGCGAGCGCCACGAGATCGTGCAAGAGCGCGCGCGTAAACAGCGCTTCCAGCCGTCCGCGCACGAGCACATACGGCTTCAAACCACCACCTGGACGCTGCTCGGCAAAGCGCAACGGATGCTCGTGCCCGCAGGCAACGACGTCGTCGACATTGGTGCGAAACACGAGTTGCTGCCGCCGCCCCGTTCCTCGAGCTTCCATCTCCACGGCGAGAAACGGCGCATCCTCCACCTCGACATCGACCATCTCGGTCGGCGTCACGAGGTAGGTGCGCCCGTCGACGTCCTTGCGCAGAACGCCGGCGAACAGCTTGACGAGCGCCGGCCGGAGAATCGGACTCCCCTGATAGAGCCACGTTCCGTCGTGGCGGATCTTCAATCCGATATCGCCGCAATAGGGCGGATGCCAGCTTTCGACCGGCGCCGGGCGCCGCTCCGGGACTGCGCTCAGCATCCCTTCCAGCTTGCCGAATTCACCCAACCTTCTTGCCTTCGTATCGTCCATGTTTCGCTGTCAGCGCCACATACACCGAACCTGGCGGCGTGTGACACCCGTACCCCCAATCTAACGTAACATTCACTTGACCCGGCGCATGGCGCCTTGGATCGTTCCATTCATAAATTTGTTAAGGTGTCACCGGCACCGCAAGCCAATCGTACCTAGATCGATCAGCGAGCCCAGTTGACCATGAGCACCCTCACCGACACGCACGCCGACATCGTTCCACGCCTCGAGGCTGCCTCCGAGCGGGTGCAGAGGGCGCACAAGGCCGCCGCCTCGGTCATCTTCGGCCAGGACATCGTCATCGAGCGAACGCTGATCACCATCCTTTCCGGCGGCCACGCCCTGCTCATCGGCGTGCCCGGCCTCGCCAAGACGCTGCTGGTCGAAACGCTCGGCAAGGTGCTCGGCCTCGACGCCAAGCGTGTGCAGTTCACGCCCGACCTCATGCCCTCCGACATCATCGGCTCGGAGGTCCTGGAGGACGCGCCCGGCAAGTCGCGCTCCTTCCGCCTCGTCAAAGGCCCCATCTTCACCCAGCTGTTGATGGCCGACGAGATCAACCGCGCCTCGCCGCGTACGCAGTCGGCGCTCTTGCAGGCGATGCAGGAGCACCACGTCACCGTCGCCGGCGCGCGCTACGACATCCCCTCGCCCTTCCACGTGCTGGCGACGCAGAACCCCCTCGAGCATGAAGGCACCTATCCGCTCCCCGAGGCGCAGCTCGACCGCTTCCTTTTGCAGATCGATGTCACCTATCCGGACGTGCTGGCCGAGCGGCGCATGCTGTTCGCCACCACCGGCACCGACGACCGCCACCTCGAAACCGTGCTCACCGGCCCGGAGCTAATGAGCATCCAGCGGCTGGTGCGGCAGATCCCCGTCCCCGACAAGGTCGTCGACGTCATCTTGAAGCTGGTCCGCTCGGCGCGTCCCAGCACCGGCGTCAGCGAGGAGACCGACCGCTATGTCGCCTGGGGCCCGGGCCCGCGCGCCAGCCAGGCACTGATGCTCGCCGTGCGCGCCAAAGCGCTCATCGACGGCCGCCTGGCGCCATCGGTCGACGACGTGCTCTCGCTCGCCGACCCGATCTTGAAGCACCGCATGGCGCTGACGTTCGCCGCCCGCGCCGAAGGCCACGACCTCGGCGCCATCATTGCGCGGCTCGTCGCGGCGGTGGAGTAACGAATGGCGAACGCCGTGCACTCCCGTCAGGATCCTGCCAGCGGTGCCGGGGTCCTGGCGCTCGAACGCGAAGCGCACGGCCTTGCCGACCGCCTGCCGGAAATCCTCATCGACGCGCAGCGCATCGCGCAGACGGTGGCGCACGGTCTGCACGGCCGCCGCCGCGCCGGACCCGGCGAGACGTTCTGGCAATTCCGCCAGTTTCAGTCGAGCGACACGTTGCGCCAGATCGACTGGCGCCGCTCGGCAAGCTCCGATCATCTCTACGTGCGCGAGCGCGAGTGGGAAGCCGCGCATACCGTGTGGCTGTGGCCCGACCTGTCGGAATCGATGAACTTCCGCAGCCACCTTGCTACGACGACCAAGCGCGATCGCGCGCTGTTGCTCATGCTGGCCGCCGCCGAGCTACTGGTGCGTGGCGGTGAGCGCGTCGCCCTGCTCGGGCTGACGCCCCCTACGGCCAGCCGCAAGGCGACGACGCGCATGGCCGAGGCGATCCTCGCCCACGAGGGCACACCGATCCTGCAATCGACGCAGCCGCCGAAGCTGCATCTTGCGCGCTTCTCGGGTGCCATCCTCATCAGCGACTTCCTCGACCCGATCGAGCGCACCCGCGCGCACGTCGAGCAGCTCGCCGCCGACGGCGCCGTCGGTCACCTCATCGAGATCGTCGATCCGGCCGAGGAAACGCTTCCCTACGAGGGACGCACCGAGTTCCTAAGCCCGGACGGCGGCCAACGCTGGGTCGCCGACCGCGTACAGAGCCTGCGCGCGCAATACAAGGAACGGCTCGAGGCGCATCGCGCCCAGCTCATGGAGCTGGCCGGCCGCGTCGGCTGGTCGTTCCTCGTACACCATACCGACCGCTCGCCGGCCGAGCCGCTCCTGTCGCTCATCATGCGCATGCAGGGCGGTGCTGGCGATCATCGCTGGCAATCCGCCGATAGCGCCGCGATGCAATCCGAGGCACGACCATGAGCTTCGGCGCCCTGGCTTTCCTCAATCCATGGCTGCTGGCGGCACTTGCCACGCTGCCCATTATCTATTGGCTGCTGCGCACGGTCCCCCCCAGCCCGCACCGGGTCACCTTTCCGCCCACGCGCATCCTGGTCGGCCTCGAGAACCAGGAGAAGACGCCGGCCGCCTCCCCGTGGTGGCTGACGCTGCTCCGCCTGCTCGCCGCTGCGCTGCTCATCTTCGCGCTCGCCGAGCCGGTGCTGAACCCCTCGCGCGATGCGGCACTCGGCGGCAGCGGTCCTGTCGCCATCGTCGTCGATAACGGCTGGGCCTCCGCCGCCCGCTGGGACGAGCGCACACGCATGATCGAACACGTCATTGCCGAGGCGGAGGGGCAAAGCCGTCCCATCGTCGTCGTGCCGACAGCGAGCACGGCAAAGAGCTTCACCGCCCGCATCGAGGCGCCGTCCGAAGCGCGCTCGACCGCCGCCGCGCTCACGCCGCAACCGTTCGCTCCCGATCGCCTCGCCGCCACCGGCGCGCTCGGCTCCGCGCTTGCCGGCGCCAAGGGCGCCAGCATCGTCTGGCTGAGCGACGACATCGATCACGACGGCAAGGCGGCCGAGGTCGCCGATAAGCTGCGATCCCTTGCCCAGGGTGGCACGTTCGCCGTCATCGAGGACGCGCGCAGCGCCGAGCCGCTCGGCGTCGCTGCCGGGATCGGGCAAAGCGGTAAGCTGGAAGCGCGCGTACTGCGTCCGCAAGGCGCTGCACGCAGTGGCTTCGCGCACGCCATCTCGACGCGCGGCCAACGACTGGCCGAGGCGCCGTTCAAATTCGCCCCTGGCGCGGCGTCAACCACCGTACCGTTCGATCTGCCGCTCGAGCTGCGCAACCAGGTTGGCCGCGTCGAGGTCGCCGGCGAGCGCTCGGCCGGTGCCGTCAGCCTCATCGACGCGCGCTCGCAGTGGCATCGCGTAGCGCTCATCTCGGGCGAAAGCCGCGAGCAGGCGCAGCCGCTGCTGGCGCCGCTCTACTACATCGAGAAGGCGTTGACGCCGTATGCCGAGCTGATCAAGCCGAAGGGCTCGAACCTCGCCGCCGGCATCAAGGAGGCGCTGTCACAGAACGCGAGCGTGCTGATGCTGGCCGACATCGGCACACTGTCCGGCGAGGCGGAAAAACACGTCGAGAACTGGGTTAAGAAGGGCGGCGTGCTCGTACGCTTCGCCGGCCCGCGCCTCGAGAACGGCGGCGACGATCTGCTCCCCGTTCCGCTGCGTGTCGGCGGCCGCACCCTCGGCGGCGCGCTGTCGTGGTCGACGCCGCAGAAGCTCGCTCCCATCGAGGACCAGAGCCTGTTCGCCGGCACGCCTGTGCCGCCAGAGGTGACCGTCAGTCGCCAGGTGCTCGCCGACCCCGCCATGCTCGGCCCCGACGTGCACGTGTGGGCGCGGCTGCAGGACGGCACGCCACTCGTCACCGAGCGCAAGCTCGGCGACGGCCAGATCATCCTCTTCCACGTCACCGCCAACTCCGACTGGTCGAACCTGCCGTTGTCGGGGTTGTTCGTCGAAATGCTGCGCCGTATCTCGGCACTCGGCGGCGGCGTCGCGGACGGCGGCGAATCCGGCAGCGGCACGGCCAACAATGGCGCCGAGGATTCAACCTCCGTGCTACCCCCGCTGCAGACGCTCGATGGCTTCGGCATCCTTGCCCCGCCGCCACCCACAGCGCAGCCGGTGCCGGCGGCCAAGGTGCACGACCTCGTGCCGAGCCTCGATCATCCGCCCGGCTACTACGGTGCCGGCGGCTCGCCGCGCGCCGTCAACGTGCTGGGTCCGAAAAGCACGCTCAAGCCGCTGCCGTCGCTTCCTAGCGGCACCGAGCGGCTGAGCTACGCGAGCGAGAGCGCGCAACCGCTGAAGTCGTGGCTGCTGCTCGCCGCACTGGCGCTGCTGTTCGCCGACATCATCGCCGTCATTCTTCTGCAGGCCGGCGGCTTGCGTCTGTGGCGCCATGCGCGCCGCCGCCCGGCGCACGCCGCGCTCATCCTCGCCGTGGCCGGCACCGCGGGACTGCTGCTCGCCGCCCCGCACGCATTCGCGCAGCCGCTCGGGACTCAGCCAACCGAAAGCGCCGCCAGCACGCAAGCCACTGACGAGCGCGCCATCGAGGCAACGAGCAAGGTCACGCTCGGCTACGTGCTGACGGGCGACAAGGACATCGACGAGATCAGCCGACTCGGCCTCGACGGTCTGGGACGCCTGCTGTCGGTGCGCACCGCCGTCGAGCCGGGCCGTCCAATGGGCGTCAACATCCTCAGCGACGAGATCGCCTTTTACCCCGTGCTCTACTGGCCGGTATTGCCCGATGCCACGGCGCTGCCGGAGGAGACGCTCGCCAAGATCGACGCCTACATGAAGCAGGGTGGGCTCATCATCTTCGACACGCAGGACTACGGGCGCGGCGTCGCCGGCAGCGGCGCAGCCGGCATCAATGAGTCGGCGCTGCAGCGGATCATCGGCAAGCTGGACGTGCCGCGGCTGGAGCCGGTGCCGGAGAACCACGTGCTCACCAAGGCGTTCTACCTGTTGCGCAACTTCCCCGGCCGCTGGGACGGCGGGCAGCTGTGGGTCGAGGCGCTGGACACCGGCACCGGGTTCGATCAGAGCCGCCGCGCGCGCGTCTCGGATGGCGTCACCTCGATCATCGTCACGCCCAACGATCTTGCTGCCGCGTGGGCGCTCGACGAAGGCGGACGGCCGATCTACCCGACCGTCGGCGGCGGCGAGGACCAACGCGAGATGGCTTTCCGCACCGGCATCAACATCGTCATGCATGCGCTGACCGGCAATTACAAGGCCGACCAGGTGCACGTGCCGGCGCTGCTCGAAAGGCTCGGGCAATGAGGATGCGCGCATGAACTGGTCGATCGACTTCGCGCCCATGCTGCCCGCCCCGTTCTTCTGGGCCGCGGGCGCGCTGGCGCTCGTGCTCATCGGCTATCTGCTCTACCGCCGCTCGCGCGGCGCCTTGCTGCGTGCCGCCGCCATTGCCGCCGTGCTCGCCGCGCTCGCCAATCCCACCTTGCGCGAGGAGCAGCGCGAGAGCCTCGCCAACGTCGCCATCGTCATCGTCGACGAAAGCGCCAGCCAGACGCTCGGCGACCGCAAGGCGCAGACGGCGGCGGTAAAGGCCGACCTCGAAGCCAAGCTCGGCAAGATCCCCAACCTGCAGGTCAAATGGATACCGGCCTCACGCCCGGGGGACATGACCTCGCCCGGCACGCATCTCTTCGCCGACCTCAACAAGGCTCTCGCCGATACCCCGCCCGACCGCCTCGCCGGCGTCATCATGCTGACCGACGGCGAGGTCCACGACGTGCCGATGTCCGCCACCCAGCTCGGCTTCGACGCGCCGGTGCACGCCCTCATTACCGGCGCTCCCGACGAGTTCGACCGCCGCATCGAGATTCTCTCGGCGCCGCGCTACGGCATCGTCGGTCAGTCGCGCGAGATCGAGGTTGCCGTGCGCGAGGCCGGCAAGACCGGCGCCGCAAGTGAGCCGATCACGCTGAAGGTGCGTCGCGAGGGGCGCGCGGACGAGCGCGTCGCCACGGTCGTCAACAGCCCCGTCAAGATCGAGATGCCGTTCCCGCACGCCGGCCAGAACATCCTCGAAGTGGAGCTCGACACCGCGCCCGGCGAGTTGACGCCCGCCAACAACCGCGCCGTCATCGCGGCGGAGGGCGTGCGCGAGAACCTGCGCGTGCTGCTTGTTTCCGGCGAGCCGCACGCTGGCGAGCGCACCTGGCGCAACCTGTTGAAGTCGGATGCCGCCGTGGACCTCGTGCACTTCACGATTCTCCGCCCGCCCGAGAAGCACGACGGGACGCCGATCAACCAGCTGTCGCTGATTGCCTTCCCGACGCGCGAGCTGTTCTCGGAGAAGATCAACGACTTCGACCTGATCATCTTCGACCGCTATCAGCACCGCGGCCTGTTGCAGCTGCCGTACTACGACAACATCGCCCGCTATGTGGAAGAGCACGGCGGCGCATTGCTGATCGCCGCCGGCGACGACTATGCCGGCAACTTGAGCCTGTTCCGCACCCCGCTATCGCCGGTGCTACCGGCGATCCCCACGGGGCGCGTGCTGTCGGAGCCGTTCAAGGCCAAGCTCACCGGCGATGGCAGGAAGCACCCCGTAACGCAGGGTCTGCCCGGCGCGGGCGCCGAGAACGCACAGCCGACCTGGGGCCGCTGGTTCCGCCAGGTGGAGGTGCAGCCCGAGCACGGCCGCACCCTGATGGACGGGGCTGAGAACGAGCCCCTCTTGGTGCTCGACCACAAGGGCAAGGGGCGCGTGGCGCTGCTCACCTCCGATCAGGCGTGGCTGTGGGCGCGCGGCTATGAAGGTGGCGGGCCGCACAGCGACCTGTTGCGCCGCCTGTCGCACTGGCTGATGAAGGAGCCCGACCTCGAGGAGGAGCGGCTGATCGCTACGGCGCGCGGCCTGCACCTCACCATCGAGCGCCGCTCGATGGAGGACAAGGTCGCGCCGGTGACGTTGTCGGGCCCGGGTGGGGAAACCTCGCAGGTCACGCTCGAGCCGGCGGGTGCCGGCATCTGGCGCGCCCCCGTCGACGTCAAAATCCCCGGCCTCTACAAAGCCCAGACGAAAGCCCAATCGGGCGAGCTGCAGGCCGTCGCCCACGCCGGCATCGACGACCCGATCGAAATGAGCGAGGTGACGGCGACCGACGCCAAGCTGCAGCCCATCCTCGACGCCACCGGCGGCGGCGCCTTCTGGACCAGCACGTCGGCGGAATCAACGCGCGCCGACCCGTCCGCGGTCGAGGTGCCGCGCGTCTCCATGCTGTCGGGCGCCAAGGTGCTGGCCGGCTCCGGCTGGATGGGCCTGAAAGACCGCGAGGCGTTCATCACCCGCGGCGTGAAGCTGACGCCGATGTTCACCGGCTTCGGCGCCCTCGCGGCGCTGCTCATGCTGGTGTCGCTCGCCTGGTGGCGCGAGGGCCGCTGACCTTCCTCCATGTCATCTGAGGGTTAGCGGCTTCGCTTGCTGGCTAGCGGCACAGCGCCCACACTTCCCGTATTCGAATCACTTGCGGGAGGACAGGATATGGACACCTCGGTTTTCCTTGCCCGGCTGCTCGGGCCCATGCTCGTCGTGCTGGCTATCGGGTTGATCGTGCGCCAGGACTCCTGGAGCTCGATGGCCAAGGAGTTCATTGCCAGCCAACCACTGGTGTTCCTGAGCGGCTTCCTGACGCTGCTCGGCGGTCTCGCGCTGGTCAATACGCACAACGTGTGGGAGGCCGGCTGGCCGGTGATCATCACCATTTTCGGCTGGCTCGCCGTCATCGGCGGCGCGGCGCGCATGCTGTGCCCGCAGACCGTGATGGGCATCGGCGAGAAGATGCTCAACAACAAGACATATCTCACCGTGGGCGGCGTGGTCGAAGGCCTGCTCGGCCTGTGGCTGTGCTACGTGGGCTATCTGGCCTGAAGCCGCTGCCGACTTGCATGCGCCGCCGCGGCGGCGCACATTACGTCTAGTTCCGAGGGGCGCCGGTGGACCGGCTGAGATCGTGCTGTCGCGCGAGCACCCTTAGAACCTGATCCGGGTCATGCCGGCGAAGGGACGGAATATGCTCACCCATCTCACCAAGCGCTTCAGCAGTCTTCTGTCGGCAGGCAGTGCGCTCGTCGTCGTTGCACTGGCAACGGCGGATGCGGGCTATGCAGCTTGCCGCAACGAGACCATCGCGCGCGCGCGCTACGTCATCTGCGAGTTCGACGCGCACGAGGATATCGAGCTGCTCCTGCGCGACGCGTCCGGCGCGCCGCTCGGACAGTTCGATCGCGTGAGTGACGTTCTTGCCGGACGCAAGCGCACCCTCCTCTTCGCCATGAATGCCGGCATGTACCACGAGGACCGCTCGCCGGTCGGCCTTTACGTGGAGAACGGCCATGAGCTGAAGCGGCTGTCGATGGCCGACGGACCCGGCAATTTCAGCATGAAGCCCAACGGCGTGTTCTTTGTCGCCGACGGTGCTGCGGGCGTGCTCGAGACAACAGCATTTCTGCGCAGCAAGCTTAGCCCGCAGTTCGCTACCCAGTCAGGCCCCATGCTGGTGATCGACGGGCGCCTGCACCCGCGCTTCCTGAAGGACGCTACATCCAAGCACCGGCGCAACGGCGTCGGCGTCGATGCTTCGCGCGTCGTCTTCGCGCTGGCCGATACGCCCGTCACCTTCCATCAATTCGCGCGCGTGTTCCGTGACGTCTTGAAGACGCCCAATGCGCTCTATCTCGACGGCTCGATATCACGCCTCTACGCCGCCGATCTCAACCGCAACGACTTCGGGATCCCCATGGGACCGATCGTTGCCGTCTCCGCCCCCTTTCCCGACCAAGCGCAGGGATCCAAGCCATGAACAAGGTAACGCGTAAATCCGAGCTGACGCAGCCGAAGGTGACGACCGGACCGTTGCCGGCTTCGCGCAAGGTGTATTCCGCCCCGCAAGGCTTCGCCGGTCTGCAGGTGCCGTTCCGCGAGATAGTGCTGTCGGAGAAGAGCGGCGAGCAGCCGGTGCGCGTCTACGATCCGTCCGGCACCTATACGGACGCCGGCGCCACGATCGACGTGACGCGCGGGCTGCCGCGCCCGCGCGCAGCGTGGGTGAAGGAGCGCGGCGGCGTCGAAGAGTACGAAGGGCGCGCGGTGAAGCCGGAGGACAACGGCAACGTTTCCGCCACGCATCTCGCGCGCGACTTCCCCAACAAGCCGCAGCCCTATCGCGGACTTGCCGGCAAGCCGATTACGCAGCTCGAACATGCGCGCGCTGGCGTCATCACCAAGGAGATGGCGTATGTGGCGCACAGAGAGAACATGGGCCGCAAGGCCATGTTGGAGCGGGCGCAAGCGGCGCTGAAGGACGGAGAGAGCTTCGGCGCCGCCATTCCCGCTTTCATCACGCCCGAGTTCGTGCGCAGCGAGGTGGCGCGCGGGCGCGCCATCATACCCGCCAACATCAACCACGGCGAGTTGGAGCCGATGATCATCGGCCGCAACTTCCTCACCAAGATCAACGCCAACATCGGCAACTCCGCCGTCACCTCCTCGGTCGAGGAGGAGGTGGAGAAGATGGTATGGGCGATCCGCTGGGGCGCCGACACGGTGATGGACCTCTCGACCGGGCGCAACATCCATACGACGCGCGAATGGATCCTGCGCAACTCCCCGGTGCCCATCGGCACGGTGCCGATCTACCAGGCGCTGGAGAAGGTCGACGGCGACCCGGTGAAGCTCGACTGGGAGGTCTACAAGGACACGCTCATCGAGCAGTGCGAGCAGGGCGTCGACTATTTCACCATCCACGCCGGCGTGCGCCTGCGCTACGTGCCGCTCACCGCAACCCGTGTGACCGGCATCGTGTCGCGCGGCGGCTCGATCATGGCCAAGTGGTGCCTCGCGCACCACAAGGAGAGCTTCCTCTACGAGCGCTTCGCGGAGATTTGCGACATCATGCGCAGGTATGATGTCTCCTTCTCGCTCGGCGACGGCCTGCGACCCGGCTCCATCGCCGATGCCAACGACCGCGCACAGTTCGCCGAGCTGGAGACGCTGGGCGAGTTGACCAAGATCGCCTGGGACAAGGGCTGCCAGGTGATGATCGAGGGTCCGGGGCACATCCCGATGCACAAGATCAAGGTCAACGTCGAGAAGCAGCTGGAGCTATGCGGCGAGGCGCCGTTCTACACGCTGGGGCCGCTCGTCACCGACATAGCACCGGGCTACGACCACATCACGTCCGGCATCGGCGCCGCCATGATCGGCTGGTTCGGCACCGCGATGCTCTGCTATGTGACGCCGAAGGAGCACTTGGGGCTGCCCAACCGTGACGACGTGAAGACGGGCGTCATCACCTACAAGATCGCGGCGCATGCCGCCGACCTCGCCAAGGGGCACCCGGCGGCGCAGCTGCGCGATGATGCCTTGAGCCGCGCGCGCTTCGAGTTCCGCTGGGAGGACCAGTTCAATTTATCGCTCGACCCCGACACGGCGCGCGCCTTTCACGACGAGACGCTGCCGAAGGAGGCGCACAAGGTGGCGCACTTCTGCTCCATGTGCGGGCCGAAGTTCTGCTCCATGGAGATCACGCAGCAGGTGCGCGACCACGCGGCGCGGCTCAACGAAGGCGCGGTGGAGCTTACCGAGGAGACGACGCAGGTCGACCCGGAGTCAGATGGCGTCGCCGATGAGGTGGCGCGCGAGGCCGGCATGCGCGACGCCCGCGAAGCGGGCATGCGCGAGATGAGCGAGAAGTTCCGCGCCCTCGGCGGGGAGGTGTATGTGGAGACCGACACCGCCAAGCCGGCGCGCCGCCGGGGCTAGGACTCGACGCGCCCGCGGAAGACTGAGTTCCCAAGCATCCTATTGAGCCGGCTCGACATCTCCTCCACAGCCGCGTGCTGAGCGAATCGGTCGATACTTCGCGCACGGACGAGCCGCGGCGCCCTAGCGTCGCGCGCGACGTGGCGAACCTCTTGAGGCCGCATGTGAGCCGCGCTTTACGCAGCTTGACGACGGCAATCCTGCTGGCCGCGGCCGGGGCGCTGCCGGCTGCGGCCGCCGACGTCGCCGAGGAGATTCTCGCCAAGGGCATCGAGGCCTACCACGCCGGCAAGCTGGAGCCGGCCATCGGCGGCATCAACGCGGCGCTGCGCGCCCGGCTGCCGGCGGTGCAGGTGGCGCGCGCGCACTACTATCGCGGTCTCGCCTACCGCAAGCAGGGCAACCCGGGGCGCGCCATCACCGACCTGACGCGCGCCCTCGATGACCCGGGGCTGACGGACGCCGAGCGCTCGGACGCCATGGAGGCGCGCAGCGCCGCCTATCAGGAGGCGGGCATCGCCGATGAGGAAACGGTGGTGGTGGCAACGGACAGCGGCGAGCGCGTGAAGCCGGCGCATGCCGCGCAGCCGGCACGCGTCGAGGCTCCGCGCTCGGCCGCGGCCGCCAGCGCGTGGACGACCGCGTCGACGTCGACATCGATTGCCGCGCCGCCCGCCGCCCAGGCGGCGGTGCCGAAATGGGATGGGGCGACGCAAGTGGCGATCGCCGCTCCGTTGGTGCCTGCCGTGCCCGCATTGACGGCATCGGCGCCGGCGCCGGACAAGAGAGAGCCCGCCGCCGCGTTGACCGCGGCCGACCGACCGGCGACGTCGAAGTGGAGCGGCGGGACGCGGATCGCAGTGGCCACCCCAAAGGTCCCGGCCCCGGCATCGCCTTCCGCAACGAAAACTACGGTGCAAGCGACACCGAACAAGTGGGCCGCAAAGCAGATCGCCATGGCGCCCCTGCCCCCGGTTCCCGTGCACAAGGCTTCGGCTCAACCTACAGCGTCCGATTGGTCCGCCAGCGCGCAGGTGGCTGTGGCCGCGCCGCCGCCCGCCAAGCCGATAGTGTCGCCGGCGAAGCCGCTGGCGCCCTTCGTCACGCAGGTGGCGGCGGTCATGCC
>NZ_WBUE01000038.1 GCF_009026145.1 Hyphomicrobium sp.
GAATGGCGCTTCAACCACCGCTTCGATCTCGCCGCCATGATCCCCGCCCTCGGCTGCGCCGCCCTCGCCACCCGGCCACAGCCCTACTGGTGGCTCAAGATGGCGGACTATGGTGCGTAATCAGGAGCGCGCTTCCTGCCGGTTATCATGGCCCGAACCAGGTTCTCGCCGTGCTCGAGGCTGGTGAAGATGACGCCGCCGACGTGCAGCCCGACGAGGATGAGCGCCAACGTGCTCGCCGTCGCATGCAGCGTATCGACCCAGGCGACGCCCCAAAAGGTGTCGGTGGTCATCATCGCGCCGCTGACGCAGATGACGAGAAGCGTCGCCAGCAAGGCGAGCACCATGGCACCGCCCAGCGGATTGTGGCCGAGGAAGCGCGGCGCGCGCCGGCGCAGCAGCGCCGCGGCATAGCGCAGCGTTGCACGCGGGCCGTAGATGAAATCCGAGAAGCGGGCGTAGCGGGAGCCGATGAAGCCCCACACGATGCGGGCGACAACGAGCGCCAAGACGAGGTAGCCGGCAATGAGGTGCGGGTTGTCCCAGATACCGCCTGAATACCAGGCAACGGCGAATGAAATGACGAGCGACCAATGGAAGACGCGCACGAATGCGTCCCACACCTTGGTCGACTCCGGCCGCGCGATGCGGCCGGAGTCGAAGCCAGCGACTGTGTCAGGGCGCGCGGTCATTGGGCGTGCACGACGTTGGCCGTGGTCGGATCAAGAAACAGCTCGAATTTGGTGCCGCTCTTATCGGTGACGTAGGCCTCGAAGCAATTGCCGGCGCGCGTGGTCTTGATCTTCTTCACCGCGAAGCCGACTTCGGCGATCTTGGCCTGTGCCGCGGCCTCGGTCATCCATTGCGCCTTGGGAGCACTCGTGCAGGTGCCGGAATAGCTGCCGGCCAGCGCGGGCGCGGACGCGAGAATGCTGGATGCTGCAAGCGCGAGAAGCATCTTGTTCATTGGGCATCTCCTTCGGATGGTTGCCGGCGCATTTCAGCGCCACGGCGACACTGTGCCGGAGTCATCGTGACGAGACACTGACGCGTGTCGTCAGGCTCGCATCAGCCAACGGCGCAAGTGCGGGCGCTGCATCTGTCGCGGTGCCTTGGCTTCGGCCGGAGCGACCATCAAAAGTGGGCCGGCAACATCTGGCGCTACCGAGCGCCGTACGCATGCCAACGAGGGCACTTCGACGGGAGCGGCGGAAATGCGTCTCAAGCCGTCGTGAGCCGGCTGCGGCGCCGGTGAATGGGCGTTGACGGCGGAGGCCTGACGTCGGAATCTCGTCACCACAAGCAAGCGTCGCAGGAGGAAGCGATGATGCCATATGACACCAGGGACCCCCGCATGCAGATCGGCACTCTGTTTTCCAAGATGATGGTGGTGATCATCCTGCTCACGATTATAGCGTTGTTCTGGCTTGGCCCGCAGTCGCGCAACTACGAGACTTTCGGCGGGCGAACACCTACGACGACATTCGCTGAGTAACGCGCGCGGATGCCGGCCGCCGCCCGCGCACCCGCCAGCCGGCGCGCGGGCGGCGAGCTCGCCACAAGCGGCGCGCATGATGAATGAGCGCTCCCGTCGGTCTTGGTAGCGAGGCGAATCCGCGCTGTGCGCCGAGGTATGTAGTGGATAAGGCTTTGAGGCGCGTGCGGTGCACCATGATCGCGCGACGCCGATAACCGCGAACGACGCGGTTTTGACGCTGACGGGCACCATTGCACCGCACGGTGACGAACTTGCCTTCGCGTGTGAGGCGACGATGATAAGCGTTGGCCACACTTCCGGTTATCCCCTCCCGGAAGTCTCCCCGTCCCTCGGGGGACATGGCTGAGGGCGCAGGTTCTCCCCCCGGGGCCGGCGCCCTTTCTTATGACCTGCTCGGCTGACTTATAGCGCTGCTGTTTGTCCTCGCGGAGAGGACCAGCGGCGGGGCGCGCCGAAGACTTTCTGCTCCAGATTGCCGAGGCGGGTTTCGTAGCGGCCGAGCTTCAGTTCGGCCTCGATGGAGTTCACTTGCTCCTGCATGCACGCGATGTCCGTTTGGACATTCGCTATGTCGTCTTTCGTCTCCATGTGCTTCACGACGTAAGCCACGCTCGCAGTGAGATCACGATCTCCTTGCCGTGCTTAGCGAGGATGGTAAGCGTCCGGGGAAGGCCGTCTTGCGGAGAAGTTGGGACATAGGTCCTGTTGGTGACGGGTGGTCACGACAGGGATTGTTCCATGCCTATGTCTGGAGATAGGCCGTCGCGCCGGTTCGACTTCGTTGCCGAGACGCGGCGGCAGTGGAGCCCAGCCGAGAAGCAGGCGATCGTGGCCGAGGCTTCGGCCCCTTGTACGAACGTCTCGGCGATCGCCCGCCGGCACGGGATTAGCCCGAGCCTGTTGTTCCGCTGGATCAAGGTCCACAGGGCGGAGCATGGCCAGGACGTGCGCACGGTGGAGGCGAGCTTCCTACCCGTTGCATTGCCGGCACCGGCTCTCCCTGAGATGCCAGCGACGGAGCGTAGGACTGAACAACGCAAGAAGCCGCCACGTCCCCCCGCGGCATCCGCGGCCGACTGTATTGAGATCGAGCTTGCCAATGGTCGCCGGGTGCGTGTCGGCGGGGGCGTCGACGCGGCGATGCTGAAGCAGATCATCGACGTCCTGGAGGCGTGATGATCCCCGTTCCCGTCGGCGTGCGCGTGTGGATCGCGACCGGCCACACCGATATGAGGAAGGGTTTCGCCTCCCTCGCGCTGCTCGTGCAGGAGAAGCTAAAGCAGGATCCGCACGGTGGCCATCTCTTCATCTTCCGGGGACGCCGAGGCGATCTCATCAAGATCATCTGGCACGACGGTCAGGGCGCGTGCCTGTTCTCCAAGCGGCTGGAGCGGGGGCGGTTCATCTGGCCGTCGCCGACCGACGGCGCCGTGCCGATCACGCCGGCTCAGCTCGGCTACATGCTCGAAGGGATAGACTGGCGAGCGCCGCAGCACACGTG
Organism: Hyphomicrobium sp.; assembly: GCF_009026145.1. Taxonomy (GTDB): domain Bacteria; phylum Pseudomonadota; class Alphaproteobacteria; order Rhizobiales; family Hyphomicrobiaceae; genus Hyphomicrobium_A. Next base: position 3,000 of record NZ_WBUE01000038.1, read on the forward strand.
GCGCCCCGAGATCGCGGGCTGAAGGTCAATGCCGCGTGTGACCCACGCGACTCGGGTCGTGGATTATCGCCATGGCTCCGATCAGGGTGAGCGCGAAGCAGCTATCCTCAGGCCCATGACGCTCGACCCGACCAGGCTCCCCGACGACATCGCGACACTCAAGGCTCTTCTTATTGCCGAGCACGCGGCGCGGGTCGCATCCGACGATCGGGCTCAGGCCGCCGAGGCGCGGGCGCTCGACCTCGACGCCGAGATCGCGAACCTGAAGCTCACCATCGCCAAGATGAGGCGCGAGACGTTCGGGACATCGTCGGAGCGGAGCATCAAGCTCCTCGATCAGCTCGAGCTGCAGCTTGCCGAGCTCGTCGAGAAGATGGCGGAGGAGAAAGCCGCCGCCGAGATCGCAGCGCCCGTCGTCTCGCCATCATCCACGAGCCACAAGCCAGCGCGCCGGCCGCTGCCGGAGCATCTGCCGCGTGAGCGCCTCGTGCATCCCGCCCCGATGGTCTGTCCATGCTGCTCCGGCACGAGGTTCCGCAAGCTGGGCGAGGACACGACGGAGACACTGGAGCGCGTTCCTGCCCGTTGGAAGGTGATCGTGCACGTGCGCGAGCGGCTCGCCTGCCGGACCTGCGATACCATCGCGCAGACACCAGCGCCGGTACATCCGATCACGCGCGGCCGGGCCGGCCCGCATCTGCTCGCCGACGTCTTGTTCGGCAAGTTCGGCGCGCACCTGCCCTTGAACCGGCAGAGCGACATCTACGCCAACGAGGGCGTCGATCTCGACATCTCGACGCTGGCCGACTGGGTCGGTGCCTCAGCCGCAACACTGATGCCGCTGCGCGATGCGATCGAGAAGCACGTGCTGGCGACCGAGCGCATCCACGCCGACGACACCACGGTGCCGGTGCTGGCCAAGGGCAAGTGCACGACGGGCCGGCTGTGGGCCTACGTGCGTGATGATGCGCCGTTCGGGGGCGCGGCCGCGCCGGCGGCGTTCTACCACTACTCACACAATCGCGACGGCGCGCATCCCGAGAAGCATCTATCTGCCTACACCGGACTGCTACAAGCCGACGCCTACGCCGGCTTCAACGGGCTCTATGTTACTGGCCGCAAGCCGGGACCGATCGTCGAGGCGGCATGCTGGGCGCATGGCCGCAGGAAGTTCTTCGACCTGGCGGAGCTGCAGAAGGCACCGATTGCGATGGAGGCCGTACGTCGCATCGACGCGCTGTTCGCCATCGAGCGCGAGATCAACGGCCAGCCGCCGGGTGACCGGTTGGCCGTCCGTGGTGAGCGCTCAAAACCGCTCGTCGACGACCTCGAACGATGGCTCAGGGAGGAACGCAAGAAGCTCTCGTCCAAGAACCCCTTGGCCAAGGCCATGGACTATAGCCTGAAGCGATGGCCAGCCTTCACGCGCTTCCTCGACGATGGCCGCATCTGCATGTCGAACAACGCGGCCGAGCGCGCCGTGCGCGGCATCGCCGTCGGCCGGCGCAACTGGACCTTCTGCGGCTCCGACGCCGGCGGGCAACGTGCCGCTGTAATCTACACGCTGATCGAGACGTGCAAGTTGAACCATATCGATCCGCGCGCCTGGCTCGCAGACGTGCTGGGCCGCATAGCTACGCATCCTGCGAACCGCATCGCCGCGCTGTTGCCATGGAACTGGAACGGCCCGCTATGCGCCCATATCAACGCAGCCTGATCAAGCCTGACCAGGGCCTTCGCCGGATGCATACCGAGGATGATGCTCTGCTTCGAGAGCATCGTGGCGATGTCGTTGAGTGTGATTTTCTTGGCCATGAGGGAATTGTACGCGGCAGTTGGAATGGCGCAAATGAAGGGATGCGAGTGTTAGAGTTCCTGGAAGTGGGGATGATGCGGACGGTGGCGGATTTGGTGAGCGTTGCGCGGTGACGAGGCCTTCGCGGCACCAGCGCGTCAGGTAGTCGGGAGAGATGCCGACGATGGCCGCCCCGTCGCGCGCGGCCATAAAGCGTATGCATCGATAGTGATTTCGTCGACCATTGCGGACGGGCGCAAAGACTAGGTCTTGGGCCGTGTGGATATGATAGCGCGGGATGGTGGAAAGAAGCGCTGCGGATGGGGGATAACTGCAGATAAGTGCCCGCTCAGTCAAATTCGAATGCCAGCTCAGTCAACTCTTGCGTTGAACTGCAGACTACTCGGCGGGTGTGCCGAGCGAGACGATATCTAATACCGACCACATCTCCTCGAAGCGGCACGCATGAAAGTACACCGGCATACCGGGCTCTATCTTGGTGTTGCACACTGGACCTAGGCAACCACGATCAAACTGCAGCTGCTCGCCATTCTCGCGGCGAATTACTCCGCGTTTCGCGCGCCTGTTGAAGCTCTCGATCGTTCCGGTAAGCGTCTCAGGAAACTGCACTTCGGCGAGGAGCTGTCCGCTCTGGCGGGCCACGATCTTCCTGCCGAGCGCCTTGAGCCGGCGAATGTGATCACCGTCCGGTTCTCGCGGCTCAATGAGGCGGATCCTTTTGAGATGGTAGCTGACCTCCGCTCTCACCCAGCAGTGGATGCGGTCGCCGACTTTAAAAGGGACAGTGACACGCAGCGGCGCATGCAGCTGCTCTACGGCTTCATGGCGTGGAAGTCCGCGACGGGCTTCGTCATGTCTTCCGAATTGGTGCAGCTGGATTGCCTGATCTCAGCTGCGGTCGGTCGCGATGAGGTTCCCTGTTGTGGCGCGACCGATCGTACGGAAGCCGCTGAGTGTCGGACCGATCGAGTGGTTGCCGAGAGAATCTGTCGGCGAGGAAGTCGTCGCCCTGCTGCCGCGCAAACGCGTGGTGCTCAATGCCGACACTGAGGGCGCGGTGATGCGTGCGTTCGGCGATGGGGGGAGTTCGCGGCACGCTGCAGTTAGGGGTCCAAGATGCGGCAGCAGGTCAATATTGACGTCAGACAGCCGTCTAATATTGCTCACACGGGCGTTAGGCGCGCAGTGCTCTTCATGGGCCTTGGCTTGAACGCAATGCAGCGGAAAGACTTCCGCGACTATCAGCTGCACAAACTGGAGCTCCAACCAGGGCGGACTTCGCTGCCAATCGACTTCTTTCCGTCGGATCTCCCTCCAAAGCGGGTCGATGAATTCAAGAAAGAATTCTCGTTTTGGATAGTCGGATGCGGCGTGCGCGAAATGCTCGAGCACTACGCCTTGTTGCTCGATCACATTCACAAGTATGGGCTGTTGGTCCAGCAGGTAAGAGGCTTGCTTGCCGAGCGCGACCCGCAGAAAGAACACCGCACCTTCCACCGCAACGGAAGATTGCCGAGAAGTTGCGCCTCCTGCACCAACTGCTAGGCTTAAATCACATACGGCTTCGGCCTCGCCCCGCGCAGCGCGGGGCAAATTATTTCAACTCCAACGAGGGAAACAGGGTCAGCGCCAGCGCCTTGCCGAGCTCGCGGAAGGTGCGCTCGTCGAGCATGCCGATTTTGCGAATGAGGCGCTTGGCATCGAACAAGCGGACCTGTGAGAGGTTGGCGACGGCCTCGCGGTCATCGACCACCCCAAGCGGGAAGTAGTACCGGCTCGCGCGCGCATGCCAACGAGGGCGATGCCAAAGAAGGTCTCGGCGTTGAACGGCCGAATAACCAGGACCGGCCGATTGTGCTCGTTGCCGGTGCCATCGATCTCGTTGCCGACATTGACGCCGACGCTACACCACCAGATCTCGCGGGGATGACAGAACGGCCGCGGCATGGAGGAGTTGAGCGTCTTCTTGTGTTTATTCCAGCGGTCGAAATCTTTGCCGATACCAACGTGCGCGTGCATGGTAGCACACAAAAAGCCCGCCGGAGTGGGCGGGCTTCTGCGCCATCGCGTTGCGCATCGTGTCAACGCGCCCGCAGCTTGGTCGTCGGCTTGAGGCCGAAGAGCGGATCGGTGCGCGCGATGGCGCGCGTCTCGATCGAGCGCGTGTGGCGATCGGCGAATAACCTGGTCGTGCCGAAGATGATGAAGAGGATGATGCTATCAACACGCGGCGGCAATAGCAGTTCAGGTGAGCGGAAGGATGCGGCCGAGCGCGTGCTCGAGTCGGCGATGCATGCTGGTGGCGGAGGAGGAAGCGGAAGACTGCGATTGTGGCGTGAAGCGCGCGCTTCGCGATGCCGAGTGCCGTGGGCATAGCACTCGCCCCCAGAACACTAGATGCGTGGAAACCATGAGACCGCGAGCGAACTCGCGGTCGGTCGTCTGTCGCCAGCCCTGTCGGGCTGGCTTACTTGGCGGATTGGGAATGTCTGGCGCGCTGAGGTGGCCAGTAAGCGGCGCCATCCCGAATGGCGACCGCGGCCAACCCCATGCGAGCGTGGGATCGTTCGCATCGCCCCCCTCCGCGGGTGCGTGATGGCAGCGCCCGTCGGCCCATAAGCCGCGCCCGTCCGACTGCTGCTCGGGCTCGATGGGTTAGGCCGAAGCCTCGGGGACTACCGAGAGGACGCTTGCGGTCTTGGCCGGGCGGCTTTCAGCCGTGGACACGACCGCATCAGCCTCCCCGTCGACAGGATCCTCCTTGCAGCGGAGGGCACCTTTGATGCGCGCACCTTCCTCGGCGGAAAACGTCTGGTGGCAGATTTCACTATCCACGGTCGCGGTCTTTTCAAGCCTGACGCGGCCCGCATTGATCGTGCCTTTGCTGTTGCCGCGAATGATTACTTCCTCGGCTTCGACCCCGCCTTCTACCAAGGCATCCGTGTCTATGATTAGTACTTTGCATTTTATATTACCAAGGACCTTGCCTTTGACGAGGATATCGCCGGCGCTCTCCAAATCGCCTCTCATCGCAAGACACTCATCGACAATGGAGTGATTCGAGGTCCTGGTCTTCTCGTAGGCTGGTGTCAATCGAGCGGAAGGTAACAAGGCGGGCTCAAATGATTTTCCAGGGCTACCACTTGCGGCAGATGCGCCGTCTGCCTTTTTGGTGTTGAACATAATAAGGCCTTTCTCAGTTCCGAGCGTCGACTCAAGTTTAACATCGCAACTCTCAATCTGAAGAGAAATTAATCAGCTTGTCGTTGCGTGCACTGGACTCTCTTCCGGCGAGCCCCAGCCGATGCCGGTCCACTGTTGTGCGCTGGCAAAGGATCGGCGGGTGAGATCTGGGCGGAGGCCGGTGGAGTAGCCGCCGGTGCAGGTGAATAGGCGATTGCTCCGTTCATGAATTGGCAACGTTATTTCGGAGTCTGGGCCTGGCAAATACCGGGAAATGTCGTCCGCCTTGACCTTGGTCAAGCCAGGCCGTCGCCGGAACCGGTCCGATGTTGGCTCCCAATGTGGGGCGGCAAATGCCGCCCGTACAGCAGAGGGAGAGAACATTGGCTGACCCTTGCTCATTGGCGGGGCACGGTGGCCTCAGCCCACTGAAGATCCTCCTCATTGAGGATTCGATCGCAGACGCGCAGCTGCTGCGGTTGCTGCTGCACGCTGACCCGCACGTCTGCGTGACGACGGCGACACGGCTAGCCAAAGGTCTGGCCCATCTCCGCCGCGATCACTATGATCTGGTGTTGCTCGACCTATCTTTGCCTGATGCCCCCGGGGTCGAGGCCGTTCATCGCGTGACGTATGCAGCGCGAGAGGTGCCGATTGTGGCTCTCAGCGCCGCGCAGGATGAAGAGCTTGCCATTGCGGCGCTGCGGGAGGGGGCCCAAGACTGGCTGGTAAAGAGTGAGATTGACCGCGCGCTGTTGCGGCGGGTAGTCCGCTACGCATGCGAGCGGCACCGTTTGATGGCTGCCCTGCAGAGTCTGGCGCTCATGGACACATTAACCGGCCTCTATAATCGGCGCGGGTTTCTCATCATCGCCGAGGAACAGTTCAAGCTGGCGCGGCGCACCGGCCACAGCCTCGGGCTCGCGTTCGTCGATCTCGACGGGATGAAACGGATTAATGACGAGCTGGGGCATGAATTCGGTGATCGCGCGCTTGTTGCCACGGCTCGCATTCTGAAATCGACCTTTCGCGCATCTGACGTCATCGCGCGTCTGGGTGGCGACGAGTTCGTCGTCCTGCTCGTGGCAGCCAGCCAGACTGTCAGCCACCGGATCCGCAAGCGACTGCTTCAGGCGCTCGCTAAACACAACCGTATCCCGGGGTCGGTCCCGGTGTCTCTTAGCGCTGGCTTCGCGCACTTCAATGCACTGACATCAAAACATAGGACGTTGGAAGAGGTGATGATGGAAGCCGACCAAGCGATGTATATCGAGAAGCAATCGCATCACGAAAGCCGGACCGTGCAGGAGAGGCGCGCGCGAGAGGACGCGTAGATGGTCACACCGACAGGCGGGTTCGTGTAGAGCGACTGCCACTCGGCTGCCGAGTGCGTCGGGACGTAGAGCGCCTTAGCGGTTCGTGACCTTCCTGCAGACGCCTAAGGCGGGTGATCGTTTGCGTGGGTGGAAACTGCGCAAATGCGGGCGCTAATAGCTTCGACTGACGGGGCAGCGGGATTGTCGTGCGCTGGCTCTGAGGGAAGCAAGTCGGTACTTTCGACTGCCGCGTCTTGCACGAAGTTGTCGTTTGGTGGGTCTGGCTGATCGATTTCGGCGAGGTCATTGGAGACCGGTTCGGGGAGCGCTTGGTCTTGCTGCACGGCCGGAGTGCTTGTAAGATTTTCATGAGTTGGTTGTTCGGGATTCGTGAGGTCAGGTGACTGATCTTCGTGAGCTGGCGGCGGTTCGGGCTCACTCGGATTGGATGGGGAAGAGGGCACGGATTTTGGGGTCGCTGCGACGCCGGTTTGGCTCACCAGAGCGCGCAGTTGGTCGCCGGTGAGGCAGAGATCGCTGATGCGTTAGCGCAGGCGTATGCCACCCAACAGGCGCGCGGATCCCTCGAGGCGGATGATGCGCCCGCTATTGGAGCTTGATGCTTTCTGGTTGGAGTAGCCGCTTTCGCCGGCGGCATTCACCGCGGTGCCGCGGTAGTAGTAGACAGTGCCGTGAACGGCGGACGTGTCGGAGTAGGTTGCCGTTGTTGTGCTTGTCTCCGTGGCAAGAAGAACAAATGCGATTGCCGGGAAGGGAAGAGTGCGCGAGAAGCGCATATACGCTCATGATACCGCGTGCGAGCGCGGTGATGTTCCCGAGACCGGCCAGGACCAACAGCCAGACCGCGAGCACGATCCGGTTGTCATAGAGCCTGAGCTGGATCTGAGAGCTGGGAGTCCTGAAGGGAGGCGCAGCGCCTCCCCCACCGATCACTTGCGCGAGGCTTTCCAGGTGCCGACCACGTGATTTGGGCGTGGCGTCTCACCTAGCCGGGTCGCTGAAAAATTCCCTGCACCTCGGCCGTCGCTGATCTCGCCTGTGAACGAGCCCTCAAATGAGTAGGTCATCACAAGTCCGCCGATGATGATGTCTCCAACGGCATCCATTCCTTCCTTGGTCAGTATATTCTTCTCTGTTTCTCTATACTTCTCCAGAGCCGATTTTCCCTGCATCGTGGCTGTGAGCCGCCCGTCCACGGAGAGGTGGCCGGAAATGTCCGCGTTGCGAACGATGTCGGCACGGCCCTCTGACTGAGGTTCACGCGACGTCATGGTGCCCGTTACAACACTGTTCTCGACCCGTAATGTCAGTGAGGCCGTGACGGCCCGCCGCGTCTTCCAATCGCCGGTGGTGAACGTCGCCTTTCCCGCGTAACTTCCATCGAATTCTTGCGGAGCTGGTTCTGACAGCTTCGTCAATTCGGCCAGTTGCGCGGCGCGCGCTTCGTCGGGGCAGAACTCGAGGCTCTGTTTCAGAAGGGGCAGCGCCGCAGCGACCTTCTTGTGCGCGACCAGCTGCCCGCCCTTCTGCCACAGGCGTGAGGCGAGCGCTTGTGTCGGCGAGCCATTCGGGCAAGGCGGGCCCTTGTTCACTTCCATGATCCTGTCTCTGGCGTCCTTCAGCTCATCAAGCACCTTGGCATACTCCTTCGAATTCTTGCCGTGGATCATGGCGACCGAGGCCGCCTTCGACATCAGCTTGACGTGCAGCGGATTGTTCGGGTCGAGCACGCCATCGGCCTTGAGCTTGTCGCGCACAATGGAAGTGAACTTATCGAGATTGACCGGCGTCTTCTTGTACCAATCGCTGCCCTCGCGCCCCTTGGCCGCCCAATCGAGCTCGGTGAGGATGGTTTGGGCCTCCTTCAGCGCCTTGTCGCGCGCGGCTTTCCCCGCGGCGTCCTTCTTCTCCTTCGCGATGCGCCCGTCGAACGAGGCGAGGATGTTGGCAATGATCTCCTCTTGGGTCGTCTTGGTCAGGTGCTCGCGTACGCGCTCGCTGGCCGCTCCGGCGGCGTCGCCGATCGCGGCGATCTTCTCCCGCTCGAGTTCCTTGCGCCGGTTCTCGATGACGTAATGGTAGCCCGCGGTGCCACTCTCCAATTGAGCGATCAATCCATCCCGCGAGAGCTTGCCGTTCTTATAGTCCCTGTAGAGATCCTCGATTTTGCTGTCGACGTACGCGTTATTCGCATATTTCATCGCACCGTAGGCGCTCTGATAGAAGCCGACGATGCCGGCACCCGGCGTCAGATTGATCAGCACCTGCCCGACATATTGGGCGGCCGCCCGCCGCCCCTCGTCGGTGCCGGCTGCCACATTGCCCAGAACGGCGGAGACTTCCTTGACCTTATCGGCACTGCCGATAATGGCGCCGAGCTGCTGTCGGGTTTTCGAGTTCGATGCGAGCTTCGAGAGCTGCTGGCCGAAGCTCACCGCCACCTTCTGCGATGCCTCGCGCTGCTTCTCGGGATCGCCCGAGGCATAGGCTTCGCCGACGTCGTTCATCAGCTTGTTGAGCTCCGGCGCCGAGATCGCGACGCTGGTCAGAGTGCGCGACAGCGCCAGGTCCGCGCTCGATCGATAGAGCTTCTTGTAAAGGGCGAGGATCGCCGCCTTGGCCTGGTCCTTGACGAACTCATCCTTCTTGTCGTCGGCATATTTGATCGCGGCTTCCTTCGCGTCCTTGACCCAATCGGCCAAGCCGGGTGCGGGTGTGAGCAGCGTCGCCGTGATCGCGACGAGCAGCGCGTAGACACACACGCGCAGGATGCCGAGCGCCGCAGGTCGGGATTTCATTTTCGGGCTCCGGAAACGTCCGCTGGGGGGAACGGTTGTTGGCAAAATATTGGGCATCGGGCGGTCAAGCGACTTGATCAATGTCATAGTCAGTGCAGGCCTGGTGATTATCTTTTAGATTTGGGTATTGGAGAGTTACATGTTGCGCCATCGTTATCTGCCAGCTCTCGCAATGGGGCTCGTGTGTCTTGTCATACCGGCGGCGACAGCGTCGCTGGGCATGGCCTCCGCTCAGGGGGCCTCCGATGATCCGTTCGGGGATATCGACCTTGAGTCGCTGAAGAAGTATCCGGAAAAGGTCCCAGGCGGCGGGTCACCGGCGGAAACCGAGGTTGCGCCGCCCCCACAGGAAAGCCCGCCGGTGCCAGAAGAGCAAGTGCACAAGGAGTCGGTGCGGAAAGAGATTGTCGAAATCGAGAAGGGCTCCCGCGAACGAAAGGCCATTCTCGACGTGGTGCGCGCGTCCGTGGAGCGCAGGCTCGGCATCAAGGTGATCTTTGTGGTCGAGCGACTCGCAGTGTATGGCGACTGGGCGTATGCCAATCTGCATCCGCGTACCGAAGCGGGGAAACGCATCGACTATCGCCGAACCCATTACGCCAAGGACTACATTCCCGATCTTGACAGTGACGCGGTAGACGTTCTGCTGCGTCGAGGCGGGACTTCTTGGTCGATTGTCCAAGAAGCTTTTCTGCCGACGGACGTCGTGTGGGAGGAATGGGTGAAAACCTACAACGTGCCGCGCGAACTCTTTCTCCCGGAGGACTAGCTTCGGCAACGCATGCGTGTTCATCAACAGCGTGCCATTTCAGCGCGCACACGTCGGGCAATTGTCTCGTAATTGCCGGGCGTGCAAAACAGGATGAGCGGGGTGCCTCTCTCTCCAGGACATCGGCGTCCCCGCCGAGCGACGGGCCGCGCATTGACCTGGATCACGGTTCCCGGTTCGCAATCGCGATAATTCTAAAAAGGAATAATATCCTGTGGAGCGGTCGTGCGATGCGGAGCACTGGCTTGATGGAGATCGCCCGGCGGTTGGTGCCGCTTGTTCTGTTGCTCGCCGCAATCGCGCACGTTGCGTCCGCGCCCGATGGCACACGACCTTGGCTAGCGTGGGGGCTGATCGCGGGAGCGGTGGCTGTCTATCTGTTGCTGCCGTTCGAGCAACCGCCCGAGGGCGCCTTGCGCCACAGTCGACTGGCGGCGGTGCTGCTCCCAGATCTCATCGGCTTCACGCTCTCTCTGACCTTCTACGGCATTTACATTGTCCTCGTTGCAGACAATCCGAACCTCTGGGGGGTCATCCTCCTTTTGGGTCCGCCTGGTGCGATTTGTCTGGCGATCCTGCTGGTCGCAGCCTGGTACGCCTCGTTCTGGATGGTGATCGAGGCCGACCGGCTCTCGGTCGCGACCCTGCGCACGCGCCAGGAACTACCCTTCGCCGCCATACGCTCGGTGAAGCCGACTCGGCACCTGCCGCCCCGCTGGCTCGCACCGCTGCTGGTGCTTGCCGGCGGGTGGAGAGGCTTCGGCGTGGCGCTGCTGCATGGCCACCGGGCCTCGCATGGGCTCCGCTTCGATCTTGCCGATGGAAGCCATTTCGACGCGCCGGTCGACGCCTTCCCGGAAGTCGGCCGCCTTCTGTCGGCCCTCAAGAAGGCCGGCGTGCGAGTTGATGTGGAGCTTGACGTGAACATGGGACTTGGACGCAAGCCGGTCAGGAAGGCGCGGTGATGCCGAAGTTGAACGCAACGGGGCCTACACATTCCCTTGAGCGGGTAGCGGGCGATTAGAAACTCGCGGCTTGCGATGTTGAGAATGCTTCCGCTGGCCGGGGATTATCGTCCGGAAGCGCAGCGGGCCGGCCTGAGGGATGCACTTTTCCTTCACCTAATCAGCCTTAGCATCGCCCTCCCGTTAGGGCTATTCCACCGCGTGCAAAATGCCATGGATCAGAAAGAGCCCGACAGTCTGTAAGTCGGCCAGCGATGATTATGCTCGGCAACAGGGGGAGCCTGCCCTGCAGGATCTGCAACGTGTCGCGGAGCGGCGCGATGGTGTTGATTTCAAATGCCGAATGGTTGCCAAGCGCGTCCACACTTTGACCATTTCGTCGGGGCGCGCAGGTTCGGCGACCACACCGTCGACTTCCACCCCTGCCAGTATAATTGGCGACCCCATGTTCCCAACCACTACGCCGGCAATCGGCGGCTGTGGCAGCACCGCGCCTTCATTTGAATTTGTGTTCGGATCGGACATGCTCAAATCCTAACAGGAGTTCGATCCGACAATTACATGCTGATTCTGTCACTTGGACAGCATTCGGTTACTCGGTGCCGGTGAGCACTTCGGGCGATGACAGATTGTCGTTGGCGGGTTCTGACGGCGGCGTCACGATAGGTTCGATCGGTGTGTCGTTCGATGGGTTATCGTTTACTGGTTCTGGTGCAGGGGATGTTGGCGCGGACTGAGCCGGAGGTTGGCTGTCAACAGGGGCCTCCGGCGCCGGCGGCGCGGGTGGCGTTTCGGCCGTTGAATTTTCGTGAGGTGGTTGTTCGGAATTCGTGAGGTCGGGGGTGGCTTCCGGCGTGGATAAGCTCACGGAGATTGGAGGCTCGGGCTCACGTGGATTGGATGGGGAAGAGGGCCCGGATGCTGATGCGGCAGCGCCGGCGGTTTGGCTCAACAGCGCGCCGAGTTGGGATTCCGTCAAGCAAATCGAACCGATACACAGCTGGTCGGTGACCGTGGAGCTGGCCGTTATGCTGCGGAAGGTGCCGGTGTTGGCTGCTATGTTCGTCGCATAGATGGTCTTGGCAAAGAGGTTCTCGATGCCGTTCTGTGCGTCGGCGAGCCAGGCGATGAGGTTTGCTTTGAACGTTCCGGCGATGTTTGCGAGGTCTTGAACGGCTTTGACGATGAGCGGCGTGATGCGGCCGTAGTCGACCGACCATGGCGTGGAGCTCGCGCCGAGCGGCGTCTCGCCATCGTCGCCGTTAGTCGTCACGGCCCACGGGAAGATGTTCCGCAGCTCCTGCGCGATGAAGCCTGTGGTAGTCGCGTGTGACGGATCATTGATGAAGCTGAACTCGCGCACCGGCAATTGCATCAGTGGGTCGAGCCCGAGCGTCGTCGTTACGATGTTCTCCTTCACGCGTCGATCGGAGGAGGTGTTGTACGTGACGCTCGTGTCATTGACATTCTTACTGATGCCACCGATGAGCGTGCCTCCACTGTTGGCGAAGCGGACATAATGGCCGTTCACACTCGTACTAGTCGTTTGAATGGTGATGCCTTGCTGGCTGTTGCTATCGAAGGCGATCATGAGGCGTCCGGGCGTTCCAAGCCCTGTCGTGCCGATGCCGACGTTCCCCAAGTAGTCCATGTAGAGCGCTGTCGTTCCGGAGCGGGCATCGCCGCCGCGCGTCGTGCTGACCTTGAAGGCGAAGTCGCCGTAGTTGGTGACGCTTTGGAACATGCCCCAATTTCTGACGTTCGCATTAATCGTCGAGTTGGACGTGAAGAGCGTATCGATCGTGGCGTCGCTCGTGTCGGCGTTGATGAGCGCGAGAGAGGGGCGTCCGATCTTGCCGATCGTCAATTGGCTGGTTGGGGTGGTGGTGCCGATGCCCACGTTGCCGGATGTGTCGACCGTGACACGCATGGCATTGGCATTATTGTCGAACACGTACCACTTGCTGGCGACGCCGAAGGTGGTCTCCGAAGCGTTCCCTACTCCCGTGGTATAGCTGCGGCCGCTGCCGGCATAGGCTATCTGCGCGTATGAGGCGGAGCTGAAGGTATTGACGACGCTGAGCGCTGGCTGGCCCGCGGCGGTGCCGGCTGCGATAGTAAGAGGCGAGGTACCGCCGATAAAGATGCCTGGCGTTGTTGTTCCAATGCCGACGTTGCCGTTCTTGTCGACGATAAACTGTGCGGTCGAGGAGCCGATGACAAATTGCGGGCTTCCGGCGGTGGAGTTGATGGAGAGCTTTGCCCAGGGGGAGGTTGTGCCGATGCCGACGTTGCCGTTCGGAAATGCTACGTTGGAGATCGTGACGTCCGATCGGGTAACCTGGAGCCATGCGCTGGCATTCGAGTTCGCGTCATTCACGGCCCTTGCGAGCAGGCTGTTCCCAGCCCCGAGAAAGTCCCAGAGCTTGCCGTCGGTACCCTGCCCGGTAACTTCCAAGAACAATTGCGGGGTCGCTTCAGAGAGCAGAAGATCACCGGACGTGGGGTTTGCCACGGACGCGCCTATGGATAGTTTTGAGTTTGGATTGGTGGTGCCGATGCCCACGTTGCCTGTCGTGTAATAGATGTCGCTACCGGTGGTGGTCCATTGCGAGGAGCCGCCCGAGATGCCGAGGGATGACGTTGCGGTGAGCGTGTAGCCGCCGCTCGAGTTACCGACGAGCAGCTGTCCGTACGTTGGCGCGCTGGTGAGGCCGGTGCCGCCGTAGAGCACACCGATGGATGAAGTTGCCGAGAGCACGCCGGCGTTGGCGTGCAGCGGACCGTTGAGCGAGCCGAGCGCGAGGCTGCTGAAGGTGTTGGTGCCGGTCCAGGTATTTGCACTGTACGTCTTCGGGATCGTGGTCGAGCTGTGCGCGAAGTAGGTCGCGCTCGTCGTCGAAAAGAAATTGCGATTGGCGCTCCAGACATCCGCGGACGTTGTGGAGAAGAAGAATCCCTTACTGACGCCATCGAGATACGACTGCACACGGCCGTCCGCGTAGTAGAGGTTCGATCCTTCGGTGACGTGCGTGGTGAGCAACCCAAGACTCGACGTCGCGATGTTGGTAATCGCGCTGGTGCCGCCGGGCGAGAGGAGCAGTCCGTAGGTGAACGCCGTTGCACCGGTGCCGCCCTTGCTCACATCGAGCGTGCCGGTGATGGTCGAGAGTGTGGAGGTGGCAGCCCACGTGGGGATGCCGCCGACGAGGGCGAGGACCTGGCCATTCGTCCCGGCGCTTGTCGTCGCCAGCGCGCTCGATCCATTGCCGTAGGGGATCGCGCTCGCGACCACGCTTGCCCAGCCTGTGCCGCCGTTGGCGACGGGCAACACGCCGGTGATATCGGATGCCAGATTGATGAGCGCCGTGGAGAGCGCGCCGGCCGTCGCCTTCAGGAAGCCTGTGAGCGACGTTGCGAGCGTGGAGAGGCTCGGCGCGCTGGTGAGAGTGCCGATCGTCGAGGTCGCGTTGATGCGCGCATCGGCCCGCGCGTCGGTGAAGTAGCGATTGCTACTTCCTTCGTCGAGACCATCGGTTGTCGTGGCGAACCAGTCGGAGAGCGCGAGGTAGCTCGCGAGCGCGGCGCTCGTCGGTAGATCGAGTGAGCTTGTGGCGATATCGGCCCAACTCGAGCCGTTCCAGAAGAGGAGATCGCCGTAGTTCTCGGTGATGGCGGCGACGTCGCTGAGATCCTCGATCGAGTTGTCTGCGAGATCGTCGGCGCTGCGGGCGGTTTGCTGCGTCTCCCAATAGTTGGCCGACGTTGTAGAGAAGAGTGAACTCTGGTTCACCGACACGAAATAGGACGCGCTGGTGGTGCTGAAAAAGTTGCGCTGGCCCTTCCAGTAGTCAGCGCTCGTGGTGGCAAAGAAGTTGCGCTCCGACTTCCACACGTCGGCCGAGGTCGTCGAGAACGCGTTCGCCAGATACGCGCTGCCTTCGCGCCCGTCTAACGTGCCGGTCCAATTACCGCTCTTCGTGAGATAACTGTCGCCGATAACGCTGCCTTGCCAGGTGCCGCTCGTCACCGTGCCGAGATTGAGCTGGCCGGAGCCGGTCGTGGCGATGTTGAGGTTGCCGGACGCTGACGAGATATTGATGCTTCCCGCGCCCGAAGACGTGACGTTGATGTTACCGGAGCCGGTGAGAATGTTGTGATTGCCCGAGCCCGTCGCCTGGCTCGTGATGTTGCCGGTTCCCGTGGTTTGGATCGCAAGGTTCTGATTGGCATCGGTCGAGAAGGTGATGACGTTGGAGACGTCTTCGAGGATCTTCTTACCGTTGAGGTAAATCGAGCCGGGACCGACGAAGAGATCCTTCCACATGCGGGATGCTGACCCGAGCGAATAGGTGATGTTGGCCGCGGGGATGATGCTTCCGCTCATCGAGATGTCGCCGGCGAATGTGCTCGTGCCGTTGCCTTGCACGACGAGCGTGCCGGTGGTCGTCGCGCCGCCGGAGATGGTAATGCCGCCGGCTTGTGAGCCATTACCTATCGTGCTGCTCGCAGAGGCGGTGATGCCGCCATTGAACGCGAGGAGCGTGGTGGTCGCGTTAGCGGGGAAGAGATAGTCGAAGCTGCTACCCGTTGCCGGCCACGACGTGCGGCAGTCGGTGGAGAGGCAGAGCGTGGTCGCCGAGAGGATGCTCGTCGACGCGTTGGCGAAGGTCTGGAGCGCGGAGAAGGTGTTGGCGGTGTAGGTCTTGGGGATCGTCGATGAAGAGTGGATGAAGTTGATCGCAGATGTCGTCGAGAACGCCGCGCCTTGGTTCTGTCCGAGGAAGTAGGTCGCCGAGGTCGTGCTGAAAAAGTCGCCTTTGTCGAGCGTGCCGAGGTGGTAGGCGGCGGAGGTCGTCGAGAAAAAGTCGGTGACCGATTTCCAGTAGTTCACTGACGACGTGGAGAAGAAGTTGCGCTGTGTCTGCCAGTAGTCGGCCGAGCTCGTTGCAAAGAAGTTGCGTGTGGCGGTCCACACGTCGGCCGAGGTTGTACTAAATCCGCCAGCGAGAAGTTGCGCCGCGGTGTAGCCGCCGAGATTCCCGGACCACGTACCGCTCGTGTCGAGCGTCAGCGCGCCGCCAGAAAGCGAGAGTCCACTGCCGGTGAGATCGGTAACGTAATCAGACCCTAGGCTGAGAGAGCCGGAGGCGTTGAGGCGGGGGAAGGTTGAGGTTGCGGTTGATGAAGTTGCCGTGAAGGTTGGCGCGGTGATCGAGTTGTATGCGGTGAGTGCGCCCCGCAGGAGAGAGTTGCCGCTCACCTCGAGGATGTAGCCGGTTGTGCTTGTCGCGGATGTGCCGATGAGCACGACATCAGTTGCGTCGGCAGGGTAGAGGGCGAGATCGTCGGTCGTCGTCGCCCACGCGCTTGCACCCCCTCCTCCGCCCGTAAGATCGGTGCTCCATGCCAGAGCGCCGCCGACGACTTTGAGCACTTGACCGTTGCTGCCGGTGGCGAACGACGAGACGACACCGGCGTTCGATTGCAACAGGCCAGTGCCGCTGCCGATCGTTGCCGTGCCGGAAACGTAGAGATTAGTCGTGGTCGCGTTCGTCGCGACGAGTTCGCTTGCCGTCAGGCTAGAGATCGCAGCGGACACGGTGTCGATCGCGTTGATGATCGTACCAGTGATGGCGCTCGCGTCGACCGAAGTCGCACTGCTACCCGAGGAGGCGCTTCGAAGCGAGGTTGCGTTAGCGTTCTCCATCGAGGCCATGCGCTGCGCGATGGAGGCTTCAAGTGCCGCGAGGCGTTCGTCGACGTAAGTGGTATTGGGCTGCGCTACCTGCACTTCGCGGATGCGTTCGGTGACTGACTTTTGAGTTGCAGGAGCGGGGGATGCATTTGATGCGGTGGATAAACTTGAGACCACGACTGGCGCCGTAGTTGCGCGCGCGACGCCACCTTGCGGCCGCTCGGTAGGCGCTGGTTGGTTGGTATTTATTGGTTTGGTGGGCTGCTGCGGATTTCCAGTATTCGTGAGCTGCTTGTTCGAAATGCGTGAGGTGGCCTGCGACGTGTCACAGCCGAGCATGCGGCAGAAGAAGGTGCGCACTTTCTCGGCAATGGAGCTTGGGAAGGAGGTTGCGGTTTCGCTCGCGGCTGCCAGGTGCGCGGTGGGTAGTTGCAGATCGATTTCTGGAATGCGCGCTGATAGTGCGGAGGGAAGGTGCGCGAACTGTGTGCCGAGTTCGCTGGCGACCGGCTTGAGTGTTGCAGCGAGTTGGTGGGGAAGTTGCGTGCGCGGGAGCGCCGTCGCCGCACCGGCAAATAGACAGAGACCGAAGAGTGAAGCAGCAATGAAGCGGCGGCGCTGTGCGCGGGTGATGTGGGATTGGATGCGCGGCGGGAGGTTGCGGGGCATAGACTACGAAGTTGCGAGCGCCCGCTCTTTCTTGAGACCTTGCGAGAGCTGCGCGCGCCAGAGCGCTTTTTGCGCTTCACGTTCGGCGAGACATTGCTGGACGGATTGCAGGTTGACGAACCAGATGCCGCTCGAGAGGCGGTGCGCGGTGACCAAGCCCTCGCGGCACCAGCGTGTCAGGTAGTCGGGCGAGATGCCGACAGTAGCTGCCGCGGTGCGCGCGGCGATGAATGGAACACCGTCAATCGTGATTTCGTCGACCATTGCGGAGAGGCGCAAAGACTAGGTCTTGGGCCTTGGGATATGATAGCGCGAGGTCAGCGGGAGGCTGTCTGTGGCAGGGGGATAAGTGAAGTCGAGCGGCGACCGCTCATCAACAGCACTGGGAGGAACCGCCGTCGCGATCCCTCCCAGCCCGAAATCCAAACCCCCGCTACGTGCATGCACTCGGAGTGCACGCTAAGTTGCCAAGCTTCCACTTCGATGCCAACACGCGGTCACGGCTGTCCGGATGAAAGACAAGGTCATCGACGAGTTGCAGTTCTCGGTCGGCATTGTCCTCGCCCGTGAGCAGGTGGTACCGCGCCTTCGCGTGCTCACCCCGGAAGGGGACTGGACCGTGTTCGTGCCGCTGCCGGACGACATTGGCGAGCGACAGCGGCGCATGCAGCTGATGTACGGCTTTATGGCGTGGAAGTCGGCGACGGCGTTCGTGATGTCGTCGGAGTTTCGGTCTCCCAAGTGCCACGTACCAACATAAATATCCTAGGATGGGTGGCGTTCCGGAGCAAGCTATGGCGACGTTAGAGGTGTGAACTCCGATGACCGCGAAAGTCGAGATGGCGGACTACGAGGCGCGTGCGGAGGCGGCATACGCAGCGATGTACGACGCGGCGCCGCACAACGTGAAGGACCACTATGAAGATGCCTGCCTCAATCTCTCGCACGCGATCGAGAGCGCTGCGGGCTTGGGGCTCCAGCAGGAAGTGGTGCGGCTCAAGAAACGCAGCGAAGAGATCGACGCCGTGTACAATCATCAGTTCCGCTATGTCGGACGCTAGGTAGTTCCACACGGAGAGCGCGCGCACGGCGAAGCAATCGCGGCGGTGCTGAACGCCATAGCCATGCATTCTGCGCACTTACCGCGCGATCGGCCGAGGATTACACTCGCGAGCTCGCGCAGATGGGGTAGGAGTGCGCTATGGGTGAGGAGAGCGATTTCGGCGCTGCCGTAGCGGCGCGTCTCAAGGCCGGGAGCCGCAACGATTACGAGCTCGTGCAGCGGCTCGTCGTTCGCGCCCAGAAGACGCAAAACTGGGTCTACGGCGACATGCTCATGCGCATCGTCTGGGCGCTGTTGCCGGACGAGGCGCAGGACGGCATCGCGGCGCAAAAGGGCACGCTGTCGGCCGAAATCGAGCAATCGCCCGGCGCGCGCATTCGGACCGCGCTGCGTGAACGCCTCGGCTACGATATCTTCTTCGCCTGGTTTGCGAGCGTTCAATTCACAGGCTGTGATGGTAAGACGGCGACGTTTTCGGTCCCGGTGAAATTCCTCGCCACCTGGATCAAGAGCCACTACCAGGATGACCTGATGGCGTGCGTTCGATCCGTGCACCCGACGGTCGAACGCGTCGAGATCCGGACACCGTAAGTGGGTTTCCTAAGCGCCTTTCGTGCAGCCGCGGGATGTGCGCCAGCTGGGGTAATCCGATCCCAGCCTCCCGCTATCGTGGTGCTGGACTGATTCGGACCAGCACAAGAGGGAGAAGGGCCATGGCTCTGTTCGTCGGTTTGGATGTATCGCTCAGGACGGTCTCGATCTGCGTCGTCGATGAGCGCGGCAAAGTAGTCCGGCAGGGGAAGGCACTAAGCGAGCCGGTTGCCTTGGTTAAGGCAATCACACCCTACCGCAAGCGGATCAGGCTCGTCGGAATCGAAGCGTGTCCATTGTCAGAGTGGCTCTACGGCGCTCTGCAGGAATGCGGTTTCAACGTCGTTTGCATGGAGACCCGGCACGCGCAGAAGTTCTTGTCGTCGCGCCCGAACAAGACGGACAAGACCGACGCGCACGGCCTGGCCGAGATGCTGCGCCTTGGGCACTTTCGGGCCGTGCATGTGAAGAGCAAGCAATCACAGCTGTTGCGCACGACATTGATCGCGCGGCGTGTGTTCGTGGAGCACATGCTGGCAATCGAGCAGACGATCAGGGGTCTCCTCAAGGTATACGGCCTGAAGCTCGGCGCGGTCTACCGCTGCACGTTCGCCGCGAAAGTCGCGGCTCTGCTCGACGACGCCCCCGAGCTCAAGGCCGCCATCGAGCCATTGCTCACGGCCCGCAACGAGATGCGTAGGCAGGCGGCGCTGATCGACCGGCGCCTCTCGCAGATGGCGCGCAAGGACGAGGTGTGCAAACGGCTGATGACCGTCCCTGGCGTGGGCCCGATCGTGAGCCTCTTCTACAAGGCGACGATCGACGACCCGGCGCGCTTCAGGAACTCGAAGTCCGTCGGCGCGCATCTGGGGCTGACCTCACGGATCTACCAATCCGGCGAGATGGACCGATCGGGCAATATCAGCAAGTGCGGCGACAAGATGCTGCGGCACGCGCTCTACGAGGCAGCCAACTCACACCTGCGGATCTCGAGGAAATGGTCGAGCCTGAGGGCGTGGGGCGTGAAGCTCGCTCAGAAGGTCGGCATGAAGAAGGCTTGTGTCGCCGTGGCGCGCAAGCTCGCCGTCATCATGCATCGGATGTGGGTAGACGGAACAGACTTCGAGTTCGGCGCGGCGTCTGCCGATGGCAGATCCTGCGTCTAGCATTCTTTCCGGCCAGCCGCGCGTTGCGCTGCCGAGGACGGTGGGTGAGATCGATCCGCTTCGATCCCTGTGCGGCTATCGTTCCGAGCAACCAGCACGTGCCGTTAGCTTGGATGATCTCCTCCTTGCCGGACCCCATCATGGAGCGACATCGCGTCGACTCCGAACAGAAGCGCGGTCCAGGTGGTGCAAGACGGCACGATTTACAGGTTATCGTCGAGTTGGTCAGTCCGGTTCCGTCCCTGTGCGTTGTGGTGCTTTCCACGCGAGCACGCGCCGTCAGCTTGGACGACCATGCTTTGCGCGGCAACGATCGTACCCCGAATGGGCCGAGACGCGCAGCGGCTCGGCTGTGCCCGGAGGGCACAGGAGAGCGTGACCCCACCGATTGGGCGGGGCCGCCCAGCCCAACAACTTTCAACTGCTCGCAGTCCGCGAGCGGGACGCCGCCCTTTTGCATTTGAGGAAGAACGAGATGGAAGGAAGTGGAGTTTGCGGCGCTGTTTTCGCTTGACGGCCGAGATCGGATTACAGAAGGGACGGAAGCCGCAGGGCCGAGACCGCGCAGCGGGCTCGGTTCACGACGGCCCGGTCGCCGCCGTGGCCGGCGAGGCGCCCTAAAGTTGAGCATTGAGAGCTCTTTGCAAGCCGCCTAATATTCACTGACGATTTTGGATCACCTATGGTTTGTTCGTCGTGCTTGCCCGCCCCTTAGTGTTCGGTCTTGTTCTTCTCGCTGCGGCTCACGGCACAGCACAAGAAGCGGTTCAGCAGCCTCTCATTGTCAGAAACGTTCCATCCGCACATCGGCTGAACTTGCGCGAATGGGCGAATCCAAAAACAGCCACGCTCCTGGAGATTCCGCACAATGCGGCTGGTCTCATGCCGACGGGTCGCACGCACCAAGACGGAAGTGATGGTTGGATAGAGGTGATCTACCAAGGCAAGAAAGGTTGGGTGAACTCAAAATACGTCGGACCAGAACGAGCAGAGCCACCGGCAGCTTCTACAGACAGTCCATTCTCATCGGGTGACTTGCTGCGCATCGCCGACGCCGCCGAGGACGACAAGCTCAACATGCGGGCAGAGCCGAGCGCGCGGTCGGCGATCGTCCACGAGTTGCCTGCGCACGCCTCAGGGATTGTCGCGTCGGGGGATAGTCGCCGGAACGGCGACGTGGTTTGGATCAAGGTGAAGTATGGGTCCAAGGTCGGATGGGTGAATTCCCGCTACGTGCGCGCAATAGGGGGCAGCGACAAGATCACGACGACCGCTACTTCAGCCGACGCGCAAGGCGGCGGGGCTACGCCGGCCAATCCGAAGCCGCTCGATCAAGTCGGCGCCGGTACCAAGCTTCGCGTACAAGGTCCTGCGAAGGGAGACAAATTGAACTTGCGGACCGACGCCAGTGCCGCGTCCGACGTTCTCGATGAGTTGGCCGCGGACGCAACTGGAATTGTTGCGACAGGGCGCGCCAAGCGAACTGCCGGCGAGACCTGGATCGAAGTTCATTTCAAAGATCACGTTGGCTGGGTCAACTCGCGCTATGTGCGCGAAGCGCAAGAGACCGCAAGTGCAAAGGGGGAAGACGAGAGAAAAGTAGAGACGGGCGCTCCATTACGAGAAAGGCCCGCGTCTGCGGAGC
Organism: Hyphomicrobium sp.; assembly: GCF_009026145.1. Taxonomy (GTDB): domain Bacteria; phylum Pseudomonadota; class Alphaproteobacteria; order Rhizobiales; family Hyphomicrobiaceae; genus Hyphomicrobium_A. The sequence goes on from NZ_WBUE01000038.1 coordinate 24,700, forward strand.
CCCCGCTACCGTCATCGGACGCTGCGCTGGCAGATTGTGATAGCGACGACGACTTACGTAAGCTTTCGGGGTGCTCGGCTCTTATTGAAAGAGGTGCGCTTCCGGATGCATCGATCGCCATAGCGCGGAGCCGACGTGCTGACGCTTTTCTTGTGGCGGGCGATTATGACAATGCCGTCATCGACCTTGTTGCAGCACTAGGCATTCGCCTTGGTGACGAAGCACTGTCGAAGCGCCTGGCGCATGCCTACGACCTCCGGGGTGCCGATCGTCGAAGACAGGGCAATGCTGCAGGAGCCGTTGCGGACTATACCGAGGCCATCCGACTCGATCCGACCAATCCCGCCGCTCTCGCGGCGCGCGCCGGTCTCAATGTCCTAAAGAACGATTACGGCGCGGCAATCGCGGATCTTGAGGCGGCCTCGCGGCTTGATAACGCAAACCCTACATATCGATCGGCGCTCGCCCGATTGCATGAGGAGAGAGGTGTTGCATCGCTATCGAAGGGAGACGTGGAGCAAGCAATCGACAGCTTCTCGGCGGCGATCAAGCTCGAGCCCGATCGCGAAGTTCTCTACATCCATCGTGCTGCAGCCCGCGAAGCAAAGAAAGATCTCTCCGGAGCGCTCGCCGACTATTCCGAGGCGAAACGCTTGAATCCGAGCAATGTGATTGCGTATTTGCAGTCGGGAGCGTTGTCGTTAGCGTTAGGGGATAGCTCCGGCGCGATAGGTCATCTCGATGAAGCGATCCGTCGCAATCCTTCGAATGTGGCTGCCTACATGATGCGTGGTCTCGCCTTCGAGGAGGCACGACGGCCCGATCGCTCGACCGCCGACTATCAGACAGTTCTCAAGCTAGAACCGTCCAACAAGCTCGCCAAGGCGAGTCTCGATCGCGTCCGCCCCCGACCTGCCAAGCCTCCTGTCGACGAGACGGGAGCTGCCAGCCTGCGCGCGTGCTGCATTGCTTACTGTCGCATCGTTGAGTGCAATTCTCCGCCGCTCCCAAGGGCGTGCAGCGCAAGTATGATCGCCCGCTACTATCTGCCAATGGGAGTTGCGGCCGCAAAGAAGAACTATTTAGCGGGAGCGAAAGCGGTGCTGCGCCGAAGGGTTTCAATTCCGGAGTGTCAGTAAATCGGCCCCCGCATGGTATGCTTGAGGGTGTTCGAACTCATTTTATGCCTCCTCGCCATACGCCAAGTCTTCGGAACGAGTTCCGGCAATGGTGGGAGGAGACGAGTGGCTTCAACCCGTTCACCATACAGTCGTGGCAATCGGAATTACAAAGCGGCCGCCTGAATTATTCGTTCTTCGTCTTTTGCTTCGACCAGGGATGGATACCGAAAGAGGCTCTCGTTCCGCTGCTGCCGTTCAGTATTCCGGCTGCAGTATGCATCGCGATGCTCTTCGTCGGGCCGTTTCCCAATTCGATTATTGGCGTCATGGCCCTGCTGATGCTGGGTTGTCTGCTGTGGCTCGGGTTGCGCGTCGGGCCGTACTGCCGGCTGGCGCTGATCGACATAGTATTCGCATCGCTGCCGATCGCGCTGCTGGCCTGGGGCAACCTCGGCCCGGCCCTTGGTTGATTCCTTGGGTTGATACGAGCAGCAGTTAGAGACCTTTGAAGAAACCGTACAGGTACGCCGTACTCGCCGCCCCGGCAAGGTTGAGCGCATCGCTTGCCGGCAACTTCAAGCGATTGTCAACCACGGTTGATGAGAGCAAGTTCACAGCCTTCAAGGTACCTTCGTAATGCTTGCCTTGGCGGAACTCTGCTGTGCTTTCAAAAATCGATTGGACGGCTAATGCATTCTCGGCAACTTCCATTCCAACCTTGCCAGCCGCGGCGAAAGCTGCCGACTTGACCTGAATTGATCGCAACGCATCTTTGACTTCCGGGCTGTCTCGTAGGTACTCGAGGCCTTTCTGGTGACGCTCCTCTAATCTGTCGACCACCGCCTGGGGGCTGACCCCCAGCACCTCGTAGACCTCCTGCGTTTTCTGTTGGGCTTCGATGGTAACCGGGCAGGCGGTTTGATTTGGCGGTGCTCCGCACATAAAGGTGCTCAGCGATTGCGGCGCGGGCTGCGGAACCGCGGGCGGGGGCGCAAGTGCGATCCTCCGCGACTCGGGTTGCAGTGTGGCGACATTTCGCCGGAGGTATTCAAGCTGCTGTTTGGTTACTCCACGACCCGATGCAGGAGCGGTTGGTGTTTCAAGGGAATTGCTTTCGCCTCGTGACAGGCCCTCAAGGCGTGCGCGCGCCCAACTCGGGTCGCGTGGCGATGACAGTTTTGCAGTGTTTTTTGGTGGGGCGGTTTCCAGCTCTTTCAAGGCGCACGCCTTTCCCTCTGCCGCACCCCACCCCATCTCGACGAGCCGACAATTTGCGGACCGCGGCCCGAACTCTGCCGTGAAGGCGCGAAGCTCTTGCTGCCTCTGCTCGGTCGACTTCTTGAGATCCGTGTCTCGCTGCTGTTCAAGGCCCTTCTTCAGTTGATCGCTAACCTTCTGCCGAGCCGGTGCGTCAGCTTTGAATTTCGCTTCGGCGGCTTCGCGATCCTTCCTTTCCTGACGATCGCGTTTCTGCTGCTCTACAAGGCGGGCGAGGCGATCGCGCTCGTCGGGAGTTTGGCACGTTGTCTTCCCCCCTTCGGTCTGCTCGACGTCTTCCGGAGCTCGCCAGCACACGGTGCCCGCGTGACAGGATGAACCATCTCCGCAATCATCATCTTCAAGGGCAATGCATCGATCGCCACTGCCACACTTAGCACCCTGTCTGCAACTGTATCCACCACAGTCAACGGATCCCTCGGGGACGCACCGGCCCGGCATCCATGAGCAGTAGGTGCCCTCTGGACAGTAGCGGCCGTTGGAGCACCTGACGCCACTTGGCTGCTGATACCCGCCACCTCCTCCGCACGTGATATTCGGCCAGCCGTTCGCCAGACTTCCGTCCGGGCACTGACAGGCCATCCCGCCACCGTAGTTGATCCACCTACCCGGGCATCCAGGAGATACATATTGTGCGTGTGCGGTGATCGAAGCTGCAGAAAGCGAAAAGACCAGCGTGAGGCAGAAAATGAAGCGGCTCCACATCGGTGCCCCCTAACACAAAAAACAATGGGTAATTTGTATAGCGTGGGTGCCATTCTGAGAAGAGCCCGCTCGCCGCGAGCGGCGAGGCGCCCATGGCCGTGCTATACTCCCAAGCATGGCAAAGCATCCCTCCGATTTGGACATGTTCGTAGAGCGGGTTGACATCATCAAATCGATTGCCGATCCGGTGCTCACGGCAAAGGCCGCGCATCTGCTTATGCGCTTGCTCGAGGAGTATGCGCAGGTGCAATTGCGACGGGATGCGGTCCTCGAGGACACCTATCGACGATCGCTCGGGTCGTAGCGCTTCACTTGCGCGTCATCGAAGGCATGCTACGATTCCCCGTACAGATGGCCTTTGGCTCGCCCCGCGATACGCGGGGAGAATGAGAAGGTGGTCAGCCGAAATTCATGCGGCTGGCCATTCTTCGTAGTGTCTCCAACATCTCCCGCTTTACCGAGCCCTTCTTCTCGATGAGCCGCAGGCTGTCGATGTTGCGCAGCTGCGAGAGCACGGCGAAGGCATCCTCGTCGGCGACCTTGCCAATGGGCACGCGCCACTTGTTGGGGCGCGCGTTGGTGGTCAGCGGCAACGCGAGGAACGAATATTGATTGTACTTCTTGAGGACGATGACCGGGCGCGAGAACTGTGCGTGCTTGCCGTCGATCTCATACCCAACGTTGACGCCGAGGTGCACCCACCACACCTCGCCCTCATGAAAGAACAGGCGCTCATCGTCACGCCCGCTGATCTTCTTCTTGGTCGCGTTCCACCGGTCGAAGTCTTTCTCCATAGTTGACGCGCAAATGGTAGCACACAAAAAAGCCCGCCGGATTGGGCGGGCTTTTGCGCAAATCGCGTTGTACATCGTGTCAACGCGGGCGCAGCTTCGTCGTCGGCTTGAGGCCATAGAGCGGATCTGTGCGCGCGATGGCGTGCGTCTCGATCGCGCGCGTGTGGCGGTCGGCGAGCTCGACGAAAAGCTGCCGCGCGATCGACAAGCAGGCGTTCTCGATGTCGATGAATGGGCCGGTCCACTTCGGCTTCTCGTTGGCGAAGCTCGGCATGGTCTTCGCCACGTACCAGCCATCCTTGCGACGCTCGGCGGTGTGGGCGGCGAGCGCGTAGGTGAACTTCTCCGGCGCCTCTTCGTGATTGAAGCGCGGTCGCGCCGTCTTCAGCGGCGCGTTGACGAGCTTTGCCGCCGCCTTGCCAATGTGCTTTTGCATAGTTTCTCCTCGTGCTGTGGCCGGAGCGCGTCGCGGGATTGCGATGCGCGCCGGGGTCAGCAGGGGAGAGTTAAAGAGAATTGTACGCGTGCCCACCTTCGGCGCTAGCATGCACGCCAGGAGCGGAGGCCCGGCCGATGCACACGATCGTGGTCGTCAACGACGAGCCGAACATCCTTGAGATCGTGCAGAGCCTGCTTGCGGCGCAAGGCTACGGCGTGCGCGCCTTTGCGCATGGTGCTGAAGCCCTTGTGGCGCTCGGGAAAGCCCCCGCTGACTTGGTCATCACCGACGCCTCAAATCATCCGATGAGCGGCGTCGAACTCGTCCGCCGCCTACGGCACCTTACCGATGTGCCCGTCATTTTTCTCTCGGCGTGGGCGGAGGACGTTGAGGAGCAGTTGCGCGGAACCGAGCTGGCGGCACAGGGCTATGTAGAGCTGCCGTTTTCAACGGATCAGCTGCTGCAGGTTGTCGAGCGCGCATTGGCGCCGCGGCCGGCAATAGAGACGTAGCCCCAGCGATCGACCACGGAGCGGCGAGACGCCCAAATCGCCACACTTTTGTTGTTGTCTCAGCGAGGCGTGCAGACACGACCGGCAGGAGGATGAGCATGACCCACCCGTGGAAGTATCAGGTGCTGAGTCGAGCGATCAAGAAACTCGAGAAGGGTTGGACGTGGGGCGGCGGGAGAGACAAGTGGGGCCATTACACGGTGGATTGGTGCGACGAGCGTACGGTTCGCTACTGCGCCCATGGTGCAATGGAGAAAGCCGGACTAGAACTTGGTATCGAAAAAGACAAAGTCCTGGACCTCATCGACGAGGTGCATCCGTGCCTGTGGCAATTCAATGATAGCCACAAGAAGCACGAGGTGCTGGCGTTGCTCCGGGCAAAGCTCGCGGCGATGTGATCGCCGATCTCTATGCTATCTTGAAAGCTTATGACCAAGCTTCTGCAAGAGGCCGTCGCCCTCCTCGGCACCCTGCCGGAGGTGGAGCAAGATCGCGCCGCCCAGGTGCTGTTTGCGTTTACGCGCGAGCTCAATGATTACGATCTCAACGCCGAGCAATTGGCCGGCATCGACCACGCCATCGCCCAGGCCGATGCCGGCATGTTCGCCAGCGACAAGCGGGTCAAGGGAATCTTCGATCGGACCCTATGAGGCTGCGTCTCACGGAAGACGCTGCATCCGATCTCGACGGCATCAAGACGTTCAGCGAAGACGTCGACGTCTCTCTCGCCGCGCGCATCGTCGGCCAGATCGGCAATGTCCTCTCCCTCCTGAAGCGCTATCCGCACCTCGGCCACGAGGGCCTACGCCCCGGCACCTTCGAAATGCCGGTGCCCCGCCTGCCCATCGTCATCGTCTATCGGATCGACATCGGTGCGCGGGAGGAGGAACTCGTCGTGTTGCGCGTCTATCACATCCGGCAAGATCGCGCGGCGTGACATGGCTTACATAAGAAAAGCCCATCGCGGGGATGGGCTGTGAACATTGGTGGGAGCCCAAACGGGGGCTCCGCGTCCCCGCTGGAGCCGCCCAGTGTGCTCACTGGCACCGTTATGAATTCTAGCATGGTGCGTCAGCACTCTTCCGCGCGCATAATTGTGATATGCGCCTCGTCGCCTGCATGCTCTCATGATGGCAGGGAACCAAACTACATGTCCTTATCGAAGTGATCGATCTTCCAAAAGAGCTGCTCGCCATCGATGTCGAAGGCACCGAAGTCGTGCTCTTGAAAGGGATCATTTTCCGGCGTGAAGTTGCTGTACTCGCGCACTGCCTTGATGGCACGATCGGCAAAGTCACCCGGCTATCATCGCGATCGATCGCGTGACGCAGAGCCTGCCGAGGATGAACGGGTCCTTGCGGAACGTATCGTTCAGCTCGCGTATGCGCTCGGTGCTCATGAGAACCTCCGCGCACGATCGACGAACTCACGCTCAAGATGCCGTGCGATCGCCGTGGTTGCGGCGCGCAGCGTCTTGTACGCGCGTCCCCAAGACTTCGGATGGTCCTCGGTGCTGACGTAGTACTTGCCCTTGTGGCTCCGCACGGTCCAGGCGCGGAGCCGAAAGACATGATCGAGAGAACTAAGCACGGTCTCCTCCTTCGCTAGCCTGACGCCGACTGATTTCAGCGACAGGCATGCGCGGATGATCTAGCTCGTGATTGATGCTCCTGCTATTGTAGCGCGCCCCGCTGGCAATCTGAGTGTTGAACCTTGCATGGTTGTGCAGGGACTGAGGGATGGTGCCTACCGTAAAGCGGCATACACGGTTTCATGCGTGAAGTCGGGGCTTGGACGTCCTTTAGTCCCTGCGCTTGAGGAGGTGTGCGTATGAGCAAGAGCATTGAACGGATGGTAATCGAGCGGGCGATTGAGCTCTTGAAGCAGGGGTGGACGGACGGACCACTTGCAATCGATGCGAAAGGGCGCGCTGTGTCTCCGTGGTCGGAGAAAGCGGTTGCGTGGTGTGCGTGGGGTTCGTTGCAGCGAGCGGCATTGGAGGTGACGGGAAAAGTGAATTTGCGTTTAGTGGATAAGATTGAAGCTGGATTTGTGAAGAACGTGGTGAGGGTGAATGAGTTTGAGGGCAAAAGTGCGGTATTGCGAGTAATGCGCAAGCGGCTAAAGATGCTGTAGGAGGATGCAATGATTTCTCGTAGAGCATTGTTCGGGGTAGCAGCCGGTGGAGCTGCAGCGCCGTTTGTAAAAGCAGAGAGTGCGTCATCGTTTCCGCTGCGCGGCAGCGAGCCCTGCACGCTGAGTTGGTTCAATAAACGGCGGGGATTTGGGATGGCATACGGGGAGCGGAGCGGCCATAGCATCTTGATAGGCGGACAGTGCTTCAGGAGGGCCGAACTCGTACCGCGCTTGGGTGAGCGGTACTTGGTGCTGTGGGAAGTAAAACCGGGTAGTTACGAGCACCCGGCCGCGTATGAAATCGAGAAATGGTAGCGCGAACGATCGAAGCCCGAAGGGTGGAGACCCGCTTAAGCGGGGCTCCACTTTAGCGAGAGCGTGACCCGTTAGTGGGCGCGCCCTCCCGCTTGTGCAAGTAACGAAACTCGACAGGACGACCATGGCGTGCAGCACGGTCAATACCCATCTGCATACCGGGGGTGATGCCGTGGTCAGCGTATACGACTGTCTTGTGTGCGGCCTGGCCCCACGCTAACCCGGCTTCCTATGCCAAGGTTTGCGTTCTTGGGGTTTCAGGTCGTCCAGGACTTGCGGGAAGAATAGGTGTGATGCTAGGGCGCTTCTCCGCGTTTGAGGCAATCGAGAACTGCCTCACGAGCGTAATGGATATTGCGCTCTACATCGCCGGCGTAGGGACTTTCGATGAGAACGCGCATGGCAGAACTATAGCATCTCAGAAACAAGGCAATGCTGAGAGCCGACGCGCCGCGATGTCAAAGTACTCACGGTCCGACTCAATGCCGATGCATCGCCTGCCTAGTGCGGTAGCTGCGACGGCGGTAGTGCCGGTGCCGAGAAAGGGGTCAGCGATTAGGGCGTCAGGCTCGGTAAACTGCTCGACACACCAGCGCATGACAGCAAGGGGTTTTTGCGTTGGATGGGGATAGAGACTTTCCTTGCTATCGCGAACTGAGCTTCGCCAGCGGCAATTGTAGACATAGGCAGGACGATCGAATGAGGTCCATGCGAGTTCACAATCAGCAAAGTTGAGACGTGGCAAGCGGTCGTTCTTCCACCAAGCTATCCAGCATCGCGAGGGCGGCAGGAAATCAGCGAAGTAGTTGCCGCCCCAGATAATCTGGTTGTGAGAGATACGTCGCATTTCATTGAAGTAGTTGCGAGATGGTCGAGAGGTGTCCCATGAGCTTGGAGAGAAGGCCCGATTGTTTGAGCGAAACTTTCCCGTCCCCGCTACATTGAGGCCATATGGCGGGTCGGTGAGGATGAGATCGATCGACTTTGTCGTCTGCGCCTGCAACCACGCCAAGCAGTCTGAGCTGCTGCCGGTTCCACGGACACATGGTTTAGGTGTCATGATGGAACTGGAGGTGGCGAATGGGACGACGGAGTTTCAGCCGGGAGTTCAAGCTCGAGGCGGTGAGGTTGGTGCGAGAGCGTG
>NZ_WBUE01000008.1 GCF_009026145.1 Hyphomicrobium sp.
CGATGCTCGAGCACCATCCGGACGGCGCGTTCACGCACCTCCGGCGAGAACTTGCGGGATGTCTGGTGATTCTCCATGGCTCCAATCTCTCAAGATCTGGAGCCTCCGACAAACCCGGAGCGGTTCAGTTGGCGCTGCCCAGAGCACCTTAGCACAGGATGCGATCGATCTGGGCGATTGCCCGACACAATACATCAGTCGGTTGGAGAAGGGGCTTTATCGCTGTGATTGCGAGGCGCGCGCCCTGAGCACCCTCGATGTCTACGGCTCGGATGAGTATTCGACGAAGGGTAAGATTTGCGAGTCGGCCGTGCATGCGGGCGTTCTGAGCGCGGAACCGGTACCGGGGCAATCGTCCCCGAAAGAGGGCGAGCAGCCGAAGCTTGAGACCAAGGGCGGCGCTGTAACCTTCGAGGTCGTCGATTCACCGCCTGTCTTCAAGACGAAGCTCCGCAACGGAATCCGCTCGCAATTTTCACCGACCAAAGGGGACACGGCGATAAAGTTTGTGGCGCCATAAGCTGTTGAGAGGAACCTTGCGTGAATACCACTGCGCGCTTGCAAAGGCTAAGCAGGTGAGGCAAATTGCTCGGCGTTCAGAGGACTGATTTCCTTCAGCGGCCACCTCGACTACCTCTTGGCCCCTGATCAACATATTATGTCAGGGTGCGGCTATGTTGCCGGCGCGCCTATCATTGATTGCCCTATCCCTCCTCACCGCAACGCCGACCGCTGCACAGCCGCTGCAATGCGCGGGGGTCTTTGGCGCCGACGTCGACGCGCAAATCAAGGCCTGCAGCGAGTGGCTTGGCACGGATGGCCCGAACGCAACCGCGTATGTCTGGCGAGCAAAAGCCTTTGAAAGAAAAGGCGATGTAAAGAGCGCGGAGGACGACTTCGCCAAGGCGCTTGAGATCGATCCATCGAATGCCGATGCGTCAGCTGCGATCAATCGCATAGCGATGGGCATCCCGCCCGGCCGACCGTCGCTCAGCGACGTCCTCGTGCAAGAGGCGCAGACCGAGAAGTCCTCCGGCACGACGCCAAACGCCAAGGGCAACGACGCTCGTAGTAAGGCGGAAGCGTTGGTCCGTTCCGGCAACCTTTTCTACGAAACCGATGAGATCGAAGACGCCATCAGCCTTTATTCTGAGGCTATAGCAATCGATCCAAACTATGCAGCGGCATACGTCAATCGTGCAGATGCTTACGCAGCCTCGGGTGACGAGGAGCAGGCGTTGCTCGATTACCAGAAGGCGATCGAGCGAGACCCCAAGGATCCCAATGCCTACGCTGGGCGTGCGCTCAGTCTGACCAAGAAGAAAGACTTCGATCGCGCGTTGGCGGATGCCAACAAGGCGGTCGAGCTAGGGCCAAAATTGGGCTATGCCTTTTTCGCTCGCGGCAGGGTTCACGAGACCGCAGGAACGAAGGATCATGCGATCACCGACTATCGCGCGGCGCTCGCGATCGATCCCGACTATGAAGAAGCCAAGAAAGCCCTTAAGCGCCTCGGGGACGGGCCGGCCCCTTCGACTTCAGTCAATCTCAAAGCGTCAGCAGCAAAGTGCGACAAGGCGAGGGGCGATGAAGCCATCGCGGGCTGCAGTGATCTCATTAAGGCCGACCCGAAGCACTTCGGTGCCTATTATAATCGTGGTCTCGAGCACTGGACCAAAGGCGATCTCGATCTTGCCCTGGCCGACTTCGACAAAGTGATCGAGATCAACCCGAAGTCAGCCGACGGCTATAACGCGCGCGCCGCTATCTACACGGCGAAGAAGCAGCCCGACCGCGCCATTAGCGACTATTCACTGGCTCTCGATGCCGATCCGAAGAATCTCAAGGCGCTGAAGTTCCGCGGTCTGGCGTATGCTAAGCGCGAAGAGTACGACAAGGCGATAGCCGACTACACTAGGGCTATTGAGATCAACCCGAATGACGGCGCATTGTACCTCGATCGGGGCAGCAGCTATTGGAGTTCGAAGCGCTTCGAGTTCGCCCTCGCCGATTTCACAAAAGCTATCGAGCAAAACCCGAACGATACCGTTTCTTACTTCAACCGAGGACTCACCAACGAGGACCTCGGAAACCGTGAAGCAGCGATTGCCGACTTTCGAAAGGTGCTGGAGCTCAATCAGGCCCATGAGAAGAGCAGGGCAGCGCTCAAGCGTCTCGGCGCCGAGCCATGAGGAAGTGCGTCATGTCGAGTACACGCGCGAGCGTTCGTGCTCCTGCCTCAATGACCATGCCGTGCGCAATTCTATTCATGGCGTGCCCCGCCTTCGCTGCCACCCCCGAGGACTGCTTCAAGAAGACGGGGGATGCGGCCATTGTCGGCTGCACCCTCAAGATCGAAGCTGATCCCACGAGCGGCGCTGCCTACAATAACCGGGCCATCGAATACAGGAGGCAGGGTCATCTAGAGCAGGCCATTGCCGACTTCGGCAAGGCTATAGAGATCGACCCCAAGAACGCCCGCTCCTACTACAATCGCGGCACGGTCTACCTCGCTCTTGGGCAAACTTCGAAGAAGAAGGACTTCTTTGAGCGCGCCATCGCCGACTTCTCGGCCGCCATCGCCGTCAATCCGAAATATGCCAAGGCCTTCGGCAACCGCGGACTTTCGTACACAATGCTCGGACAGCATGAGCAGGCGATCAGCGATTATGACCAAAACGTAGAGATCGCCCCCGACGACCTCAATGCCCATACCAACCGGGCATACAGTTGCCTGATGGCTAAACGCTATGACTGCGCACGAGCAGACACCAACAAAGCCATCGAGCTGGATTCCAAACATTACAAGGCCTACCGCACCAGAGCGCAGCTCAACGAGGCGGAGGGGAAGAAGGACGCCGCTATCCTCGACTACCAAGCCGCCCTCAAGTTCGCTCCTGACAAGAAGACCGCAAATGTAATGCGCGCCGATCTGCTGCGCCTTGGCGTCAACCTGCCGGAGCCCGCTGTCGACGCAGGTAGCAAAGAGTGCGCTGAGCGTTTGGCCAGCGCCGAAAAGTGCCACAAGGATTACCTGACGCAGACCGATGACACGATGAGGGGGATTTCGCGGGCCTGCCTAGCAGCCAACTGTGGTTCGGCCATGGTGATGAAATGTCCGTTGCCGCCCTTCTGCACACAATAGCGGCAAGGGCTTATATGTGCGCTCCACTCGCAAAGCTCCTTCCGCTTCTATTGCTCGCTCTGCCGCTCACCGCGGATATTGCGGCTACCGCAGAGCCATGTCCGATCACGCATGAGCCAAGCAAATTTACCCGCGACGCGTGCATCCCCATAGGTGGCGACGATTGCAGCCGGCCCGGTTTCAAAGGCGGTTACTGCCCGCCCGGCTTCAAGTGCGCTCCGGAGGGCAAATGTATTCCGCTGAGCAGCGCCGCATGTGCGAAGTGGCCGAACCTGGCCTGCCCGGCGGGAACGCTGTGCCACCCATACGTTGAGAGCTGCCTCAAGTCCGGGCACATACCTTGCCGGACAGGTGGCGGGTGCCCCATCGGTTGGGTGTGCTCGACGCGGGGCGGCAAATCGACATGCGCTCGTGGCGGTCGGGGAACCATCAATTGCGCCGCTGTCGGCAGACCCGAACAAAATTGCTGGGCCGGGGATACTTGTCATCCCACGGCACCGGCCTGTGTTGCGGCAGGCAGCATGCCTTGTCCAGGGCCAGAAGGCGATTCATGTCCACGCGGATACATTTGCAGCAAGGCAGGGAATAAGTGGGATTGCGTCACTCCAGGCGGCGGGCACGGCAACGCGAGCTGCGCGATGTTCAACAGACCGAACGAGTCGTGCGGGCCGGGATGGAAGTGCCATCCGAATGGGCCCGGCTGCATCCCGTTGGATTCCGTGCCGTGCGGGACCAAGGGATACTGCAGGGTCCCGAAGTTCTGCCAGGGTGACCAGTGCGTCGATCCCCGGCCTCGGTGAAGAGAGTCGCCCCAACCCGATACTTGCGCTTCGCCGTCGGACGGACGGCCTCCCGCTTGCGCAGGAGCCCCGATGATCTGCTGTTCGGGAAGCCTGAGGTTATTACGACCTCACCTAGTGGAAGGGGGGGCAACTCGAGCGGCGCACTTGGCGATGCGCATTTAGTGGACTGCTGCAGATAAGCATCTGCATCACCAGGGTTCGATTCCCTTTTTTGCAGTCTGCTTTCCAACCCGTTGATTTCATTTATAAATTTGATGATTTTTGGCGCCCCGTAGGGAGGTATCGAAAGTCGGTTGAATCAGTGAGTTACTGGAAAGTGGGAAAGAGAAAACGTCCCGTAGTTTATCGCAGCTTTGCGCCGGCGACTTTCCCACCGCTCAGAACTCAGCCGCAGAGAGCGGCCAACCGAAGTGCAGGATGGGATGTGCGCTACGGGCTAACTCCAGACATGGCGCCGGTCGGGGATAGCGGGCGAAGTTGACGTGCTTAAAGACGAGCGTCTCGAAGAAGCGCGCCGCGCCGCGCGAGAATAAGAGCCTCAACACATCCGCTCAGAGAGCGACCGCGGCGTGATCCTCATCCAACCTCGATAATCGAGGGCTCGCTCGAAAGCCGGCGAAACCGACCAACCGAAACGCGCTGTCGAAGTCGCCGACTTTCTTGCTTCACCGTCGCGGTTGCGCGAGCGCCGCGGCCGTGCAGGCACTCACATACTCCTGCATCGTGACGGTGCCGTCAGCGTTGGTGTCTAGGTTGGTGGTCCTTAGCCTGGCCTGAGCAACGGCCGTGCTGGCAGACTGAGCGGTCATCATCGTGCTCGTCCAATTCAATTTGCATAGGACCTGGGCACGCTCGGTCGCTGCCGACGAGCTAGGAGGCAGAGCACCCGTGGGGGACGTCACTTGCGTGGGTGGTGGCGGAGCCGGCGCCGGATCAGCAGCCGCGGCCTGGGTGCCCACCTGCACCGGCTCATCGCCGGGGTCGTCGGTCGCGGCCATGCACTTGAACATCTTGCTGCGAGCGATCGTGAGGCACTCGTTCGGATCGGTGCTCCCGGGGAAGCAGACGTTCTCGACCGCCGTCGTCCATTGCCAGAGCGCGCCCTTGTCGCAGGTGATCGCGAATTCGGTTCCCTGGGATTTGGTGAAGCTCTGCGCAATCAGGTCCCTGGCGCCGTAGCTGGCCGTAAAGGAGGTCTCAGTGCCGGTCGGGGATTCGTCGTTGCCCGTTCGAAACGAGGTGCTGAGTTCGAGGCTCCAGCTCGTTTCGGATTCTCTCGACTTTCCCTGCTCCACGCCGACGGTCACGTTGTAGGAGATGTCGCCACAATCGAGACACATGCCGACGAGGTCCCAGGCCCCGCTTACGCGGGCGATCTGGGGAAGCGGCAGGTAGTCACAGCGCTTGCCGTAGTTGGCCGATGCTGCGCTTGCTGCAGCATTCCAATTGAAGGGGCCTTCTCGGCAATCGATGCCGGTCCCGGTGACGATTCGGTAGGTTGCCCAGGAAAGGTCGATCGGGCCGTAGCGGACAAGATAATTCCCAGAGTTCGGGAACTGACAGACCTGGCCGCTCGCGCCGGAGGACGTACACACCGTCCATGATGCGCCTGGCTTGCCCGTGAACTCGTTGCTCGAAACCTGGCACTTCTTGGCGACGTTCGGGAAGGGGTCGCCTTCCATGCCGCCGAAGTCGTTGTGCACGCATTTAGTGTCTTTGGCCGCGTACATATACATCCAACGGCTATCACTACCGCTTGTGGCGCCATAGCGTATGATGCGAAAGGCGTTGGGATTGCTGACCGTGATGGAGCAGGAGCCGCTTGCGCAGTCGTTCCAATGGTCGACCTTAGGCAAATCGATCTTTGCCGAGACGCACTGCTTATCTCCGCCGCCCTGGTCTCCCGCATACCATTGGCATCTGACTTGTCTGAGGCCCGAGAAGATGACGTTCTGCCATCCTCCACCCTTGGCGCCGTAGCTCAGCACGGTCATTTGATTGGCGTCCAAGGTGCCGTCAGGTCTGTCGGCCGGCAGGTAGCACTCAGTGCCCCAACCGCCGCACGGGACGGGCTTTCCGGGTTTGCTCGGAGGTTCGGCTTCGGCCGCCGATGCGCGATCGAACGTGAGGAACGAGAAGAGGACGGCGACCAGCAGCAAGCCGACGCCCCAAGCCAAATAAGCAAATAGATGCGGAACCTGGGACCGAAAGCAAACAGACATAAAATTCCCCAATGCAATTTACCAATTTACCGATAGACCCCGTGCTCAGCCTCGGCGCTCGTGCCGGTTGACGCTCAGCAAGTGGAACATCTGTCGAGTTGCTAAATTGGACAAGCGGGAATGATGGTTAGAAGGTCGAAAGATCGGCATTTTAGCGAAATTGGCATATCGGGGTCATTTGGCGCCGTCGCTCTTGGGTGGACCGGCTTCGTCGCTGACGTCCGCTGCGAGTCATTCCGACTCACCAACGGCAACCGGTAGACGACCGCTGTTCTCGAACAGCGGACATGACGACCAGTTCGTGGCCGTCGCCGCACGTAATCTAGGAATGCCTGAATAAGGAAGACTGCCAACGCAGCCAGCGCGAAGGTGGCGCGCGCTCACGACTGCGGATTGCCCGACTTGCCGCGGGGTTCGATTCCCGCTTTTCCAATCGGCTTTCCCACCGATTGATTTCATTGAGGAAATTTAGAGCTTTGGCGCCCCGTAGGGGAGTGCAATATTCGGGCGGTGCCAATGACTTACTGAAAAGTGGGACAGCAGATCGTCTCGCCGCTTACCGCTGTGTTCCGTGTTGCACTGTCCCACCGCCTCCCATGTACGCCAAGGACTCAGGTAGCGAACAGGTCAACTTGGGACTAAGTGGCGGTTGGTCGCTCGCGCCTGTCAGTCAGTGAGGGCCATCGCCTGACCACTGTCAGTATCTGCAAGCGGACGCTCCGCCCACCAAAGACACCTAAACCCTGACGGCAGACCGTCCCCGTGGTAGGTTGTGAACCGGTTGGGGTCCTGCCGCGGCCATGCGAACAACCACACAATTCTATATTGCCTGGCAAAGCCTTCTGACCTGCACCTCCTTCCCAGCCTTCGCCGACCCAGGTGAGGAAACAAAGAGTGTTCAAGGGAGGTTACCCATGGTCGCGTCAAGAGCCATACAGATTGTCCCCTCTTTGGTGACATTGCTTGCAGTCGCCACCGTATCCCACGCGGGCACGAGAGAAGTGGTTCGAGCTATCGGTCCCGATTTTCCGAGATGCAGCTGCCAAACTCAGGGCGCGTATTGCGTGCATGTCATTCCGCAAGGGACGACATGCAGGCTGGTGTTCGCCGATTCAGTAGATGAGGCGCAACAGCTTCGTGATCGGAGATGCAGGGACTTGCATGGAGGCGTCGATCTCGTCTGGGAGTCGTTCCGGTGCGTCACCCAAAGGGAGAAGCAGAACCTGCAAAACCGTACGCGGCAGGTCGAACAGCAAGCTCTCTCCACATGCGGAAGCGGAAACTATGTTGTCGTCTACGGCTGGGAGCCTAGCTTCGGGTGCATAAATCCCTCAGCAGCCCCTGGCATGGGTCCCGGCGGCATACCTACAGGTACGGGCACTCCCGGGGCGGGTGGCGGCGCGACAGGCATCGGTACCGCTGGTGCGGGTGCGGGCGGTCCTGGTGCCGGCGGTACTCCTCCACCGGGCGGCGGTGGTGGCGCAGGCGCGCCTGGAGGCGGGACGCGTGCTGGTGCGGGCCCAGGCTGGAGTGGTGTGGGTCCAAGGAGCGGTGGCGCAGGTGCCGGCGGGCACAGCGCTGCCGGTGCCACCTGCCCTGCGGGCCAGTGCGCTGAACCAGAATTCTTTGGAATGGGCGCCTGCCGTCCGTCGCTTCCAGAGTGTCCTGGTTACGAGTGCGGCCAGCCTGGCTGTCGCTAGATCCTTTCCGAAGTCGGAGGGCGTTGGGCCCGTCTTCGCCCAATTCCAGCTGAGCACGACCGGGCAGTGTGGATGCGGTCTTCGCGCTGGATGTTAAGCGAGCATCGCAGACGCACCACACATTAAGAGGACTGCCAGATGCGCATGCCATTCAAGGTCCCCCGTAACGCGTTCTTTGCACCGATAGCGTCGGCGCTTCTGGTCGCTGCCCCCGGCCATGAGGCCATGGCCTTTGAGGATCCAGACTTTGTCCGTGGTGCGCCAACCCCTTCCGCATTGCCAGAAGCGCAGAAGAGCCAGCTGATGGTTGTCAACGTGCCAGAACTCAACGTCTTTCCAGAGCCAAATGTAAATGCCGGGTTGATTGGCGCGCTGCACAGCGGCGACGGCGTCACGGTCGAGCGCTGGCAAACGGACAGCCAAGGTGAGAAATGGGCCAGGGTCTGCACGAGACGCTACTGCGGTTGGGTGGGTGCCGATTTTATCGAACCTGCGCCTGCAGATGAGCCATAAGGCGCGTTGGATTTGCCGAGCCGCTCGTGCTTTCTGCGTGCCTAAGCACCGTAATCCTGAGCGGGAATGGGAGGAAGCACGCCAGAGTGATGGCTGCGAAGCACTTCGGTGAATGTGCAATTGCTGTCGAGCCAAGCACCGACAGGTCCTCCGATGGTCGCACCATGCATCACCGTGTGTGCCTCCTGCTCACTGCAATCGGCGGCAACGGCTAGCTCGACATTCTCATACAGATGCCGTGCTGCAGGATCTTGGTCGACACGGAATGCGGTTGGGCTCAGCATTTCGGCAATTGCTGTCGCGAACATCTGGCCGGAAAGATGGGACGCGAGAGTGGCTTGGACGCTGTCGTGCCGCGAGTAGACGTTGAGGATGCGTCCAAACCTTTGCGGCGAGAGCGGATATGGGAGCTGGTAATCCTCTATCGCATGCGGCGTGAAGAAGTGTGGGCACGCAAGGAACACGGCGCTGGCGATATGAACCCCGGGCGCTAGCTTTTTCGACGCACTGGCGAGCTTGACGATGTTGCAGCCGTGGCTATGGGCGATGATGCGCAAAGGCTCGCGCGTGAGTTCATGAATGGCGTTGAGATACGCGGCTAGCTGCTCGCTGGCGGCGCCGCGCGCGATACCCATTGCGGCGCCTGCCCAAATGAAGTGCCCGTTGTGCTGCGCCAACGCGCGCGACCCTAGACTAAGACTCCACAAGCTCCTCTTGGCGGCAAGCTCGGGCACTTCCGACACGGGAACTCCGTTCACGCGCCACAGATCATGTCGCCCCGAGGCTTGCTCCATTCCGTGACGGACGGCATCGAGGAAGCCCCCTTCATGCCATGAGTTCCACCACCAGGTGGCGTGCACGGCACTCCGATGCGCTTGCGTGCCATGGATGACGATGGTGGTCATCGCCGGACTCGCAAGTAGTTGGCTATATCGTTCCGAATGCCCATTCCGTGGCCAATCTTTGATATCATCAGCCTATCTTGCGGTCAGTCGCTTGCGGTTAGCCGATTTCGCGCCGCCGGCGGCGTTCGAGTTCCGCTCACGGAGCCGAGCCATGCGCAGTGGCGTGAAGTGCCTCACGTTTCTTACCGCGGCCTTACTGCCGCATGCGCCGTCGATCCGTGCGCAACCGCTCGGCGCGCAGCCGAAGATGGCGAGTGAACAGTCCTATGAGCGCGTCGAACCACCGATCCCTCGTCCGGATCTCATCAAGCCTCGGCCCTCCGAGTGGCCGTTTGTTCCCTGGTCGTACGCCAAAGCCTACACGTTCAACTTCTTTCCGCAGTACGCGCAGCCGGAAGTCGTGACGAAGAATGGCATCTGGAGCAAATACATCCGTTCCGAGCAACTCGTGATGCGAGCTCAGGCGATCGCCGCCGGAGAGCTGGTCGCAGCCATTCAGGGGAGCTTTGAAGATTCAAAGTGCATGCTCCCGCGCCATGCACTCGTTTACTTTGACAGGGATGACAGGCCCATTGCCAGCGTCAATGTATGCTTTGAATGCGAAGGTGTCCTCGCCTGGCCCGATTACGAGGCGAAAAACGAGGACAGGTATCTGGACGAGACTTTTCGGAAAACCTTCGAGGAGGCAATCGCAGGGTTCAGAGTTCTGTTCAAGCAAGAGTTCGGACAGCCGACGAACTACAGGGATGATCCGCGCCCCGGTCCGGGTACGTAGTCGCAGTCCAGGAGCCACGACCTATTTGTTCATTTGAAGTTCAGCCAAGCAGGCGTAGACGGACCAACATTCAAAGAAGAAGAGTCGTTCTAACGTCCTAGTCGATTGATCCTGAGCGCAGCAGAGCGGCTACCGAGTACCGGTGGCGACCGCGCTGATAATGCAGTCGTTATTGGGAGGTTGTCATGAAGACATCGTTTTCCATTGTCGTTGCCGTGTTTGTGGTCTTGGCGTCGGGCACGGCGTCAATGGCGCAGCAGTACAAAGCCTGGTCCGTCTTTCGGAACTGCAATGTATATCCGTGCGTGATCGGAGTTGCGGTCTCCGATTGGACGCAACCCGGCTGGTCGCGCATCGCATCCTTCCAGAACGAAGTATTCGCCTGGCAACACGCATGTGCGCTGCACTACGAGGGCGGCCATAATTCGCCCGACATCGCTCAGGGCCGCATTGATTGCAGAAACTTCCGTTAGCCGAGCGTGCTGGCTCGAAGAACGGAGCGGTCCTTAGATCGCGCATCAACGATAATCGTGCGTGACATCACGATGGGCCGTGACGCGCTTCTATGTGATTGACGAAGACGTAGGCGTCCTCCGCTCGTGTCGGATGGGAACGGCGCTTCGGCCGAGCTGGTTCGAGACTGAGGTCCGCTCGTGCTTCGGCTTTGGGTCAAACTCTACCGTTCAGCCAACGGTTGGTCCGCTCACCCCCCGACTGTGACTGGTGTGTCGCCATCGAGTGCATGACTACAATCGGCCAAGGGCAGTCAGCAGCGTATCACGCGTCCGTGTCCATCGTCACTTGGCGCTATTCAGGGGATCCGTCCACGATCCGACGCGCACGGCGAACAGCATGCGGTCGCCGTTGCGCAGGACGCGTAGCCTGACCACCTCGCCCGGCACCCGACTACCCAAGCGGGCACTGGCATCGGCGACATTGCGCACGCTCTGACCGTTGATTTCCAGAATGACGTCGGCGGGCGACAGCTTCTCGGAGGCCGGGCCACCGGCAACGACCTCGGCGACCATGGCTCCTTGCGGGGCGGGCAGACTGAGCGCCGAAGCCATGTCCGCGTCGACTTCTTGCAGCTTGACGCCGAGCCAGCCGCGCGCGGCATTGCTGCGTGGGTTTGGTGCAGCACTTTCCGGCTGTGGAGCACGCGCCGTCTCTTGCCCTTGCGGAGGTGGAAGGTTTTTGAACAGCTCGAAGAGCGGATGGTTTTGCAGACCTGGGCTGTTCCTCAATGCCTCGTTGAGCGGATGGTCGGCGGGCAATCCGGGGACATTGAATGGCGGTGGGGTTGCCTGCGCTTCCGTTTCTGGCCCTGCGCGCACATCCGGTGCGGCGCGCTCGCTCGGTTTGTCGCCTTCGCTTGGGGATTGCGGCGCTATGGGAGCTGGGGGCGGGGCCATGGCCGTGCCGCTGCCGTCGCGCCTTCCTTGGGGAGCAGGGCTCACGATGTCCGGGGCTGTAGAGGCAGCGTATTGCATCGTTTGGTAGCCGCCCACCGTCAGGAGCAGCGCACCTGCAACCCCGAGGGCGACCTTGCCGAAGGAGCGGGACTGAGTTGCAGGCTGCGGTGGGTCGGCTGTCTTGCCGGACTCCCGAGCCGAGCTCAGGGGAGAAAGCGGTTGTCCGCATGCGCCACAGAACCGATCACCGGATTGGATGAGCGCACCACACTTCGAGCATTGGCCTGTCATAGCTTGCTCCTAGGCGACCATTGATAGTAGCGCACCTATCGTTCGATACGACAGCAGGCTGTTTGCGGGTCGAGGACACCGGGCACCTCTACCGGAGTAAGAGTGAAGTCAAAGGCCTTATCGCTCTCATCGCGGCAGGCGCCCGGCGTAGACGCAATCGATCCCACGAATCCCTGCCTGGTGCGAAACACCCACGGGTTCTCACGTGACAGGCCCACGGGGCCCGACGTCTTTTCCATGCTGTCGCCTGAGAAGGCATCGATGAAGTTCGACGTGAGATCCGATTGGCCGCAGATCAACTCGATAGCCCAGTTCGGCTCGAATGCGGAGCATATGATCTTGGCACCCGGAACGAGTAGGTTGGCGCAGCCGACGGCGGGCGGTGGCGCTGGCGCCGTCTCGCTGCTTGCCGCAGGCGCCGGTGCGGACTGCGGCGTCTCGCTTGGCTGCGGCATTGGCGTGGGAGGCAGAGGCGTCGCTCTTGGTGGCGCCACGGATGCCGGCAGGGATGGCGCCTCGGTGCTGCGCTCGATCACCTGATAGAGACCGGCGCCGAGCACCAGCGCACCGACGACAACGAGCCCGATAGCAGCAAGGCTGCGCCCGCCTCCGTGGCCTGACGGCGCCCCCGGCACAGTCGGCAGATCACGGCCGCAGGCCCCGCAGAAGCGGTCACCGGCCGCGACCGAGCCCCCGCAGGACGGACAGTTGGCCATGGGCAACTCCCGGCAATAGCCAATTCTGGAATGTTAGTGCTGCGTCATGGGAGATATCCATGCTTCGCCTCCACTCGCCTTCAGCGCGGTTTGCGAAGAAAATCGAGAGAGTATTGGAGCTGCGTATCTTCGACCGGGTTCTCGGGAACCGAACTGGATGAACTGGATTGGGTTCGTCCGGTGCTCTTGTCTCCTCGCCCCTGCTCGACGACGACGTCGGGCTCGATCCCAAGGGAGAGCGCACGGTTCGATGGACTATAGTATTCCGACGCGCCGTTCTTGAGCGATGGGTTACTATGAGAACGCGTGCCCACAATTGATGCGCGTCGATGGTCCTGCAAGGCGCCAGCAACTACATTGGCGGCTAATGCCGTCGCGCCATTAATGAGCACGACGATCCTCTTGCCCTCCGTGATATCGCCGGGCGTCGCCTGGGCCCGTTTTGTATCGTCTGCACCGCTGTTCCTCGCAGTCAAAATGGTGCCCCTGTCGAGGAATTCGTCAGCCGCGTCCACTGCTTGTTCTGGTAGGGTAGCTGCATTGTCGCGCAGGTCGAGGACGTAGCCACCCAGATCCGGGCCGATCTTCTGTTTCAGAGCCTCAATCGCGCTTACCAGGCCAGCATGTGTTTGGGCTTCGAATGCCCTCAACCTGATGTAGGCGATGGTTCCTTCAGCGCGCCAAGTAACGGCCCACCCCTTGCTCGGTTCCGGTACAGGCGACGTTGGAGGCGTCGGCATCGATCTGTAGCTCGGAGGCTCGATAAAATTGTGCTGGATCGCCTGATAGATACCGACGCCGAGCACGAGCGCACCGAGGACAACCAAGCCGACAATGGGCAAATTACGCTTTGAGCCCTGGCGTTGCTCCAGTACGGAGGCCGCGTTCCCCAGGTCAGCCAGGCCATGCCCGCACGCGCCGCAAAAGCGGTCTCCAGCCGCAACAGAAGCCCCGCAGGTTGGACAGATGGCCATGGGCGGGTCCCATGCAAAAATCGATGCGGGGAGGATAAGTCTGTGCCATGATAATTTCTATCGTTTCTTGTCGTCGTCCGGCGGGAAACCATGATGCAGCTTTCTGAAGCTCGACCTTCTGGCCTCGGCGCAGCTGCTCTGACGTTCGTCAGCGGCAACCTATTCCTAGCTCTGCTCTGCGCGCAGCCTGCCGGGGCCGTCGATCCATGCGGCTTCAATTGCGATCTTCCGGGAAATGATATTGCCGCCTTTGCTGGAGGCACGCCCGACCAATGCGCTGCAGCGTGCCGGCAAAATGGCGGATGCAATGCCTGGACCTGGGTAAAGCCCGGATACCAGGGTCCGGCGCCGGTCTGTTACCTGAAGAATCCCATTCCGCGCGCCCGCGGCGCGGCCTGCTGCATCTCAGGCTACGTCCTGCGCTGAAGACGCATTGACCAGATGCTATTGTGAGTTTGGCGAATGAAGTTATGAGCGCCGCAAATCGACATCGGTTTTGCACTGCATGCGGCAGCAAACTATCGCCGAGCGCGCGCTTTTGCGGGCGGTGCGGTGCAAGGCTGAGCTCGGCGAGCGATGATCTCCCTCCCGTCGCGGTAAAGACCGAAATGCCCACCGACCTCGCGGCGGGACGGGCGAGAGACGCTGCGGCGACGGCACCGGCACCCATGTCGAAGTTCCAAGCGCGCAAGGCGCTCGTGAAGGCCATTACGGTGGCAGCGGCCAAGAGCTTCGCTCTCAGCGCCGCCGTGCTCGGCCCCGGGCTGCTGCTGCTCTACAACGGCGCGCAGGTTCCGGGCATGCTTTGGCTGTTCGGCGGATCGTTCGGCATGGTTGCCTGGACCTATCGCAAGCCTTGGCGATTGGGGCTGATCACCTGCCTGATCCCGCCGGTGGCGGCAGGGCTGGGCTACCTGGTGCAGCTCGCCTTCTTCTCGCATGCCGCGCCACCGTTTGTGCTCCTGCTGGGAGCGGTGGCAATCGGCATTGGCGTCGGTTGGTATCGAGGCGAAGCGCACCAGCTTTACAAAAAGGATGGCAGCATCTTCGCTCAGCGCACCGTTGCTTACCTCGGTATCTGGATTACCGCCTACGCCATTACCCAGTTGATGGCGGTGGCCGCCGATCTTTGGCTCGTCCGTTCCGGCCTCCTCACCGGCGCTTTCTCGACTGCCATGCTCGGCGCCGTGTCGGTGATCATCCTACAGAAGCGGAAGGCGCTGGCGCACGCCTCGGCCGCGGTTCTGGCCTTCGCCTTTCTCTTCGCGCATGCGGCGGCAATCCTGCCGGCAGCAGCGCAGTCGTCGTCCGGCGACGTGGAGGTCATCGACATCCTGCGACAGACCGCGAGCAGAGTTAGTCGTCTCATCCTTGATGCGGATCTCGCCGAAGCCGTTATGGGGCAACGGCCACCACCGGCCGATTCCGCACCTATTTCAATCCCGTTGCCGGCGCCCTCTTTCCAACGGATCTCCGAGAATGCCGCAACGGCGACGTATGCAACGGATGCCTCCTCCAGCATCTCGGTCACCTTGGAGCGCCTCGACTCCACTGAAGCCGCAATGCCGCAAATGTCCGATCTGCGTGGCGTCACATCAAAAATGGCAAAGTGGATTACGGTACGTGGCGCCTCCTGCCTCTTGGGCGTGAGTATCGACGAGCGCGCAAGCCCGATAACAGGCGAAGTGGCTGCCGTCATGTCGAAGGACCGCTTTCGCATATCCGTCCGCGCTTACGGTCGCGGTCAGATTGCCCGCGAGCGGCCCCCAAGCGACGGCATTGCCGGGGCGATCGGCGATGCGATCGGCGAGGCGCTGGAGGAAGCAGGGGGCATACTCTTCTTGCCACTCATGACACCTGCTCTTGCGGGCGAATACCATGCGGCGCTCGACGTCGAGGCTTATCCGAGCGCCGGGACAAACGCGGCGCCTCCGCCTTTCGTCCCCGAGACCCGCCCAGGGCCTGACTATGGCGCCGGTACATCCGGCGATGATGGTTACGCATATCCGCCTTATGTCACGATCAACCCCGCTGACGTTGCCGCCGGCAGCGCTGCCGTCGCCGCCATCCTCATCGCTGCCGGCATCGCCGCCAACATCGCCCAGGCGATTGCCGCGGCCATCGCCAGCGCGGCCCAGTCTGGCGTGCAGATGACCAGCGATGATATCGCGGCCGCCATCGGCGAGTGGCTTGCGGGTTCCCGCCCGGCCGACGGGAGCGGCGCGACGCAGGGAAGCGGCGGTCAGGACGTGGCGCCGCCCCCGAAACCGCCGCCGATCTACGATAAGGACGGCACGCCGTTTGCCACCAACGACAAGGGCCAGTACTGGGCGCCGGATGCGGAGGGCAACTGGCGATGGCTGGACCCGGTCGAGGCGCGCGAAGCGTCCGCCGCTCTACAGCGCGAAGCGGCCGCGCGGCGCGCGGAGCAGGCCGAGCACGATCGTGCCACGCAGGAGATGATGGAGAAGTGGCGCCAGCAGCGGCAGCAGGAAGCCGTCGCAGCAGCGAGTGAGGCGCAGCGCCGGACGGCAGAAGATCAAGCTGCTCGAGCGGCCGAAGAACGGCGGCTGGGCCAACTGGGTCAGGCTATAGGCAGCACCATTGAGCAGATGGGTCCCGGTGAACAGCGCGATGCGCTGATGGGCGAACTCGGCGGCCTGCTCCAGAAGGGCGACACGGAAGGCGCGGAGCTGCTGTGGTCGCATCTACGCGGCGCGCGCCAAAGCCAGCTCGACAAGCTCGGCGCCGAGGCCCGCTGGGACCAGATGAAGGGTAAAGTCTATGGTGCCGCGGAAACCGGTGCGGCATTGACGCGCGATGTCAGCAAGGCCGCACTCACCGCCGCGACGACGCAGCTGACGGGAGGCATCGGATTGGCGCCGGCCGCAATGCTTGGCGGCACGCTGATCGGCAGCGTGGAGGCAACCGAGGCTGGCCTCAGTGTCGACCCGACTGGCAACGTCAAATTCGACCGGACGGCAGCAGCGAAAGGATTGGTCAAGGGCGTGAAGGGCGGCTTGTCAGCCGCCATCGGCGGCGCGGCGACGTCCGGCAGCAAGATCATCGCGCTGACCAAGATCGGTTCGCAGGCCGGCTTGGACGCGGCCGAGACGTACGCCGAGACCGGCTCGGGCGAGAAGGCATTGGTCTCCGGCCTTCTCGGGGTTGCATCGGGCGCGTCCGGCGAGGCCATCGACGCGGGGTTCCAGCAGGACGGGCTGTTGAAATCCGCCGTGACGCACACAACCAACTATCTTGGGAACACCGCCAAGGGCGTGCTCGTATCGGGCAAGGACGCCCGCACCGCTGCCGGCGAGGCGCTGTACGGTGAAATGACGAGCCTCGCGGGAAAGTCGATAATCTCGAACGTTCCCGTGAAAGCTCCCGATCTCCCTTCCGACGGCGCGGCTTCCCAGCTGCCGAAGATTCGCGACTGGACGCCACCACCCGATCCCAACGGCGGGGCTGGGGCTCGCGGTGCGACGCCTGAGGGCACGCTGCCAAAAGGAAAGGACATCCTCGGACCGCGGATCCGAGAAATCAGCCAAGACGAAGCGCACAGGATGAGCGGTGGCGACCCGCGCGATGGAGGCTGGCGACCGCGGAACGTCGGCGTGAAAAAAGACGTTGAGGCGCTGGAGCGCGAGGCAACTGGGAAGGCTGGAGGAGAACTGCCGAAAGTTGAACACACCGAGCCTGGAACTAGGAGGGCTGGGGAATTTGACCGAAAGTCGCCGCAGCAGACCCTTGGGCCGGATGAAATGACCCCCGCCAGCCCAAGAGCTGCCCAACCAAAAGAGCCGGATCCGTACGACAACGTCAAACCCGTGCCAAGCCCTCAGGAAGAAGCGGCGCGGCAGGAAAGCGGCCTTTCACCTGCGCAACGCGAAGCGCTTGGGAAAGCCCGCGGCGCGCAGACGCGGCGTGGCGTCGAAGAGACCATCCGGCAGGCGGAGGCGCAGCCGGACTTCCGCCAGCGTCCGCAGCGGCTGTGGCCTGGTCAGGAGGATGACGGGCCCGAGCTGCGCGATCCCTGGAACCCGGAGAGCGTGGAGAAGGCGTGGGAGGAACATTTGCGCGGCCGAGCAAAGCCGGCCGTTGAGACACCCGGTGAAGCTGGCGATCAGGGCGCGCTGGAGAGCAAGCCCGCGACGCCGAGCTCAAAGGAGCTGCGCGAGACGTTCGACCGCAAGATGGACGATCTGCGGCGCAGGCCAATGCCCAGCTCCAAGTCCATACGGGAAGAAGCCGAGGCAAAACTTGCCAGAATGAAATCGGCTGAAGCACCGGAGCCAGCAACGGGCGACGTTCACGCGGCGAAGCTGCCTCCAAAAGCGGAGATTCTCGATCCCAGCGACCCCAGGCAGACTTCATACTGGGGGCAAGAAGTCGAAGCCACCCAACAAGGACGCGGCATCTCTGCGGAGGAAACTGTTCGCGAGGAGGTGATCATCGTCGATGGCAAGGTTGTTCCTTCCAAGGAGAACCCGCTCGATCATCTGGGTCCCAAGCAAAGCGCCATTCAAGTGAACGCACGCACCGGCAACGTGGAGGTCAAACATGGCCCCAAGGTAGAGTCGGTACATAAGGAGGGGATCAAGAATCGCCTCTTGGCGGAGAACCGGGAGGTGATTGAAAGGGCAAAGCGCGAGTGGCTCGAGCGGCAGGAGCGCATCAAGAACCAGGTGATCAAGACGAACCCTGAGGACGAGGCTTGAAATGCCGACGAGAGCTGAAGCAACGCTGAGCTCCGAGGAGTTCGCAGTACTGCTCAACCATTTCAACGTCGATCTGCCCCGCGGCTCGCCGCTCGGCAGGCCATGCCTGCCGGCAGACAGCAAAGGTGCCGCCGCCGCTCTGCAAAGGAAAGGGCTGCTCAACGGCGAATGGCAATTGGCGGTGCGCGACTTGGCGGACGCGAGACGGCAGATCGTCGTGCAGCGCACCGCGCTCGACGCCAGCGGGACGCTCTGCTTTCACCCGCTTCCGTCCACGCAGGCCGATCTTCTGGGAATCCTGGTCACAAGGGTGCCGGCCGGCGATTACCGGCTTCAAATCCACCTGACGCTGCCGAATTTGTTGACCGAGGTCTTTGATCCGCTCGATCCGATTGGCACTGCACCACCAATGGTCTTTGATCGCGCTTTCACGCCGGCGGGCCTGACCGTGTTGGCGGCCGCGGTCGACTACACACGAATGCTCTATGCCGCCACGCTGATCGAACGACGCGGTATTGCCGGTGTGGTTCTCACCCGGGGCAACTTAGAGCAACAGGTGCTTCTTGGCATCAAGTCCTCGGATCGCCGCTCTCTCGTCACGCTGCTGCATGGCTTCCTCCCGGACGTCATGCCGGTCGCACCGAGCGAATTCAAAGCGGGCCTCGAGGAGATGGCCTCTGCGGGCCTTGTGGTGGCAGACGATGCTGACGATGAAACCTTCCTCGCTAGCGGAGTGCTGCTTGATGCAGCCATCAACCTCTTGAGCCCGGTGCCCGCCCTCATGGTCGGTGACAGCTCCGCGCCGTCCTTCGAAGATGGCAACTGGTCGATCGTGATGCGTGGCAATTCGCTGTGGGAGCTTCAACCCGCTGGCGATGCGGCAGAGCGGAAGGTGCGCTTCCGGTCTATCGACGGACTAACAGCCTTGTCCGATGAGCTAAGTCTCATCCGCAAATTGGCGGGTTGGACGGCTGCCACGAAGCCCGCAAACGCCTCGGATGTTATAGAGACCACCGAGCCCTCGCCGACGACGATGGATGCGGCGTGGAAAGCCAAACTTGCGGGGGCGATTGAGACGGAGGAGCCGCCGCGCACCAAGTTCTGCATCGCGTGCGGTAGCGAGCTACGCCCCCTTGCCCGGTTCTGTACCAAGTGCGGGGCTCAGGTGGCGTAGGCGTGAGCACGCTTACGCACAGTCGTCGTGGGTAGGAATGAGCGGCAGGCCCGCTGCCAAGATGGCGCGATTCCAGGCCTCTCAGGTCGGGCTTCGTTGCGAGCGTCGCACCGATTGCAGAAGAAGAGCTATGCGTCGCTAACGGCGCGCCGCGATCGAGTGATCGACGGATGCGAACTGGTTCTGGTCACCGATAAGGCGCCAGTAGGCAGCGCCAGAGAGCACCGCCGACTAGTTCTCATCTTTCGCTTCTTCCGATTGCCGTTCGGCTTCGCTTCTTCGCTCGACTTCGTCCCAGAATGAGCTGGCGGCCTTCGGCCAGATCGTCCCGATGACGTCCCGGAGATACCGATCAGTCACGCCATTGAAATGCAGATACCTTTGCAGAGTAATATAGCTCGGACCAAAACCGGTCGCTCCCCGTCGTTCCAAATTCCAGTGCCAGAAGCCGTACGCTTCGGGCTTCAGCGAGTAGTATGTCATGTCGCGAAGAAGGCCGGTCATGCAGCGCTTGTGCTGGTCGCACTCGGACAGTTCAATTCTGATTGGTCTTCTTGTTGTCGGCTCCCCTTCCAGATCGATGACGACGACGGGCGCAGCGGGAGATTCCACCCCCGCTTTCCAGCCCTCCCGTCTTGCGAAATCTACCAGCTCGTCCGGCGTGATCCCGGCATAAATCTTCTCGGCCCAGGCCGGAGTCTGCAGAAAACTCAGCGCGAGCGCGAGGACAACGAGCGCCCGCGCCACCGCGGGCGGTGGCGCAAGGGTACGGGGCGCGCAATCTGACATTTGTTGCTCCACAAACCGCGCTGCCGAAGGCACTGATCAGCCGACTGCACTATATCGAATTCACGGTCGGGACGGGGATGTTCTGGTTTGCTGCTTGCAGTTCGGATTCCGTCGGAGCAGCTGGCGCGGGGGCTTGGCCGTCATCGGATGGCTCCGGCGACGCCCGGCCGCCTGGATGCCCCTGGCCATCTCCGTTGGTCGAAAAAGCGCAATGTCATCGCAGTCTCGCACAGTGATCGAGCATCAGAGCACAACTGCCGAGCAGATCAGCTGACCAGACTCGACACACACTCACGGGGGTGCGAGTCCGGCGACTGTCCTACCTCGTATAAGCAATTGATATGGCTTCGCTTTTTCTGGGTTTTTGGCGCCCCGTAGGGAGGTCGCGTGATTCAGCAGAATCAATCGCTTGCTGATGAGTGGGAAAGAAAATCGCCGCGGAGCTTACCGTATGTTTCCGTTGGCCTCTTTCCCACCAAGTTAGCTCCGCAATTGTCCGCGCCATGACCGCAAGCATCCCAGATCAGACATTTGCCTGTCTCTCGTCGATGTTTGGGAGGGCCAGGAGCAGAACTGGAACCGTCGTCGGCGAACGTCACACGCCGCAAATTCAAGGGCATCACCTCCAAGGTTGCCGCCAAGACGCCGATGCGCGGTACCCGCCGGGCGAGGCGCCTTGTGCGGCTTGCACATGAACCCTTGCGGATCTGGTCGTGGCGGGACCGGCGTCAACATCGGCGATTGGCTGCAGAACGACGCTGTTGACGGATAGCTTTGCCGTGCAGTGAGACTCCGCACCGATGATCGACAGCTTGCTCTCCAAACTGCCCTTGGACGCCTTGCTCCTGGAGCTTCGCGCGATCCCGCGGGGCTTGACGAGCGCAGAGGCCGGCCGGCGCCTCGCACAATTCGGCCCCAATGACGCGATGACCCATCGCCGGCGCCCGCTCTGGCGCCAGATCCTCGACCGGTTCTCCAATCCGCTCATTCTCATTCTCCTCTTCGCCAGCGGCCTATCGGCATGGACGGGTGAGGTCGCAAGCTGCGCCATCATCATCCTAATCATTCTCTTAAGCGTCGTTCTCGATGTGACGCAGCAGTGGCGCGCCGAGAATGCCATCGAGGCCTTGCGCCGCTCGGTCGGCCTGAGGGCGCGGGCACTGCGCGACGGGGTGGAGCGGTCCATCCCCGTCGAGGAGCTTGTCCCTGGTGACGTCGTGCTCCTGCGGGCGGGGGACATCGCGCCCGCCGATTGCCGGCTTCTCGCGGCGCGTGATTTCTTCGTCAACCAGGCTCTGCTGACAGGCGAGCCCTATCCGGTCGAAAAGCACGTCGACGGTGATGCGAGCCCGTCACATGCTTCGCACGCCGCGAACACAATCTTTATGGGAACCTCGGTTATCAGCGGCGCCGCAACGGCCGTTGTCGGCCGCACGGGGCGCCTGACCGAGCTTGGTGGGATTGCCGGGACGCTCGCGCAGCAGCGGCCGCGTGACGCCTTCGAGCAGGGTCTTCGACAGTTCGGCCTGTTGATGCTGCGGTTCACCATCTTCTTGGTTCTGTTCGTGCTCGCCGCCAACACGCTGTTCCACCGGCCGTGGCTCGAGTCGCTGCTATTTGCGCTGGCGCTTGCCGTCGGGTTGACCCCCGAGCTGTTGCCCATGGTCGTGACGGTGACTTTGGCAAAGGGGGCGCAGCGGCTCGCCCAGCACCGCGTCATCGTCAAGCGCCTCGCCGCCATTCACGATCTCGGCGCCATGCAGGTGCTGTGCACCGACAAGACAGGGACGCTCACCGAATCGCGCATTGAGCTCGTGCGCCACATCGATGCGACGGGGGCCGACAGTGCCACGGCCTTCCGCCTGGCGTATCTCAACAGTGCTTTTGAGAGCGGGCTCAGGAACCCGCTCGATGAGGCCATCCTGGCCCATGGCAAGCTCGACATCTCCGGCTGGCAGAAGATCGATGAGGTGCCGTTCGACTTCGAGCGGCGGCGGATCTCGGTGCTTATTGATGATGGCCGCACGCGACTGCTGGTGGTCAAGGGTGCGCCCGAGGACATTATCACGATTTCGACCGAGCGAGAGACGGCCGAAGGGGTCCGCGCGCGCCTCGACGCTCCTGGCCGCAAGCAACTCTTGGAGCAATTCGAGCGGCTCGGAGCGGAAGGCTATCGCGTGCTGGCCGTGGCCTCGCGGGTCCTGCACCACGAACACGCCAGTGCCGCCCTTGGGGATGAAGCGCAACTCACCTTCGCCGGCTATCTCGCGTTCGTGGATCCGCCCAAACCTGATGCGGCCGCCGCGGTGCACGCGCTGGCCGCAGCGGGCGTCGAGGTCAAGATCCTGAGCGGAGATAATGAGCAAATCACGCAGCACATCTGCAAAGAGATCGGGGTACCGGTCAGAGGTGTCGTGACGGGGCAAGAGCTCGCCCGCATCAGTGAAGAGACCCTCCGCGCGCGGCTGACTTCCCTCAATCTTTTCTGCCGTGTCACACCGCAGCAGAAGGAGCGCGTTCTCTTGGCGCTCAAGCGCACCGGGCGCGCGGTTGGCTTTCTCGGCGACGGCATCAACGACGCCTCCGCCCTGCACGCGGCCGACGTCGGCATTTCCGTCGACAGCGGCGCAGACGTTGGGGTCGAGTTCAAACTTCGGCAACATGTTCTCGATGGCCGGCGCCGCCCTGTTTCTCAATCAGGATATATTTGACGGCGTTTTCAACCGTACGCCGCCCTTCGAGCACGCCATCTCGCACGACGCCAAGGTCATGTCCTTCGTTGCCATGTGCTTCACGACGTGGGCGACGCTTGCGGTGAGATCATATGGATTTCCTTGCCGTGCCCGATGAGGATTTTGGCGATGTCGTCGAGCGTGGTTTTCTCGGCCATGAGGGAATTGTACGCGCGAATGTAGATCGCGCAATGGATGGCATGGCACGTTGATGACGTGGGAAGGGCATCGGGGACTTTCTTGGAGTTGATCCTGCGCAACAGGAGCTGAAGGCACGGATGTATGGTTTCAGGAGTGAGCGTCCGAAAGTGAGGAGTATCGCGCATGCACGACTGGAACATGTGGTGGGGAGGCGGCGGGATGTGGTTCGGCCCGCTTTGGATGATCGTATGGCTCCTAGTGGTCGTCGCCGGCGTCGCGGCGTTGGTTCGTTGGCTTGGCGGAGCCGGTGGCGACGGGCGGGCGCCAACGCGCAGCGCACGGGATATTCTCGACGAGCGCTACGCACGCGGGGAGATCGATCGTGAGGAATACGTGAAGCGGAAGCAGGACATCGCGGGTAGCTGATGATGGCATACATCGCTCGCGTTTACTGGTGACGACGCGTTAGCTTTGTACGTACGATCCACTACAACGGACGGCGTAAATTGCCTAAAAATGACGACGGAGCCGCTGCCGTCAATCAGGGGACTGAGACGACCGGCTTGGCTCCGGCACCGGCACCCGGCGGTGGTGCACCCCGCTGCCGCCGTCCGGGTGCTGTCTCTCGGCGTCTAAACGGTAAAAAGTGATCGCCTCGGACAACGAATGGTTGCTCAGACATTCCCGCGCTTTGAGAATGCGACAAAGAACCGTTCTGCGCCTTGAGGCAATCCCTCCGTTCACGGCCAATTACCAATTGCATGATATTTAGGCGGCTTTCCTACCAGCCGCGGCGGTTGAACATGTGTGTTTATCCGAGTATTTTACGCAAACGCAGACAGGGCGGCACGGCGGGCAAAACGCTCGAAAAGGGCGAGTGCCGGACGCGGGTCGCTGAGTGCGGGGTTGCGCCCAAGCGCCTTCGAAGGCCGCGCAAGACGTCGCGGCAGGGTCGGACCCAGAATGAACTGAAAGCACTGCACGCGCAGCTCGATGTGGCGCTCAGCAACATGGGACGCGGGCTGTCGATGTTTAATGCCGACCAGCGTCTCGTCATGTGCAATCGTCTGTATCGCGAGATCTACCAGCTACCGGCGCGGTTGACGCGGCCCGGCACGTCGCTCGCGAGTATCGTGCGCTACCACGTTCGACGCGAGACGGGCCGCGACGATGCCGGCGAGCGCGCCAAGCAGCGCGCCTGGATCAAAGGTCACGTCGCGCAACTCGCGCGTGGAAAGACCTTCGTCCACGTGCAGCGCCTAAAGAGCGGGCGCATTGTGCAGGTGACCAACCAGCCGCTGGCCGCCGGCGGCTGGATCGATATTCAGGAGGACATCACCGAGCGGCGCCGGGCCGAAGAACGCATCGATTGGCTGGCCCACCATGACCCGTTGACGGAAACTGCCAATCGCACGCAATTTGGCAACGAGCTCGAGCACGCATTGCTGCAGCTGAAGCACGGATCGAGCTTCGCCCTGCATTGGATCGACCTCGATCGCTTCAAGGCCGTCAACGATACGCTGGGACACCCGGCAGGAGATGCGCTCTTAAAGAGCGTCGCCAAGCGGCTCCTTAAGGCGGTGCGCAAGCCCGATCTGGTCGCCCGCCTGGGCGGGGATGAGTTCGCCGTCATCCAAGTCGGGGCGACGCGCGCCGAGGCAGAGGTGCTCGGCAAACGGCTGGTCAAGGCGCTAAGGGAGCCGCACCTGGCACTCGGGCATCGGCTCGAGACGTCGGCGAGCATTGGCATTGCCTTGGCGCCTGAGCACGGGACCAACGCCGACGAACTGATGCACAACGCTGACTTAGCGCTCTACCGCGCCAAAGCGGCTGGCCGTGCGGCATCGGTCGTCTATGAGCCTGCGCGCGATACGCATGGGTGCGCGCGTGGAGTGCTTGAGGCCGACCTGAAGCGCGCGCTCGCGGAGGAGCAGTTAGAGCTCCACTATCAGCCGATCATCGACAGCCGCACGTCGGCGGTGAACAGCTTCGAAGCCTTGATGCGCTGGCGTCATCCGGAGCGTGGACTCCTCGCCCCTGGTGAGTTCATCGGGCTGGCGGAGAGCACGGGCCTCATCATCGAGATCGGGGCGTGGGCGATCCGAAGGGCGTGTACCGACGCTGCCACCTGGCCGGCACCGATCAAGGTCACCGTCAACTTATCTCCGGTGCAATTCGAATCGGGCGACCTTTACGAAACCATCGTGGGCGCGATCGCCAGCTCCGGCATCGACCCGCAGCGGATTGAAGTGGAAATCACCGAGAGCGTACTGCTCCGTGACGATCCCAAAACGCATGCGCTGCTGCACAAGCTCCGCGATCTAGGTCTCCGCATCGCGCTTGACGATTTCGGCACCGCCTATGCCTCGCTCAGCTACCTGCGCAGCTTCCCCTTCGACAAGATTAAGATCGACCGCTCCTTCGTGCGCGATCTTAATTCGGTGCGCCGCGAGGACAGTATCGCCATCATCCGCGCGGTGGCCAGTCTCGCCAAGCAACTGCAGATGACGAGCGTCGCCGAAGGCGTGGAGACAGCCGAGCAAATCGAGTCCGTTCTCGTTGCCGGCTGCGATGAGCTGCAAGGCTTCTACTTCAGCACCCCGGTGCCCGCCGGCGACGTGCCGGGGCTGCTGTCGCGCGGCGCACCCACGAGGCCGAGGCAGCGCTCTGTCGCGATAGACGGCGTCGATCTGATGGGTGCAACCGCTCGGAGGGCGTGAAATTGCGTCAAGCGACTTTGACGCGATTTCAGCACATCCTCGAAGGCATTAGAAACCGGCTATCGTTTGCCCAACCACTTGGGGCGTCGCGCCGCGGCGCGATCCGCGCCCGCTATTAAGATCAGCGTGAGACAAAGGCCGCCGAGAATGGCGGCACCAATCATGACGTAGGCGGCGGCCTTGCTCAGCGCCGAAAAGGGATCTCCGTCGCCGGTCATGGCCAGGAGCCCGACGCAGATGGCGGCGAGGATGACGCCGATCAAGCTGCGAATGAGCATGCGTGCACCTCATCGCCTGTCGTTGACTCGGCAACTGCCCATTGAGCGACTAGCCTGCAGGGCGACAGCGGCGGCATCATGCCGGTACGCGGCACTTGGTTGATTTGGGCTGAGGGTGATGTATGCTTGCAACTTCAAGAGGGCGTCAGCGAGGTCTCAACTGCGTAGAGGCGACAACGGGGGAACACCATGTCGCGCCGCAAGAGTCCTATCGTCAACAGTCATCCTGAAAATGCGATCACCTGGTTTTTCGCCGGCCTGCTGATTATCGCGGCGGTCGCGGGATTGTTTGGCCAGGTGGTGGCCGGCTAACGCCCTGCAGCGAACCCCAGCTCTGCGGGGCATGAAGCTTAGGTCCCGACGCGCTTCGTGCGCGCTGCTCCCACACGTAAAACTTTCACCTCCGCATTAAACGGACCCCAACCCGTGGCGGCGCAATCGTGCTGGACGAACGAGTGTTGATTGCGGAGCTGAGATCTGACCGTACAGACATTGCGTGAAAGTTATCCTACGCTCGACGCCTGGCACGTACGAGGCATGGAGCGCCTCATTGAGGTCGTGCAGGATCTCTCATTGGCGCGCGACATGCCCACGCTGCAGGGGATCGTGCGCTCGGCAGGACGCGAACTCACGGGCGCGGACGGCGCCACCTTCATCCTGCGCGAGGGGGA
This sequence comes from Hyphomicrobium sp., assembly GCF_009026145.1. GTDB lineage: Bacteria > Pseudomonadota > Alphaproteobacteria > Rhizobiales > Hyphomicrobiaceae > Hyphomicrobium_A. Next base: position 26,683 of record NZ_WBUE01000008.1, read on the forward strand.
CCAGTGTTTTACTACGCCGACGAAGATGCCATTGCCCCGCTATGGAAAGGGCGGCGCTTTCCCATAAGTACCTGTATTAGTGGCTGGGTCATGCAGCACCGTTTGCCGGCAGTCATCCCAGACATCTACCGTGATCCGCGCATTCCAGTGGCCGCCTATCGCCCAACATTTGTACATAGCCTCGCTATGGTTCCCATCCGCAGACAAGATCCTATCGGCGCCATCGGCAATTACTGAGCACGCCGGCGTGAGCCAACTGAACGGGAATTGCATCTGCTGCGCGCCCTCGCCGACAGCACGGCCGTGGCCATGGAGTCGATCAGGATCGTATCGGAGCTCGAAGAACACGTGCGCCGTCGAACGTGCGATTTGCAGACGGCAAATGACGAGATCCGTCAGCTCTCACTCGCCGATGAACTGACTGGGTTGCATAACCGGCGTGGGTTCTTCCTGCTCGCCGACCAGGCGCGCAAAGCGGCTATTCGGCTGCACAAGAGCGTGTTTCTCCTCTTCATCGATGCTGACGGTCTCAAGACGGTCAACGACAGTCTCGGCCATGACGCCGGCGATGACATGCTGCGCAAGCTGGCCGAGGTGCTGAGGTGCACATTTCGCAAGTCTGACATCGTCGCACGGCTAGGCGGCGATGAGTTCTGCGTCTTTGGCATGCATGGCGATCCGGACCCGACCGCGGCGAAGCATCGGCTCGATGCCGCGATCGCCGCGTTTAACGTCTCGCACAACGCGCCCTACCAGCTGGCTGCGAGCTCGGGGATCTTCTCGTTCGCCGCAGAAGACAACCGCTCCCTGGAGGAGGTCGTCGCGCGCGCTGACAAGGCAATGTACGAAGAAAAACGCGCGCGCCGACGCTGAGCGGGCATCGTGAGCATTTCATGCCTTTTGCCTGCCGTTGTCGCTGAGCTTTCCCATACGCTTAACGGCAAAGACCACGCGGTTGCCGTTGCCGGGGGCGAGATTTCGTCCGCTGCGCACATTGTGCAGTGCGGGGTAAGCAGCTTTCAAAGCTTATATTGTTTCAACGGCCGCCCGGCGCTAATAGGCAAGAAACGCTAATAGGCAAGAAACAATGAGAAGAAGGGTGGGCGCGGTGGCGACCATCAATCTGACTAAGCTGTCCTATGCCGAACTGTTGAAGCTGCAGGCGCGCTTGGAGGCTGCACTCGCCGAAAAGCGCGCAGCAGAAGCCAACGCGACAAAGGATCAGCTCCGCGCCATGGCCGAGAAAGCTGGCTTCACCGTCGAGGAGCTATTTGGGAAGCGCGGTGCGCGCCGGCCCCGCGAGGCCAAGTACCGGAATCCCAACAACCCCTCTCAGACGTGGAGCGGTCGCGGCCGCAAGCCGAATTGGTTCGTGGACGCCGTGAAGATGGGCGCCAAGCTCGAGTCGCTTTCTGTCTAGCGCGGAGCCCTACAGGAGCAATGCGGCGACGCCCGCACCGATCGCAAACAGAAACAGGATGCCCGCTGCCAACGCGCCGACGTTGAGCGCAGCTACGGCCGAGCGCCTGGGATCAATCATGCTCATGCGTTCCCCCGCAGAGCTGTGCCGCTCGCGCGGCGTTGCCTGACTACCCCGAGCGCACCTTAGTCGGCTCTGACCAGACGGGGGATCACATTCTTTTACGCGCGGTCAATTGTTTGCGTCGCTTACTGAAAGGCAGCGGTGTCGGCTTTAGTTCGATTTTGATGATAAGAAGCGCCTCCCGTTCAGAGCTGGAAACTCACCTGCGCGCTCTCTTGCGAACAGAGCCCATCTACGCGCGGGTAAAGATGATCCAGATCGTGCCGGCCGACTGCATCATGCGCAGCTGGCTTGCCAAGATTGAGGTGGCGCAGGTTACAGAAGCCGACAAGCGCCTTCTCGAGGAAGCGGTAGCCCATGTGCGCCGGTCATTTCCCTGCATCGACTGACCCAGCGTTGGCCGATTCCCCGGTCCAAGCGACAGAAGTCCCCGGCCTGATCAGCCAGTTCGCGCGTTCCGCGAATTCGTGCGCGTAGGAGTCGAGCTGATCCCGCCGGACAGAACTACGCGGCGTTTGCTCGCTTAGCTACTCGGATGCGCGTTCCTGTGCTCGCACCCTCGTCTTCGTTGCGAGCCATGACGTGTAGAGCTACCCGCTTCAGCTCTGCGGGATCTGAGATCCGACATCCCATGAGCATGATAATGCCAGCAAGCTTCTGACTGGCGCGGTCGAGTGCTGCATCGCCTTCTAAGCCAGGCTCGATCACGGCCCAGGCGTCGTCGTAAACCTGAGCAAGCGCCGCGACTGCATCCGGTGCATATCCGGCGCTGGCAATCAGCCTTCGAACACCCATTACGAATGCCCATCCTCAAGCGACAGCTCCGCTGAGGCATGTCTAAAACAAGTCTTACGCTTTATGGAAAACTCCTCGGCAACAGACCTAACTACCAGTTAAGCAGGCCGTTCGGGCGCTAACCAGGTTTTCGCTTTGATTGTACCCATTGCAACGTCTTAGCCGCCAGAGCCATTCTTCGGTACGCTGATCATCAGAGCTGCCGATGGGAAATGTCGACAGAGAGCTGCCGGCGAAGCTGCTGTGGCAATGGCGCTTCACGGACGTGACGTGGCGCCGGCTGCCCGACACTATGTTGCGTCTGCTCGCCAAGATCTCCGAAGCAGAGAAACGTCAGGTGAAATCAACTCGCGTGCCGCCGGATGCCTAAGCGCACACCGTTTTGAGGATGGTCGGCCGGTCATCGAGGCCGCTGTCAATCACCTACGCCGATCATAGCCGCGCATGACTTGGCCTAAGGCTCGAGCGCGCCCAGAGCGATCAGCTTGAGGCGATTTGGATCACACTCGCCCTCGTCGGCCGCGGTCAGTATGCGCGTGGCAAGCCTCGTCCAGAGCGGCAATGGGTCGCTCGGTGCTCCTCCGAGCTGGCGAATTGTTTCCTCCCAGGCTGCCCGCATCGCTTCGGTCACGACGTCCACCATTTCGACTTCAGCAGCGGGGCTCTCATCGATGGCCTTGCGTCGGCCGGCGCCCCCACTATCGAGATTCTCAAAGTACTGATCGCCGCGAATGCGCGCATCATCTGGCATGGCAATCGGGGTCCGGAGCCCGCAGCTACGCGTCCGGTATCAAGCGAGAGAACCGGACAGGCGTCCGACGCACTTTCAGTGCAAGAATATGCTCTTGGCTTGCACTTCTCTGTTTCGAGGCCAGCGGCTTACGGCCTGGCGCTCAGAGATTAGCTCGTCCTCGCCCGAGTGTCATGGGCTCAACTGTCTAGCCGACCCTGGCTAAGACGCGACCATTCTCGTCCAGTATGTCGAGCCAGAGCTGATCGAGGGCCTCCTCATCCATGATCTCGATCCGAGCTTTCTTTGCTTCGGCGACGGCTTGGTCCAAGTCAGCCACCTCGATGCCGATCGGGTCGCGCGCGATGCCATCATCGAAGTGCAGGTTGAAAAAGTACCGGGGCATTTCGCAGCCCTCCCTGCAAACCTTCATCCAGCTTAGTTGAGCCGTGGACTAATCCAGGAGGCCACCAATGGTGGTAGTGCGCTGCACACATCGTGCGTTGTGCTAGCTGCACCATCTCCGACCCCCACTTCAAGAACACCGCAGGGGGCACATGGCCATGCTCCGGTAAGCTCGGGAGCTGGCCGCGCGCAAGCGCCATCGGGCGGGAAGCTCTCAACGAGCCAGCATCTAAGCGAAAGCTGCGGCGCTTCGCCCAGTTGGCCGAAGCCATGGCAATCGTGAGTGCCGAGTTTCGGTGGGTACCCGAAGCTCATCGAAGTGCTGATCCTAACCGGGAGTGAGCGCAGAGTTATGCAACGGGCGAGCGGGTCCATGACAATCAGAAATCAGCGATGGAGAGCGCGCCCGAGACGACGAGCGTGAGGACGGAGCGGAGTGTGCGCTTCACGATGCCGGGTGCGGCGGGCATACGCGGTTATTGTAGCACTGCACATTCCGGCACTAGCACGACAGGTAGTCCGGCGAGATGCCGCCGGGTGAACGTGAACGCGAAGAGCGCATCTCGCTCTTGTATGCACGGGCTTTGGCTGCTGGGGATAGGATAGCCGCGGGGTAATGGCGCGCGGCATTTGAGGCGCATCAAGTTTGCAGGGCTGAGTGTGCGGTATCCGGTGCATGGGAGTGGCGTCCTGCGCGACTGTGACTCTGGTGGTTCGGTACGGCGTGGAAGACGCCGCTCCCGCTGAAAGCGCATGAGCAGGCAGACGACTCTCATGGCCTGGGGCTATACTGAGGCGGAGCGCACGTACATCCTTCTCGCACTCGAGCGCGACTGCCTGCGGCTAACGCTCGCGAGCCTGGGCCCCGTGCTCTCCGGAATTCCTGATGCGCGCCCTGACCTGAGCAGGGAGGTTAAGCAAGCGTACAAACGCCTGCCCGAGGTGGAGCGGCTACTGGATGAGCTCGATGTCGCTGCCAGTAGACCACCGGGGTCCTAGTTTTGCATAGAAAGTTGCTGGAAGGAGTGCCATGTCGCGCCGCAAGAATCCTGGTGCCAACGGTCATGCTGAAAGCGCGATCATTTGGTTTTTTGCCGGCCTGCTGATCATCGCGGCGGTGGCGGGCTTGTTGGGGAAGGTTGTATCCGGCTGACCGCGTTGCGGGGGAGGAACACGAATTGAAGGCTGGCTCGGGTATTGTATCCGCGGCGAAGCCATGGGCGATCGGCTCAGGCGCGCTTCCTGCCGGTTATCATCGCCCGCACCAGGTTATCGCCGTGCTCGAGGCTGGTGAAAATGACGCCGCCGACGTGCGGCCCGACCAAGAACAGCGCCAACGTGCTCGCCGACGCATGCAGTGTGTCGATCCAGGCGACGCCCCAAAAGGTGTCCGTGGTCATCATCACGCCGCTGACGCCGATGACGAGAAGCGTCGCCAGCAAGGCGAGCACCATGGCACCGCCGAGCGGATTGTGGCCGAGGAAGCGCGGCGCGCGCCGGCGCAGCAGCGCCGCGGCATAGCGCAGGGTCGCACGCGGGCCATAGATGAAATCCGAGAACCGGGCGTAGCGGGACCCGATGAAGCCCCACACGATGCGGGCGACAACGAGCGCCAAGACAAGGTAGCCGGCGATCAGGTGTGGGTTGTCCCGGATGCCGCCTGAATACCAGGCAACGGCAAAAGAAATAATAAGCGACCAATGAAAGACGCGCACGAACGCGTCCCATACCTTGACCGACTCCGGCCGCGCGATGCGGCCGGAGTCGAAGCCAGCGGCTCTGTCAGGGCGCGCGGTCATTGCGCGTGCACGACGTTGGCCGTGGTCGGATCAAGAAACAGCTCGAATTTGGTGCCGTCCTTGTCGGTGACGTAGGCCTCGAAGCAATTGCCGACGCGCGTGGTCTTGATCTTCTTCACCGTGAAGCCGACTGCGGCGATCTTGGCCTGTGCCGCGGCCTCGGTCATCCATTGCGCCTTGGGAGCGTTGGTGCAGGTCCCGGCATAGCTGCCGGCCAGCGCAGAACCTGCAAAGAGAACGCCACACCCCGCCAGCGCGAGAAGCACTTTGTTCATTGGTATCTCCTTCAGATGGTTGCCGGCGGATTTTTCAGCGCCATGGCGACACTGTGCCGAAGTCATCGTGACGCGACACTGACGCGTGTCGTCAGGCTCGTATCAGCCAACGGCGCAAGTGCGGGCGCTGCATCTGTCGCGGTGCCTTGGCTTCCGCCGGAGCGACCAACAAGAAGTTGGCGAGCAACATCTGGCGCGACCGAGCGCCGTACGCATGCCACATCCCGTGCACATCACTTCGACGGGAGCGGCGGAAATGCGTCTCAAGCCGTCGCGAGCCGGCTGCGGCGCCGGTGAAGGGGCGTTGACGGCAGATGCCTGACGTCGGACTCTCGTGACAACAAGCAGGCGTCGCAGGAGGAAACGATGATTCCAAATGACACCAGGGACCCCCGCGTGCAGATCGGCACTCTGTTTTCCAAGATGATGGTGGTGATCATCCTGCTCACGACCATAGCGTTGGTCTGGTTTGGCCCGCAGTCGCGCAACTACGAAACTTTGGGCGGGCGAACACCTACGGCGGCATCCGCTGAGTAACGCGCCCGGATGGCGGCCGCCCAACCGCGCACGCGCCAGCTGGCACGCGGCTTCCAGCTCGCGACAAGCGGCGCGCATGATGAATGAGCGCTCCTGTCGGTCTTGGTAGCGAGGCCAATCCGCGGCATGCGCCGAGGTATGTAGTGGATAAAGCCTTTGATGCGCGTGCGGTGCACCATGATCACGCGACGCCGCTAACCGCGAACGACGCTGCTTTGGCGCTGGCGGGCAGCATTGCATTGCACGGTGACGATCTTGCCTTCGGGTGTGAGGCGATGATGATAACGGTTGGCCACACTTCCGGTAATCCCTCGCGGAAGTCTCCCCGCCCCTCGGGGACATGGCTGAGGGCGCAGGTTCTACCCCCGGGCCGGCGCCCTTTCTTATGGGCCGATTGGTGCAGTTATAACTGAGCGCGATAACGGCTCACGGCTGCTCGCTAGTACTGGCTCAGCAGTACCGGATCGTCATCGGCGAGCGGCGTGTCGAACGCAACGCCGCAGTAGGCCGCCACCGACCAGACGACCACGCCGGAAAGGGTGCGGTTGGAAAAGAGCTGCACGCGCACGAGATCGTGGGGCCGTAGCCCGGAGGCAAACTCGACGGTCATGCCCTGGCGGGACGTGCGGCGAATGACGACGCGCTGTGAACGGCCGTGACAGTGCATGAGGGCGGGGAGCGCCGCGTTGGGTGTTGGAAGGTGCGGAGCGTGCCGCGGGCGGGTCCGCTTGGGCGCCGATGCCGGCTGTTGTCCAATTCCGCTCATGCGTGGACTGCGAACGCGTTTTGCTCGCGCGATCAATCAGCTCGCATACCGGGGACGCCCGAGAAGTCGCCGGTGCCGTTTGGGCCAAATCCATAGGTCAAAAATAGCACCGTCTGGGTCAAATCGAGGCTACCGTAAAATTCATAAGCCACTGATTTATCGTGGTATAATGAAATTCGTGCGGCTACCGTATGGTTGCATCCAGCCCTTTAGCCAGCGCGTGCGCTGCCCCTTCCAGACGCGGAAGGTCGGCGGTGCTTCCTCCCATGTCGTCGACGGCAGCACGCCGACGTGCCAGGCCTGGCGCGCCAGCCGGATGCCAAGGTCGGCATCCTCGGTGACGTTATAGGGGTCCCAGCCGCCGACGGCATCGAGCACCGCGCGCGGGAAGTGGTTCGAGGTGCCACCGAGCGGCACCGGCAGCTGCAGTCGCTCGAGCGCCGGCAGGATGCAGTCGAACAAAGCCGTGTACTCGACGGTGAACTGGCGCGTGAACCAGCTGGCGTCCGAGTTGTAGATGTTGAGCTGCGCCTGCAGGCATCCCATGTGCTTGCCACCGGCCCGGAGCGCGGCGAGCGCCCGACGCAGCTGATCGGGCTCGGGCGCATCCTCCGCATCGTAGACGACGACGTAGTCGCCCTGCGCAAACTGCAGCGCGTATTGTGTGGCACGCGGCTTGGTGCGCGGCTCGCCCTCGGGAACGACAAGAACTTGCATATGCGGATCGAGCGCGGCATGGCGCAGCGCATGCTGCGTCTCCATGTCGATGCACTCGACAATGAGCATCACCTCCAAGCGCGCCGGCGGATAATCGAGCGCCCGCAGCGAAGCCAGCAGCTCGGGAACGACACCCGCCTCCCGAAACAGGGGGACGAGGACCGTGTAGACCGGCAGCGGCACCTCCGCGAGGCGGCCAGAGGGCCGGGCCGTGTGCAAGGGCGCGCGTAGCTGCCACAGGGCAACCGTGCGCAGCACCACGACGCATAGGAATGGCACGGCCATGATGGCGAGCAAGGCGATCAGCGTCGTTTCGGGCGCTAGCAGCAACCCCGCGCCGAGGGCGAGGAGGGCGGCGAGGAGGGCACGTCGTTGCCACGCCCACAACCCGGCTGCCGCCGAAAGCTCCGGCGTGCGCGCGCGCAGTCTGCCAACAGCTTCGCGAAGCCGCTGGCCGCCCGCATCCGCCGCAGCGGCGGGCGCGATGCCGCTACCGGCGTGGGCGGGTACACCGCACTGCTGGGCTGTCGAGCTACTCGGCACGCTGGCCCTCCCCCCGGTGGGCCGACGATCATCTTGCCATACTGTTGGGTTTCACCATAGTGGGCGCGATTCAGCCTGCCCGCTGCGCGGATTCGACCGGCAATGCCCCCAAGACGATCAACCTCGCGAATGCTCTCGACCATTCTGCGTCGGCTGGCGACCAGCCTGGTCGCATGCTTTGTCGTGCTGGTGGCACAGCCTGCCATTGCGGTAGGGCAGGAAGAAACCACCGAGGATGCGCCGGCGGCGGCCGAGACGAACACCGACGAGCCGTCGAGGCGCGTGGTAGTGCGCTTCCTCACCGAGGGTGACTTCCCCCCGTTCAACTTCTACGACGAGGACGGAACCCTGGTCGGATTCAATGTCGACCTGGCGCGCGCCATCTGCATGGAGCTCAACACCGCCTGCGATATCAAGGTGCGCCCGTGGGGCGAGCTCTTGCTGGCACTGCGCCGCGGCGAGGCCGACGCGGTGATTGCTGCGCATGCCGTGACGCCGCAGTCGCTGGCCGAGGTCGACTTCACCGACCGCTACTTTCAGACACCCGGCCGCTTCGCAGCGCGCCGCGGTGGCGAGGCCGTGGAAATCACCCCCGAGGCCCTCGAGAGCAAGCGCATCGGCGTCGCCAAGAACACGGCGCACGAAGCGTTCCTGCGTACCTTCTTCCGCTCCAGCGCCATTCAGGCTTTCGAGAACGCCGACCTCGCTCGCGACGCCCTCATTCAGGGACAGGTCGACTACATTTTCGATGACGGCATCGGCCTCGTTTTCTGGCTGCACGGCACGGCCTCCAAGCGCTGCTGCGAGCTGAAGGGCGGTGCATACCTCGAGCCGAAGTATTTCGGCGACGGCATCGCCATCGCCGTCCCCAAGACGGATTCGCAGATCAAGACGCTGATCAACGGCGCGCTGGCGCGCCTGCGGTCAAATGGCCGCCTCGACGAGCTGGTGGAGCGCTATTTTCCAGTCAAAGTCTATTAAGCAGGCAGTTCTGGCACGCCAGCGTCGCCGCCGAACCACCCATTAACCACGAATGCCCTGCTCAGCGGGGCGATTGTCACAATACTGCAAACTGAATCCGGTCATTGGAGCCCATCGTATGCAAAGGAGCCCTTGCTGCTCAAAGGGATGGGCATGGTCCACTACCGTACGCTGTTCATATCCGACGTCCACCTCGGAACTCGGTCTTCGCAGGCCAACCTGCTCCTGGACTTCCTGAGGGAGACGGAGGCCGACACCATCTATCTCGTCGGTGACATCATCGACTTCTGGCGCATCCGCCGCGGCGCCATCTGGCCGCAGGCGCACAACGACGTGCTGCAGAAGCTGCTGCGCAAGGTGCGCAAGGGCGCGCGCATCGTCTTCATTCCCGGCAATCACGACGAAGGCTTGCGCCAGTACTGCGGCCAGCACTTCGGCGGCATCGAGATCGAGCACCAGACGGTGCACACCACCGCCGACGGCAAGCGCTATCTCATCATCCACGGCGACGAGTTCGACGTCGTCGTGCGCTACGCCAAGTGGCTCGCTTTCCTCGGTGACCGCGGCTACGAGCTGGCACTATGGATGAATCACCCGCTGAACTTCATCCGTCGCCGCTTCGGGCTCGGCTACTGGTCGCTGTCGGCGCACCTGAAGCTGCGCGTGAAGACGGCGGTGAACTTCATCGGCGAGTTCGAGAAGTCGCTGTCCGACGAAGCGCGGCGCAACCAAGTCGACGGCGTCATCTGCGGGCACATCCACCACGCTGCTTCACGGCACATCGAAGGCGTGCACTATCTCAATACCGGCGACTGGGTGGAAAGCTGCACGGCGGTCGGCGAAAACTGCGACGGGTCGTTCGAGCTCATCCGTTGGCACGACGTCGTAAAAGCGCGCGAACGCGCGACAGCCGCCAAATTGGCCGAAGCTCTCCAGGTCGCGTGATGCGCATTCTCGTCGCGTCGGACGCTTGGCACCCCCAGGTGAACGGCGTAGTACGCACGTATGAGCGGCTCGCCATCGAGCTCGCGGCGCTCGGCGTCGAGATGACGGTGCTGGCGCCGCACGAATTCCGCACCCTGCCGTGCCCGACATACCCGGAAATACGCCTCGCCCTGCCGGGTCTGCGGCGGGTCGCTCAGCGCTTTCGCGCCTTCCGGCCCGATGCCGTGCACATTGCCACCGAGGGCCCAATCGGCTGGATGGCGCGACGCTATTGCCGGGCACGCGGCATCCGCTTCACCACCAGCTTCCACACGCGCTTTCCCGAGTATCTCAGCCAGCGATTCGCCATCCCTGCAAGCTGGACGCTGGCGTTGCTGCGTCGCTTTCACAATGCCGGCGCCGGGTTGATGGTGGCGACGCCATCGCTCGGCCGCGAGCTCGAGGGGCAAGGCTTCGAGCATGTCCTGCCGTGGACGCGCGGTGTCGACACGCGGCTGTTTCGGCCGCGCCCCGTGCGGCTGTTCGGCGAAGAGCCGGTGTTCCTCTACGTCGGCCGCATCGCAGCGGAAAAGAACATCGAGGCCTTCCTCGACCTCGACTTGCCAGGGCGTAAGGTGGTGGTCGGCGCCGGGCCGCAGCTCGAGGAACTGCAGGCGAGGTACACGGACGTGCTGTTCACCGGCAAGCGGACCGGCGAGGCGCTTGCCGAGTGCTATGCCTCCGCCGACGTATTTGTCTTCCCCAGCCGCACCGACACCTTCGGCATCGTGCTGCTCGAGGCCATGGCATCGGGATTGCCGGTGGCGGCGCTTCCCGTGTGCGGTCCCAAGGACGTGGTGACCAATGGCGTGACCGGCGTGCTATCCGACGATTTGCGCCACGCCGCGCTCGCTGCGCGCTCTCTCGATCGCGACCGCATCCGCGTCAAGGCGGCCGAATACAGCTGGGAGTATGCCGCGCGCCTGTTCCTCGCCAACATCACCGGGGCCTGCCTCAACGGTCAGGCGCGCACCCTGGCGGTGCGCAAGCTGCCTCTGGCCAAGGCCGCGCGGCCGCCGCAGGCTCGCATCTAGGCTTATGGCTTCCCTGCCGGGCGCGCGTTACCTGCTTTGGTATGGGCAGGCGGCCGCGTCTAAAGCTGAGCTGTCTGCGTTTCATGCCGAAATGCCCGCCTAGTGCATAGACACACGTGAAACGCCCATCCGAGCAGGACCGTTGCGGATTATTCCGCCTCGCGCTTGTCGGCCGCGAACTCGGCTTCGAGGGCCTTCTCCAAGGCCACCAGGTCCTGCGGCAGCGGCATGCCGTAAGCCTTGAGCTCATTCAGCTTTTCCATGAGCTGGAGGTACAGCTCATGGCGGTCCTGCGGCTCGTTCTGCATACGCGTCATCAGGATGCCGAGCTCCGCCTTGACGTCTTCGAAAGCCATGTGCCGTTCCTCGCTTATGCACCTGCAGGGTATCCCAAGCTATATGGCCCGTGGTTACCGACTACTCCACTGGGAAATCGAAAAAGGTGTTGGGGTACGGCTCGCCCCGCAGGGTGTAGTGCCACCACTCGCTGCGATTGTTGTAGAAGCCGCAGCCGCGCATGAACGTGCGCAGCAGGTTCCGGTTGCTGCGCTGCGCTTCGTTCACCCTGGACGAAGCCGTGTGCGACAAGCTCGAGAAGCAGTCGAAGCCGGTGCCCATGTCGGCGCTGCCGTCGTCGGTGCGCGGTCCCGCCTTTGAATCGCAGGCGCGGATGTCGAGGCCGGCCGGGTCGAACGCCGCGGGCTTGGCCTCCCGCGGCACCATGGTGAGATCGACCGTGCTCCCGCGGCTGTGGCCGGACCGCGAGGCGATGTAGTTCTCGCGGAAGAGGTTGCGCTTGTCGACATCGGGGTAATACGCCGATTTCATCTTTTGATCGCGCAGATCCCTGCCCCAGGCGACGAAGGCGTTGACGGCTCTTTGCGGCCGATAGCAGTCGTAGACCTTGAGCGCGTAGCCGCGCCCGCGCAACCCGTCGGCGGCACATTGCAGCGCCTGTGCGGCGGGGCGCGTCAGATAGCAGCGCGGCGACTTATAGCCGGGGATCGGACGGCCGACGAAGTTGTGCGGCGTCGCGTAGCGCATATCGACGACGAGATCGGGAATGAGCGTCGTGACATCGACGAAGCCGCGCGGCGGGGAGCCCGCGAGCGCCGCTGGCGCCGTGAGCAGAACGACAGCGGCGGCTAATGCACATCGCATGCGGGAGCGGGCTTGCTAGCCGGCCTTCTGATAGGTGCCGATCATCTGCGCTTCGGCGAGGACGTGTCCCTCCATCGCCATGAGCACCTGCGGCTTGGTCGGATTTTTCAGTCCTTCGAGCTTGGTGTCGAGCGCGTAGAGCTTGAAGAAATAGCGATGGCGGCCGATCGGCGGGCAGGGGCCGCCCCAGCCCGTCCGCTTCCAGTCATTGACGCCGTCCTTGGCGCCGGCGGGCAGCGTCGAGACGCTCTCAGGCAGCCCGGTCGTGTCGGGCGGCAGGTCGAAAAGCACCCAATGCACCCACGTGAGCTTCGGCGCCTTGGGATCGGGCGCATCCGGGTCATCGACGATCAGCACCAGGCTCTTGGCGCCGGCGGGGACCCCCGCGAAGGCGAGCGGCGGCGAGGCATCCTTGCCCTCGCAGGTGTATTTCGCCGGTATCTCATCACCATCGGTGAATGCGGTAGAGGTGATCTGCATGGCCATCGTGCGCCTCTAGAACAGCTTCATCCCCGGCGGCAGCGGCAGGCCGCCGGCCATCTCCTGCATCTTCGCCTGCAGCTTGGCGTCGAGCTTGCCCTTGGCATCCCCGGCGGCGGCGACGATGAGATCCTCGAGGATCTCCACCTCGTCCGCCTTGGCGAGGCTCGGGTCGATCTGCACCTTCTTCACGTCGCCCTTGCCCGTGAGCGTCACTCTGACGAGGCCGCCGCCGGACTGCCCGTCGATCTCCATGCCGGCGAGCTCTTCCTGCATCTGTTGCACGCGAGCCTGCATCTGGCCCACCTGCTTCATCATCCCCATCAGATCCTTCATGCGCTCATGCCTCCATTTGATTGCATCAGCCGGTGCCGGTTTCGTCGCGGCCCGGGCCGAGCAGCGGGCGGATTTCGGCGATCTTGGCGTCGGGGAATTGGTCGAGCACCGCTTTAACCGCCGGATGCGTCTTCAAAGCTTCGAGCTCGGCCGCCTCGCGCTCGCGCCGTACCTCGCCGCGCGGCCGTTCGCCCGCCGCCTTCGACAGCACCACGACCCACTTGCGCTGCGTCCAGGCATTGAGCTTTTCGCGCAGCTCGTTGGCGATCTGCGGCGGTGCGCCGGGCAACAGGTAAAGATCGATTGAGCCTGCCGCCGCATCGAACTTCACCAAGCTGACACGATCTTCAAGGTGCACCTTCAGCATCATGTCGCGCCGCGCGCCGGTAAGGGCGATGACCTCGTCGAAGGAGCGTGGATCGGCGCGCGCCGTCGGAGCGGCTGCAGCGTCATCGAGGGCGGCGTCGTCGAAGGTTGCATCGTACTCCAGATCAAGACCCGGATTCTCGTCATCGACGAAGGGCAGCTCATCCGATGGCGGAGTTGAGTACGTTGCGAGTGGCGCAGACGCGGCGACGGGCGGCGCTGGCGAGTCCTGGTTGAGCGGCGCATCCCGCGTGCCGCCGTTATCGGCGGGGACCGGCTTGCCGCTGCGGGCGAGCGCGCCTTCGCCACCGAGCAGGCGAATGACCTCATCGGGAGCCGGCAGATCGGCCGTGTAGGCCAGCCGGATCAGCACCATTTCGGCGGCCGCGCGCGGGTTTGCCGCTTTGGCCGTCTCCTCGCCGCCCTTCAAGAGCATCTGCCAGGCGCGCGACAGAAGCGGGGTCGACAGCTTGGCGGCGATCGAGGCGGCGCGGCGCCGCTCCTCGGCGCTCAAGCCCTCGCTGCCAGCCTCGACGCCGACAGCCTTGACGCGTGCGGCGGCATGCACCGCCTCGGCGAGGTCGCCGAGCAACTGCACGGGCTCGGCGCCATCGCGGTGCAACTCGTCGAGCGAGGTCAGCGCGGCCTTGGCGTCGCCGCGGAAGGCATGCTCGAGCAAATCGAAGATGCGGCCGCGGTCCGCCAGACCGAGCATGGATCGCACCGTTCCGACGCGCACGTCGCCCTCGCCCATGGCGATCGCCTGGTCGAGCAGCGACAGGCCATCGCGCACCGAGCCCTCGGCGGCGCGCGCGATCAGCGCCAGGGCATCGTCCTCAGCCTTCGCACCTTCCTTGGCGACTATATTGGCAAAGTGCGCGGCGAGCTCGGGCACGTCGACGCGGCGCAGATCGAAGCGCTGCGTGCGCGAAAGGACCGTCACCGGCACCTTGCGGATCTCGGTCGTCGCGAAGATGAACTTGACGTGCTCGGGCGGCTCTTCGAGCGTCTTCAGAAGCGCGTTGAAGGCGCCCTTCGACAGCATGTGGACTTCGTCGATGATAAAGACCTTGGTGCGGGCGATGATCGGCTTGTAGCGCGCGCTTTCGATCAGCTCGCGGATGTTGTCGACGCCGGTGTTGGAGGCGGCATCCATCTCGATCACGTCGGGATGCCGGCTCTCCATGATCTCGGCGCAGTGCCGGCCGAGCTCCGGCATATCGAAGGTCGGCGCCTTGACGGTCTCCGTCTCGTAGTTGAGCGCCCGCGCGATGATGCGCGCCGTGGTCGTCTTGCCGACCCCGCGCACGCCGGTCAGCATGTAGGCCTGCGCGATGCGCCCCGAGGCAAACGCGTTGCGCAGCGTCTTGACCATCGCTTCCTGACCGATCAGGTCGTCGAAGCTCTGCGGCCGATACTTTCGCGCCAGCACGACATAGGGCCTAGCGCCGCCTTCGGCGTCGCTCCGGTTCTTCCCGCTGTCGGATTTCTTCTTTGCCATGACCCTGCCTTAGGCCCGCAGGGCCTCGCGCCGCAAGTGCGGCCTGCGACCAGTCGCGCCCTCGCGGAAGGGCCAGCGCCCCGCGAGCGCGGCGAGCGGAACGGCCCGTGAGCGAGACTAAAGAGGAGGCTGACGAACGACCCGCGTCCTGATCGTTAGGGCTGCTTCCTTCCGGACCTGACCCGGTTGGCGAGGGATGCGTCCGCCGCCAACCTCCCGGGCCGATTATGGGGGGTCAGCCCGCGGGTTACAACCCTCCCCGGGGGGCGGGGCAATATCCATCCACGCCATGTCATCTTTCCGCTCCAGGATGAGCGCATGGAATGCAACCTGATGCGGCGCGGCACTATTGGACGCCGCAGATTTCTGCTTCCTGGTCTCCGGTCGTCATTGCGGGGGAAAGATTGCACATGAGGCATATTGCGTCGTTTTTTGCGTGCGTTTGCACGGTTGTTGCACTGCTGTCCCCGACCGCGCGCGCCGCCTGCCCCGAAGGCGAGGACCTCGACATCCAATTGCGCGACAAGGAGGTGCAGCGCCAGCTCATCCTCTCCGGCTTCCTCGCCGCCGAGATCGGCCGCGCCAACGAGAAGATGCTGCGCACCTCGATCGCGGATTTCCGTGCCGCCAACAGCCTGCCCGGCACCGATGAGGCCATCCTCACCGAAGCGGAATGCGATACGCTCAAGCACAACAACAATGCGGTCTATGCCTTCATCGGGTTCAAGCAGGTCATCAACCCGGTGAACCAGCTCAAGATGACCTTTCCCGCCGGCCTGTTGCCTCCCGAGGCGAAGCCATCGACGGAAACCTGGCAGGAATACGAGAACCCCAAGGTCAGCCGCGTCGGCATCGACGTGTTTCGCGTCTCGGGGCGCGAATCCTCCACCAACTCCTTCTCGCGCGGCTACCAGTCCTACGGCGCGCTGACGCTCACGTATCTCCACAACTCCGGATCGGAGGTCATTGCCGAGGGCGCCGGCAACCGGTGGGGATCACGCTACTTCTTCCACAACATGAACTTCGAGTACCAGGGCGGCCAGCGCGGCATCTATATTCGCTTCGACATGAGGCCGCCGGAGGGCTTCGTGCCGCCCCCCGAGATTCTCCCCGCCGCGCGATTAGAGAAGATCAAGAAGCAGATCGCCAAGCTCTACACGGCAGGCATCAACGGCGCGCCGATACCGAGCGAGAACGAGATCGCCTGGTCGCTGATCGCGCGCGCCGTGTTCAACATCGTCGCCTCCGATTTCTACGACCAGAACGGCTGGCGGGAGCTCACGACCAAGAACTGCGTATTCGGGTCGCAACGGCGCGCGCGGCGCGGCGGCGTGCGCATCGTGTTCGCCACCACGCGCGGGGTCGCCAACAAAGACGGCGACATGAGCACCATGTTCGGCAACACCGCAAGCGACAGAATCACCTTTGGCTGCGTGCAGGTGAACCCGCGCTTCTCGGTGGCGCGCGATACCACGTATCGTGGCGCCTGGCGCGGCGGCGCACGCGCGGCCAACTCGCGCATTAGGCTGCTCAGCGAGCCGATCGACCGCAGCACCGAGAACTACGTACGCATCATTGACACAGCTGCGGCGGAAGACGCCACGCACGCACTGCTCGTCATCCACGGCTACAACAACTCGTTCCTGGAGGCTGTGCAGGCGGCGGCCCGTATCGCCGGTGGCGCCGACTACAAGGGGCGCGTGTACATGTTCTCATGGCCGAGCGTCAGCCGGTCGCTGCGCTACCTGCAGGACGTCGACAACGCCGAGGAGGCGGAGGGCTCGCTGCAGGCGTTCCTGGCCGCCATGCTGCGCGACAACAACATCCGCACGCTCGACATCGTCGCCCACTCTATGGGCTCGCAGCAGCTGATGCGCGTCTTGGGCTCGATCCGCACCATCCTCGACGGGCGCCGTCACGAGGAAGGCACGCTGCGCCTGGGGCAGGTCGTGTTCGCCGCCCCCGACGTTTCGGCGGCGGTGTTCAACACCAAGATCCTCACCTGGGCGAAGCTCGCGCAGCGCGTGACGATCTACACCTCCGGCGGCGACTGGGTGCTGTGGCTGTCGTCCTTGCTGCGCGGCCTCAATGACCGCGCCGGGGGCCATACGCCTTGGGGCGAGCCGCTCTCCGTCAACGCCAGCAACGTCTATGTCGTCGACAAGACACCGCCCGAGTACGATTTCTGGAAGTTCTTCACCTACACGCACGCCGACTACGTCGACGACAAGGTGATCCTCAACGACATCCAGACTGTCATCACGGGCCTGCCGGCGGGAGATCCGAGCCATCGCGATCCGCACGGCAAGCGATTCAAAGCGCTGCCGTACAAGGGCGTGCACGGCAAGAGATACTGGGCGACGCTGCCCGAGGGGCCGATGGCGGAAGCGAAGGAAGCCGTGCAGGAGGGCCTCAAGCCTGCCCCGCCCGCCGCGTCACCTGCGCCGGCGGCGCCACCCACGGCGCAGCAGCCAGCGGTGCCACCGACCGCGACCGGCACCACGCGCTAGCGTTCCAACATCTAGTTGGGAAACGCCCCACGCGGCGCTAGCGCACCGGCTTGTCCGCTGTGATGCGGAGATTAGCGCTTGATGCTCCCCTTCCCGTCATGGCCGCGCAGGCGGCCATCTACGCAAATCTCCCCTTGCGCTACGGTGATTTGATGCGAGCGAGGCGTACACGCGCGGTGAACTTCGCCAAAAGAGTTTGCTCAAGCTGGCGCGGATGGCCGCCTGCGCGGCCATGACGATTCAAACGCAATATCTTTGCATCGGCTGGAGGGGTCGGCGCGAAATGCGCAGCATGAGCGACGGGTGAGGGGGTGCTTCCGATCTCAATCGGAAACGCGTCAAATGCAGCGGCCGCCATCGACCTCGAGCGCGACACCGGTGATGAAAGAGGAGGCCGGGTCGGCGAGAAACATCGCCGCGTTGGCAATATCGTGCGGCCGGGACATCCGCCCCAGGGGAATGGTGGCGAGGAACTTGGCGCGGTTCTCCGGCGTGTCGGGCAGCCCCATGAACTGCGTCAGCATGCCGGTCTCGCCCATTACCGGGTTGATGGCGTTGACGCGGATGTTCTTCGGCGCCAGCTCCGCCGCCATCGACTTGGTCAGCGTGATCACCGCGCCCTTGGAGCCGTTGTACCAGGTGAGGCCGGGGCGCGGGCGCACGCCGGCGGTGGAGGCAATGTTGATGATGATGCCGCCGCCGCGCTTTTCCATCTTCGGTACGGCAGCGATGGTCGACAGGTAGATGGATTTCACGTTGACGGCGTAGATGCGGTCGAACTCGGCCTCGCCGACCTCGAGCAGCGGCTGGTTGCGGTGCGTCACACCGGCGTTGTTGACGACGATGTCGAGGCCGCCGAAGGCTTCAGTGGCGGCGCGCACCATGGCATCGACGTCGACCTTCTGCGACACGTCGCCCTGCACGGGGATCACCTTGTCGCCGAAGCCGGAGGCGAACGCGCGCACCCCTTCGCCGTTGAGATCGGCGGCAACGACGCTGGCGCCTTCCAGCGCGAAGCGCTCGGCGATGCCGCGCCCGAACCCGGAGGCCGCGCCGGTGACGATGGCTACCTTGCCTTGAAGCTTCATTCCCACCTCACTCAGCGGATGCGCCGCACGGGGATCTTGCCTTCCGCGGCGAGGCGCGCAGCTTCGGCGCGATACGGGCTTGCCGGATAGGTGCCCAGCACCCGCTTCTCCGAGGAGAAGAACGACAGCTCCTCGAGCGCCAGGCGCACCAGGCGGTCGGCAGGATGCCCTTCGATGTCGGCGTAGAACATGGTGGCGTTGAAGGTGCCCTCGAGCTGATAGCTTTCGAGCTTCGTCATGTTGACGCCGTTGGTGGCAAATCCGCCCAGCGCCTTGTAGAGCGCCGCCGGCACGTTGCGCACCCGGAAGATGAAAGTGGTGATGACCGGGCCGTCGTCGGGATCGGCGTCGTCGGCCTCGGCCGCGAGCACGACGAAGCGCGTCGTGTTGTGCACCTCGTCCTCGACATCCTTGACGAGAATGTCGAGACCGTAAATCTCGGCGGCAAGCGAGGAGGCGATGGCGGCGAGCATTGGATCCTTGGCCTCGCTCACCATGCGCGCCGAGCCGGCCGTGTCGGCCTCGGGGACCGGCTTCAGGCCGAGCTCTATCAGCTTGCGGCGGCACTGGCCGAGCGCTTGGGTGTGACTGAGGACGCGTTTGATGGTCTTCAGGGAGGCGCCGGGGGTCGCCATCAACTGATGGCGCACGCGCAGGAAGTGCTCGCCGACGATGTAGAGGTCGGCCTCGGGCAACAGGTGGTGGATGTCGGCGACGCGCCCCGCCACCGAGTTCTCGATGGGGATCATGGCGAGGCGCGCCTCGCCCACCTTCACCGCCTGCAGCGCGTCCTCGAAAGTCGGGCAGGCGACGGCTTCCATTCCCGGGAAAGCCTCGCGGCAGGCAAGGTGCGAGTTGGCGCCCGGCTCGCCCTGGTAGACGATGCGTTCGGCGGCCGCGCGCGTCTGGCGGGGTGAATTCGGCATGATCACAAGCGGATGAATGAGCCGCGGCGCACGCGGCTTTTTATGGCGCGGCGGGGCGCGGAAGGTTCAGGCGGCCCCCAGGAGGCGGCGGGCCCGCTCGAGGTCGGCGGGAGTATCGACACCGAGCGGAACAGTGTCAACGACGCTGACGTCGATGCGCATGCCGGCCTCCAGGGCGCGCAACTGCTCCAGCTTCTCGCGCTTCTCGAGCGGGGAAGGTTGCAGCGACACGAAGCGGGCCAGCGCCGCACGCCGGTAGGCGTAGATGCCGATGTGGTGGTAAAGCGGGCCCTCGCCGTAGGGGGCGGTGGCGCGCGTGAAGTAGAGCGCCCGCAGGCGCCCGGGTGCGGCGAGCGGCGAGCCGACGACCTTCACCACGTTGGGGTTGGTGCGCTCCTCCACCTCGACGATCTCGGCGGCGAGGGTCGCGATGTCCGTTGCCGGCTCGGCGAGCGGCGCGACGCAGGCGGCGACGAGGTGCGGCTCGAGCGTCGGTAGATCGCCCTGCAGGTTGACGATGATCTCGGCGCGCGCGTCAGGATCGACACGGGTGATCGCCTCGAAGATGCGATCGGAGCCCGAGGCGTGATCGGCCCGCGTCATCACCGCCTCGCCGCCCGCCGCCTCGACCGCCGCCACCACCTCCGGCGCATCAGTGGCCACCACGACGCGGCCGGCATCGGCGGCAACGGCGCGACGCCATACCTGCACGATCATCGGGACGCCGGCGATGTCGACCATCGGCTTGCCGGGCAGGCGCGTCGCCTGCATGCGGGCGGGGATGACGACGAGCGTGTTCGGCACTGGTCCGCACCTAGCGTTGAGCCGAGGCAATTGGTCCCGGGCGCAGGCACATAGAACGGAGCCTGCCTCGGTTGCAAGCCGATGCGGAGTTTCTATAGTCCCCCCGATTGTTCGGCGGGGCCGGACGCGAGGCTGCGGAGCGGGTGGAATGCGAATCGATTCCTTCGAGGTTTCGAAAATTGTCGGTGCGTTTCTCTGTGCCTTTCTGGTCATCGTCGGCTTCCGCGTGGCGCTCGAAATTGGCGAGCACGACAAGGCACCGGAAAAGCCGGGCTACGTGCTGGCGACGCCGGAAGCGGCGCCCGCGGCGGGGCACAGTGCCGGTGGGGCGGCTCCGGCTGCGGCACCCGCTGCGCCGGCACCGGCAGCGAACGCTTTCGATCCCAAGGCGGTGGCGGACGCTGCCGCATCCGGCAACGCTCAGGCCGGCCAGAAGATTTTCGGCAAGTGCGCGGCTTGCCATTCGGCCGAGCCTGGCGGGCCCAACAAGGTTGGTCCCAATCTCGCCGGGGTCGTAGGCCGTCCCAAGGCGAGCCATGCCGGATTTACCTATTCGGACGCGCTGAAGGCCAAAGGTGGCGATTGGACGCTCGAGGATCTCGCGGTGTTCATTCACAATCCCAAGGGCTTCGTGGCCGGCACCAAGATGCTGTTCCCGGGAATTGCCGATCCGGGTGACCTCGCCGACCTGCTCGCCTACCTTAACAGCGTGAAATAACACCCCCGGGCCGCGCCGCTGCGCTCTGGGCGGCAAAATGACAGCAAGTTAACTCGCCCCGCGGCCCGGATTTTGCGACCCTCGGGGCGTTGGCATGTCTTGTAGGTCTCATACGGCGCGCGAAGCCATGAGATTTTTCGGCCGTAGCGACGCCTTTTGCCCTCCCGACCCGTGACTGAAAGGGAAAACGCCTGGTGCTTTCGCGTCTCGACGTCCCCGCCACCTGCCTCGCAGCCTTGCTTTGCCTCATCGTCGTCGCCCCGGCCGCAGCACAGGAGCCACCGGCAGGCACGGCGACCGAAGCCAGCCCTGCCCCGCAAGCGAACGAGCGCCACCATGCATTGTCGCTGGTCGGCGAACCGAAGTATCCCGCCGGCTTCGATCACTTCGACTGGGTCAACCCCGACGCGCCCAAGGGCGGCACGCTGCGCGGCTTCGCCGAGGGCTCCTTCGACAGTCTCAACCCATTCACCGTCAAGGGCGATCCAGCCGGCGGCCTCGGCCTCATCTATGATTCGCTGATGACGGGCAGCCCCGACGAGCCGTCTTCCGAGTATGGGCTCATCGCCGAGTGGGTGTCCTATCCGCCCGACTTTTCGTCGGTGACGTTCGGCATCAATCCCAAGGCGCGCTTCCAGGACGGCTCGCCGATTACGCCCGAGGATGTCGTATTCTCCTTCGAGGCGCAGAAGAAAGCCCATCCGCGGGCGGCCTTTTACTACAAGAACGTCGTCAAGGCGGAGAAGACCGGCGACAACGAGGTGACCTTCACCTTCGACGTCAAAGGCAACCGCGAGCTGCCGCAGATCGTCGGCCAGCTCATGATCGTGCCCAAGAAGTTCTGGGAAGGCACCGGCCCCGACGGCCAGCCGCGCGACATCACCAAGACGTCGATGGAGATACCGGTCGGCTCCGGCGTCTATCGCATCAAGAGCTTCGACGCCGGCCGTTCGATCACCTACGAGCGCGTCAAGGACTACTGGGCGAAGGATCTTCCCATCGCCAAGGGCCAGTGGAATTTCGACGAGTTCAAGCTGACCTACTTCCTCGACCGCACACCGGCCTTCGAGGAGTTCAAGTCGGGCAAGCTCGACTACTGGATGGAAAGCACCGCCAGCAACTGGGCTACCGGCTACGGCTTCTCGGGCATCGACAAGGGCTGGGTGAAGAAGGAAGCCATCCCGGTCAAGCGCGTGGCGCCGATGCAGGCGTTCGTGTTCAACCAGCGGCGAAAGCAGTTCCAGGATCCGCGCGTGCGCCGCGCCTTCGCTTTGGCCTTCAACTTCGAGGAAGCCAACAAAAAGCTGTTCTATAATTCGTATGTGCGCGTCGGCAGCTACTTCGACAATTCCGAGTTGGCTGCCAAAGGGCTGCCGCAGGGGCGCGAGCTCGAGATCCTCAACGAGGTGAAGGACGAGGTCCCCGCCGAGGTGTTCACCACCGAGTGGAACAACCCGGTCAACAACACGCCCGACGACTTCCGCAACCACATGCGTGAAGCCTCGAAGCTTCTCAACGAGGCCGGTTGGACGTTGCAGGAGGTCGTGCTCGACGACGGAAGCTGCGGCACGTTCTGCTCCATCATGCGCACGGTGGGGCTGTCGTCCGCCCCGAAGGCGAACCTCCTCCGCAACGCGCAAGGACAGACGCTAGACGCCGAATTCCTGCTCCAATCGCCCGACTTCCAGAAGATCGTGCTGCCCTACGTGCAGGACCTGCAGAAGCTCGGCATCAAGGCATCCATTCGCATGGTCGACGGCGCGCAGTACAAGCGGCGCGAGGATTCACGCGATTACGACATCATTGTCGACAACTTCGCCCAATCGGAATCGCCCGGCAACGAGCAGCGCGACTTCTGGGGCTCGGCCGCCGCCGACCGTGACGGCTCGCGCAACACCGCCGGCATCAAGAACCCGGCAGTCGACAAGTTGATCGACAAAGTGGTGTTCGCCAAGGATCGGGATGAGCTCTTAGCGGCGACGCACGCCCTCGACCGCGTGCTGTTGTGGAACTTCTACGTCGTGCCGCAGTGGCACTATCCATTCGAGCGGATCGCCTATTGGGACGTGTTCGGCCGCCCCGCCAAGTTGCCCTCGCAGACGTCGGCACTGTCGCAGGTCTGGTGGTTCGATGCCGACAAGCAGAAGGCGCTCGCCGCGGCGCGGAGACAGTGATGGTGGCAATGCAGGCAGCGCCCTTTGAACGACGCGCCCCAATGCTCACCCGCCTCGCCGCCCTCACCATCGCCGCGGCGGCGCTTGCCACGACCGCCAGCGCCGAGCCGCGCCACGGGCTGTCGGCCTTCGGCGAGCTGAAGTATCCGGCCGACTTCAAGCACTTCGAGTACGTCAATCCCGGTGCGCCCAAGGGCGGCCGCCTGGCGATGATCGGCACCGCCGGTCGCACCACATTCGACAGCTTCAACAACTACATCCTCAAGGGCGATTCCGCGCAGGGCCTCGAATACCTGTTCGACAGCCTGATGACGCGCGCCCTCGACGAGCCGGACGCCGTCTACGGTCTCGTCGCCGCCAGCGCCGAGGTGGCGCTCGACGGCAAGTCGGTCACTTTCACGATGCGGCCGGAGGCGAAGTTCGCCGACGGCACGCCGGTGACGGCCGATGACGTCGTGTTCTCCTTCGAGACGCTGAAGCAGAAGGGGCATCCGAATTTTGGGTTGTCGCTGCGCGACGTGGTGAAGGCCGAGGCGCTCGATCCGCATACCGTCCGCTACGAGTTTACCGGCGACCTCATCCGCGACCTGCCGCTCGTCGTCGCCGAGCTGCCGATCTTGTCGAAGGCCTACTACACGGCCCGCCCCTTCGATCAAACGTCGCTGGACAAGCCGCTGGGCTCGGGTCCCTACGAGATCGGGGCCTACAAGGCCGGCACCTTCGTCTCCTACAAGCGCCGTCCCGACTATTGGGCCAGGGATCTTCCCGTCAATCGCGGCCGCTTCAACTTCGACGAGCTGCGCTATGACTACTACCGTGACCGCACGCTGGAGCTGGAAGGGCTGAAGGCCGGCAGCTTCGACTTCCGCGAGGAGTTCACCTCCATCGACTGGGCCACCGGCTACGACGTCCCGGCGGTGAAGGAAGGCCGGCTCATACGGCTGACGATGCCCGACGAGCGCCCATCGGGAGCGCAGGGCTTCTTCATCAACACACGGCGCGAGCCGTTCAAGGACAAACGCGTGCGCGAGGCGCTCGGACTCGCCTTCGACTTCGAGTGGTCGAACAAGAACCTGTTCTTCGAGCTCTATACGCGCACGCAGAGCTTCTTCGAGAATTCCGACATGAAGGCCTCAGGGCCGCCGAGCCCGGAGGAGCTCAAGCTGCTCGAGCCATACAGGGACAGGCTGGCGCCGGAGGTGTTCGGCGAGCCGTACTCGCCCCCGGTGACGGACGCCTCGGGGCGCGACCGCAAGCATCTCAAGCGTGCGCGCGACCTGCTCACGGCGGCCGGTTACGGCGATGGCGGCAGACCGCTCACCGTCGAGATCCTCTCCTTCGAGTCCGGCTTCGATCGCATCGTCATTCCCTACATTGACAATTTGAAGCGCATCGGCGTCAACGCCTCGCTGCGCAGGGTCGACCCGGCCCAGTACGAGCGGCGCATGAAGTCGTTCGACTTCGACATGACCACGCAGCGCTATGCGCTGCGCCTGACGCCGGGCGTAGAGGTCAAGAGCTACTGGGGCTCCGATGCCGCCGCCATGGACGGCAGCTTCAATCTCGCCGGCATCAAGGACCCGGTCGTCGACGCCCTCATCACGAAGGTGATAGAAGCGAAGTCGCGCGCCGAGCTGGCGACTGCGACTCGCGCCCTCGACCGTGTCTTGCGCGCGGGTCAGTATTGGGTGCCGCACTGGTACAAGGCCATGCACAACGTGGCATTCTGGGACAAGTATGCGCGCCCGGCGGTAAAGCCGAAGTACGACGAGGGCGTGATCGAAACCTGGTGGTATGACGCCGACAAAGCTGCCAAGCTAGCCAAGAATTGAGCCCCGCTCCGATGGCCGCCTATCTCCTCAAGCGCCTCTTGCTGATCATACCGACGCTGTTCGGCATCATGCTGATCAGCTTCGCCATCATCCAGTTCGCTCCCGGCGGTCCTGTCGATCGCATCATCGCGCAGCTCACGGGGCACGATACATCCATCGTCTCGCGCATCGGCGGCGGCGGCACCGATACCCTGTCGAGCGGCAGCCAGGCACAGCTCGGCCAGGGCGCCGCCGAGGCGGTCACCTCGAAGTACCGCGGCGCGCAAGGGCTCGATCCGGAATTCATCAAGAGCCTCGAGAAGCAGTTCGGCTTCGACAAGCCGGCCTACGAACGCTTCCTCATCATGATGAAGAGCTTCCTGACCTTCGACTTCGGCAAGAGCTACTTCCGCGACGTCTCGGTGCTGCAGCTCATCAAGGAAAAGCTGCCGGTGTCGATCTCGCTGGGCTTGTGGATGATGATGCTCACCTATCTCATCTCCATTCCGCTCGGCATCCGCAAGGCTATGCGCGACGGGGAGCCGTTCGACGCCTGGACCAGCACCACGCTGGTCATCGCCTACGCAGTGCCGGGTTTCCTGTTCGCGGTGCTCCTGCTCATCCTGTTCGCCGGCTCGTCGTTCCTGCAGATCTTCCCGTCGCGCGGGCTGACCTCGGACAACTGGGATCAGCTCTCGCTCATCGGCAAGGTGGTCGACTATTTCTGGCACCTGACGCTGCCAATTATCGCCATGTCGCTGACGGCGTTCACGACGATGACCTTCCTCACCAAGAACTCGTTCATCGACGAGATCCGCAAGCAGTACGTGATGACGGCGCGCGCCAAGGGCCTCAATGAGAACCAGGTGCTCTATGGGCACGTGTTCCGCAATGCCATGCTGCTGATCATAGCGGGCTTTCCCGGCGCGTTCATCGGCGCCTTCTTCGCCGGCGCGCTGCTCATCGAGACCATCTTCTCGCTCGA
The DNA here is from genome assembly GCF_009026145.1 of Hyphomicrobium sp. GTDB lineage: Bacteria > Pseudomonadota > Alphaproteobacteria > Rhizobiales > Hyphomicrobiaceae > Hyphomicrobium_A. The sequence goes on from NZ_WBUE01000008.1 coordinate 52,652, forward strand.
TGGCCTCGGGCTTCTGTCCTTCGAGTCGATCGAAAAGCGCGACTATCCGGTGATCTTCGCCACGCTGTGGATCTTCTCTCTGATGGGACTGCTGCTCAACATCCTGTCGGACTTCGCCTACACGCTCGTTGATCCGCGCATCGACTTCGAGAGCCGGGAGGTCTGAGGTGGATCTGCGCGCACTCGAAACGCCTTTGCCGCAATCGCAGCCGCCGCCGAGGGAGGAGCATCGCCGGCTACCCGAATGGCTGACGCGGCGCTGGCCGTCGCGCGACAAGCTGAGCCCCATCAACCAGCGGCGGCTGGACAACTTCAAGGCCAACCGGCGCGGCTACTGGAGCCTGCGGATTTTTCTCACGCTGTTCCTCGTCACGCTGTTCGCCGAGTTCCTCGCCAACGACCGCCCGCTGCTGGTGAGCTACAAAGGCGAGCTCCTGTCGCCGGTGCTCACCGATTACCCGGAATCGAAGTTCGGTGGCTTCCTCGCCGTCACCGACTACAAGGACCCGGTGATCCTCGACGAGATCAAGAACAACGGCTGGGCCTTCTGGCCGCCGATCCGCTATTCCTACGACACCATCAACAAGGATTACCCGGGGCGCAAAAGTCCAAGCGGGCTGTGCCTTGGGTACCCGGCGCCCCCGCCGTGGGCAACGAGCGCGCCCTTGTGCGACGCGCCGGCAGATCAGCTCGCCCGCTATAAGGCACTCGGCAATACGAACTGGCTGGGGCTGGACAACCAGGGGCGCGACGTCGTCGCACGCGTCATCTACGGCTTTCGTATCTCGGTTCTGTTCGGTCTGATCCTGGCGCTGCTGTCGGCGGCGGTTGGCGTCACGTCCGGCGCCGTGCAGGGTTATTTCGGCGGACGTACCGATCTCATTTTCCAGCGCTTCCTGGAAATCTGGTCCTCGGTGCCGTCGCTGTTCGTGCTGATCATCATCTCCTCGGTTCTGGTGCCCGGCTTTTGGACGCTGCTCGGCACGCTGCTGCTGTTCGAGTGGGTGAACCTCGTCGGCGTGGTGCGCGCCGAGTTCCTGCGCGCGCGCAACTTCGAGTACGTCAACGCAGCGCGCGCGCTCGGGCTGTCGCATCGCAAGATCATGTGGAAGCACATGCTGCCCAACGCCATGGTGGCGACCCTCACCTTCATGCCGTTCCAGCTGTCGGGCAGCATCGCCGCACTGACGGCGCTCGACTTCCTCGGCCTCGGCCTGCCGCCCGGCTCGCCCTCGCTCGGCGAATTGCTGCTGCAGGGCAAGCGGCATCTGGAGGCACCTTGGCTGGGCCTCACCGGCTTCTTCACCGTGGCGATCATGCTGTCGCTGTTGATCTTCATCGGCGAGGCGGTGCGCGATGCGCTCGACCCGCGCAAGACGTTCCGGTAGGTGCTGAGATGTCAAAAGCGCTTCTCGATGTCCGGGACCTATCGGTCGCCTTCGCGCACGGCGAGATGATCGCTGCCGACAAGGTGAGCTTCCGCATCGGCAAGGGCGAGACGGTGGCCCTCGTCGGCGAATCCGGTTCCGGCAAGACCGTCTCCGCGCTGTCGATCCTGCGCCTGTTGCCGTATCCGGCCGCCTCGCATCCCTCCGGCGAAGTGTGGTTCGAGGGCCGCGACCTCCTGAAGCTCAAGCCATCGCAGCTGCAATCGGTGCGCGGCGACCGCATCTCGATGATCTTCCAGGAGCCGATGACGTCGCTCAATCCGCTGCACACCATCGAGCGGCAGGTCGGCGAGGTTTTGCGCGTGCATCGGCGCATGGACGAGGCGGCAGTGCGCGCGCGGGTGCTCGAGCTCTTACACAAGGTCGGCATCCGCGAGCCGGAGAAGCGGCTCGACGCCTTCCCGCATCAGCTCTCGGGCGGCCAGCGCCAGCGCGTCATGATCGCCATGGCGCTCGCCAACGAGCCCGACTTGCTGATTGCCGACGAGCCGACCACGGCGCTCGACGTGACGATCCAGGCGCAGATCCTCGAGCTCCTGAAGCAGCTGCAGCGCGAGATGGGCATGGCCATGCTGCTCATCACCCACGACCTCGGCATCGTGCGCAGGATGGCCGAGCGCGTCTACATCATGCAGGCCGGCAAGATCGTCGAGGAAGGCGCCACCGAGGACATCTTCACCAAGCCGCAGCACGCCTACACCAAGCAGCTCCTCGCCGCCGAGCCCAAGGGTGCCCCGCCCACGGCCAACGACAAGGCGCCGGTCGTCGTCGAGACCGACGACCTCAAGGTGTGGTTCCCCATCAAGCGAGGCTTGCTCCGCCGCACCGTCGACTACGTCAAAGCGGTCGACGGGCTGTCGCTGAAGCTGCGGCAGGGGCAGACGCTGGGCGTCGTCGGCGAATCGGGCTCCGGCAAGACGACGCTCGGCCTCGCCATCCTGCGCCTCATCTCGTCGGACGGCCCGGTCGTCTACATGGGCAAGCGCATCGACGGGCTGACGAGCCGCGAGATGCGCCCCCTGCGCAAGGAAATGCAGATCGTATTCCAGGACCCCTACGGCTCGTTATCGCCGCGCATGTCGGTGGGGCAGATCATCGAGGAAGGGCTGACCATCCAGTCCCCCGAGTTGACATACGAGCAGCGCCGCGCGCGCGTCAGCGCCGCCCTGAAGGAGGTTGGCCTCGACCCCAAGGCGCAGGACCGCTACCCGCACGAGTTCTCCGGCGGTCAGCGCCAGCGCATCGCGATTGCGCGCGCCATGGTGCTGCAGCCGAAGTTCATCATGCTCGACGAGCCGACGAGCGCGCTCGATATGTCGGTGCAGGCGCAGATCGTCGATCTGTTGCGCGACCTGCAGAAGAAGCGCGACCTCGCCTACCTGTTCATCAGCCACGACCTCAAGGTCATCCGCGCCTTGTGCAACTACGTGATCGTGATGCGCAACGGCAAGGTGGTCGAGGAGGGTGCGGCCGCCGAGGTGTTCTCGCGTCCGAAGGAGGACTACACCAAGGCCCTGCTCGCCGCCGCCTTCGACATCAAGGTGGCGCACAAGAGCGCGCTTGCCGTCTGAGCAATCCGCAGGTCTGCAGGAGGAGGGACAGCCATGCCGGAAGCAGCACAGCCACGGCTGAAGCTCTATCACGCCACACCGTCGCGCTCCTCGGTGGCCATGTGGATGCTCGAGGAGATAGGCGAGCCATACGAGGTCAAGCTGCTGAGCCTCAAGGACGGCGACCAGCGCAAGCCCGAGTACCTGGCCATCAATCCAATGGGCAAGGTGCCGACGCTCGATGATGGCGGCACCATCGTCAGCGAGGTTTCCGCCATCTGCTGCTATCTCGCCGATGCCTATCCCAAGGCGGGGCTGGCGCCGCCGATCGGCGACAAGCTGCGCGGGCCTTATCTCAAGTGGCTGTTCTACGCGCCGAGCTGCATCGAGCCGGCGATGATCGACAAGGCGCTGAGCCGACCGCCGGCGCCGCGCACGATGGCCGGCTGGGCCGATTATGACACCGTCATCGCCACGCTGCGCGAGGCAACCGCGAAGGCTTCGCCGCATCTCCTCGGTGAGCGCTTCTCGGCGGCCGATGTCGTGATCGGCTCCAGCCTCCGCTGGGGAATGCAGTTCAAGCTGCTTCCGGAGCTGCCCGAGTTCGTCGCCTATACGCAGCGCCTGGCAGCACGCCCTGCGTTGCAGCGGCAAATATCCAACGACGAGGCATTTGCACGACAGATGCGCGGCTGAAAGATATTCCGCTTGAACGTGCGCCGCTTTGCGGCATCGTAGTCGGCACCGATCATCCGACATTCGATAGCGATGCTGCCCGACGACGTCTTCCGCTCACGGCTTCAAACGACGATCACGGCGTTGCGCTACTGGGCGCCGTCGATCGCGGATGCCGCGCACCTGGAAGAAACGGAGACGGGCGACTATTGGAAGATCGCTGTCACGCCGTCGGTGGCTAGTGCTTGCCCGTTTGAGCTGATTTTACACGCTGATCAGCGTTACGATCTCGCCATTGCCGACGAGACGTACGAGAATCGGCCGATCGACTCCTTCGATTGGTTCGTGCCGTTCGCCGAGGCCGTCGCCGAAGGCAATGTCGTGCAGCGCCATTGGATCAGCAAGCTGACGGGGCTGGAGCGCTCGGTGGAGACGCTGGTCACGCTGCCGAACGGCGGTATCTGGCGCGAGGCGCGCGGCGAGCCGCACCTGATGCCCAGCATCGACGACGATGGAACCGAATTACGCGAGCGCCGCTTCCTGCCCTATAGGCGGTGACACGAGGGAGAGAAGCTTTGCTTGCGGCAATGTCGCGCGAGCTGATAGCCGCGCCTAAGGCGCGGGGCGCCTTGCGCCCTTGCCCGCTTCGCGGGCGAAGTGACGTGTCAACTGTGGCGGCCAAGAAGGATTCGCACCTTCGAGCACGCAAGACCCTAACCTCTCCCCGGTGGGGAGAGGTCGGAAGCGAATGCAAATGAGCTTCCGGGTGAGGGGGTGGAGCGGTCAGACGATGTCTTTGCCCGATAGCGCAGGGAGCCGCTTCACGGCGGCAATCTCGGCGCCGAGCTTGGCGATGCGCTCGATGGCCTCGGGCAGTGTCTCCGCGGCGACCTGCATATGGTGCGCGTTGGCGTGCACCAGCGTAACGCTGTCGGCCATGATGCCGACGTGGCCCTTCCAGTAGATGAGATCGCCGCGCTGCATGCCCTCGAGCACGTCGGGGATCGCCACCTCGGTGCCAAGCTCGGCCTGCTGCATGTCGGTGTCGCGGGGGGCGGCGATGCCCGCAGCCTCGAGCGTGACCTGCACCAGACCGGAGCAGTCGATGCCAAGCCGCGTGCGTCCACCCCATAGGTAGGGCGTACCGATGAAGCGCTCGGCGAGCTCGACGAAGTCGGGCGCCCGACGGCCGCGCTCGGCGACATGCCGGGTGACGACGAAACCGCCGCCCTTGAGCATCAGAAAACGCTCGTCGCCGCCGGCGATGCACAGCTCGGCGTTCATGCTGAGGTGCATGAGCGGCGGCGATTTGATGTCGGGCACAGGGTAGACGAAGGTGCCCAGCGCCCGCACCCGATGGGTCGGCTCGTCGATCTCCGGGGAAAGTGCATCGAAGGGGACATAGCCAACGTAGCGATCGCGCGTGAGCTGTACCCAGGCCCAACCCTCGCGCTCGTCGTAGACAGTGACCGTCTCACCGAACAGGGCTTCGGTCTCGAACCCGACCGTGGGCGATGGGCGGCTGCGCAGCGGCACCGCCGCGCGTATGACTTGCGCCGGATAGCCCTGCACGTAGCGGGGGGCGCTGACCCGCCCATAGAGGCTCTCGGCGGCAAGGTCGGGCCGGAACACGTTGCGGCGTGCATCGAGCGGTGCCGCGCGTTGAGGCGCGGATTGAGCCTTTATCTCTTCGTCCGCAGCGCTCATCGGTCGAGCTCCTTGGCGAGGACGGCATAGAGGGCGCGGGCTACCTGCGGCTCGCCGCCGCGCGGTCCCAGCGCATTGGCCAGCAGGCGCCAGCCGAACAGGTCGAAATGCGCAAAGCGCTGCGCCCGGCCGGCAAAGCGCTTCAAAAACAGCGCGGCCGTGATCGAGCCGGCGAAGGGGGCCTCCCACACGTTGTTCATGTCGGCGACCGGGCTCTCCAGCTTGCCATCGTAGCCCGGCCACAGCGGCAAGCGCCATACCGGGTCACCGACGCCCGCCGACATCGCAACCATCTGGGCCGCAAACGCATCGTCGTTGGTGAACATCGCCGGCAGGTCGGGCCCCAGCGCGGCGCGCGCTGCGCCGGTGAGCGTGGCGAACACGAACATACTGTGCGGGGCTTCCTCGTCGGCGAGCGCGATGGCATCGGCGAGCACGAGGCGGCCTTCCGCGTCGGTGTTGCCGATCTCGACCGTGGTGCCGGCGCGCGAGGTCAGCACGTCGCCAGGGCGGAAGGCATCGCCCGAGATGCTGTTCTCGGCGGTGGGAATGAGCACGCGCAGGCGCAGGCCCAGCTTCTGCGCCATGATGATATGGGCGAGGGTCAGCACCACGGCAGCGCCGCCCATGTCCTTTTTCATCAGCAACATGGCGCTCGACGGCTTGATGTCGAGGCCGCCGGTGTCGAAGGTGATGCCCTTGCCGACGAGGGTCACCGTGCGCGCGCCTTCCTGGCCCCAGGTGAGGTCGATCAGGCGTGGGGCGCGCGAGCTGGCCCGGCCGACGGCGTGGATCATCGGGAAGTTCTTGGCCAGCAACTCCTCGCCGACCGTGACGTCGATGCGCGCGCCATACCTCTGGGCAAGATCGCGCGCGGCGGCCTCGATCTCGGCCGGCCCCAGGTCGGAGGCGGGCGTGTTGATGAGGTCGCGGCCAAGGCGAACCGCCTCGATCGTGTTCACCGCCAGATCGCGGTCGGCACCCTGGGGAAGGCGCAGGCTCGCGGCCGGTGCCCCGCCGTTGTTCTTGGTCTTGTAGCGGGTGTAGCGATACCCGCCGAGCCCCCAAGCGATGGCGGCGAGCGTCGGGTCGCGCGGCTCCTTGGCCAGCCGGTAGGTGCCGGCCGGCAGCGACTGCGCCAGCTGGCCGATGAGCAACTCCGAGGTCCCGCACGGCTCTCCCGCGGCGCCATCGCCGAGGCCGAAGAGGACGCCGGCGATGCGGCCGTCGGCGCCGGGCACCAATGTCTGTTGCTTGGCAGTGCCTTTGAACCCGACACCCTCGATCCAGGTGCGTTGCTCGACCGAGAGCGGGAGCGCGTCGAGGGAGGCATCCTTGCCCACCGCCCAAATCGGGATTTCATTCTCCACCGTCCCGCCGCTGATCAAGATTTCATCGACGGCGGACTTGGCGCACTTCATCGGTTCATCGCTCATGTGCGGACGCTCACTGCTGGCAGGCCGTGACGGATCGGTCGTGAGTTGCCATAAATCCCCAGCCGACTCGCGCGGCGCACAAGACAGGATCACGGAGGGCAAGGCAAGAGCATGGCCGCAAACCGGTATCGCCTGGTGATTGGCAATAAGAATTGGTCGAGCTGGAGCCTGCGGCCGTGGCTGGCCATGCGCCGCCTCAAGCTGCCGTTCGAGGAGATTAACGTACGCCTGCGCCTGGCGGATTCGAAGGCCGAGATCATGAAGTACAGCCCCTCCGGCCTCGTGCCGCTGCTGCTCGACGGGGACATGGCCATTTGGGACAGCCTCGCCATCCTCGAATACCTGGCGGAAGCGCATCCGGATGCGGGCTTGTGGCCGGCCGACCGGCGGGCGCGGGCGTTGGCACGCTGCGTGTCCGCCGAGATGCACTCCGGCTTTGCCCCCCTGCGCAACACCTGCTCGATGGAGCTGCTGGCAACGAATCCGCTCGACTCGGTTCCGGAGGATGTCGAGACGAACGTCCGCCGCATCATCGCTATCTGGCGGCAGTGCCGTGGGGACTTCGGGAATGACGGCCCGTTCCTGTTCGGCGCCTTCACCGCCGCCGACGCCATGTATGCGCCCGTCGCCTCGCGCTTTCGCACCTATCTGCCCGACCTTGCCAAGTACGGTGACGACGGCACGGCGGCAGCCTATGTGGCCACGATCTTTGCCATGCCAGAGATGGAGACCTGGACCGAGGGGGCTAAGGCCGAGGTGGCCTCGGCGACATGACCGGCTGGCGTCTTAACGCCTGCTTAGCGAGGCTTAATCGTTTATTGAGAAGTGTCTCACAACCTGACGGTCAAAGGACAGAGATTCGGGCAAGTGGCCCGCCCTCTGCTCCGCACCGCTCAGGGAGACCACGATGGCGTCCGCTTCGCATCGGCAATCGGCAGCTCGCAGGCTACGGCAGGGGGGCACCATTGCGGCGCTCACCGCCGCGCTCATGCTGGGCGCCTGCGGCCAGACGCTGAAGCCGGGTGGCGGCGACCTTCTGTCCATCAACAGCCCCGAGAATATGGCGGCGCGGGCGACGCGGCGGCCGGCTCAGCCGACGCAAACCGCTTCGCAGGCGGCACAAGGCGGCATCGGGGATGATCTGCTGAAGGCCACCGACTATTGGGGCAAGGCCTATGCCCAGAGCCCGCGCGAGCTTCAGCCCGCCCTCAACTATGCGCGCAATCTCAGGGCCATGGGCGAGAAGCGCCGCGCCCTGGCGGTGCTGCAGCAGGCGTCGCTCTATCACGGGCAGAGCCGTGAGCTCGCGAGCGAATATGGGCGGCTGGCCCTCGATCTCGACCAGGTCAACGTGGCCAAGCAGCTGCTCGCCATTGCCGACGACCCAGGCAATCCCGATTGGCGGGTGGTCTCGGCGCGGGGAGCGGCCCTCGCAAAGGAGGGCAACTACAACGAGGCGATCCCCTATTTTCAGCGTGCTCTGAGCCTGGCGCCCGATCAGCCATCGGTGCTGAGCAACCTCGCCCTTGCCCACGCCATGAACGGCGAGCCAGGCGAGGCGGAGCAGATGCTGCGGCAAGCGGCGGCAACGGACGGCAACTCGACGCGCATCCGCCAGAACCTTGCGCTCGTGCTCGGCTTGCAGGGCAAATACGACGAGGCGAAGTTGGTCGCCGCCCGCGATATTCCGATGACGAATGCCTCGGAGAACGCCGACTACCTGCGTCAGGTGGTGAAGCTCGATCCGAAGTCGGTACCCAACTCAGATCCGCAGCCGGCGGAATGGAACGTCGAAGCCAAGATCGCCGCGGCGCCAGTTGCTCCGCCTGCCTCGATCGAGGAGCCCGTCGTCGCCGCGGCTCCGGTGGAGAAGGTCGCCGACGTGCAGGGGTTGCCACCGCCGGATACTGACGCGGCCGGCGATACGGCTTGGGTCGTCTCGACCGAGGCGCCCGCCGACCCGCCCCGCGCCGAAGCGCCCCCAGCGAAAGTTCTCTCGGTTGCCGAGATGGCAAAGCAGTTCGCCGTCAGCGAGGACGAGGTCGCGGCCAAGCAGCCGAAGAAGGCCGCCGCGCAGCCCGAGCAGCCATCCGGCAAGACGGCAGCGGCTGGTAAGTCCGACGGCTGGTCGCCGCTCATCGCCCAGGCCAAGCGCTGATCCGCTCGGCGCTGTCGCGACGCTAGGCCCTCAGGCCCACTCCCAGTAGCGGATCGCCGCCGGGAACAAGATGATGATGAACAGCACAGGCAGGAAGAACAGTACCATTGGTACGGTGAGCTTGGGCGGCAAGGAAGCCGCCTTCTTTTCGGCCTCCGACTGACGGATATCGCGGTTCTCCTTGGCCATGACGCGCAAGGCTTGGCCGACCGGTGTACCGTAGCGCTCGGCCTGGATCAGCGCGGTGGTTACCGCCTTGACGCCGGGGATGCCGGTGCGCTTGCCGAGATTGTCGAAGGCTTGGCGGCGATCCTGCAAGTAAGACAGCTCGGCGGTAGTCAGGCTCAGTTCCTCGGCGAGCTCGAGCGATTGGCCCGCCACCTCCTTCGACACTTTGGCAAACGCGGCCTCGACGGACATGCCCGACTGCACGCAGATCAGCAGCATGTCGAGGGCGTCGGGAAACGCCAGCTTGATGGACTGCTGGCGCTTCTGGATGAGGTTCTCGATGAACAGGCTCGGCGCATAGGAGCCAAGGAACGCCGCGGCGAGCGCCATCATGAGCTTGATCAGCGGCGGGTAGTCGAGAATGTTGAGCAGGAACAGGTAGATGACGGCAACGACGAAGAAGATCGCCGGCGCGGCGACACGGAAGAACATGAACGCGACGAGCGGCGCCTGCCCGCGCAGGCCGGCGCGCTTCAGACGATCGCGGAGATCCTCGGTGTCCAGGATCTTGTGAAGGTTCAGCGCTTTGACGATCTGCTGCATGAAGCCGGTCGGCGTCTGCCGCAAACGACCCTGACGGTCGCGTGCGGCCATCTCGGCAAGCCGCTCGGCACGCATCTTGTCGCGTTCCACCGCCATGGTGCGCATGCGGTGATTCATGCGGTCCTGGGCGAGCATCGGCATGGCGATGGTCAGCACCGTCGCGAAGGCGCAGATCGCCGTCAGGATGGTGACGAGGAACGTCGGATTGGTGAAGGTGTCGATAAAATCCATGGGCGGAACCTTGAATTGGCGGTCGAGCGCGCGCCTGCACCACTCAGAATTTGAAGTTGATCATCTTGCGCATCACCAGCACGCCCATCAGCATCCACAGACCGCAGAACAACAGTGCGAAGTTGCCGGTGCGCGTCTTAAATAGGATCGAGATGTACTCGGAGGCCGATAAGTACAGCATGAATGTCACGATCGGCGGCAACGAGGCGAGCACCATCGCCGAGGCCTTGGCCTCCGCGCTGAGCGCCCTGACCTTCATCTTCAACCGGAAGCGGTCGCGCAGCACCGTCGAGAGGTTGCCCAGCGCTTCCGAAAGGTTGCCACCGGCCTGCTGCTGAATGGCGACGACGATCGACAGGAACTTGACCTCGGGCAGCGGCATGCGTTGCGTCAATCGCTCGAGCGCCTCACCCAGCGATATGCCGACCCGCTGCTGCTCGATCACCTCGCGGAACTCGCTGGCAAGCGGCTCCTCGCTCTCGCGCGCAATGATGGCCAAGCATTCGTTCAGCGGCAGGCCGGACTTCATGCCGCGCACCACGATATCGATCGCATTCGGTAGCTCGGCGGTGAACTTCAATTGCCGCCGGGTCGTGACCTTGTTGACGAACCAGCGAGGGACGCCGAACACGCCAATGAGCCCGATTACTAAGGTCAGGAACATGCGCGTGGCGCTCGCCGGCAAGGTGAACATGACGACGGCGGCGAGAACGGCTCCGCAGACGAGGCTGGCCAACCAGTAGGTCCTCGGCGTTATGTTGAGGCCGGCGCGTTCCAGGCGCAGGCGCAGCGAGATCCGCTCCGCCGCCCTTTGGCGGTTCTCCATGTCCTTCAGCGTGTCGGCGACCGATTTGCGCCGCGACGCCACCTGCTCGAGCTGGCTCAGCGTGTCGCGCTTGGCTTCCAGTACGCCCTTGAAACGCGATTCCTTTTCGCGCTCGCCGGAGAAGTACGGGTAGAGAAACGCATAGGCCAGCGCCCCCACCGCCAGCGCCACGAGCATCGCCGCACCGAAGGAGACCAGATTCGCCTCAGACATTGGTGTCTCCGAGCGGATTGCCGTTCTCGTCGAGCACCTCGGAGGAGGCCAGCGCCTCGGCGAGCTTCACTTCCTGACCGAAGTAGACGGCGCGATCCCAGAAGCGCGGGCGCGCGATGCCGGTGGAGCGGTGGCGGCCGAGAATGCGGCCTTGCGAGTCTTCGCCCGTGATGTCGAACAGGATGAGGTTCTGCAGCGTGACGACGTCGCCTTCCATGCCCAGCACCTCGGTGACGTGGGTCACCTTGCGCGAACCGTCGCGCAGACGTGCGACCTGCACGATGACATCGACGGAGCCGGTGATCATCTCGCGGATGGTGCGCACCGGGAGCTGATAGCCGCCCATCATGATCATCGATTCCAGACGGCTGATCGCTTCGCGCGGCGAGTTGGAGTGAAGCGTGCCCATGGAGCCGTCGTGGCCGGTGTTCATCGCCTGCAACAGGTCGAAGGCTTCGGGGCCACGTACCTCGCCGACGATGATCCGCTCGGGACGCATACGCAGACAGTTCCTGACCAGATCGCGCATCTTGACCTCGCCCTCGCCCTCGAGGTTGGGCGGGCGCGTCTCGAGGCGCACGACATGCGGCTGCTGCAGCTGCAGCTCGGCAGAGTCCTCGCAAGTGATGATGCGCTCGTCGTGCTCGATCGAGCCGGTGAGGCAGTTGAGTAGCGTCGTCTTGCCGGAGCCGGTGCCGCCGGAGATCAACACGTTGCAGCGCACGCGGCCGATGATATCGAGGATCGTCTTGCCGTCCGGCGAGATGGTTCCGAGTTTGCACAGCTGATCGAGATTGAGGCGATCGCGCTTGAACTTGCGGATGGTGAGCGCCGGACCGTCGATCGCCAGCGGCGGCGCAATGACGTTGACGCGCGATCCGTCGGGAAGGCGCGCGTCGCAGATCGGGCTCGATTCGTCGACGCGGCGGCCCACCTGGCTCACGATGCGCTGACAGATATTCATGAGCTGCAGATTGTCGGCGAAGCGCACCCCCGTGCGCTGCACCTTGCCGCCCACCTCGATGTAGGTCGTGTTGGCGCCGTTGACCATGATGTCGGCGATGTCGTCGCGCGCCAGCAGCGGCTCGAGGGGACCGTAGCCCAGCACGTCGTTGCAGATGTCCTCGAGCAGCTCCTCCTGCTCCGCGATGGACATCACGACGTTCTTGATCTGGATGATCTCGCTGACGATGTCGCGAATTTCCTCGCGCGCCGAGGCGACGTCCAGCTTGGCGAGCTGCGTCAGATCGATGGTGTCGATAAGGGCATTAAAGACCGTCGTCTTGACGTCGTAGTATTCTTCGGAGTGACGCCGCTGCGGCTCGGGCGCAACGATGGGCGGAGCGGGCGGCTTTGCCGACGGCAACCTCGGCTCGTTGAGGAGCGGCGCCGACGCGGCCGGTGCTGCCGCTGGCTGGGGAACGCGGCGGGCAGGAGCGGCGTCACTGGTACGCTTACCGAACATCTACGTTTCCTAACGCTTGAGCTTCAACTTCTCGAGAAACGGGACCAATCCCGAAGACTTCTTGACCGCCTGGGTGTCGCGCCGATTGCTCATCGCCAATGCGATGTCGCGAAAGGCAGCGGCCGACCGCGCCTTGGCGCTGAGTTCTTCGATCATCTGCCCGTTGTTGGCGGCCTGCCCGAATGTCTCGCTGTCGAAGTCGATGACGCTGATGGCCTTGAGGCCAATCGCCGACTCGAATTCCTTGACACTGATCTCCGGCCGCTTGGGCATGTTGACCATGTTCATGACCAGGCGCGGTTTGCTATCGTTGCGGCGCGTCTGCTGCAGCAGGTCGACGATGTTCTTCGCGTTGCGCAGATTGGCGAGGTCCGGCGCGGCGGTGATGATCACCTCGTCTGCTTGCAGCAGCACGCTCTTGACCCACGGCGTCCATGTGTGCGGCAGGTCGACGGCGACGTAGGGCACGTTCTGGCGCACGACGTCGATGACCCGGTCGCAACCCTCGACCGAAATGTCGTAGTCGCGGTCGAGGACGACCGGCGCCGCGAAAATCGACAGATGCTCGGAGCACTTGGTCAGCAGCCGGTCGAGCAGCACCTCGTCGAGGCGATCCGGACTGGACAGAGCATCGGCGATCCCCTGCATCGGATCCTGGTTGAAATCGAGTCCGGTGGTGCCGAAAGCGAGGTCGAGGTCGGCGATCACCACGTCGACTTTGAGGATCTCCGACAGCGACCAGGAAGCGTTGTGACAGATGGTCGAGGAGCCGACGCCGCCCTTGGCGCCGATGAATGCGTAAACGTGGCCTACGGGCTCGGTCTCCGGATTGTTGTAGAGATTCGAGACCGCCTCCATGAGCTGCAGCGGCGCCACGGGCTCGACGAGGTATTCGCTCACGCCGCGCTTCAAGAGCTCACGGTAGAGCATCACGTCGTTCGCTTGACCGACGATCAGCACCTTGGTGCCCGGGTCGCAGTTCTCGGCCAGACGGTCGAGCTCGGCGAGGAGATGATCGCGCGGCAGGCCGCACTCGATGATGATGAGGTTGGGCGTCGGGTTCTGCTGGTAGTGCGTGACGGCGGCCTCGACGCCTCCCATGTGCACGCTGACGTGCGCCTTGGCCAGGCGACGGTCCTCAGCCGCGATCTGAATGATCTCGGCCGTTGCACCGTTTTCGCAGAACGCCTGAATCGAGATGCGCGGGATCGGCCGCGCGCGGGCGGCGGCGGGCTCGGCGAAGCCGCCTTCGAGCTCGGCCAGCGGCGCGCCGACGCCGACGACTTCCTCCGGGCTCGAAATGGGCTTGGCTTGATTGGACATGACGTCGGCGACCTTGGCTGGACCTGGAACGTTAGTTGGAGCTGTTGTCTCTGTTGACGCGCTCGTCGACACTCTTGCGCGCACCGGTCGGCTGGCCCGTGATGTACTTGCCCCAAACCTGGTCGCGCCGCTCGCCCGAACGCGCCGTCTCGCTGCGCGGGCCGAGCAGGTCGGCGGGGTTGGCGACCATGACGGCCAGGTTGCGCTGCTGCGAGCAACCGAGGTTCGGATAAGGCAGGTTCATCGGGTCGTAGGCGAGATTGGCCGACCAGTCCCCGCACTGCGGCGGCTCGGCGACGTAGCGCAGGTAGGACACGCGAATGGGCGGATCCCCGGCGCCTTCGGCGCTATAGGCTTCGACCGAGATCGAGGCCTGGTCAAAGCCATGCTCGTTCAGCAGCGAGCGGACCTCACCGACCGCATACATCGCCGCCACCTCGTTGGCGGCCCCGCTCGGGACGGTCACGACGAGGCGGCTGTTGCCGGAATCGGTGGCTCGGTAATGATTGATGAAGGCCACCAGTTGCGCGCGCTGCGAGGCGCTCAGCCCGTTGGAGCCGCTGCGGACGCGGATGAGGTGGGTCGTCGGCTCCTGCGAAACGAGGATCGGATGGCGCTGCGAAGAGTCGATCAGCGTCCAACCGGCGACGCGGGTCGGATCGTCGGTGGTCTTGCAGCCCGCCAAGGCGAGCGCGACACCGGAGGCGACGATCAGCCTCGAGGCCAGCGATCGGGCGCCGCGGGTGCCGCAAGTGCGCATCGCATTCCTGGCAGTCATGACACGTCTCCAGCCCATCCGCTATTCCACGATGAATCCGTAGTCACCCTTGAGATCGCCGACGGGAGCGGGCCGTCCTCCGCCGTAGATGCGATTGATGTGGCCGAGGAAGTTCGCTTTGCGATCGGTCGGATCGCCGAGGCCGTCGAGCGGCCGGGCGAGCTCCTGGCGCGCCACCGGGCGCACCATGTAAGGCGTGACGATCACGACGAGCTCGGTCTCGTGCCGCTGAAAGTCGTTGCTGCGGAACAGGGTGCCGAGGATCGGCAGATCCTTCAGGCCGGGGAAGCCGTCGATGTTACGCCGCGAGTCCTCGGACAAGAGGCCGGCGATGGCGATCGAGCCTCCCGAGGGGAGCTCGACCGTCGAGTTGGCCTGGCGCTTCTTCAAAGCGGGGATCTGAATGCCGGAGAGAACGACGGCGCCCTCGAGGGTGAGCTCGCTGACCTCGCTCTCGATCTTCAGGCTGATACGGCCCTCGGAGAGCACGACGGGGGTAAAGGCAAGGCCGATGCCGTACTCCTTGTAGACGACGCTCACCTGGCCGAGGCTGTCCACCACGGGAACCGGATACTCGCCACCGGCGAGGAACTTTGCCGGCTCGCCGGAGACCGCCGTGAGGTTCGGCTCGGCGAGCGTCTTGATCAGACCGTCGCGCTCCAAAGCCCGCAGCGCTCCGCCAACCGCCTGGTTGCCCGATTGCCAAAGGGTCGCGACGCCCGAGTTGCCGAACGCCGTGCTCGGACCCTGGTTGAAGAACTGCAGCGCCCCGGCGATATCGCCGGCCGTTCCGATACCGGGGGTCGGCATCGTGCCAAGGGCGGCGGCGGTCAGCGGCAGCCCGTTCGAGGAAAGGACGGCGGTGGTGAAGTTGCCCGAATTGACCAGGGCGCCGACGTTGATGCCGAACTGCTTGAGGGTGGTGCGCTGCACCTCGGCGACGGACACGCGCAGCATCACCTGCTCCTCGCCCTCGACGGTGAGGAGGTTGATGATCGGCTTGGCGCCATAGACGTCGGCGGCGTCGGAGTTGCTTCCGCCGCCGGCGTCGGCCGTCGCCTGATAGCTGGACTGGCGGCCGATATTCGTCGTGTTGCTCGACGTCGTGTTGCTCGTCGCCTGCGGGCCCGTATTGGTGATGCTGGCGACGTCGGCGTTGGCGGCGGCAAACTGCGCGGCGATCTGCGCGGCGCGGTTGGAATCGACCGGCGTGCGCACCGTCCCCGTGAGCACGATGGCGCGGCCGGCGATCTCGCTGCGCACGTTGGAGCCGGGGATGAGACGCGTGATCAATTGATCGAGCGCCGACAGGTCGGCGCCGATGGCGACCTCGAGGGAGAGGATCTGCTGCCCGTACTCGTCGAAGAAGAACGCGTTGGTCTGCCCGGTGCCCTTGGCGATGAGGAACACACGATCAGACGACTGCACGACGGCATCGAGCACCGCCGGGTCCGAAACCAGCACGTCCTTCAGCGGGATGGGAAACTGCACGACAAGCGAGCGACCGACGCCCAGATCGACCCGCTTCGACAGCGGGAACGCGGCATTGCCGGGGATGCGCAGCACAGAGTCGTTGGCCGCCTGGCCGGCAGGCTGGCCCTTCATATCGGCCGCGATGATGTCGCTGACGCTAGTCGCGAAGAAGAACACCGCAGCCACGCTGGCGCGCGCCCATTTTAGGGTCGTTCGCATGATCGATTACCTTTTCGACAGCCGAAAACTGAATGACGCAACTCAGTTCACGCCGTACGCACGCGATGGCACGCCGTAACGAAGAACACGCACGGTGGTGCCGCGTTGATCGTTCATGGCCGCGGTCGGCCCTTTGCCCTTCGGATCGCCGTCGGCGACGCTGCGCAGCGACAGGCTGATCTCGCCCATGGAGTTGGCGCGCGCCAGCAGCTCAGCTTGCCGCGGGGTCAGCTCCAGGGTGGCGGTGTTGGCGCTTCCCTCGGGCGACTTCGCGCCCTCCTTGTTGGCGATGTCCTGGCCGATGGCGAGCACGCGGACGTTGTTGAAGAGCGTGTCGGAAACGTACTCGTCTTGCCCGCCGGGAGTGCGCTCACGACGCGTCAGGATGACATCGACGCGGTCGTTGGGCAGGATGAGGCGGCCGGCGGACGTCTCTTCTTTGATCTTCGTCGAGATGGCACGCATGCCGCTCGGCAGAATGGCGGCGAGTACGCCTCCCTGGCCGGGCTTGATCAGCTTTTGACGCGTCACCGGCTCGCCTTCGAGCATCGGCGCGCGCGCGATCGCGTCGGAAACCATCTTCATGCCCGCCTCGCCATCGGCCTGCGTGATGAAGGAGGGGGTCACGGCGTCGGACGGCCACGTCTGCCAGCGGAAATCCGTGCCCTTGGTGACCTCGCCGAGCGGAATGTCGCGGCGCGCGACCAGCACCTCGGTGGCGTTGACCGGCACGGCTACCTGCGTCGGCGCCGAAGGGCCGCTCACGATCGAACGCATGAGAAGGAAGGCGAGGAGGCCGGCCCCGCCTGCAATCGTGATGCCGATCAGTTGTGCGCGCTTCACAGCCGACGGGTCCTTTCACCCGATAGCCCGAATATGTTGTTCATCGACACTGCCGGACAAACGTCAACGCAACGTTAATCGCCGTTGCAGATTGGGCCTTGGCGGCGCTCCGCCTGGCCTATGCCGCCAGCAGAGCCGGCAGGCTGGTCATCGGGTAGACGACGAGCGCCCCTGCGGCGATGGCCACACCGTAGGGCATGCCTTCCTCCCGGTTGTGCAGGCGGCTCGCCCACTCCGGGAGCGGAAGCGCGCCGGCCGGCGCGCGCCGATAGGCCAACAGGAGAAGGGCGAGAACACCCCCGAATACCGTCACATAGACGACGAACGGGATGAGTTGCTCATACCCAATCCACAACGCGGCGGCGGCCAGCAGCTTGGCATCGCCACCACCGACGAGCCGCAGCTGAAACAGCAGCATATTGGCGAGAAGCACGACGGCGCCGACAGCCGCGTGCAGCAGCATCTGTTGCGCCGGCAATCCAGCGATCAGAGCCACAACAAAGAACGCCGCGGCGAGGCCGATCGAGACGCTGTTGGAGATGCGCATCGTCAGCACGTCCATCGTCGCTGCGTAGAGCATGACGAAGGGGAACACGAACAATAGAGGATAGGCTGCCACGCCGATCTCCAAGAGAACGCCACTTCCAGCGCCGACCCACCAGCCGCCAACGCGACCAAACACTCAACCGATTAGGACCGCCCGACGTGCGCGCGCCGGACGGCCCCATGTCAAATCAGAGCGCTTCGCGCGTCTTAATCGAGGTTGCCGGCGATGTTGTTGAACAGCAAGCCGAGATTCTTACCGAGCAGACTCGCGCCGCTGACGATGGCGACGCCGATAAGCGCGGCGATGAGGCCGTATTCGATAGCCGTTGCGCCGGACTCATCCCGGGCGAAACGAGCAAGGAAAGTCTTCATGACAGCATCTCCCAGTTTTTTGGTCGCATATGCGAGCCCACAGTTCGGCTGTTTGGACCGTGGCTGCGGGACTGGACCTATATGAACCTCCACCTCTTAAACCTAAGTAAAACGCACTAATTTGCTCGTAAATCTCTCCTAACAATCGGTTGTTTTGATCGATAGGAATCGATCAAAGTTGCAATCGAGACAGCATCATCAGAAGAACATAATGTATTCTGCGGCCATCCAGCAGATCGCAGCGCTGAATCTGGGGCGCACCCCCAACTCTCCGGGCAGAGACATTGTTGAGTGGCGCAGCCTATACTTTCTAGCACAGAATATAACTTGGTAGTTCTCGACAAGAGAAGGCCCGAGCAGTGCCGAGCTACCAGCGCGACAGCTACCGCAGCGTTGCGCGACGGCACAGGATGGAATTCTCCGCACGGCGATTTCCGCTTTCTTCACCATTTCCTGAAGTAATGCCGCTTAATCATCGAGGACGCGTTCCAGCATGCCCGCTCATATGCAGTCCCCTGTCCAGTTTCCGGGTCGAGTTCGGTGTTGCGCAGTAGCAAGCGCCTTTGCCGCGGCGTGCCTCTTGGCCGTCGCGCCCCTGGCGACCGCGCACGCCGCCGACCTCGTCGTCCGCTACGACCAGTCACAGCTCCTGCGGCTGCCAAGGCCCGTCGCCGAGGTCATCATCGGCAATCCGTCCATCGCCGACGTGACGGTCCAGGGCGGCAATCTCCTCGTCGTGACCGGCAAGACGTTCGGGGTCACCAACATCATCGCGCTCGACGCCGACCGCAATGTCATCCAGGACCAGCGGGTGGTCGTCGATCAGGACGACCGCCGCACGGTGGCGGTGTATAGAGGGTCGCTCCGCAGCACCTATACGTGCGCGCCCACATGCACGCCGGCGCTTGTCATCGGCGACGATCCGAAGTACTTCGACGACGTCACCAAGGCGGCGCAAACGAAGACGGGCGCGTCGGCCCCGGCGGCTGCCACGCAAGCGCAAGAGTGAAGCAAGCGGAGCGCTGACCCACGCAGCTACTTCAGTTAACGGATTGATTACCGATACTGATCAATTGCGAACGAAGTAATATTTAATTCATGGGCGCAAAGATAACGTCTGCGCGGTTGTTCGCGCGAGACGAAGCCGTATGCGTTTTCTTCTAACTCCGCGTTCCAAACGCGCACCCCGGCTCGGCTCTGTGCCGCGCAGATTGCTGCATGACGACGGCGGCGCAGCGGCCATCGAATTCGCCCTCGTCGCCTTGCCGTTCCTGCTCTTCATCCTCGGCCTGTTGGGCATGGGGCTCTACTACCTGGCCGGCACCTCGCTCGAGTACGGGGTCGAAGCGGCGGCCCGCAAGATCCGCACCGGCGAGGCCGAAAAGGGTGCCATGACGGTCGGACAGTTCCGCAATCTCGTTTGTCAGAGCGCCGGAGTGGCCATCGATTGCGGCAACATGAGCGTCATCGTGCAGCATGAGGATACGTGGGGCGAACTGAAGCCGCAGTCCTGCCTCGACAAGGATAACAACATGTCCGCCTCGACCGGCACCACCGGTGAGCAGGTCTCCAAGTATTCGGGCTCCGCGGGCCAGGTCGTCCTCGTAACCCTCTGCTACCGGTGGGACATGGCAGAGAACTTCAAGTTTCTGAAGTTGGGCAGCGGCACCGACGGATCGGGGCCGGCGATCATCCAGGCCGCCACGGCATTCAAGAGTGAGCCCTACAATTGATGCACCGTGTCGAGAAACATATGCGCAGCGCAAGTGGCCCCACGGCGTCTCCCGGATTTCGCACGCGCTTCGGGCGCGACGCGCACGGCGGCGCGGCCATTGAGTTCGGCATTCTCGCACCCCTCTTGCTGTTGATGCTGCTTGGTACGATCGAGATCGGCCGCGCGGTCAACACCGACCGGCATTTCACCTCCGCGGTCGCGACGGCCGGCGATCTCGTCGCCCGCGAGGAGTTCCTCGGAACCTCCGATTCCGGGGCGACAGCCAACCTCAACAGCATGATGGATTCGATCAAGCACCTCATGCAGCCGTACGATGCGAGCTCCCTGAAGCTCGGCATCTACTCGGTCCAAGCGTCGACCACCGACGCCTCCCAGACGAAGGTCGTGTGGAGGTATTCCTACAACGGAATGGACGTGCCGGCCGAATGCACCTCGTACGCCCTGCCGCCCAACCTCGTTGGCAAGGGCGGTAGTGTCATCGTGGTTGAAGCCGAGTACAAATACAAATCTCTATTCGGTAGCTATGTGCCCGGATTCAGCGATACGATGGACTGGAGCGACAAGTCCTACCACAGCCCGCGCAATAGCTGCGTCGACTATGTGGAAGGGGACAACTGCACGAATTCCTGCTGAGCGGCGCCGCCGCCAGCTTAGTGGTTTGATGTGTTGCCTGATGTGTTGCCCGGCCGCGCCTCGCGCAAGCCTCGGACGAATGCGCGACGAGATAATCATTTGTTGAAATTCGTTTTGTCCCGGGCTCGGGCTCGGCATAAGGTAGACAAATCGTCAGTCTTCAAACTACTAATCGTGCGGATCAGCACATGGGCCGACGTTCCATACATACTCCCGATGAGCTCCGCGAGCTGATCATCGAGGCAACGACCGCTATCGTCGAGCAGGCGGGTCTGGAAGGCTTGTCTGCGCGCGAGATCGCCAAGCGCGTCGGCTATTCTCCCGGCACGCTCTATAACGTGTTTGAGAACCTCGACGACCTTCTACTCATCATCGAGGCGCGGCTGCTCGACGAGCTGGCCGAGCGACTGGCCAAGGCGGACAATTCGGAACCGCCCGCTGAACGGCTGCGGCACCTGGTCAGCGCCTACTTCGCGTTCACTCAAGAGCGACCGAAGCTTTGGAACCTGCTCAACGAGCATCGCATGCCTGCCGGCCGCGAAGTTCCGCAGTGGTATCAGGCGAAGGTCGAAAACCTGCTGGCGCCATTCGAGGGGGCGCTGTCGCCATTGCTGACCAACACCGACCCGGCCTCGCAAAAGCGCCATGCACGCACGCTGTGGGCGAGCGTGCACGGGATGACCTCGCTGTCGACGGCGGACAAGCTCTCCAGCATCACCGCGCATGCGGGGCGCTCGCTGATCGAAGACCTCGTCTCGACCTATCTCGAGGGGCTGCAGAAGCATTGCCGCGCGGCGGCGGCGCACCGCTGATCTGTCGGCAGCCGGAGCGCGTTATGGCGTTGCCGGCTTTGCGGCTTCCTCCATACCTGCCGCTGGCAGAGATCCCGTGGTTTGCGGCACGGCTTCGCCGGCGGGTGCCGGCCTGGCGGCGAGCCGGCTGCGGTCGATGATAACGCCAAACCAGGCGTCCTGCGGCAGCAGGCGCTGATGCAGCGCCGCCCACATCGGGCGCGAGGTGATGCCGTCGTAGAACGTCGTGATCGAAGGCGTAATGAGCAGCAGCGCCACGGCAGCGGCCGCCATGAGCGCCGAACCGGCCGGGTTGCGCCAGTCGAAAGGCTTGAACGCGGTGCCGAACGACCTCTTGATATGATTGCCGAGCACGTCGACCGAGTAGATCTCGTCGAGGATCAAATGCGTCAGGAAGCCGATCAGCAAAAAGCCGCCGGCGAGCCAGGCGACCCCGTCGGGACGGTCGAACACGTAGTAGAAGATGATCACGGTCGCAAACGCGGATGCGAGGCCGGCGATCCACGAATGCCACACGCCGCGGTGGTTGGTGAGCCGGTGAAACGCCGTGTGCAGGCCGTAGCGCACGAACAGAAGTGTAGCGAGCCACAGGATCCACATTTCGGCGATCGACAGGCGGGGCGCGAAATGGAACAAGAGCGCGAACGAGAAGAAGACCGCGAGGCCGGCGAACAGCGCGCGGCTGGGGCGCGAATCCTTCAAGTCGATGTCGGGAAGCACCGAGCCGAGCGAGCCAGCCATGGTGACGGCGACGAGGTTTTCAGGCGCGATGACGTCTGCCGCCAGCGTCAGCGTGGCGAGCGAACCTGCTACCACCGTGCCGACGACAATGTGCGTGGGGAAGTTCGCCATGGATCGTGCCCTCCACCTCTCCTGGCCGGCGCGCCGCGACGCGCATGCCTCACTCCCCATCAGATTCGCAGGCCCGAGGGGAGTGAGGCGAATACCTGGCGTGTGGAAAAGCGTTGCCCGAACGCATTATTGCCGCAGCGCCGCAAGGGCCTTGCCGGCGGCCGCGCAGCCGCTTAATGGCGCCTGATGAAGACGCCCCTCGATCCCAGCCGCAACCGGCATCAGCTCGTCGCCGCAGTCAGCATCGCCGTCGCCGTGGCGGTGATGGGCATCAAGTACGTCGCCTTCCTCATGACGGGGAGCGTGGCGCTGTTCTCCGACGCCATGGAGAGTATCGTCAACGTGCTGACGGCCGTTGCGGCGCTCATTGCCATTCGCATTGGCGCGCAGCCTCCCGACCGTGGGCACCCGTTCGGGCACCACAAGGCGGAGTATTTTGCCGCCGTGCTCGAGGGCGCGCTGATCATCGTCGCGGCGATGCTCATCTTCCACGAGGCCTACCAAGCCTTCACCGAGCCGCGCGCGTTGACCCAGCCGGTCGCGGGCCTCGCGGTCAACGGGCTCGCCACCGCAATCAATGCCGCCTGGGCCTGGGTGCTGATCAGCCGCGGCCGGGCGTGGAGCTCGCCGGCGCTCGAGGGTGACGGCCATCATCTCTTCACCGACGTGGTTACCTCGGTCGGCGTCCTAATCGGCCTCGTGCTGGCAACGCTGACGGGATGGAACATCCTCGACCCGTTGCTCGCCGGTGCGGTCGCCATCAACATTCTACGCATCGGCTACAATCTCGCCGTCGAGTCGATGAGCATGCTGATGGACCAAGCAGCCTCGCCGGAGATCGAGGCCCGCATCAAGGACGCGATCCGCGCCAATGGCGAGGGCGCCCTGCAGGCGCACGATATCCGCACGCGCACCGCCGGCCCGCAGACCTTCATCGAGTTCCACCTCGTCGTTCCCGGCGAGATGACAGTCAAATCGGCGCACGATATCTGCGACCGTCTCGAGGAGGCGA
Organism: Hyphomicrobium sp.; assembly: GCF_009026145.1. Lineage (GTDB taxonomy): Bacteria > Pseudomonadota > Alphaproteobacteria > Rhizobiales > Hyphomicrobiaceae > Hyphomicrobium_A. The sequence continues at coordinate 75,730 of NZ_WBUE01000008.1, forward strand.
TCGAGAAGGAGCTGGAGAACACCGACGTCGTCATTCACGTCGAGCCCGAGCACAAAGCCAAGCGCAAGGGCGCCGTCGAGCTTTAAGCAAGCCGCGTGATTGCCCTGGCGGCGCCCAACTCTCAAGGCCTTTATCCCGTCCATGAAACACATCCTCCGCCGCCGAGCCCTCATCGCCCTGGCCGCCACCTGGTGCACGGCTATACCCGCCACGCTCGGCTGGGGCAGCGCAGGCGATGAGGTGACCGTCACCCTCGTCGGCGACGTAGGGCTCAATCGCTCCAATCAGCCGGTCGAGGCCGACGGCGTGCGCCGCGGCGCCTTCCAGACCTGGGCCGAGACGACGTCGCTGATCGACAACGAGGTCAACGGCGACCTCAACTTCATGAATGTCGAGACGGTGGTCACCGACCGTAACGACCTGCCGCGCGACACCAAGGGGCAGAGCGGCCCGTTCAACTTCCGCACCCACCCCAACGGCATCCGCCATCTCGTCTCGCGCGGCTTCAACCTCCTGTCCCTCGCCAACAACCACTCGATGGACTACGGCGTGGCGGGGCTCGAGCAAACGCTGAAGCACGTCGGCAGGCTGCAGAGCGAGCGTCTCGCGGTGGCCGCCGGCGTCGGTATGAACAGCGAGGAGGCGAGCCGCCCGCAGCGGGTCGCCGTCAAGGGCGCCGAGATCGCGTTCGCGGCCACGGGAATCGTCACCAACAACCTCGAACGGCACCGCGCCGGCCCCGACAAGCCCGGACAGAACGCTTACCGGTTCGACGACGACTTCGCCCAAGTGCGGCGGCGGCTCGTCGCCGCGCCGGCGGCCTACCGCATCCTGTCGATTCACTACGGCGAGGAAGGCAAGGTGCGCGCCGACGCCAAGCAGTTCGCCGACTTCCGCGCCCTGGCGGCGCAAAAGGATGGCATCGATCTCATCGTCGGGCATCATGCGCACGTTCCCCGCGGTGTCGAGATGGCCGGCAAGTCATTGATCTTCTATGGGCTGGGCAACTTCCTGCACCAGGGCACCGCCGACATGACCGGCAAGGGCATCTGCCGCGACTATGGCCTGATGGCGCGCGTGCATCTGAAAAAGGCGCCTGACGGCAAGCTCGAGCTGCGCGCCGTGGAGGCCATCCCCGTCACCGACACCCACTTTCGTCCGCGCCGGCTGACCGGCGAGGCAGGTGCGGCGCGCGTTTACGCGCTGAACTATCTCGACGCCGATCTCGGCGATGGTGCCGGCGCACGCGGGGTCATGTTCACGCCGCAGGCGGATGGGACCGGGCTCTATTGTCTGTCCGGCGCGGACAAGGACGGTGGCACTATCGGCGCCCTGTGCAAGAGCTACAGGCCCGCGCCGCCGATACCCGACCGACTGCGCGCTGCCATCCCCAGCTCCTGCAGCCGCTAAGAGCGCATTTGCGCTGCGGCACTTCTCCTGGCTAATAGCGGCATGGGCTCCGACAATCTCCACGATGTGAGGCTGTTCGTCGACGCGCCGCTCGAAGCGGGCGCCGCCGTCGCCTGCACGCCGGAGCAGGCGAACTACCTCGTCAACGTCCTGCGGCTCGGCGCTGGCGCCGAGATTCTCGTTTTCAATGGGCGCGACGGCGAATGGCGCGCGCGCCTGGTCGAGACGGGCAAGCGGCGCTGCGCGCTGCGGTCCCTAACGCCGACGCGGCCGCAGCAGAACGGGCCGGACCTGCACTACGTCTTTGCGCCGCTGAAGCACGCGCGTCTCGATTACATGGTGCAGAAAGCGACGGAGCTCGGCGTCGCACACCTGCAGCCGGTACTGACGCGGCGCACGGTGGCAGCACGCGTCAACCTGGAGCGCATGCGGGCAAACGCCATCGAGGCTGCCGAGCAGTGCGGCGTGCTGCGTGTGCCGACAGTGGGCGAGCCAATGAAGCTCGAGATGCTGCTTGCGCGGTGGGAGCCGCAGCGCAGGCTGATCTTCTGCGATGAGGCTGCGGAGGTCGCTAGCCCCCTTGCCGCGCTGGCGACCATAAAGGCCGGACCGGTTGCCGTTCTCATCGGACCCGAGGGTGGCTTCGATCCAGCCGAGCGCACGTCGCTGCGCGAAAAACCCTACGCGTCGGCGATCTCACTCGGCCCCCGGGTCATGCGCGCCGATACCGCCGCCGTCGCCGCGCTGGCACTGGTCAATGCCGCCCTCGGCGATTGGCGTTAGCCGCCGGAGAGCTCGCTAAACGCGATCGAGGCCGTCCTCGCAGACAGCCTCGTCGCGCCGCACGCGATGCAGTGAACGCTCGCAGCCTACTTGCCGCACTTGTCGTCGAGCTTGTCCATGGCGGCATCGTAAACCTTGCCGTCCTCCGATTCCGGATCAAGGTCGGCGCCGGCCTCAAACGCGGTCTGGAACTCCGGCCCAAGCTCCTTCATGAAGCCGTCCATCTGCTTGTCCAACTCCTCGGCCTTGCTATCGTCCTCGGCGTCGGCCGAGGACATGACCTTGCTCATCTCGCAGTAGGTTTTCAGCTTGGCCGCATCATTGCCGACGGCCTCGAAGGTCTTCACGGCCGACTCGACCGCCGCATTCGCGGCGAGAACCGGCGAGGCGAAAAGGCCGCAGAGGGCGAAGGCGGCCAGGTACTTTTTCATTGTATTCTCCCATAGAGTTGCGAGCAAAGTTGGAGGCAGAGCGGCGACTGGCATGACAGGGACTTCAACTCGTCAGTGCATATACCCAACTACCAACGACGGCGAGCGGTCAAAGCCGTCGAGGCACCAAAACGATCCCGCGGACATTTCGTGGAGCGCAATAGTGTTTTTTTATGGTAGCTGCATCTCCCGCGCCACCTCCCCCGCATGGGTTGCACGCCCGTCGTCAAGGCCTTAGAGCCTCGCGTTCCAAATAGCTCAACGGGTCGGCGATACTCTTCGCCTCGCTCCGCCCTGGCGGGCGGCTCGCCAACCCCCGGATCTGCAAACGACTTCGCCGTACGAACCCTCGAGGCCCGCTGCATGTCGACCCGTCAAGAAGGCGCGCCAAGCCGCCTCGCTCGTTCGCGGGATGACCTCGTGGCGTGGATCGCCGCTGGGGAGAAACCGAAGGCTGAGTGGCGGATCGGCACCGAGCATGAGAAGTTCGTCTTCCACACCGACACCCTGACGCCCGTTCCCTACGAAGGGGAGCGGAGCATCTCGGCGCTGATGAACGCCCTGATAACCCGCTTCGGCTGGGAGCCGATAATGGAGGGCGGCAAGATCATCGCTCTCAAGCGACAAGACTGCGAGCTGTGCGGCAACATCAGCCTCGAGCCGGGTGGCCAGTTCGAGCTCTCCGGCGGCCCCGTCGAGACGCTGCACGACACGGCGGCGGAGACGCGCGAGCACCTGCGCGAAGTGCTGAGCGTTGGGGAGCCGCTCGGCATCGGCTTTCTCGGTCTAGGTTTTTCGCCCAAGTGGACGCTGGCGGAAACGCCCCACATGCCAAAGGAGCGCTACACCATCATGACGCGCTATATGCCGACGGTCGGCAAGCGCGGCCTCGACATGATGTACCGGACGGCGACGATCCAAGTGAACCTCGACTTCGCCGATGAGGCTGACATGGTCAAGAAGCTGCGCGTCTCGCTGGCGCTGCAGCCCATCGCCACGGCGCTGTTCGCCTCCTCGCCTTTCACGGAAGGGCGCCCCAACGGCTTCAAGTCGATGCGCAGCGAAGTCTGGCGCGATACGGACCGCCGACGCACCGGCATGCTGCCGTTCGCCTTCGAGGCGGGCATGGGCTACGAGCGCTATGTCGACTATGCGCTCTCCGTGCCGATGTACTTCGTCTACCGCAACGGTAGCTATATCGACGCCTCGGGCGCTTCGTTCCAGGACTTCCTCGACGGGCGCTTGCCGCAGCTCCCCGGCGAGCGGCCGACGCTCGACGACTGGTCCGACCATCTGACCACGCTGTTCCCAGAGGTGCGGGTGAAGCGCTTCCTCGAGATGCGCGGCGCCGACAGCGGACCCTGGCAGCGCATTTGCGCCCTGCCCGCACTGTGGGTCGGGCTGCTCTACGATGCACAGGCGCTCGATGCCGCGTGGTCGCTGGTCAAGGATTGGACGGCGGAGGAGCGCGAGGCCCTGCGCAATGCCGTCCCCAAGGCGGCGCTGGCGACGCCGTTCCGCTCGACAACCGTGCAGCACGTCGCCCGCGAGGTTCTGCACATAGCCCGCCGCGGTCTGCGCGGGCGCCGGCGCATCAATGCCGCGAGCCAGGACGAATCGGTTTACCTCGACCCCCTCGACGAGGTTGTCCTCACGGGCCGTACACTCGCCGACCGGCTGCTCGAGCGCTACGAGGGGCCCTGGTCGCGCCAAATCGACCATGTCTTTGAAGAATATGCCTTCTAAGACACTGGCGCGGCGGTTCAGCTTGTGTTCATCCTAGGCAACGTTAACTCGGACCTAGGGCGCAGGGGGCATTCTCTGGGTATCCGTTTCAACGGGCCGAAGCGTATGCCGCAAGCGGCGGGAGAACGAACGTGCTCGGACGCAAGTTGAATTGGGCACTGGCGAGCGCCGTGGCGGTCGCGGCCCTGCTCATCGCCATTGGCCTCGCCTCGATCGACCGCGTCTCGGCGAACCAGTGCGGCGCCGGATGCAAGAGCGCCTACAACCAGTGCCGCATCTCCACCAAGGGATCGCCGAGCTGCGAGATCGCCTTCACGCGATGCATGCAAAGCTGCATCGTCGGCAAGTAAGGATCATTGTTCTCCGGCGACAAGGATGACGGCAAGCCGCCGCGGCCCGTGCGCGCCCATGACGATCTTGCCGCCGATGTCGCCGGTACGCGAGGCGCCGGTGACGAGATTGAGCGTGCGCGGCAGAGCGCCGGCGCTTTCGGCCAGCACCAGCGCGCAGGCCTCCTCGTAGCTGCCGACGATGGCGTCGGCCCGCAGCACAACGACATGCACGTCGGGCAGGAAGCCGAGCGTCACCGGATTGCCCGGGCCGGACGCGAGCGCCAGCGTCCCCGTCTCCGCCACGCCCGCAACGGCGCGCGAGAGGCCGGCCGTATCGCCACCCTGCGCGGGGCCGGTTTCGACGACGAGACCGGGCGCAGTGTCCCATGGCATGCCGGCGAGCTGCGGATCGGAGCCCCGCCGCACGCGCGGCGGCAGCCCCAGCGTCTGTAGATAGGAAGCGATGGCGGTCGGGATTGCCGTGACGCTATCGACAGCGATGATCTCGACGCCGAGGGCGTGCTGGAAATCCTTGAACTGCCGCAGGCGCTCCTCGCTGCCGCGCATCGCCCGTCGCGGCCGCGGATGCTCAATCGGCCGCTCCAGGCGCTCGGTCACGCTCTGACGCCGCACGGCAGTGCTGGTCGCGGCATCGAGCGTGGCGCGGATACCGGCGAGAATGCGGGCGCGGCTCATGGTGCCGTCCCCCGGCTACGCCGCGTCCACAGTTGCTGGAACGTGGCACCCTGCGGCGCTAGAAGATCGCGGTGCCGCGTCCATCGTCCAGCGAACGGCAGCGTGCGCAGCCTGCCGCTGGTGTGTCCCATTAGCCGAAGGGTGCGCGCGAGCATGCGCGCCGCTAGCGCGTAGGCTCGCGGCCGCAGCGCGAGCAGTGCCCAGACGCGCAGCAGGGTGCGGTCGCGCCACGACGCCGGCTCGGCCAACGCCACCTGGCGCCAATGGCGCATGAGCGAGACGAGCGGGATCTCGACCGGACAAACCTCCTCGCAGCGGCCGCAGAAGGTGGAGGCCTGCGGCAGATGTCCCGCATCGGCCACGCCGGCGAGCGCCGGCGACAGCACGGCGCCGATCGGCCCGGGATAGACCGAGCCGTAGGCATGGCCGCCAATCGTGCAGTAGACCGGGCAGTGGTTCATGCAGGCGCCGCAGCGGATGCAGCGCAGGACGGGGCGCAGCTCGCTTGCCAGCAGCTCCGAGCGGCCGTTGTCGACGATGACGACATGGCAGGCCGCGGGGCCATCGACATCGCCGGGGCGGCGCGGACCAGTGACGAGCGTTGTATAGGCGGTGAACTCCTGCCCGGTGGCCGACCGCGCCAAGAGACGCAGCAGCGGCCAGGCATCCGCGAGGGTCGGCACGATCTTGTCGATCGAGGCCAGGACGATGTGGACCTTCGGCAGTGACATCGTAAGGTCGGCATTACCCTCGTTGGTGACGACGATGGCCGAGCCAGTCTCGGCCACAAGGAAGTTGGCGCCGGTGATCCCGACCTCGGCGGCGAGGAATTTTTCGCGCAGCACGCCGCGCGCCTCGGCGACCAGTGCCTCGGGCGCCGAAAGATCGCGCTCCCTGGCCAGATGCCCGTGATGGCGGCGGAACTCGTCGGCCACGTCCCCGGCGCGCAGGTGGATGGCCGGGGCGATGATGTGGCTGGGCGTCTCGCCGCGGATCTGGATGAGGTACTCGCCAAGATCGGTCTCGACGACGTCGAGCGCCGCTTCCTGGAGACGGGGGCGAAGTCCGATCTCCTCGGAGACCATCGACTTGCTCTTGGCGACGACGCGCGCGCCTGCCTGCCGGCAGATGCCGAGGATGATGCCGCAGGCCTCCTCGCTCGTTGCCGCCCAGTGCACGGCGCTGCCGGCGCGGATCGCGTTGGCCTCGAAGGCTTCGAGATAGAGGTCGAGGTGCGCCAACGTATAATCGCGGATGTCGCGGCCCGTGCGACGCAGCGCCTCGAACTCGGGAAGCGCCGCCTTGGCCTGCGCGCGCGCGGCAACGAAGCCGGCGGGGACGTCGGCAAGCGCACGCTGCAGGCTCTGGTCGGCGAGCGCGGTGGCGACCGAGACTCCGAACCCGGTGGTGCGTTTCATGGCACGCCTCGCGAGGCGGAGTGCGCGATTGGCGGCTCGCTCATCTCGCCGGCGAGCACCTCGGCGACGTGGCGGCAGGCGATGGGCGAGCCCTGCCGCGATAGCTTGCCGGCGACGTTCAGCAGGCAGCCGAACTCGCCCGCGAGCACGAGGTCGGGGGCAGCGGTCGCGATGTTGGAGATTTTCGCCGAGACCATCGCATTGGAGATGTCGGGAAACTTCACCGCGAACAGCCCGCCAAAGCCGCAGCACGTCTCCGTACCCGGCATCTCGACGAGCTCCAGCCCGCTCACGGCGGCGAGCAGCCGGCGCGGCTGCTGCTTGATCTTGAGCTCGCGCAGCCCCGAGCAACCGTCGTGATAGGTGACGCGGCCGGCGAAGCTGCCCGGCACCGACGTGACGCCGCGTACGTCGACGAGGAATGAGACGAGCTCATGGACGCGCTCGGCGAACGCCCGGGCGCGCTGCTCAGCTTCCTCATCGCCGGCCATCAGGCGCGGATAATGCAGCTTGAGCATTGCGGCGCACGAGCCGGACGGGGCCACGACGTAGTCGAGGCCCTCGAAGGCGCGCATCGTCTGCGAGGCGAGCGCCTTGGCGCTGCGCGCATCGCCGCTGTTGTAGGCAGGCTGGCCGCAGCACGTCTGCGCGCGCGGCACCACGACCTCGCACCCCGCCGCATCCAAGAGGCGCGCAGCCGCAAAGCCGACGGAGGGTCGCATCAGATCGACGAGGCAGGTGACGAAAAGGCCAACGCGCGGCCGCCTTGCATAGCCTTCGGTCATCGCTGGTCCGCCTGGCTTCTTGTCGTCGCCCGCGCGCAACCGCGGCGCGGCTACTTATGTAGTTTCAGGAACGCGATGAGATCCTTGAGGTCGGCGGGATTCTTTATACCCGGTGACGCCATGACGTTGTTCGGCAGGAAGGCGTCGGGCGCGTCGAGGAACTGCGCCAGCTTTGCCTCAGTCCACACTAGCCCGCCGGCCGCCGCCTCGGTCATGGCGTCCGAGTAGTTAAAGCCCGGAACGCTCGCCGCCTTCTTGCCGACGATGCCAGTCAGCACGGGGCCAGCCTTGTTCTTTGCCGCAGGGCCTATGGCATGACAGGCGCGGCATCGCTTGAACACGGCTTCGCCCTTGGAGGCGTCCTGCGCCCAGGCGGGTATACCGGCAAGAAGCACGACGGTGATCGCGAGACTTCCCCTGCGCATCTGCTCTCCCTCCTGACCTGCCGGCCACCTCAGCAAATGCCGGGGCGGCGATCAAGGGATGATGGAGGCCGGCGTGGCTCCGCCGGTCGCATTTGCCGGTCGGCGTTGCGCAGACTTCAGCGTGTCGCCACCGCGGGGCCTGCCCCTTTGCCGACCCGGCGGGATACCGGCCGCGAAGCCTGGCGAGAGCCCATCTTATTGAGGTCCAACTCCTTTTCCCAATACGGCACGGGACCATAGAGATCGGCCAGGAACTCGATCAGCACATCGACCTTGGCGGGCATGAATTCGCGGCTCGGATAAACCGCGTGCACGCCCGTGCTCGCGGCACCGCGGTACGCGGGCAGCACCACGCGCAGGCTGCCGCTGCGCAGCGCCGGCCCGACGTCCCACGTCGACAAAAGGCCAAGGCCCACGCCCGACAAGACCAACTCACGAACGAACTCACCCGAGTCGGAGCGCACGGTGCCGTAGGGGCGAACCTGCACTTCTCCTTCCGGACCGTCGAGCCGCCAGACTTCGACGCTGTCGGCCACAAGGCAGTTGTGCACCTCGAGGTCGGGGAGGCTCTTCGGCGCTCCGTGCTTCTCGACATAGGAGGGTGCCGCGCACAGCACGCGCGTATCGGGGGCAATGCGGCGGGCGACGAGCGAGGAGTCCTCCAACTCGCCGATGCGGATCGCCAGGTCGAAACCCTCGCGAATGATGTCGACGAACGCATCGCTGACGTGCACGTGCAGCTCAATCTCGGGATAGCGGGCGAGAAAGTCGTCGATGTAGGGGGCGACGTGCAGGCGGCTGAAGGCCGTCGGCATGGTCACCTTCAAAAGGCCGCGCGGCTTGGTGTTGCGCCGGCTGACGAAGTCCTCCGCCTCCTCGCACAGGCTCAGGATGTCGACGACGCGCTTGAAATACCCAGCCCCCGTCTCGGTCAGCGTCAAATGCCGGGTAGTGCGCTGGAAGAGGCGGGCGCCGAGCCGCTCCTCCAGCTGGCTGATGCGCTTGGAAACGACGGCCGGAGAGAGGCCCATCTCGCGGCCGGCGGCCGACATGTTGCCGGTGCGGGCGACGCGTGCGAATATATCGAGGTCGCTAATAGCTGTCACTTGTCCCCCGTTGGGAAAGAGTCCCCGGCTTTCGACCGAGCCACCGGGTGGCAAACGAATTGAATTATGACGAGCGGCGACGTTAAGGTATCGGCGAGGAAGCCGAATAGCTGTACCGTCGTCCAATCCATTCAATATGCCAGCAATCGGCCGCGCTGCGATACTTAAATCTAGATCCCGCCGCCTTTGCTTGGGACTGTGGAGCTGGAGAACTGCATGACGCTGTCGAGGATGCCGGAACCAGACCGGACTGTGCTCGACCGGAGCAGCGCCATCATCAAAGATCTCGAGACGCTGGTGGGCGTCGATGGTGTGATCTCCGAAGAGGAAGGCCGGCGCGCGTTCGAATCCGACGCACTCACCGCCTATCGGCAGGCGCCGCTCGCCGTGGTGTTGCCGCGCTCGACCGCAGATGTGTCGAAAGTTCTCAAGTACTGCCATCAGGCCGGCTTGAAAGTCGTGCCGCGTGGTGCCGGGACATCCCTATGCGGCGGCGCGCTCCCGTCGGCCGATGCCATCGTGATCGGAACCTCGCGCATGAACCGCGTGCTGGAAGCCGACTTCGTCAATCGCACGATCACCGTGGAAGCCGGCATCACCAATCTCGCCATCACCGACGCGGTGTCGGCCGAGGGCTTCTTCTACGCGCCCGACCCATCGAGCCAGCTCGCCTGCACGGTGGGCGGCAACCTCGCCATGAACTCCGGCGGCGCCCATTGCCTGAAGTACGGCGTGACGACCAACAATGTGCTGGGCATCAAAATCGTGCTGATGGACGGCGAGATCGTCGAGATCGGTGGCCCGTACCTCGATGCCGAGGGCTACGACTTCCTCGCCCTCATAGTCGGCTCGGAAGGACAGTTCGGCATCGTCACCGAGGCGACGCTGAAGATCGTCCCCAAGATGGAGACAGCGCGCCCGGTGCTGCTCGGGTTCAGCTCCTGCGAGGCGGCCGGCCAGTGCGTTGCCGCCATCATCGGCTCGGGCATCATCCCGGTCGCCATCGAGTACATGGACAAGCCCGCCATCGCTGTTGCCGAGGCCTATGCCAAAGCTGGCTATCCGCTCGACGTCGAGGCGCTGCTCATCGTCGAGGTGGAAGGCTTCGAGGACGAGATCGCGCGGCTGCTGCGCGACATCGTCGAGATCGCCCGCGCTTTCGATCCCAAGGTGGTCGAGGCGAGCACCTCGGCCGAGCACAGCGCACGCATCTGGAAGGGGCGCAAGGCCGCCTTCGGCGCCATGGGCCGCATTTCCGACTACTACTGCATGGATGGCACCATCCCGCTGTCGCGCCTGCCCGAGGTGCTGAGCCGCATCGCCCAAATCTGCGCCGAGCACCACCTGAAGGTGGCCAACGTCTTCCACGCCGGCGACGGCAACCTGCATCCGCTCATACTCTATGATGCCAACGACGAGGACGAATCGCGCCGCGCCGAGCTTGCCGGCGCCGAGATCTTGAAGCTGTGCGTCTCCGTTGGCGGCTGCCTTACCGGCGAGCACGGCGTCGGCATCGAGAAGCGCGACTTGATGGAGGTACAGTTCTCTCCATCCGACCTTGCCGTTCAGATGCGGATAAAGAGCGTGTTCGACCCCCACTGGCTGTTGAACCGGGGTAAGGTCTTCCCGCTGAGCGCGCTCGAGGCGAGCGAGCGCCCGGCCGCGGACCAGGCGGCCTGAGGAGAAGGAATTGAACGATTTGCAGCGCCCCGGCGCCGACTGGGAGCTTCAGTTCGTGATCGCCGGCTGCGCCGAGAGGCGCCTGCCGATCGAGATCGTCGGCTCGGGCTCCAAGCGCGCGGTTGGGCGCCCCGTCGACGGCACGGTGACCGTCACCACCGCCTCGCTGCGCGGCATCTCGCTCTACGAGCCGAACGAGCTCGTCATGTCGGCGCGCGCCGGCACACCGCTGTCGCAGGTCGAGGCGGAGCTTGCGGCGCGCGGCCAGATGCTGCCCTTCGAGCCCATCGATCTCGCCCCGGCAACGGGCGGACCACAGGGTGCGCAGACGATCGGCGCTGTCTTCGCAACCAACATGTCGGGGGCGCGGCGCATTCAATACGGCGCCGCACGCGACCACCTCCTGGGGGTCAAGGGGGTCAACGGGCGTGCTGAGCTGTTCCAGGCCGGCGGCCGCGTGATGAAGAACGTCACCGGCTATGATATCGCGCGTGGCCTCGCGGGGAGCTGGGGCACGCTCGCGGTGATGACGGAGGTGACCTTCAAGGTCATCCCGTGGCCGGAGACGGCAGCGACCGTCATCTACCTCGGCCTGCCCGACAACCTTGCCGTGGAGCTGCTGTCCACCGCCATGGCACTGCCCGTCGAGGTGTCGGGCGCCGTGCACCTGCAGGCCTCCGTCGCCTCGCGCCTCAACCATCCCGGCCTCAAGTCGATGAACAAATCGGTGACGGCGCTGCGGCTGGAAAACTTTGCCAGCGCCGTCACCGGCCGCAAGCAGCGGCTCAAGGAGGCGCTGAAGGTCTACGGTAAGGCGCTGGAGCTCGATCACCGTGAGACGCTGGAATTTTGGAACGAGCTGCGGCGGCTGTCGGTGATGCCGAACCGGCAGACCCTCTTGTGGCGCATCGCAACCAAACCGACCACGGCGCCCAAGCTCGTCGCCGCCATCAAGCGCTACATGCCGGCCGAGGCCTTCTACGACTGGGCCGGTGGCCTCGTCTGGCTCGAGGTGCCGGCAGCGGCGGATGCAGGCACCGCGGAGATCCGTCGCGTCACCGCCATCCACGGCGGTCATGCCATGCTGATCCGCGCCGAGCCGAGCGTGCGCGCTGCCGTCGAAGTATTCCAACCCCTGAGCCCACCCGTCGAGCGGCTGACCCGCGGCCTCAAGGCCGCCTTCGATCCGGCCGGAATTCTCAACCCCGGCCGGATGTACGCCAACATGTGAGGGCTAGTGTGATGATCGAGAAGTCCGCGATATCCCGTGCGGCTGGGTCAAGAAGCGGGCTTCTCGATCTGAATCACACTAGCGTATTGATTGTCCTAGTGTCCTTCAGATCGCGAAATTCGTTCTACATCTGCGGCACGAGGCGACAAATTTCGCGATCAGGACACTAGGCGCCAGCGCATGCAGACCAACTTCAGGCCCGAGCAACTGACCAACCCTCGCATCGCCGAAGCCGATGCCATCCTGCGCCGCTGCGTGCACTGCGGGTTGTGCACTGCGACCTGCCCCACCTACGTGCTGCTCGGCGATGAGCGCGACAGCCCGCGGGGCCGCATCTACCTCATCAAGGACATGCTGGAGGACAACGCGCCGGCGAGCCCGGAGGTGCAGCTCCACCTCGACCGCTGCCTGTCGTGCCTCTCGTGCATGTCGACATGTCCCAGCGGCGTCGACTACATGCACCTGATCGATCTGGCGCGCGGCTATGTCGAGCAGACCACCACGCGCCCCATCAAGGAGCGCTTCGTGCGCCGCCTCTTGGCGCGCGTGCTGCCCTATCCCGAGCGGTTCCGCCTGGCGTTGAAGCTCGCTCCGCTGGGGCGCCCGTGGCTCAAGCTGCTGCGCCGCCTCGGCTTCAACCAGCTCGCCGCAATGATCGAGCTGGCACCCAATGTGCTGCCGCCGTCGCCGAAGTTCGAGGGCCCCGGCACCGCCGTAACCGAGGACGACCGGCGGGCGCGCGTGATCATGCTGTCGGGGTGCGCCCAACAGGTGCTGCGCCCCGGGATCAACGACTCGACCATCCGCCTCCTCGCCCGGCGCGGCGTCGACGTCATCGTCGCGGCAGGCGCAGGATGCTGCGGTGCCCTCACCTACCACCTCGGCGACGAGGCGGGAGCAATCGCGTTCGCCAAGCGCAACGTCGACGCCTGGTCGAAGGAGCTGGCGAAGGGCCCCATCGACGCCATCATCGTCAATGCCTCGGGCTGCGGCACGGCGGTCAAAGACTACGGCCACCTCCTGAAGCGCGAGCCCGAGTACGCCGCCCGCGCCGGCCGCATCGCCGGCCTCGCGCACGACATCTCGGAGTTCCTCGGCAAGTACGAGCTGGGGCCGCCCAAGCGCTGGTCGTCGCTGCGCGTCGCCTACCATCCGGCCTGCTCGCTGCAGCACGGCCAGGGAATCAAGGAGGTACCGCGCGACCTGCTCACCAAGGCCGGATACAGCGTCGTCGACATCCCGGAAGCGCACATCTGCTGCGGCTCGGCCGGAACCTATAACATCCTGCAGCCCGAGATCGCCGGCGCGCTGCGCGAGCGCAAGGCCAAGAACATCAAGCGCGTGAAGCCCGACGTCGTCGCGGCGGGCAACATCGGCTGCATCACGCAGCTTGCCGGACAGGTCGACGTGCCGGTCGTGCACACGGTGGAGCTGCTCGATTGGGCGTTCGGCGGGCCCGTGCCACCGGGGCTGGAGTCGCTGGCGCGCTTCGTGTCCAACGTGCCGGAGCCCAAGCGCCGGGTCGACGACTTCATTCACGCGTGAGTACGCCCCACGAGCCTGCGGCGACCGACTGGCGCGACGTGCACGGGCCGCTCGACATCATCGGCGACGTGCACGGTTGCGCCGACGAGCTGGTCGAACTGCTGCATGCGCTCGGCTACACCGTGCGGCTCGAAGGTACCGGCGATAGTCGGAGTACTGTCGCGACGACACCGAGAGCGCGACGGGCATTCTTCGTCGGCGATCTCGTCGACCGCGGCCCCAACGCGCCGGACGTGCTGCGCATCGTCATGGACATGGTGGAGCGCGGGCAGGCCCTGTCGATCGTCGGCAACCACGACGACAAGTTCGTGCGCTGGCTGAAAGGCCGCGACGTCAAGATCGCGCACGGGCTGGAGCGCACCATCGCGCAGCTCGACGGCGAGGGCGAGGCGATCAGGACGCGCGCGCTTGCCTTCCTCGATGAGCTGCCAAGCCACGCCCTCCTCGATGACGGCCACCTCGCGGTCGCGCATGCCGGCATCCGCGAGAGCATGCTGGGCAAGCGCTTTCGGCGCGCCCACGACTTCGGCCTGTACGGCGACAGCTCGGGGCGTCTGGCAGCGGACGGGCTGCCTGAGCGGTTCAATTGGGCGGCGGAGTATCGCGGCAAGACCGCCATCGTCTACGGCCACACGCCCGTCGCCGAGCCGGAGTGGCTGAACAATACGCTGTGCATCGATACGGGGTGCGTATTCGGCGGACGGCTGACGGCCTTGCGCTGGCCGGAGCGCGAGATCATCTCGGTGACGACCAAGCAAACCTATGCCGACCTCAAGCGCGAGTTTGGGTTGCCACCGCCACGCCCGCCCGGCCAGGCCAAGCGCTAGAGCTTCTTTTTTGCTTTTGCTTTACCCGCCCCCTCACCCGGAAGCTCGTCCATGCGGAGCATGGCTTCGCCATGACGGGAAGAGGCCAAGGGATATCGCCCGCTTCTAACCTTTCCCCAGTGGGGAGAGGGCGCGCAAAATCGCGCTGCAGGCGCGATGAGCGCGGGTGCGGGGGCAAGGTCGGGTTGCGGTTGCCGGAACATGACAATCCGTTATAAGGCAGCACCCTGCGCAACCCCGCGCCGAGCCAAGCACATCCATGAGCAAGACGAACAAAGACGCGCGGCCCACCCCGCGCCTGCCGCGCGGGCTTCGCGACATCGAGGCGGCCGAGCTGCGCCAGCAGCAGGCGATGCTAGTCAAGATCCGCGAAGTCTACGAGCGCTACGGCTTCGAGCCGCTCGAGACGCCCGCGTTCGAATATACCGATGCGCTCGGCAAGTTCCTGCCCGACCAGGACCGCCCGAACGAGGGCGTGTTTTCGCTGCAAGATGAAGACGAGCAGTGGATGAGCCTGCGCTATGACCTGACGGCGCCGCTCGCCCGCTACGTGGCGCAGAACTATCAGTTCCTGCCCAAGCCCTTTCGCCGCTACGCGGTTGGCCCCGTGTGGCGCAACGAGAAGCCGGGGCCGGGGCGCTTTCGCCAGTTCATGCAGTTCGACGCCGATACGGTGGGCGCCGAGAGCGTCGCCGCGGATGCGGAGATGTGCATGCTCGCCGCCGACACGCTGGAGGCGCTCGGCATCAAGCGCGGCGACTATGTGATCAAGGTCAACAACCGGAAACTTCTCGATGGTGTGCTGTGGAGCTTGGGGCTCGACTACACCGACGCGGCGCGCCATGCGGCGATTTTCCGTGCGCTCGACAAGTTCGACCGGCTGGGAATGGACGGGGTGAAGCTCTTGCTCGGCAAGGGGCGCAAGGACGAGTCGGGTGATTTCACGCCGGGGGCCGAGCTCACGGCAAAGCAGATCGAAAGCGTCACTGTTTTCATGCTGTCGTGGGATGACATCCGCGCCAATACGATCAAGCGCCTGGAGGGCTTCTTCTCCAACGACAATGAGGTTGGTCAACAGGGCCTGGAGGAGCTGCGCACGATCGACGCGCTCCTTGCACAGGCGGGCTACGAGCATGACCGCATTGTATTTGACGGCACCGTGGTGCGAGGTCTCGACTACTATACTGGGCCCGTCTTCGAGACGGATCTGACGATGACGATCTTGGACGACGAGGGGCGTCCGGTGCGCTTCGGCTCGGTGGGCTCGGGTGGGCGTTACGATGGTCTCGTCGCCCGCTTCACCGGCCAGAAGGTGCCGGCCACCGGCTTCTCCATCGGCGTCTCGCGCCTGCAGGCAGCACTCGCGGCGCTCCACAAGGACAAGGCGCCGGTCGCGGAAGGCCCCGTCATCGTCACGGTCATGGAGAAGGAGCGCATTGCCGACTACCAGAAGTTGGTGCAGGCGCTGCGCGCGGCAAATATTCGCGCCGAGCTTTATCTCGGCAATCCCAAGAAGTTCGGCAAGCAGCTCGAGTACGCGGATAAGCGCGGCTCACCCTGCGTCGTCATCCAGGGCTCGGACGAGCGCGCCAAGGGCGAGGTTACCCTGAAGGACCTCGTCGAGGGCGCCAAGGCCGCCGCCGCCATCAAGGACAACAGGGAGTGGAAGGAGCAGCGCCCGGCGCAGGTCTCCGTCAAGGAGGCCGACCTCGTCGCCGAGGTGAAGAAGATCCTCGCCCGCCATGCGGGCTGACGCCCCCTCAACGTGTCATCCTCGGGACAAGCCCGGAGGATGACGGTGGAGAGAGCGCGATCGCCTCGCCCCACGTTGGCCGGCATGATAGCGCAATCTGCCTGCGGCCCATGACGGATTGCGAGCACGGTTTCGCAGGGATTTGATCCGGGGCGGATGGGCCGCTAGGGTCAACGCAAATCCGCGGCAGCCAAATTCAGACATGCACGCCAATCCGTCCTCACCGACCAGCGCCCATCGCGTTGCAGATGCGCCCCACGACAACTGGGCCGACCGCTACGCGCCCGAATCGATGCGCCCCTACCTGCATCTGGCACGCCTCGACCGCCCGATCGGCTTCTGGCTGCTGCTGCTGCCCTGCTGGTGGTCGGTGGGCCTGGCCGACGTCACCTTGAACCAGCCCTACCCGAACCCGTGGATGCTGACCCTGTTCGCGCTCGGCGCCCTCCTGATGCGTGCCGCCGGCTGCGCCTATAACGACTACGTCGACCGCGACTACGACGCGCGCTCGGCGCGCACCGCGAGCCGGCCAATCCCCTCCGGCCAGGTGACGCCAGCCGAGGCGCTGGCCTTCGCCGGCATCTGCGCCCTCGGCGGCTTGCTGGTGCTGGTGCAGTTCAACGCTTTCACCATCAAGCTCGGCGCCGCCTCGCTCATCCTCGTCGGCATCTACCCGTTTCTGAAGCGTTTCACCTACTGGCCACAGCTCGTCCTGGGGCTGGCCTTCAACTGGGGCGCGCTCGTCGGCTGGAGCGCGGTCATGGGCTCGATCGGCATTCCGGCGCTCTTGCTCTATGCCGGCTCGGTGCTGTGGACCATGGGATACGACACCATCTACGCCCACCAAGATCGCGAGGACGACCTGTTGCTCGGGCTACGCTCCACCGCCATCCGCTTCGGCGACAACACCATGACCTGGGTGGGAGCCTTCTATGCCGGCGCCATCGTGCTGTGGCTGCTCGCCGGCTACCTCGCCGGCACGCACCTGATCTACTTCATGGCCGTCGTGCTCGCCTCGCTGCAGATGGCCTGGCAGGTGACGACGCTCGACACGAGCGATGCGCGCAACTGCCTGCGCCGCTTCCGCTCCAATCGCGATGTGGGGCTCGTTATCTTCCTCGGCCTCGCCGCCGACATGATCCTGTCGCGCATGGCCGGGCTCAGCTAGTGTAATGATCGAGAAATTCGCCATCATCAATGGCGAGGTGTCGAGCGAATTTCTCGATCTGAATCACGCTAGGTAATTCCGGAAGCTCGCTCCCGGCCCAGCCGCGAGCTCTGGCGAGCTTCGGAATGGGGACACTAGTGGCGTGGGACGGCCGTTAAGCAATTCCGGCTTGAACCCGTGCCGAGGTTCAAGCCGGAACTGGAGAGCCTCACCGTTGTCTTCAGAGCAGCCGTCTGGGTGCGACCATTCACACAGAATGCCACATCCGGCTTCCTGCCGGCTTAAGAGATAGCGTAAATTCGCCGTAACTGTGCGGCCTGTTCCGGCTGCCGACCGCCACTTTCTGACCTAATCCTGCCGAGGGACCTCCTTTTATGAGCGACAAGACGACAACACCGAAGCAATTGCTGCACCTCGTCTTCGGTGGCGAGCTGACGTCGCTCGACGGTGTAGAGTTCCGCGATCTCGAGGACCTCGACATCGTCGGCATCTATCCCAACTACGGCGAAGCCTATGCCGCCTGGAAGGCCGCCGCCCAGCGTACCGTCGACAACGCCATGATGCGCTACTTCGTCGTCCACATGCACCGCCTCCTGGAGCCGGACGAGCAGCACGCCAAGGCGTCGTCGTGAGCCTGGCGCCAACCGCGCCGCGCAAGGCAGCCGCTGGCGCACTCGCCTTGAGCGAGCGTCAGCGGGGGCTGCTCAAGCGCTTCCTGCGCGAGTGGATCTTTCCGCGCTGGCGCCAGCTCATTATCGCCTTGATCCTCACTGGCCTTCTGGCTGCCGTCACCGGCGCCTACCCGATGATCATCAAGGCGTCCTTCGACATGCTGATGAAGGACCAGACCGGCACGCTGCACTACGTGCTGGCGGCGATCGTCGGCGCCACCATGTTGCGCAGCCTGCTGCTGTACGCGCAGACGGTGGAGATAAACCGCATCGTCATGCGCCTGACGACGGACATGCAGCGGGTCGGCTTCGCCCATCTCATGACCTCGGATTTCGCCCGCCTGTCGCGCGAGACGCCGGGGCGCCTCGTCTCCAAGCTCACCAACGACATCGGCTTCGTGCAAACGGCCGTGCAGGCGGCCCTCAATACGGCCGTCCGCGACACGCTTCTGATCGTCGCGCTCGTCGCCTCGATGATCTATCTCGACTGGGTGATGTCGCTGATCGTGCTGTGCGTCTATCCGCTCGCGGCGCTGCCCGTCGCCAGCCTCAGCAAGAAGCTGCGCCGCGTCGCCAAGCAGACGCAGGACGAGCTCGGCGGCATGACCTCGCTCTTGACCGAGAAGCTGTCGGGCGCCCGGCTCATCAAGTCATTCCGACTAGAGGACTACGCGTCCGACCGCCTCAACAAGAGCTTCGAGCACGTCTACAAGCTACGCATGAAGGCGGTGATGAACCGCGCCCGGATCGATCCGGTGCTCGAGGCGCTCGGCGGCATCGCCATCGCCGGCGTCATCGCGCTGGCCTACTGGCGCATCGCCAGCGGCATCTCGACCGTCGGCGACTTCATGGGCTTCGTCACCGCGCTGCTGATGGCCTCGCAGCCCATTCGCGCCCTCGGCAGCCTGTCGGGCCGCATCAACGAGGGGCTCGCCGCGGTGGAGAGCTTTTATGAGCTCGTCGACGAAAAGCCGCGTGTCGTCGACAAGCCCGGCGCCAAGCCGCTCGCCGTCAACAACGCGACGATCCGCTTCGAGCACGTCGGCTTCGCCTATGACGGCAGCGGCGTGCAGGCCATCTCGAACTTTTCGCTTGTCGTGCCCGGTGGCCGCACGGTGGCCCTCGTCGGCCGCTCCGGCGCCGGCAAATCGACGGTGCTCAACCTCGTACCCCGGCTATTCGACGTCGAGGAAGGCCGCATCACCATCGACGGCCAAGACATACGCGACGTCACGCTCGCCTCGTTGCGCGACGCCATCTCGATCGTCTCGCAGGACGTGACGCTGTTCGACGACACCATCGGCGCCAACATCGCTCTCGGCCGCCTTGGCGCCCCGCAGGCCTCGATCGTCGCGGCGGCGCAGGCGGCGGCGGCCCACGAATTCATCCTAGCCCAGCCGCAGGGCTACGCCACTGAGATCGGCGATCGCGGCCTGCGCTTATCGGGCGGTCAGCGCCAGCGGCTGGCGCTCGCCCGCGCTATCCTCAAGGATGCGCCGATTCTGCTGCTCGATGAGGCGACCAGCGCGCTCGATACCGAATCGGAGCGGCTGGTGCAGGAAGCCCTGGCGCGCTTCACCAAGAACCGAACCACGCTCGTCATCGCCCACCGGCTTTCGACCGTGCAGAACGCCGACCTCATCTGCGTCATGGATGAGGGCACGATCGTGGAGACCGGGACCCACCTTGAGCTGCTCGCGGCGGACAGCCATTACGCGCGGCTGGTGCGCTCGCAGGCCCTGGTCGCGGCCCCCGCCCCACAAGTCATGTGAGCGGCGAGCGCTACTCGCGGCGCAGCACGCTGTCGACGATGCGGTTGGCCCAGCCCTTGGAGCGAAAGGTGCGCTTCAGCTCGTCCGGGTCATAGACCGTATCGACCCACTCGAAGAACGGCATCGGACGCACGGCATTGTCGGCGAGATAGCGCTCGAAGAAATAGTCGAGGATGCCGGTGTGCGCCTGGCGGATGTGGCCGTACTTTATGGACAGCTCCTTCTTGGCCTCGCGCAGCGGCACACCCTCGTGCAGGTAGCGATAGAGCACGCTCATCAGTCCGGCCCGGTCGGCGCCCGACTTGCAGTGCATCAGCACCGGATATTCGACCTCCTCGAACAGACGCTTGGCGCCCTTGAGCTCCTCGCGCGTCGGTGCCGCCCGCGAGCGGATCTGGTAGTTGACGAGCTTCAAGCCATGGCGCTCGCAGGCGCGGCGCTCGAGCCAGTAGCTGCCGCAGTCGCGCGCGCCGCGCAGGTTCACGACGGTGCGGATGCCCGCCCTGGCGAAGTGACGGATCTGGTGCGGGGCGGGTTGTGCCGAGCGCCAGGCCTTGGCCGACATCCTGTGGCTGTTGCAATAGATGAGGCGCAGGATGCCATGGTCGACGAACAGCATGTCGAGATATAATGCGGGCGGTCCCGCGGCGCGGCGCAGCCAAGGCGGCAGCGAGCGCGCGGCCCGCTGGCGAAGGCTGCGTCCAACGCGCCGCCAAGAGCGCTTTGCCCGCTTCACCAATCCGGCCATTAAAGTCCGCTGATTTCGAGGGTTAGGGGCGCGGGCCGCGAAATGGGCGGCCGCCGAAGTTGACGGTGTGTGCCCGAACGTCCCAGTTTGCCATCGCTAAATATTCGCTATAGGAACCAGCTGCAAGTGGTTCGCGCAGAACCGCTTGCTCGATGAGGCGATCTGGCGCCGAGGCACCTAGTGTGATGATCGAGAAATACGCCATCATAAGAGGTAAGGTGGCGAGCAAATTTCTCGATCTCAATCAAACTAGCAAGCTTAGGATTCTAGTGTCCCCTATGCTTCCGAAGCTCGCTCCAGACCCCAGCCGCAAGCTCCGGCGAGCTTCGGAATCGGGACACTAGAGGATGGCACGTTCGCCTGACACCACACGTAGACTGAACCGCCTTGCCGGAAGCGCGCTCGCCGGCATGATCTCGCTAGTGAAGCGCACCTCCCGGGCCATCTACGAGCCTGAGGACGCGCTTGCCCGCCTGGCCGCCAATCATCCCCTGATCGTTGCCGTCTGGCACGGCCAGTTCATGATGACGAGCGGCTTTCGTCCCTCGCCCGAGACGAAGGTCGCGGCCATGGTGGCGCGCCACGGAGACGCCGAGCTGATCGGCGCGGCGATGGGCCGATTCGGCGTCGAGCTCATCCGCGGGGCGGGCGCCGGCGGGCGGCGCAAAGACCGCGGCGGCGCCTACGCCCTGCGCCAGGCGGTGCGGGCGCTGAAGGACGGCTACTCGATCGTCATGACGGCCGACGTGCCGCCCGGGCCTGCCCGACGCGCCGGCATCGGCATCGTCATGATGGCGCGCCTCTCGGGGCGCCCGATCGTGCCTTGCGCCGTGGCCAGCTCGCGATTCCGCGCCCTCAATACCTGGAGCCGGATGACCATAAACCTGCCCGGCTCGAAGCTCGCCTACGTCGCCGGCGATCCGATCTGGGTGCCCGCCGATGCGGGCGAAGCGGAGCTAGAGTTCGCGCGCCTGCAGCTTGAGCGTGCGCTGAACACGGTGACTGCGCGCGCCTATGAAATCGCTGGCGCGGACTTGACGAGGGCGACACCGCCGAGCCTCGATCTGAGCGCACCGCCGACGGCTCCCGACTTCCGGCTTAAGGCCTATCGCGCGGCTATGAGCCTGCTGCGCCCGTTGGCGCCCATCCTCCTCAAGGTGCGCGAGCGCAGCGGCAAGGAGGATGGGCGCCGGCGCGGCGAGCGCCTCGGTCAAGCGACCATCGCGCGTCCGCATGGCGTACTCTGCTGGGTGCACGCGGCGAGCGTCGGGGAGACGAACGCCGTGTTGCCGGTGATCGAGGCACTCGGCGCAACGCGCCCGGACCTGAATTTCCTGCTCACCACGGGTACGGTGACCTCGGCTGGACTTGCCGAGCGCCGTCTCGGCCCGCGTGCCGTGCACCAGTATGTCCCGCTCGATGCGCCCGAATACGCGGCACGCTTTCTCGAGCACTGGCAACCCGATCTTGCCGTGTTCACCGAATCGGAGATCTGGCCCTCGCTCATCTTGGAGACGTCGGCCCGCAACATTCCCATTGCGCTCGTCAACGGACGCCTATCGCACCGCAGCCGCCGCCGCTGGCAGCGCAACAAGTCGGTAGCGATGCCGCTGTTCAGCCGTTTCAATATCATTCTGGCGCAGAACGAGCGCATGGCGCTCGGCTTCTCCGCCCTCGGCGCGCGCAACGTTCACGCCGTGGGCAACCTCAAGATCGATGCACCGCCGCCGCCCGTCGACCTCAACGAGCTCGAGCGGTTGAAGGAAGCCCTCGGCGATCGGCCGGTATTTGCCGCCGCCAGCACTCACGAGGGCGAGGAAGAGACGATCGCCGTCGCGCATCGCACCCTCGCGCGCCAGTTCGAGCGCTTGTGCACGATCATCGCGCCGCGCCACCCCGAGCGCGGCACGGCGCTGGCCGAAACGCTGAAGAACCTCGGCTTCTCCGTGGCACAGCGCTCGCTCGGGGTGCTGCCGGGGCCGCGCACCGACATCTACATCGCCGACACCATCGGCGAGCTCGGCACGCTTTATGCGCTGGCCCCAGTTGCCTTCATCGGCGGCTCGCTAATCGACCGTGGGGGTCAGAACCCCATCGAGGCGGTGCGCCACGGCGTCGCCGTGCTGACCGGCCCTCACTGGCAAAACTTCCGTGATGCCTACCGTACGCTGCTGCGCCACGAGGGGGCCATCGAGGTCAAATCCGCCACCGACATTGCCAACGCCGTCGCCCGGCTGCTCGACAGCCCTGCCGAGCTGCAGCGCATGCGCTCGGGAGCGACGCAGGCGCTGGCCACCCTGTCGGGCGCGCTCGACAAGACGGTCGAGGCGCTGCTGCGCTACCTCCCGGATGAGAGATTGAAGCGTGCGTCTTGACGAGCCGTCCTGGTGGTATGGCGGCACCGGCGATGTCCGCCAGCGTGCGCTCGCGCCGCTCGGCCGGCTTTACGGCTGGATCGCCGAGCAGCGCTATTACCGCCGCCAGCCATACCGCTCGCGGCTGCCGGTCATCTGCGTCGGTAATTTCACCGCCGGTGGCACTGGCAAGACGCCGCTGGCCATAGCCATCGCCCGGCTGCTGATCAGGCGCGGCGAGCGACCGGCCTTCCTGACGCGCGGCTACGGCGGCAGGACAGCGGGCCCCGCGTGGGTCGAAGATATGTCCGATGCAGCACGAACCTACGGCGATGAGCCGTTGCTGCTCGCTGCCGTCGCGCCGACGCTCGTGGCGCGCGACCGGCGCGCCGGCATCATCGCCATCGAAAGTGATCGCCGGCAGCCGAGCGTCGCCATCATGGACGATGGTTTGCAGAACGGCGGGGTCGCCAAGGACCTCTCGATCGCGCTGCTCGACGGCAAGCGTGGTATCGGCAATGGCGAGGTGATCCCAGCCGGACCGCTGCGCGCCTCGCTCGATTTCCAGATCCGGCTCGTCGACGCCATCATCGTGCGCGATCCACCCGACATCGACGACGAGCGCGGTGTGCACGCCGTTCTCAGGCAAGGCTTTCCCGGACCGGTGCTGGTGGCGCGCGTCGCCGCCTCCGGCGACACGAGCTGGATTTCCGGCAAGCCCGTGCTCGCCTTCGCCGGCATCGCCAACCCGCGCCGGTTTTATCGTCTGCTCGAAGATTTGGGTGCGCGGCTGATCGACGGCGTCTCCTTCCCCGACCATCACCCGTTCAGCACCGCCGACGCCGATCGGCTCATTTCTCAGGCGCAGGCGAGCGGAGCCCAACTGGTCACCACCGAGAAGGATTTCGTGCGCCTCCACGGCGACGCGGCGCTCGCTGCCCTCGCCGCACAGATGCGCACGCTACCGATCGAGATGAGGATCGAAGGACGCGACCTGGGGCGGCTCAACTCGCTGATCGAGGCGGCATTGCAGGGTACGTCGCGACGGCACCGGCCGCCGCCGCGCTAAAGGCGGTCGCGCTGCAGCTTGTCGCGCATCTGCAGGTACCGCTGCATGGAGATCTCCGGCGAGGCGTAGGCCTCCTGCAGCTCGACGCTCCAATAGCGCAGATCGGGCAACATGATCGGCTCGCCCGTCACGGCGCAGCGCACGAAGTCGCCCGGCGAGAGAACCTGAAACTCTCCGTTAAGGAACTTCACCTTCGCCTCACCGCGGAGGCCGAAGAACCTGTCGATTCTGTTCATGCGCGTCTCTGGCCGATGTCAGCAACCCACAATGCCAATCGCGGCAGGCGCGTCAAGCGCTGCGAAAGGCTCGACGATCAAAACAGCGAGCCTTGACTGCTGCCGCCACGCCCGCGGGCGCGCCGCACGCCCGGCGAAGGTTGCGGTGCGGGCGCTGCCGGTGCTGGATCCTTGCTGCCCGTAGCGCGTACCCTCTGAGCCTCCGCTTCGATATGCCCATCACGCAGCTCCACGTCGAGGCGGTCGCCCGGCGCGACGGCGGCGACAGAGCGCACGGTGCGCCCTTCGGCATCGCGCACCAGAGCGAAGCCGCGCTGCAACACGCTCTGGTAGCTGAGCGTTGAGAGCAGCTTGCTGCAGCCTTCGAGCTGCCGGCGGCGCGCGGCGACGCCATTGCGCAACGCCTGCGCGGCACGCGCCTGCTGGGTATGCGCGCGCTCGCCGCACACGGCGATGCGGTGCAGAATAGGCGCCGGACGCAGCCGTGCCGAGATGCGGGCATAGCGCGTGTGATGCGCGCGGGCGTTGGCGAGCAGGGCGCGACCCAAGCGCTTCTCGCAGGCGTCGAAACGCTGGCGCGGCAGCGCGATCACGTCCTCGAGCCGCGGTAGTCCGCGCGATGCAGATTTCAAATGTGTGCGCGCGTGCCGGAGAATGTTGCGCGCGGCCGTCGTCAAGCGGGCCCCGCACTTCTCGGTGCTGTCGGCGAGATCGGCAAACTTCGGCACCGCCCATTCCGCCGCCTTGGTCGGCGTTGGCGCGCGCGCATCGGCGACGAGGTCGATCAGCGTCCAGTCGGTTTCATGCCCGACGGCGGAAATAACCGGGATGCGGCTCGCCGCGACCGCGCGCACCACGATCTCCTCGTTGAACCCCCACAGGTCTTCCAGGCTGCCGCCACCGCGGGCGACGATGAGCACGTCGGGGCGGCCGATCGGGCCACCGAGGGCGATGGCGTTGAAGCCGGCGATGGCGGCGGCAACCTCGACGGCGCACGTCTCGCCCTGCACGCGCACCGGCCACACGATGACGCGCGTGGGGAAGCGCTCGGCGAAGCCGTGCAGCATGTCGCGGATGACGGCGCCGGTCGGCGAGGTGATGATGCCGACCAGCTGCGGCAGGAAGGGCCGCGGCTTCTTGCGCTCCTCGGCGAACAAACCCTCGGCGGCGAGCCTGCGCTTGCGCTCTTCGAGCAGCGCCATCAGCGCCCCCAGCCCGGCGGGCTCTAGGCTCTCGATGACGATTTGATACTTCGAGGAGCCCGGGTAGCTCGTCACGCGCCCTTGGACGACGACCTCCATGCCTTCCTCGGGCTTCACCTTCAGGCGCCCGTAGGTCATCTTCCAGATGACGGCCTCGATCTTCGCCTTGTCGTCCTTCAGCGCGAAGTAGCAGTGGCCCGAGGCATGCGCGCCGCGAAAGCCGGAGATCTCGCCGCGCAGGCGCACGTGGCCGAAGCCTTCCTCCAGCGCGCGCTTGATGGCGCCAGAAAGCTCGGAGACGGTGTAGGTCGCGACGTTGCCGCCGGGCTGTGACTGGGGTGCCGGTTGGTTCACGCTGTGGGGCTCGTTGGTGGCATTTCGATTCGATGATACATCAGTCCGCGCCCGGCGAAGGCCCGGTCCGGCGCAAGTCCCCGCTTTTGCTTCGAGAGACGCCTAAGGAATGAACGTTCTCCTCATCGGCTCCGGCGGCCGCGAGCACGCGCTCGCCTGGAAGCTTGCCGCCAGTCCGCTGTTAACGAAGCTCTATTGTGCGCCCGGGAACGGCGGAATTGCGGAAGTGGCCGCGTGCGTTCCGATACCGGTGGCCGACCACACGGCGGTGATCCGCTTCGTCAAGGACAACGCCATCGACCTCGTCGTCGTCGGCCCGGAGGCCCCACTGGTTGCCGGGCTCGTGGATGACCTGACCACCGCTGGCATCAAATGCTTCGGGCCGACGCAGGCGGCAGCGCAGCTCGAAGGCTCGAAGGGCTTCACCAAGGACTTGTGCCGCGAGTTCAATATTCCAACCGCGGCCTATGGCCGCTTCACAGATGCTGCCGCCGCCAAGGCCTACCTTTCCCGGCAAGAGCTGCCGATCGTCGTCAAGGCGGACGGACTGGCCGCCGGCAAGGGCGTGACCATCGCGCAAACGCGCGCCGAGGCCGAGGCGGCGATCGATGCCTGCTTTTCGGGGGCATTCGGCAAGGCCGGCAGCGAGGTCGTTATCGAGGAGTTCCTCGCCGGCGAGGAAGCGAGCTTTTTCGCGCTCGTCGACGGCAAGCATGCCCGGGCGCTGGCGGCTGCGCAGGATCACAAGCGCGTCGGCGATGGCGACACTGGACCCAACACCGGCGGCATGGGCGCCTACTCGCCCGCTCCCGTCATGACGCGCGAGATGGTCGAGCGTACCATGCGCGAGATCATCGAGCCGACGGTCGCGGCGATGGCCAGGCGCGGCACGCCGTTCAAGGGTGTGCTGTTCGCCGGGCTGATGATCACCGCCGAAGGGCCAAAGCTCATCGAATACAACGTGCGCTTCGGCGACCCCGAGACGCAAGTGCTCATGCTGCGCCTGAAATCCGACCTGTTGCCGGCCTTGCTCGCCGCCGTCGACGGCGTGCTAGACACCTTCGATGTGCGCTGGCACGAGGACGCGGCGCTGACGGTCGTGCTCGCCGCCAAGGGCTATCCCGGGGCGCCCGAGGTTGGCAGCGAGATCAAGGGGATCGAGGCCGCGGGCGCCATCGATGGGGTGCAGATCTTCCACGCTGGAACCCGTCGCGACGGCGATCGTTTGCTCGCACACGGCGGGCGGGTGCTCAATGTCACGGCGCGCGGGCGAACCGTTGCCGAGGCGCAGGCGCGCGCCTATGCGGCCGCGGCCGTTATCGATTGGCCCGGCGGATTCTACCGCCACGACATCGGCTGGCGCGCCATCGCGCGGGAAAAAGCCCCTGCCTAGCGTGCGACGGCTGTACCGTCCTCGACCGGCACAAATCGCGATAAGCTTGCACGCTAAGCTGCACCGCCATCCGCTATAGTACCGCAAACCTTCGATGAGCAGAAAGTCAGTTCCGGTCAGTCCAGCACCCGTACCTGCCTCTCCCGCGGGTACGCCCAGTATCGCCCTGGCGCTCGGCGGCGGCGGTGCGCGCGGGCTCGCCCATATCCCCATCCTGGAGGCCTTCGACGAGCTCGGCCTGCGCCCCAAGATCATCGCCGGCACGTCCATCGGTGCCATCTTCGCCGCCGCCTACGCCTCGGGCCTCAGCGGCAAGCAGATCCGCATGCACGCCTTCGAGGTGCTCAAGAAGCGCCTCGACCTCGTGCGCGATCTCTATTCCGCTCGCGTGCGCACCTCGGGCGGCTTCTTCAATGCTTTGGCACCGCGCCCCGCCTTCCTCGCTCCTGAGAAGCTGCTCGACATCATCCTGCCGGCGCGCATCGCGCGCGACTTCGATCACCTGGCGACTCCGTTGAAGGTCGTCGCCTCCGACTTCTACGCGCAGGAATCGGTGGTGTTCGCGTCCGGGCCGCTGCGTCCCGCCATCGCCGCCAGCATGGCGCTGCCGGTCATCTTTCAGCCCGTCGTCATCGAAGGACGCGTGCTGATCGACGGCGGCCTCGTCAATCCACTGCCCTTCGACCTCATCGCCGACGAGGCCGACTTGACCGTCGCCGTCGACGCCAGCGGCGCGCCGGTGCGGCGTCCCGGGCGCGAGATACCGAAGGCGTGGGAGACGCTGTTCGCCTCCAACTTCATCTTCGAGCGCACCATCATCCGCGAGAAGCTGCGCACGCGGCAGCCCGACCTCTATATCGACGCCGGCACCAGCCGCTTCCAGATCCTCGACTTCCTCAAGATCGACGAGATCCTCGCCGCCGCCGAGCCGGCCAAGGAGCGCGTCAAGGCGCAACTCGCCCGCATGCTCGAAGCCGAAACGCTCCCCGCCCCCGAGGCGATCGACCACCTGCCGCCGCCAGCCGCCCCGCAACGACTGCGCCTGCGGCGCCCGCTATTGAAGCGCCGCCATCCCGCCAAGGGCTAGGAGCTGCGCGCTCATGAACGTGGGCTCGACATACGACCTTGGCGGAATTCTCTCAGCCGGGCACTTCCGAAATCTGCGCCACCGCTTCCTCGAGAGGCTGCGGAGAAATGGTGATTTGCCCCTCATAGGGCGCGCCCAATTCGACGATGAGGTACATGGCGACCGCAACCGATAGTGAGGCGACGAGCAGGCCGCCCAGAGCCAACGCATGCCGCGGTGCTATCACCCCGATGGCGAAGAACGCTGCCATGAGCCAGAAAACGAGCGCACCAACCACCGGCCATATGATGTTGCTGCTCAGGTCCTCATAGATCCGCCAACGGGATGTGACGATTTGCTGGCCGATGCCAAGCGCCGTCGCCTTGAGCAGTGACTGGCCCTCGTTCTTGGGGCTTAGCTGAATGAGCGATAGGCGAAGTTTTCCCATGTGCGAGGCGCCGATCGCCTTTGCGTCGGCAACAAGATCATTCGCCGCGAGTTGTATCTGATGGATTTCATTGAGGACGGTCCGACGCAGCTCGGCTCGCGCCGGGTTGGCTTCCGGACCGTAGTCTCTCAGAACGCGATCGAGAACGATGATGTTGGTCGCTTGCCCCTTCAGCTCATCTCTATGCTTCTGAAAGTCAGTCTTCGAGCTCGTTACAAGCAAACCGAGGCTGAATGACACCAATCCAATGATGACGTTCCGGACGGCTTTGAAGAACTCTCTGGAGTCGTTGGCACTCAAATATTTGGCCGACAGAGATGGAGCAAGCAGAACCCCCGCTATGCTAGCGGCGATAACCAGAGCGAATATCATCGTGCTTATTTGCAGGGCACTCACTGACTATTCCTCGATGTCGGAGATCGTTTTCGCAGCGGGTAGACGCCGCAAGCGGCACCAACGGAATACGCTCGGCGCAGAAAACTAAAACGTCGTGCATCCCTATGGCTTGATCGGCAGCAAAATGCCGGCTGGCTTCCCTCGGCTTGCCGTGGCGAGAGCCGGACCCCGCCTCGTTCCTCCATAAGTGCCGGGAACGTCGCCTAGCGCCTGGCTTGAAAGAATGCCTTGAGGATCAGGCTCGCGTCGGCCTCGCCGATGCCGGTATAAATTTCCGGCGCGTGGTGGCAGGTCGTCTGGTTGTAGATGCGCGGGCCGTGCTCCACGCCGCCCCCCTTCGGGTCCGAGGCGCCGTAGTAGAGGCGCCGGATACGCGCGAACGAGATCGCCGCGGCGCACATCGGGCACGGCTCGAGCGTCACGTAGAGGTCACAGCCGGTGAGCCGTTCCGAGCCGAGGCGGGCGCAGGCGGCGCGAATGGCCAACAGCTCGGCGTGCGCGGTCGGATCGTTCAGTTCGCGCGTGCGATTTCCCGCCGCCGCCAGCAGCGCACCCTCCGGCCCGGCGATGACGGCGCCGATAGGCACCTCGCCGCGCTGCCCCGCCGCCTGCGCTTCGGATAGCGCGCGCAGCATGTGGCCCTGATCGCGCTCAGGTGTCATAAGGGGCTCGCTCAAATCGCATTCGAACTCCATGCCCGTCGACAAACCAGCAAAGCGCCAAAATCGCAAGCCCGGTGCCAAGCATCGTAAACCACCGGCAAAACCCGCCGCGGGGCCCGACGAGCCGTTGCGCATCGCCAAGGCGATGGCGCGAGCGGGCCTGTGCTCGCGGCGCGAGGCCGAGCGATGGATCGAACAGGGCCGCGTCAACGTCAACGGCCGGCTGCTGACGACGCCGGCCTTCGAGGTGACGGCCAGCGACAAGGTGCTCGTCGACGGCAAGCCGCTGCCCTCGGCCGAGCCGCCGCGCCTGTGGCGCTACTATAAGCCGCGCGGGCTCGTCACCACCCATAGCGACCCGCAAGGGCGCCCGACCGTGTTCCAGTCGCTGCCCGAGGGGCTACCGCGCGTCGTCTCCGTCGGGCGGCTCGACTTCAACAGCGAGGGCCTCTTGCTGCTCACCAACGACGGCGCACTGGCCCGCCATATGGAGCTGCCATCGACCGGCTGGCTGCGGCGCTACCGCGTGCGCGCACACGGCCGCGTAACGCAGGAGGCGCTCGACAAATTGAAGGACGGCATCGAGATCGATGGCGTGCGCTACGGCCCCATCGAGGCGAGCCTCGACAGCGTGCAGGGCGCCAACGCCTGGCTCACCGTGGGCCTGCGCGAGGGCAAGAACCGCGAGGTACGCCGCATCCTCGGCCACCTCGGCGTTGACGTGAACCGCCTCATCCGCATCTCCTACGGCCCGTTTCAATTGCTCGACTTGAAGCCCGGCGAGGCGGAGCCGGTGAAGCGCCGGGTGCTCGCCGATCAGCTCGGACCGCGCCTCGCCGAGGAGCTGGGCCTCTATGATCCGGTCGAGGAGGAGCGCGCCAAGCGCAAGGCGCGCAACGCCAAGCGCAGCGAGGAGGCATGAGGATCGTCGGCGGATCCTTGCGCGGGCGCCCAATTGCCGGCCCGCAGCACGAGGGCCTGCGGCCGACCGCCGACCGCGTGCGTGAAAGCCTGTTCAACATCCTCGCCCACGGCGTCGCCGATTTCTCGCTCGAGGGCGCGCGCGTCATCGACCTCTTTGCCGGCACCGGCGCGCTCGGCCTCGAAGCCATCTCGCGCGGGGCGGCGTTCTGCCTGTTCGTCGACAGCGAGGCTGAGGCGCGGGCGCTCATTCGCAACAACATCGAGAAGTTCGGGCTCACCGGCGTGACGCGCATTTTCCGCCGCGAGGCGACCGACCTCGGGCCGGCCGGCACCATGGCGCCGTTCAGCCTCGCCTTTCTCGATCCGCCCTACGGGCAGGGCCTCGGCGAGCGGGCTCTCGCCTCCTTGGCGGCAGGCCGATGGCTGGTACCGGGGGCGATTGTAGTCCTCGAAGAGCGGGCGGGGATTTCGCCTGCGCTGCCAACGGGCTTTGCCGAGTTCGACCGACGCGCCTACGGCGACACGCAAGTCATCTTCGCGCGCTATACGCCAAGCGCCTAGGCCGGCTCCTGCGGCATCAATATCCACAACAGGATGTAGATGATGATGCCGGGGAAGCCGACCGAGATCACCGACAGCACGACATAGCCGAGGCGCACCAGCGTCGGATCCCACCCCAGCCACTTGGCGATGCCGCCGCATACGCCGGCGATAAGCCGGCCCTGGCGCACGCGCATCAAGGGCTGGCTGAGCGGATCGACCGACATTGGGGAGCCTCCTTCCGTACCTCGTGGCGATGTCTGGCAGCAAACGCTCACTTCGGCCATAAGTTTCACGGCGACAGGCTGTTGATGTAGGCGATAATGGTGTCGACCTCAGCGTCCGACAGCTCGAACTTCGGCATCTCGTCGTGCGGGCGGGCGATGCCGCGCGACAGCGGCTCGCGCAGCGCCAGGATGGGGTGCCGCCCGGCCATGTCGCGCCAGCGCGGGGCGCGCGGATTGGGGCTGTCGCCGGACTTGTCGACGGCATGACACCAGGCGCAATTCTTCTGCGCCAGCTCCTTGCCGTGCGCGATGAGCTTCTGGCTGCGCGCGGTGGCATCGCTCGGCTGGCCGAGACGCTTGAGGCCGCTGGCGGCGCCGGTCAAGGCCGGATCGAGCGACAGCGCGCGCTCGAGGTCGGCGGCCGCGGCGAGCTGGTCGCCCTGTGCCTCGTAGACGTAGCCGCGATTGGCGTAGGCCTGCGCAAATGCCGGATTGAGCCGGATGGCGGCGGAATAGTCGGCGATGGCGGCGGGGAGATCGCCCTTCTTGCGGTAGGCGAGCCCGCGATTGTTGTGGGCGCTGGCGTTCTTCGGCTGCAGCTCGATCGCGGCCGTGAAATCGGCGATCGCCGCATCGGCATCTCCTTTCAGCAGCCATGCGTACCCACGGGCAACGCACAAGCCGGCCGAGCGGCCGCCGAGCCGCATCGCATCGGTGAAATCGGCGATGGCGCCGTCGGCGTCGCCCACGGCAAGGCGCGCCTGGGCGCGGCCGATGATGGCCGGCCCTGACGCCGGCTCGAGCCGCAGCGCCTCCGTGTAGTCGGCGGCAGCCTCGCGGTGAGCGGCGCGCGCAGCGTAGGCATCGGCGCGGCGCCGCAACGCCTCGGCGCGCTCGGCCGACGCGGCGGTCTTGGAGGCAACGATCTCGCTGCAGGCGGCGATGCGCTGCTCGCCCGACTTGGCCGTCCTGCAGTCGGCGAGCACATCGGCGCGCGCCGCACCGCCGATGAGGGTGAAGATGAGGGCGACACCCAGAAGCGTAAGGCTATGCGTAGCTGTCTTGATCATGGCGCACCCCCGCTGTGGAATCAGCTCCCTGAAGCCTAGAGAGGCCGCGCGCGCCGGCCTTGCGCCGGATCAACCAACTGCGCGCCAGACAAAAAGCGGGCGGGTATGGGATCTCTCCCGCCCCGCCCGCAAGTGCAACAGCCCTAGCGTCTTACTTCGCAGCCGCCTTGGTCTCGTTCATCAGCCCCTTGCACGGGCGGGCGACGATCTCGCAGCGGTACATCACCTGCCCAGCCACCTCGCCAACCGACACGCGGCCGCAGCGGGAAACGAAATCCTTGGCGTTGTTCATGTCGAGGAACGACTCGCCGTAGTCGTAGCGCACGCGCTCCATCCAATCCTTCTTGGCGGCGTCCATGGCGCCTTCGGTGCCGATCCACTGCGTGCCGAGCCCGCGCACCTTTTCGGCGCACGTGAACTCGCGGCGCTCGGCCACCTCGTCCTTCTCGCCCTCGCGCTTCACGTAGGCCATGACCTTGGTCGGGCCCTCCTTGTGGTAGCGCCTGGCATATTTGACGCGCGCCCGCTTCGCCCGCGTCGTCGGGCTGCCGCTGCCCATGCTCCAGTCCCAGTAGTCGGTGGCGAAAGCCGGGCCGGAGTAGACGGGCACGGCGATGGCCGCCGCGAGCGCGAGAGCAAATGGCTTGATCATATGGAGCCTCCCGAGTGCGTTCTCTACGGCGCCTTGAGACGCGACACGGGGCGCTTGCGGCATCGGCCGCGCAGGTCATTGCGGGGTGGTACGCAGAATCGCTGCACCGAGGTTAGCCGAAACGGCGCGCCGCAAGTGGGCTCTGGCCGGCGCTATCCACAACGGCGTGGTGTTTCCCACTGCCACCGCGGGAGCGCGCGCGCGACGTGACGGTCTCGCGAGCCAATGGCCCCGAGGGATGTCAAAGAACGAGGGAGCGCGGGCGCCAAACGACCGCCATCCTGGTAACAATCCGGCGACCTTTCGGCGCCCGCGTGCGGTAGCTGCAAAGCCGAGGGTGCTCTTCACGACGGCAACGGGCCTTCGGTCCCACCCGGCGCTTCGCGGGCCGGGCTGTCATCGCTCAGGACCGTTGGCGGCTGCGCCGTTCGCAAGTGAACGGTGCCGCTGACGAAGGGCGTCCGTGCGCGCTGTTGCCAGCATCGCCCAGCCTCGGTGCGTTGCCCCGGCATCTGAGGAGAGCTGATCCTCGCGTCGACGCTGCGAACGGAAAGCAACGCCGCCTCAACCGGGCACCGGTCCCTGCCCCGCGTCGGCCGCTCAGCTGATGCGTCCCTCAACGGGCAGGGATGGGGAGAGGATAAGGGTGTATGCGGAGGCGGGGATAAGTCTCGCGCCCCTGTCCCCTCTCCCCATGCCTCCTCAAGGCATGGGCCCGTATCCCCTCTCCCCATGCCTCCTCAAGGCATGGGGAGAGGGTTAGGGTGAGGGGCAAAAGCTGGGACAAACCTCACGGGGGCTGGATCATGCGTGGGCCTCAGCCATGGCGCACGAACCGCTCAAGGGCGCTGCGCTCGCGGCAAGTCACAGCCGAGGCGAAGCTCTGGGAGGAGCTGCGCAGCCGCCGGCTCGGCGGCTTCAAGTTCGTGCGCCAGGCAGCCATCGGACCCTACTTCGCGGACTTTGCCTGCCGCGAGAAGAAACTCATCGTCGAAGTCGACGGCGCCACGCACGGACTCGATGAAGAGATCGCCGCCGATCAAGCGCGCACGGCGGCTCTTGAGCGGATGGGCTATCGCGTGTGCCGCGTCACCAACGATGACGTCGAGCGCAACATGGATGGCGTGCTCGAGTGGCTGCTGCATGAGCTGCAGAAGTAGGAGCGTGCGGCTGCCCCTCACCCTAGCCCTCTCCCCGCTTGCGGGGAGAGGGATGAGTGCGGCAGGCGCGCCTTGCGGCGCGCCGGAATGCCGTCGGCGCGAGCAGGGGGCGCAGGCAGATCGATCTAAGCATGACGCGCGTTGCGCATCCCGATAGACAGCAAGTACCGCTGGGGACATTTTGGGTCCCGCTCAGCTTCAGGAATATCGTCGAGAACCCATTGAAGGCCGGAAGGGAGCGCCGGCAACACTTGGTCAATAACGACGACAAAGAGGTTCTCAAACAAGCCCAACAAGTTCTGGATCACGATGTCGGCTGACTCCAAGAGCGCCTGAGGAGCATCGAGGCAACGTGTCGAGTGAAACAGTTGCCAAGTAGGAAGCTGGATTCGACGGTCAGGTAGAAGGCGCAAATCGTTGACAACAATACGTTCCGTCTTTTTGGGGTGCTTCACCGTGTTCGCAACTGCAATCCAGAGCTCTATCCACCTCGCGTCCCCCTCAAGCATCCTGAGGATCGCAGCATCTTCTCCAAATTTCTTCTTCAACTTTTCGCGCGCTAGATCAAAGCGGCCCGGGCTAACGCCCGCATCAATCAGGTCGAAGATATCGGTCATGTGGTTCAAGCACTGACGAACCTCAAGCGCGAACGACTTGAAATCTTCCTCCAACGTCAAGATGGGCGGGATGGGCTTGGGTGCCTGACCGACGGTGTATTGCTCGATTGAGGCGGACACCACTTCAACATGCGCCTCGGTCTCCGTTCTTATCCGGTTAATTATCCGGTCTAGTGTCAGCAATGCCTTCAGAACACGAAATGCAATGTCAAAAGTGGCGGACCTTCGGCCGTCAGACTCTGGCCAGACCGACTTGAGAACTTCCTGAACCTGAACAAGAGACCTCGCCACCAGAGGACTCTCGGTCCCGAGCTCGAACACGATGGATTGTTGCCAGGGCGCGTCGGAATGCTGGCGATCTGGATCAATGCAGTCCGGGGTACGTATTCTACACGTTCGCCAGCGCGAAATTACCAAAAGTCCATCGGCAGTCCCCCAGAGGTGCTGGACGGAGTCCCCCTCGCGCAAATCGAGCTGAAGAGATCCAGCCGCATCGCGCTTGTTCTTGGATGAGCCCATCACCTGACTTCCCGCCCCAGGCGCCAGACTTCCTCCTGCACGCGGATGTCGGCGAGGACGCGGTCCAATAACAGGCACGTGCGCTTGAACAGCTCCGAGCCGCGGCGGTAGTCGGCGGGGGCGAAGAAATCGCAACGCCCCGCCTTGAATAGCTCGACGCACTTCTTCTTGCCCTTGCCGGGCGGATGCACCGCCACCGCGTGCCCGCCGTTCTTGCGCATCACCGCCATCGACGGCACGTCGGTGTCGCCGTCGCCGAAATAGATCATGTTGGCGAACGGGATGGGGCGCGCCGCCTCGTCCATGTGCTCGTTGATCCCGACGCGCAGATCCTCGATGCCCTTGTTGATGCGGAACAGGTACTGCGTCTTGCCGGTGTCGGTGATGACGCGCTTGGGGAACGGCAGTTCGTAGGCCTCGAACCAGAACTCGCTAGCGAACACGTTATGGAAGCGCTTAAAAATGCGCGTGCCCTCGATGATCTCCGTTAGACCCGCCGAGACGACGTAGTGGCGAAGCGCGATGCCGTGCGTCTCGGCGCGCAGCTTCACGTACTTGCCGATCGCGTCGAACCACTCCTCGACGCCGGGGAACAGCTCGACGCGCTTGCCCTGGGCGACGAGGTCGGCGCGGTCGATGCGCACGTTGGCGGCCTTCGCCTTCTTGTAGAGCAGCCGCATGTAGGTGATGAGGCCGTCGGCGCCCTCGCGGCGGGCGATGGCGTTCGATTCCTTCCAGAACTGCGCGGGGTCGACGCCGATCTGCGGCAGGAAGGCGTAGTCCTGCATCGGGCGCGGGGAGAGCGTGCCGTCGAAGTCGTAGACGAGGGCGATGGTCTTCTTGTCGAAGGCCGCCTTGGCCTTGGCGCGCTCGCGCGGCTTGGCTTCCGCGACCTCGCCGACGTCATCGCCGTCCGCCACGCGCTCGATCATGGCTCATCTCCGCGCCTCGACTTGCATTGCGAGGCTCCGCCTCGACTTGCATGCGCGACCATGCCGCGATTCGGGGGGCGGATTGAAGGCTGCATCCCCTCTCCCCACGCCTCTTGGCGTGGGGAGAGGGTTAGGGTGAGGGGCAGAAACTGGCGCCGCGCAAGCGGCTGCCCCTCACCCCGACCCTCTCCCCGTAAGGACGGGGAGAGGGGGGATTAGCTCAGTGCTTGCAGCCGCAGCCTTCGCCGTGCGCGTGCTCGTGGCCGTGGTCGTGACCGCCGCAGCAGCCGGCCTCGTGATCGTGGCCGTGATCGTGCGCGTGCTTGCCGCCGCAGCAGCCGCCCTCGTGATCATGGTCGTGATCGTGCGCATGCTCATGGTGGTGATGCCCGCCGCAGCACTCGCCGTCATGATGGTGGTGATGGTGGTGCTCGTTGGGATCGACCAGGGCGGCGTGCAGCCTCTGCTCGATGGCGATGGACTCTTCGCGCGGCGCCTGTTTGTCCTCGATGGCGAGCGCCATGATCTCGGCCCCGAGGCGCACGTCGTCGACGGCGCCCAGGTAGTGCCGGCGCAGGCGCCCCTGGCGGTCGAAGATGAGCAGCGTCGGCGTCCCCTGCATGCCGTAGGCCTCCATGGTCTGCGGCAGGCCGGAGCCGTTCTGCGCATCGACGGCGACCGGGATCTCGATGTGCTCGGATTTGAGGAACGGCTCGAGCAGCGACGGCGTCATGTCGTTGTGGTTCTCGAACACCATGTGCAGGCCGATGACCTCGACCTCGTCGCCCGAGAAGGCGCGGGCGATGCGGGAAGCCTGCGGCAGCGAATGGCGCAGCGAGCCGGGGCACAGCATCTGAAAGGCGACGAGCACCACGACCTTGCCCTTCAGCTTGGCGAGCGACAGCGGCTCGGCGGCGTTGAACCACTGGGATGCGATGAGCTCGGGCGGGGCTTCGGGATTGAATTGCGGCGAGGCCATGGGCGACCTTTCTCATAGGGGGGTGCAGTGTGCTTGGCAGCGGCATAGCGCTTTGGAAGGGTTGTCTCAAGGGTGACACGAGGGGGGGGGAGAAGCTTTGCTTGCGGCGCCGTAGCGCGAGCTGATGGCCGCGCCTAGGCGCGGGGCGCGTCCGTGCGGAGCACGGCTTCGCCATGACGGGCCCTGCCGCTTCGCGCGGCGAAAAGGGGCCCCGTCAGCGGCAGCGCGAATCGGCCTCGGAGGCGGCGGGCAGCGGCGACCGGCAGGCATAGCGCTCGGCGAGCTTGCAGCCGGGGTCGAGCGCGCTATGGCCGGTGGCGTAGATGGAGAAGCTGAGCGGGCAGCCGCGCATCACGTTGAAGGCCGTAACGCAGCCCACCCGCGCCGGCCGCCTGGCGTTGCGCGCGGCCAGCGCCTGGGCGAGGTCGCCCTGCCAGCGGTCCTCGACGACAGCGATGGCGTCCTCGCCGCCGGCCATCCAGCCGGCAATCGTCTCGACGTTGGCGTTGCTGCCGCGCCCCAGGACGAAGGTCGTCGACGGCTCGCGGAAGCCGACGACGCCCACGGGGCCGGTGACGCAGCGGCGCAGCGGCGCAATCGCCTCGGCGATGCGCGGCGCCGGCCAGCCGAGGCGCATGTGCGGCATCAGCACGGCGAAGGTGAAGGCGATGAACAGCACGAAGCCGGCGACGCTGGTGGTGAGCCAGGCGGCCGCATAACCGCCCGTCGCGGCACGCGCAGCGAGCGTGAACAGTGCGGTGACGAGCACGGCGCCGAGGATGACGAGGACGCTCGGCGATACGCCGGCGAACCACAGGCCGCCGACGTAGAGCACCAGCATGCCGGCGAGCACCAGCCACCACGGCAGGCGCAGCATGCGCGGCGGGATGGCGAGACGTCCTTCCCGCAATGCCGCCTCCGGCGGACCTTGGTCGAGCACCAAGGCAACGGCCGCGGCGGCGGCGGGGAACATCGCCTGCACCGTGTACAGCGCCGGCTTCGAAGCGATCAGCTCCAGGTACAGCCAGTAGCCGACAATCCAGGCGAACAGGAAGCGCTGCAGCGCCGCCGCCCGCTGGCGCCACAGGTTCTGCAGTGCCGGCACCAGCAGCAGGGCGCCGGGCAGGAAGCCGAGCAGGAAAGCGAGCGTGAAGGTGAGCGGCGCCGCCTTCCACTTCATGTCCTGGGCGCCGCCCAGCGCGCGAATCAGCTCGCCGAAGGTGAGGCCCGCGAACGGCACGCCGCCGTCGAAGTGGGCGCGGATGATGAGCCACGGCGCGGCAACCGCCGCCATCAATGGGACGCCGAGCAGCGGGCGCAGCCGCTTGAGCCAATCGAGACGGCGATCGAAGGCGTAGAGCGCGGCGATGGTCGACAGGGAAAGGATCGGCACCGCCAGCGCGTTGAGCAGCATGCCGGCGCCCTGCGCCGCCCAGAAGGCGAGCACCAGCCACAGCCCGTTGCGGCGGTCGCTTTCAAGGGCGCAGTAGAGGCGCAACAGGCAGAGCTGGGCGACGACGATCGACAGCAGCAGCGGGCCTTCGGGGATGGCGAGGCTCGCCTGCAGCGCCACGATGGGCGAGACGGCGAACAGCGCCGCGGCGATGATGGCGCGGCGCTCACCGATGAGCGGGCGCGTCGGCCACCACGTGGCCAGCACCGCCAGCACGCCGGCGATGAGCGACGGCAGCCGGTAGGTGGCGATGGCGCCGCGTGCGTCGCGACCGAGCAGCTGGCCGGCCCCCATTTGCAGCCAGTAGATGCCGATGGGACGGAAGGCGAAGCGCTCGCCCTCGTAGCTGGCGTCGAAAGCATCGCGCCGCTCCAGCATGCCGCGCGCGGACTGCGCGTAGACGACCTCGGTGCGGTCGACCGGCGGCAGCAGCAAGACGCCGGGCAGGTAGGCGAACAGCGCCAGGCTTAACAGCGCCGCCGCGGCAAGGCGCGGGCGGGCGGCTAGCCTGTCCAGCCACTGCGTCGAGCCGCGCTCCAGGCGGTCCAGCGTCAAGGGAAAGAAGCTCATGGGCGGGCGCTTGCAAGCCCCGTTGGGCTCAGGGATATCCGTCTCCACGGGCAGCCCGCGGGCTTGACACTGATAGCGCAGTCAGGCGATTGCGCAAGCCGGTGCGGGAAACACATCGCCGCGCACATGGCGAATTTCTCGATCATCACACTAGCGCAGAGGGCGGCGGCATGTCGGCTGGCGGAAACGAGGCGCTGAAGGCGCGGCTCATCGAGATCATCAAGGCGCGCTCGTTCCAGTCGGGCAAGGAGGTGAAGCTCGCCTCGGGGCGCACCTCGACCTACTACTTCAACATGAAGCCGACGATGCTCGACGCGGAAGGCGCGCACGCCATCGCGACGCTGATCCTCGAAGCCATCGCCGAAAAGAAGCCCGATCTCATCGGCGGGCTGGAGATGGGCGCGGTTCCGCTCGCCGCGGCGGTCGCCGCCGTCAGCCAGACGAGCGCGCGGCCGATCAACGCCTTCTTCGTGCGCAAGCAGGCCAAGGAGCACGGCACCCGGAGCCTCATCGAGGGCCTTCCCGCCGGCGACAACCTGAAAGGCAAGCGCGTCGTCATCGTCGAGGACGTGACGACGACGGGCGGCTCGGCCGTCAAGGCGGCGGAAGCGGTGCGTGCCGAGGGCGCCGAGGTGGTGGGCGTCGTCACCGTCGTCGACCGGCAAGAGGGCGCGAACGAAGCCTTCGCCGCCGCCGGCCTCACGCTGACGCCGCTGCTGACGCTGGAAGACTTCAAGGCTTGAGTGCGGGACGGCGCCGGCAGACAGCGAAAAGGCGCGCCTGGGCGGGGGGCGGAGTGTCCCCAAGAGCACATCAGAGGCCGCGTCCGGCCAGCCAATCCAGACAGCGCAATTTTGACACTTGATCGAGGCAAGCACGGGCTGGCATCAAACCGAAGGGCCTGGGATCGCAGATTTACCATGACGCAATCAACAGTTCGGCGTTTAGCACTTTCCGTCGTCGCAACGATTGCGGCCATTGCCGCGCTGACGGCGATGACCACCGACGCCTGGGCGAGAGAGCGGGGCTCTTCCGGCGAGGCGGCGGCGCGAGATGCCGGCGAGCCGATCATGGCGATCGTGTCGATCAAATCGCAGCAGGTCACGTTCTATGACGCCGACGGCTGGATCGTAAGAGCGCCCGTGTCGACCGGCGTCAAGGGGCGCGAAACGCCGGCCGGCGTGTTTGCCGTTCTTCAGAAGAACATCGACCACCGCTCCAATCTCTATGACGACGCCCACATGCCGCACATGCAGCGCCTTACGTGGAACGGCATAGCGATGCATGGCGGTCCGCTGCCGGGGTATGCCGCCTCGCACGGCTGCGTGCGGATGCCGTACGGCTTTGCGGATAGGATGTTCGACACGACGCGCATCGGGATGCGGGTGATCATCTCGCCGGACGACGCAGCGCCCGTCGAGTTTTCTCACGCGGCGCTGCTGGTACCGAACGCGGAGGCCATGGCTGCCGCTCCGCAGCGTGCCGAGACGCTCGCGCGCGACGCCGCCGAGGCCGTCAAAGCGGTCGAGGAGACGAAGAAGGCGGCTAAGCAAGCAGCCCGCGAGGCGGCATCCGCAAAGGCGTCGCTGCGCAAGGCAGAACGGCAGAAGTCCTCCGCCGACGCCGACCTCGCTGCAGCCGAAAAGGCGCTCGACAAGGCCAGGTCGAGCGAGGCCAAGGCGCAGGAACAAGGGCTCAAGGCCGCTGCCAAGGCCGCGGAGGCGGGCGCGACACTCGACATTGGCAAGGCCGATACGGACGCGAAGGTCGAGGTCGCAGCCAAGCCGGCCGATGCCGCCAAAGCGGAACGGCAGAAATCCTCTGCCGACGCCGATCTCGCTGCCGCCGAAAAGGCAATCGCCTCCGCGCAGTCGAACGTGGCCAAGGCCGAGGAAAGGAAGCTCAAGGCCGCCGCCAAGGCCACCGAAGTAAGTGCCAAACTCGACGCGGCCCGAGCCGATGCGACGTCGAAAGCCGATGCCGCGACCAAGGCAGCGGAGGCCGCCAAGGCGGCCGTAACCCGGAAGACGGAGACGGCGAAGGCGGCGGACGAAGCAAAGCTCGCGCTCGTTCCGGTCTCGCTCTACATCAGCCGGGCGACGCAGAAGCTCTACGTGCGGCGGAACACGGGCAAGCCGTGGCCGGACGGCGGCGAGGTGTTCGATGCGACCATCGAGGTTCCGGTCACCATCCGCGACCCCGAGAGGCCCATCGGCACGCATGTGTTCACGGCGATGGCGCAGGGCGACGCGGGACTGCGCTGGACCGCGGTCACGATCGACAGCGGGGACGAAGCCAAGAACGCGCTCGACCGGGTCAGCATCCCGCAGGACGTGCTCGATCGCATCGCGCCGACCGCGCTGCCGCGATCCTCGATCATCGTCTCGGACGAACCGCTGAGCCGCGAGACCAACTATCGTACCGAATTTGTAGCGGTGCTGAGCAATCAGCCGCAGGGCGGATTCAAGACGCGTAAGCCCACGCCTCCGGCCGATCCTTGGGGTATGTTCCCGGCCAGCGGCAATAATTGGCAGCCCGGCTTCTTCAATTTCTGGGACCAGCCGAGCCAGAAGCGGCAACCCAGCAATAAGCCGAAGCGCGGACCCCAGGGAAAACCATTCTTTTGGTAACAACTGGCGACGCGTCGGTCGCGAGGAAGGCGATGCGGCCTTCGCCGCTGTCGGCCTGACGCTGACCCCGCGGATATGGGGCCGGCGTTGTGCGTACTCTCGACGTCATCCCGACGAAGGTCGGGATCCACGCCAGCCTCAACAGACACTCTTGGTGATGTGAGTGCTAAGCGGCTTGCGAGCGGGCGACGCCGACCAGGCGCACCAGCTCCTTGCGTGCCGCCTCGGCATTGCTGACGCGCGAAGCGAACGCCTGGCGCAGCGCCCGCGCGCCGAGCACCAAGTCGCAGCCGTCAGGATCGATGCCGGTCATGCGCCAGGCCCCCGGCGCGGCGCCGAGCAGGCGCGTCGCGTAGAGCTCGATGGCGTCGGCGTGGTCCGCGTTCATGTGCTCAACGATGCCGGGCTCGGCCTCGATCAGCGCCTGCGCATCGCCGACATCGAGCAGCAGCTCCGCGCGCGGCAGGTCGACGATGCGCCCGAAGCCGCCGATATAGTGCGCGCTGGCGATGCTGAACGCGTAAAAAGAGAAGTCCGGAAAATCGGCATAGCCGGCGGCGGCAGGATGACGCGCCAAAAAGCGGCGACGCGCGGTCGCACTCGTCGTCGGCCGCGCCTCGCCGATGAGCGTGATGCGGGCGCCGGCCATCGGGTCGGCCTCGGTGCCGGTTGCATCGATAAGCAGGCTCGCGCGAGCATCGGCGGCAAGGTTCTTGGTATGCAG
Source organism: Hyphomicrobium sp. (assembly GCF_009026145.1). Lineage (GTDB taxonomy): Bacteria > Pseudomonadota > Alphaproteobacteria > Rhizobiales > Hyphomicrobiaceae > Hyphomicrobium_A. Next base: position 118,434 of record NZ_WBUE01000008.1, read on the forward strand.
GGCCAGTTTAGAAATCAGGAAAACTGGGCTGCCGTCGGGCTCGGTTGCCGTCAGCAGCAGGGAGGCGTATGGATGCCCGGACGGTTGCAGCGCGCTCGCCAGCGCGCCTTTGAGGGCCTCCCGGATCATCACCCGAGCCGCCAGCGCGGTTTCCTTAACGCCCGAAATTTTCGGCTGTTTTGGAGCCTCTTCAACAGACATGCCGCCTCGTCCGCTTCCTGTGTCCAACCTATTCAGATAACGTTCAGACAGAAATCACGAAATTGGCTTCGCCACAATTGATACACCTTGGAGCCATAAAGCGCGGCAGGGTGCTGCTCTGCCGCAGGGTCGGGACATGATGAAAGAAAAAAGCACGATCGCGCTGGTCGACGACGAGCGCAACATCCTCACTTCGCTCCGCATGGCGTTGGAGGCAGAAGGCTACAAGGTGCGCACGTACAATGACGGCGTCTCGGCGCTGGAGGCGCTGTCGGAGGACCCCGCCGATCTCGGCATCTTCGACATCAAGATGCCGCGCATGGACGGCATGGAGCTTCTTCGCCGCGTGCGCCAGCGCTCGGACATGCCGGTGATCTTCCTCACCTCCAAGGACGAGGAGATCGACGAGTTGTTCGGCCTCAAGATGGGCGCCGACGACTATGTGGCCAAGCCCTTCTCGCAGCGGCTCGTCGTCGAGCGCGTCAAGGCAGTGCTGCGCCGCTTCCAACCCAAGGACCCCAGCGCCACTCCGGAGATCGAGGCGGCGCGCGTGCTCGAGCGCGGCAAGCTCAAGCTCGATCCCGAGCGTCACAACTGCCACTGGGACAACAAGCCGGTGACGCTGACCGTCACGGAGTTTCTCATCCTGCAGGCGCTCGCCTCGCGCCCCGGCGTCGTGAAGACGCGCGATGCGCTGATGGACGCTGCCTACGACGATCAGGTCTATGTTGACGACCGCACCATCGACAGCCACATCAAGCGGCTGCGCAAGAAGTTCAAGCAGGTCGACGACAATTTCGATGTCATCGAGACCTTGTACGGCGTTGGCTACCGCTTCAAGGAAGCTTGAGGCGCGGAGGTAGGATGGCGCTCGAGACCGGGCGATCCGAGCAGCATCAGCTGTCGAACGGGTTCGCCGGCCTCAGGGGCTTTGCGAACGACATCTGGACTGCGATCGTGGCAGCCGCGACGCGACTGGCCCGCGTGTCTACCGAAATGGCGGGCACTGCCTCACAATCCATCCGATCGGCGGCAAAGTCCGGCGCTGCTGCAGCGCATTCGGCGGTCCGGCAATCCGCCGCCGCGGCGCGGCGCACCGCCAGCGCCATTGCGCTCGGCGCCCAGACGGCTGCCGCGCACGTCGAGCCCGTCGGCGGCGCCACGCCGAAGGCGCTGGCACCGCTGCAAGCCTGGCTCAGCCGCCAGCGCATCGTCCGCTTCTTCTCTGCCAGCCTCCTGCGCCGCATCCTGATCTCCAACCTGATCGGGTTCTTCATCCTCGTCGGCGGCATCCTCTATCTCGGCTGGTTCCACACCTGGCTCATCGACGCCAAGCTCGACGCCCTGAAGACGCAGGGCAAGATCATCGCCGACGCGATCGCCGCCAACGCCAAGGTCGTGCGCGAGCAGATCGTCATCGATCCGAATGCCATCCCCGATGCCCCGCCGGCGGTGAACAGGTTCCCCGACGACGGCCTCGCCTCGCTCGAGCTCTCCATCCATCCCGAGGAGGTGACGCCCATCCTGCGCAAGCTCATTCAGCCGACCAACACCCGCGCGCGCATCTACGGACGCGACGGAACGCTGATCGTCGACACGGCGCAGACGTTGGCGCGCTGGAAGGCGATGCGCAACGAGCCCACGGCCAACGACGAGGATTCGACCAAGACGCAGAACGTCTGGAGCCGCATCACGCGCTATTTCTTCCGCGAGACGCTGCCCGTCTACCAGGAGATCGGCACCGGCAACGGCATGGCCTACAAGGAGGTGCGAGACGCGCTCGAGGGGCACGAGAAGAGCATGCTGCTGCTCAACCGCAAGGGCGAGCAGATCGTCTCTATCGCGCAGCCCATCGTCCGCTTCAACGACGTGCAGGGCGTGCTGCTGCTGTCGACGCGCCCCGGCCAGATCGACAAGATCTTGAAGGAAGAGCGCATCGTCATTCTCATTCTCGCTGCCGTTGCGCTGCTCGCCTCGGTAGTGACCTCGCTGTTGTTGGCGCGCACGGTCGCCGGTCCTATTCGCCGTCTCTCCGCTGCGGCCGAGCTCGTCAGCCACAACATCGAGGCGCGCACGCAGCTGCCCGAGTACTCCGGGCGCACGGACGAGGTGGCGCAGATGGCCGAGGCCTTCCAGGCCATGACCAGCGCCCTGTGCCGGCGCATCGAAGCGAGCGAAAAGTTCGCCGCCGACGTCGCGCACGAGCTCAAGAACCCGCTGACCGCAGCTCGCTCCACCGCCGAGTCGCTGAGCTTTGCCAAAACGGACGAGGAGCGGATGCATCTGGTGGCGCAGATCCAGGGCGAGCTGAAGCGGCTCAACCGGCTGATCACCGACGTCTCCAATGCCTCGCGTCTCGATGCCGAGCTGGCCCGCAAGGAGATGCGCTCGATCGACGTAACGGCCATGCTGCGCAACGTCGTCGCCATATTCCGCGACATCATCGGCGACGACAGCCGTACGGTGATGCTGGCCATCGGCAGCGAGCCGTTCAGCGGCGCCTTCAGCGTCAACGGCGACGAGGGGCGCCTGGGGCAGGTGCTGACCAACCTCATCGACAATGCCATTTCGTTCTCGCCCGAGGACGGAACGGTGACCGTGCATGCACGCGTCGCTGCGCCATTCGTCGAGATTCTGGTCGACGACGAGGGCCCCGGCATTCCCGAGGACCGTCTCGAGATCATCTTCGACCGCTTCTATTCAGACCGGCCGGCGACCGACACCAGCCGCGGCAAGAACTCTGGGTTGGGCTTGAGCATCTCGCGCGAGATCGCTCTGGCGCACGGCGGCCAGATCGTCGCCGAGAATCGCTACGAAGCGGGCGCCAAGCCCGGCGCCAAGCCGAGCGGGGCGCGCTTCACCGTGCGGCTGCCGATCGCCGGCATGGCGCAGCGCGGAGGAGCGCCCGGTGGGCGACGCACCTGATACGCGAACACACCATGGCACGGCGATCGCCGTAGGCGGCAGCGCCGCGCTGATCCTCGGTCCTTCCGGCGCGGGAAAATCCGATCTGGCACTGCGCTGCCTTGCCCTTGCACCGACCCCCCTCATCCCTGCGCCCGCACTACTTGTTGCCGACGACCGTGTGCTCGTCTCGGCGGTCGACGGCCGGTTGCGTGTCGAGGCGCCGGCAACCATTCGCGGGCAGCTCGAGGTGCGTGGCATGGGCGTCCTCGCGGTCCCATATGCAAGAAGCGCAGAGCTTGCACTCGTGGTGGAGCTGGCTGCCCCGGAGACCATCGAGCGGCTGCCCGATCCGCCGCCGCGGCGGGACTTTCTCGGCATCAGCCTGCCCTTACTGCGGGTTGCCCCCTTCGAGGCCTCCGCACCCGTGAAGCTGCTTCTGGCCCTCGCCCGGGCCGCGAGGGGGCCCGACAAAGCCAAGGAAACATGACAGCAAATCCACTTGCGCCGTGGCCGAACACTTGTAAATTCTGCCGCGCCGCCAACGGGCTCCCCCAGCTAGGGAAGCCGCAGTCAACGATCCCCACGCTCAAGCCTGCACTCCGTCGTGGACCGGGCAAAAGACGAGATCGGCTCTAATTCATGATCGGACTTGTCATCGTCACGCATTGCGGGCTGGCGCTAGAATTCCGCTCGGCGCTCGAGCACGTGGTGGGACCCCAGGCGCAGCTGGAGACAGTCTCCATTGGCCCCGACGACGATGCCGCCGTGCGGCGCGGGCAGATCGTCGATGCCATCCACCGCACGGACACGGGCGACGGTGTTATCGTGCTCACCGACATGTTCGGCGGCACGCCATCCAATCTCGCCATCTCGGTAATGGACGAGGCCAACGTCGAGGTCATCGCCGGCATCAACCTGCCGATCCTCGTCAAGCTCGCCAGCGTGCGCAGCGAGATGCCGCTCGCCGACGCCGTTCTCAGCGCGCGCGAGGCGGGCCGCAAGTACATCAAGGTCGCCAGTCAGGAGCTGTCGGGCGAAGGTTCTGCCTAAGGATGCCAGAGATCAAGGACAGCACGCGTCCCGAGGCGGTCGTCACGATTCGCAACCGCAAGGGCCTGCATGCGCGCGCCTCGGCCAAGTTCGTGAAATGCGCCGAGAGCTTCGATGCCACCGTTACCGTTACGCGTGACGGTCACGCGGTGGGCGGCACGTCGATCATGGGGCTCATGATGCTGGCGGCCGGCCCCGGCTCGACGCTGCACATGACGGCGCAGGGGCCGCAGGGACCCGAGGCGCTGCAGGCGCTGATCGCCCTCGTCGAGGACGGCTTCGGCGAAGACTGCATCGAAGATGCATGAAAACGGGAGCGCGTTGCCGCGCTCCCTCGCCCGTTAGCGTCCACTCTATTTCGACAGGTACAGCGAGGAGAGCTTCAGCGCGATGTCGCGGAAGGCTTGCTTCAGCTCCTCGCCATCGTCGGCGTTGTAGAACTTGGTCGGGTCGGTCGCACACTGATACAGCGTCTGGTAGGCGCTCGAGTTGCTGCCGCCGAGTTCGAAGCCAACCGTGTAAATCGTGATGCCTTTCGCCTTCATCGCTGAGCACAAGGCGCGCGCCTGATCGGTCGAGCAGCCGTTGGCGGCATCGGTGCACGAGCTGCCCCACCAGTTCTGTCCGGCCCGGATGCCTTCCGAGGTGTATTGCGTGTTGTACTCGCCGTCGGTCATCAGGATGGCGATCTTGCGCAGATCCGCCGTGCCGTAGGCCGCCGCCGCATTGGACGTCCACAAGTTGTTCCAGTTCGGTGACAGCGTATACCACGCCCAGGCGGTGCCGAGATGGCCTGCCGTGCCGCCCGAGGCGCCCAAGGCGCTGATCTTGTTGAGCAGGGTCGTCTTTTCGCTCGTCAGCGGCTGCACGGGGGCGTTCGAGGGAACGCTGCACACGCCCTTCCGGTTGTTGCCCGAGCCCGTGTAGCTCGTCGTGTAGTGGCCGAGCACGTACTTGCCGGTGCCCGGTGCATCGTCGGTGTACTTGTACGTTCCGATGCGCTCGACGACGCAATCAGACAGGTAATAAGTCTGCTGGTTCCACCCGCTGCCGATCGTCTTCTTGGTAGGCAGGCTGGTACCGCGCGCTGCGTTCAGTGCTGCCGTGGTCGGCAGCCGGATGTCCTCGGAGAACGGCACCAGTGCCACCTTCGAGGTGTATTTGCTCTGATCATCCCAGATGATGATGTTGACCAGGTCCGAGGCCGCGTCCTTCAAATCCTGCAGCTTTTGCCCGGCCATGGAGCCGGTGACGTCGAGCATCACGGAGACCTCGATGTTCTCGCCGCCGTTGCCGCCGACGGCGATCTGCGACTTGGCGAACTCGGTCTCCGAGGTGCTGAGCAGCGGCAGCTTGTCGATGGCCGGCATGCCGACGAACTTGGTGAAACTCAGGAACGGCGTCTTGATGTAGGCGCTGCCCGAGGCGGTCATGCCCATGCCGTCGTCGGCCACGGCGAAGCTCACCGTGTCGTCGATGACCGGCAGGCGCGAGGTGACGTTCTCGTTGTAGTACTTCTCCGCCGCGGCGATGGCGGCGGCCTTGTCGTTGCTGTTGACCTGCAAGGCGCGACCGCCGGCGAGCACGGCCGCATCAATGGCCGCTACCGTCTGGTCGCGTGCATGCAGCCAGCGGCCGACATCGACGGCCGCGCCGATGGCCAGCATGAGAACCACGGCAACGAGGGCAAACACGATGGCGACGTTGCCGGACGCGTCATCGCGGAACCGGCCCGCCGGCCCGCGCGCACGCGCGCGGCGCTCAAGGAAACTGCGCATTCTCGCCTCTCCTGCGAAGTATTCGTTTTTGTTTTCGGCAATATGGGTCGGCCAACTATTGAAAGTTCTTAAAAGCGCTAAAATTTATTATTGTTGCCTAATGAAAGGTTATTTACGGAGTTATTTCGTTACATGCAGTATTGGCGCATATATGCGCGCACGAGGACTTCAGGCGGCCGTCCATCGACCGCGCCCAATGCGAAATCGGCTAGAGTTCTGGACAGATAGCCGAGGGAAGCCGCCGATGACCGTCCGCCAAATCAACGAGACGGCACGATGCCCCGAGGACCTGCCTGCCGAGGACCACATTTGAGCGCCTCGGCAGCGGCAGCGAGCCCAAAGAAGTTAGACAAAAGGGCTAAGGCCGAGGGACGCTCGTGACATTCCAGACCGTTCTTTCGTCCGGTCCGTCTTCAAAAGTTATGTGCAGGTCTTGCATCACATACAGATAGACCGCCTTGCCGTCCGGCCTGGGAAGGCGGCGGCAATGATTGAAGACGTTGTCGCTTTGTAGCTTTCCGATGATCGCCAATCGCCAACGCTCAGTGTCATCCTTACGGATGTTCTTGAGAGCCTGCATCGCAATATCAGTGAATACGACGCCCACGACGCTGCTCGGCCTCGATCATTGGCGCTAGACGTACTGCTTCGTCTGCGGCGGACTCCACGTCCTCATCTGTGATCTCGGTCGGGAACATCGAAAGAGATGCGTAGTACGGGATTGTCTCGCCCATGGGCACCGACGCCCAAACCTCATCGTGACTGAAGTCGCTGATTTCGACGGCCGTCTTTGTGCAGATAAAAGCAATCACGTGCTCGATTAGAGCAGTGTCGTTTTTCGACAGCCTGTCGAGATTGGGTTTGGCGAGAGATTGATACTCGCTCTTTTGGTAGCCGTAATAGTTCCGCTTGCTGACAGACACCCGACCCTCGGCTTCAAGCTCCTTTAGGGCCCAAGTCAAGTGGCGAGCGGTCGGGCCGAACTTCTGACGCTGATACTCCACGCCAGTGAGCGGATGGCCCGTGTCGAGATACCTCAGGACATCTGAGTAATAGAGGACCTTATGGAGCTTCGTATTCCCGAGCACCTCTGTCCCGAGGCTGGCGCACACGTATTCGACGACGTAGTGGACTACGTCCTTGAACTTCTCCCGGTCGAATTGGATGCCTTCCTCCATACCCGCTCCAATGCATGCCTACGTGAACAAATCAAGAACATTGTTGGGTCTTTCGGCGCGACTGACCCTTGCAGACTTTTTGAATCGGAGCAAACGGCTCACACACGTTTGTCGCCGACGGACATATAAGGACTTGTTTATATCTTTGTTGCGGCCGCCGCCGGGGCTCGCTAGAACGGCGCATGAAGCGGCTTCGGCCGCACCCGCGCGCGCCGCCTAAAGGCGCCCCAGCCGTAAGGGATCAAGCCCATGGGTAAGCCCGCCGACTTCGTCGTGAAGGACATCAGCCTCGCCGATTGGGGGCGCAAGGAGATCGCCATCGCCGAGACGGAGATGCCCGGCCTGATGGCCACGCGGGCCGAGTTCGGCGCCAAGCAGCCTTTGAAGGGCGCGCGCATCGCCGGCTCGCTGCACATGACCATCCAGACGGCGGTGCTGATCGAGACGCTGGCCGCACTCGGGGCCGACATCCGCTGGGCCTCCTGCAACATCTATTCGACGCAAGACCACGCCGCCGCCGCCATCGCCGCCGCCGGCATTCCGGTGTTCGCCTTCAAGGGCGAGACGCTGAAGGAGTACTGGGACTTCACGCGTCGCATCCTCGAATGGGGCGACGGCGGCACGCCCAACCTCATCCTCGATGACGGCGGCGACGCCACCCTGCTCGTCCACCTCGGCCTCAGGGCCGAGAAGGGCGATGTTGCCTTCCTCGACAAGCCCGGCTCCGAGGAGGAGACGGTGCTGTTCGACCTCATCAAGCGCACGCTGCAGGAGAAGCCCGGCTGGTTCGCCGAGCTGGCCAAGAACATCAAGGGCGTCTCCGAGGAGACGACGACGGGTGTGCACCGCCTCTATGAGATGCAGAAGCGCGGCGAGTTGCTGTTCCCGGCCATCAACGTCAACGACTCGGTGACCAAGTCGAAGTTCGACAATCTCTACGGCTGCCGCGAATCGCTCGTCGACGGCATCCGCCGCGGCACCGACGTGATGATGGCCGGCAAGGTGGCGATGGTCGCCGGCTTCGGCGACGTCGGCAAAGGGTCGGCCGCCTCACTGCGCAACGCCGGCTGCCGCGTGCTCGTCTCCGAGATCGACCCGATCTGCGCCCTGCAGGCAGCGATGGAAGGCTACGAGGTGGTGACCATGGAGGATGCCGCGCCGCGCGCCGACATCTTCGTCACCGCTACCGGCAACAAGGACGTGATCAAGACCGAGCACATGCGGGCCATGAAGGACCGCGCCATCGTCGCCAACATCGGCCACTTCGACAACGAGATCGAGGTCGCGGGCCTCAAGAACTTCAAGTGGCACAACATCAAGCCGCAGGTCGACGAAATCGAGTTCCCCGACGGCAAGCGCATCATCCTGTTGTCGGAGGGGCGCTTGGTGAACCTCGGCAACGCCATGGGGCATCCCTCGTTTGTCATGTCGGCGTCGTTCACCAACCAGACGCTGGCGCAGATGGAGCTGTGGACCAGCGCCGGCAAGTACGAGAAGAAGGTCTACACGTTGCCCAAGCATCTCGACGAGAAGGTCGCGCGCCTGCACCTCGACAAGATCGGCGTCAAGCTCACCAAGCTGACGCCCGAGCAAGCAGCCTACATCGGCGTCAAGACCGAGGGCCCGTATAAGTCGGACCACTACCGCTACTGATTTGCTCCTTTAGCCCTGGCGACCCTCGGAACGAGCCGAGCATGATGGCCGTGCGGGGCCTCATCGAAACCGTCATGCCGGCGAAGGCCAGCATCCACGCCAGCGTCCGCCGGCGCGGCGGTGACGTGGAGTGCCCCACCGACGCAGTCACCCGTTGAAACTTGCGTGGATCCCGGCCTGCGCCGGGATGACCGCTAGGAGGAGCACCACCCTTTCCAGGTGTCCGAATGCGGCTTACCGGCAGCACCTCGCCGGCAAATGCCGCAGGACGGCCTCCGGTAGGCCGCGCGTGCTGGCCACGCCCGACGCCACTCCCCATAATTCGACGTGATTCGCTCCCCTGCGGGGGCGATACCGCCGGGCCTTTGTCCGTTGCTCGTTGCGTTGCAAGGCCTCGGGTTCCCCCTGCATTCGACGGACCCCGATGCAAGCTGCCCCTAGCAAACGATCGGCAGGAAAATCGCGCGAGCTCATGGCGCTCGTCGGCGCGAGCCTTGCCTGCGTGCTCGTCCTGGCGGCCGGCATCGTCGCCGGCGGCGCGCTGCCGTTGCCGCTGCTCGGCACGCAGCCGGTTGCCGCCATCGGCCTCGTCGGCGGCATCGCCCTGTTTATCGCCGCGTTGATCGCCTTGACGGTAGTGCGCGCCAAGCGCGAGGAGCGCCAAGCGGTGGCCGAGGCGGCCGGCTTGAAGCGCAGCCTCGCCGCGGCCGATTCCATCATTCGCTCCGAGCCGCAGATCCTCTTGTTCTGGGAGCAGAACCAGCCGCTGCGTGTCGTCGCCCACACCCTCAAGGACATCCCCGGCCTCCCGGAGACACCGGAAAAGTTCCTGCGCTTTGGGCAGTGGCTGGAGCCGAGCTCGGCGGCGACCTTGAAGCCGGCCATCGATGCCCTGTTCACCTCCGGCCAGCCCTTCAACATCATCGTGCGCAGCATCGCCGGAGCGCACGTCGAGGCCGAGGGGCGCACCGCCGGCGGACGCGCCGTGCTGCGCTTTCGCGATGTGGCCGGGCACCGCGACGAGGTCGCCCGCGTCCTCGCCCAGCATCAGCGGCTGGCGCGCGAGGTGCGCGCCAGCCGCGCGCTGCTCGATGCGCTGCCGATACCGGTGTGGCTGCGAGGCAAGGACGGGCGCCTCACCTGGGTCAACAACGCCTACGTGCGGGCGGTGGAGGCGCGCAGCCGCGCCGAGGTGCAGGAGCGCCAGATCGAGCTTCTGGAGCAGCGCCAGCGCCGCGCTGCGGCCCGCGTGCTGGCGCGCGGGGAAAGCTACCGCGGGCGCCTGCCGCTCATCGTCGGCGGCGAGCGCCGGCCGCACGACGTGACGGTGCTGCCCTTCGAGGACGCGACCGCTGCCGCCGCCGTCGACGTTTTGGCCATCGAGAAAACGCAAGGCGAGCTGGAGCGGCAGGCGGTTCCCTACGATCGCACGCTCGACCGCGTCGCCACCGCCGTCGCCATCTTCAACGCGCAGCAGCAGCTCGTGTTCTTCAACGAGGCCTATCGCAAGCTGTGGCAGCTGGACGAGGATTGGCTGAAGACGCGGCCCACCGAGGGCGCCGTCCTCGACCGGCTGCGCGAGCTGGGGCGCTTGCCACAAGTCATCAATTACTCCGAGTGGAGATCCAAGATCCTCGCCAGCTACGGCGATGCCGCCGTCGAGGACGACACCTGGCTGCTGCCCGATGGCCGCACGCTGCAGGTGCTGGCCGAGAAGCGCTCGGACGGTGGCATCACGTACCTGTTCGTCGACGATACCGAGCGTCTCGCGCTCGAACGCGACTACAATGTCCTCATCGGCGTACAGCGCGAAACACTCGACAGCCTCAAGGAAGGTGTCGCCGTGTTCGGCACCGATGGGCGCCTGAAGCTGTTCAACTCGGCGTTGGCCGGGATCTGGCAGCTGTCGCGGCGGGCGCTCGCCGAGGAGCCGCATATCGACGAGTTCATTTTGCAGGCACGCGAGCACTACGAGGATGCGCAGACCTGGGCGCCTCTCAGCCGCGCCGTGACCTCGTTCTCCGAGCAGCGCGAGGAGTTCGGCGGCCAGATGCTGCGCCCCGACGGCAGCATCATCGACTATGTGGTGATGCCGCTCCCCGACGGTGCCACGCTGATGACCTTCGCCGACGTCACCGACAGCAAGCGCTACGAACGCGCGCTGGAGGAGCGCAACGAAGCGCTCGTCGCCGCCGACCGCATGAAGAACGCGTTCATCAGCCACGTGTCGTACGAGCTGCGCACGCCGCTCACCAACATCATCGGCTTCAGCGACCTGCTCGGCAATCCGCACATCGGCACGCTGAACGAAAAGCAGCAGGAGTATCTCGGCGACATCTCCGCCTCCTCGAAGACGCTGCTCGCCATCATCGACGACATCCTGACCCTGGCGACCATGGATGCCGGCACCATGGAGCTGAAGCAGGGCCGCGTCGACGTTCCCGCGGTGATAGACGCCGCCATCCTCGGTGTGCGCGAAGCCGCCCAGCGGGCGCGATTGTCGCTGCATATCGCCGTCGCCGAGGACGCCACCCAGTTCATCGCCGACGAAGCGCGCGTGCGGCAGATCCTTTTCAACCTGCTGTCGAACGCCGTCGGCTTCTCCAAGCCGGGGGACACCATCGGCATCACCTGCCGGCGCGAGGGCGCGATGATGGTGTTCACCGTCGAGGACCAGGGTGTCGGCATTCCCAAGGAGGAGCAGTGGAAGGTCTTCGACCGCTTCGAGAGCCGCAGCCACGGTTCCGGCCATCGCGGCGCGGGGCTCGGGCTCACGATCGTCAAGAGCCTCGTCGAGCTGCACGGCGGCACCGTATCGCTCGAATCCGAGCCGGGACGCGGCACGCGCGTCACTGTGCGCCTTCCCGTCCAGGGCCGGCCTGATAAAGCAGCCCAAGGGCTGCCCCAAGAAGGCCCCGAGGGCCCGCTATCGGCCACTGGCAGCCGTGCCTGAAGTGAACCGTATATGGCCTCACACGTAATCGACCGCGTCACCGAGCCCCAGCTTGTCCGCCTGGGCGAAGACCTCGCCTTCGTCGCCCGCCGCGGCGACCTCATCGCGCTGAGCGGCGAGCTCGGCGCCGGCAAGACGACGCTCGCCCGCGCCATCATCCATGCCCTGGCCGGCAACAAGGACGAGGAGATCCCCAGCCCGACCTTCACGCTGGTGCAGACCTACGCGACGCCGCGCATGCCGGTGGCGCATTTCGACCTTTATCGGCTCGGTGCGCCATCGGAGATCGAAGAGCTGGGCCTCGATCTGGCGCTCAAGAATGGCATCGCCATCGTCGAGTGGCCTGAGCACGCGGGCGCGCTGCTGCCGGCGAGCCGGCTCGAGGTGCGCCTCGACGACAACGGCGAGGGAGCGAGCCGGCGCGTGACGCTGATCGGGCATGGCGATTGGGAGGCGCGTCTCAAGCGCTTCGTCGCCATGCGCTCGCTCATCGGCGGCGGTGGTGGCGGGGGCGGCACCAATGGCGCGTCCTGCGAGCTGCGCTACCTGCAGGGCGATGCTTCCGTGCGCCGCTATGCGCGCCTGCTGCGCGGGCCGCGCCCCGGCGCCATTCTCATGGATTGGCCGCGCCAGCCGGACGGGCCGGCCATCCGCAATGGGCTGCCCTATAGCCGCCTGGCGCATCTGGCCGAAGATGTCCGCCCGTTCGTGGCCGTCGCCAATGCGTTGCACGCGGCCGGCCTCACCGTGCCGCGCATCCACGCCCAGGATCTCGACAACGGGTTCCTGTTGCTCGACGACCTCGGCGATCGCGTGTTCGGCCGCGAGGTCGAAACGGGGGCCACCGATCAGGCGACGCTGTGGCAGGCTGCGACCGACGCGCTCGTCGCCCTGCAGGATGCCCCGGCCCCGCAGACGTTGCCGGTGGCCGGCGGCGGCGAGCATCATGTTGCCGCCTACGACAGGGGCGCCATGGCCATCGAGACGGAGTTGCTCGTCGACTGGTATTGGCCGGCGCTGCGCGGGGGCGTCGTTCCCAGGCAAGAGCGGGCCGAGTTCGTCGGCCTGTGGGCCGAGGTGTTCGTCGAGCTGGCCAAAATGCCCGCCGCGTGGGTGTTGCGCGACTACCACTCACCCAATCTTCTATGGCTGCCCGAGCGTCAAGGCATTGCACGCGTCGGGGTGATCGACTTTCAGGATGCCATGCGCGGCCCCGCCGCCTATGACCTCGTCTCTCTGTTGCAGGATGCGCGCGTCGATGTGGCACCCGAGCTTGAAGCGGCACTGTTCGACCACTACTGTGCCGGCGTCACCGCGCGCCGAACAGGGTTCGATCGTGACGCTTTCACCTTCGCCTATGCCGCGCTCGGCGCTCAGCGCAACACCAAGATCGTCGGCATCTTCGCGCGGCTGGCCAAGCGTGACGGCAAATTCGGATATCTGCATCACATCCCACGCCTGTGGCGGTATCTCGATCGTGATCTTTCCCATCCGCAGCTGGCCGGTCTCAAGCGCTGGTACGATCGGCACTTTCCCGCCGACGCACGCAACATTCCCCTGGCCTGAGCAGGGAGCGCATCCATGAGCACATCGTCGAGCTGGCGCCCCCAGGCGGCAATGGTGCTCGCCGGCGGCATGGGCAAGCGCATGCTGCCGCTGACCAAGGACATCCCCAAGCCGATGGTGCGCCTCAGGGGGCGCCCGCTGATCGACCACGTGCTCGACCGCATCGCGGCCGCCGGCGTCGGCCGCGCCGTGGTCAACGTGCACTACTGCGCCGACAAGCTGGAAGCGCACGTGCGCCAGCGCAAGCGGCCGCAAATCCTGATTTCCGATGAGCGCCAACAGCTTCTCGACACTGGCGGCGGCGTTACCAAGGCCTTGCCGCTGCTCGGGCCGGAGCCGTTCTTGATTCACAACTCCGACTCGGTGTGGATCGAGGGCGTCGGATCCAATCTCGAACGGCTGTTTTCCGTGTGGAACCCCGACATCATGGACAGCCTCATGCTGCTCGCATCCGCGGCCACGAGCCTCGGATACGAGGGGCCGGGGGATTTCGCCATGGACAAGGACGGGCGCCTCGAGCGCCGCGGCGAGCGGCAGATGGTGCCGTTCGTGTTCACCGGCGTGTCGATCGCGCACCCGCGCATGTTCGAAGGCGCGCCGCAAGGGCCGTTTTCGATCAACCAGCTGTGGGATGCCGCGATCGACAATGGCAGACTGTTCGGCATCCGCCTCGATGGGCTGTGGATGCACGTCGGAACGCCGGAAGCCTTGATCGAGGCGGAAAGGTGGATCGAGAGTGAGGACGTCGCCTGAGAGCGCTGCGGCTGGCACCGGCGGGGACCGGATGCGTGGCACGCGCGTCTTCACGGTCCCGGCCGGACGGCCGTTCCTCGAGGCGGTCGCCAGCGCGATCCTCAAAGGCGATCTTCCCGCGCCCGGCGGGAGCGCACCCGACCCGCTCGACCTTCCCGATATCAAGCTGCTGCTGCCGACGCGGCGCGCCACGCGCGCCATGCAGGAGGCCTTCCTTGCCGCATCCGGCGGTGGCGCGATGACGCTGCCGCAAATCCGGCCGATCTCGGCCAGCGAGGAGGACATGAACCTGCTGGCCGGCCTCGCCAGCCCCGGCACGCTCGGGTCCGACGCGCTCGACTTAGCGCCGGCGGTGAGCGAGATCGAGCGCCGGCTGGTGCTGACCATGCTGGTGCAGCGCTGGTCGCAGACCATGCGCAAGGGCGATGGCGACGCCGCCCACCTCGCCGACCGCGCGGCGGCGGGCGCCAACACGCCGGCGCAGGCGGCGCATCTTGCCGCCGAGCTCGCCCGCCTCATGGACATGGTGGAGACCGAGAACGTGCCGCTCGACGGTCTCGCCGCGCTAGTGCCGGACGAGCACTCGGCGCATTGGCAGGACACGCTCGAGTTCTTGCAGATCATCACCGCCTTCTGGCCCGCATACCTCGCCGAGAAGAAGCTCCTGTCGCCGGCCATGCGCCGCAATCGCGCCATCCTCGCCGAGGCCGAGCGTCTCGCTGCGACACCTCCCGCGGGGCCGGTGATCGTCGCCGGCGTCACCGGCTCGGTGCCGACGACGGTGGCGCTGATGGCGGCGGTCGCGCGCCTGCCGAACGGCGCCATCGTGCTGCCAGGCCTCGATCTGCATCTCGATGCGGAAAGCTGGGCGGCCATCGCCGAGCACCCCGAGCATCCGCAGTTTGGCTTCCACAAGCTGCTCGGCGCGCTCGGCATCGAGCGCGGCGCGGTGCAAGTTCTACCGGGCGCCGAGCTTGCGGGGGCACTGGCCGGACGCGAGGCGCTCATTACCGAGACGATGCGCCCGTCGGGCAAGACGGGCCTGTGGCAGCAGTATATTGCCGCCGCCGACCGCGCCGAGGTGCGTCGCGCGCTCGCCGGCGTCAGCCTCATCGAGGCGCCGTCGGCGCAGGACGAAGCCGAGACCGTTGCGCTCATTCTGCGCGAGGCGGCCGAAACGCCGGGGCGCACTGCGGCGCTCGTCTCGCCCGACCGGCTGCTTGCCCGCCGCGTTGCCGTGCGCCTCGAAGCGTGGGGCATCCGCGTCGACGATTCGGCAGGGCGCCCGTTCGCCAAGACGCCGCCGGGCACCTTCCTCGACCTCGTCATTGCGGCTGCAGCCGAGGACTTCGCGCCGGACGCCGTCATGGCGCTGTTGAAGCACCCATTGACCCGTCTCGGGCTCGATGCGTTCGCCGTGCGCCGCGCCGCCCGCGCGCTGGAGATCGCCGCCTTTCGCGATGTCTATCTCGGCCGCGGCCTCGATGGCATCGCCGATGCCCTGGCGCGCGCCGAGGAGAGCGTTGCCGTGGGACGCCGACGGCAGATGGCCGTGCGCCGCCTATGGCCGGATGACTGGAAAGGGGCGCACGAGCTCATCGCACGGCTACAGGCCACATTCGCGCCGCTGCTCAAAGTATTCGTGCACAAGGGCGAGCAGTCGCTGCAAGCGATCGCCAGCGCGCATGTTGCCGTGGCCGAAGCCGTATGCCGGCTGCCAGAGGCGGAAGCATCCGAAGCCGGCTCGCCGTTGTGGCGCGAGGAAGCCGGCACCGCCGCCGCCGATTTCTTCGCCGGGCTCATCGACCCGCAGCTCCCCGACCTCAAGATCGCGGCGGCCGACTACGCCGATCTTTATCGCAGCCTCATCGTCGGGGAGAACGTGCGCCCGCGCGTCGCCGTGCATCCGCGCCTCTCCATCTGGGGACCGTTCGAAGCGCGCCTGCAGCAGACCGACGTCGTGATCCTGGGCTCGCTCAACGACGGCACCTGGCCGGAGGCCGCCGACCCGGGGCCCTGGCTGAACCGCCCGATGCGCGCCGAGATCGGCCTTCCCTCGCCGGAGGAAAAGATCGGCTATGCAGCACACGATTTTACCTCGCTGCTCGGCGCACCCCGCGTCTACATCACCCGCGCCGAGAAGATCGACGGCGTGCCGACGGTGCCGTCGCGCTGGCTGATGCGCCTCGAAGCACTGCTCGCCGGTCTCGGATTGAGCGACGCGCTGAAGCCGGATCAGCCGTGGCTCGGCTGGGCGCGTGCCCGCGATAATACCGGCGAGCGCCGACGCATCGGCGCGCCCGAGCCACGGCCGCCGCTCGCCTTGCGGCCGCGCAATATGAGCGTGACGCGCGTCGAGACGTGGCTTTCCAATCCCTATGCGATCTTCGCGCGCGACATCTTGGGGCTCGACAAGCTGCCGGCGCTCGGCGCCGACCCCAACGCCGCGCTGCGCGGCAACGTGGTGCACGACATCATGAGCCGCTTTGCCGCGGCGTTCCCCGAGCATCTACCGGCCGATGCGAATGCCGAGCTGATGCGCATCGCGCGCGACGCTCTCGAAGCCTATGTGCACAATCCACGCGTCGCCGCCTTCTGGCTGCCGCGCTTTCAGCGCTTCGCGCAGTGGTTCGCGGAGAGCGAGCCCGCACGCCGCAAGAACGTTCAGCGCGTAGTGGCCGAGGTGTCCGGCCAGCTCGTCATCGACGCGCCGGCGGGGCCGTTCACGCTGTCGGCGCGCGCCGACCGCATCGACCTCACCGAGCGCGGCATCGTCATCACCGACTACAAGACCGGCAGCGTTCCCATCGACAGGCACATCGCCGACGGATTGAAGCCGCAGCTGCCCCTGGAAGCCGCCATCGCGCTCGGCGAATCGGGCTTTGCCGGCGTGCCGCGTGCGCCGGTCACCGGACTGCGCTACGTGCGCGCCACCGGCGCCGAGCCGCCGGGCGAAGACCGCCTTGTCGCAGCCGGGGACGTTGCTGAGCTTGCCGGGGCCGCGCTGGCCAGCCTCGCCAAGCTCGTCGCCCGCTTTGACGATGAGGCAACGCCCTACAGGGCGCTGCGGCGCGCCCGTTTCGACTACGACTACGATGACTACGCGCACCTTGCCCGCGTCGCCGAGTGGGCGGTGCCGGGCGAGGACGAGGTGGTGGTGACATGAGCATGCGCCGCGCCGAGACCGATGCCGAACGCACGCGCCGCGCGCAGCGCGACGCCGCCGACCCGCGCGCCTCCGTCTGGGTCAGCGCCAATGCCGGCACCGGCAAGACGCATGTGCTGACGCAGCGCGTGCTGCGCCTGATGCTGGCGGGCACCAAGCCGGAGCGCCTCCTCTGCCTCACCTACACCAAGGCCGCCGCCGCCGAGATGGCCAAGCGCGTGTTCGACACGCTGGCGCAGTGGGTGACGCTGCCGGATGCCGAGCTGGCGGCGCAGCTCGGCGACCTGTGCGACCGCCCCGCATCGATCGACGAGGTCGCGTACGCGCGCACGCTGTTCGCGGTGGCGATCGAAACCCCCGGCGGCCTCAAGGTGCAGACCATCCACTCCTTCTGCGAGCGCCTCCTGCAGCGCTTCCCGCTCGAGGCCGACGTGGCGCCGGGCTTTTCCGTGCTCGATGACACCACGGCCAACGCCCTGCTGCGCGAGGCCACCGACATCACGCTGCGCGAGGCGACGGACGGATCATCGCCGTCGCAAAGGCAGGCGCTCGAGGCGGTCATTCCCTATGCGGCCGAGGACAGGTTCGACGAGGTGTTGCGCGCCGCTTTGCGCCAACGCCGCTGGCTCGACAGCGCGCTTCGCATCGACCTCGGCGAGCACACCGACGAGTTGGCGGGGCTCGAAAGCGTTTATCGGCGCAGCTTCGGCGTGCGCGCGGAGGCGAGCATCGACGACATCGAGAGCGACATGGCCGACGTCGTCGGCGACGCCGAGCTTTCTCGCCTGCGCGATGCCCTCAGCGGCGGCACCGCGAGCGATCAGAACCTCGCGCAGTCGATCGCGGCCGCGCTGGCGGCACCCTCGAGCGCGGCGCGCGCCGCCGCCTTGGAGGACTACTTTTGCACCGACAGCGGCCCACGCAAGCGCCTGATGACCAAGGCCATCGCGGCCGGGTACCCTGAGCTCGACGCAGCCTTCGCCACCGCCCAGGCTCGTTTCACGGCCCTGGCCGAGGAGCGCCGCGGATTGCGCGCCATCACCGCCACCATTGCTCTGCACCGCCTCGCCGGCGCTGTGCTGCAGCGCTACACGCTCGCCAAGCGCCGCCGCGCCGCCCTCGATTACGACGACCTCATCTCCAAGAGCGTGTTCCTGCTTAGCGGACAGGAACTCGCCGCCTGGGTCATGTTCAAGCTCGACCGCGGCATCGATCATATCCTCGTCGACGAGGCGCAGGATACGAGCCCCGAGCAGTGGCAGATCGTCGAGGCCTTAGCGCGCGAGTTCTTCACCGGCGGCGGCCAGCACGAGAACATACGCACGCTGTTTGCCGTGGGCGACGAGAAGCAGTCGATCTACAGCTTTCAGGGCGCCGCCCCGCATCAGTTTGCCGAGATGGGGGCGCGTTTCGCCGCGCTCAGCGGCAACGGTTCCTGGCGGCGCATTCCGCTCGATCTGTCGTTCCGCACCGTGGCGCCGGTGCTCGACGCCGTCGACCGCGTCTTCGCCGATGGCACGCGGACTCCCGGCCTCACCACCGAGGCGGCCGTCGTCCGCCACGCGGTGCATCGCCTGGGCCACGGCGGGCTCATCGAGGTGTGGCCGACGGAGGTTCCCGACGCGGACGCGAGCGCCGATCCCTGGTCGCCGCTCGAGGAGAAGAGCGGCCGCGCCCCCGCCGAACGGCTGGCCGACCGCATCGCGACGACCATCCGTCGCTGGCTGGACGAGGGCGAGATGCTGGCGTCGGAGGGCCGTCCGGTGCGCGCCGGCGACATCCTTATCCTCGTACGCAAGCGCCGCCCGTTCGCCGGGCCGATGGTCGCCGCCCTGAAGGCGCGCGGCATCCAGGTGGCCGGCGCCGACCGGCTGCGGCTTTCCGAGCAGATCGCGGTCGAGGATCTCATGTCGCTCGGCGACTTCCTGACCTTGCCAGAGGACGATCTCGCGCTCGCGGAGGTGTTGAAGAGCCCGCTCATCGGCTTGGACGATGACGACCTGCTCGCGCTCGCCGCGGGGCGTAAGAGTACGCTGTGGAAATCGCTCATCGACCACGCCGGCGACGATGAGCGCTATCGGGTTGCCGCCGACGCGCTGAAGCGCTGGCGCTCGCGCGCCGACTTCGTCCCACCGTTCGAATTCTTCGCCTCCATCCTCGACCGCGAAGGCGGCCGCGCCAAGCTCTTGGCACGGCTCGGCGCCGAGGCCGCCGACCCGATCGACGAGTTCCTCAACCTCGCGCTCGCTTACGACGACGCCGTGGCGCCATCGCTCACCGGCTTTCTTGCCCACCTGCGGGAGGTGGATCGCGAGGTGAAGCGCGACATGGAGCACGGGCGCGACGAGGTGCGCGTGATGACGGTGCACGGCGCCAAGGGTCTCGAGGCGCCGATCGTGTTCCTACCCGATACCTGCTCCACCGCTACAGGCGGACCCATTACCTCGCTGCTCGACATCGACAACCTGGAGCTGCCCGAAGGCGCCGACGGCACGCCGTTCGTGTGGAGCGTCAAGGGCACCAGCGGCCACGCCGCGATCAGCGCCGCGCGGCGCGCCCGCGCGCAGCGCGAGACCGAGGAGCGCAACCGGCTTCTCTACGTAGCCATGACGCGTGCCCGCGACCGGCTCTACATCACCGGCTTCGAGGGCAAGAACGGGCAATCGGCCGGGTGCTGGTACGAGCTGATCAGCGGAGGGCTGCGCGACGTGCTCGAGCAGGCGCAAGGCGCCGACGGCATGCCCGTGCAGCGGCGCATGCAGCCGCAGTCGGTGCCGCCGAAGCGCCGCGATGCCACCCACAAGCAGGAGGCGGCGGCCGCCCAATTGCCCGCATGGGCGACCAATCCGGCACCGCGCGAGGCCGCCTTGTCGATCCCGCTGGCGCCCTCGCGGCTCGAAGCCTACGCGCCGGACGATGCGGGCGAGCCTCTTCCCTCTCAGCCCTCCTATCGCCGCCCCGCAGAAGAGGAGCCACCGGTCCCGCCTCCCGCTGCGCGGATAAGCGACCATCGCTTCTTGCGCGGAACGCTGACGCACGCGCTGCTGCAGCATCTGCCGACGCTGCCGGCGTCCGGTTGGGAGAATGCCGCGGCTGGCTTCCTGGAGACGCGCGGCAACGCACTCTCACCCAGCGTACGCTGCAGCATCGCGAAGGAAACACTGGCGATATTGACCGCGCCCGAGTTCGCAGCGTTGTTCGGCCCGCAGAGCCGCGCCGAGGTGCCGATCGTCGCCCTCATCCCGAACCCTCAGCGCAAGGGCCCTCCCCTCAAGCTGATCGGCCAGCTCGATCGCTTGGTCGACCTCGGCGATGAGGTGCTGATCGTCGACTACAAGACCAACCGGCCGCCCCCCACCAAGGTGGAACAGGTTGCACCGGCTTACCTATTTCAGCTCGCCGCCTACCGCATGGCATTGCGCGAAATTTATGCAGGACGCCGCGTCAGAACCGCGCTTCTGTGGACCGACGGGCCGCGAATCATGACCATCCCCGATGCGCTGCTCGACGCCTACACCGGGCGCCTCTTTGATCTGGACGTATGTCACCTTGACGCTCGCGGGGGCCATTCCTAACTTCCCGCTCGAAGAGGCGCCAGCCGCGAGCCGCGGGAAGTGCGCCTCGAAAGGAGAAAAATACGATGGCAAATGCAGTGTCCGACAACACCTTCGAGCAGGAGGTTTTGAAGTCCACGGAGCCGGTTCTCGTGGACTTTTTTGCGGAATGGTGCGGCCCCTGCAAGGCCATGGCCCCGGCGCTCGAGCAGGTCGCCAAGGAGATGCAGGGCAAGGTCAAGGTCGTGAAGCTCGACGTCGACCAGAACCCGGCCGTCACCGGCAAATATGGCATCCGCGCCATGCCGACCCTGATCCTGTTCAAGAACGGCCAGGTGACGGCGCAGCACACCGGCGCCCTGGTGCAGAAGAAGAAGCTCGAGGACTGGATCAATTCCTCGGTCGCCTAGAGGCGCGGCGACAATCTAAATCAACGGACGGCCCCGCTTGTCGGGGCCGTCGGCGTTTTGGGGTGCTATGCTTCTAGCTCGTCCGCTGGAGGGTTCGATGCGCTGGCTACCCATCACGCTGGTTTGCTCGCTGTTCGGTGTCGGCTCTGCCTGCGCCGACGGCGGCGGAAGCATCACGCTCGAGGAAGTAATCGACCAGCTGCAGGACAACCAAGCGCTGGTCAACGAGGTCCTAGCCGAGCTCAAGGTACAAAAGCTGAAGGCAGAAGAGCTCAACTGCGTCGGCTTTCGCTTCGGCGGCTACTGGCTAAATCTCGGCGGCGCACGCGCCGTTCCCTATGAATGCGAGATCGGCAACAAGAAGCTCAACATCGACGGTACCGTGCACGTCTACGATGACAACGGCACCGAGCTCGACCGCATGGACAAGAAGTCCTTCGAGCGTGCGACCGAGTATAGGCAGGCGGACATCACCTGGAGATGGCAGTAGGCGCCGCGCTCATTCCTTATCGCGCGTGAGCGGCACGAAGCGCACCGGCACGATCTGCTCGTTGAGCGTCGAGCCGTCGGCGTTCTTCTTCACCACCATGAGCTCCTGCGACAGCCCGCCGACCGGAATAACCATGCGTCCCGTGGGCTTCAGCTGTTCGACCAGCGCCGGCGGAATATGGTCGGGGGCGGCGGTGACGATGATGGCATCGAAAGGCGCCGCCTCGGGCCAGCCCTTGTAGCCGTCGCCGATGCGCGTGTGCACGTTTGCATAGCCGAGCCGTTTCAGCGTCGCGGCGGCCGCGCGGCCGAGGCTGTCGATAATCTCGATGGTGTAGACCTCGCCGGCGATCTCCGCCAGCACGGCCGCTTGATAGCCGCAGCCGGTGCCGATCTCGAGCACCTTGTCACCGGGCTCGAGCTGCAGCAGATCGGTCATCAGCGCCACGATGTAGGGTTGCGAGATCGTCTGCCCTTCGCCGATCGGCAGCGGCCGGTTGCGATAGGCGAGGCGCTTCTGATCCGCTGGGACGAACTCATGACGCGGAACCTTGCGCATCGCGGCCAGCACGCGCTCGTCCAGCACCGGGCGTCCGGTCTCGGCGGCGACACGCGCCAGCCAGACGACCTCCTCCACCATCTTGTGCCGCTCCTCGGCGCGAAACTCCTGCGCGGAAATCATGCCGGCGGGCCCCATGACCGAGAGCGGCAACAGCACGACAAGGAGGGTGTGGCGCAGAAAGCGTCGGGTCGCTATGCCGCGTGAAATGTGTACCCTGCGCTCATCCAATCGCGGATTCATCATAATTCCACCACGTCGGCGCGCCTTCCTGGGGCTGGATCATAAGCCGAGGGAGACAGTCATGGTGTTCCAGCGTAAGCCCGATCCGAAGAAGTCGCTCACCGTCGTTCCAGCCGAGGTCACAACGCTACCGGCCCCCGCCGGTTCGTCGGGACGCGCGGCCGAATCCGTCATCGGCAAGGACATGTCCATCGAGGGACAGTCTATCACCGTGCGCTGCAAAGGTTCGCTGCGCGTAAACGGTGCCATTGCCGCCGATCTGCACTGCGCCGAGCTGGTGGTTGGCGAGCAGGCGGTGGTGAACGGCTCGATCGCCGCCGACAGCGTCCGGGTCTTCGGGCAGGTTCATGGGGCCATTCTCGGTGCCCATGTCGTGCTGCACCCTAGCGCGCAGGTCGAAGGTGATATTCACAGCCAGACGCTGACCATCGAGCAGGGCGCCAGCTTTGATGGGCGCTCGCGCAAGGTGACCAACGCCGCCGAGATCGCACCGCAGCTCGATTCTCCCGATGCCCAGGCGCACGCCTACGGCTGAACTAAGCTCCCTCGAGCTTACCCCAATGAACGCGAAGCCGCTCCTTAGGCGGCCTCGCGCTTCTGCTTCCCGTTGATAAGCTCCCACGCAATGTTGATCTGCCGTATCCGGTCCTCGCGCAGCACTCGGTCGTCGGCATCGCGCGCGTGGTCGGGGTGCCAGCTCATGCGCAGCGCATCGACGATCTTCTTCAACACGCCGGCGCTCACCTCGGCGTTGACGCCCAACACCTCGTAAGCCTCGCTGGCGGTGCGCGGCAGCGTCGTCGTCTTCTTCGTGTTCGACAGGCTCGCCAGCGCGCTGTCGACGATGCGCCGAATGCGCTCGAGCTCGCGCACGAGGGCGCGGAACTGCAGCGCTGACTTGTCGGGCGCCAGCTCGCCTTTGACGACAAGCTTCTCGATATTGGCAAGTCGCTCGCGCACGTGGTCGAGCTCACCCTGCAGCACCTCGCGCAAGGGACCCGCCCCTTTGAGCTGCCACGTCGCCGTCTCCGTCTGCTGCAGCAGCGCAGCGACCGCCACGGACGCATTGGCGAGCGAAAGATCGCTGTTGGCAAGGCTCAAGGCGGTGGCACGCGCCGAGCGCGCGCGCACGAGCGGCACCAGGCGCATGGCCAGCAGCAATACGATGACTGCGGAAGAGGCGATGACGAGCAGCCAGGCCCAGGTGCGCGCAACGTGTTGCTCCGCCGGCAGCACCGGCTCGTCGGCCCCCGCATGCACGACGGTGATCCAGTCGTCGCTCGCGGGATCCGGCTCGAGTGCGGTCTCGAACGTATCGCGCGGCGCGCCCGGCTCGAGCACGGCATTGGGATCGGCCTTGGCGATGGCGATCTCGGCGTCCGTCATCGCTACCTGCGTGAGCTGCGGCGCCAGGGCGACCAGTTCGACTGCGGCATCGGCTACGACCGCCTCGTCGGCGGCAGCACCGATCATCAGTCGCGCGCCGAGCTCGCCGACCGGTGCAAACCCGTCGGGCAGCACCAGATGCTCGAACGCGGCGTTGCGCGACCATGGCAGGCAGTCGCCGCTCAGGACGACGCGACGTTCAATTCCACTTGCCCGCGCGGCGCTGGTGCAGGGAGCTGGGGTCTCGGGGGCACCGCGCGATGGCATCACGAGGTTGAGCCGGCCGTTCTCGATCCACGCCCGATTGGCGGCGGCGCTGCGGATGGCGGCGGCGACGCGCATCCAGGCCACGGTGGAACCGTTGCAGGAGATGGTGAATTTGTGGACCATCACGGTGCGGCAGCCGGCCAAGTTCGAGCGGGTGCAGGTTGTGACGGTCTGCTCGTCGCGTCCATCGACGATGCCGTAGCTCGTCTCCGCGGCGGGTGACAGGCGAACCTGTCCACCCTCGACGCCACACGCAAACGGCATCACAAGACGCTCGCGGGCATCAGCCGGAAAAAGTAGCAGCAAGCCCAGGCTCAACGCGCAAAAAAAGCGGGAAACTCCACGCACCGCTATGCCCTCTCATGTTGGTACGCACAGTTGTGTTCTTATGGTGAACAAGGGCGCGACTGTGGCGAGCAAGCGGCTTATCAACGCAAAGAATTGGTTGGATATCGCACCCATGCCGGCCACTTCGCCCGCCCGGCGCGAGGCACGGCGTGCGCGGCGCCACAAGGGCGCCCAAAAATTGCCGGTTGCACCCGGCTAGTCTCGACAATCCAAGCACTTCCACCCTAGAAGAGCCTGGGCGCGCCGGTGCAATTTTGGGCACCCGCGCTAGGTGGCATTCGCCCGCGTTGCGTGAATGAGGGGAGCCCGACCATGTCTTCGACCGACGTGCAGGCTGCGCCGCCCACCGCCGCAAACGGCCTCTTCGCCCGAATGACGGCAAACGCTCCGACCGCCGAGACGCAGCAGAGCACGGTCTCCGCCTTCGATGCCGTGATGCCGGAAAGCGCGCGCCGTCGCGAGCATTTCATCCCCGTCACCCGCTTTGCCCTCCTCGACCGCCTCACCTCGCCCACCGCCTGGCCTGGGGGCCAGGCCAAGGAAGCGCGTCGCTTTTTCCGCTACCTCGATCACTGGCGCCGCCAGCAGTACAACGCGCAGCTGCACGAGCTCGAGGAGACCTACGAGCCGTTCAGCCCCGACAGTGACCTGTTGCTGACGCGCACGTTCACGGCGAACGAGCGAGCCGTAATGCAGGGGCGCGTCGTGGAGGGGATGCAGCGCATCCTCAAGCAGGCCAATTACGTGCAGATCGACCACAACGATGTGGAGCAGATCCTGACGCGCGATTCCGCTTACGGGCTCGATCTGCACGTCGACCTCGACGCCTTCGAGGAGGTGCTGCTCTACTATCGTGGCGCCTCCACGCGGCGCGACGAGCGCCGGC
This sequence comes from Hyphomicrobium sp., assembly GCF_009026145.1. Classification (GTDB taxonomy): domain Bacteria; phylum Pseudomonadota; class Alphaproteobacteria; order Rhizobiales; family Hyphomicrobiaceae; genus Hyphomicrobium_A. The sequence goes on from NZ_WBUE01000008.1 coordinate 143,781, forward strand.
GCTGGCACAAGTTCTACCTGCGCGAGCAGTTCGAAGTTCCTATCTTCCAGCGGCTGTTCCTGCTGTTCAAGCTGAAGCCGTTCGACACGTGCGTGCGCGAGGTGATGCAGGCCAAGAAGCTCAGCCGGCGCGAAGCCGAGAAGGTCGTCAGGCGCTCGCGCGAGAGCATTCCGCGCGAGGTCAAGGAATCCTGCATATATATGAAGTTGTTCAAGAACATCCCGAGGAGCGACCTCGAGATGGTGTTCCCCAACACGCGCGTGCGCTTTCGCTTCTATGACAAGCTGCGGCTCGGCGCGACGGCGGGCGGCGGCCTCACGCTCGGCACCGTGAGCGCAGCCGGCAAGATCGCCCTTCTGGCCTCCAACCCGATCGCGGCCGCCGGCGCGCTTGTCGGTCTCGGCGGCATTGCCTTCCGCCAGGCCATCAACTTCATGAACCAGAAGCAGCGCTACATGGTGGTGATGGCGCAGAACCTCTACTTCCACGCCATGGCCGATAATCGCGGCGTAATGCTGAAGCTCGCGGCGCGCGCTGCCGAGGAGGACATCAAGGAAGAGATGCTGCTCTACGCCGTGCTCACCAAGGAGAATGCACGGCGCCAGGACATTCCCGACATCGACGCGGCGATCGAGCAGTATCTCGCGTCGAGCTTCGGGGTCAGCGTCGATTTCGACATCACCGACGCGCTCGAGCGGCTGATCGCCGACGGCATCGTCACCGAGCAGCCCGATGGCCGGCTCTCAGCGCTGCCGCCCAAGGAGGGCGCCTTGCACATCGACAAGAAGTGGGACGCCTTCCTCGACGAGCTCCCCGAGCCGGTGAGCGCCGAGGGCATGGAGTTCGAAGGCAATCCGGAGCGCACCGCGTGAGCTGCCCGCGTCCGCCCGGGGTGACCAAACCATAGCCATGCCCAGCACCAAGCTCTCCGTGCGCACGACCGATCTCGGCGTAGCGCAGGCAATCGAGGCCGCGCTGGCGGCAGCCGAACCGGCGCTTGATGCGGTGACCCTGTTCGAGGACGGTCCGGGCGCCTGGCGCGTCGAGGCCTATACGCAGAGCCGCGCCGACGCCGAAGCCGCTGCTGGGCTGGCCACGAAGCTCGGGCCGTCGATCCCGCCCATCGAGCTGGAAGACCTGCCCGACCTCAACTGGGTGGCGATCTCGCAAGCGGCGCTGCCGCCGGTGACCGCAGGACGCTTCGTCGTGCACGGCAGCCACGACCGGGCGCGCATCCCCTTTGGGCCGCGGTCGATCCTCATCGACGCCGGCGAAGCCTTCGGCACCGCGCACCACGCTACGACCCTTGGCTGCCTCCTCGCCATCGACCGGCTGGCGCGGTCAGGCCGCGTTCGCCGCGTGCTCGACCTCGGCTGCGGCTCTGGCGTGCTCGCCATCGCTGCCGCCCGGGCGCTGCCGGGGGCACAGGTGATCGCCACCGATTCCGACCCCGTGGCAGTCAAGGTCGCCCACGCCAACGCCGAGGCCAACGGCTGCCACTCCATCGCCTTCGCCTGCGCCGACGGGCTCGCCCACCCCTGGCTGCGGCACGCGGCGCCGTTCGACCTCATCGTTGCCAATATCCTCGCCGGGCCGCTGCGCGCCCTCGCCGGCGACGTTGCCGCGTCTGTGCGCCGCGGCGGCGGGGTAGTGCTGTCCGGCATCCTCAATCCCGAAGCGCCGGCGGTCATTGCCGCATACCTGGCGCATGGCTTCTTTCTCGTACAGCGCCAGCGCATCGGCGAGTGGTCGACGCTGACGCTGCGCAAGCGGCGCTGACTGCCCCGCTCGAGTTGCGCAGGCCCTCTTGTGGCAAGCCCGCGATCGCGAATTGCCCCCGGGCATCAACGTGCTTAAACAGGCTCGCATGTTCCAGACCTTCGAAAGCCAGGCCGAGCGCGGCGCCGCGCAAGAACGCTTGAAGGAGCTGCGCCGCCTCATGGCTGCGGCCAAGCTCGACGCCTACCTTATTCCGCGCGCCGACGAGCATCAGGGCGAGTACGTGCCGGCGTCGGCGGCGCGCCTCAAGTTTCTCACCGGCTTTTCCGGCTCGGCTGGCCTCGCCATCGTCACCAAGAAGACCGCAAGTCTGTTCGTTGACGGACGCTACACGGTGCAGGCGCGCTCCGAGGTCGAGCCGGGCCTCATCGAGGTATCGACGCTGGCGCGCACCAAGATCGGCGAGTGGCTCGGCGAGCGCTTATCGCGCGGGCAGCGCGTCGGCTTCGACCCGCGGCTGCACACCGTGGCCGAGATCGAGCGCCTCGAAGCCGCGTTGAAGCCGCACGCCATCAAGCTCGTCCCCACCAATCGCAACCTTGTCGACCGCATCTGGGGCCGCGCCCGTCCGCCGGCGCCGAAGGATCCCGTTTCGCTGCATCCTCTGAAGCTCGCCGGCCGCTCGCCCCAGGACAAGATCGCCGACATCCAGAAGCTGCTGAAGGCCGAAAAGCAGGACGCGGTGATCCTGACGCTCAGCGACTCGGTGGCCTGGACCTTCAACATCCGCGGCTCCGATATTCCCCACACGCCGGTGGCGCTGGCCTTCGCGATTCTGCCGGCGGCCGGCAAGCCGGAGCTGTTCCTGGCATCGGAGAAGCTCGAGCCGGCGGTGCGCGCGCATCTCGAGACCTTCGCCAAGATCAGCCCGCCGGAAACTCTCGCGGTGCGGCTCAAAGCGCTGCGCGCCGCCGGCAAGCGCGTGCGGCTCGATCCCAACACCGCCGGCTACTGGTTCGCGCGCGCCCTCGGCGGGGAAAAGCGCATTGCGCGCGGTCCCGATCCGAGCCTCGCCCTCAAGGCGGTCAAGAACGCCACCGAGATCAAGGGCGCCCGCGCCGCGCACCTGCGTGACGGTGTTGCCGTGACGCGCTTTCTCGCCTGGCTCGACGCGGCAGCCGCCACCGGAGCGCTCGACGAGATCGAGGCCGTGCGCCGGCTGGAGGGCTTCCGCCGCGCAACCAACCAGCTGCGCGAGATCTCGTTCGACACCATCTCGGGCAGCGGCCCCAACGGCGCCATCGTGCACTACCGCGTCAGCGACGCGACCAACCGCAAGCTGCGGGGCGGCGAGCTCTTCCTCATCGACAGCGGCGCGCAATATCTCGACGGCACGACCGACATCACGCGCACGGTCGCCATCGGCAAGCCGACGAACGAGATGCGCGAGCGCTTCACGCTCGTCCTCAAGGGCCACATCGCCATTGCCTCGGCGCGCTTCCCCAAGGGCACGCGCGGCATCGACCTAGACCCGTTCGCACGGCGCGCTTTGTGGCAGCATGGCCTCGACTACGATCATGGCACCGGGCACGGCGTCGGCAGCTACCTGTCGGTGCACGAGGGCCCGCAGTCGATCTCGCGCGCCGGCATGGCGGTGCTGGAGCCCGGCATGATCTGCTCGAATGAGCCTGGCTATTACAAGGAGGGCGCCTACGGTATCCGCATCGAGAACCTCGTGCTCGTCACCGAGCCCGAGAAGCTGCCCGGCGCCGACCGCGAGACGATGGGCTTCGAGACGCTCACCTTGGCGCCCATCGACCGGCGCCTCATCGTGAGCGAGCTGCTCACGGCAGGGGAGATCGCCTGGCTCGATGCCTATCACGCGCGCGTTGCGGCGGCGCTCAGCCCCGAGGTGGACGAGGAGACGCGCGCCTGGCTGAAGGCCGCCACCGCCCCGCTTTGATCGCTCTGTCATCCCGGAAGCCGCGAGCGAAGCGAGCGGCTATCCGGGACCCAGCGTAAGAAGCGGCGTAAGCCTCTCTATATTGAGCTTGCGCACTCCTCTCCTGGGTCCCGGGCCTCGCTCCGGCTTGCGCCTGCGCTTGCCCGGGATGACAGGGGATGGCGCGAGGGATCAGGCGCCGGCGGCGGAGCGCAGCACCGGCACGGCGAGGCGTTTGCGGATGATCTCCGGCGTCAGGCCGAAGTCCTCCAGCGCATAGTTGTGCCTGCCGTGCTTGTCGCTCGGGTGGTCGGCGAGCCATCGCGTCATGCGCGCCTTGAGCTGCGCATCGGCAGGGTAGCCGAAGCGCTCGTAAATCGACATCGCCATGGCCGCCGGGTCGGCGATCAGGTCCTCGTATTCGACGTGCACGATCTGATCGCGCGGCACCAGTTGCAGCGCCGCGCGCCCAGCCGCCTCGCAGCGCTCGGCGAGGTCGAGCGCGAACTCCCCCACCTTGCTGAGATCCACCGTGTCCGACGTCATGGACCACGTCACGGCCGCGAGGCTGCACAGCGACGGCACCGTCTTCATTGGGTCGCGGCGCGTGTAGACGATGCGCGCGTCGGGATAGGCTTCCAGAAGATACTTGAGGCCCGAGAGGTGGTTCGGGCACTTCAGCACCCAGTGCTGGCGCGGATCGAGCCACTGCAGCGCCTGCAGCTGCCGCTTGTGCATGCGGTAGACATCGGTGTGCGACTTGGCATCCCACCAGCGCCAATAGCTCGGCACGTAGGCGAAGTCGAACCCCGGGGACACCAAGAAGTGATTGCGGAAGAGGTGGTAGCACTCCTCCGGATCGTCGACCTCGATGGGATGGATCTTGTTGAACTCCGGCCCCACCCAGTTCAACAGCTTGAGGCGGTTGGCCGCCTCGCGGTGGCGGCCATCCTTGCCGCCCTGGTGATGGCCGACCTCACGCGGATAAGGCGTGTAGCCCTCCCAGAACGGCAGATAGCGGGCGCCCGAATGGAGCGACAGCAGCCGCTGCAGCAGCGTCGTTCCGGTGCGCGCCAGCCCCAGCACGAACAGCGGGCGGCGGATGCGCTCATCGAGTATCTGCGGGTGGCGCGCGATGAGATCCTCGAGCGCCATGGCGTTTTGCATGCTCTTGAGGAACTGCCCGCGGATGACGAGCGCGCCGAATAGCGACAGGTCCGCATCCTCGTTGAAGGCGTGCGCCCGGACCGGAAGCGCCCGCTTCAGCTCCGGCGTCCAGTTGTCGCGCTTGTACTTCTTCTCGGTGGCGCGCATTTGCCGCTCCACATCGATGCGCGGCCACAAGCCGAGGGATTTGATCAGCGGGCCCAGCGTATTGAGGAGGCGCAGCGGCAGCGGCGGACCGAGGCGTACCCCGGAGGACAGTCGGCGTCTCCTCAGCATTGAGTCTCCCCGTCTGTGGCGCGACGATCCCGCAACGTAGGGACTCGGCGCGGCAAGTTTGAGTCTGGCACCTAGCCGCGATCCCCCGCACCGGTCAACCGTAGCCACTCCTCCTCGTCGAGCACGGTGACCCCCAGCTCGCGCGCCTTGGCGAGCTTGGAGCCGGCGTCGGCGCCGGCGACCACGTAATCCGTCTTCTTGGAGACGGAACCCGCCACCTTGGCGCCGAGGCGCTCCGCCTGGGCCTTGGCCTCGCCACGCGTCATGAGGGTGAGTGTCCCGGTGAACACAACCGTCTTGCCGGCGACCGCCGATGTCGAATCGACCGCCTCGAGTGGCTGCGGAGACACTTCCTTGAGGAGATGGTCGACGACGCGAACGTTGTGCGGCTCGGCGAAGAAGTCGGCGATCGCCTGCGCCACGACCTCGCCAATGCCTTCGATGTTGTCGAGCTCCTTGAACGCCTCGCTGTCCTTGTCCTTGGCGGCCTCCAGCATCGCGGCGCGGAAGGCATCGATCGAGCCGTAGAAGCGCGCCAGCAGCTTGGCCGTCGTCTCGCCGACATGGCGGATACCGAGCGCATAGATGAAGCGGTCGAGGGGAATGTTCCTGCGCGCCGCGATGGCGTTGAACAGCTTGGTCGCCGACTGCGGCCCCCAGCCCTCGCGCTCTTCGAGCTTCTTCGACGCGCGCGCATCGCGGACCGCCAGGGTGAAAATGTCCTCCGGCGACTGGATCAGGCCGTCGTCGTAGAAGGCCTGGATGTGCTTCTCGCCGAGGCCCTCGATGTCGAAGGCGTTGCGCGACACGAAGTGGTTCAAGCGCTCGACGCGCTGCGCCGGGCAGATGAGACCGCCAGTGCAGCGGCGCACGACGTCGACCTTGCCGGTCTTCTCGTTGGTTTCGCGCACGGCGTGGCTGCCGCAGACGGGACAGCGAGCGGGGAAGACGTAGGGCTTGGCCCCCTTCGGCCGCTTGTTGGGCACATAGCCGAGGATCTGCGGGATGACGTCCCCGGCGCGCTGCACGATCACCGTGTCGCCGATGCGCACGTCGCGGCGCTTGATCTCGTCCTCGTTGTGCAGCGTCGCGTTGGTAACGACGACACCACCGACGGTGACCGGCTCGAGCCTGGCGACGGGGGTGAGCGCCCCGGTGCGTCCCACTTGGATGTCGATGCCGTTCAAGATCGTCATCGCCTGCTGGGCCGGGAACTTGTGGGCGATGGCCCAGCGCGGCGAGCGCGACACAAAGCCCAGCCGCTCCTGCAGATCCAGCCTGTTCACCTTGTAGACGACGCCGTCGATGTCGTAGGCGAGCTTGGCGCGCTCCTCGGCGAGCTGCTCGTAGTATGCAATGAGCTCATCGGCACCGCTGCACACGCGCGCCAACGAGTTGACCGGCAGGCCCCATTTGGCGAACGCCGCATCGACGCCCGATTGCGTATCGGCCGGCAGTTGTGAGGCTTCGCCCCAGGCGTAGGCGAAGAAGCGGAGCGGCCGCGAAGCCGTGATGGAGGGGTCGAGCTGGCGCAGCGAGCCCGCCGCGGCATTGCGCGGGTTGGCGAACACCTTGCCGCCGCTCGCCGCCTGCTCCTTGTTCAGGCGCGCGAAGTCGGCGTGCGCCATGTAGATTTCCCCACGCACGTCGATGATCTCGGGGACATTGCGTCCCTTGAGTTGGTGCGGGATCTCGCCGATGGTCATCACGTTCCTGGTGACGTTCTCGCCCTCCATGCCGTCACCGCGCGTCGCTGCTTCGATCAGCTTCCCACCACTGTAGCGCAGCGAGATCGACAGCCCGTCGATCTTCGGCTCGGCCATGAAGGCCAGCGGGGCGTCGGGTGCGACGCGCAGGAAGCGGTGCACGCGCTCGACGAAATCCGTCACGTCCTCGTCGGCGAAGGCATTCCCCAGCGACAGCATCGGCACCCGGTGGCGCACCTTGCCGAAGCCCTCGGCCGCTGCGGCACCGATCCGCCGCGAGGGGCTGTCGGGGCGCACCAGCTTGGGAAACCGCGCCTCGATCGCATCGTTGCGCCGGCGCAGCGCGTCGTACTCGGCATCGGAAATTTCCGGCGCATCCTGCCGGTAGTAGAGCTCGTCGTGATGACGGATGAGGGCGGCGAGGCGCCGTAGCTCGGCCTCGGCCTCGGCTCGCTTCAACTCCTCGACGGGGGTGTCGCTGAAGTCCTTTTCGCTCATGCAGCCAGCAATATCGGAAGCCGCCGCACAGGCAAACTGCGGGCGCGCAAAGCGCACAGATTCGCGATGCGCAGCGGTGGCTTAGGCGAAGGGTGTCAGGACTGCGGGCCGCCCAGGGACGAGGGCGGAGGCGGGCCCTTGGGCGTCGTGGTGGTCGCCGCCGGCCAGTCCGGCGTGGCAGCGGG
>NZ_WBUE01000039.1 GCF_009026145.1 Hyphomicrobium sp.
CCGCCGAACGTGCCGAGGCGCGCCGCGCCGAGCAGGAGCGCCAGGCCGCGCAGGCGGCCGCCGACGAATTGGCGGCCCGCGCCGAGCGCGAAGCCCGGCAGATACGTGAGGCCGAGGAGCAGACGGCGCTCGAGGCGCAGCGCAAGGCCGAGCGCGATGCGCGCTATGCCGCGCGCAAGGCCCGCAGGGCGGGCTGACGCCGCGTCTTGTGAACTGCCGAGTTGAGGCCGCGCGATTGTTTGCGCGGCCTTTGGCGTGCCCGGTGCCGACCGCGGCTCGACCCAGCACCTGCTCCGGCGCGGCAACGGGTACGATCTTGGCCTGCCGATGGGAGGACGATCCATGCGCTTCATGCCCGCCGTCGCGGCCGCAGCCGCGTTGCTCATGCCGGAGCTGACGCAGGCCGCCGACTACGCACCCATGAACTGCGCCAAAGCGGAGAGCGCCGCCGAGAAGACCATGTGCGGCAACTACGCGCTGGGGCAGCTCGAGGCGCGCATGGCGACGCTCTACGCGGTGGCAACCTCGCTCGTCGCCATGGGCCAGCGCGGCGACATGCTGGGCGCGCAGCGCGACTTCCTGCAGGAGCGCGAGAATTGCGGTAGCGATGTCGCCTGCCTCACGGCGAAATACGACGCGCGCATCGCCGAATTGAACGGCACCATCGCCGCCATAGCCGCCCGCGGCCCTTTCGAAAACTTCGAGGCCGCGCGGGTAACAGCATGCCCGTTAGTCTGTGGCGGTTCACCAAACGATCACTCAGCTAGCGAACTTGTTCCAATCGATTTGATGACCTGCGGCCGCCAGTTCCCTGCAAAGGCCCTGTTTCCATGCCCCAGCGGGATCCATAGATTGCCAAACCACACCGGCAAAGTCGCTGGGGATTTCAAGTTCGCCCCGTTTGAGCGTGCACACATTTTCACGACCAAGCCGGCCTATGAAATAGCCTAACTCAAGAAGGACATTCTGTCGTGCGCGAGGCTCTAGCTTCGCCCCATTACTGCGGCCTTCATCGTCGGGGGTGAGGAGGACAACAGCAAAGCTCACATCGCTGTGTGCCTCAACCTTTTCGATTATGGTCTGGCCGCGGTTGGCCTGTTCATGAAGGATTATTGCTTTGAATCCCATGCCCTCTAGGAAGCGGGCAACTGTCTCGCGAGCTTCGCCGTCATGGCCGTGCACGATGAAGATCTTATTAGAGCGCGCGCCCGTGAGCCTTGGCTGAACTTTCCCGTGGTTCATAACGTAAGTCTTATAGTCCCTGACGAAAGGAATGATGAGCTGTTGAGTGACTGCACGGATGTCGCCAATTATCTTCACACCTGAATAGAAATAGCTGTGGCCAAATTGGACCAGGTAGTCAGGATTGTCGGCGAACTTCTCGACAAGCAAGAGCGTGAGGCCAAGCGTTTGCTCGTGATCATCCGGCCATGCGAGCCTTGCGCTGCCGACCATGCTACCCCGCGTCTCAGCGCTCCTGGATAGAAAGGTCTGCAGGTCTAGGTCTTTGCTCAAGGTCTCATTCGCTGCCTTTAGTTCCGGATGTCGCAAGAGCCGGCCAAGGGACTTAAGGGGACGCTCGTATGACTGCAAGTTTGCACTCTGCAAGTCTATGACGGCGTTGTTTATTTGATCAAATATATCGACGAAGCTCGTCATCTATTGTTCTGTACCTTTGAGCCGCGCGGCCGCGGCTTTCTCAAGGATGCTCTGGCGGTACTGTTCTTTCATTCCTTGCACGATCGGGGCGATGATCGGATTCGACGCATATCTGCCGGCCCGCTCGTCAATAAGCGCTTCCACCTGTTGAATTGCCCTCTCGATACTACTCGGATCACTGGGATCAAAGTGGACCGTGCAAAGCTCGCCATCGAGGGCACTGAGTGCCTTCTGTGCGTCGTCGAGAGTTCTTGCAAGCTTGTCGAGGCCAGTGATCTTTATCATGGCCATTGCTCCATCGAATCACTTGGAGCGAGTTTAGATCGCAAAGTTTTTTGAGTGCAAATCGAGCTCGGAAAGCGTAAGGCCGCGCGGGGGAGCCGCGCGGCCTCTTGTGGTGCCCGGTGATTGTGAGCGCGCTCAGCCCAGCCGCTGCTCCAGCGCCGCGAGCTCGTCCGCCAAAGCCTTCGGCAGCTTCGCCCCGAAGGTGGCGAAGTGCTCGCGGATGAGCGGCAGCTCCGCCTTCCAGCCATCCTTGTCGACGCTCGTCAGCTCTTTGAGATCGGCGGGGTCGACCTTGACGTTGCTGGTGTCGAGCGCGCCGTCCGCCGGCAGCTTGCCGACCGGGGTGTCGACCGCCGCCGCCTTGCCGTCGCAGCGCTCGAAGATCCACTTGAGGACGCGGCTGTTGTCGGAATAGCCGGGCCACATGAACTTGCCGGCCGCGTTCTTACGGAACCAGTTCACGTAAAAGATCTTCGGCATCTTGGCGCCGCCCTTCTCGCCCATCTTCAGCCAATGGGCGAAGTAGTCGCCCATGTGGTAGCCGCAGAACGGCAGCATGGCCATCGGGTCGCGGCGCAAGTCGCCGATCTTGCCGGCGGCGGCGGCGGTCTTCTCCGAGGCCATGATGGAGCCGAGGAAGGTGCCGTGCGCCCAGTTGAGCGCCTCCATGACCAGCGGCACCACGGTCGCGCGGCGGCCGCCGAACAGGATGGCATCGATGGGCACGCCTTTCGGGTCCTCCCACTCCGGCGCGATCACCGGGCACTGTCCGGCCGGCGCCGTGAAGCGCGAGTTCGGGTGTGCGGCGGGGCGGCCCGAAGCCGGCGTCCACGAGCGGCGCAGCCAGTCGACGAGGTGCTCGGGCGCCTTCGCCGTCATGCCCTCCCACCACACGTCGCCGTCGTCGGTGAGGGCAACGTTGGAATAGATGATGTTGCTGCCCAGCGTCTTCATGGCGTTGAAGTTGGATTCGTTCGACGTGCCTGGGGCGACGCCGAAGAACCCGGTCTCCGGGTTGATGGCGTAGAGGCGGCCGTCCTCGCCGAACTTCATCCAGCAGATGTCGTCGCCGATCGTCTCCGCCTTCCACCCGGGAATGGTCGGCACCAGCATGGCGAGGTTGGTCTTGCCGCACGCCGACGGGAACGCCGCGGCGACGAACTTCACCTTCCCCTCGGGATTGGTGAGCTTCAAGATGAGCATGTGCTCGGCCATCCAGCCTTCATCGCGCGCCTTCACCGTGGCGATGCGCAGCGCGTGGCACTTCTTGCCCAAGAGCGCGTTGCCGCCGTAGCCGGAGCCATACGACCAGATCTCGCGCGTCTCGGGGAAGTGCGAGATGTACTTGGTCTTGTTGCACGGCCAGGGCACGTCGGCGGTGGTCGGGGTCGGCAGCGGGTAGCCGACGCTGTGCATGCCGCGCACGAAGTCGTCCGAGTTGCCGAGCGCCTTCCACACCTCCGCGCCGACGCGGGTCATGATGTGCATGTTGGCGACGGCGTAGGCGCTGTCGGTGACCATGACGCCGATGCCCGCGATGGGCGAGCCGATGGGGCCCATCGAGTAAGGCACCACGTACATGGTGCGCCCGGCCATGGCGCCGTCATACAGCTTGGTCAGCGTTGCCTTCATCTCCGCGGGGTCGAACCAGTTGTTGGTCGGGCCGGCGTCGTCCTTCGACTTGGAGCAGATGTAGGTCTGGTCCTCGACGCGGGCGACGTCGAGCGGGTCGGAGCGCACGAGGATGGAGTTGGGCCGCAGCTCCGGATCGAGGCGGATCGCCGTGCCGCCGTCGACCAGCGCCTTCACCAGCGCCTGATACTCCTCCGGCGAGCCGTCGCACCAGTAGATGCTCTCGGGCTTGAACAGTGCCTTCGCCTCGTCGACGAACGCCAGGACTTTCGAATTGGTGGTGGGGGCTTGACCGGACGCGGTCCCTCTGTTGATCGCGCTCTGTACGTTCATTTGTGGCGTTTCCTCGAAGCTCTTCGGGCTCAGCTTTCGGGTTTGACAGCTATCATCGAAAGGGAACGCGTTTCAAGCAATTGCGGTCCGCCGTGCGCGGCGATAGCTGCGGCTCATGGCAGCGCTGGCGCGGGGGACGCCGGAGAAATAACGCCCCCGGCGCTAGAGGGATCAGCCGCGCGCTGAACATCGGGCAGCGACACGGATGGGTAGTAGGTGCCGATGGGGCGCCGCTCCCACCATTGGCGGGCTGTGTCGTGCGAGCGCGCGTCGCTGAAGCGGTAATCATAGAGCTGGGCGCGAACGTACTTGGGCGGCTCGCCGGCAAGATGATCCTCGGAGAACAGCGCCAGCACGTGCGGGCTGCCCTCGAGCAGCCGCTGCAGCAGGCGCTCGATCCAGCGGTGCTGGCCGGCGCTGCCGTAGGCGGCAAACCACAGCTGCCAATCGAGGCGCGGCTGGTAGGGAATGTTCCACGCCGGCGCGCGCGCGACGGGTCCGGGCAGATAGGGAAGGGCGTACTCGCGCCACGTGCGATTGTCGCTCGAGCCCTCGAAGACGATGACCGGTCGCGTCGTCGTCGTGGTGGCGAAGAGGCCGTACGGATTGACGATGAGCAACGGTGCTAAGGCCTCGGTCATCGCGCCGGCGACGGGCAGGTTGCGGCCGGCGAGCGGTGCATAGACGAGGTTCAATCCCGCCGGCACCACGATGATCGCAGCGAGTGATGCCAGGGCCGTTGCAGGGCGCCCGGGGCGTGGCGCCAATGCTTCGACGGCGGCAGCGAAGCGCTCACCCATCAACGGGCGCAGCGCCTGGTCGTCGAACAGGAACAGGCACAGCAGCATGGTCAGCAGGTTGAACCAGTTATAGCTGCCGGTGAGCACGATCCCGAGCTGGAAGAGGATGACCAGCGCGGCGGCGAGCATGCGCGGCCGGCGCGGCATGAAAATGAGCACAACGGCAAAGAGCTCGATGATCAGCGCCGCGGCCGTTCCGGTGGCGAGCAGCCAGTGCGGCAGCTGCGCGGCGTACCAGGCAAGCGGCGAGGGCAACGGCTGGGTGAAGAAGTGATAGTCGAGCGCGGTGAGCTGCCGCCAGGTCGGATCGCCGGAGGCGAGCTTGACGAGCCCGGCGAGGAACAGGAAGCGGAACAGCAGGAAACGGTAGAGCCAGATGACGATGCGCGAGCCGCCGGTGAGGAAGATGGCGAGAAAGCCCACTTCGACCAGCAGCATGTCCCACTGAAAGCTCAGGAACAGCTGGCCAGCGTAGATGAACGACAGATAGAGAACGAACAATGCGACGAGCGCGGTGCGCTGCAGGAAACCGAAGGTGAGCAGCAGCGCGAAGCCGATGCCGGCGATGGCGCCAGTTATCAGCGCGGCGTCGCTTTGGTGCAGCCAGAACAGCGTCGGCAGGCGCCAGTAGGCGATCTGTCCCCAGCCCTCGCGCGCGGCGTCGAGGTATTCGCCGAGCGGCAGGATGCCGGCCTCCCCGACGAGGCCACGGATCTGCAGGGCGAGCGAGACGAAGGCGGCGAGATAGATGAAGCCGAGGCCGCGCAGGAACAGCCAGGAGACGAGGGCGTAGCGCTCCGGCTCGAGCGTGCGGCCCCACAGCGTGCGCGTAAGGCCCGCCAGCAAGCCGCGGCGGCGGGAGAGGAAGCTGTAGGCCCATTCGCTCAACGGCGCAAAGCCGGGCACGGTGCGATAGACCCACCACCACGCCCCGCGCGCCGGTGCATAGCTCAAGAGCCTGAAGGTCGCGGCAGCGCCCGAAGGAACTTGCCCGTCTGGCTCGATGAGCTGCACCGCGTGCTTGAAGTCTTCGATCGGGATTTCGGGGAGGTCTCCCGCCGCGTCCTGGTATGGTCGATAGACAACCGCATCCCCGGTGAGCCGGCGCCAATAGTCGACCCACGTGCGGCAGATGCCGCAGTCGCCGTCGTAAACGAAGGTCGGGCGCGAAGGCCGCATGTCGGACTTTCGAGGGGTCATATCGCCGGCACATTACGCCATGTCGGCGCTCGTCGCCCTTGACGCGGAGGGCCCGCGGGCCCTTATTCCATATGCCAGCTGGCCGGACGGCCGCTGCCGGATTGCGGGCGTCTGTGGCCCATCGAAGCAACGCCGGTGGAGGAAAGTCCGGGCTCCATGGAGACACGGTGACGGCTAACGGCCGCCGGGGGCGACCCCAGGGAAAGTGCCACAGAAAGCAAACCGCCGGGCTTTAAGCCAGGTAAGGGTGAAAGGGTGCGGTAAGAGCGCACCGCGCGGCCGGTGACGGACGCGGCAGGGCAAACCCCACCGGGAGCAAGACCAAATAGGGATGGCCGGGCGCGCTTCATAAGCGGCGCCAGGTCTCGTCTTCAGACCCGCCATCCGGGTTGGTTGCTCGAGGCGCTCAGCAATGGGCGTCCCAGACGAATGGCCGTCGCGGAGGCGCGAGCCTCCAGACAGAACCCGGCTTACAGGCCAGCTGGCAAATTCCTTCCCGAAATTAGCGGTTGCGGGCGCATGGCGAAGGACCAGGCCCCGCGACCGTAGCGTTTCCGGTCAGGCGCCAACCGCGTCTTAATTCTCGGCGTCTTATCGATTGATTTCGTTCGTAAATTTCAATTCCGCAGTAAGCAATCGCGCTTAGCTTTGCATGACGGCTGATGGAGGTCTTCATGCGTAAATTGCTTCTCGCTCTCGTTGGTGCCACGGCGGGCGTGGCGGCCCTCGGCGCCACCGCCGACGACGCTTCGGCGCGCGCCTATCGCTGGTATCGCGACTACGCTCCGCTCTACCCGCAGGTCTACTACGGGCCTCCGGTCGTCTACGTCGTGCCGCCGGCCTACGCGTACTATCCGCGCCCCGTGTACGGCGCCTGCTGCGGTTACGTGGTCGGGCCCGCTTACACCTACTATCCGCGCCCGGTCTATCTGCCGCGCCAGCGCTACGTGCGTCCGTACTACGTCGGCCGCCGCGCCCGCTGCTGCTACTAGGTCAGGCGCCAGCCATCGAGCCCTTTCCTCCTGCGACGAGCCAGTTCGGATTGAACCATCGATCCGCCGGCCCGTCGTAGGGGAGGCGCGTGATGTCCCAGTGGCGGATGAACTTGGCGTAGACGTCCCACACCGGCGGTCCACCGCCGATGTACACGACGCGCCCGGCGAACTTCGCCAGCGTCTCCTCTGGATGCATGTGCGAGCGCAGCTCGACGATGGTCATGAACTGACGCTCGTAGTCGGGGACGGCGCGCGCGGTAGCTGGCCCGGCGAGCAGGACGTGGCCGCGCGTCTTGTTGAAGAAGCTGGCGACGTCCTCCTTGTACTCCGGCCCCTGAAAGCCCTCCCACGGAAGGTGGCCGTTGAGGCCCAATTGGCCGGAAAGGCCGATGGCGCACATGGAGCGCACGTCAGGCATTCGCATCGTTGCAGATCTCGCTGGTTTCGGCCGGGCCGCTCGCGTCGCCCCGAGCAGGGCCATAGGCGCCGACACGCGGCCGCGCAAGGTGTCTCACGAGAGCTGGTCGGCAAGCCTCTGCAACCAAATCTCCCCACCAAAAAGCGTTAACAAACCATTGACGTCCATCTAATCCCATGCGATCCCATAGTGGCCCGACCGCACCGGGCAGGGTCCCGTGGCTGGGCGCCGGTCTTGATCGAGGGCTCGAGGCCCCGAGCGACCGCCACGGCCCCCCGGCCGGTGCATCGGCAAAGAGGCGAAGGGACACCTTCGGAGTGCGTTGATTTTCGAGTGGTGCGCGAGGCTGCGAAGAGGGGATGGACCGCTTTGTCTCGACATTCACAAACAAGCTCGATGCCAAAGGCCGGGTCTCAATCCCTGCGCCCTTCCGCGCCGTTCTCGAGCGCGACGGCTATGCGTCTGGAGGCGCCGGTGGCGTCTACTGCTACCCCGCGCTCGAAGCTCCGGCTCTCGATGCAGGCGGCGAGAGACTTGCAAAAAAGATCGACGGGCTTCTCGCGGGCCTGCCGGACTATTCGGACGAGCGCGACGAGCTGTCTGTCGCGCTCTACGGCGACGTCCAGGTGCTCACCATCGACGGCGACGGCCGCATCAGCCTTCCTGAAAGCCTTCGCGCGCACGCCGGCCTTTCGACCCAAGTCACTTTTGTCGGCCTTGGCGACAAGTTTCAGATGTGGAACCCCGAGCGCTTCGCCGAGCGGCGCGAGCGCGCGCGGGAAAAAGTCCAGCAGACACGCAAGCTCTTCGGCGCGGGGAGCCGTTTATCCTCAGAGGAGGATGACGGCAGCGAAGGAGCACGGGGATGACGGGGCGTGGCCGGCCAGGGGGAAAGCTCACTGAGCCCGGCCGTGCGCGCCACATCCCCGTGCTGCTCGCCGAGGTCATCGCCAGCCTCCGGCCGTTAGACGGCGCCACCTATATCGACGGCACATTCGGCGCGGGCGGCTATACGCGCGCCATTCTGGAAGCTGCGGACTGCCGCGTGCTGGCGCTCGACCGCGATCCGCGCGCCATCCTCGGCGGCAAGCCGCTCCTCGAGGAGTTCGCCGACCGCCTGACGGTCATCGAATCACGCTTCTCCGAACTGGATATCGTGGCGCGCGAGCAGGACGTAAGCGAAGTCGACGGCGTCGTGCTCGATATCGGCGTCTCGTCGATGCAGCTCGACGAGGCAGAGCGCGGATTCTCCTTTCAATCCGATGGACCGCTCGACATGCGCATGTCGGCGTCGGGGACGTCGGCGGCCGACGTCATCAATGAGATGGACGAGGAGGACTTGGCGCGCATCCTCTACGTGCTGGGCGAGGAGCGCCGCTCGCGCGCCATCGCGCGAGCGATCGTCAAGGCGCGGACCGTGGCGCCGATCACCACCACCCGCGTTCTCGCCGATCTCGTCTCGCGCGCTGTCGGCGGCCGGCGCGGTGACGACCACCACCCGGCGACGCGCACCTTTCAGGCGTTGCGCATCTACGTGAACGACGAGCTGGGTGAGCTGGCGCGGGGCCTGGCTGCCGCCGAGCGCTGCCTGAAGCCGGGCGGACGCTTGGTGGTCGTCACCTTCCACTCGCTCGAGGACCGCATCGTGAAGCGCTTCCTGCAGGAGCGGGCGGGCAAGGAATCCCGGGTTTCGCGGCACCTGCCCCCGCAATCGATAAAATTGCAAGTACCGAGTTTTGAGATTGTTAACCCGCGTCCGTTAACTCCTTCGAAAGAAGAACTCGAGGTAAACCCGCGCGCCAGATCGGCACGCTTGCGGGCGGCGGTGCGCACCGAAGCGCCGGCCTGGCCGCTCGACGAAGATGAGCTCGGGGTGCCCTCGGTCGGAGACTAGACCATGATCGCTTCGGACCCTTCCGTCCGAAGCGTGAATCATCGGTCTCGCCAAGAGCAGCGGACGCTGGAGGGGGCTCGATGCGGATCGTCATCCTGGGGGCGCTGATGCTGACCCTGGCCAGCGCTGTCGTGCTCTACTCGAGCAACTACGATACGCGGCAGCTCGAGGCACGCGTCGAGGAGCAGGAGCGCGCCATCGACAAGGCGCGCGGCGACATTGCCGTGCTCAAGGCGGAGCGCGCGCATCTCGGGCGACCCGAGCGCATCGAGCCTTTGGCGCGCGCGCTGGGGCTGGGGCCCGCATCCGAGCAGCAACTGGCCGCAACGCCGGAAGCGGCATTGGCGCGCGCGCAGGCCCCCAGCAGCGTGGCCTCCCAGAAGAAGGGGAATTGAGTTGGACGCGGCGCCGGCCAGCGCAGACGTGGAGCCCGGCGGACAGCCCGGCGAGGTCGAACGGGGCGCCGCCAACGGCCCGTTGCGCACGCTGATCGCCACGCTCGCCATGGCCGTCGCCTTCCTGGCCGTCGGCGCGCAGCTCGTGCGCCTCGCCATGTCGAGCCAGGGGGAACTGTCCGCGAGCCTCAACGAGACGGTGGCGCAAAGCTTCGCGCGCCCCGACATTGTCGACCGCAACGGGCGGCTGTTGGCGACCGACGTCGAGGCCTACTCGCTGTTCGCCGATCCGGCCCGCGTCATCGATCGCGACGAGGTGGTCGAGAAGCTTGGCGTCGTGTTTCCCGATCTCGACCGTACCGCGCTGCGCAAAGATCTGAGCGACCGCAGCCGCCGCTTCGTGTGGGTGCGCCGTGGCCTGGCTCCGCGCACGGCGCAGGCCGTCCACAATCTCGGCCTTCCGGGGCTGGACTTCCGCCGCGAGCTGCGCCGCGCCTACCCGGGAGGCAAGCTGGCCGGCCACGTGCTCGGCTACGTCAACATCGATAACAAGGGCGTCGCCGGCATCGAGCGCTACGTCGACGAGGTGGTCGGCGTCGAATCCGTGCAAGGCGCGACGCTGGCCGAGCGACCGCCGGTGCGTCTGTCCCTCGACATCGGCGTGCAGCACGCCATGGAAGCGGAGCTCGCCGGCGCCGTCGATCGCTATCAGGCGAAGGGTGCCGCAGGCATCGTGCTCGACGTGACGACGGGCGAGTTGCTGGCCTCAGCCTCGCTGCCGGCCGTCGATCCCGCACGCCCGAACATGAGCCTGGAGCCTGAGCGCCTCGACAAGGTCGCCGGCAGCACGTTCGAGCTCGGCTCGGTGTTTAAGACCCTGACGCTAGCGATGGCGATCGATCGAGCGCTGGCCTCGCCCGAGACGATCATCGATGTGCGCAACGAGCTGAAGTCCGGCGGCTTCACCATCAAGGACCTGCACCCGCTGCGCCGACCGCTCACCGTGGCCGAGATCTTCCTGCATTCCTCGAACGTCGGCGCCGCGATGCTGGCACTGCAGGCCGGCCCGCAGCGCTTCGAGGAATTTCTGCGCCACATGCAGTTGCTCGACAGCATGAAGACCGAGGCAGGCAGCGTCGCTGCTCCACAGCTGCCGCCGCGCTGGGGCGAGGTCGAGACGATAACCGCATCCTACGGCCACGGCATCGCCATGGCGCCGCTGCAGTTCGCCGCCGCTGCTAGCGCCATCGTCAACGGCGGCCGCAAGGTGATTCCGACGTTCGTCAAGCCTGCTGCCGATGCGGGCGTGGCGGAGATCCCGCTCATCAGCGCCGCGACAAGCGAGAAGATGCGCGTCCTGCTGCGGCGCAACGTCGCCGAAGCGGCCGGCACCGGCAAGCGCGCCGAGGTGCCCGGCTACCTCGTCGGCGGCAAGACCGGAACGGCCGAGATACCGGGCGCCGGTGGCTATCGCGAGAAAGCTGTGATCTCCTCGTTCCTTGCGGCTTTCCCCATGGACAAGCCACGCTATCTCGTCTTCGTGCTTCTGTTCGAGCCGAAGGCGACAAAGGATACCGCCGGGGAGGTGCTGGCGTCGCGCAACGCCGCGCCGACGGTGGCCCGCGTGATATCGCGCATCGGGCCATTGCTCGGCATGCTTCCCACGCAGGCGACCGCGCCGGGCGCATCGGGGCTGGCGTTTGACGCTTCCTCGCCCGCAAAATATGAAGCTCGGTGACGCCCGTTCGTCGAGGCCTCAATCGAGGCGTTGAGTTCCACACAGCACCAGTGTGATGATCGAAAAGTCCGCCACATCATCCGCAGCTGGGTAGAGGAGCGGACTTTTCGATCTCAATCACACTGGCTCATTAAATTAGCCTAGTGTCCTTCAGATCGCGAAATTCGTTCTACATCTGCGGCACGAGGCGACGAATTTCGCGATCAGGACACTAGGAGAAACATGCTCCTCTCCTCGCTCATCGGGGCCGACGCTAGCGCTCCGGCTGGTTCCGGAAACGTGGAAGTCGCCGGCATCACATCCGACAGCCGCAAAGTGCGCCCGGGCTTCGTGTTCGCGGCCCTTGCCGGCAGCAAGACCGACGGCGCGCGCTTCATCAGCGACGCCGTCGCCAAAGGGGCGGTTGCCGTGCTCGCCGGCCAGGAAGCGGAGGTGAGCGGCGCCGGTGACGTGCCGGTGCTGCGAGCCGACGAGCCGCGCCGCGTGCTGGCTCTCATGGCGGCACGCTTCTATGGGCTGCAGCAGCCGCAGACGGCAGTCGCCGTAACAGGCACCAGCGGCAAGACTTCGGTGGCCGACTTCACGCGGCAGATCTACGCCGCGCTCGGCCACAACAGCGCCTCGCTCGGCACCATCGGCTTGATCAAGGGCGATACAGCCGTCTACGGCTCGCTGACCACGCCGGATCCCGTGTTGCTGCATAAGACGCTGGCCGAGCTCGCCGCCGAAGGCGTCACGCATCTCGCCTTCGAGGCCTCCTCACACGGCCTCGACCAGCATCGTCTCGACGGCGTGCTGCTCAAGGCCGCCGCCTTCACCAACCTGGGGCGCGATCACCTCGACTATCATCCGACCGTCGAGTCTTATCTCGCCGCCAAGCTGCGCTTGTTCACGGAGCTGCTGCCGGAGGGCGGCACGGCCGTGATCAATTCTGATGCTGACGGAGCGCAGCGCGCTATCGAGATGGCGGAGGACGCCGGGCGCCGCGTCTTCACGGTCGGCCGCACCGGCGAGGGCCTCAAGCTCGAGCGTCTGGTGCGCGAGGGCTTCGCGCAGCGCATGTCGGTCGCCCACGAGGGGCGCGTGTTCGATATTCGCCTGCCGCTGCTCGGCGAGTACCAGGCGTCGAACGCGCTCATCGCCGCCGGGCTTGCCATCGCCACGGGCGAGGTCGCTGGCCGCGTGCTGCCAGCGCTGCAGGGTCTCAAAGGCGTCAAAGGGCGGCTGGAGATTATCGGCGAGGTGCGCGGCGGTCTTGCCGTCGTCGACTACGCGCACAAGCCGGAGGCGCTTGCCGCGGTGCTCGACGCGCTGCGGCCGTTCGCGACCGGCAAGCTGATCTGCGTCATGGGCTGCGGCGGTGACCGCGACAAGGGCAAGCGGCCGATCATGGGCGCCATTGCCGTCGAGAAGGCGGACGTGGTCATTGTCACCGACGATAACCCGCGCACCGAAAAGCCGGAGGCGATCCGCGCCGAAATCCTGCGCGCCGCCCCCGGGGCGCAGGAAATCGGCGACCGCGCCGAGGCTATAGCCGCCGGCGTCGCCATGCTGGGGACGGGCGACGTGCTGGTCGTCGCCGGCAAAGGTCACGAAACCGGGCAGATCGTCGGCGACAAGGTGCTCCCGTTCTCGGACCACGACGAGGTCCGCAAAGCATTGGAGCGCGGCTGAGGCATGACCGGGGCGTTGTGGACGTGGGACAATCTCGTGCCGGCCGCCATCGGCGCCGCCGACGGAGCACCCGTCGTTCCCATCACGGGGTTCTCCATCGATACGCGCTCGCTGCAGCCGGGCGAGGTGTTCGTGGCGCTGCGCGACGTGCGCGACGGGCACGACTTCGTGCTCGAGGCATTTCGCAAGGGCGCCGCCGCGGCGCTGGTGTCCGCGGAGTATGAGCGCAAGGCGGGCGACGGCGCGCTTCTGCGCGTGCGCGACACCCTCGAAGGCCTGCGCAACATCGCCGCCGCCGCGCGGCGGCGCTCGCAAGCGCGCATCGTCGCCGTGACAGGTAGCGTCGGCAAGACCGGCACCAAGGAGGCGCTGCGCAATTGTCTGTCGCGTCTGGCGGCCACGCACGCCGCCGAGAAATCCTTCAACAATCATTGGGGCGTGCCGCTGACGTTGGCGCGCATGCCGGCGGACGTGCGCTACGGCGTGTTCGAGATCGGCATGAACCACGCGGGGGAGATCACGCCGCTCACCGCGCTGGTTCGCCCGCACGTTGCCATCGTGACCACGGTCGAGCCGGTGCATCTGGAGTTCTTTGGCACGGTCGAGAAGATTGCTGAGGCGAAGGCCGAGATCTTCGCCGGTCTGGAGCCGGGCGGGGTCGCCGTCCTCAACCGCGACAATGCACAATTCGACCTGCTCGCACGGGCAGCCGGGGTGCACGGCGCTCGCATCATTTCCTTCGGACGCCATGAAAACGCCGACGTCCGCCCCGAAGTGTTCGCGCTCAATGCCGACGGGTCGGACATCGCCGTGCGCATCGGCGGGCGGCGTATCGCCTACCGCGTCGGCGCACCGGGGGCGCACCTTGCGCAGAATTCGCTTGCCGTCGTCGCTGCGCTCGATGCGCTGGGCGCCGATGTGGAGAAGGCAGTGCCGGCGCTGGCCGAGATGCGCGCTGCAAAGGGCCGCGGCGCGCGGCGCGAGATCGGCCTTTCCGGCGGCTCGGCGCTGCTCATCGACGAAAGCTACAACGCCAATCCCGCCTCCATGCGCTCGGCGCTGGCCGCCATGGCGACGGTACCGCGGACGCGCTTTTCTCGCCGCATCGCTGTGCTAGGTGACATGCTGGAGCTGGGCGCGCAGTCGGGCGACTTGCATGCGGCGCTCAACGAACCGGTTGACGCGGCGCAAGTCGATCTGGTCTTTGCCTGTGGTCCCAACATGCGGCGGCTATTCGAGGCGCTGCCGGCGGCGCGCCGCGGGGCGTGGGCGCCAACTTCGGAGGGGATCGCCGGGGCGCTGGCGGAGACCGTGCGGGCGGGCGATGTGGTGATGATCAAGGGCTCGCTGGGGTCGCACATGGCGCCGCTCATCGATGCGCTGATTGCCAAGGGCGAAAGGGAGTGCGCCCGGGTCTAGGGGATGGCGACCTTGCGGCGCGGGAGATGGCAGATGCCGTTCGGAGAGTTGAATGCTGTATGAACTCGTGAGCTTCAGCGACCAAATCGGGGTGCTGAACGTCTTCCGTTACATCACTTTCCGCACCGGCGGCGCCATCTTCACCGCGCTCCTGTTCGTCATGCTGTTTGGCCCTGGCATCATCGATCTCTTGCGCGTCAAGCAGGGCAAGGGCCAACCCATCCGCGACGACGGCCCCAAGTCGCATCTCTCCAAGGTCGGCACGCCGACCATGGGCGGCCTCATGATCATCGCCGGCGTCACAGTCTCGACGCTGCTGTGGGCGAACCTCGCCAACCCCTATATCTGGATCGTGCTCGGCGTGACGCTCGGCTACGGCGCCATCGGCTTCTATGACGACTATCTGAAGGTGACGCGGCGCACGTCCTCGGGCTTTTCGAGCCGCATGCGGCTCGGCCTCGAGCTGCTCATCGCCGCCGTCGCCACCGGTTTCGTCATGTATCTGGGGCCGCCGGAAATCAGCCAGGTTCTGACCCTGCCGTTTTTCAAGAACGTCGTGCTCGATCTGGGCCTGTTCTTCGTCCTTGTCGGCGTGTTCGTCATCGCCGGCGCCGGCAACGCAGTGAACCTCACCGACGGCCTCGACGGTCTCGCCATCGTGCCGGTGATGATTGCCGCCGCCACCTTTGGGCTCATTGCCTACCTCATCGGCAACGCCAAGTTCGCACAGTACCTGCAGATCCACTACGTGGCCGGTACCGGCGAGCTGGCCGTCATCTGCGGTGCGCTGATCGGCGCCGGCCTCGGCTTCTTGTGGTTCAACGCTCCGCCGGCCATGATCTTCATGGGCGACACCGGCTCGCTCGCCCTGGGCGGTGCCCTGGGCGCCATCGCGGTGGCCACCAAGCACGAGATCGTGCTGGCCATCGTCGGTGGCCTGTTCGTGCTCGAGACCTTGTCGGTGATCATCCAGGTCGCCTCCTACAAGGCGACGGGAAAACGCGTGTTCCGTATGGCGCCGTTGCATCACCACTACGAGCAGCAGGGCTGGCAGGAATCGACCGTCGTCGTGCGCTTCTGGATCATCTCGGTGATCCTGGCGCTGGTCGGCCTAGCCACACTTAAACTGCGCTGACCCCGCCTCGCACGCTAGCCTTCCCGAGGTGGCGGACTTTGGAATCACCACACTAGCTGCGTTAGATTTCCGCGTATGATTCGCATCACAACGTTGGCGGGCAAGCGGGTGGCCGTGTTCGGGCTCGGGGCCTCCGGCATCGCCACCGCCAAGGCCCTCGTTGCCGGCGGCGCCAACGTCGTCGCCAGCGACGACAGCGCCGCCAGCATCAAGGCTGCCGCCGAGGCCGGCCTCAAGACCGCCGATCTCAAGGACGCCAACTGGGCGGTGTTCTCTTCTCTGGTGCTGGCACCTGGCGTACCGCTGACGCATCCCACGCCGCACTGGGCGGTGCGCGCGGCGCGGCTCGCTGGCGTCGAAGTCATCGGCGACCTCGAGCTTCTCTTGCGCGAGCGGCGCCAGCAACCGTTCGACGTGCCGCTCATCGCCGTCACCGGCACCAACGGCAAGTCGACGACGACGGCCCTCACCGCGCACCTCCTGCGCGAGGCCGGGCGCGACACGCAAGTGGGCGGCAACATCGGCACCGCCATGCTGTCGCTCGCCGAATTCAAGCCCGAGCGCCACTACGTCATCGAGTGCTCGTCGTATCAGATCGATCTGGCTCCCAGCCTCGATGCCTCGGTCGGCGTGCTGCTCAATGTGACTCCCGATCACCTCGACCGCCACGGCACGATCGAGAACTATGCGGCGGTGAAGGCGCGCCTGCCGCAGGGCGCAACCAAGGCCGTCGTCGGGGTCGATGACGTCTATTGCCGGGCGATCGCTGCGGACCTCATCCGGGCAAAGGGCGCCGCAGCGGTAAAGCGCATATCGGGGCGCGCTGGCGCCGATTGCGACGTCGGCGTCGAAGGAACCCGCATCGTGCTCCGCCGCGAAGGGGGCCGCAACATCGAGATCGCCGACCTTGCCGGCATCGGCTCCTTGCGCGGGGCGCACAACGCCGAGAACGCCTGCGCGGCGGCGGCCGCATTGCTGTCGCTGCCGCAGCCGCTCGCCGCACCCGAGATCGCGCGCGGCCTCGAGAGCTTTCCGGGCCTTGCCCACCGCATGGAGGAGTTGGGGCGCCAGGGACGCACGCTGTTCGTCAACGACTCGAAGGCGACGAATGCGGACTCGACGGAAAAGGCCCTCGTGTCCTTCCCCGGCCATATCTACTGGATCCTCGGCGGTAAGCCGAAGGCGGGCGGGATTGCCAGTCTCACGCAGCATTTCGGCCGCATCGCCAAGGCGTACTTGATCGGCGAGGCGACGGAGGAGTTCGCGGCCACCCTCGACGGCCGCGTGACCTTCGAGCGCTGCGGAACGCTCGATGCAGCCACAGTGGCCGCCGCGCGCGATGCCGCCTCGGCGAACGGATCCGAGCCGGTCGTGCTTCTTTCCCCCGCCTGCGCGTCGTTCGATCAATTCCGCAATTTCGAGGTGCGCGGTGACGCCTTCCGCGCGCTGGTCGCAGCGCTCCCTGGCATCGAGATGAAGCGGGGCGCGTCATGAGGCTGTCGCGCGCCGACCGCAGCCGCGTCGCCGACTGGTGGTTCACCGTCGATCACGTGCTCGTCGGCGCCATCCTCGCGCTCATCGGCGCCGGGCTCGTGCTGTCGCTAGCGGCGAGCCCCGCCGTCGCCATCCGCAAGGGCCTGCCGACCTACTATTTCGTCGAGCGGCACCTCTTCTTCTCCGCCCTCGGCGTGCTGATCATGCTGATCGTGTCGCTGTTTTCGCCGCACGGCGTTCGGCGTCTGGCGCTCGTGTTGTTTGCGGTATCCATGCTAGGCCTCGTCGCCGTGCAGTTCACCGGCCCCGAAATCCACGGGGCACGGCGCTGGCTATCGATGGCCGGGCATTCGATCCAGCCGTCGGAGTTTGCCAAGCCGGGGTTCGTGGTGCTGTCGGCCTGGTTGTTCGCCGAGAGCCAGAGGCGTGCCGACATGCCGGCGCTGCCGCTCGCCATTCTGCTGGCCGCCTGCTTCATGGGCCTCTTGATTGCGCAACCCGACGTTGGGCAGACGCTGCTCGTCAGCGCCGTTTGGGGAACGCTCTACTATCTCTCGGGGCAGGCGCTGCTCGGCGCCGGCATCATCGCCGTGTGCGGCGCCATGGGGCTGGCCTTCGCCTACTCCTCGTTCGATCACGTGCGCTGGCGCATCGACAAGTTCTTCGCCCCGACGCCGGGCGACAACTCGCAGCTCGACCGCGCGATGAAGTCGTTCTCCGAAGGCGGCTTCCTCGGTCGCGGCCCCGGCGAAGGCACGATCAAAACGGCGCTACCCGACGCCCACACCGATTTCATCTTCGCCGTCGTCGCCGAGGAGTACGGCGTCATTGCCTGCCTCGTGCTGCTCGGGCTGTTCGCCTTCATCGTCATGCGCGCGCTCATCGCCGCGGCGCAGGAGAAGGATGCCCCGACGCGGTTGTCGATCCAGGGGTTGGCGCTGCTGTTTGGCCTGCAGGCGCTGATCAACATGGGCGTCAACGTGGGGCTGCTGCCGGCCAAGGGCATCACGCTGCCGTTCGTTTCCGCCGGCGGCTCCTCCATGCTCGCCGTGTCGATCACGCTCGGCATGCTCTTGGCGCTGACGCGACACCGGCCGCACGTGGCGCGCCTCAGAAAGCCCCCATTGCTCACTGACGTTGTCGGCCTGCAGCCGACGGGACCGGTGCAAAAGTGACGAAGCAGACAGTATCGGTTCTCCTGGCCGCCGGCGGCACGGGCGGACACTTGTTTCCTGCCCAGGCGTTGGCCGAGGAGCTGGCGCGGCGCGGTGTCGCCGTCGACCTTGCCACCGACATGCGCGGCGATCGCTACGGCACCGGGTTTCCGGCCCGCGCCGTCCATCGGCTTCCCTCGGCGACCCTTGGCTCAAAATCGCCCCTCGCCATGGCGCGCACCGCGATGTTGCTGTCGCGCGGCCTCATCGCCTCGTTCAAGCTCTTGGGTGAGCTCAAGCCGAAGGTCGTCGTCGGCTTCGGCGGCTATCCGACCTTCCCGCCGCTCAAGGCGGCGCAGCTGCGGGGCATACCGACCCTGCTACACGAGCAGAACGCCGTGCTCGGGCGTGCCAACCGCATGCTGGCGAAGGGTGTCACAGGCATCGCGACATCGTTTGCGGCGACGAAATACCTGTCGCCGGACCTCGCCGTTAAGGCCCGGCTGACCGGCAACCCGGTACGTACGGCCGTCATCGAGGCCTCGCGACGCCCCTACTGGAAGCCGCAGTCGAATGGCCGCCTCGCTCTGTTGGTGTTCGGCGGCAGCCAGGGCGCCCGCTTCTTTTCCGAGGCGGTGCCGCCGGCGCTTGCCCTGTTGCCGATGGAGATGCGCCATCGTCTCGATGTCGTGCAGCAGGCCCGCGCCGAGGATGCCGAGACCGTTTCCGCCGCCTACCGGGCGAGCGGCATCACTGCCGAGGTGTCGCACTTCTTCGCCGATCTGCCCGAGCGCATGGCCAAAGCGCAGCTGGTTGTCGCCCGCTCAGGGGCCTCGACGGTCGCCGAGTTGACCGTAATCGGGCGCCCTTCGATCCTCGTGCCGTTGCCGCACGCGCTCGACAATGATCAGCTGCAAAACGCCTCCAGGCTTGCCGAATCGGGTGCGGCTTGGTGTATCGAACAGAAGGATTTGTCGCCGCAGCGCCTTGCGCAGGACATCGGTAGGTTGTTGGGTGATCCGGAGGCGTTGGCGGCGGCGGCCGACGGCGCCAAAAAGCTCGGCCGGCCGGACGCGGTGGGGCGTCTCGCCGATCTGACCGAGGAGCTGATGCGAGCGGGACGAGTGGGCGGTTGAAGGGCAGGGGCAGCCGCCGCCATAAGCGAGCCACGAAGCTGGCATTGGTCGGCGAGAAGGGACGAGGGACCACACCATGCAGATGCCCCGCGAGATCGGGACCTTCCACATCATCGGCATCGGCGGCATCGGCATGAGCGCCATCGCCGAGATCCTCCTGGCCAAGGGCTACTCGGTTCAAGGCAGCGACCAGAAGGACTCGGCCAACGTGCGCCGGCTGCGCGCCAAGGGCGTGCGCGTGTTCATCGGCCACGACGCCGTCAATCTCGTCGGGGCGCGTTCCGTCGTCATCTCCAGCGCCGTGAAGTCGGGCAACCCGGAGCTCGAGGCGGCACGCGCCAAGGGGTTGCCGGTTATCCGCCGCGCCGAGATTCTCGCCGAGCTGATGCGGCTCTATTCCACCGTGTCGGTTACCGGCACGCACGGCAAGACGACGACGACGTCGCTCATCGCGCAGATCTTCGCTGCGGCCGGCACCGATCCGACGGTGATCTCCGGTGGCATCATCCAAGACTGGGGCACCAACGCCCGCCTCGGCAAGGGCGAATGGATGATCGTCGAGGCGGACGAAAGCGACGGCACCTTCGTGCGCCTGCCGACCCAGATCGGCATCGTCACCAACATCGACCCGGAGCATCTCGACTACTTCAAAACGGTCGACAACATGCACCGCGAGTTCGAGACCTTCTTCCGTAACATTCCCTTCTACGGCCTCGCCGTAACTTGCTTCGATCATCCGGTGGCGCGCGACATGATCGAGCGCCTGGAGCTGCGCCGCGACGGCCGCCGCCTGTTGACCTACGGGACGACGCGGGGGGCAGACCTCCTACTGCGCGGACTGACGCAGGAGCGCGGCGGCATTACCATCGACGTCGACCTCGGACCGCGCGTGAAGGGCGGCGAGCGGCAGATCCGCGGCTGGTCGATCCCCATCGCCGGGCAGCACAATGCGCTCAACGCACTGGCGGCGATCGCGGCGGCGAGCGAAGCCGGCATCTCCGACAATGCCATTCGCGCCGCGCTCTCGACCTTCACCGGCGTCAAGCGCCGCTTCGAGCTGACCGGCAACTGGAACGGCGCCGCCATCTACGACGACTACGCGCATCACCCGGCGGAGATCGCGGCCGTGCTCGCTGCCACCCGCGCCGGCGCCCGCGGTCGCGTGCTCGCGGTGTTCGAGCCGCACCGCTACACCCGCGTGCACGATCTCTTCGGCGAGTTCTGCGCCTGCTTCCGCGATGCCGACAACGTCATCGTGGCGCCGCTCTACTCGGCCGGCGAGCAGCCGATCCAGGGCATCGACCAGCACTACATGGCACAAGGTATCCGCGCCACTGGCCACGCGTCGGCGACGGCCATCGACAGCGTGCACGATCTCGCGCCACTGCTGCGCCATCAGATCCGGCCGGGGGATACGGTGATCTGCCTTGGTGCCGGCACGTCGACCGAGTGGGCGCACGCGCTGCCTGGCTGGCTCGCCGCCGACGAGCCTCGGCGCGCCAACGCATAGATTGCACGGCACCCGACAATTGCGGAGGCGCGACGTTGACGTTTCCCGATCTCAGCGCTGACCTCCAAGCCAAGCTTCCCGATCTGCGCGGACGCCTTGCGGCCGGTGCGGCGCTCGCCGACATCACCTGGTTTCGCGTCGGCGGTCCGGCGCAGGCTCTGTTCACGCCCGCCGACGAGGCCGATCTTGCGTACTTTCTCGGCGGCATCCCCGCCGACCTGCCCGTCACCGTCATTGGCCTCGGCTCCAACCTTCTGGTCCGCGACGGTGGCGTGCCCGGCGTCGTCATTCGCCTGGGGCGCGGCTTTGCCAACATCAAGCCGGAGCCCGACAACCGCATCCGGGCCGGCACCGCCGTCCCCGACGTGAAGGTGGCGCGCGCGGCCGCTGAGGCCGGCATCGCTGGGCTCGCCTTTTATCGCGGTATCCCGGGCTCGATCGGCGGCGCCTTGCGCATGAATGCCGGCGCGCACGGGCGCGAGACCAAGGACGTGCTCATCGAGGCGCGCGCCGTCGACCGCTCCGGCCACATCCACACGCTGACGCTTGCCGACATGGGCTTCACCTACCGGCACAGCGAGGTGCCGGCCGATTGGATTCTCACCGAGGCGGTATTTCAGGGCACGGCCGGCGATCCGGCGACGATCCTCAAGGATATGGAGGAGGTCGCCGACTACCGCGAGAAGAACCAGCCGATCCGCGAGCGCACCGGCGGCTCGACGTTCAAGAACCCGCCCGGCCACAGCGCCTGGAAGCTGATCGACGAGGCCGGCTGCCGGGGCTTGCGCGTCGGCGGAGCGAAGGTGTCCGAGATGCACTGCAATTTTCTCATCAACGACGCCGGCGCCACGGCCGAGGACATCGAGCGCCTGGGCGAGACGGTGCGCGCGCGGGTGAAGGCGCGCTCGGGCATCTCCCTGCAATGGGAGATCATCCGCATGGGGCTGCCGCTGCCCGGCTGCCCGACCGGGGAAGCGCTGGCGGAGGCCGCAGTCATATGATCGGGAAGGCGCCAGAGCGCACGCACGGCCACGTCGCCGTGCTCATGGGCGGCTGGTCGGCCGAGCGCGAGGTCAGCCTGCGCTCGGGCGCGGCGTGCACGGCGGCGCTGGAGCGCGAGGGCTATCGCGTCACGCCCATCGATGTCGGCCGTGACCTGGCGACGAAGCTCAAGGAAGCATCCCCCGACGTTTGCTTCAATGCGCTGCACGGCCGCTTTGGCGAGGACGGCTGCGTGCAAGGCCTGCTGGAATGCCTCGGCATTCCCTACACCCACTCGGGCGTGCTCGCCTCGGCGCTTGCCATGCACAAGGAGCGCGCCAAGGACGTTTTGGGGCCGGCCGGCGTACCGGTGGCCGATGCCGAGGTGGTGACGCGCCGCGAGGCCATGAGCCGCCACGTCTTGAAGCCGCCGTACGTCGTCAAGCCGGTGGCCGAGGGCTCGAGCGTCGGCGTCGTCATCGTCGATGTTGGCGCCAACGCGCCGCCCGAGAAGATCGGTGCCGGCGGCAGCCTCGATGACCTCGTCATGGTCGAGCGCTACATCCCGGGCCGCGAGCTGACCTGCGCCGTGATCGGCGACTTCGTCACCGACGTCATCGAGATCAAGCCGCTCAAAGGTCTGGAATTCTACGACTACGAGGCCAAGTACGCGCCGGGCGGGTCGCAGCACGTGCTGCCGGCCGAGATTTTACCCGATGTTTACCAATTGGTCCGGAAATACACGCTGGCCGCCTGCCGCGCATTGGGATGCCGGGGCGCTGCGAGGGCGGACTTTCGTTACGACGATACGACCGACGGGACGGGCGAGCTGATCTGCCTCGAGGTCAACACGCAGCCGGGGATGACGGAGACTTCATTGGTACCCGAGCTGGCGCAACATGCGGGCTGGTCGTTTGGCGAGCTCGTGCGGTTTCTGGTCGAGGACGCGAGTTGCAACAGGTAGGGGGCGCGACTGAGATCGGACAGCGGGTGCCGCAGGCACCATCGCTCGATCCCAACGCGACCTTGTTCTCCGCACTCGACAGCCCAGTTTCCGCCGAAGCCGACATTCCTTTCGCGCCGGGCCAGACGCTGCCGCGCCGCCGCCGCGCCGAGCGTAAAGCCGCCTTCGGTCGCCGGCTCGGGCTGGCGCTGTTCATGGGGCTCTCGAGCGCGCTCGCCTTCTCGCTCCTCACCGATGGGGGCCGGCAAACGCGCGCCGTGGCGACATTCCTGCCCGACATGGAGCAGGTGCTTTCGTGGATGGGCCTGCGCATCGAGCAGGTTGCGCTCAGCGGGCAGCGATTCACAGCCGATGCCGACGTGTTTGCGGCCCTCGACCTTGCTACATCGGGCTCGCTCGTAACCTTCGACGCCGCCGAGGCGCGGGCGCGCATCGAAAGCCTGCCGTGGGTGTCGTCGGCCACCATCAACCGCATCTATCCCGGCTCGCTCGAGGTACGCATCAGCGAGCGTCAACCGTCGGCGCTGTGGATCAACGACGGACGCGAATTCCTCGTCGACGGCTCGGGCCGCGTGCTCTCCGGCCTGAAGGCAGGCACCAACGTCAAGCTGCCGCGCCTGTCGGGTGACGGCGCGCCGGAGCAGGCGCAGGCGCTGCTGGAGCTGATCGTGCGCTTTCCGCGCATCGCCGAGCGCTTCGAGATGGCCGAGCGCGTCAGTGGCCGCCGCTGGACCCTGCACTTGAAGGACGGCATCGTCGTGCACCTCGGTGCCGATCGCGAGGCCGTCGCCTTCGCCGCGCTGTCCTCGCCCGAGGAGCTCGGCAAGCTGCTCGAGGCGAAACACGTCATCGTCGATCTGCGCACCCGCGGGCGCATCACCGTGCGCGCGGCGCCGCAGAGCGCATCAGCAATCCCCACGCAGAGTTAGTCGAGGAAGTAGCCATGTTGAGCCGCGACAGGACAGACGGCAGAAACTCGGAGATCGTCGGCCTGCTCGATATCGGGACGAGCAAGGTCGCCTGCATCATCGCCGCGCTCGAGGCACCCGAACGGCCCGGCGAGATGCGCCGCGCGCGTGTGCTCGGGCTCGGCCACCTGCGCTCGCGCGGGCTCAAGGCTGGCGTCATCATCGATCTCGCCGAGGCCGAGGGCACCGTGCGCGCCGTCATCGCCCAGGCAGAGCGAATGGCGCACCTGACGCTCGAGGAGGTGTTCGTTGCCGTATCGTGCGGACGCCTGCAGTCGTCGAACTTCTCGGCGACCGTCGATGTAACGGGTGGCGTCGTGCGCGCCGACGACATCGACCGGCTGATGGCTGGCGGGCACGCCTTCGCCGAGCGTGAGGGCCGGACCCTGGTACATCTCAATCGCATCGGCTATCGGGTTGATGGCGTGGCCGGCGCCCATGATCCGCGCGGCATGGCCGCCTCGCGCCTGTCGGCAGATCTGCACACGGTCGCCGCCGACGAGGCGCCGGTACGCAATTTGATGCTGGTCGTCGAGCGCTGCTATCTCGCCGTGCGTGCGTTGATCGCCACACCTTACGCCAGCGCCCTCGCGGCGACGACCGAGGAGGAGCGGCGCCTGGGCGTTACCTGCATCGACATCGGCGGTGGCACCGCGACCGTGGCGGCCTTCGCCGATGGACACTTCATCCATGCCGCAACCGTTCCGGTGGGCGGGCACCACATCACACTGGATATCGCCCAGGCCTTGCAGACACCACTTGCGGAGGCTGAGCGAATCAAGACGCTATACGGCACAATGGTCGTCGCTCAGTCCGACGAGTACGAGACCTTTTCCTTCGCCTTGGCGGGTGAGGAAGAGGGAGCGCGTGGGCAGGCGACGAAGGCGCAGCTGGCCGGGATCATCCGCCCGCGCGCGGCGAGTATACTCGGCATGGTGCGCGAGCGAATGGACAAGGCCGGTGTCATGGGATTTGCCGGCGAGCGTGTGGTTCTGACGGGTGGCGCGAGCGCGCTCGTCGGATTCGGCGAGTTCGCCGCCAATACGCTCGGGCGCCCGGCGCGCGTAGCCAGGCCGCAGCCGTCGATCGGGTTGCCGCAGGGCGTATCCAGTCCGGCGTTTTCGACCGTCGCGGGGCTTCTTGCCGTGGCCGCGTCGGGAAGCGGAGAAGTTTCGGCGTTGCGGGGCCGCGAGGCGCTCGGCGGGGGGTACCTCGGGCGCGTCGGTGAGTGGCTGAAGACCGGCTTCGCGTAAGACGGTCGCACTAAGGCCGCAACTTGGATCGGCGCGGTGGCGCATGATCGAGGCACAGGGGAGCGCGCGGACGCGATGAGCATTAAGCTGCAGCTTCCAAAGCTTACCGACCTCAAGCCACGCATCAACGTCATCGGAGTCGGCGGCGCCGGCTGCAATGCCATCAACAACATGATCTCCGCCGGCCTCACCGGCGTGCAGTTCGTGGTTGCCAATACCGACGCGCAGGCGCTGGCCGCTTCCAGCGCCGAGCACCGCCTGCAGCTCGGCATCAACCTGACTGAGGGTCTCGGTGCCGGCTCCAAGCCGGAGATCGGCGAAGCCGCGGCCGAGGAGGCGATCGAAGAAATCCGATCGCAGATCGCCGGATCGCACATGGTGTTCATCGCTGCCGGCATGGGCGGAGGCACGGGCACGGGCGCGGCGGGGGTGATCGCACGCGCCGCCAAGGAGCTCGGCATCCTGACGGTCGGCATCATCACCAAGCCGTTCCACTTCGAAGGTGCGCGCCGCATGCGCATCGCGGAAGTTGGCATTGCCGAGATCCGCAAGCACGTCGACACCTTGATCGTCATTCCCAATCAGAATCTGTTCCGCGTGGCGAACGAGAAGACGACGTTCGCCGAGGCCTTCGTGCTCGCCGACCAGGTGCTCTATTCGGGCGTTGCCTGCATCGTTGATCTGATCATCAAGGAAGGCCTCATCAATCTCGATTTCGCCGACGTGCGCACGGTGATGAGCGGCATGGGATCGGCGGTGATGGGTACGGGCGAAGCGTCCGGCGAGCGCCGCGCATCGATCGCCGCCGAGGAGGCCATTGCCAACCCGCTGCTCGACGATGTGTCGCTGAAAGGTGCCCGCGGGCTGTTGCTGTCGATCACCGGCGGTCGCGATCTGACGCTGTATGAGGTCGACGAGGCGGCAAGCCGCGTACGCCAGGAGGTCGATCCGGAAGCCAACATCATCGTCGGCGCAACGTTCGACGAAACGCTCGGGGATCGCGTGCGCGTGTCGATCGTCGCCTCGGGTATGGCGCGACAGGGCGAGGCCGCGCCGATGCCGCCTCCCGTCGACCCTCGGGTGCGTGCCGCGCGGGCCCACGCGCCCATGCCTCCGCCGCCACGCCAGGAGATGCCGCGCGGCTTTCAACACGCGCAATCCCACGAGGAGGACATGCAGCGCCGCCTCAGCGAGGCAATTGGCGTGAGTGGAGAAGACCCCGCGCGCGAGCAGCAGCGCGAAGTGTGGCGTGCGCCCGGCAACGTCGTCATCGAGGAAGGCTTCTCGCACATGTCGTGGCCGCGTCAGCAGGCGCAGCCGGCCGGCGGCCCCGCGACAGGAAACCAACCGACCGGACAGTTCATCCCCGCGCCGCCCGCGGAGCTGCGCCGCGGCGCGCGTCGCATGCCCGACGTCGAGGACTTCCCGCCGGTGGCACAGCGCGAATACCGCGCCAAGACCGGCCATGCCGCTCAGCCCACTCCGCCTCCTCCGCCGCAGCCCGCGAGTGAGGGCGGTCAGCGCCGCGGCATCCTCCAGCGCATCATTGGGCGCGCGCGCCGCGAGGACACGGACGATCCTCCGACCAGCAATGCGGCGCCCGACCCACGTCGCATGTCAAACTCAGCCTCGGATGACTGGTGGGCGGCGGAGCGTGATTCGCAGGGGGCCGACGAGCAGGACGAGCGGGCCCCGCTGCCGGAATTCTTCAATCGGCAGCGCTAGCAGCACCTCGCCACGCTGAAATGTGCGCAAAAGCCGGCGAAAATCGATATGTACCCTCACGGTAACACATCGTAAGAAACCGTGATTTGGCGCCGCCGCTAGGCTCAGCGTATCGTTCGATTGTTAACGACAGCGTTCGCTAAGTCCCTGCACTACCAAGGGCGCAGCTCGAAACGACGCCCAACAAGTTAACGAAGATCGCAATTTGGGACGCGAACATTGTTGGGGGTGGTGGTCGCCGGGACACACTGGCAGATCGCCGGAAGTCATCGAGGGACGGGCGCATATGTCGAATCGATTCATCGGCGCGCGACAGACGACTATCGCGCGCGAGATCGAGGTGACAGGGACGGGGGTCCATAGCGGAGCGCCAGTTTCGGTCATACTGCATCCTGCAGCCGCCGACACTGGCCTCCGTTTTCTTGTCACCAAGCGCGGCCGCGTGGTCGCAGAAATTCCAGCCAGCGTCGAGTACGTCAAAAACCTGACGCTGTGTACTGTACTCGGCAATGACGCCGGCATCACCGTCGGCACCGTCGAGCATCTTCTTTCCGCCCTGCGCGGCCTTGCCATCGACAACTGCATCATCGAGATCGACAGCAAGGAAGTGCCGATCATGGACGGGAGCGCCGCTCCCTTCGTGGAGATGCTCGATGAGGCCGGCATCCGTGAGCTGGCAGCACCGCGGCGCTACATCAAGGTTCTGAGGCCGATCCGGGTGCAAGAGGGCGAGAGCTGGGGCGAGCTGCTTCCGCACTCCGGTTTCCACCTCGACGTCGAGATCGACTTCCCCACGCCGCTGATCGGCAAGCAGCGCCTCTCCTTCGAATTAAGCCCCGGCGTCTTCCGCAACGAGATCTGCCGCGCCCGCACCTTCGGCTTCATGAGCGACGTCGAGAGACTGTGGAAAGCCGGCCTCGCGCTGGGGGCCAACCTCAACAACACCATCGCCATCGGCGACAACAAGATCATGAACCGCGAAGGCCTGCGCTATCCGCAGGAGTTCGTGCGCCATAAGATCCTCGACGCCGTGGGCGATTTGGCGCTGGCCGGCAAGCCTCTGCTCGCGGCCTACCGCTCGGTGAAGGGCGGCCACCGCCTCAACTCGCTGGTGGTGCAGGCCCTGCTCGCCGACACGCAGGCCTGGACCGTGGCGCAGGGACCGCGGGTACGCGAGGCCAAGCCGGTCGATATCGGCTTTGCCATCGCCGCCGGGGAATAGTTCGGGCACTACCACTACGCACAGTCGACGCGGCCCCCAGGGGCCGCGTTGCTGTTTTGGGCTTGGCCGTGGCGGCCCCGCGTCGGTGGTAGGCCGAGAGGGCGCCAGTCGTACAAGAACCATAATCCTCGCCTAGCCGAAGTGCTCGGTGGAGCAGCCATTAGCCGCGGTATCGCCGCGGTCGCGGGATGTGCTAGGGGTGAAGGGACGCTCGGGTTCGCGGGGGCCACGAACGTCCAACGAAAGCAGGCGGATGCCGCACGTGGGGAAAGTCAAAGCTGGCTCGAGCGTATGGCAGGCCCTAAAGGGTCTTGCGCTGCTCGCCGTCGTTGCAGTGCTGGCCGGATGCGCCTCCTCCGGCGATGCCGCCAGGGCCCTCAATCCCGACCCGCCCAGCAAGATGTTCGCCGACGCTGACGCGCTGATGGCGAAGGGCAAGTTCGAGGAGGCCGCCAAGAAGTTCGAGGACGTCGACCGCGAGCACCCCTACTCGCCGGAGGCGCGCCGCGCCATCGTCATGGCCGCCTACGCCTACTACAAGGCCAACAAGGCACCGGAGGCCATCGCCTCGGCCGAGCGCTACACGACCATGCACCCCGGCACCAAGGAGGCGCCGCTCGCGCATCACATCATCGCGCAGTCCTACTTCGACCAGATGAAGCAGCCAAATCGCGATCAGGATGCGACGCGCAAGGCACTGGCCCAGTTGAAGACGCTGAAGACGCGCTATCCGGACAGCACCTACGCGCAGAAGGCCGACAATCAAATCCGCCTCTGCGAGGACACCCTTGCCGCCCAGGAGATGGATGTCGGCCGCTACTATCTCAACAAGGGCAACCACATCGCGGCCATCAACCGCTTCAAGACGGTGATTACGGACTACCAGACGACGGCGCACGTCGAGGAGGCGCTCTATCGCTTGACGGCGGCCTACCTCGCGCTCGGCATTGCGCCCGAGGCGCAGAACGCCGCCGCCGTGCTGGGGCACAACTTCCCCAATTCGCAGTGGTACAAGGATTCCTATGCGCTGCTGCAGAAGCAGGGTTTGATGCCGCAGGTCAGCCAAGGCTCGTGGATGACGGACGTGCTCAAGGCTCCTGCCAAGGCGCCGAGCGCGCCGCCCGCCGCCAAGCCGGCGC
>NZ_WBUE01000009.1:0-22500 GCF_009026145.1 Hyphomicrobium sp.
CGTGCCTCCGAGAGGCCCTTCTGGAACTGGATGCGGTTGCGCGCCATCGCTCATCTCCCTGAAATCGCGCGCATTCTCCGCCGATTCGGATGGCGCGATTAGGGCTTAGGATGGTGCGTAATCAGGTGGGGTTTTCCCCTGCTATCAACTCGATCGATATTGTGATGATCGACGTTGGAGAAACAGGTTCAGCCGGAGAAATAGAAACATATTTTATGCAGTCGACGCCACGCGAGGCTCGCGCCGTCATATCCTGACTTTGCTTCTGTGATCTGCGAGACCCGCTGGCTTGGTTTCCTGCAGGCACGACGGGCAACTCCCAGTGCCACCGGCCATATGCGGGCAGCCAATAACTGCAGAAATCAGATCCACTACGTTGTGTGCACGCATCTTCTCCATGACATGCGCGCGGGAAACCTCGATCGCCTTGGGGCTGACCCCGAGATGACGCGCCGTCGCCTTGTTCGACATGCCATTGAGCACGCAGTCGAGCACCTGCCGTTGCCGGCTCGACAGTGTTGCCAGCCGCGTCAGCGTGAGCTGGCGTCGACGCAGCGCCTCATGCATCCTGATGTCATATTGGACCCAATGCTGAATGCTTTCGAGCAGCGCCCCGTTGTTCACCGGCTTCTCGAAAAAGTCGACCGCTCCCAGTCTCATGGCGCGGATCACTGCTGACACATCGCCGTTGCCCGTGAGGAAGACCACAGGGATCGTTTTTGCCCGCTCTCGCAATCGGACCAACGTTTCAAAGCCATTCAATTCCGGCATCCACAGATCAAGGACGACACAGCCAGGCCGGCGCGGATCGACCTTCTCAAGGAACTCGCCAGGCGACGAGTAGGCCGCAACCTCCAAACCAACGGTCTTCAGCATGAGGCGTAGTACGTCGAGTATGGCTCCATCGTCATCGACGACATACACAACGATATTGGGTGCTGCTGGAGTGGACCCTGGGGGAGCGTTTGTCGCGGGACCATTTGAGGGACTGGGGGACCACACAGCTCGGCTCTCGATGCGCTTAATCTCGTGGTAGCGGCGAAATTGCCTCACGCGAGCTGCCGCATGGCAGGCAGGCGGACCAGCTGGCTTGCACTAATTAGGGTCTTTCTCTTTTCAGAGTGCTAATAGCGCTTGCCAAATACAAAGTGGTTTCCACGCGCATATTGTTGGACAACAGAGCAATCCTATTTCTCAGGCGTCGGATAGGAATTTGCTGGGCAGCGGGAAATATTCTCGCCCCCCTGCTCGGGTGCCGCTGTCACCTCGGAACAACGGAATCACTGTTCGCCGGCGTCCTCAACGGACTTCTTCAACACAATCGGCCCATCGGCGACATCGCACCAAGGCTGTTCCATGTCTGCTGTCGGGGGATCAGCGGCTCAAGCGGTCGCCGCGCCGAGGCTCAACGGGTCTGAGGCCCGTAGCCCGCGCCAGCAAACAAAGATCAATTCCAGCCCCGCAACCACGATATCAGCATCGCTTCTTTCGCAAGTTGCGGCGCATATCCTGGGTGGGCGCTCATCCCGGCGCTACCCGGAGGATGAACTCCAAATCATCGTCCTATTGCGCCCCTTGTACTTGGCTTCATATAGCATCTGGTCGGCACGCTGGATCAGCGCGCTTGGCGGCTCCCCTTCGCGAATCTCCGCGACCCCAAACGAGGCCGTCAAGCGACCGAACTCGCCGACCAGGGATTCATCGGAGCCGCCATGCAGCTCGAATATGCTCCGGATCCGCTCTGCAATGGCGAACGCATCGCCCATAGGCGTCTGCGGCAAGACGACGGCAAACTCTTCGCCGCCAAAGCGAGCGACCAAGTCGCCCTTTCGCACGCTCTGCGACAGCAAATCGGCGAATCCCTTGAGGACCCTGTCGCCGGCGGCATGACCATAGGTGTCATTCACTTTCTTGAAGTGGTCGATGTCCGTCATGATGAGACACAAGGGCGTGCCATCCGCGTGCGAATTATTCACCGCGGCAGCAATGAACTGCTCAAAGCGCCGGCGATTGGCCACGGAGGTCAGGGGGTCGAGCGAAGCGAGCTTTTCGGCCTGGATCAATCGTTGCCGCAGCGTCGAGGTTTGATCCTGCGCCTCCTTCAAGCGCGCTTCGAGGTCGCGCGTCTGGCGCTCGTTCATCTCGTTCTTTGAGATCAGTGATTGGACCACCTCGCGAAGCTCGGAGACGTTCGTGACTGAAGCGAGGTGGGCGCTGGTGTCCTTGAGAGAAGCGACGTGGTCTTTAGAATTCTCGAGCTGCCCGGCGATGAGGACAATCAACCTGCCAAGCTGCCTCTCGAGTTCGTCCCGGACGGCGTTGACCTCGGCTTGCCCGCGCAACGGTTGCTCCGTTGAATGCGTGACAGGCCGCGGACCAGATGAGCTCGCTCGTCGCAGCGAGCGACCGGCAAGAGCAACCGCATCACGCCAATAAAAAGTGAGCAGCCCGGTGACCGACAAGGCGAGGGCTGTATACGCCAAGACCGCGGGGCTGGGCGTCGAAACGAATTCCCGTAGATTGGAGAGAGCAATCGAAGGGCTCCAATCCCAAGGCGCATGATTGAAGCCGACAACAGCGGTTAGCGTCAGAACAGAGCCAACCAAGAGACCAAGCAGAAAATTGACCACTACTTTGGTCATAATTGCGTCCCCGCCGCAAAGATCCACTCCAAATTACACTGGCTATCTCAACCTCCCGTTGCTTTTGTCAACTCGGTTTTGGGGCCGCCCGTCGGCTTCAGCGTTGCAGCCGCTGCTCTAAGAGAGCGTTGACTCGGGGCGCCTCGACCTCTGGTGCGAGGTCCCGCGTCACTGGACCTGTCCGGATGGCGTGCGCTGGCGCATGGGAGGATAGTTCTCCGTCAAACGCCGCACGATCAACGTCGCTCAGCACACGTGCGCCTCAGGCCGGAGTTCCGCTGGTATATTGACGGCTACGCCCTCTTCACCGAGCAACTCAAGCAGGCCCGGGCACGACTAGCGCCAGACCTCGGCCCAGCAATCGTCATTCTCGTAGACGCGTACGCTTTCGCATCCTTCGATGCGTTCCAGGAACCACGCCGCGATTACCTCGGCCGTCGGATTCTCGAGCCCCTCGACGTCGTTCAGCACACGGTGATCCAGCTGCTTGATCAGCGGCACGATCTCGGCATCGACCTCGGCGAAATCGCGGACAAAGCCGCGCTCATCGAGCGAACCGCTGACGACGATCTCGACCCGATAGTTGTGCCCATGCATGTTCTTGCACCGGTGCCCGTCGGGTACCAGCGGAAGGAAATGGGCGGATTCGAATCGGAAGCTTCGCCCGATCCGCGCGAGCGATTTTGCCGGACTGTGTCGCTTCGATCCGGGCGTGGATGAGGTTCGGTCCAGCTGATGCGCGGGAACATGCTTGTTCATGGAATACCGACCAACTCGGGTTCTTGCCTGTTTCGCCTACTTAGCCCGGTGTTGGCTTAGAGGCCAATACAGATATCCGGTTTATGCCTTCCGGCGCGAGACCAAGGCAACCCATGCGATGGTTAGACAGCCGCTATTGCGGCTGTGCCTTACGGCGCGCCGCGGCGGTAATGCGCTGGCCGGTCTCCTCCGTCGCCCAGTCGGTGGCGAGGCTCTCCAGAAACTCTTCGCCCGAATCGCCGAACCCCTTCCAGGCGAGAAGGTCGTCCATGCCGAAGACGTGGCCCTGCTCGTCCATCGCTACGAGGTAGTGGCCGTAGCCGACCTCGCCGATTGGGCACAGCCTCGATCCGGCCAACTCTGCTCCGGCCTCGCACCAGCCGGGCGACGAGCGCGCCGCCGCGGTGAGCGCATCGGTGTGGCACATCGCCGTACCGGCGTTCGGCTGATACGGATTGAAGCGGTTCCAGACGAGGCCGCCATACCTCGACAAGAACGTCAGCGCTGCAGCGTTCGGCGCGTGCATGAGCCTGTGCAGCTCGGCATCGAGTATCGGGCCGAGCGCCCACGCGTAGTCCTCCGACCAGTCGGCGGCTTTAAGCCAACGGATCGTGCGCGGCGACAAACTCAAGCTCATGGGCACACGTACTTATCCGGCCCTTCTTGCCGGCACCGTCCGGCTTTGAAGTCGTCGAGGATGGTGGAGCCCGCCTTGGTGACCTCACCGGCGGCCGTGGTTAGGAAATCCAAGATGAATTGATGCTTGCCGTCGAGCGGGCACACCTGCCACTGCGCGTCGGACGGCGAGCGCAACTCGGCGAGGTGACGCTCCAGACAGGCGCTGTACTCGGCCGCAAAGGCTTCGTTGTCGCGGCGCACCTGTTCCAAGTTCGCCTGGCGTTGCGCCTCGTAGGCAGCAAGATCAATCGATTTCCAGTCCGGTCCAAACGTCACGACCGCCTTGTGCATCAGCCTGGCGCGGTCGGGCGCGACACCTGAGGCAAGCAGCGCGTGAAGGAACAGGCGATGCACTGATTGCGCCGAGCTCGTGACCCTGCGGATGTAGAAATCGTGCAGGACCGCCGCGCGCACGTATTGCTCGGTCCAGCTGCCGCCGATGAACGGCTTGAAGGCTTCGGGTATCGAGGCGCCGTCGGTCATATAGCCGGTTGGGACGTCCCAGTGCGTGCCCCACCTGTCGACGTAGCCGAAAGGCTCCGCAGTGATACGCCGCTCCGACTGCCCGGGCTCGTGGATGAAACCCTCCTGAAACACCAGAGGGCGCTTGAAGCATCCCCACTCGGACCCGGCCGGGCAGCTGAAATCAAGATCGAAGCAATGCATGCTCGGCTCGCCGTAGAGCCCGAGGCCCATCTCGACATAGGCGCAACGCAGGTCGAGCGGCGGCGCTTGGGCGCGCACGTCATGCGCGTAAATGACAAACAGCCAGGCAAAGAGCGCACAAATCGCGCGCATGGAATGCAAGAATATCTTCATGTGAAAATCTGCCAAGCGCAGCAGTGATCAATCATCCGCTCGGCGCCAAGCTGCGTCAAGGCAGGCAGCGACACTATCGATGTTCATTGACACGGCGGCGAGGCACTCTCACTGCGATAAACTCTGCGCGGGAACTCCATCGGGAACATCGTGAGGTACTCGTCCGGCAGACCCGGTCGGCCCGAGGGCGCCGACCTGACCCGGGCCGTGAATCTCCTGCATCTCCGGCAGTTCCGGCAGCTGGCCAAGCTCACGCTCGGCCGCCCTGTGCTCCATGCGGCGGATGGCGAGATGCATCCATATGAGCGCCACGCCGACCAGAAGGAAGAGGAGCATGAAACAGCTCGTCCAAATGCCGGTGAGATCGTTGAGCACACCGAAGGCGATCGGCAATACGAATCCGCCGAGACCGCCGATCATGCCGACAAGGCCGCCCACGGCGCCGACATTGTCGGGATAGTAGACCGGGATATGCTTGTAGACGGCGGCCTTGCCGAGGCTCATGAAGAAACCGAGGATGAAGACAATAACCGTAAATGCGACGATGCCGATCTCCATATGAAAGGCGATCGGGCCATCGATGCCCCGCACCACGTAGTCGGTCGGTGGGTAGGAAAGAATGAAGGTGGCGATGACCGAGACCAGGAAGGTCCAGTACATCACCCGCCGCGCGCCGTATTTGTCGGAGAGCGCGCCACCATAGGCGCGGAAGACCGACGCTGGTACCGAATAGGCGGCACCAATCATGCCGGCAGTGGTGATGTCGACGCCATAGACGCCGATCAGATAGCGCGGCAGCCATAGCGCCAATGCAACGAACCCGCCGAACACGAAGAAATAGTAGAGCGCGAAACGCCAGACCTGGAGCCTCTTCAGGGGCTCGAGCTCCAGCCACGCGCTTCTCGGCTTCTCGCCGCGAGCCCGGCGCTCGCGCGTCACCGGGTCGTCACTCGTCGTGAACCAAAAGATGACGGCCATGATGGCGAGGCCGGCGGCCCAGACCTCGGCCACCGTCTGCCAGCCATAGGCAATAAGAACGAAGGGAGCGAGGAACTTGGTAACGGCGGCACCGACATTGCCAGCGCCGAAGATGCCGAGGGCGGTGCCCTGCCGCTCGGTCGCGTACCATCGCGATACGTAGGCGACGCCAACCGAGAAAGAACCGCCGGCGATGCCGACACCGAGCGCCGCAATCAGCATCTGCTGGTAGGTTTCGGCGTACGAAAGCAGGAAGGTTGCCGCCGCCGCCGACAGCATCACCAGCGCGTTGACCGGCCGCCCGCCATATTGGTCGGCCCAAACCCCGAGTACGATACGGATCAGCGAGCCGGTGAGGATCGGCGTGCCGACGAGGAGGCCGAACTGGGCCTCGCTCAGTCCCAGCTCATCCTTGATGGCAACCCCGATGATGGAAAAGATTGTCCATACCGCAAAGCAAGCAGTGAATGCGATCGTGCTCATCACGAGTGCCTGCGTTTGCCCGCGACACTCCAGTGCCTGACGATGGCGCATGGTTGTGGTTCCCGACCTCATGCTCGGGAACACGCCGCCCCGAGTTCAGCGGAGCAAGCATCATTGAAATGAGAAGATCGCTTTTTGTGCCAAGTCAAAGATCAGCAGGATCACCCCGACCGTATTGCCGCAGTCCACGCAGCCAGGGCCGCCGAGTAACGGGCAGCGGCCACTTAGGTGTGGTTGCGGCGGCCAAATGAAGGGGCTGGCCGGCGTTGCCCCACTTTGGGCCAATCCCCCTCGTCCACGAAGCGGACGCCCATCTTGCAGTCTTCCCTCCACACGACGACGGCCTTGCGCGCGATGCCGGTCATCACATCCCGCAGGTCGAACGCATTGATGACCCAGCTGGGGCTGGCCACCTCCAGCCGGGCACCGCCCGTGGATACGTCGCGGATGGCGCACGGCATGGTGCCGCTGCCGCCGAACGCTATCGTTCCCGGCCTCTGCACACGCATGCGTGGCTGCCTGCGATCCATGCAACTGCGGGGAGCATTTTCCGGGCCAATGTCGTTACTGCCCGCCCGCAACCTCGGCATAGCGTTAATGCCCTATTGCCAAGCCGGCGCGTCGCATCAGTAGGGGGGCGCCTTCCTGGCACGTCGCGCCTTGGCTGCCTCCGCCCACGACGCAAGGTCATCGGCAGACCGCAGAAACGCTTCTTGAAGAGCCGCACCCTGTGGGCCGGTCGGTGCGCCATCGGCGTCGAGCGTCT
Source organism: Hyphomicrobium sp. (assembly GCF_009026145.1). GTDB lineage: Bacteria > Pseudomonadota > Alphaproteobacteria > Rhizobiales > Hyphomicrobiaceae > Hyphomicrobium_A. Next base: position 7,126 of record NZ_WBUE01000009.1, read on the forward strand.
GACCGATCGGGCCGACGGCGAGCGTGCTGGATATGACGACCATGCCCATTTCGGACAGTGTGCCAGGGGCGGCACGCGCGCCGTCTTCTGGCTGCCGCGGTTCGCGCCGGGTGGCCGCTGGCGATCGCTCAACGGCCCGGATGGAAGAGACCGCGCGGGCCTTCAACCCACAGGACCACCGCGAAGGCGGCGGCGCTGAGGCACAGAAATCCCAGCGCCAGCGGCAGCACCGTGCCGTCGAACATATGGCCGATGATACCTCCCACCAGCGCGCCCGCCGCCGTCGACACGAACCCGACGACCGAGGATGCCATGCCGGCGTTGTCGCCCTGCGGCTCCATGGCGAGTGCGTTGAAGTTGGGCGCGATCAGCCCGAACAAGAAGAACAACACCGCCATCAGGCCGATGAACCGGGCCACGTTGGCCCATCCGAGCTGAGCCGCGAGCACGAGAGCCAGCGACAGGACGATAAAGCCGGCGAGCGAAAAGTGCGACACGCGTCGCATGCCGAGCTGCTCGACGAGCTGCGCGTTGGTGAGCGAGGCCGCTCCGATGGTCAGCGCGATGGCGCCGAAAGCGAGCGGGAATGCGGCGCCGAGGCCAAAGACATCGACGAAAAGTTGCTGTGCGCTGGCGACGTAGGCGAGGACGCAGCCGAACACCAGGCCGCCGGCTACCGCGTAGCCGATGGTCTGCCGTGTCGCGAGTGCGAGGCGTATCGATCGGCCCAGCGGCAGCGGACCTTCCCTGCCGACGTGCGCAGTCTCCGGCAGGCGTACGGCCGCCCACAGTGCTACCAGCACACCGGCAACGAGCAGAAGATCGAAAACGTGTCTCCAGGTGCCGAAGGCGAGCACGCCCTGGCCCATGCCCGGCGCCAGCACGGGAATGATGATGAAGACGGCCATCGCAAACGACATGACGCGCGCCATCTGACGCCCGGCGAAGCGGTCGCGCACGATGGCGATGGCGAGGACGCGCGGTGCCGCGGCGCCGAGCCCCTGCACCGCGCGCGCGCACAGCAACAGTGCGAACCCGGAGGCCAGCGATGCGGCCAGCGATCCGACGATGAAGATCGCCATGCCGACCATGAGCACGGGCTTGCGGCCGTATTTGTCCGACAAACGGCCGTAGGCGAGCTGCCCGAGCGAAAAGCCGAGCATATAGACGATGACGACATTCTGCCGGTCGTTGGGATCGGCAACGCCCAGTGCTTCGCCGATCTGCGGCAGCGCCGGCAGCATGACGTCGACGGCCATGGCCGTCAGCGACATCATCACCGCGGTGAGCGCGATGAACTCGCCGATCGACATGCGATCGGCCGGCATCGCGGCGGCGGAGCGGGCGATGAAGCGGCGGTCGCGCTCCGGTGCGTTCATTTCACACTCTTGTTGGCTGCTCGTTGGCCCACGGCCGGACGGAGCACCGCGGGACGTCCGCTTAGACGTTCACCCGGGGCAAAATGTGGCTGCTCCGGAGCCGCTTCGCCGCAACGCCTCGATGACGTCGATTTTTTGCGGTCTCTAGCTGCCCAATTCGTTAACGACCCATCCCCGGGGATGCACGGCCAAGGCGAGGCGACACGGGAGCAACACGTCCGTGGATATGCGCCCTCGGGGGCAAAACATCCGCGCACGCAATAAAGCGCTGCGGTATAGCATTAAGCATTGCCAATGCATGAAGATTCGGAGCCACGAGGCCGTGCAGAACCGCATTCCCCGTACCACCCACTCCGCGCGCACCGGTAGATTTTCTGCGGCGCTTGCCCTGGTAGCGGGCTTTGCCACGCTACTCTTCGCCGGCCTTCTGACGGCCAGCCAGCCAGCCGCCGCCCAGCAGGGCTTCGGCAACTTCTTCACCTATCAGCAGCCCCGCAAGCGGGTCTTACGCAGGAAGCGGGCGCCCGCCGCAGATACGGCTGCGACGACCGACGCCAAGCCGGCCGGCAAGGCCGACGCCAAGAAGGAAGCCGAGAAGAGCGGGCCCAAGGGGGCCGTTTACGCCATCGTCTCGGTGCCCGACCAGCACGTCACCGTCTACGATGCGACGGGGCGCATCGCGCGCTCGCGCGTGTCGACGGGGCAGGCCGGGTTCCGCACCCCCGTCGGCGTGTTCAGCGTCATCGGCAAAAGCCGCTACCACCACTCGAACATCTACAGCGGCGCGCCGATGCCATGGATGCAGCGCATCACCTGGTCGGGCGTCGCCCTGCACGCCGGCGTCGTGCCCGGCTATCCCGCTTCGCACGGTTGCATCCGCCTGCCGTATTCCTTTGCGCCCCAGCTGTACGGCCTGACCAAGGTGGGCGCCCGCGTCGTGGTCACCTCGCGCGACACCGAGCCGGTGGTATTTTCCCATGCGCTGCTGCCGCTACCGAAGATGCAGCCCCCTCCGGTGGGGAGCCAGCAGGCATTAAAGCGCGATGCCTCCGTCGAGCTCGCCAGCATGGGCGCCCCGGCATCGACGATGACCACCGCCGCGGTGCCCGAGGAGACTACCGACGTCGATTCAACCAAGCCGCTCAATCCCATCGCCTATGCCGCGGCGCTGAGGGAGCGCGCCGTTGCCGACAAGGCGGTCGCCGACAAGGCCGCCAAGGAGGCGCTCGCGGCCGCGCAGGCCGCCGGCGAGGAGGCGCGCCTAGCAGTCGACGATGTGCGCAAGGCGGAGGCCGATCTCAAGGCGGCCGAGGCGAAGGTGGCCGATCTCGAGGCGCGTGCCGCAGCCCCCGCGCCGGCCGCAGCCCCGGCTGCCGGCACGCCCGAGGCAACGACGTCCATCGAGACCGACAAGGCGGCGGCGCAATCGGAGCTTGCCCGTGCCCGCGGCGCGCTCGATGAGGCGCGCACCCGCGAAGCCGCCAAGACACCGGCGGCGTTTGCAGCCGTCGAAGCCTGGAAGCGCGCTACAGCAGCGGCCGAGGCCGCCGGCGACCTTGTCGCCCAAGCCGACCGCCGGCGCGAGCAGGTCTCCGTGTTCATCTCGAAAAAGGAAGGGCGCATCTTCATCCGCCAGGATTGGAAAGAAGTCTGGGAGGCGCCGGTCACCATTCGCGATCCCGAGCGACCGCTCGGCACGCACGTCTATACGGCCGTGGATGCGGCCCCCGATGGCTCATCTGTGAAGTGGACGGCAATCACAATCCCGGCCGAGGGTGCGGCGCCCAAAGAGGCGAACCGGGGTCGCTCAAAGGACAAGCAGGAGCAACCGGAGAGCCGCGCTCCGACACCGCCCGAGACTGCCGCCGGGGCGCTCGACCGCATAGAGCTGCCCGAGGGGGCACGCGAGCGCATCGCCGAGTTGTTGTGGACCGGCGGCTCGCTCATCGTCTCCGATCAACCGCGCAGCTACGAAATGGGCGAATACACGGATTTCATCGTGCTGACGCGCTAGAGCGGCGGCCGCCAGCACGGGCTCGGCGCTTGGTTACCGTTATGCTGCCATTTCACGGCGAGGAGGATAACTCGCCGTTAGAGCTTAACTGTCTAATCTGGCGCGTTCATTAACAGCGTCGAGAGCTGGCTGTGCCGCCATTTGGCAGACTCCATCGCGCGAGACCTGCAGCGGAGGGCGGAAGCCTGCCCGGACAGGAGCACCGCGCCGAGTTCCCCGATTCCAGCATGCCGATGCTGGAGGCTCTGGTGTGCGAGGTGCATTCCGCAGCCCTGCTCAGCGCAACCATTTCCAGCGCCATAAATGCCTTCAAGCAGGCGGGCGCCGAGCGCAGCGAAGCCGGCCTCAAACCCTACGTCCCGGGCGAGCCGGCGATCGTTTCCGTGCTGCGTAACGGCATGCTGGAGACGAACCTCGACGAAGATACGGTGCGTCTCGTCATCCAGTTCTTCGACGACCTGGCGCCGGCCCGCATCGCCCTCGACCGCTACTTCGCCGACGCGAACCACATCGGCGGCGACCGTGCGGCGGCGCTGCACCTTTTGGCGCTGTCCACGACCTGGCGGCGCGCCTGCCAGGACGCCCTGCTCGCCGTACGCCAACTACACGCCGACTTGCACCACCTCCCCGCGCAGTACACGAGCAACTCCAAGCTGCTCAACAACCTGCTGCAGGACGTGATCATGGGCGGCTCGCCATGCATCGACAGCAACGGCAAGATCGCCATTCCGGAGCTGCCCCAGCGCCGGCAGTCGGCACGCCGGACGGTCTGCCAGCCATGCACGCTCACCTACAATCGCGTCACCGCCCAAGCCTTCGTGCGCGACGTCTCTCCCGGTGGTTTCGGCCTCGAGCGCGTCCCGCAGCTGGTGCCGAAAACCCTGGTGCAGATCGAGCTGCCGAGCGGACGGCGCTTCACCGGCACCGTCGCCTGGTGCAGCGGCTCCTCGGCTGGTGTGCGTTTCTCCCGCCCGCTACTGCCCAACGATCCCTTGCTTTCGGGCTGATGCCCTCCTTAGGAAGGCTTTGGGCCAACCCCAGGATTTGCCGCCGCTTTCCGGGTGTGGCACGCTCTAGGTCGGCTGCGCCCGCCAAGAAGGCGCAGCGGAGGAAACAACTTTGGCCACGGCTCACGCCGCGCAGAGCAATTGCGGGATCCGCGTTGCGGCAAGCGCACTATCGTCGACGCGCGAAGCGGTGCTCGAGGCGAAAGCTACGCTCGGCAGCGGCGATTTCCAGCACGTCATCGCCTTCTTCGGCATCGATCACGATGCCGAGGTGCTCGCCCGCACGCTCAATCAAGCCCTGCCCGGCGTTCCCGTCTCCGGGTGCTCGACCGCCGGCGAGATCGGCCCTTCCGGCATGATGCAGGGCGGGCTGCTGCTCATTGCCTTTCCGCGCCGGGGCTTTCGCGTTCACAGCGAGCTCATTACCGACATCGACCGCTTCGGCGTCGAACGGGCGACAGACGCGGCACGCCGCCTCAAGTCGCAAGTGTGCCCAACCTCTTCGAGATTGCCGCGCGAAAACGTGTTCGCGCTGCTGCTCGTCGACGGCCTGTCGAACGCCGAAGAGAACATCGTTGCCGCCATCCACTGGGAGCTCGACGACGTCGAGCTCATCGGCGGCTCGGCCGGCGATGGCATTTGCTTCCGCCGCACCGTAATGATCCACAACGGCAGGGTCGCGCAGCGCGCCGCCATTCTCATGATGATCGAGACCGATTATCCCTTCCGCGTGTTCAAGACGCAGAACTTCGAGCCTACGGGCATCAAGCTCGTCGTCACCGCGGCCGATACCGAGAACCGCATCGTCCATGAGCTCAACGCCGAGCCCGCGGCGCGCGAATATGCCTCCGCCATCGGCCTGAGGCCCGACGACCTCGGCCCGTTCAGCTTTGCGTCCTATCCGCTCGTCGTGAAGGTCGGTGGGGACTACTATTGTCGCTCGATCCGCAACATGAACCCCGACGGCAGCCTGTCGTTCTTCTGTGCCATAGACGAGGGCCTCGTGTTCACCGTCGCCAGGCCGCGCGACATCCTGAGCGCAACGGAAGCGGCGCTGCAGGAGCTCGATACGGCGCTCGGCGGCATCGACCTCGTCGTCGGTTTCGACTGCATCCTCCGCCGCCTCGACGCCGAGACGCGCCAGATCCGTCACCAGATGGACGAACTTTACCGGAAGTACTCGGTCTCCGGCTTCCACACCTACGGCGAACAGTACAACGCCATGCATCTCAACCAGACGCTCACCGGCATTGCCTTCGGCCTGCGGGCGGCGGAGGCGTAGTGTGATGATCGAGAAATTCGCCAACACCCGCTGCATGGTTCGGAGCGAATTTCTCGATCTGAATCACACTAGCAAGACTATGATTCTAGTGTCCCTTTTGCTCCCGAGGTTCGCTTGGGGCCCTAGCATCGAGGTTTGGCGAACTTCGGAAGCGGGACACTAGCCGTGGATTCGCTGTTCGACCTGCACCCGCTCGGACCGTCGCCACAAGACCTGGAGCGCCGGATACTCAAGCTGCAGAAGATCAACGCCGCGTTGATGCATCGGGTAGAGCGCTCGATGGATCAGCAGGCGAATGCCTACTCGCTGTTTCAGACGGCGATCACACTCGAAAGCCAGGTGCGGTTGCGCACCGAGGAGCTGACCAACGCGCTGGCGCGGCTCGAGCGCACCAACGACGAGCTATCGACGGCGCGCGACGCTTCCGAGCGCGCCAGCCGCTTCAAGACGCGCTTCTTCACGGCCGTCGGTCACGACCTCCTACAGCCGCTGCATGCGGCGCGCCTGTCGGCCAGCGCCCTCGCCGAGGCCAACGGCAACAATCCTCAACGTGTCATCGCCGAGCGCATCGAGCATGCACTGACCACAATCGAGGAGCTTCTGAAGTCGATTCTCGACATCTCCAAGCTCGAGGCGGGTGTCGTCACGCCGACGCCGCGGCCGGTGGCGCTGGATGAGCTCTTTGCCTCGCTCGCCCTCGACATCGATCCGCAGGCGCGGGCCAAGAACCTGTCGTTGACGTGGTGGCACAGCGGTCTCGCCGTCATCTCCGATCCGCTGATGCTGCGCCGTATCCTCCAGAACCTCATGGCCAACGCGGTGCAGTACACGGAAGCGGGTGGCATCCTGCTTCTGGCACGTCGACGGGGAGCCAACGTGCGCATCGAGGTGTGGGATACGGGGCCCGGTATCGGCGAGGCCGATCGCGAGACGATTTTCGAGGAGTTCCAGCGCGGCGCCGCCACGGATCGCCCGGCCATCGGCGGCTTCGGCCTGGGGCTGTCGATCGTGCAGCGCATGGCGGAGGCGCTCGGCCATCCGCTCGATCTATGCTCGCGCGTCGGCCACGGTACCCGTTTTTCGGTCACAGCCCCGCGGGCCGATGCCGACGAGGCTGCCACGGCGGCCACGGCCGCCATCGTCAATGCGAGCGGGCTGGGTCTGAGCGGCGCCAAGGTTGCCGTCATCGACAACGATCCCGGCGTGCTCGATGCCATGCAGACGCTGCTCCGACGCTGGGACTGCGATATACGCTCGGCGCGCAGCCTCGAGGGTCTTTTGCGCACCGACGCGGACGGTTTCCGGCTGGACATTATCCTGGCCGACTACCACCTCGACGAAGGGTGCAACGGTCTCGATGCCGTGCGCGCACTGCGCATAGAGGAGGGGTGTGCCGTGCCCGCAATCATCATCACTGCCGATCGCGCACCTTCCATCGCCGATGCGGCGCGCCAGCTCGATTGCGAGCTGCTTCTGAAGCCGGTGAAGCCGGCCGAGCTGCGGGCGCTCATGCTGCATCTTTTGGCTCGCGCCGCGCAGCAAAATGCCGACTAGTCGTCGCGCGATGAGCCGAGGATGGAATCGAAGTCGATCTTCGCCGCCTCGATCACGGCCTGTGTGCGCGAGGCGACCTTGAGCTTGCGCAGGATTTCCGAGACGTGCGCCTTGATCGTCGTCTCCCCGACGCCGAGGTCATAGGCGATCTGCTTGTTGAGCAGGCCTTGCCTGAGCATGTGCAGCACGCGCACCTGTTGCGGGGTCAGGGTTGCAATGCGCGCGGCGAGGTCCGATGAGGCGCTCGTCACCTCGGGCGGCTGGTAGCCCTTCGGCAGCACCACCGTCCCTTCCATCACCTGCTTGAGGGCACGTCCGAGGTCACCGCCGCGCGTCGACTTCGAGATGAACCCGGCGGCGCCGCATTGCATGACCTCGTGAATAATGCGCGGGTCCTCGAGTGCCGAGACGACGACGATGGGTAGCTTGGGATAGCGTGTACGCAGCTCGATGACGCCCTCGAGACCGCGCGTGCCCGGCATCGAAAGGTCGAGCAGGACGAGGTCGAAGCGGCTCTCCTTATCGAGCACGGCGCGCGCCGTGTCGATCGATGTTGCCTTCGCCACGGTGGCGTCGGGAAACGTGCCCTGGATCACTTGCTCCAGAGCCTCGACGAACAGCGGATGGTCATCAACGATCAGGATGCCGGTCGGCAAAAGTTGCCTCCTCGGAAGCTGAATAGGGTCCTGCAGGCGATACATTCTCGACACCCGCCTATGATATGCGAAGTACTCTGCGGAAACTGGCTAAAAATACCAGAAGGACGCAAGCTGCTCCTGGGTTTGGCGCCGCCCGGCGCCCTTTTGAGTTGTAGCACCATATATGCAGTCGGCTCCTCGAAACCCTCGCCAGATATGATCCTTGACCCGGTCCGGCTTCGGCGCAATGTGCCGCCGGGCAGCCGATCGGCGAACCTTAAGCGAAGGACCAAGCCGCGCCGATGGCCGGAGCGATCATCAACAGCCTGCGGCTAGCCAAGGCCGGCATCGTGCTGGCGCAGCACGGCGTGCGCTTCGTGCCGCCCGGGACGCCGGTGCCCATGCCACTGCGCTTCGCCCGCGCCCTCACCGCACCCGTCCGCTGGCTATCGACGCCGCTGCGTGCCGGTGAGCCGCGCCAGACGCGTCTTGCCACGGCCCTCACCAGGCTCGGACCCAGCTACATCAAGCTCGGCCAGTTCCTGGCCACGCGCGCCGACGTCATCGGACCGCAACTTGCCGGCGAGCTGGCGCTGCTGCAGGACAACCTGCCCCCGTTCTCCATGGGCGAGGCGCGCCACGCCGTGGAGGAGGCCCTCGGTGGCCGGCTGGAGGACCACTTTGCCGAGTTCGGCCCTGCCGTCGCCGCCGCCTCCATCGCCCAGGTGCACAAGGCGGCCGTCGTCGACGCTGACGGGCGCCGCCGCGAGGTGGCGGTGAAGATCTTGCGCCCGGGCATCGAGAGGCAGTTCCGCCGCGACCTCGACAGCTACTACTTCGCCGCCCGCCAGATCGAGCGCTGGCATGTGCCCTCGCGGCGCTTGAAGCCGGTCGCCGTGGTCGACACGCTGAAGAGATCTACCGAGCTGGAGATGGATTTGCGCCTCGAGGCCGCGGCCATTTCCGAGATGGCCGAGAACACAGCCGCGGACGATGACTTCCGCGTCCCGCAAGTCGACTGGCAGCGCACCGCCCGCCGCGTGCTGACCGTGGAATGGATCGACGGCATTCCCCTGTCAGACCACGAGCGCCTCGCCGCCGCCCACCTCGACCGCAAGGCGCTCGGCCTCACCGTCATGCGCTCGTTCCTCAAGCACGCCATGCGCGACGGCTTCTTTCACGCCGACATGCACCAGGGCAACCTGTTCGTAGACGCCGGCGGCCGGCTCGTCGCCGTCGACTTCGGCATCATGGGTCGCCTCGGCATGAAGGAGCGCCGCTTCCTGGCCGAGATCCTCTACGGCCTCATCACGCGCGATTACACGCGGGCGGCCGAGGTGCACTTCTGGGCCGGCTATGTTCCGCCGCATCACCCCGTGGAGGTTTTCGCCCAGGCGCTGCGCGCCATCGGCGAGCCGATCCACGGCCGCACCGCCGAGGAAATCTCCATGGCCGACCTGCTCGGCCAGCTTTTCGCCTACACTGACGTGTTCGATATGCAGACGCGCCCCGAGCTGATCCTTTTGCAGAAGACCATGGTTGTCGTCGAAGGCGTGGCGCGCCGCCTCGACCCCGGCCTCAACATGTGGGTGGCGGCCGAGCCCGTCGCCAAGCAGTGGATCGAGGACAACCTCGGCCCCATGGGGCGGCTGCGCGAAGCGGGCGAGGGGGCCTCGGCCATCGGCAAGATCATCGCCGACCTGCCAGCCTTGCTGACCCAAGGCCAGCAAACCGCCATTGCCTTGCATGACATGGCGCGCGACGGCCTGCGTCTCGACGACGAGACGGTGCGGCAGATTGCCTACGAGGAGGCGCGGCGCACCCGCTGGGGTCGGCTCGCGCTGTGGATCGGGGCCATCAGCCTCGCCGTGCTTGCCTTCACCCAGCTGAGCCACTAGGCCTGGAGCGCCTCGAGGCCAGCGCACGCGTCAGGACCGATGAAGTACAAAGTCGACCCCAACAAATTCGCGACGGTGCTGACGAGCTGTGGCCGCTTCGACCTGCTCGGCGAGACCGTCTCCTCTCTGCAGCGCTATTTCGACGTCGAACGCGTCCTCATCGCCGAGGACTCGGAGGATAGCGCCGGCGCCGCCCAATTCGCGCGCGCCTTTCCCGTCGCCGACGTGCGCGTCAACCTGCCGAAGCTCGGCCAGATGCGCTCCATCGATGCGCACTATGCGACGCTCGCGACGCCCTACGTGCTGCATCTGGAGGACGACTGGGGCTTCACGCGCAGCCTCGATCTCGACCGCGTCACCGACCTGCTCGAGGCGCGCCCCGACATCTCGGTGGTGTGCATCGCGCATCGCGTCTACGACCCGCGCTTTCAAAAGGGTGCCAAGGCCGAGCGACACGGCGACATCGACTACCTCGTCTGGGAGACTGACGCGCATCCCAAGTGGTTTTCCTATTCCTTTAATCCTTCCATCGCGCGCCTGGCGCTGTGGCGCGAGGTCGGCCCGTTCGCCAAGTTCGTCACCGAGGAAAACCTCAGCCAGTTCCTGAAGGGGCGCGGCATGCGCATCGCCATGGTGGTGCCCGGCATCGCCGACCACATCGGCGATGACCGCCACGCGCACGATCCGTTCCAACCCAAGCGCGCCAAGACGTTCCTTCAGCGCCTCAAGCGCTCGATCGCCAAGCGCCTGCCGCTGCTGTCGGGAGAACGTCGAGGCTAGATGGGGCGGGTAGCATGGGCTTGAGCTGCTGCATCATCGCCCACAACGAGGGCGACCGCATCGAGCGCTGCATCGACGCCGTGCGCGATATCGTCGATGAGGTTGTCGTCGTCGATTCAGGCTCCACCGACGACACCGTCGCGAAGGCGCAGGCGCGCGGCGCCAAGACCTTTTTCCATGCCTGGGACGGCTACGGCCCGCAGAAGCGCTTTGCGGAGGACTGCGCCGCCAACGATTGGATCCTCAACCTCGACGCCGACGAGATCGTCACGCCTGAGCTGGCGCGCGAAATCGCCGCGCTGATGCAGGCCCCCGCCGGCCTCCTGCCCGCCTACCGGTTCCGGCAGGTGACGGTCTATCCGGGCCGCGAGCGGCCGCGTCTGTGGGCCGATTTCCACAACTATGTCCGGCTCTACGACCGGCGGCGGGTGCGTTTCCGTGACAGCCGCGTGCATGACACCGTTGATACGCAAGGCTATCCGGTCGGCCAACTCAAAGGCATCGCTCTGCACTACTCCTGGCGTACGCTGGAGCACGTACGCGCCAAACTCGAGAAGTACACAGACCTGCAAGCCAAGGAGCTGAAGAAGCCGCGCTGGTACGTGCTTGCGCGGCTGCCGTTCGAATATCCGATCCTGTTCTTTCGCTATTACGTCCTGCGACGGAACTTCACCGGCGGGCTGACGGGCTTGCGCATCACCCACGAGATCGCCCGCGCGCGCTGGCGGCGCCTATTGAAGATCGCGGTCCAACAGGACAAGCGCGGCTGAAACACGCGACGACGTGTCCCGACTGCCACTCGCAGCCGCGATTAGTCAACCTGCGATTTTCGACAGTGTCTGCAGCGATCTCAGCTATAATAAATCGATAGGCCGCTCTCGACTGTTGTGTACCGCGTCATGCTGCTCGCCCATCCCAAGGTCCTGCTTTCCATCACGAGCATTCCGCGCCGTTTCAACACGGCGCTGAAAGAGGTTGTCACCAAGCTCCAGAACGGCGGCAACACCGTCGTCGTCTGCCTCCCAAACCACTACAAGAAATGGGGACCCGCCGAAGCGCCGGACTATCTGACGGGCGCCGGCGATGTCGTCCTATTCCGCCCATCGAAGGACTACGGACCGGCGACGAAGCTCCTCGGCGCCATCGAATACATCGAGAGCACTAGCCAGCACTTCGACGGGATCATCACGCTCGACGATGATATCTACTATGCCGACACCGCCGCGGCGGTCGACTATCTGAAGCAACATGCCCGCGAGCGGCCACGCTGCGCCATCACGATTGGCGGCCTAAAGCTCGAGCACTATCCCTACCGGAACAAGAACGGGCTCTACGGCAACAACGTCGGCTATGTGGATGCGGTCGTCGGCTTCCGGGGGGTCTACTATCCCGTCAATGCGATCACGCAGGATCGACGCATCTTCGATTTTGCGGCGGAGCTGCCCGAGTTCGTCTACCACAACGACGACGCCTATTTCGGTATCTGCCTCAGCCGCATGGGGATACCGATCTACGCTGTGAAACCGCCGAGGACTACCTCCAGCCGGCGCCGCGTCGAGCTTGTCTGCGCGCAAGGCGCCGGTGAAAGCGCGGTGCAGGAGAAGATGGGCGCCCATCGCGTCGAGAACGAGATGGAGATCTACCAGTACGCCGTCTCGAAAGGCTGGCTTCCCAGCCGAGAGGCAGGCCAAAACCGGGATACCCCACTCGGTTGGCTGCTGAAGCGCACCGGCCTCGGCAGAAACCTGCGCCGCCTGTATTTCAACTGGTGAGAACGCGACGCGCGCCATCGGCGCACAACAAAAAACCGCCCGGGCGGCGAGGCCCGGGCGGTTTTGTATGAACATTGAAAGAGGGGATGATGACTTCTGATGACTTCGAATACCGAAGACACCTCACTCTTTTGCAGACCTGGCGACGACCTACTCTCCCACGTCTTAAGACGCAGTACCATTGGCGCTGGAGCGTTTCACGGCCGAGTTCGGGATGGGATCGGGTGCAGCCACTCCGCCATAGCCACCAGGTCGGCGAAAAAGTGAGATGACTTCTGGTTTGGTCTTTCTGTGTTCCTACGCCCATCGAGGCGACGCACGCAGCGCATCGGACATCCGGAGCAGAGCTCAAGGATCCGAGCGCAAACGTCGCCCTGCCAGAGCAGCCAGCGCGAGTTACCGCGCGTCTGCCGCATAAGGCATTACGATGAGCATTGCATAATGAGAGCGATCAAGCCGATCGAGCTATTAGTACCGGTAAGCTGCATGCATTGCTGCACTTCCACACCCGGCCTATCAACGTGGTGGTCTTCCACGACTCTCGAGGGAGAACTCGTTTCGAGGTGGGTTTCCCGCTTAGATGCCTTCAGCGGTTATCCCGTCCGTACATAGCTACCCTGCTGTGCCGCTGGCGCGACAACAGGTCCACCAGAGGTACGTCCATCCCGGTCCTCTCGTACTAGGGACAGCTCCTCTCAATTCTCCGACACCTACGGCAGATAGGGACCGAACTGTCTCGCGACGTTCTGAACCCAGCTCACGTACCTCTTTAAATGGCGAACAGCCATACCCTTGGGACCTGCTCCAGCCCCAGGATGAGATGAGCCGACATCGAGGTGCCAAACGATTCCGTCGATATGGACTCTTGGGAATCATCAGCCTGTTATCCCCGGCGTACCTTTTATCCGTTGAGCGATGGCCCTTCCACACAGAACCACCGGATCACTATGGCCGTCTTTCGACTCTGCTCGACTTGTCAGTCTCGCAGTCAGGCGGGCTTATGCCATTGCACTCGACGGTTGATTTCCGACCAACCTGAGCCCACCTTCGCACGCCTCCGTTACCATTTAGGAGGCGACCGCCCCAGTCAAACTGCCCACCATGCGCTGTCCCGGGACCGGATGACGGTCCGCGGTTAGACAACCATGTTCATAAGGGTGGTATTTCACATTGCGGCTCCACAGGAGCTGGCGCCCCTGCTTCAAAGCCTACCACCTATCCTACACATGCAAACACGATTGCCAGTGCAAAGTTACAGTAAAGGTGCACGGGGTCTTTCCGTCTAACCGCAGGAACCCCGCATCTTCACGGGGAATTCAATTTCACTGAGGATGTGCTGGAGACAGTGGGGAAGTCGTTACGCCATTCGTGCAGGTCGGAACTTACCCGACAAGGAATTTCGCTACCTTAGGACCGTTATAGTTACGGCCGCCGTTTACTGGGGCTTCGATTCAAAGCTTGCACTTCTCCTCTTAACCTTCCAGCACCGGGCAGGCGTCAGGCCATATACGTCGTCGTTGGACTTAGCATAGCCCTGTGTTTTTGCTAAACAGTCGCCACCCCCTGGTCTGTGCCCCACCCATCTGGTTGCCCAGACGGATGGCCTGCTTATCCCGAAGTTACGCAGGTAATTTGCCGAGTTCCTTCAGCACACTTCGCTCAAGCGCCTTGGTATTCTCTACCTGTCCACCTGTGTCGGTTTCGGGTACGGTCTATGTGGGGGCTGTTTCCAGGGACACCTTCGCTGCTCGGGCAATCCGATAAGCCCAAACAACTTACAGCATCCGTCACTCACCCACTGGCCCACGAATATTAACGTGGTTCCCATCGACTACGGCTTTCGCCCTCGCCTTAGGGGCCGGCTAACCCTGCGCAGATTAGCTTTACGCAGGAACCCTTGGACATTCGGCGGGAGTGTTTCTCACACTCCTGTCGTTACTCATGTCTGCATTCGCACTTCCGATACCTCCAGGCGCCCTCACGGGTCGCCCTTCGCAGGCTTACGGAACGCTCCGCTACCACGCATCACTTCCGAGGAAATGATGCATCCTAAGCTTCGGTGCACGGCTTTAGCCCCGATACATTTTCGGCGCAGAAACCCTTAATTAGACCAGTGAGCTGTTACGCTTTCTTTAAAGGATGGCTGCTTCTAAGCCAACCTCCTGGTTGTTTTGGGATTCCCACATCCTTTCACACTTAGCCGTGACTTTAGGACCTTAGCTGTAGGTCAGGGTTTTTTCCCTTTTCACGACGGACGTTAGCACCCGCCGTGTGTCTCCCGAGTAGTACTCCCAGGTATTCGGAGTTTGGTTAGGTTTGGTAACCCTGTGGGGGCCCCTAGCCCATCCAGTGCTCTACCCCCTGGGGTATTCACTCGAGGCTCTACCTAAATAGATTTCGCGGAGAACCAGCTATTTCCAGCCTTGATTGGCCTTTCACCCCTATCCACAGTTCATCCGAGGCTTTTTCAACAGACACCGGTTCGGTCCTCCAGCAGGTGTTACCCTGCTTTCAACCTGACCATGGATAGATCGACTGGTTTCGGGTCTAATCCGACGAACTGAACGCCCTGTTCAGACTCGCTTTCGCTTCGCCTACAGCTATCGCCTTAAGCTTGCTCGTCAGACTAAGTCGCAGACCCATTATACAAAAGGTACGTCGTCACCCTTGCGGGCTCCGACTGTTTGTAGGCATCCGGTTTCAGGTTCTATTTCACTCCCCTCGTCGGGGTGCTTTTCACCTTTCCCTCACGGTACTGGTGCGCTATCGGTCGCTGAGGAGTACTTAGGCTTGGAGGGTGGTCCCCCCATGTTCAGGCAGGATTGCACGTGTCCCGCCCTACTCGAGGCTTCAGTTCGGCATTACCTGTACGGGGCTGTCACCCGCTATGGCCCAACATTCCAGATGGTTCCAGTTGTCCTCTTTGAAGCACTGGCCTAGTCCGCGTTCGCTCGCCACTACTAGCGGAGTCTCGGTTGATGTCCTTTCCTCCAGGTACTTAGATGTTTCAGTTCCCTGGGTTTGCTTCTAAACCCCTATGTATTCAGGGTT
>NZ_WBUE01000009.1:27500-142117 GCF_009026145.1 Hyphomicrobium sp.
GTCGTTGCCGGCGCCAAGGTGCGCCAGGGCGAGATCATCGGCTACGTCGGCTCGACCGGCCTCGCGTCGGGCCCGCACCTGCACTACGAGGTGCTGATCAACTCGCGCTTCGTCGACCCGTTGGCCATCCAGGTGCCGCGCGAGCGGGAGCTCACCGGCCGCCAGCTCGCCGAGTTCCAGAAGGAGCGCCAGCGCATCGACGATTTGCGTCACCTGGCTCCGGTGATGACCGCCAGCAAGTAGTCCCTCACACGCCGGGAGGGGAAGAGTTACGCCGCGGCCTTCACTGGCTGGCCGTTGAGCACCAGCTCGCCGTCGCGCACGCCGATGCGCACCGTGTCACCATCCTTGATGCGCCCGGCGAGGATCTGCTCGGCGAGCGGGTCCTGCACGTGCCGCTGGATGACGCGCTTTAAGGGCCGCGCGCCGTAAGCGGGATCGTAGCCGCGGTTGGCGAGCCAGGTGCGTGCCGCATCGTCCAGTTCGACCTTGATCTTGCGGTCGGTCAGCAGCTTCTGCAGGCGCTGCATCTGGATGTCGACGATCTTGCCCATCTCCGACCGCTGCAGGCGATGGAAGAGGATGAGGTCATCGAGGCGGTTGAGGAACTCGGGCCGGAATTTCTGCCGCACCTCCCCCATCACGAGGTCGCGCACCAAGTCGGTATCCTCGCCTTCCTTCTGGTTGACGAGATACTCGCCGCCGATATTCGAGGTCAGGATGATGATGGTGTTGCGGAAGTCGACCGTGCGGCCCTGCCCGTCCGTCAGGCGGCCGTCGTCGAGCACCTGCAAGAGCACGTTGAACACGTCGGGGTGCGCCTTCTCGATCTCGTCGAACAGGATCACCTGGTAGGGCCGGCGCCGCACCGCCTCGGTGAGCGAGCCGCCTTCCTCGTAGCCGACGTACCCCGGCGGCGCGCCGATGAGCCGCGCGACCGAATGCTTCTCCATGTACTCCGACATGTCGATGCGCTGCATGGCGTTCTCGTCGTCGAACAAGAAGGCAGCAAGCGCTTTCGACAGCTCGGTCTTACCGACGCCCGTGGGCCCTAGGAACATGAACGAGCCGATCGGCCGGTTCGGGTCCTGCAAACCGGCGCGCGCGCGGCGCACGGCGGTTGAGACGGCATCCACCGCCTCGCGCTGACCGACGACTCGCTTGGCCAGCGCATCCTCCATCTTGAGCAGCTTCTCGCGCTCGCCCTCGAGCATGCGGTCGACGGGAATGCCGGTCCAGCGGGAGACGACGGCGGCGATCTGATCGGGCGTCACCGCCTCTTCGACCATGCTGCCTTTGGCTTCCTGGGTCTCGATCGCCTTGAGCTTCTTCTCAAGCTCGGGAATTTTGCCGTAGGCCAGCTCGCCGGCGCGCGTGAGGTCGCCCCTCCGCTGCGCCTTCTCCAGCTCGGTGCGCGCCTGGTCGAGCTCCTCTTTGAGTTTCTGGGCGCTGCCGAGCTTTTGCTTCTCGGCTTCCCAATTCTGGGTCAGTATCTTGCTCTCCTCCTCGAGGTCGGCAATCTCCTTCTCGATGTTGGCAAGCCGGTCCTTCGAGGCGGCGTCGCTCTCCTTCTTCAGCGCCTCGCGCTCGATCTTGAGCTGCATCAGCTCACGATCGATGCGGTCGAGCTCCTCGGGCTTGGAGTCGATCTGCATCTTGAGGCGCGAGGCCGCCTCGTCGACGAGGTCGATCGCCTTATCGGGGAGGAAGCGGTCGGCGATGTAGCGGTTCGACAAGGTCGCCGCCGCGACCAGCGCCGAGTCGGTAATGCGCACGCCGTGGTGCAGCTCGTATTTCTCCTTGAGGCCACGCAGGATGGAGATGGTGTCCTCGACCGTCGGCTCGTTGACGAACACCGGTTGGAAACGCCGCGCCAATGCTGCGTCCTTCTCGATGTGCTTGCGGTACTCGTCGAGCGTGGTGGCGCCGATGCAGTGCAACTCGCCGCGGGCGAGCGCCGGCTTCAAAAGGTTGCCGGCATCCATTGAGCCCTCGGTCTTGCCGGCGCCGACGATGGTGTGCAGCTCGTCGATGAACAGGATGATGCGGCCGCCCTCGGCCTGCACCTCGTTTAGCACGGCCTTCAGGCGCTCCTCGAACTCGCCGCGGTACTTGGCGCCGGCGATGAGTGCGCCCATGTCGAGCGCCAACAGCTTCTTGTCCTTGAGGCTGTCGGGAACGTCGCCCTGCACGATGCGCAGCGCCAGGCCCTCGGCGATGGCGGTTTTGCCGACGCCGGGCTCGCCGATCAGCACCGGATTGTTCTTGGTGCGCCGCGACAGCACCTGGATGGTGCGGCGGATCTCCTCGTCGCGGCCGATGACGGGATCGAGCTTGCCGGCGGCAGCGGCCTCGGTGAGATCGCGTGCGTAGCGCTTCAAAGCGTCATAGCCCTGCTCGGCAGATGCCGTATCGGCGGTGCGGCCCTTACGCAGATCGTTGATGGCGGCATTGAGGCCCTGCGGCGTGACGCCCGCATCGGCGAGGATCTTCGCCGCGTCGGTGCCCTTCTCAAGCGCCAGGGCGAGCAACAGCCGCTCGGCCGTCACGTACTTGTCGCCGGCCTTCTCGGCGATCTTCTCGGCCGAATCGAAGACGCGAGCGAGCTCGGAGGCCATGTAGAGCTGGCCGGAACCGCCGCCCGACACCTTCGGACGCTTGGCGAGCTGTGCCTCCACGGCCTTGAGCGCCGCCTTGGGATCGCCCCCCGCCTTGCGAATGAGACCCGCCGCCAGGCCCTCATTGTCGTCGAGCAGCACTTTCAGCAGATGGTCCGGGGAGAACTGCTGGTGCCCTTCACGCAATGCAAGATTCTGCGCCGCCTGCACGAATCCGCGCGCGCGATCCGTAAACATCTCAAAATTCATGACTTCCCTCCTCGGCGTGCCGATCCGCCCAAAACGGCACGGGCCGGCACCTTCTACGTCAGGATTGATGGTGGTGCGGACGACCTCGCCGACGTGCGGCAGCATCGTCCGTAAACCTTTCCAACAGGTGATATAGTGTGCTCGGAACTGGACAAAAGGGGCCTTAAGCCGGCCACATCCCGCACGCCTTGAGTTGCATCAACGATGGCCCATTCGAGCGGACCCTGCGTCCGCGGTCTGTATCGCTATCCCGTCAAAGGGCTGTCGCCGGAGCCTCTCGAGCGCATGCCCTTGCGTGCCGGCGAGACGGCGCCGTTCGATCGCGCCTACGCGATCGAGAACGGCCCGGGAGGCTTCGACCCGGAGCACCCCGCGCACCTGCCGAAAATCCATTTCCTCATGCTGATGCGCAACGAGCGGCTCGCCACGCTGGAGACGCGGTTCGACGACGTGACCGAGACGCTGATCATCCTGCGCGCCGGCAAGCGCGTGGCGAGCGGTGATCTCAGAACCCCCATTGGCCGCAAGATGATCGAGCAGTTTCTCGCCGCCTACATGCAGGAGGAGCTGCGCGGCGCTCCCCGCGTCGTGTCGGCGCCGGGGCACAGCTTTTCCGACGTCGCGGCCAAGTGCCTGCACGTCGTCAGCCTCGCTTCGCTGCGCGAGCTGGAGCGCGTGGTCGGCCGTCCGCTCAATCCGCTGCGCTTCCGACCAAACCTCGTCATCGACGGCTGCGACCCGTGGGCGGAGCGCAATTGGATCGGTTCGCCCTTGCAGGTTGGAGCGGTGCGGCTCGAGGTGTTCAAGCTTACCGAGCGCTGCGCGGCGACCAATGTCGACCCGGAGACGGGCAAGCGCGACATGGCCATACTCGCCGCCCTGCAGCGGGCATTCGGACACACGGATTTCGGGGCGTACGCACGCGTTACCGCCGGCGGGACGATCGCCCTGGGCGATCCCGTCACGGTCTGACGACTGTCAGGATTAGACTAAAGGCAGCTCGGCCGGCCGCTTCCCGCCTCAATCGCGGTCGGTGTCATCGACGCCGTTCGCCTCGCCGGGAGCCCCGTTACCCTCGCGGCGCGGCCGGCGAACGGGGCGGCGCAGGAACTCAGGCTGCTCGTGCTGCTGTTGCGGAAAGCGGTCGCGACGCTGGAACTGCCCTTCAGCAGTCGGCTGGCCCGAGCCTTCGCCACCTTCGGCACTGCGTTGGCGCGGGGGCTGGTTGCCGTGCTGCTCGCCGCGATCATGCCTCTCCCCGCGCTCATGGTTGCGATTGCGGTGATCGTGGCGATCGCGGAAGCGGTTCTGATCGGGCCCGCCGCGCTGGCCCTCGAAACGCTGGCCGTCCATGCGCGGCTGCTGATGGTCGCTGTGGCGCATCTGCGGCTGCTGCTGATGGTGCTGCGGCGGCATATCGCCATCATCACCTTCGTCGTCGCCGAACTCGTCGCCATCCATGTCACTGGCCATGAAGGGCCGGGCGCGCGGCAGGCCGCCGTTCATCCCTTCTCCCCCGCCCTGACTCATCTGCTGCTCGCGGAAGGCCATGATGATGCGATTGTAGTGCTCGGCGTGCTGCAAGTAGTTCTCAGCCAGCACCGGATCGCCGGACGATGTCGCATCGCGCGCCAGCGACATGTACTTCTCGGCGATGTGCGAGGGCGTACCGCGGATTTTGACGTCCGGCCCCGTGCTTTCGAAGCTGCGTGTGAGCGGGCTCTGCCCCTTGCGGTTGCGTCCGCGGCCCCGGCGGTTCTGCTGTCCTTGCCTCATTGGCTCCGTTCTCAGTCGTGATGAAAAAATGCAAAGCGTGCGCGGCCTACCTCAGCGTCGCAAGACTGCTATTGCCTCAGAGCAGGCGCTGACAGGCAATCTTTAGCCAGTTTCTGGCGGCGCCCATGCGCGCGCATGTGTCTCTATCTCGTGACGCTCAACCGGCAGTCGCTACTTCCGATCGGAAAGGGGCGTTGCACGCCAAGCGGCTAGCGATCGCCGTTTCAGCGGGAGCAACAGGTCCGCGCGCTTTGCGTGTCCCCGTGCTTCGCAATCCCAGCTCGTGCAGTCGGTCAGGCTCCAACACTGAAGCGCGGCGCACGATCAATCGGCTTTGGCCAGACTAGCGCGGAACCGGCGCAAATCAAACCTTTTCTTTGCGACCATTTATGACTGTAACCTCAGGGCCACACAACGTGTGTGGCCTCCCAGGTCGTCATACCGGCATACTTCTGCCTTGCGTGTCTTAACGAACGCTTGCTGCAACAGCTGCGCCACAGCGTCCGCCTGGCCCATACCCACCTCGAGGATAACCCAGCCGCGTAGAACGCGCTCAAGGCCAGCGGCGATCTTGCGATAGATGTCGAGACCGTCGGGTCCGCCGTCAAGAGCAGCCAGCGGATCATATTGGCGCACTTCAGGGCTCAGATCGGCGATATCCCCGGTGTGAATGTAGGGCGGGTTGCTGATAACGAGGTCGAACGACCCGGCGATGCCTTCGTGCGCATCGTGGCGCGCGAACGTGGCCCGCCTCGCCAGCCCAAGCGTCTCGGCGTTGCGCGCGGCCGTCGCCAGGGCCGCCTCGCTGACGTCCGTGCCGAGGCCGGTCGCCAACGGTAGCTCGCCGAGCAGCGTCAACAGGAGGCAGCCAGTACCGGTGCCGATATCGAGGATGCGGATCGGGGTCTCGCGCCAGCCCTCGCGCGCAGAGATAGCCAGCGCCGCCTCGATCAGCGTTTCTGAATCGGGGCGAGGATCTAGAGTCGCCGGCGAAAGCGAGAAGCGGCGCCCGTAGAACTCTCGCTCGCCGACGATGCGCGATACCGGCTCGCGCGCACTGCGACGCAGGACCATGTCCTGCAACCTCGCCTGCGCCTCGATCGACAGGCGCCACTCGGGACGCGCGATGATCTGCGAGGTTTCGACCCCAGCGGCGGCAGCGACCAACAGGCGCGCATCGCGCCCAGGGTCGTCGACGCCCGCTTGCGCCAAAACCCGCTGCACTTCGCGCACCGCCTCGCCGAGCGTTTCGCCCAACCCTCGCGCACGCCGGGCGTCAGGCATTTTCCATATCCGCCAGCTGGCTCGCCTGGTGATCAGTGATCAGCGCATCGATCAGCTCATCGAGAGCCGCGCCCTCCAGCACCGCATCGAGCTTGTGCAGCGTGAGGTTGATGCGGTGATCGGTGACCCGACCCTGCGGAAAGTTGTAGGTGCGGATGCGCTGCGACCGATCGCCCGAGCCCACCTGGCCCTTGCGTGCCTGCGCCCGCGCGGCGTCGGCGCGCTCGCGCTCCTGCTCATAGACGCGCGAACGCAGCACCTGCATGGCCAGGCGCCGGTTCTGATGTTGCGATTTTTCCGCTGAAACGACGACGATGCCGGTGGGTAGATGCGTGATGCGCACGGCCGAGTCCGTCTTATTGACGTGCTGGCCACCAGCGCCGCCAGCGCGCATGGTGTCGATGCGGATATCCTCGGGACGGATCTGGACGTCGATGTCCTCGGCCTCGGGGAGCACGGCAACGGTCGCCGCCGAGGTGTGGATGCGCCCGCCGGTCTCCGTCTCCGGGATGCGTTGCACGCGGTGCACGCCGGATTCGAACTTCAGGCGGGCAAACACCCCCTCGCCGGCGATCGAGGCGACGATCTCCTTATAGCCGCCGAGATCGTTCTCGGAGACGGAGATGATTTCCACCTTCCAGGCGTGCAGCTCCGCATAGCGGCTGTACATGCGGAACAGGTCGGCCGCGAACAGCGCCGCCTCGTCGCCGCCGGTGCCGGCGCGGACCTCGAGAATGGCACTGCGCTCGTCGGCGGCGTCCTTGGGCAGGAGCTGGATCTTCAGCTGCTGCTCGAGCTCCTCGCGGCGCGGTGCCAGCGCCTCGAGGTCAGCACGCGCGAGCGCGATCATCTCTTTGTCGGACGAGGGATCCTCGATCAGCGCCTCGAGGTCGGCCTGCTCCTTCTCGGTGGCGCGCAGCGCCTCGATCGTCGCCACCACCGGGTTGAGCGCCGCGAACTCCCTGGTCAGCTTGGCGTAGGCCGCCTGATTGACCCCGGCGTTGAGCTCGGCCTGGATCGCGCTCCAGCGCCCAACCATCTTTTCGAGCTTGTCCTGTGGGATTCCGACCATGTTCTTCAGAGCTTTGGCGTCTTAAACGACGATGCCGGCCGCGCCCTGGCGGGCGAACCGACGATACATTCTGCTTGGGGTGGATATGGGCACCCGCGCCGCGGCGCGCCGCATCTAATCCGATTGGGCGGTCGTCTGCAATTTGTCGCTGCGGCGGGTGCGAGGGTCGGGGACGTCAATCCAGCGCAAGCCGTCGCGCACTGGGGCCAGATGCACGATCACGTAGTTCTGGGCGCCGCGGACGATGCGCTTCATCGACGGCGGCAGCTGGGATACGGCGGCTTCCAGGACCGCCGTTTGCGTCACGAGCAGGATCAGCGCAACGCCCATGGTAACGGTAAACAGGGCCATCCCCGGACGGCCGGCGTGCTCGTTGACGACATCGCGGACGTTGCGCGCCGCCGCGGCAGCCCGTCGTCCGCCGCCGCCGATCGCCCTAAAGATTGGCGCGCCCTGCCGGCCGAGATTGGGCAACAAAGCACGGCGCGGGCCGCGCGGCACCGGCGCGCGCGGCGCCGATACGAAAAGCTGCTCCAGCGAATGCAGCACCGGGCGCGGATCCAGCCCGGCAAGGCCGGCGTAGGTACGCACGATGCGGCAGGTTTCCGGCCACGGAGGAAGGGCGCCGATCTGGCCGCGCTCGAGCGCGGCGATGATGTCGACGCGCGTTGCCAGCGCTTGTGCGGCCTGGGCAGGGGTGAGGCGCAGCGCACCCCGCAAGTCATGAAAGAAGCGAGCGACCTCGGCGGCCATCACTGCCGGCGACGGCGGCGCCCGACCAGAGGAGGAGCTCGCACCTTGCGGGCGCGCAACAGAATACGGTCTTGCCGGCTCGTAGCCTTCACGCATGACCAAACGCCACTATGATCGGAACTGGAGGTTCCCCCAAGGCGCATCGTCTGATGAAAGCGGCTGCTTGTCAAAGACAGAACGCGCAGCCGTCAAAACTCGATACCTTCCGATTCCGCAAAGCTGTCGAGGCGTTCGCGGATATTGGTGGTGCCTTTTTTCAACAGCTCTTCCACAAGTTTCGCGGCGCGGCCGGCGTGGAGTGCGAGGATCATCGTCTTCACGGGGCCGATCGAAGCGGGTGCCATCGACAACGAACGGAAGCCGAGCGCGATGAGTGCCAGCGCCTCGATGGGACGTCCAGCCATCTCGCCGCACAGCGTCAGCGGCACTTTGTACTTCTCCGCTGCCTTCACCAGAGCCTTTAAAGCGCGCAATGGCGCCGGCGACAGGGAATCATAGCGGCTGCCGACGCGCGCGTTCGTCCGGTCGGCGGCGTACATGAACTGCATGAGGTCGTTGCTCCCGACAGAAACGAAGTCGACCTTCTTCATCAACGCGTCGAGCTCGAAAAGCAGGCACGGGACCTCGATCATGGCGCCGACCAGCACCTTCTCGGGCGCCTCATGGCCTTTGGAGCGCATGATCGAGCGCTCTTTTTCGACCAGGGCGCGCACCGCGTCCATCTCCGCGGCCATCGACACCATGGGGATCATCACCCGCAGCTCCTGACCGGCGGCGGCGCGCAGCAAAGCGCGCACCTGAGTGCGCAGCAGTGCCGGACGATCGAGGCCCATGCGCACCGCCCGCCAGCCCATGGCCGGGTTTTCCTCCTTCGGCTGGCGCAGGTAGTGCAGCACCTTGTCGCCGCCGATATCGAGCGTGCGGAAAACGACCGGCTTGCCGTCGGCACGGGCGACGATGGCGCGATAGGAATCGGCCTGGCGCTCGACCTTCGGCAGCGTGTTCGACAGCATGAACAAGAGCTCGGTGCGGAACAGCCCGACGCCGTCGGCGCCCGAATCCTTCAAATGCGGCATGTCGACGAGCAAGCCAGCATTGATGTGCAGATCGACCTTCACGCCATCGATCGTCACCGCCGGGACATCCTTGAGTGCGCGATATTGCCGTTGCCGGCGCGCCAGGAAACGCACCTTGTCCGAGTAGGCGGCGATCACGTCGGTCGAGGGTCGCAGGTGCACCTCGCCGGTCATGGCGTCGACGATCGCCGCATCGCCGGCGTTCACGCGCTCGACGACGCCGGTCGCCTGCCCGACCGCGGCGATGCCCAGCGCCTTGGCGACGATGGCCACATGGCTCTGGCCGCTGCCGTCCTCGACGATCAACCCGCGCAGGCGCTTGCGGTCGTAGTCGAGTAGCTCGGCCGGCCCCATGGTGCGAGCCACGAGAATAGTGTCGGGCGGCAGCGCCGATGGCTCGTCCGCGCTCGTCACGCGTCCGGCGAGGATGCGCAACAGCCGATCCGACAGGTCGTCGAGATCGCGCTGACGCTCCCGCCAGTATGGATCGTTCTGGCGCAGCATGCGGGCGCGCGTCGAGTTCTGCACGCGCTCCACCGCTGCCTCCGCGGTGAGGCCTCCCTCCACCGCCTCGCGCAAGCGCCGTTCCCAGCCCTTGTCGTGGGCGAACATGCGGTAGGCTTCGAGCACGTCGCGATGCTCCCCCGCTCCCGACAAGTGCTCGTGGTCGAACATCTCGTCAAGCGAGGCGCGCAAGGACGCGACCGCCGCATCGAGGCGGAGCAATTCCTCGGCCGGATCTTCGGCCATCAGGTGCGTGACGACGATGCGCGGCTCGTGCAGCACGATGTGGCCCAGCGCGATGCCTTCCGCCATCTGCTCGCCCTGGATCACCGCCGACAGCGACTTCTCGAGCTCGATGGCGGTTCCGGCACCCGCAACCGCACCAGAGACGAGATGCTCGGCCACGACCATCGCCGTCGCCTGCAGCACCTCGACGTCCTCGTCGGAGTATTCCTTCTGCGCGCGATTCTGCACGACCAGCACGCCGAGCACCTGCCCTGAGCGTCCGATCGGCACCGCGAGCAGCGAGTGGTAGATCTCCTCGCCCGTCTCCGGCCTGTAGGAGAATGCCGGGTGGGTTGACGCTTCGGGCTCGTTGACCGTGATGTTCAGCTCGGCGCAGCGGCCGACGAGACCCTCGCCGCGCTTCATGCGCGTGGTATGCACGGCCTTGGGATTGAGGCCCTCGCTGGCGAACAGCTCGAGCGAGCCGTCCTGCCGCTTCAGGTAGATCGAGCAAACCTCGGTCACCATCACGCCGGCGATCTGTTTGACGATCTTGTCTAGGCGAGCCTGGCCGTCGCCGGGCTCGGACATGATCTCCCGCAGACGCCGCATGATCACACGCAGCGCCGGCTCGGAGGTCATCACTCTTGGGTCGTCACCTCGCCTCTGCATAGGTTGTGCCGCCCGGGGGTGGACCCGCCGAAATGGCGAGTTCAGTGCTCGACCGAGCGCGCGCTCGCTTCGCGCTCAGTCTGCGTCGAGACCATAAATAGAATGCAGCGTCCTTACAGCAAGCTCGGCATAGGCCGCGTCGATCAGCACGCTGATTTTGATCTCGGAAGTGGTAATGGCCAGAATGTTTATGCCCTTGCTGGACAGGGCCTTGAACATCATGGCGGCGACGCCGGCGTGGCTGCGCATGCCGATGCCGATGACGGAAATCTTGGCGACGTCGGCCGAGCTTTGAACCGCGAACTCACCGATGTCCTTCTTCGCC
Source organism: Hyphomicrobium sp. (assembly GCF_009026145.1). Lineage (GTDB taxonomy): Bacteria > Pseudomonadota > Alphaproteobacteria > Rhizobiales > Hyphomicrobiaceae > Hyphomicrobium_A. The sequence goes on from NZ_WBUE01000009.1 coordinate 38,055, forward strand.
GCCTTCAGGGCCTCGAGCGTGCGCGCCAGCTCGGTCGCCTGCACGGTGAATGTCATGTCGGTGTGCTTGCCGTCCGGCGTGACGCTCTGCACGATCATGTCGACGTTGATGTTGGCGTCGGCGAGCGGGCCGAAGATGCGGGCGGCGACTCCCGGCTTGTCCTCCACCTTGATGAGCGTCACCTTCGCCTCGTCCTTGACGTAGGCAATGCCGCTGACGACTTGACTTTCCACGATCTCATCCTCATCGCAAACGATGGTGCCGATGTCTTCCAGCTTGTCGAGCCGCACGGGCGACATCGCCTCGGGAGCCACGAAGCTCGAAAGCACGCGAACCCGCATCCGGTTGACCATGGCGAGCTCGACCGAGCGCGTCTGCAGCACCTTGGAGCCCAGAGAAGCCATCTCCAGCATCTCTTCGTACGACACCTTCGGGAGCCGCCGCGCCTTGGGCACGATGCGAGGATCGGTGGTGTAGACACCATCGACGTCCGTATAGATGTCGCACACATCGGCCTTGAGCGCGACGGCCATGGCGACCGCGCTCGTATCGGAGCCGCCGCGACCCAATGTTGCGATGCGGCGACGCTCTGGCTCGACGCCTTGGAAACCCGTCACCACCGCGACCTCACCTTCATTGAAGCGGCGCCGCAGCTCCGCTCCGTCGATGCCGGTGATGCGGGCTGAGCCGTGCGCCGCAGTGGTGGTGATGGGAATCTGCCAGCCCTGCCAGGAGCGCGCCTGCAGCCCCATCGACTGCAGCACGATGGCAAGGAGGCCAGCGGTAACTTGCTCGCCGGTGGCGACGACGGCATCATACTCGCGCGCATCGTGCAGCACGGAGGCCTCGCGCACCCAGGCAACGAGCTGGTTGGTCACACCGGCCATGGCCGAGACCACTACGCAGACCTTGTTGCCGGCGTCCACCTCGCGCTTCACGTGGCGCGCGACGTTGCGGATGCGCTCGACGTTGGCGACGGACGTGCCGCCGAACTTCATCACAACAACAGCCATCGCGTGTTCCGCCGTGCGGCTTTCGCCTCAATTGCCTGGAATTGCCCTCTTGCGGCGCCGGACGCGCGGGGGGCGCGGCCGGTCCAGCGGCGCAAACAGCCTGGGGCGAACAGGAATCCCGTTTACGCGGCGTTCTCTTAACGACATCCCACCGTTCCCGCAATATCCCGCGCCTTGACATTCTGTTTCGCTCCCGTGCGTATCGCAGGGCATGCACAGCGACCCGCAAGCCAGCCCTGCCACGGGCCCCGCTTCCACCAACCTCGATCCGGCCGAGGTCGAGCGCTTTGAGCGCCTCGCCGGGGAGTGGTGGGACGCGAACGGCAAGCTGCGCCCCCTGCACAGCCAAGGGCCGGCGCGCCTCGGCTTTGTGCGCGATGCCCTGGTGCGCCATTTCGCGCGGGCGAAAGGTGACCTGAGGCCGCTCACCGGGCTGTCGATCCTCGACGTGGGATGCGGGGGTGGCCTCGTCTCCGAGCCGCTTGCCCGCCTCGGCGCCAAGGTTACCGGCATCGACCCGACCACCGATTCCATCGCCGTGGCGCGTCGCCATGCCGAGGCCCAGGGCCTCGCCATCGATTACCGCACCTCATCGGTCGAGGCGCTTGAGGCCGCCGGCGCAACTTTCGACGCCGTCGTGTGCATGGAGGTGATCGAGCACGTGCCCGACCAAGCCGCCTTCGTGCGCAGCCTCGGCGCGCTGGTCCGGCCCGGCGGCGCGCTCATCATGTCGACGCTCAACCGCACGTGGAAGTCCTACGCGCTGGCGATCATCGGCGCCGAGTACGTGCTCGGCTGGTTGCCGCGTGGAACGCACGACTGGAACCGCTTCGTGACGACGGATGAGCTTGGCCGCTACCTCGCCGACGCCGGCTTCGCGGCCCCGGAGGTGTCCGGCATTATCTATAATGTGATGTCGGACACGTGGTGCCTCAGCGCCGACACCGATGTCAATTACATCGCCGCTGCCGCCCGGCGCAGCTAGCGCCGGCGCTATGGTTGCAGCACCCTCGCGCGGAACTGCAGATTCTCGGCGGGCGTTTCAATTAGCGCCGATCCCCCAGTCCCCGTAAGCGGAACCGACATGGCAGCACGTTCTGTAATATCTGTCTCATCGCTTGCCGCTGCGTTCCTCGGCGCCCTTGTGCTCGCCGGCTGCCAGTCACCCATGTACTCGAGGACGCCGGATGACATGAACGCGCCCTATCAGGATCGGTCCTACGTGGGCGGCCAGCCTACCGAGGAGCGGCCGCTGGAAGCGAGCCCGGACGCGGAGCAGGAGTACGAGTACCGCGGCGGTCGCGATCCGGTTACCGGACGTGCCAAGACGCAGATGTGAGTGAGCGGGCTACGGCCCTTGCGCGACCTGCGGATCCTTCGGAGCAGCGAGGTTGGCAGCGAGGAAGCGGTCGAGGCTGCTGCCCCACAGGTCCCAGCCGGCACGATCGTCGGCAATGCTGTGACCGTCCTTCTCGTATGCGGGTAACGGCTCGTAATCGACCAAGCCGCCGCCATCCTTCCAGGCCGCCGCCAGCTTGTTGGCGATAGCGGGACCGAAGTAGCTGTCGTTCTGCGCATAGAGCCACAGGGTCGGCGCCCGCGCAGTCCGCGCATATTCGTGCGCTGCCTTGACGAGCTCGGCGGCATCGCACACCGCGTTGCTGCGGCCCCACGCATGCCCGCCGCGCCCGCCGGCGAAGTTCACCACCGCCGCCACGAGATCGGGTCGCTTCGCCGCCAGCGCCAGCGACGCCCAGCCTCCGGTCGAGATGCCAACGACCAGGATCCGACTAGGATCGACGAAAGGCTGCCGCGCCATATAATCGACGGCGGCGCCGACATCCTCCGCCGCGATCAGCCCCGACCGGAAATGATCGGGGTTGGCACAGTCGCCAACCGATTCGACGAGGTTCCCCCCCGTCGCGCCGTGTCCGCGTCGTTGCGGCAGCACGACCGCATAGCCGCGATCGACGAACCAGCGCGACAGCCAATAGTAGACAGGCATCGACACCGACAGTCGGTTCGTCTCGGAAGTGCCGTGGTTGATGACGACCAGCGGAAAGCGCTCCGCCATGGTGCCGGCCGGACGGAACAGCGTCGCACGCAAGGCGATACTCGCATCGCCGCTCGGCAGCAGCCACAGCTGCTCGCGCATGCGCTGGCCTTCAGGGCCGAAGGCGCCGTACATCGACGTTGCCGTCATGACCGGATCGGAGTGAACCTCGTCGACCTGGGCAACGAGCAACGCGAGCACCGACGCGCACGCCACCGCACAGGACATAGCGGCGCGTGCCGCGTGGAGCTTGTTCGGCAAGGATCCCTCCCCGTATCGCCTGCCGCGAACGCGCGTGTGTGCACTGCAGCAGTGCGCGCACTATCTCCAAAAGATTGTGGCGTCGTCTAGGGAGAGATGTCGCTGAAATTCAGATCGTTATGCATGGTTTGAAGGTAAGCGACCCGCCAGGCATGACGCATGGTCGCGTCGCCGCTTATCCCATTCCTTGCATTAGAACCGGTTGCCGCTAGCGGTGGCCGCCCGGCACCAGGGTGCTCTCGAGCGAAATCGGATCGCTGGCGGGAAACGTCTGCTCGAGCGCGTCGTCAAGCTCCTCATTGATCTCCTGCGCGGCGGCCTTCTCCTTCACCTTGCCTTCGCGGGCCTTCCTGTGGCCCGACATGCGCTCAGGTGTCGACGGGTTCCGTCCAGGAATGTTGTCCGGCTCCAAGGGGTCGGGCGATGCTGCGGCTTTGCCCTTCGTCGCCATGCTCGTCTCCATTCGCGGGCTCGCTTCCCCATTGGCACGCTGGCGCGACAAGCGCCTGTGAGGATTAGGTAAGCATGCGCGCCGAGCCGGGCGAGGGGCCCCGGTGGTCATCGAAGCGCGACCCCCGGCAGCCTTGCGGCAAGCGTTGGCTAGCCCGTCAACACCTCGGGTGATGGTCGGGTTCCAAAATGCCGCGTGCGGCGCGGAACAGCACGATGGTCGTGGAATTGCACCTATATTCAGCACCTTACGTGTCTCGCATCAAGGGCCGGTTCAGGCACCGTGTTGACAACGCAGCGCCGCCTTCGCCATGTCATGCCGCCCTGCAATTGAGCGCCCGTCCCAGAAAGCGTGACAGGTAGCGTACATGTCTGTTATCAATCGAAGGCAAGTTCTTGCGGCCGGAGGGCCGTGGGCCCTGCTCACGGCCGTGGCGGGAATCGCCCCTGCGCGTGGTGCACCGCCATCCGCACTGCGTTTCGGTGAGCCGCGCCCGTTCAGCTTCGAGCTTTTGCGCGAGCGGGCGAGGGCGCTCGCGGCGAGGCCATACGTGGCGCCCGCGCCGGCACCGCGGATCGTCGACAGCGTCGACTTCGACGCTGTGCAGGCAATCAAGTTCCGCGCCGACCGTGCACTATGGCCGTCCGGACCGGGCGCGTATCCCGTCCGGCTCTTCCACGTCGACAAATTCAACCCGCTCGGCGTGCGTATCAACGAGCTGTCGAACGGACAGGCGCGCGAGCTGCTCTATTCGCCCGACTGCTTCGACTACAAGAACGAGGCGCTCGCCAGCACGCTGCCACCCGATCTCGGTTTCTCGGGTTTCCGCGTCATGGATGGCCGCGGCAAGGAGACCGACTGGCTGGCTTTCCAGGGCGCCAGCTATTTCCGCACATCGGGCGAAGAGAACCAGTACGGCGCGTCCGCGCGTGGCATCGCCATCAACACCGCCATGCCCCAACCGGAGGAGTTTCCGCGCTTCGTCGAATTCTGGCTCGAGGAGCCAAAGGCCGATGCGCCATCGATCACCGTCTATGCTCTGCTCGACGGCCCGAGCATCGCCGGAGCCTACCGTTTCGATGCGGTGAACGGCCGTGCTCCGCTTATGACCGTAAGCGCCAACCTCTATGCGCGCACCGACATCGACCGGCTCGGGGCGGCGCCGCTCACCAGCATGTTCTGGTACGGGGAAAATGACCGGCGCCATGCCACCGACTGGCGTCCCGAGGTCCACGACAGCGATGGACTGGCCATGTGGACCGGGGTCGGCGAGCACATTTGGCGTCCGCTCAACAATGGCCCATTCGTTCGCACCAACACTTTCTCGGATGCCTCGCCCAAGGGCTTCGGCCTGATGCAGCGCGATCGCGACTTCCGCGAGTATCAGGACGATGGCGCGTTCTACAACAAGCGTCCCGGAATCTGGGTCGAGCCGATCGGCGATTGGGGCGAGGGCGCAGTGCAGTTGGTCGAGATCCCGACCAAGGACGAGACGAACGACAACATCGTCGCCTACTGGGTTCCGAAAAATCCGGTGCGCGCCGGCGACGAGCTTGCCTTCAACTACAAGCTCTATTGGCAGAACGACGAGCCCAACCCGCCGGTCAACATCGGGCGCGTGGTCTCGACCCACACCGGTGCCGGTGGCGTGCCCGGCGTGCCGCGACCGGACGATCTCAACAAGCGCAAGTTCGTCATCGACTTCGCCGGCGGTCCGTTGGCCAACCTGGAGCAGCGGTTCGACGTGACGCCGGTGGTGTCGCATTCGCGCGGACGCGTCGACAACGCCTACGTCATCAAGGTTGTCGGAACGGAGCGCTGGCGCGCATTGTTCGACCTGACGACCGAGGGCGACGGACCGGTCGACCTGCGCTGCTACCTGCGCCTCGGAGAGGAGACGCTCTCCGAGACCTGGATGTACCAATGGCTTCCGAAAGCTTGAGCTAGGCGGCCCGGGTCTGCCCGGCGAGGCTGCGCTCGAGCCGTGGCTGTCCCCCACCGTCGGGGGAGCGCGCGCGCATGCGTGCCGCGCGCACGGCCGCGTCGCGCTCGATCGATTCGAGAATTGACATGCTGGCAATCGGCCGGCTCGCTTCGATGGCGCGCACGAAGGCGAGAAGTCCGCCGAAACTCAGCGCACCGCTGGCCGCGAAAGCGTATTCCCATTGCTGGCGCGCGGCGTCGAAGTCGGTTGGAACGATCGTCCAACCCTCGGCCTCGGCGGTGATCGGATAGGCGATCGACCAGAACAGCATCTGCGCCGCGCCGACGCCGGCCAGCGCAGCCAGCGACCAGCCGTAGGATGCGGCGTTGCGGCGCACGAGAAAGACGTGCTGTGCGATGCCCACGCAGGCCAGCGCGCCAGCGACGGCGAACAGTACCGACCCATGCTGCACGCGTTGCACAGCAATGTATTCGGTTGGAGCCAGCTGCAGCTTGGCGAACATCTCGAAGGTGTGCGCCCCTGCCGGTGTCAGGGCGATGGCCGTGAGGGCAATGGCCGCCAGCTGCACAGCGTCGAGCAAATACCAGCGATACTGCGCAAGACGTTCACGGTGCATGTCGCATCTCCGCGGCCACTGTTCGCAGGGCAACGCCACTGCCGCGTCGTGGTTCCCGGAGCATCGGCGGCGCCGATGATATGGGCACGGCGTGTGCTTCCGGTCTGCGCCCGGTTGCCCACATGACAGTCGCACGCTGAACATAGAAATTTAGTTGCTCATCGACCCACTTGCGCTTGGGCAACGGAGACTTGCGGCGCGAAGTTCCCCCGTTACATTGGCGCAACCGCAATGGTGCGGCGCGGAACCCAGATGCTCAGCGCGACGTTATGCACGCGAAGGAGTACTTGCCATGAGCACCGTCCTGATCTGCGAAGACGACGCCTTTCTCGCCGCCGATCTGTCGGCAAGCGTCGAGAGCGCCGGACACCGCGTCGTCGGCGTCTACGCCAATGCCAGCGATGCGCTCGCGGCGGCCAGCGACGAAACGCCCGATGTGGCCTTCATCGATTTGGAGCTGGCCGACGGTCACACGGGCGGCGACATTGCGCACACGTTGCATGCGATGGGCGTGAAGGTCGTTGTGCTGTCAGGGCATCCGAACGTCGGCGCCGGTCTCGGCACCGTCCCCCACACCTACGCGGCAAAGCCGATCAGCCCGGACATGGTCGCGTTCCTGCTCAACCCGGGCGGCGTGCGCAAGAGTACGCTAAGCGGATTTACCGGCGCCCCGTTGGCGACCATCTAGCGACAGTATCGACTGTCGAGCGCATCCAGCTCTCATCGCTTGGCCGGCATCTCTGTGCGTACCGTATCGAGATGGGCGGTGCGCAAGGCGGGAAAGATCCTCGCCCACACGCCCGTCAAGACAATCGATCCGGCTCCACCGAAGATCGCTGCACCGACGGGCCCGAGGAAGCGTGCGGCGACACCGCTTTCGAACTCGCCGAGCTCGTTCGACGCGCTGATGAACAGGCTCGACACCGCGGTGACGCGCCCGCGCATCGGATCGGGCGTGACGATCTGGATAAGGCTCTGGCGAACGAAGACCGAAACGGTATCCGCCGCCCCGAGCGCCGCAAGCGCCAGCATCGATACCCAGACCCACGTCGACACGGCAAATATGATCGTGGCTAGTCCGTAGCTGGCCACCGACACGAGCATCCAGAACCCGGCATCGCGCTGGATCGGCCGCGTGCTCAGCGCCAGTGCCATCAAGCCTCCGCCGATCGCCGGCCCGGAGCGGAGCAGGCCGAAGCCATCCGGTCCAATGTGCAGGATGTCGCGCGCGAAGACGGGTAGCAGCGCTGTCACGCCACCGAGCAGCACCGCGAATAAATCCAGCGATATGGCACCGAAAACGATCTTGTTCGACCAGACGTAGGTGAGCCCCTCGGCGATCAGCTTGAGCCGCGCGCCGCCCCGATGGTCCGGCTTCGTGTTGGCAGCGATGAGCCACACCGCCACGCCGGCCGCAGCGTACAATGCCGCCGACGTGCCATACGCGGCCGGAACGGAGATGGCGCACAGCACGCCGCCCAGCCACGGGCCCAACACCATGCCCGCCTGCATGGCCAGCGTATTCCAGCCGATGGCGCGCGGAAGAATGTCCCGCGGCACCAGCATGGGACCCAGCGAGGCGCTGGCTGGCATGGTGAAGGCGCGACCGACGCCGAACAGCGCCGCGATGGCGAAGATGCCGACGAGGCTCGGGCGCTCCATGCCGGCGAGGGCGGCGAGGCCGGCAGAGCACGCGACCTGCAGCAGGCTGCAGGCGATGAGAATCTTCCGCCGGTCGTAGCGGTCGGCAGTCTCGCCGGCGAGCAGCACGAAGGCGAACATGGGCACGAACTGCACCAGCCCGATCATGCCGACGAGAAATGCGCTGTACTCGACCGAGTGCTCGAGGCGCGCGATCGAATACACCTGCCAGCCGAGCGTGACGCTCTGCGTCAGCATCGCCACCGTGGACAGCAAGCGACCTAGGAGCAGGAGGCTGAAGTTGGGGTAGCGCAGAAGGAAGGAGTCTTTTGCTTCGCTCATGTCGGAAGGTAGCCGCGGCCGCGCTGCGTCGCGCCGTCAGATGCGGTCGCTTCGCCATCGACACCTTCTATTGCAGCCGGCGCGCGGGGTCGACCTCACATTAGACGTAGCGTCCGGCGAGGTTATTGCCTGCCGCGAGGCACCTCGGCCCCTTCGCCGTGGAGATAGTAGTAGATGGCGGTGATGTCCTCGTCCGAGAACTGGATCTGCGGCATCTCGCGGTGGCGCGAGCCGACGCCTTCAGCCAATTCGGTATCCAGCCGCTCGCTGGGCCATGCGCCGAGCACGATCCAAAGATTGGGCGCCTGCTTAAGTGGGCTTTCCGTATCGGCGCTCACGGCGTGGCAGCGACCGCAATTGCTCTGCAGCAGCGCCTTTCCCTTGGCGGCTTCGACTTCCACCCGCGAGGCCGCGCTGCAATCGAACGCCAATACGAGGGACACAGCTACACTGCCAAGCCAGCGTTTCACCCGAGCGCCTCCATCCGCCGCATGAGACCGCAATTACAGCGCACAGGCGGGGAGCGACCGTTGACCTCCATCAAGGCATGGCGAAGGCCGGGCGAGGGGCAAGGGGGGAGGACTCGCTAGGTAAGATCCAGGGGCGGTCTCTAACCCATTGATTTTGCTGGTACCGCCTTCCCGGATCGAACGGGAGACCTCTAGATCCACAATCTAGCGCTCTAACCATCTGAGCTAAGGCGGCACGCCAACAACATCAGCGACTTAGGTCAGCACCCGGCGGAAAGTCAATTCCGCGCCGGCGGCTGCGTCACTGGCGAAGCGGGCCAAATGGAGCGAACCCGCTGCGGATGCGCCCCGTGCGAACCATGCGGCGCGCAGGACCGCTGAAATACAGCGACCGCCCGCTCGAAGCAAGGTCGGGAACGCTGCGGGCCGGCCAGTCTAGCGCGCCTGCGCCTTTTGCGCCGCCTCGCTCACCAGGCGCCCCAGGACGTGCGCCTGGTGGGCGAACGCCTGCATCTGCTTTTGGGCGTAGCGCTGCTGGATCTCGATGTACTCCTTGAGATCGCGGGCGCGGGACAGCTCGGTGGCGAACGCAAAGCTCGCCTGGATGTTCTGTTCCGCAAACTTGGCAATTTGCGTCTGCATTTCCGCCGCGCCGGAGGTCATAGCGCCCTGCGACGCTGAGAGCGTCTCCTGGACCTTGCGCGCCATCTCGATGAACTGATTGTAGGCGCTGCGAGCCTGCTCGACGTTGCGCTCGGCGAGTTCGCGGACTGCCTCCGGGAACTCGAATTGCGGCTTGTCGTACATCGGGGGGTCTCCTCCTCAGGCCAGGATGGTTGTGGCGCCCGCTCCTGGTTTTCGGGCCGGGGGCAAATATACCTCGTTCTGCCCTCGAAGGGTCGCGAAATGAATGTGGATACCGGACGGCGCAGCTTTCGGCTCGTGGACGGAAGCGGCTCATCGCGCTAACAGATTTGAAGCCTTGGTGTTTCGCTCATGCCAGCAGACGGCCCGCGCGCATCGCTGCCATCGACCGGAGCCGGCCCCGAGAAGGTGCTTGCGGGCTGTGCCGATCCCGCGTGGATCATCGATCCGGCCAAGGGCCGCGTGCTCGCCGCCAATGCGGCCGGCGCCGCCCGCCTCGGCCTGCGCCCCGACGCCGCCTCCGGTACGCTCGATGCGGCCATGCCCGGCCTCGTGCGCTTGCGCGCCATGCTGCGCGAGCCGCTCAATGGTGGGCGCCGCGTGCCGCTCATCTTCTGGACCGCCTATGGCGCCGAGAGCCTCGTGTGCGATGTGGCCGCGGTGCCGGAGGCCACGGAAACGACTGCACCGTCGGCACTCGTGCTCGTGAGCATTGCCTCCGGGGTGCCGAAGCGGTCGGCTCCCGCCGTAACGACGCAGGCGACCAGCATTCTGCCTCCGCCCGTCACCTCGTCCGCGGACGACGCCGCGACGATGACGAAGATCGCCAGCGCCATTCGCAGCGGCTTCGCCGGCGGGCGCGGACAGCCGGTTGCCACTGCCGACACCGACGAGGCCGAGGCGCCCGACTCGCGGCCGCCGTCGCGCGACCGCTCGGCGCAAGTGTCGAAGTTGGCGCACGAGTTGCGTACGCCGTTGAGCGCCATCGCCGCCGCTGCCGAGATCATGAAGGATCAGCGCTTCGGGACCATCGGCAACGAGCGCTATCGCGGCTACACATCCGACATCCACGACAACGCACGCCATGCGCTGGCGCTGATCAACCGCCTGTTGGGCGGCGACAGCGAGGAGCAACCAGAAAGCAGCTTGCAACCGGCCGAGCTCGACCTCAACGCCCTTGCTGAAAGCTCCGTCTCGGCGATGCGTCCGCTCGCCGAGGAGGCGGGCCTCGAACTGAGGCCCGAGTATCACAGCCAGTTGCCCCGCGTGCGCGCCGACGCGACGACGGTCAAGCAGGTGCTGTTCAATCTGTTGAGCAACGCGATCAAGTTCACCCCGCGCGGCGGCGACGTGCGCGTCGTGACCGGGCTCGGGTTCGATCGCTCGGTCTTCATCGCCGTACAGGATACCGGTGTCGGCATGAGCAATGAGGCGATCGACGCTGCGCTCAAGGCGGAGGTTCCGGCCAACCCACAACGCAAGGAGGCGGGCGGTCACGGTATCGGGCTGCCTCTCGCACGCAGCCTCGCCGAAGCCAACGGCGCGCGGCTCGAGATAGACAGTGCGCTGAACGAGGGCACGGCGGTAGCACTTGTCTTTCCGCGCGACCGCGTCATCCCGCGCACGGCCCTTTCGAATTAGACGATTTCTAATCTATTCGGATTGCGTCCACTTTTGTTGACTGTGTCCACGAGTGCACGTTAGGGATGATCGCAGTGCGGGGTCTGCCACTCGCGCCCCGCGAGACAATCAGCCGATACCGGGGCCTTGAACCCCGACTATTGGAGCCACCGATGCGGTCATACAGCGCCCTCTTGCGCAGCGCGGCCCTTGCCGCCGTGCTCACTCTAGCCAGCACCACGTTCACCCCACCGGCCCAGGCGTCGGGCGAGGTCAACATCTACTCCTATCGCGAGCCGGGGTTGATCAATCCGCTGCTCGCTCAGTTCACCAAGGAAACGGGCATCAAGACCAACGTGGTGTTCTCTACCAATGGTCTTATCGAGCGCCTGGCCGCCGAAGGCAAGAACAGCCCCGCCGACGTTCTACTGACGAACGAGTCCGGTCTGTTGCTGCAGGCGGTCGGCGCCGGCGTCACGCAGCCGGTCCACTCGGAGGTGCTGGCCAAGGAAATTCCCGCGGCGCTGCGCGACGACAAGGACCAGTGGTTTGGCCTCACGCGGCGCGCTCGCGTCGTCTACGCCTCCAAGGACCGCGTCAAGCAGGACGCCATCACCTACGAGGAGCTCGCCGATCCGAAGTGGCGGGGCAAAATCTGCATCCGCTCGGGTCAGCACACCTACAATGTCGCGCTGGTCGCTTCGATGATTGCCCACCATGGCGAGGAAGCAACCGAGAAATGGCTGACCGGCCTCAGAGCCAACCTGGCGCGGCGCCCTGCCGGCGGTGACCGTGAGGCCGTGCGCGACGTGCAGGCCGGGCTGTGCGACATCGCCATCGGCAATACCTACTACATGGCTGCGATGCTGAAGAACCCCGACCAGAAGTCCTGGGCGGACGCTGTGCGCATCGTCTTCCCCAACGCCGCCGATCGCGGCACCCACGTCAACGTGTCGGGCATGGCCATGACCGCAAGCGCGCCCAACAAAGAAAATGCGCGGCGGTTGATGGAATTCCTCGCTTCGCCGGAAGCACAGCGGATTTACGCCGAAGCCAATGGCGAGTACCCCGCGTCCGACGGCGTTGCGGCCTCCCCCCTGGTGCAGAGCTGGGGACCGCTGAAAGCAGATCCCCTCCCGCTCACGAAGATTGCCGCGTTGCGCAAAAGGGCTTCCGAGCTCATCGACCGTGTTCAATTCGATCAGGGGCCGAACATCTAATGTCTAGGATCGATACATTCCAGAGAGGCCGCCCGTCCCGCGATTCCGCGATTCCGGCGGCCGCCATGTTCCCCGCCGCCGAGCGTCTGGTGGGTGTGGGCTTCCGCTGCTGGCTGCAGGGCTTCCAGACGAGTGACATCGGCTGCTGGGAGGTCGCTTGGGAGGAGTTCTCGCGCGCCGTCGGGCCGCGCGCCGCCAAGCCGCTGATGACGGAGCTGGCTTGCTGGGTACGCGCCGTGCAAGATTCGGCCGAGCGCCGCATCGAGGTCTACCCGGCGCAGTGCCGCCGCTTCTGCCGCGACGAATGCCTCGCCATTTCCATGGTAGCGGCGTGCCAGCACAGCACCTGCCCTGCCTTCCGCGCCTGCGCGGTGGCGCTGCTCGGGTGCGACGAGGTGGAAGAGGCGATCGAGGGCGCCGACAACTTCGCGCGCTGCCTGCGAGACGCAGGCCAGGTGCTTTCGCCTGGCACCGTGTTCATGGGTGCCGGCCTGGTGACGCCACGCGCGCGGAGCCTCTGCTGAGCGTGCCGAGCGCGCGCAATCGAGCTGACGGAAAGCGGCGCGGCCAATGATGGTGCAGGGCCCTGAGCCGGTGTTGCCGCGTGCCAGCTTGCCGCGCTTGTTCGATGCGGCATGCACTCTTCTCGGCCAGCTATCGTCCGCATTCAAGGCTCACCGGCGCACGCGCAGGGTGTCGCCCGCCTGGACTGCGATCGTCGCTGCGATCCTTCTCGTCGTTGCGCTGCCGATCGCGACGGTGCTTCTGCTGGCGCTCTCCCCCTCCGACAACATCTGGCCGCACCTGGCTTCGACCGTGCTGCCCGGATCGCTGGCGCGTACGCTCCTGCTGTCGAGCGGCGTCGGACTTCTGACTTTCGCTGTCGGCACGGCGACCGCGTGGCTCGTCACCATGTACCGCTTTCCGGCCCGCGAGCTGCTGGATCGGCTCCTCGTGCTGCCGCTGGCGGTGCCGACCTACATCATCGCCTACTGCTATGTGGAGCTGCTCGATTACGCCGGGCCGGTACAAACGCAGCTACGCGCAGCCTTCGGCTTCACCGGCGCCGGCGACTACTGGTTTCCGCACGTTCGCTCGCTCGGCGGCGCCATCCTCGTGTTCTCGGCCGTGCTTTACCCTTACGTCTACCTCACAGCCCGAGCGAGTTTTGCACAGCAGTCGGTGTGTGTGCTCGAGGTTGCCCGCACGCTCGGCCGCACGCCGCTCGCCACCTTCGCCGACGTAGCGCTGCCGATCGCGCGCCCGGCCATTGCCGCCGGCGTCGCCCTGGTCATCATGGAATGCCTCAACGACCTCGGCGCGGTGCAGTATCTCGGCGTCGACACGCTCTCGGCGAGCATCTTTGCCACCTGGGTACAACGCTCCAACATCGGCGGCGCGGCGCAGCTCGCCACAGTAATGCTGGTGCTCGTTGCCGGGCTGTTCGCAATCGAACGAGCGGCACGCGGCGACGCACGCAGCCACCATACGACCGGCCGCTACCGCGCCATCCCATTTCAAGAGATCACCGGCTGGAAAGGCCTGCTTACTGCGGCACTTGCCTCGCTGCCGTTTGTATTCGGGTTCGTGGTACCGGTGTTGGTGATCGCCCCCGATGCCGCGGCACACCTGGAAGGCGCGCTATCCAGCGGGTTCCTGCCGGCAGCCGGCAATAGTCTGCTCCTTGCCACGATCGCCGCTGGCGTGGCGCTGGCCGTGGCCTTGACGCTGGCCTACGCGCGCCGCGTCTCTGCAAGCCGCTTTGTCCGCTCGGCCGGGCGCGTTGCCGCGCTCGGCTACGCCGTGCCGGGCACGGTGCTCGCCATCGGGTTGCTCATCCCGCTCGCCGGCATCGACAATCACGTCGATGCCTTGTTGCGTTCCACCCTCGGCGTGTCGACCGGCCTGTTCCTATCCGGCTCGCTGTTCGCCATCACCCTCGCCTATGTGATCCGCTTTCTCGCGGTAGCGCTGGCGCCCATCGAGGCCGGTCTCGGACGCGTATCGACGAACCTCGATGCTGCCGCCCGCACGTTGGGCGAAAGTGCGTTGTCGGTGCTTTGGCGCGTGCACCTGCCATTGCTCATACCGCCACTCGGCGCCGCCGCTCTGCTCGTCTTCGTCGACTGCATGAAGGAGTTGCCGGCGACGCTGTTGCTGCGCCCGTTCAACTTCGAGACGCTGGCCACGCACGTCTACAGCCTCGCCTCCATCGAGCAGCTCGAGCAGGCCTCGCTGGGGGCGTTGACGATCGTCCTCGTCGGACTAATCCCGGTACTGCTGCTGCACGAGGCGATCGCCGGAGGGCGTCCAGGGAGGAGCAGCCGCTGAGCTAGTCGACGACCTCGTCCTCATCGAAGGGCTCGTCCAGCACCTCCCGCTCCGGCGAGGCGCGGTCGGAGAGCTCCTCGGACCAGCCGATATTGAGCAGTGCGTCGCCCATGTTGACGATAGGCAGCGTCGTGCGCCCGATGATGATGCCGCGGCGCGGCGAGCGCACTTCGACGGCAGTGTCCTCGTAGGGGTTGGCGACGTGACCGACGACCTCGCCCACGCTGACCCCGTCGCCGATGCGCTTCGTGGTGCGGAAGACGCCGCCTTCCGGCGAGCGCAGCCAGCTCGAGGCATTGATCAGCACAGGGACACGCCGCTCGGCGGCCAGCGGCTCGACGCCCTCGGCTACGTCGAGCATCTCCATCTTGAGCATCACGCCCGTGATGCCGTCGACGCCGGCTCTTATGGCGAACTCGTCGAAACGCAGGCCCTCGCCGCCCTCATAGCTCAGAACGTCGACGCCGGCCGCGCGCGCGGCTTCGCGCAACGACCCTGGCCGCTCCGGGCTTTCCAGCATCACCTCGGCGCCGAACGCCCGCCCGAGCTCCTGCACGCGCGGGCGCTTGCGGAACACGCAGCGGATCTGCGGCAGGTTGATGCGGTGGATCGCCGCCGTGTGCAGATCGATGCCGACCTGCGAGCGCTTGACGATCTCGCTCAGGAAGAGATGTGCCAGGCGCGCCGCCAGCGATCCCGTGGCCGAGCCCGGAAACGAGCGGTTGAGGTCGCGCCGGTCGGGCAGGTAGCGCGAGCGGCTGATGAAGCCGAACACGTTGACGACCGGCACGCACAGTAACGTCCCGTTGATGCTCTGCGAATTGAGCGTGCGCAGCAGCCGGCGGATGATCTCGACGCCGTTGAGCTCATCGCCGTGAATCGCGGCGGAGACGAACATTGTGGGTCCCGGCTGCGCCCCGTGCAGCACATGCACCGGCAGCGTGACGGGCGCATGATTAGAAAGCTTCGAAATTGGCAGGTCGACCAGCCGACGCTCGCCAGGCTTGACGGCCAAACCTCCGACGACGAACGGCTGCCTCACGGCGACGCTCCGCTGTTTCCCCGCTCGATCCGGCGGCGAAGGTGCACCGGAGGGGCTGCTAGGCGCAAGCCACGCCGCCCGCTGCTCTCCATCAGCGTGAAGCGGCGCACGCCATTTCATGGCCCGCGGGATGGGCGAATTCTGTGTCCACACGAAACTGCATGAGAAGCTTTCAAAAAGCGTGGGCAGGACGCCCAGCGCATCTCGCCATCGCTGAGCCGGCGGTATAGGAAAGATTGTCGGGCGTTAAGAAAAAGCGGCGTATGGCGCCGGCAAGGACAGCTCGCTGCTTGCACCCCGGCGGAGCCACCTTTAAGACTACAGCGTCTGCTAAAGGTACCAACGTCGACCGCTCGAGCCGGTACGTTCCTCTGGTAGCTTTGCGAGTTGACACTGGGTAGCGTGTGCTGAGGCGGCAGGGGTCCATGAAGCGCCCGAGGCAAACGATGCGACGCTACACATGGGCGCTCGCCATAGTGAGCTTCCTCGTCATCCTACTCGCCGCACCTCTTCTCTTCACCGATCGATATAACCGCTTGGCGCTGCAGAGCGGCGCCGTTCTCGCCGCCTCCAGCAACAGCTACAGCCTCAGCTCGCCGGTGCGGCTCATGACCGGACCTAGGATCGACCTCGAAGGCGGAACGCTGTCGGTGCCGCCGAGCCGTACCGGACTCGCGCGCGGCGGGCAGATGATCGCCATGCTCATCACCGGCAGTGGCCCGCAGTTGACACTGGAGAGCGCTACCTTCACCACCGACTTCTCGACCCGCGAGCCCACCTTCTCGCAAGACTCCGGTCTCAACGAGGTGGCGCCGCTGGTCAAGGCGCTGCAGAGGATGCAGTTCGATGGACTCATCGTGCGCGACAGCACCGTGCGCATCAAGATGTCGGACGGCTCCAGCGTCGAGCTGACCAACGTCGATGCTTCGATATCCTCGGAGCCGAATGGGGCCATCCAGGCATCGGGATCGTTCGATTTCCGCGGCGAGAAGATCACCTTTGACACTACCCTCGGCGCCAGCCTCGACTCGCAAGGCATGTCGCGTCCACTCGCTGCCACGTTCGCGGGCGCGCCGCTGACGGCGGCGCTCGAAGGCAGGCTGATCCTCGGCGAAAACCCGCAGCTTCTGTCGCCGCAGGCCGAGCTCAAAGCAACGGACCTACGCGCTGCGGCGCGCTGGCTCGGCATCGACTGGCCGGCGGGCCGTGGCTTCGGCGCGTTCCGCGCCAAAGGTCAGTTGGAATGGGTCGAGCGCACGGTTGCCTTTCAGAACGCCGCGATCGACCTCGACGAGAACAGGGCCACGGGAACGCTGTCGATCAACTTCGCCGGTGCAAGGCCGACGGTTGAAGGTACCCTCGGCCTCAAGACTTTCGACCTCACGCAATACTTGAAGGGCGCCGATACGGCCGTAAAGAACGACAGCTTCCTGGCGGCTGTCAGAGGTGCAAGCGGGCTGGAGTTTCCGCTCATCCAAGCCATCGATGCGGACTTCCGGATTTCCACCGACAGCCTCACCCTGCCGGCAATCACCATCGGACGCAGCGCTGCGACGGTATCGCTGCGCGACGGCAAGATGCTCGCCGATATCGCGGAGCTGGAGTTCGACGACGGCACGCGGGGCGGGGGTCAAATCCGTATCGATATGAGCGGTGCCAACCCGAACTACGGCGTGCAGGCCAAATTCGAGGCGGCTGACGTGGGCCGCTCGGTGCAGGCCGTGTTCGGACATCCGACCGTGCAGGGACGTGGCGCCATCACCGTCGATCTCGCGGCGACCGGCAACACCGGTGATAGCCTGCTTCGCTCGCTCGACGGCAAGCTGTGCGTCACGCTCGCCGAAGGCGGCCGCGTCGGCCTTGACATCAACAAGCTCGCTACCACTGAGAGCGAGCCATTGCCCGCGGCAGCATGGCAGGACGTGAGCACGCGAGCCATCTCGGTCGACAAGCTGGATGCGCGCTTCATCGTCAGCAAGGGCATCATTCGCACGCAATCTGCGGAAGCGGTGTCGGGCGAGCGCGCCCTCAAGGCGGATGGCGCTATCAGCTTGCTCGAGCGAAGCCTCGACCTCGAACTCGCCGTCGGTGACGTCGCCAAGCCGAGCGTCGGCGATGTCGGCGCGGGTGAGCTTAAGCTGCAACGGCGCGAGATCATCAACGTGCATGGCCCGTGGTCGGCACCGGCGATCCGCTCCGGTCCGCCGGCGGGCGGCGCGCAGAAGTATGGCCCACCGAGCCCCGGCTGATCCTGGTCACAGCAGTCGCGAGATGGCGGCCTCGGCGCCCGCGCGCTGCTCAGCGTTCATGTGCAAACCGCACTTCGTCCGCCGCCACAGGACATCGTCCGGATGGCGCGCCCATTCGTGCTCGCGCAGATAGAGAACCTCGCGCTCGGTGAGGCCACCGCCAAGCGGAGCTCCGAGGTCCGCAGCGCTGCGCGCCCCGTCGAGGACATCGTCGACCAACGTGCCGTAGCGGCGCGCCAGGCGCCCGAGGAATGCGGCATCGAACCCGCGATGGTTCCGGCAGAGGTCCTTGATGAACGCGGCGAGCCCGCCTGCGCCGAGGTCACCTCCGGGTAGTGGACTAGATGCGGTCCACGACGGCCTCATGGCGGGGAAATACGGCGCGAGTTTTGTCAGCGCCGCTTCAGCGAGCCGGCGATACGTCGTCAACTTGCCGCCGAGCACGGTGAGCAGCGGCGCGCCTTCCGTGTCGCTCAGCTCGAAGCGATAGTCGCGGGTCACGGCCGAGGCGCTGGCGGTGGAGTCGTCCTCATAGAGAGGGCGTACGCCGGCAAACGCCCACACGATGTCGGTGCGCGCCGGTGGGCTGACAAAGAACTGCTGCGTCAGGGCGAGCAAGTAGTCTTCTTCCTCGCGGCCGATGGCGGCGGCTGCCGGATCGCCGGCATAGGTGACCTCGGTCGTGCCGATGAGCGTAAATCGCTCCTCGTAGGGAATGGCGAAGACGACGCGGCCGTCGGCGCTCTGGCAAAGGTAGGCATCGTTTGCCCCCTCAATGCGCGGCACGACGATATGGCTACCCTTGACGAGTCGGAGTGGTGCCGGCTGCTGCGCAGCAGTGTGCACAACTCCGTCGACGTCCCGCACCCACGGCCCGGTCGCGTTGACGAGGACTCGCGCCCTCACCTCCAGGCCGCCGCCGGCGTCATGGAGCTCAACGTGCCATACGCCATCGTGCGCACGTGCCGATCGAAGCCTCGTGCGCGTCTTTATGGCTGCGCCTCTGTCGGCCGCCGCACGCGCATTGAGCACGACCAGCCGCGCATCGTCGACGCGGCAGTCCCAATAAGCGAAGCCGTGCGTCAACTCCCGCCGTAGCGCATGCCCGGCGGGGTCGCGTCGCAGATCCAGTGATGCCGACGCGGGGATGCGTCGCCGCTGCCCGAGGTGGTCGTAAAGGAATAGCCCCGCGCGCAGCATCAGCGACGAACGACCGCCGGGTACTTGCGGCAGGATGAAGCGCTGCGGCCAGATGATATGACCGGCATTGGCGAGCAGAACCTCGCGCTCCTGCAGCGCCTCGCGTACGAGGCGGAACTCGAAATGCTCCAGATAGCGGAGGCCGCCGTGAATGAGCTTCGAGCTTGCCGAGGACGTCGCCCCGCCAAGATCGGCCTTTTCGACAAGCAGTACGGAGAGTCCGCGGCCGGCGGCATCGGCTGCGATGCCGGCACCGTTGATACCGCCACCGGCAACGACGAGGTCGTAAATCATACGCGTCAGACTAGCACGCGAGGGCTTACGGCGCCGTTTCCGTGCCGCGGGGCGGCGGTGTCACCAGCGACACGACGACGAGCGCGGCGATGCCCGCCGGCAGGGCGAGAAGCGCCGCGGCAAGGCTACTGATGCCCCACCAGTCGGCGCTAGATCGTGCGTGGGCATCGAGCGCCGCCCAGGCCGCCTCTTTCGCCGCCCCGGGCTCGGCTGCCAGCCACGCCTCCTTGAGCTCGGCGAAGTATTCCTGGCCGCTGGGTCCGGCGCTCGACAGGCCCGATGTCGCCTCGAAGAACGGGACGGCGAAGTAGTGGGTGCCGAGGAGATAGATGAGAGTCACGACTAGGCCGGCGAGCATGGCCGCGGCGGCGCCCTCGGCGCTGGCGCGATGCCACCAGAGAGCGGCAAAGAGGGCGGGAAACAGCCCCGCCGCTGCCAGCGTGAACGCCCAGGTCGCAACTTCGATGATGCCGGCCGGACGTGCCAGCGCACCGAAGGCGGCCGCGGCGAGCATGGCCGCGGCAATGCCATATGACGTAAAGCGCTGCGTTCGGGGGGCGGAGCCGGCGGCCGCCGAGCGATCGCCGATGAGGGCGCCTACTATGACGCCGAGCGGGCCGTGCGCGGTTGCCAAGGCGGTCGCCAAGCCCGCTGCAGCGATGAGCCCCAGCAAAGCCGGATCCAATCCGGTGATTTCCGGCAGAGCGAGCGTGACGATGTCCGGGTCGAGCGCCAGGTCGTGTAACCGCAGCGCGGTGCTAACGTCGGGCAATGCGGCGCACGCTTGCGCGACGGCGGCCGCATCCGTCGCCGCGCGACCGCAGATGTGGACGAACCCCAGCTTGCCGTAGGTGAAAATCCACGCCGGCAGGTCGGCGGTCGGCGTGCGGTCGGCGATCAGGGTCGCGACCGACAGCTTGGCGTAAGCGGCAACCGCCGGCACGAGCGTCAACAGCAGAACGACGAAGATCAGCCCCCACAACGCCGACCAGCGCGCTTCGCGCGCCGGCCGCGCGGCCAGGAGCTGTTCGTTCAACAGGCTCGGCAGCACCGCGACGCCCACTGCGAGCCCGAGAACGATGCCCAGGAAATTCGTCGGCGTGAGCGACACGAACGCCGTTAGCATCGGCTTCATGTAGGCCGGATCGGCGAGCTCCTGCTCGAGCAGCGTCTCCTCCAGCCCTTGCACCTGCCACAAGGCGTTGGCGTAGGCGAGCTGCGGCAGCGGCAGGTCGTACCATGTAGCCGACAGCTGCACGAGCGGCACCAGCAGGGCGACGAGCAGGACAGGAAAGAGAAGGCCGTTGAGCAATGAACCACCGCCTGCAGCGCGGACAACGAAGCAAGCGAGCACGGCGCCGGCGGCGACGATGGTAGCAGCCGCATAGTCGATGCCGAGCAGGCGCACGCCGATGAGGCCGGCGGCCATCAGCTCGGCGACCAGAAGCGTCAGCATCGATATGATGACAACGGCTGCGCTCGCCATGCGCGCGGCGCGGCCCGGATATCGCACGGCAAAGAACTCGAGCAGCGAGCGGGCCCCGCTCTGCGCCAAGCGCGGCGCGATCGTCAGCTGCAACAACAGGCAGCCGGCGCCGAGCCCGAGGGGGAAGGCAAGACCGTCATGCCCCCAGGCGAAGATCGCCCCGGCGAGCGCCAGGAAGAACGCGGCCGAGACGGTCGCAGAGGCAATAGCCAGGCCACCGAACACCGGCGCAGCCAGGCTCGGTCGGCGCGCTCCCGAGCCCATGGCAATGGCCGCTGCGACGGCGATCCCCATGGCCCAATACCCACCGTCGATCCAAGTCTGGGAAGCACCGAGCCGAGCTAGCAACACGAGGGCCGCGATGCCAAGCGCGACCGCCAACGCAAATCCGGCGAGCAGCGGTTCCGCACGCGAGCGCGGCGAACCGGCGCTGGGGGCATCGAGCGGCATGTCAGGGCTTCCTCGCGGCGCGCACGGCGCGGCGATCCTGCCATCGCGCCGACACCACACCGATGGCTACGAAGGCGAGGAGCACGCCTTGCGCCGCCAGGTAGTAGCCGAGCGGAAACGCGAGCACGTCGACGAGGTTGAGCGCCTGTACGAAGCTCGGCACGACGAAGGCGAGCAGCGCCCACAGTAGCAGCGCGACGATAGGCAACCGCCCGGCGTCCTGCACTCCACCCGATGATTGCGGATTTCCGCGCACCCAGCCCCCAATCGTCCATCGCAGCGGTGTGCGCACCGCTCCGCCGCCGCGAAGTTCGCCGGCCTTTGCGACAGCCTCGTGGCACTCGAGCATGCATGACGTGGAAACTAAAAGGCGGGGCGATACGCTCCCGCATCCCCCCGCCCTGGGATCCTCTCCCTAGACTTGGACCTATTTGCTTTTTCTGGGCCGACAGAGCGGTCCACGATTCGCCGGCCCCGAACCATGTGTGAGCACAGGAACTGCGTCAAGCGGTACCGAGCGGTAAAACTTCTGATGCAGCGCAGCGATTTGCGGCCGACGCGTCAGGGCTGGCACGAAGCCTTTAGGAAACCTCGGGACGGCATTCGGAATCGGATGGAAGCGGATCGCAATGGCGATTGCCGGTGCAGGCGCGCATCGCTTGGCGCACGCTCGAGGAATAGGCGCCGTCGATCGCGCCGAAGTAGAGGCCCTGGGAGCGGAGCCCGCACTGGTACATCTTGACGATGCGTGAACCTCCGGCGCGCATGGCCAGATCGTAGTCGTCGAAAGCGGCCTTGGCATCACCGAGCGCCTGGTGGATGTGGGCCCGGGTATCGAGGGCATAGGGGCTGCCGGGAGCCAGCTGCAGCGCCTTTTCCACGTCGCCAATGCCGTCACGGGGGCGACCCAGCTTGTAGTAGGACCAGGCGCGGTTGTTCAGGGCCAGCGGAAAATCTGGCTTGATATTGAGGGCCGCGTCGTAATCGGAGAGGGCCTTGTCAAATATGCCGAGCAGGGAATAGGCGAGCGCCCGCATTCCGTAGGCGAGGCTGCGCTGATCGTCGGGGAGCCCCGGCGTCTCGATCAGGGCCGAGCAGCCGCTGATACGCCGCTCGTTGTCGTCGCTGAGGCAGTCGAGCGTGGGGTTGTCGACGGTTGCCAGCGCGGTAGCTGCCCCGAGGGCAAGCGCGCCGATAGAGGCTAAGATCCTAGCGTAGGTCATCACGTTCCCCAGAGCTGGGCCGGCCCCCCTTGAAACCATAGGAAACATGGCCTTATCGGGGCGATGGCGCCAGCGCCCTTACGAGGGCGTCGCTTAACCCCTTCCGGCCGGCATTTGTGCTAGCTTTCGTCCCCTGCGACCTGCGAGCGTCCCACGTGAAACAACAGCGCATTTTGCTCATCATCGGCGGCGGCATCGCCGCCTACAAGTGCCTCGATCTCATCCGTCGACTGCGCGAGGCGGGCGCCTCCGTGCGCGCCGTCATGACGCGGGCCGCCACCGAGTTCGTGACACCCCTTTCGGTCGGCGCCCTCACCTCAGAGCGCGTGTTCACCGACCTATTCAGCCTCAATGACGAGCAGGAGATCGGCCATATTCGCCTGTCGCGCGAGGCGGATCTGTTGATCGTCGCGCCGGCGACCGCCGACCTCATCGCCAAGATGGCGGGCGGGCACGCTGACGATTTGGCTTCGACCGTGCTAATGGCGACCGACAAGCCTGTGCTCCTCGCGCCGGCTATGAACCCGCGCATGTGGCTCAACCCTGCCACGCAACGCAATGTCGCGCAGTTGCGCGCCGACGGCGTGCATTTCGTCGGGCCCAACACCGGCGAGATGGCCGAGCGCGACGAGGCCGGCCCAGGGCGGCTGGTCGAGGTGCCGGAGATCATCGATGCGGCCAACAAGATCCTCGCCGGGCGGCGAGGCTCGCCGCTGGCACGGGTTGGCGCGCGCCCACTCGCGGGCCGGCATGTGCTCGTCACCAGCGGCCCGACGCACGAGCCGATCGACCCGGTGCGCTACATCGCCAACCGCTCGTCCGGCAAGCAAGGCCATGCCATCGCGCGCGCCGCAGCGGCGCTCGGGGCGCGCGTCACCCTCGTTACCGGCCCGGTGTCGCTGGCCGATCCGCCTAGTGTCGACGTCGTGCGCGTAGAGACCGCCGAGCAGATGCTGCATGCGGTGCAGGCGGCGCTGCCGGCCGGCATCGCCGCGTTCGCCGCCGCCGTTGCCGACTGGCGCACTGCGTCGGCACCGCGCGAGAAGATAAAGAAGTCGGGCGCCAAGCCGAGCCTCGAGCTCGTCGAGAACCCCGACATCCTGGCCACCGTGGGCAAGTCGCGCTCTGGTCGCCCGACGCTCGTCATCGGCTTTGCCGCCGAGACGGAGAACGTGACGAGCGAAGCCGCCAAGAAGCGCAAGGCGAAGGGTGCCGACTGGATCGTCGCCAACGACGTCTCGCCATCGCGCGGCGTATTCGGCGGCGACGGCAACACGGTGCATCTTGTCACGGCCGACGGCATCGAGGATTGGCCGACGCTCAGCAAGGACGAAGTCGCCCGGCGCCTCATGCTGCGCGCCGCCGAGTTTTTGCGGCATAGCGCGGCGGCGGCCGAATGACCACGTCGCGTCAACACACAAAGGCCAATCTGCGCGCCCGCGTAAGGGTCGTGCGCTTGCCGCACGGCAGCGGCCTGCCGCTCCCCGCGTATCAAACGGAGGGCGCTGCGGGGCTGGATCTGTTTGCCGCGCTCGATGCGCGCAGCCCGATGACGCTGGCACCCGGCGCGCGCGCGCTCGTGCCGACCGGCCTCATCATCGAGCTGCCGCCGGGATACGAGGCGCAGGTGCGGCCGCGCTCGGGGCTGGCACTCAACTACGGCGTCACGGTGCTCAACAGCCCCGGCACCATCGACTGCGACTACCGCGGCGAGGTGCGCGTCGTGCTGGCGAACCTCGGGCAGGCCCCGTTCGAGGTCCGCCGCGGCGAGCGCATTGCGCAGCTCGTCGTCAGCCCGGTGACGCATGCCCAGCTGGTCGAGGTGGAGGAGATCTCCGCTACGGCGCGCGGCGCGGGGGGATTTGGCTCGACAGGAGCCAATGAGAACGCCCAATCCCGCAGAACCGCACCTCAAAAGAAATCCATCCCTCCGCCTGCCGGCCCGCGAAAAAAAACAAGTCCGGTCAGGCCTCGGACCGGCAATCGCTGATCGACGCCGCTTCTTGACAGCGTCGGCCTTTCGCCCAACGTGCGATTGCCGCGACTGATCTTGCCATCGGCCGCGGCAGTCAATCACTCGGCCGCTGATACGAGGCACCCCCGCGATGAACGATACCCCCGAGATCAAGACCCTTGCCGCCACCAAGACGTGGGGCCGCGGCCGCGTCTACGATTCGATCGCCGAAACCATTGGGCACACGCCGCTCGTCCGCCTATCGAAGATAACGAGTGCGGCCAAAGTCAAAGCCGACATTCTCTTGAAGCTCGAGTTCTTCAACCCGCTGTCGTCGGTCAAAGACCGCATCGGCGTATCGATGATCGACGCCCTCGAAGCGCAGGGGAAGATCACGCCAGGCAAGACGGTGCTTGTCGAGCCGACGTCCGGCAACACCGGCATCGGTCTCGCCTTCGTCGCCGCGGCGCGCGGCTACCGGCTGATTCTCGTCATGCCGGAAACCATGTCGATGGAGCGGCGCAAGATCCTGACCCACCTTGGCGCGGAATTGGAGCTGACGCCGGGCCCGGGCGGCATGCCACTAGCGGTGGAGCGCGCCAACGAGCTCGCCAAGACGATCCCCAACGCCGTCATCCCCGGGCAATTCGATAACCCGGCCAACCCGCTCGTTCATGAATTGACGACGGCCGAGGAGATCTGGAACGACACGCATGGCAAGGTCGATGCCCTCGTGATCGGCGTCGGCACGGGCGGCACGCTGACAGGTTGCGGACGAGCACTGAAGCCTCGCAAGCCTGACCTCAAGATCATCGCCGTCGAGCCGACGACCAGCCCGGTGCTGTCCGGCAAGCCGCGCGGGCCGCACAAGATCCAGGGCATCGGCGCCGGTTTCATCCCCTCGATCCTCGACACCAGCTTCATCGATGAGATCGTCACCGTGTCGAGCGAGCAGGCGTTCGAGGTCGCGCGCCTCGTCGCCAAAGTGGAAGGCATCCCGGGCGGCATCTCCACCGGTGCCAACGTGGCAGCAGCGCTCTCCGTTGCCGAGCGGCCGGAGTACGCCGGCAAGACGATCGTCACCTTCGCGCCGTCGTCGGCCGAGCGCTACTACACCAGCGATCTCTTCCTCGACCCGAGCAAGCCCACCTAATTGCGTCGCGAATCTATCGGCGTTGCTGCCCCCCGGGCTTGTCCTCCCCGGGGGCCCTTCTTTTTTGCGCGCGCATCGTAACTATCTTGGCCGAATGGGCGGCGTGCGGCGCGGAAGAATAGGCCGCCGCCCGCTGACGGCCAGGGTCAGTTGCGCTAACCTAGCGGCATGCAGGACAAAGCATCACCGCGGCTCTCGGCGCAGGAGATCGAGCGCTACAAGCGCCACCTCGTGCTGAAGGAGGTGGGCGGCCAAGGCCAGCAGCGGCTCAAGAGCGCCCGCGTGCTGATCGTCGGGGCCGGCGGCCTCGGCTCGCCGCTCGCTCTATATCTCGCCGCGGCCGGCATCGGCACCATCGGCATCGTCGACGACGACCGCGTGTCGCTCGACAACCTGCAGCGCCAGATCGTCCACGACACGACCCACGTCGGTGAAGCGAAGGTGGCGAGCGCGCGCGATGCGATAGGCCGCATCAATCCGCACGTCGTTGTGGAGCCGATCGAGGCGCGCCTCGATGCCGGCAATGCCGCCGCGATCATCGCCCGCTACGACATCGTCGCCGATGGCTCGGACAACGCCGAGACGCGCTACCTCGTCTCCGACGCCTGCTACCTCGCCAAGCGCACGCTGGTGTTCGGTGCCGTGGGCCCGTTCGACGGCTATGTATCGACCTTCAAGCCGCACGAGCGTGACGCGGACGGGACCCCCTACCCCAGCTACCGCTGCCTGTTCCCCGAGGCGCCGCCGCCCGGCACGCTGCCCAACTGCGCCGAGGTTGGAGTCTTGGGGGCCGTCGTCGGCGTCATCGGCACGCTGCAAGCAACAGAAATACTGAAGGAAATCCTCGGCATCGGGTCGACCCTGGCTGGCCGCCTGCTGATGTACGATGCACTCGCGGCGCGCTTCGAGACGCTGTCGATCACCTGGGATCCGGAAAATCCGATCAGTGGCCGCAACCCGACGATAACCGACCTTTCAATCCATGCGGCGACGAAGCACAACTCGACATGCGCGGCATGAGAGGATAGCGCTTCCATGTTGCTCTTACGGATGTTGCACACCTTGCTCCTGACAATTGTCGCCGCCGTCCTGCTGCCGCTGCCCGGTTTCGACCTCGAGGCGCGTGCCGAGCCTGAGCAGCCGCCGCAATTGTCGATCGCACCCGCACCGGTACCCGAAAAGGCGCCCGAGTTCGGCGCCATCGCCTTCGCACCCGATGGCTCGTTCTTCTCGGTGTGGAAGATCGGCTCGCGCCTCGAGGCTGAGGAAAAAGTGCGCGCCGAGTGTGCCGCCCTCGGGCGCGGAGCCTGCGAAGCCGTGAGCTTTCGCGGCGAGGTCTGCGCGGCCATCGCGTCGGGGCGCATCGCCAAAGAGCGAAAGATCACCTACTCGGGCGGCGGCCTTACGCCCAGCGATGCCGAGCGGTTGGCGCTCGGGCGCTGCAATGCCGATCGGCGCGCCCGCGGCACCTGCCAGCTGCGCACGACCGTCTGCGGGGATGGCCGCCTAGACTCGACCACGGCGCGCGCGCCTTAGAACATCGCCGGGTGGACGCGGTCGGGCGGGGCGTGGCCGTCGAGGAACGCCTTGATGTTGATGATCACCTTCTCGCCCATGTCGATGCGGCCTTCGATGGTCGCCGAGCTCATGTGCGGCAGCGCCACGACCCGTTCCGAGCTGAGAATCTTGGGGTTGACCGCCGGCTCATGCTCGAACACGTCGAGCCCCGCGCCCGCGATGGCGCCGGCCTCGATGAGCCGCGCCAACTCGTTCTCGTCGATGACCTCGCCGCGCGAAGTGTTGACGATATAGGCCGACGGCTTCAACAACCGCAGGCGGCGGGCCGAAAGCAGGTGATAGGTCCCGGGGGTATGCGGACAGTTCACGGAGACGATGTCGACCCGCGTCAGCATCTGATCGAGGCTTTCCCAGTAGGTCGCCTCGAGCTCCTTCTCCAAGTCCTGAGAAACACGGCGGCGGTTGTGGTAGTGGATCTGCAGGCCGAACGCCTTGGCGCGACGTGCCACCGCCGAGCCGATACGTCCCATGCCGATGATGCCGAGCCGCTTGCCGTAGATGCGGTGGCCGAGCATCCATGTCGGCGACCAGCCGCTCCAGGTATTCTTCTGGTCCTTGAGGTAGTCGGCTCCTTCCACCAGCCGGCGTGGGGTGGCGAGGATCAGTGCCATGGTCATGTCGGCGGTGTCCTCGGTGAGAACTCCCGGCGTATTGGTGACTGTAATTCCGCGGTTGCGGGCCGTATCGAGGTCGATGTTGTCGACGCCGGTGCCAAAGTTGGCGATCAGCCGCAGCTGCGGTCCGGCTTGGGAGATCACGGCGCGATCGATGCGGTCCGTAACCGTGGGCACCAATACGTCGGCGATCTTGAGCGACTCGGCGATCTGGCTCTGCGTCAGGGGCGCATCGTCGACGTTGAGCCGCGCGTCGAACAGCTCGCGCATGCGGGTTTCGACGACATCGGGCAGCTTGCGCGTGACAATGACGATTGGCTTTCGGGCGCTGTTCGGCATCGGGGGGTTCGCTGTTGGCTCTTGGAGGATGGGGGGTCTGGAAGGGGCCAGTCGAATTAGCTCTCGTTCAGGCAGGTCTAACAGAACGTCATTGCGATGACAAAGTGCGGGATTTTCTCTGAGCGACGGCAAGAGCAGACTGGTCCGAGAGGACACCTAAGAATTCACCCAGCGATTCTCCTTACCCGGACCAATGACGAGGCGAGAATGCGAAGGCAGGCAACGGCAGCGCACAATCTGTTTCGCAATGCGCTGGCGGCGATGACGGTTCTGGCTGCGACCGCACTCGCCGCATGGCAGCCGACTGGCGCCGGGTCAAGCTTCCCCGGCGGCAGCGGTTTGCCCGTTCCCCGCTTCGTCAGCCTCAAGTCCGATCGCGTCAATATGCGCAAGGGACCCGGCACTGATTACCCGACGGCGTGGGTCTATCGCCGCGCCGGTTTGCCGCTCGAGGTGATCAAGGAATTCGAGGGCTGGCGACAGGTACGCGACGCCGATGGGGCCGCCGGGTGGGTGCTGCAATCGTTCTTGTCGGGCAGGCGTACGGCATTGGTGCTGCCATGGGAGATCAAGCAGGGCACTCCGGTGCCCAAGGTGGCGTTGCGCCGCAACGACAGCGAGCACGCCCGTCCCGTGGCCATGATCGAGGCGGGCGTCATCGCTAACCTTTCGACCTGCGATGGACGCTGGTGCCGCGTCAGCATCGACAAGTTCCAAGGCTACATCGAGCAGAACAAGTTGTGGGGAGTCTACGAGGGCGAGGTGCTGAAGTGAGGTCGAAGCGGGAACGGGACGACGCGCCGTTCAGTCCTTCTTGAGCCGGACGACGACGTCGATGTGGGTGATGCTCATGCCCTCGGGGGGCTCCGGCAGGCCATCGACGCGGATGGCATGGCCCGGAATGTCATGCAGCTCACCCTCTTCCTCGACAAAGAAGTGATTGTGGTTCGACGTATTGGTGTCGAAATAGGCCTTGGCGCCGTTGATCGCCAGCTCGCGCAGCAGCCCCGCCCGCTTGAATTGGTGCAGCGTGTTGTAGACGGTAGCCAGGGAAACGTGTTGGCCGGCGGCGGTGGCTTCGGCGTGCAGCGATTCGGCTGTGACGTGGCGATCCTCGCCCTCGAACAATAGGGCGCCGAGCGCCAAGCGCTGGCGTGTCGGCCGCAGCCCAGCCCTGCGCAGCAGCTGAGCGACGCCCCGAGGGGCCTTTGCGTCCTTTTGTAAGCCGGGCGTGTTGTTGGTCATCCGTATGCGCGTCGCGCCTGTTACAGGGCTGGCCGCTTGGCGGGCCGCACTAGCTCCCCCAATGGGGCGGCAAATCAAGCTAACACCAGAAATATACTATAGGCAGGCGCCGGGTTGCCTGCAACACGGGGCCCGAACGCAGCGGGAGCACGCATCCTCGCCCTGCGGCTCGGTGCCCACCCTTTTGAAGGCCATACGACTGTGTTAGGGAACCCCGCGGCCGCGGCTTAACCTGCCGAAGGCGTTCGCAAGCGAGGAACTGAGCGCAGAAATCATGACAGAACGCCGCACGAGCTTCGAATACGAGGACCTGCTTGCGTGTGGCCGCGGCGAGCTGTTCGGCCCCGGCAATGCGCAGCTGCCGCTGCCGCCGATGCTCATGTTCGACCGGATTTCGACCGTCTCCGAGACCGGCGGCCAGCACGGCAAGGGGCAAATCGCCGCCGAGCTCAAGGTGGCCGGCAACAGCCGGCTCGACTGGTTCTTCCGCTGCCATTTCGAGGGCGACCCGGTGATGCCCGGCTGCCTCGGCCTCGACGCCCTCTGGCAGATGACGGGCTTCTTCCTCGGTTGGCTGGGCGCGCCCGGGCGAGGCCGCGCGCTGGGGGTCGGCGAGGTCAAGTTCACCGGCATGGTGGTGCCGACGGTCGGCCGGGTCGAGTACATCGTCGACCTCAAGCGGGTCATTTTGCGCAAGCTGAAGCTGGCCATCGCGGACGGTGTCATGAAGGCCGACGGCCAAGTCATCTATACGGCCAACGACCTGCGCGTCGGCCTGTTCGAGAGCGGCGAATCGGCGGCTGCCGTCAGTCCTTGATCTTGATGGCTTTTCGTGCTCGCTTCCGCCGGAGCCGAATTGCGAGCGAAGCCGCAAGCTTCCGGTACGAGAGGATGGGCGGATGAGACGAGTGGTCGTCACGGGCATGGGCATTGTTTCCTCGATCGGAAACAGCTGCCAGGAAGTGCTCGCGTCTCTCCGCGAGGCCAAGTCCGGCATCGTGCGCGCCGACAAGTACGCCGAGCTGGGATTCCGCTGCCAGGTGCACGGCGCCCCCAACCTCGACTGGGAGTCGCAGGTTCCGCGCAAACCGCGCCGCTTCATGGGTGACGGTGTCGGCTGGAACTACGTCGCTATGGATCAGGCCATTCGCGACGCCGGCCTCGAGGAAAAGGACATCATCAACGAGCGCACCGGCATCATCATGGGCTCGGGCGGCCCGTCTACCCGCGCCATCGTCGCCGCCGCCGACGTCACGCGCGAGAAGGACCCCCGCAAAGTCGGGCCGTTCGAGGTGCCCAAGGCCATGTGCTCCGGGCCCTCCGCCGCCCTCGCCACGAGCTTTCAGATCAAAGGCGTCAACTATTCCATCGCGTCGGCCTGCTCGACGTCGGCGCACTGCATCGGCAATGCCGCCGAGCTGATCCAGTGGGGCAAGCAGGACGTGATGTTCGCCGGGGGCTGCGAGGAGCTCGACTGGACGTTGTCGGTGCTGTTCGACGCCATGGGCGCCATGTCCTCGAAGTTCAACGATACGCCGGCCAAGGCCAGCCGCGCCTACGACAAGAACCGCGACGGCTTTGTCATCGCGGGCGGGGCCGGCGTCGTCGTCTTGGAGGAGCTGGAGCGGGCGAAGTCGCGCGGGGCGCGCATCTACGGTGAGGTCGCCGGCTACGGCGCCACGTCGGACGGCTACGACATGGTGGCTCCTTCGGGAGAAGGCGCGGTGCGCTGCATGCAGCTCGCTCTCAAGGGCATGGACGGCAGAGGCATCGGCCACAAAGTCGACTACATCAACCCGCACGGCACCGGTACGCCGATTGGCGATCTGCGCGAGATCGAGGCCATCCGCAAGGTGTTCGACGGCGAGGTGCCGAAGATTGCCTCGACCAAATCGCTGACCGGGCATTCGCTCGGTGCCGTCGGTGTGCAGGAGGCGATTTTCTCGCTGCTCATGATGAACAATGGTTTCATCTGCGAAAGCGCCAATATCGAGGAGATCGACCCCGAGCTGGCCGACATGCCGATCGTGCGCGAGCGCATCGATAATGTTAGCCTTAACTGCGTCATGTCGAACAGCTTCGGGTTCGGCGGCACTAATGCCACGCTCGTTTTTCGGCGTGTGACCGGCTAGAACGACCGAGCGGACGGCTGTCATGCCGGGAACAGCGAATTAGCGCGGAGCGGCTATCAACCGCGGGCGGCATTGCGAGCCGCCACTAGACACTCAGGAACGACAGGAAGTCCCATGACCGAAATCGACCTCGCCAAACCTGGCCCGATCATGGCTGGCAAGCGCGGGCTCATCATGGGCGTAGCCAACGAGCGCTCGATCGCCTGGGGCATCGCCCGCATCCTGGCTGGCCAGGGCGCCCAGCTCGCCTTCACCTACCAGGACGGCGCCTTCGGCCGCCGCGCGCTGCCGCTCGCCAAGTCGCTGGGCTCGGAAATCATCGAGCCGTGCAACGTCCTCGACCTCGACAGCGTCGACCGCGCCTTCGCGCGCATCAAAGAAACTTGGGGCAACCTCGACTTCGTCGTGCACGCGCTCGCCTACTCCGACCCGCGCGAGCTTTCGGGGCGCTACGTCAACACCACACGCGAGAATTTCACCAATACGATGGTCATTTCGTGCTTCTCGTTCACCGAGGTTGCCAAGCGCGCCTTCCCCCTGATGCCGAACGGCGGCTCGCTCTTGACCCTGAGCTATGGCGGCGCCACGAAGTCGGTGCCCTCCTACAACGTCATGGGCGTCGCCAAGGCCGCGCTGGAAGCCTCCGTGCGCTATCTCGCCGCCGACCTCGGCCCGCAGGGCATCCGTGTCAACGCGCTCTCCGCCGGTCCGATGCGTACGCTTTCGGGCGCCGGCGTTTCCGACGCGCGCGTCATCTTCAACTTCCAAAAGGAGCATGCGCCGCTGAAGCGCACGCCGACGCTCAACGAGGTGGGCGGATCGGCGCTGTATCTCTTGTCGGATCTGTCGGGTGCGGTGACGGGCGAGGTGCATTTCGTCGATTGTGGATATTCTACGGTCGCCATGCCGGGCCTCGAGGCGCTGAAGCGCTTCGACACCGAGGCCCCCGCTGTGGCCCCTGCTGCGCCGGGCGGTCGCTCACCGTCCGAAGCCGCAGAATAGCGCATCGACCCATCTTGACGACCTGACGGTGCCGGCCCCACACACGCGCATGATCGGCGTCTTCGATTCAGGCTTGGGGGGGCTGACGGTGCTGCGCGCACTCGTCGACCGCTTCCCCGACAAGTCATTTCTCTACCTGGGCGACCACGCGAACGTCCCTTACGGCGATCGCTCGTCGGCCGAGGTCATCGATTTCACGCGCGCCAGCGTCGAAGCGCTGTTTGCCCAGGGCTGCAAGCTGGTCCTGCTCGGCTGCAATACGGCAACCGCCGTCGCCGCCCGTCACCTACAGCAAAAGTGGCTGCCGAGCAGCCGCTGGCGCGGCCATAACGTGCTTGGCATCGTGGCGCCGACGGTCGAAGCCGCCACGCAGACGCCCTGGGCCGTGTCGAGCCCGCAATACCCGCAGAAGTACAACACCGACGTCGTCGCCGTCTTCGGCACCACGCGCACGATTACCTCCGGCGTCTACCCGGAAGAGATCCGCAAGCGCTGCCCGCGCGTTACGGTCGTGCAGCAAGTGTGTGGGCGCCTCGCCGGTGCGATCGAGGAGGCGGCCCCGGAGGCCGAGCTGGAGCGCCTCGTCGAGGAGGGCATCCGCGGGTTGCTAGCGCAGACCAACGGAATGCCGCCGCACCGCGCGATTCTTGGTTGTACGCACTTCCCGCTGGTGGAGCACCTCTTCCGCCGCCACCTGCCGCCGTTCACCCGCATCCTCTCGCAGCCGGAGGTGGTCGCCGATAGTCTCGAGGACTATCTGGCGCGGCATCAGCATTACGTGGACGGCGATCGCGGCCGCTCGCTCGTTCTGATGACGACCGGCAATCCAAGCGAAATCAGCGCCCGCGCGCGCGTGTTCTGGCCGGAGGTGACGGCTTTCGAGCTGTCGGCCGCCTGATCTCCGTCAAAGCTCGCTTAATCCAAGGCCATACCTATATTGGGTCTCGACCAACGAGGATCCCATGGCCGACAACCACCGCGCTCCCGGCAGCACCCACCACCATCCGCACGCGCACGAGCACAAAAAGAGCGAGGCGGCCAGCCCATCGCCGTCGCTGGCCAAGGATCCCGTGTGCGGGATGGACGTCGACCCACACACCGCCAAGTTCCGCGCCGAACACGCTGGGCGCAGCTATTACTTCTGCGCCGCCGGCTGCCGCACGAAATTCTTGGCCGATCCGCAGAAGTACCTCACCAAAGACGAGCGCGTGCATGTGCCGGTGCCGGAAGGCACCGTCTACACGTGCCCGATGCACCCAGAGATTCGCCAGGTTGGTCCGGGTTCGTGCCCCATCTGCGGTATGGCCCTGGAGCCCGAGCTGGTAAGCGCCGAGACGGGCCCGAACCCCGAGCTCGTCGACATGGCGCGACGCTTCTGGATCGGCCTAGTGCTCACCTTGCCGGTACTTGCTCTCGAGATGGGCGGGCATCTCACCGGGCTGCATATGCTGCTCAGCAAGACGACGTCGAACTGGCTGCAGCTGGCGTTAGCGACGCCGGTCGTGCTGTGGGTCGGCTGGCCGTTCTTCGAACGCGGCTGGCAGTCGCTTCTCACGCGCAACCTTAACATGTTCACGCTCATCGCCATGGGCACAGGCGTCGCCTGGGTCTACAGCGTAATTGCGACACTTGCGCCCGGAATCTTCCCCTCGGCGTTCCGCGGACCGGATGGTGCCGTAGCCGTCTACTTCGAAGCGGCCTCCGTCATCACGGTGCTGGTCCTGCTGGGACAGGTTCTCGAGCTGCGCGCGCGCGAGCAGACGTCCGGCGCCATCCGCGCGCTGCTCGACCTCGCGCCCAAGACCGCGCGCCGCGTGCAGGACGGCTCGGACGAGGAGGTCCCGCTCGACGATGTAGTTGTGGGCGACAAGCTGCGCGTTCGCCCGGGCGAGAAGGTACCGGTCGACGGCACCCTCATCGAGGGACGCTCCTCGCTCGACGAATCCATGGTGACCGGCGAGTCGATGCCCGTCACCAAGGAGGTCGGCGCCAAGGTGATCGCCGGAACGCTCAACCAGTCCGGCTCCTTCGTCATGCGCGCCGACAAGGTCGGGCGCGACACCATGCTCGCCCAGATCGTGCAGATGGTAGCACAGGCGCAGCGCTCGCGCGCCCCGATCCAGCGCCTTGCCGACCAGGTCTCAGGCTGGTTCGTGCCGGCGGTGATCCTGGTCGCAGTGGTGGCCTTCGTGGCATGGGCCATGTTCGGGCCCGAGCCGCGCTTTGCCTATGGGCTCGTTGCCGCTGTCACGGTGCTGATCATCGCCTGCCCGTGCGCGCTCGGGCTCGCCACCCCGATGTCGATCATGGTTGGCGTCGGACGCGGCGCGCAGGCCGGTGTGTTGATCAAGAACGCGGAAGCGCTCGAGCGCATGGAGAAGGTCGACACCCTCGTCGTCGACAAGACGGGCACCTTGACGGAAGGCAAGCCGAAGGTCGTCAAGATCGTCCCCGCAGAGGGCTTCGATGAGGCGAGCCTGCTCAAATTCGCGGCCAGCGTCGAGGTCGCGAGCGAGCACCCGCTTGCGGCGGCGATCGTTGCCGCCGCCAAGGAGCGCAACATCGAGCTGGCCCGCGTCATGGGCTTCGACTCGCCGACCGGCAAGGGCGCCATCGGCATGGTCGAGCGCAAGCGCGTTGCGCTCGGCAATCCGCGCTTCCTCGCCGAGCTAGGCATCGCCACCACACCGCTCGAGGCGCAGGCCGAGCAGCTGCGCCGCGAGGGCGCGACGTCGATCTTCGTCGCCGTCGATGGCAAGGTTGCCGGCGTCATCGCCATCGCCGATCCGGTCAAAGCCACAACCGCGGCGGCGCTTAAGGCGCTGAGCGGAGACGGCGTGCGCGTCGTCATGCTCACGGGAGACAATCGCACTACGGCACTGGCGGTCGCGCGCCGCCTCGGTCTCACCGAAATCGAGGCCGAGGTGCTGCCCGACCAGAAGAGCGCCGTCGTCGAGAAGCTACAGAAGGAAGGCCGCGTCGTCGCCATGGCCGGCGACGGCGTCAACGATGCTCCTGCGCTCGCGGCAGCCGAGGTCGGCATTGCCATGGGCACCGGCACCGACGTCGCTATCGAGAGCGCCGGCATCACGCTCTTGAAGGGCGATCTGCAGGGCATCGTGCGCGCGCGCCGTCTGTCGGAGAGCGTCATGCGCAATATCCGCCAGAACCTGTTCTTCGCCTTCATCTACAATGCCGCTGGCGTGCCGATAGCGGCCGGCGTGCTTTACCCGGCCTTCGGCATCCTGTTGTCGCCGATCATCGCCGCGGCCGCCATGGCGCTGTCCTCGGTCAGCGTCATCACCAATTCGTTGCGTCTGCGCAGCGTGAAGCTGGGCTGACACGCTCTACTCCCCCTCACCCCGAAGCGATCTTGCGATCGCTTCCGACCTCTCCCCGGCGAGGAGAGGTTAAGGCCTTGCCTCGAGTTCGACTAGCCTCTCCCCACTGGGGACAGGCCGGCGCGAATGCGTAGCGTGCGTTCCGGGTGAGGGGGCTCTGTCAGCGTTAGTCGGCGACGCTCTCTGGCCAATCCAACCTTAGCTCGGCTACTGGCCCGGCATCGTGTCGAAGCGCGCCTTCTGCTCGTCGCTGAGCGAGTCATAGAAGCCGACCAGCGCCGGCCGCACCTCGTTCATCGCCGTAACCGTAGCGCGCAGACGCTTGTCCATGGCGTCGAGACGGGCCTCGGTCGTTGCCGGGATCTGCGCCGGGCACGTCGCCTGCAGCATGGCCGCCGCCTTGGCCGACACGTTGTCGAGGGCGTCGAGCGCTGCTTTCTGCTCCTCGTCGGGATCGACCGTCGCGATGATCTCCTGCGTCGGCACGTTGATGAACTCCTCGTTCTGCGTCGAGCACAGCGCGGTCGGGTTCGCCACCTTGCTGCCGCCGAGGGAATCGAGCTGTTGCTTCTGCTCGGCCGACAGCGAGCCATCGAACTTGGCAAGCGGCGCGCGCACGAGGTCGAGACCCTGCACCATGGCGTCGAGGCGCTTTTGCAGCGCGTCGAGGCGGCCAACCGGGGTCAGCGGCGGGGAGCTGGGGCACGACGCCTTGAGGATGCCTTCCGCCTTGCTGGAGGCGACTTCGAGCGCCTTGAGGTCAGTGAGCTGCACGCCGGTGGGCTTCACACTCGCCTCGATCTTGTCGATCGGCAGGCTGGCAACTCCGGGTGCGAAGCCGCTGCAAGTGGCGAGATCCTGGTTCTGGCTGTCGTCCTGTGCCGCGGCGGTCTGCTTTTCGTCGCTGCCATCAGAGGGACCCGCGCTGTAGATGTCCTGGTGCGACTGGCGCGCATAGACGTAGTCGCCGTCGGTCTGCGTCCACGCCGTGGCG
The DNA here is from genome assembly GCF_009026145.1 of Hyphomicrobium sp. Lineage (GTDB taxonomy): Bacteria > Pseudomonadota > Alphaproteobacteria > Rhizobiales > Hyphomicrobiaceae > Hyphomicrobium_A. Next base: position 74,959 of record NZ_WBUE01000009.1, read on the forward strand.
CCGTAGCCACCCGTCGGCCATGCGTAGGCGCCGTTGGGCCAGAACAGACCGCCCATGATGTAGTCGACGCCATAGTTCCAGAACGGCGCCGTCGCCGCGTAGGGCCACCAGGCAAACGACCACATGTCGCCCCAGGCGAACGGCCAGAACACCGGGCCGACCCAGCCCCAGCGGCAATTGTAGCAGTTGAAGTTGCGGGCGTTCCAATTGTTGTTCCAGAACGCGTTGTGGTCCCAGCGACCGGCATTCACCGGCTCGTGCCAGTTGTTCCAGTGCTGGGCGAGATCGTCACGGCGGTCGAGGTTGCGATGATCGTCGACCGCGCGGTCGCGCGCATCGGGATGATCGGCATGGTCGTCGCCGCGACGTGCCGCGTCATCGGCGCGGTGATCGTCCATGGCACGATGGTCGTCGACGGGATGGTGATCCTCGACCGGACGGTGGTCGCCCATGCGCGGCTCGCCCATCTCGGACCGGAACTCGGGCCGGAAGTCGCGCATGCCACCGCCGAAATCGCGCATGCCGCCAAAGTGACCCCCGCCAAAGCCGCCGCCGAAGTGACCGCCACCGAAGCCGCCGCGCGCGTCGGCATCCGTGGTCAAACCGAATGTGCCTATGGCAACGCTTGCGGCGAGCGCAAGAACCGAGCTGCGAGTCATGATCTTCCCTCCGAACGCAAACGTGTCGCAACGGCTCGCGGCCGGCGACCGATGGGATTGGGATAGCCGGCAAGGTATGACGAGAGGCTCAGCGTGGCGGCGAGACCTTGGGTCAGAGCAAACAAATCCTTCATGCTGCCGAGGCAATTGGTGGGGCTCGGACAACAGCTTTGCAGAAGTTGCGGATGGGCGCCGCCCCCGTGCCTTGGGGCGTTTTCAGCCCCGTAGGGCGACATGCCACTGGCGAAGGCGCCTCCGGCGCACGATATGAGGCTCCCCAGCGAGCCCGGCGCCCGCTATTGATCCGCCGAACGCGCGCCAACGAGAGACGAGATGCTGCCCGACGTAACCGAAACGACGATTACCGTTCCGCCAGAGTGGGCACTGCTCAAGGCAGTATGGACCGCCTGGCCCGCCGACCCGCGTGAATGGAACGGCGACCTCGAGACGCCGCGCCGGGACGTGGCGGCGATGGTGCGCGCGCTGGCCGAGGCGAATACGGTGCGCCTGCTCGTCAACGGCGCGGAGGCGGAGGCCTCGGCACGTGCCGCGCTGGGTGGCGTCGCCGATTTTGTGCAGGCGCGCTATGGTGATATTTGGCTGCGCGACACGGGACCCATCTTCGCGCACACACACCTCGGCCCCGTGGCGCTGCGCTTTGCCACCAACAGCTGGGGCGGCAAGTACGACCTGCCCGACGACGCCACGGTCGGCGACGACATCGCCCGCGTCGCAGACGTCGCGATCCGGCGCTTCGGCTTCGTGCTCGAGGGCGGCGCTGTCGACCACGACGGGGAGGGAACGATCCTGACAACGCGGCAGACGCTGCTCAACCCCAACCGTAACGGTTGGACGCGGGCGCAGGCCGAAGCGGCGCTCGGCGAGGCGTTCGGCGCCCAGAAGGTGATCTGGATCGACGAGGGCCTCAAGAACGACCATACCGACGGGCACATCGACAACATCGCGCGCTTCGTCGGCCCGGGGCGCGTCGTCTGCCAGGCGCCGGCCGGTGACGACGATCCCAACCGCGAGACGCTCGATGCCATCGCCCGCACGCTGGAGGCGGCAACCGACGCCCTCGGTCGCAAACTGGAGGTGGCGCGCATCCCCGGCGTCGGGCTCTATCGTAATGCCCTCGGCGAGATCTCGCCCGCATCGCACATGAACTTCGTCATCGCCAATGGTCTTGTCGTCGTGCCCGTGTACGGCACACCTACCGAAGAGGCAGCGCTGGCCGGGCTCCGGACGGTTTTCCCCGATCACAAGGTAGTGGGCGTTCCCTCGCGCGGGTTGCTTGGCTGCGGCACCGCTGGCGGCGGCTCGTTCCATTGCATCACCCAGCAGGAGCCGCGCTAGATGGCCCACCGCACGCTCACCGTCGCCGCGATCCAGACATGGTACGGCCACGACCTGCGCGACAACATCGCCAGGACCGAGGCTTTCGCGCGCGAGGCAGCAAAGCAGGGCGCCCAGGTCGTGCTGCCGTCGGAACTGTTCCAGGGCATCTACTTCCCGACCCGCCAAGACCCGAAGTGGTTCACGACGGCGCTTCCCGTCGATGAGCACCCGTGCGTGCTGGCGCTCAAGAAGCTCGCCGGCGAGCTCGGCGTCGTCATTCCCATCTCGTTCTTCGAGAAGGACGGCCCGCGCTACTACAACAGCGTCGCCATTGCCGACGCGGACGGGTCCATCCTCGGCGTCTACCGAAAGAGCCACATCCCGGACGGCCCCGGCTACCAGGAGAAATACTACTTCCACCCCGGCGACACCGGCTTCAAGGCGTGGAAGACCAAGGCCGGCACCATCGGAGTCGGCATCTGCTGGGACCAGTGGTTCCCCGAGTGCGCGCGGGCCATGGCGCTCGCCGGCGCCGAGGTGCTGTTCTATCCGACCGCCATCGGGTCCGAGCCCTACGACGCGAGCCTCGATACGCACCTGCAGTGGCAGCGTGCGATGCAGGGCCACGCCGTCGCCAACGCCGTGCCGGTCGTCGCCGCCAACCGCATCGGCCTCGAAGACAATGACGGCGCCAAGCAGAGATTCTACGGCCACTCGTTCATCGCCGATCACCGCGGCGAGATCGTCGAATCTTTCGGCGCTAGCGACGAGGGCGTGCTCGTGCACACGTTCGACCTCAACAAACTGGAGAGCTACCGCGCCGACTGGGGCTTCTTCCGCGACCGGCGCGCCGATCTTTACGCCAAGAGCATTGTCTGATCGGGCTCCGCGCTCTGCAACAGCGTCTTGAAATAGCTGGACAACAGCCGATCGCCGGGATCGCGCGCGCGGCGCGCCTGCGCGAACTCGCTCCACCGGTCACCGTATGCCTTGGCCACCTGCTCCGGGGTCAGGTGCTTGGTCTGATTGAGCAGCGGATGGCCGTCGTGGGCGCTGGAGAACTCGTTGAATGCTTTAAGGAAGGCATCCCAGCCGGGTCCGCCGGTCGAGGCCGGGTCGATGCTCATGGCCGGGGCATCGTGCGTGAACGACAGGAGCGCGTTCTTGTCGGCGACCATGCGGTAGCCGACTGCTGGTAAGTCGCAACGGAAACCGGTCCGCTCCGCATACTCGCGGCAAAAACGGAAGTAGGCCTCCAGCGTGGCGAAGAAATGCGCCTCGTCGAACGACCACATCGAGAACACGAACTTGTAGGGTCCGGGTTTCTCGCTGTGGCGGATGATCTGCAGGTGCGGCTTGGTTGCGTTGCCGCCGACGATGAAGGTCGTCCAGCGGCAGATCAGGAAGTCGTAGATCGCACGCACGCGGTACTCTATGGCACGGTTAGGTGAGCCGCGTGCGATAAGAACCGTGAACATAGGCCCTAGTCGGCGCCAGAAGGCATTGCGCAGCCACCAGCGGCCCGAGGAGGTCGGCTTGACGCCCGGCACCTCGCGCCGCTCCTCCACCATCACCCTGCCTGAGAAAGGATAGAAGTACATCATCAGCGCCTTGCCCTCGGCCACGAGGCTGGGCACGGCAGCGCGGAACTGCTCGAGCGTGAAGACGCGGTGGCGCGCCCAGATGGCGGTCAGCGGCTTGATGCGCAGCGTCACCTCGACAATGACGCCGATGAGGCCGTAGCTCGAGCGCAAAAGGCGCATCTCCTCGCCGTTCTCGGTCTCATTGTAGCTGGCCACCGTGCCGTCGGGTCTGACGACCTTCATGCCGGAGACGAACGAGCTGATCTGCCCCCAGTACGAGGTGCCGATCAGCGAGCTGTCCTTCGTCGCGGCGCAGGCGACCGCGCCGAGCGTGACGTTGCCGATCTCGGTGTTGATGTGAAACTGCTTGCCGCGGCGCGCTAGCTCTTCCGCCACATCGATGTACAGCGCGCCCGCCTCGGCGGTGACGAAGTCGTGGCCGATCTCGATGATGCGGGTCATGCCGGTCATATCGAGCATGGTGCCCCCGTCGTCGGCGGAGCAGGGAGCCGGCGAATGCAGCTTGCCCACCGCCCGCACCGGCGAGGGATAGCTCGCCGCATCCATGACGACGCGCACCACGTCGTCGATCGTTCGCGGGTGGACCACGACGGCCGGACTGTAGGTCACGCCGCCTTCCCAGTTGGTGATCGCATCGGTGGGTGCTGGAGTTTCAGCTGGTCGGCGATTGGCCACGAAGCCAGCGTGTCCGGCTAGCTTCAAGAGCGCCGCGACATGCGGCGTCATCGCCAGCTGAGGCATCAATGACTTCATACGCTGCCCCCACCGCTACGCTAAACCTCTGCGGTTTCAATGGGTACGCAGCCTAGCGTGCCATCGGTGGCATGCACATACGCCGCACGCCTCATGCTTAATCAAAGGCGCCGCCGCGTATCGGAATTGTCCGCGCTCAGGAAGCCGATTTCGACATGCGCTGGCCGATGATGATCAGGCGGGCGGCGCGCTCGGCGGCATCCTGCAGGTACTGCCGCGACTTCTTGATCGCCACATCGAGCGGCATGGCGTTGGGCGTTGCCGTCTCGAGACCATCGATGCCGTGCGCGAAAACACCGCCTGCATCATCCGCCAGACCGCCGCCGATAGCTACGACCGGCACGCCGTGCTTGCGCGCCGCCGCGGCGACGCCCGAGGGGGTCTTGCCGAAGGCGGTCTGGAAATCAACGCGCCCCTCGCCGGTGAAGGCGAGAGCGGCACCCTGCATGTGCTCCTCGAGCCGCGTCGCCGCGACGACGAGTTCGACGCCGCGCTTCAGCGTGGCGTTGGTGAAGGCCATGAGCCCAGCCCCGATGCCGCCGCCAGCGCCAGCGCCCGGCCGATCGATGACATCGGCACCGATTGAGCGTTTGATGACGTGGGCGAAGTGCGCCAGGTTCTTGTCGAGCTGCTCGACCATCTCTGGCGTGGCGCCCTTCTGCGGGCCGTAGACGCGCGAAGCACCCTTCTCGCCGCACAACGGATTGGTGACGTCGCAGGCGACGCTGATGCGGATCTTGGCGAGGCCAGGGTTCACGCCCGACATGTCGACGGCCTGCACCTTGTCGAGGTGACCGCCAGCGATGAGATCGGGAATCGGCGCCCCACCAAAGTTCAGGAAGCGGACACCGAGCGCCTGGGCGAGGCCGGCGCCGGCATCGTTGGTGGCCGAGCCGCCAATGCCAAGAATGATCTCCTCGACGCCGCGCTTGATGGCATCGGCGATCAGCTCACCGGTGCCGTAGGTGGTGGCAACGAGCGGATTGCGCTGCTCCTTGGGAACGAGCGGAAGCCCGGAAGCCTCGGCCATCTCGATGACCGCCGTCTTGCCGTTGCCGAGCAGGCCGTAGGAAGCCAGCACCCTGGCGCCCATGGGACCCGAGACCTCGACCTGGACGATCTGGCCGCCGGTGGCATCGACCAGCGATTGCACCGTGCCCTCGCCGCCGTCGGCCATCGGCACCTTGACGTAGACGGCGTCCGGCCAGACCCGCTTGAGGCCCGTCTCGATCTCGCTCGCCACTTCCAGGGAGGTCAGGTTTTCTTTGAAGGAATCCGGGGCGATGACGATCTTCATTGGGCACTTCTTCTTACGGACGCTCGCGCGCCAACGGCTAATCGGCGAGAGGATACGGGGAAAGGCCGCACTGTGTCGCGCGCCTGCTTAAAGTTGCTTTCTTCGTCGGGGGTTACCTGAAAGCCATTGTGGCCATGGTTAAGGATAGCGAACAAATCGTTCGCCGCGGGGCACGCGACAAGGCCTCAGGTGCCCAGCTCCTGGATCGCATCCGATTCGACGATGTGCACGCCCGGGGCGGCACGCTCGGCGCATACGAGCATGCCCCTGGCAACCGTTTTTGTATGTATTGCCCGATACTTGCGTAGCGGCCCCAGCATCAGTGGGCCGATGACGGCGAGTACCCGGTTGCCGATGCGCTCGGCCAGCCGAAACTCGTCGCGCTCTCCGGCGAGCAGCGATGGGCGCAGGATATAGACCGATCGCAACCCCGCGCCCGCAACCCCGCTTTCCATCTCCCCCTTGGTCCTAAGATAGACGCTGCGCGCCGTTGCCCGGGCATCGACGGAGCTTATGGCGACGAGCGCCGTAGCGCTATGCGCGGCCGCCCATTTCGCCAAGGCGATCGGAATATCGCGATCGACCTTCTGAAAAGCCTCGGTAGACCCAGCCTTTTTTTGCGTCGTACCAACGCAGCAGAATACCGCTTCCACGTCCTCGCCCGCCGGCGGCGGAGGAATGCGGGAGAAGTCGACGATTCTCTCTTTGACCCTCGGAAGCTCGGCATACTGCGTCGGCCGGTGGTGTAGCACGACGATATTGTCGAACCGCGGCGAGGCGAGCAGTAGCGGCATGAGCTGGCGCCCGATGGCACCGGTGGACCCGACGATAACCGCCACGCGTTTTGCCATGGTGCTCTACTCCCGCTCCCCGGGCGCAGACTAGTCGTCGAGCCGGAACTCGTCCACGCAGCCGGATTGCGTGGCAATATGACCCCCTGCAAACGCGAAATGACGTCGAAGGAGGTCCAGTTGAGCACATTCACCGTCAGGCGCGGCCGGCGCTACCAAGCCACCATCTCGCTCGGCCTTTTGGAAAGCCTCGCCGGCAACGACATGATCGCCGATCGGCTACGGGCCGCGGGGTTCACCGACATCAGCGTCAATGGGTCGGGGACCGTTCGGCATGCCGAAGCGCTCTGGCCGAAAGACGATGCCACTGCCGAAATGCCGGCGCAGGTGAGCGCCGTAACAGAAATTGAAGCGGCGTGAATTGCGCGGCGCTGATTCCTCAGTCGGTGTGGCCCTGCAGTGAGGGAGCGCAGACCCGCGTGATGGTGATCAATGAATGGGCATGGGATTGCCCTCAGATTTAGTGCCTTGGAAACCCAGATCCCGGACGCATCTGCGGAAATGCATCATATGAGCGGAAATCGATCTGCCTGCTGACATTCAACATGCGTAGGACTTGTCTTGCTTGACTGACATGGCAAGATATGCGGCCTGAGCACGAAGTCTCGCGTTACCGAATGCAGCCCCTTGAGCTCGACCTTCGATCCGCACCGTGCGACCCCGCGATCTGTCCGATTTCCGCCACTCGGTCATCGGCACTTCGTCCGTGGAATGCGGAATGGGCCGACCTTCGGTCTCTCGGGACGACTGTCGGCGGGAGGGACAGTGGAGATGCAATTAGACGAACACAGGGCCAGGATGATTCTGGATTCGTCGCACGCTGCGTGGAGCCGCGGTGATATCGAGGGGGTGCTGAGCAACTACGTCGACGATCTCACCTACTACTGCAATACCGGCGGCCCCGACGGAGGACCACTTTCGATCGTCGGCAAGCAGGCCTTGCGCCACATGCTGCAGCCCATCGCCGACGTCGCCGAAAGCGTTTCCGTATCCGAATACTTCCGCTTCAGCGATGGGATCGGGCGCGCCAAGATCGAGTGCTACATTCGCCATAAGACGACGCACCACACACTCGTCGGATCGTACCGCCAGCTCGTCACCTATAGGGGCAACAGGATCGCGCGTATGGAGGAATTCCACGATGCGGCCAAGATGATTGCCTTCTGGCGCATGATCTCCGGCGAGGCCGCGATAGAGAAGGCGTTGCTGGCCGAGTGACGACGTCACCAGCTTTCGGGGACCGGAACGGCACATTGATTGCCGCCCCCGTTGTTGCGGCTTCTCACCAACGGCGCCAGCGCCACCACCAGTTGCGATGCCAGCGCCAGCGAACCCAGCCGGCCTTGTCGACCATGGACGCGGAATGAGCCGAGTAGCCGGGAATGGCGCTGAGGCCAGCGACCGGCGCCGCCTGCGCCGGTGTCCCGAGCGCCACGGCGCACAGCGTCAGGGCGCCGGCAAATGCGCAGACGGGAAGATGACGGTGCATGGGGTATCCTCCGGATTGAACGTCCTTCAAAGGATACCGTTGCCCGTGCCAAGATCGCCTTAGCCCAAGCGATCCAAATTTCCTCAATCCGCGCCCAACGACCTTAACCATGTCTTGCGACGCCTTATCGCGCGCAACGCCTTTGGCGGCCGCCGCGTCACGCCGATGCCGCTTTTGCGACGGGGAATCCCGTGGCGATAACCGGGACAGGGGTCAGAAACGTGAAATTCAAGATTGGCGCCGAATGGTGGGATGCGTTCTTCAAGATGCTGTCGATCGTGCTCGTGCCGCTCACCGTTGCCGGCATGGGCTGGTACTGGACGCGCTGGCAGCAGAACGTCAATGACCTCAAGAGCATGATCGATCTCGTCACCGACAAGTCGCCGGAGAAGCAGAAGTATGGGATCGCGATGTTCGAGTACCTCGCCAAGAACGGCAAGGTGCCGGTCGAATTCCTCTCCGCGCAGATCGACTACGCGACCACGGCGGAAAACCACGAGCTTTTGCCGATGCTAGAGGTCGCCATCCAGGCAGCCGCCAAGGAAAACTCCGATGTCGCCGAGGCCTACCGCGTGGCCCTGGAGCGGCGGCCGGCACGTGTCTTCATCCATGTACCGAACGACGACGTCTATGGCTGCCTCGTGCGCTTGCGCGAAGCCTTCAAGGATGCCGACAAGGCGGCCGTGCGCTTCCCGGCCGTGCGCAAGTACCAGGGCTACGCCAACTCCAACCAGGAGCTGCGCTTCTTCCATGCCGAGGACGAGCAGCGCGCCAAGCAGATTGCCACCCTGTTTCGCACGCTGGGACTGGAGCTCAGCGTCAAGGACATATCGAGGACGTCCTGGGCACGCACCAATGCGCCCAACAGCTACGAGCTGTGGTTCAACGGCAATCCTCTGCCGCGCATCTGCCAGCAGGCCGCGAGCGGCTAAAGCACAGTGGACCAAGCCGGGTGGATAAAAAACCGGGGCGCACGCCTGAGGGTAAGGCGTGCGCCCCGATATCGCCACGTACGGCCCGGGGGGGGAGGGCCTTTCTAGGGGAAGGGAAGCGTGACGTAGGCACAATCTGCCAGAGGCCGGGCCCCCCGCCCCTTGATCGGCGTCAACACGAATTGTCGCAGGGTGTCATCGACGACAAAGCCGCCGGGAGATGCCCGGCGGCTCCGTCGTATCACTGGCTATTGGGTGCTCAGCCCGCTTCGCGATCGCGGCGCGGCGGGCGGCGGTCGCGTCCGCCACCTTCGCGCTCGCGACGCGGCGGGCGCTCGGAACGGAACTCCTGCTCGGGCTCCTCGCCCTCGCCACGCGGAATCTCCTGGCCCGTCGCCTGATCGACGATCTTCATCGACAGACGCGTCTTGCCGCGCTCGTCGAAGCCGAGGAGCTTGACGTAGACCTCCTGGCCCTCCTTGACGACCTCGCCGACCGTCGCCGGACGCCCCGGGGCGAGCTGCGAGATGTGCACGAGGCCGTCCTTGGCGCCGAAGAAGTTCACGAAGGCGCCGAAGTCCATGATCTTGACGACCTTGCCCTTGTAGATGGTGCCGACCTCCGGCTCTGAAGCGATCTCCTTGATGCGCTTCAGCGCCGCCTCGATCGACTCGCGCTTGGCCGCGGCTACCTTCACCGTGCCGTCGTCCTCGATGTCGATCTTGGCGCCGGATTCGGCGACGATCTCGCGGATCACCGAGCCGCCCGAGCCGATCACCTCGCGGATCTTGTCGGTCGGGATCTTGATCGTCTCGATACGCGGCGCATGCTCGCCGAGCTCGGCGCGGGCGGTGCCCAGCGCCTTCGCCATCTCGCCGAGGATGTGCATGCGGCCGTCGCGTGCCTGATCGAGCGCAACGCGCATGATCTCCTCGGTGATGCCGGTGATCTTGATGTCCATCTGCAGCGATGTGACGCCCTTGTCGGTGCCGGCCACCTTGAAGTCCATGTCACCCAGATGATCCTCATCGCCGAGGATGTCCGAGAGCACGGCGAAGTCGGCGCCTTCCTTGATGAGGCCCATGGCGATACCCGCCACCGGCGACTTGATGGGCACGCCGGCATCCATGAGGGCCAGCGAGGTGCCGCACACCGTGGCCATCGACGAGGAGCCATTCGACTCGGTGATCTCGGAGACGACGCGGATGGTGTAGGGGAACTCCTCCTGCGCCGGCATCACCGGATGGATGGCGCGCCAGGCGAGCTTGCCGTGGCCGATTTCGCGGCGCCCGGGCGAGCCCATGCGACCCGTCTCGCCCACCGAATATGGCGGGAAGTTGTAGTGCAGCATGAAGCGCTCTTTGCGCGTGCCCTCGAGCGCGTCGATGAACTGCTCGTCCTCGCCAGTGCCGAGCGTGGCGACGACCATCGCCTGCGTCTCGCCGCGGGTGAACAGCGCCGAGCCGTGCGTGCGCGGCAGGACATGTACCTCGGAAACGATGGGACGCACGGTTTTCAGGTCGCGGCCGTCGATGCGGCGGCCGGTCTTGACGATATCGCCGCGCACGATCTCGCTCTTCAGCGCCTTGAACGTATCGGCGAGCAGCACCTTCTCGTTGGCGTCGTCGGGGATCTCGATACCGGCCTTCACCTTGGCCTCGGCCTCTTTGACGAGGTCGTAGCGCTTCTGCTTCTCCTTGGTGGAGAAAGCGGCGCGCAGGTCGGCCTCGGCGAGCTGCCTGACCTGCTCCGAATACTTCTGCGCGTCCGGCAACTCAATATCCCACGGCTCCTTGGCGGCCTTCTCGGCAAGCTTGATGATAGCCTGAATCACCGGCTGGAAGTGCCGGTGGCCGAACATCACCGCTTCGAGCATCTGCGTCTCGGGAAGCTCCTTGGCCTCCGACTCGACCATCATGACGGCGTCCTGCGTACCGGCGATGACGAGGTCGAGAGAGCTCTCCGGCATCTCGTCGAGCATCGGGTTGAGCACGAGCTCGCCGGCGATCAGGCCGACGCGGGCGGCACCAATCGGCCCGAGGAACGGTACGCCCGACAGCGTCAGCGCCGCGGATGCCGCGACCATGCCAAGGATGTCCGGGTCGTTCTCCATGTCGTGCGACAGCACGGTGACGACGACCTGCGTCTCGTTCTTGAAGCCCTCGACGAACAACGGGCGGATGGGCCGGTCGATGAGGCGCGAGGTCAACGTCTCCTTCTCGGAGGGGCGGCCTTCGCGCTTGAAGAAGCCGCCGGGAATCTTGCCCGCGGCGTAGGTCTTCTCCTGATAGTTCACGGTAAGGGGGAAGAAGTCGACGCCCGGCTTGGGAGCCTTGGCGGCAACGACGGTGGCGAGAACGCTGGTCTCGCCGTACTGGGCGTAGACCGCAGCGTCGGCCTGGCGCGCCATGCGCCCGGTCTCGAGCGTGAGCTTGCGCCCACCCCAATCAATTTCAACACGATGGATATCGAACATGTTCGTTCTTTCTTTCTCTCATCTCGTAGCGGTGCACAGCCGGCCGGAATGCCGGTTGCGCTTGCCCTCGGTTTTGAGCCGAGGCGCGAGGCTCGATGCCTCCTAAGGATGCGGGCGGATGGCTGTCATCGACGAGGTCGCCGACCTTCCGCGCGCCTGTCGTCAGCGGCGGATGCCGAGCTTGTCGATGATACTCTGGTAGCGCTGCTCGTTCTTGCGCTTCACGTAGTCGAGAAGCTGGCGGCGCTGGCTCACCATCTTGAGGAGGCCGCGGCGCGAATGGTTGTCTTTCTTGTGGGTCTTGAAATGCTCGGTGAGGTGGTTGATCCGCTCGGTCAGGAGGGCGATCTGCACTTCCGGCGAGCCGGTGTCGTTGGCCTTCGTAGCGTTGTCCTTGATGAGCGCGCTCTTGCGCTCGGGCGAAAGCGACATCGGGTATCCTTTCTCTTAAGGTGTGGGAGAGGGCCTAGCCCTCAAAAAGCGGCCACAGCCGGGATGTCGTCCAGCAGGGTCGCAAAGCGGTGGGCGTCTTATACACGAGCGTGCCGGCGCCGCGAGCACAAATCGGGCCTGAAATGGTGCCTGTGACGTTAACCGGCGCCTTCCCTCCCCTGCACGCTGGCGATATCAGCCGAAATTGAACACCCGGGTGGGGCGGAAGGCCCCTTTCTCCAGCTCGCCGAGCGCGAGAATGCGGCCCTTGAAGTGCGCGTAAGCCGCCCCGCTCAGCACCGGTGCGTCACGCCCGCGCACGAGCACGGCCTGGCCGCGGGCCAGGCTTGCGGCGTCGCCGGGACCGACGCTCAAGCCTGGCAGATCTTCGAGCGCCGCCTCGACGGGCTGCAGATAGCGGCCGATCTCGCCCGACTCGGCCGCCTCCTTCAGGGTGCCAAGTTGCACCGCCATCTGCTCATCGAACGGCCCGACGCGCGTGCGCCGCAGGGCGATGACGTGCGCGGCGCTGCCCAACGCCCGGCCCATGTCGCGCGCCAGGGCCCGCACGTACGTTCCCTTGCCGCACTCGGCCTCCAGCACCGCCGTCGCCTCGTCCGGCATATCGATAAGTCGCAGCTCCTCGATCACGATCCAGCGCGGCTCCAGCACGACCTCCTCGCCGCTGCGGGCCAAGTCGTAGGCGCGGTTGCCTTCCACCTTGATGGCCGAGAACGCCGGCGGCACCTGGCTGATCTCGCCGGTGAAATCGGGAAGGATATTCTCGATGTCCTCCAGCGAAGGAAGCACGTCCGAGGTGCGCACGACCTGGCCCTCGGCATCGTCGGTATCGGTCTCGGCGCCGAAGCGCACCGTGAAGCGGTATGCTTTCTCGCCATCGACGGCGAACGGCACGGTCTTCGTCGCCTCGCCGAGCGCAATCGGCAGGATGCCGGTCGCCAACGGATCGAGGGTGCCGGCATGGCCCGCCTTCTGCGCCTCGAACAGGCGGCGCACGGCGCCGACGGCCTGCGTCGACGTCATGCCGATCGGCTTGTCGAGCACGACCCAGCCATGCACCGGATTTCCCTTTTTTCTCCGCGCCATCGGCTAGTCCTTGTCGACATCCTGACGGACCTTCGGGCTCGCCAGCAGCGCATCGATGCGGCTCGCCTCCTCGAACGTCTCGTCGCGGCGGAAGCGGATGTCGGGTGCGAACTTCAGGTTCACCGCCCGCGCCACCTCTCCGCGGATGTAGCGCTTGTTGCGGTTGAGCGCCTCGATCACTTCCTTCGTGTCGGTATCCCCGAGGGTGACGACGTATACCGTCGCCAGCTTCAGGTCGGGTGACAACCGCACCTCCGGCACGGTGATGACGTGCGCGGCGATGACATCGTCGTGGATGTCGCCGCGCGCCAACATCTCGGCGAGCTTGTGGCGAATGAGCTCGCCGACGCGCAGCTGCCGCTGCGAAGGCGCGGCCGAATACGCCGATTTCTTGGATCTCGTCACTGGAAAGTTAGCTCACTGGAATCCGCCGCGGGATTGGACCGCGAGCGGTTGCCAAATTCGAGTGTCAGACCCAGAGGGTCTGACACTTAGTCCCTAATTCCTAGAACCTAATCCCTAGAGCGAGCGCGTCACCGTCTCAACGTTGAAGCACTCGATGTGGTCGCCCTGCCGGATGTCCTGGTAGTTGGCGAAAGCCATGCCGCACTCCTGGCCTGCCGGCACCTCGCGCACCTCGTCCTTGAAGCGCTTCAAGGTCGATAGCGTGCCTTCGTGAATGACGACGTCGTCGCGGATGAGGCGCACCTTGGCGCCGCGCTCGACCTTGCCCTCCGTCACGCGGCAGCCGGCGACCTTGCCGGTCTTCGAGATGTTGAACACCTCGAGGATTTCCGCCTTGCCGAGGTAGATCTCGCGGATCGTCGGCGCCAACAGGCCCGACATCGCCGCCTTCACGTCGTCCACCAGATCGTAGATGATGTTGTAGTAGCGGATCTGGATGCCGTCGCGGTCGGCAAGCGCCTTCGCCTGCGCGTTGGCGCGGACGTTGAAGCCGACGATCACCGCCTTCGAGGCGCTCGCTAGCGCCACATCGGATTCGGTGATGCCGCCGACGCCCGAGTGGACGATCTGGGCGCCGACCTCGTCGGTTCCGAGCTTGCGCAGCGCGCCGGCAATGGCCTCGACCGAGCCCTGCACGTCGCCCTTGACGAGCAGCGTGAAGTCCTTGCGGCCAGCCTCTTTGAGCTGCTGCATCATCTGCTCGAGCGTGCGGGCCGTGCCGGCCGAGCCGAGTGCGTCGCGGCGCTTGCGCACGCGGTAATCGGTGATCTCGCGCGCGCGGCCCTCGTTTTCGACAACGGCGAACTGGTCGCCGGCCTCAGGTGCGGAATCGAAGCCGAGGATCTCGACCGGCACTGACGGTCCGGCCGCCGGCGTGTTCTCGCCGTGGTCGTCGATAAGCGCACGCACACGTCCCCAGGCGGTACCGGCGACGACGATGTCGCCGACGCGCAGCGTGCCGCGCTGCACCAGCACGGTGCCGACCGGGCCGCGCCCGCGCTCCAGCTTCGCCTCCACGACGATGCCTTCGGCGGAGCGGTTGGGGTTGGCTTTGAGATCGAGGATTTCCGCCTGCAGGTGGATCGCCTCGAGCAGCTTGTCGAGGTTGGTCCGCTTCAGCGCCGACACCGGCACATCTAGCGTTTCGCCCGACATGCTCTCGACGACGATCTCATGCTGCAAGAGCTCGGTGCGCACGCGGTTCGGATCGGCTTGCGGCTTGTCGATCTTGTTGATCGCCACGATGATCGGCACACCCGCAGCCTTGGCATGGTTGATGGCCTCGATGGTCTGCGGCATGACGCCGTCGTCGGCCGCCACGACCAGCACGACGATGTCCGTCACCTTGGCGCCGCGGGCACGCATGGCGGTGAACGCCTCGTGGCCCGGCGTGTCGATGAACGTCACCTTCTCGCCCGATGGCGTCGTCACCTGATAGGCGCCGATGTGCTGGGTAATGCCGCCGGCCTCGCCGGCAACGACGTTCGTCTGCCGGATGGCGTCGAGCAGCGACGTCTTGCCGTGGTCGACGTGCCCCATGATGGTGACGACCGGAGCGCGCGGCTCGAGCACGCCCTCCTCGTCTTTCTCGCCGATGAACCCGGTTTCGACGTCGGCCTCGGAGACGCGTTTTGGCGTATGGCCGAACTCCTGCACGATGAGCTCGGCCGTGTCGGCGTCGACCACATCGTTTATCTTGTGCATCGCGCCTTCTTTCATCAGGTACTTGATGACGTCGACGGCGCGCTCGGTCATGCGGTTGGCGAGCTCTTGGATGGTGATGACCTCGGGGATCACCACCTCGCGGACGATCTTCTCGCGGTTCTGGGGAATGCCCATCGCCTTGAGCTTCTCGCGCTCGCGCTTGCGCTTCAACGAGGCGAGGGAGCGCTCGCGCTGCTTCTCGTCGAAGGCGTTGTTGATGGTCAGCTTGACGCGCTCGCGCTTTTCGTCCGCCTTCGGCGTCGGAGTGCGCGCAGCGCCGGGCTTGCGGGCGCCCTTGGGACCACCGCGACCCTCTTCCTCGTCGATCTCAGGACCGCGAGCAACGCGCTTGGGGGCTTCCGGCTCAGGCTTGGCGCGTGGCGGCACCGGGATTTCGATCTCGCGCGGTCGGCCGCCCTCGCGCGGCTGCAGCGCCGGATTATAGGAGGTGCGTGGACGCGGAGCGCCGTCGCCGGTCCGCGGGCGTGCCGTTGCCGGCGCCGCACCACGCGCTTCGGGAGCACGCACTTCGGGAGCACGCGCCACAGGTGCCGATGTTTCGCTCGTCGGAGAGGGAGCGGCGACAGGGGGCGGCGGCGGAGCGGCCGCCGCAGCCGCAGCCGCAAGCTCCGCCCGGGCGCGCTCCTCGACGCGCTCGATATCCTCGCGCTGGCGTGCGGCAGCAAGCGCACGCGCACGCGCGTCGCGCTCCTCGTCGGACAGGCCGCGGCCGCCAACCGGCGCCGGTTTCTCGGCGATGGGCGCCGCCGCTTCAGGATGCGCCGGCTTGCGTGCCACCGGTGCTTCGACGACCGGCGCAGCCGCAGTCATCTCTGGCTCGCCGGCTCCGCCGGGACCCGAGAGCTTCCGCGTTCTGCGCTTTTCGACGACAACCGACTTCGAGCGTCCGTGGCTGAAATTCTGCCGGACATGGCCGCTTTCGACCGTCCGCTGCAGCGACAGCGGCTTGCGCGCGCCTCCGCGGAGAGTCTTGTCGGTGGTGTCCTTGGTCTCTGTCATGCTCTTCTCGTTCAAACTCCGAAACCCTGCATTTCCTGTCTTCAGGATGCGCTCAAGCCCGACCGATAGCGCCTTAAGCGCTCGGCCTGACTAAGAAACCGTGTCGTGGCTCCGCCTTGTATGAGGCCAGCATGTACCACATTTGACCGCCCGATGGCCAAGCTCAATTGTTCGATGGTGAGGCAATCAACAATAGGCGCAGGCTTGCCCTTATCTCGTTGAATTGCCATGAACTTGGCGTCGAGCTTGCGGCGTCCCTCGGGGGTGCCGTCGGCCCCGTGAAGCAGCGCCGCAGCACGCCCGCTGTCGAGCAGCTTGTCGACTTTCTCGGCCCCGGTGGAGACGAGACCCGCCTTGTTGGCCAGCGACAGCGCGTTGAGGAGGCGCTCTACAAATAGTGCCTCTACGGCCTGAGGCAAGTCCGGTCGAGCGTTCACGTGCCGCTTGAGGCTCTTGGCGAAGGCGTTCGACCTGACCGCAGCCTCCACCGCCGCACGTTCACTGGTTACCCAAACACCCCGACCAGGCAGCTTGCGGGTGACGTCCGGGACTATCGTACCCGAAGGATCGGCGACGAAGCGGATCAGGTCGTCGGGCGGCAGCTCGTGGCGCGTGACGATGCAGCGGCGAAGCGAACCCCGCACGTCTCCATCGTCTGTGTCGTCCAGCGGCTCAGCGCCCAATCCGATATTCCTCTCGCCGAGAACATTGCCAATTAGCCTTCGACAGCGGCATCGTTGCCGCCTTCGGCCGGCTCCTCGCCTTCGCCTACCGCTTCCGCCGGAGCCGGCTGCAGATCCTCAGGCTTGATCCAGCCGGCCAGAACGCGTGCCGACATGATCATCTCCTCGGCCTCCTTGCGGCCGAGATCGAAGCCCTCTAGCACGCCCTTGTGACGCACCGGCTCGGCGTCCTTTTCCTTCTTGCGCTCGGTCCAACCGATGAGATCGTCGGTGGCGCAGTCGGCCAGGTCCTCCAACGTCTTGATGCCGTTCTCGCCCATCGCCACCATCATCGCGGTGGTGACACCCTGAACCTTGGCGATCTCGTCGGCGACGCCCAGCTCGCGCCGCTTGGCATCGCGATCCGCCTCCTGCTTTTCGAGGTACTCACGCGCACGCGTCTGAATCTCGTTGGCCGTATGCTCATCGAACCCTTCGATGTGCGCGATCTCCGAGAGATCGACATAGGCGACCTCCTCGATCGAGGCAAAGCCCTCGGTGACCAGCAGCTGGGCGATCACCTCGTCGACGTCGAGCGCCTCCATGAGCATGGTCGAGCGCTCGGAGAACTCCTTTTGACGGCGCTCGGACTCTTCCTGCTCGGTGAGGATGTCGATGTCCCAGCCCGTGAGCTGCGAGGCGAGCCGCACGTTCTGGCCGCGGCGCCCGATGGCTAACGACAGCTGGCTCTCCGGCACCACGACCTCGATGCGGTTCGAGTCTTCGTCGAGGACGACCTTGGTCACCTCGGCGGGGGCAAGGGCGTTGACGATGAAGCTCGCCGCGTCGGGGTTCCACTGGATGATGTCGACCTTCTCGCCCTGCAGCTCGTTGACCACCGCCTGCACGCGCGAGCCGCGCATGCCGACGCAAGCGCCGACCGGATCGATAGAGGAATCCTTGGAAATAACGGCAATCTTAGCGCGGCTGCCCGGATCGCGCGCCACCGACTTGATCTCGACGACGCCGTCGTAGATCTCCGGCACCTCCTGCGCGAACAGCTTGGACATGAACTCGGGGCGGGCGCGCGAGAGGAAGATCTGCGGGCCGCGCGGCTCACGGGAAACGTTGTAGATGTAGGCGCGGATGCGGTCGCCGTAGCGCACGTTCTCACGCGGGATCATCTCATCGCGGCGGATGATGCCCTCGGCGCGACCCAGATCGACGATGACGTTGCCGTACTCGACCCGCTTCACAGTGCCGTTGACGATCTCGCCGATGCGATCCTTGTATTCGTTATAGTGCCGCTCGCGTTCGGCCTCGCGCACCTTCTGCACGATGACCTGCTTGGCGTTCTGCGCCGCGACGCGACCGAAATCCAGCGGCGGCAGCGGCTCGGCAATGAGGTCGCCGACCTTGGCCTCGCTGTTGCGACGCTGCGCATCCTCGAGCGTGATCTGCGTTGAATCGTTCTCGACCGTGTCGACCACGGCCAGCACCCGCGACAAGCGAGCCTCGCCGGTCTTCGGATCGATCTCACAGCGGATGTCGTTCTCGGCGCCGTAGCGCGACTTCGCCGCCTTCTGGATGGCGTCTTCCATCGCCTCGATGACGATCTTGCGGTCGATCGCCTTCTCGCGTGCCACCGCGTCGGCGATCTGCAGGAGCTCAAGCCTGTTGGCGCTGATGCCGGCCATTGCCATGGTCTTAATCCTCCTCGCGGTCCGCGCTCGGCTCTGTGGCCTCGTCGGATCCTGATGCGTTGCTCTTCTTTGCGCGGCGCAGGGCCTCGCGGATCAATTCGTCGGTCAACACCAGTCGGGCATCCGCGATGAGCCGCATCGGAATACCGATAACGGCCTTCCCTGCCTCACCAAGCTCGACCTCAATGCGGGCCTCGCCGTCCTCGAAGCCTTCGAGCGTGCCGCGGAAACGCTTCCGCCCGTCGATCGGCTCCTTCACCTCGATCTTCGCCTCGTGTCCCGACCAGTCCTCGAAGTCCGAGGGCCGCACCAGCGGGCGGTCGATACCGGGCGAAGAAACCTCGAGGCGATAGGCGCCGGCGATCGGATCGTGCACGTCGAGCAGCGGCGAAATCTCCTTAGATATGGCCTCGCAATCCTCAATCGTCATCGTGCCATCGGGCCGCTCTGCCATGATCTGCACGGTCTTGCCTTCACGGCCGGACACGGCGACGCGCACCAGTCGGAAGCCGCGATCGCTGAGCGCCGGCTCCACGAGCTCGGCAACCCGCGCGGCGGGGCCGCTTTCAACGATGAATCGGTCGCCCAAGGCGCCTTGCTCGCCAGCGTGCATCTTGGTTGTGGTTCCGGCCAGCTCTGCCCGATCCCCTACGCCAATACAAAAAGAGCGGACCCGGAGGGCCCACTCCTGATAGTTGAGATGATCATGAGCAACGGAATATTACGGGATCGTGACTGCGGTTGCAAGGGGACGATGGCTCGTCAGAGGCGGCTGTTCCGCACAAATCGTAAATAGTAGCTTCGTCGCTGCTCCCGCCCGGCCTTGGCTTCGTAGCGCGTTGGGGGCCAATCAACCCCTCGCTGGCGCCAATCCGCCGGCCCCGCGACGCGCCAAACGAACCAGGGGTGGCCGCGCGCTGCCAGGAGAATGGTGCGCAGGTAGTCGCCAATATCGGTGGCCACCCGCAACTCCCCACCCGGGCGCATCACGCGAGCCAACGCATCGAGCAGCGACCGGTTGATCAGCCGACGTTTCACATGCCGCTTCTTCGGCCACGGATCGGGGAACAGGATGAACACCCGATCGAGGGAGCCGGCAGGCAGCCAGCGCAGAACGGCGCGCGCATCCTCGGTGCTCACCCGGATATTGGCGAGTCCGCCCTCGTCGATGGCCGACAGAAGCTTGACGACGCCGTCCTCGAACACCTCGCAGCCAATGAGGCCGACGTCCGGATTGGCGTGCGCCTGCCAAGCGAGGTGCTCCCCGCCGCCGAAGCCGATCTCCAGCCACACCCGCGTTGGCGGTGGTGAGAACAGCGCTGCTAGTTGGGCAGGCGGCGCTTCGGCCAGCGGTAGCGATACGCGCGGCAGAACCTCGTCGAGCAAATGCTGCTGACGTGCACTTAGCTTGCGCCCGCGCCGGCGGCCGAACGATCGCAGCTCATGCCGGCGCTGAAGCTCCAGCGCCCCGCCGCTCGCCTCAGGCGACGGCCTTTTTGATCGCATCGGCAAGGTCGGTCTTCTCCCAGGAGAAACCGCCGTCCGCCTCAGGGGGCCGCCCGAAGTGACCGTAGGCCGCGGTACGGGCGTAAATCGGCTTGTTGAGGTCGAGGTGCTTGCGGATGCCGCGCGGCGACAGGTCCATGACCTCGCCCAGCGCCTTCTCGAGCTTTGCCTCGTCGACTTTGCCGGTGCCGTGCGTGTCGACGTAGATCGACAGCGGCTTGGCGACGCCGATGGCATACGAAAGCTGGATCGTGCACCGATCGGCGAGACCGGCCGCAACCACGTTCTTGGCGAGATAGCGCGCCGCATACGCCGCCGAGCGGTCGACCTTGGTCGAATCCTTGCCGGAGAACGCGCCGCCGCCGTGCGGAGCGGCGCCGCCGTAGGTGTCGACGATGATCTTGCGTCCCGTGAGGCCACAATCGCCATCCGGCCCGCCGATGAAGAATTTACCGGTCGGATTGATGTGCCAGATCGTATCCTTGCTGATCCAGCCTTCGGGCAGCGTCTTGCGCACGTAGGGCTCGATGATGTCGCGGATCTGATTGGACGAAAGGTCTTCCTTGATGTGCTGGTGGGAAACGACGATCTGCGTCACGCCGACCGCCTTGCCGTCCTCGTAGCGCACGGTGACCTGGCTCTTCGAGTCCGGCCCGAGCAGCGCGGCGGCGCCTTCCTTCTTGTGCCGCGCGACGGCCAGATCGTGCAGGATGTTATGGGCGTAGTAGATCGGCGCCGGCATGAGCTGCGGCGTCTCGGTGCAGGCATAGCCGAACATGATGCCCTGATCGCCAGCGCCCTCTTCCTTGTTGGCACCCGGCTGCAGCGCATCGACACCTGCGGCGATGTCCGCCGACTGGGGATGCAGCAGGACCTCGATATCGGCCCTCTCCCAGTGGAAGCCTTCCTGCTCGTAGCCGATGTCGCGGATGGCCATGCGCGCGACGTGCGCGATCCAGTCCTTGGTCACCGTTTCCGGGCCGCGCGTCTCACCGGCGATGACGACCTTGTTGGTCGTGGCCAGCGTCTCGCAGGCAGCGCGGATCGCCCAGGGGTCGATGCCGGCCTTCGGTCCTTCACGGAAGAACAGATCGACGATCTCATCAGAGATGCGATCGCATACCTTGTCCGGGTGCCCCTCGGATACGGACTCGCTCGTGAAGAGATATGATTTGCGTGCCACTCGGGCCCCCGTGCGCTTCGGCGTCGCTAAAAACGCCGGGTTTGTCTCAAGCTTTGCCCACAGGGTCAAGGAGTGAGGTCGCCAAGGAGAGGATGCCATCGGCCGACGCCTGCGGCGCGTTGGCACGCTGGCTCGGCCGGGGGTCTGAACGACTGTCCCTACTCGCTGACGGTCTCACCGGCAAAGGCGCGCACCAAATCGACGATGGAGCGTCGCACACGCGGATCGGTGATGCGCGCGAATGCCTTGTTGAGCTCCAGGCCCTCGCGGCTCCCAAGGAACTCTACGGCGTAGCTTTCCGCCGGGCGCTCGCCGAAGCCGGCTGCACCTGCCGGCTGGCCGACCGCGAGCTCCTCATAGAAGAACTGCACTGGAACGCCGAGAACCTGCGAGAGATCGAACAGGCGGCTGGCGCCGATCCTGTTGATACCCTTTTCGTACTTCTGGATCTGCTGAAAGGTCAGACCGAGGTGCTCGCCAAGCTTTTCCTGGCTCATGCCGAGCAGCATACGGCGCAGCCGCACGCGGGCGCCGACGTGAACATCTATGGGGTTGGCGCGCCGCGACCCACGCTCTTCGATTTCTGCATCTTCCAACCCGGTCTCTTTCGACATTCCTACTACCTTTAATCCCGCTTGTTACCAGTTATGCACGCTTTGATTGCGGGCGCTCCCCCATCCAACTTGGGGTGTTATTGAAGGGCCGGAAAATCTTCCCGATGCCTCCGATTCGAGCTTTATGACGGCTGCCATCCTTCAGAACAACAACCAAATTGTCTCTAATGGCTTTGGCGGTAGTTCAGCAGAGCTGCGGCACCCAGAAAGATGAGAACCAGAGCTAAGAAAGTACAATCGCCCAGCTTAGCGTAAACGGGGGCTGAGATAGACGCAGGTATTCCACTGTCCAGGACGCCGCGGGCGTTAAGGGTGAGCATTGCGACAACACGACCTTGCCCATCTACGACCGCCGACACGCCATTATTGGCCGCCCGGATGATTGGCAAGCCCTCCTCGACCGCACGCACGCGCGTCTGGTGGAAGTGTTGCCAGGGCCCTGTCGTATCCCCGAACCAGCCGTCATTCGTCACGTTGACCAGCAGCCCCGGCCGCTCGGCCCCCTGGACGATGGCGGTCGGGAAGATCGCCTCGTAGCAGATCAGTCCTGCCGCCGGCGGCAGTCCGGGGATCTTGAGCAGCGGGCGCGGCACGGTGCCGATGGAAAAGCCACCGCGCCAGCGGGTCAGCTGCTCGAGGCCGATGCTTTCCAGCAGCCCCTGCATCGGCAGGTACTCGCCGAATGGCACGAGATGAATCTTGTCGTAGGTGTGCTCCAGATTGCCCTGGTCGCCGAATGCCATGAGGCTGTTGTAACCCTCGCGCGCGCCAGCGAGCGCGGTCGACGTCTGGTGCTTGAGCCGCAGCGCTCCCGATAGCAGCTGCGTGCCATTGGGCAGCATGTCGCCGATGGCCGCCAGCGCCTCGGGGTGCTCGAGTGGCAGGAAGGGCATGGCGGCCTCCGGCCAGACGAGGTGGGTGATGCCGGATAGGTCGTCCTGCCGGCCGGAGGCATCGCGCCGCGACAGGGAAAGCTGGTCCTCGAAAATCTGGCGCTGCTTCTCGGGGCGCCATTTGTCACGCTGCGGAACGCTCGCCTGCACGATGCGAACACGCACGCCATCGAGCATGGGGGCGGCCTCGGCAGATAGTCGCCAGACCCCGAGCGCATAGAGCACCAGCAGTGGAACGACGGCCAGCATGCCTGCGCGCAGGACGGCGCCGCGACGAGCCGTCTCCGCTTTGGCGTCCGCAACGATGACCAGTGGTCCGGCGAAGATGGCGACGCACAGGAGCGTCAGCCCGTAGATGCCGAGCACGGACGCCGACTGCATCAGCGGTAGCGGCCACGTCAGCGCATAGCCCAGAACGCTCCAGGGAAAGCCGGTCAACACGTGCCCGCGCAGCCACTCGGCGAGCGCAAGCGTGATCGCCAGCACCAGCACGCGCGCGATCCCGGGCGACCATACGAGCCGCGCCACGCCGGCAGCGAGCCCGGTGAACAGTGCCAATCCGGCTGGAAGCAGCACCACCGCGAACGGCATCAGCCAAGCGAACTTGTCGGCTTCGACCAGGAACGCTTCGCCGACCCAGAACAGTCCCAAGAGAAAATAACCGAAGCCGAACCACCACCCGGCGCCGGCTGCACGCAGCATAATAGCGCGACGTGAAACGCCCTCGGTACCTGCGCCGTCGATCAGCCAGACGAGCACCGGAAGCGTGGCGAACAGCACCGGCGAGAGGAAGAAGGGCGCCATGGCGAGGGCCGATGCGGCGCCGGCGACGAAGCCTGCAGCCAAGCGGCGCCGGCCCGACAAGCTGGCTATCGAGAGCGCAAAGCCTCTCACCAAATCGACAAAGCGCACCACGATGGCAGAGCCGGCTTGCCGCTGCCGCGCGGATGCCGGAGCGAGGCTCACGCTTTCGCCGCGTCGGCTGCCGGCGTTTCGGCAACGCGCGGCTGGTGGATCTTCACCTTCTTGAGGCGGCGCGCATCGGCATCGAGCACCTCCAACTCAAGGCCACTGGGGTGTCGAACGAGCTCGCCGCGCACCGGCACCCGCCCAAGCAGCGAGAACATCAGCCCACCCAGCGTGTCGATGTCCTCCTCCTCTTCAGGTTTCAGGAGCTTGACGCCGAGATGCTCTTCCAGCTGCTTGATCGGTGTGCGCGCCGAAGCGACGAGCCCAATCTTCGGTTCGGTGACGATGTATGCCGCCTCGGCCACATCGTGCTCGTCCTCGATATCGCCGACGATCTGCTCGACCAGGTCCTCGATGGTGACCAGCCCGTCGGTGCCGCCATACTCATCGACCACCAGCGCCATGTGGATGCGCGTCGATTGCATGCGGATCAGGAGGTTGGTCGCCGGCATCGATGGCGGAACATAGAGGACGGGGCGGCGGATCTTGGCCGAGGTGATGGGGCGCGAGAGGTCGACGCGGCCGAAATCGAGATGCGACGGCTCGGCCCCCGTGTCATCGCCGCTCACGTCTCCGTCTGCCGGCGCCACGGCTATGCGTGTATTCACCGAGTCGTCGGCCGCTTCCCGTGTGAGCCAGCGGAACAGGTCCTTGACGTGAATCATGCCGCGCGGGTCGTCGAGGGTCTCGCTGAACAGCGGAATACGGGACACACCGGCCTCGCCGAAGGTGCGCAACAGCTCCGCGAGAGTGTCGCTCTCTTCGAGCGCGATGATATCGGCACGCGGCACCATGATGTCCTCGACGCGCAGGCCCCCGAAGCGCAACAGTCGGCGCAGCATCTCGCGCTCTTCGGTCGAGAATGCGGCGGCATCGGCCTCCGCCTCCCCCTTGAGGTCCGCCTCGAGCATCTCGCGCAGGCTGGGCGAGCGCAGTCCGATGCGGCTGAGCAGCGCGTTGAGCAGGCTTTGGCTGCCGGTGGCAAGGGGCTCGCCGCTCACCGGACTCGGCGTCTCGATCGGGTCTTTGGGTAAGTGTGCGTTGCTCATGATTTGGTACGATGGCTCGCATGCTCGGGCGGATCGATCGGCCGCGCCGCCGCATAGGGATCGGCAATGCCGAGGCGCGCGAGAATGCGCACCTCGAGGCATTCCATGGCCTGCGCCTCCTCGTCCGTCTCGTGGTCATATCCCAGAAGATGCAAAAGTCCGTGCACCACCAGGTGTTGCATATGATGCTCGAGTGGCAGCTCCAGATCGGCGGCCTCGCGCTGCATCGTCTCCAAGGCGAGCACAACATCGCCAAGGAAGCGCGGCTCGCCTTCCACCGGCAGCATGGGGATCGCAGGAAAGGACAGCACGTTGGTGGGCGCTGCCTTGCCGCGATAGCTGGCGTTGAGCTCGGCCACTTGCGCGTCGCTCGAGAGCGCCACGCAGATCTCGCCGCTCGATAGTGCCAGCTCGGCGGCGAGTGCCCGCGCGGCCTCGCGCACCAGAGCGTCGCCGTCGACGACCGAATCCCAGTCGCCGCCTTCGTGCACGACGTCGATGTCGAGACTTAGGGGAGGATCGGCGTCGGCTTGCGCATCATCCGTGCCATTGACGGGCGGCGCGCGGGTCACTGGAGCAATGGGGGGCATGGCACGAAGCTTACTTCTGCCGGTCATAGGCTTCAACAATGCGCGCGACGAGGTCACGGCGGACCACGTCGGCGCCGGTAAATCGGATAGCCTCGATCCCGCGCACGTCGGCGAGCAGAGCAATCGCCTCCTCGAGGCCCGATTTCATGCCGTACGGCAGGTCGATCTGGCTCGGATCGCCGGTTACCGTCATCTTCGAGTTCTCGCCGAGTCGGGTGAGAAACATCTTCATCTGCATAGTGGTCGTATTTTGTGCCTCATCGAGGATGACGTAGGCGTTGGCCAGCGTGCGTCCGCGCATGAAGGCGAGCGGCGCGATCTCGATGACGCCAGTTTCCAGGTCGCGCTCGACCTTCTCCGGCGGCAGCACATCATAGAGAGCATCGTAAAGCGGACGCAGATAGGGATCGACTTTCTCGCGCATATCGCCCGGCAAGAAACCGAGCCGCTCGCCCGCTTCGACAGCCGGGCGAGAAAGGATGATGCGCTCCACGACGCCGCGCTCCAGGCAATGGGCGGCGTAAGCGACGGCAATATAGGTCTTGCCCGTGCCGGCGGGGCCGACCCCAAACACGAGATCGGATTTCTCCAGCGCCCGAATGTAGGCGCTTTGCATGGGCGTACGCGCCTTGATGACGCGGCGGCGCGTGGCGATCTGTGCCTGCCCGTCACCGGGGACGGCTGCCTCGCGGGCGTGACGAATGAGCCCGTCGAAGTCGCCGGCACCGATCGGCTCGCCGGCGGCCGCGCGGCTGTAGAGCTCCTCCAGCACACCGCGCGCTATGTCGCAGGCCGCTTCCGGTCCGTTGAGCGTGACGACATTGCCGTGCGCGTGCGCCTCGATACCAAGGCGGTCCTCGATCAGAGCCAGGTGGCTATCGTATTCGCCGAGGAGCCGGGTCAGGTGGCGGTTGTCCTCAAAAGGCACCACCAGGCGCTTATTGGCGACCTGTGTTTTGGGCGATCGCCCCGGTCCAGCGACCGGATTCCCGCGAAATGCTGCCAATCGGCGCTCCAGACGTCGTTCGCTTCGAATCGTCACTCTCGTCGGTTAACCTATCATAGGCCTCAGCCGCGCCGCACAGCCGGAGCGGGATAACTGGCATAACCGTTACCGGATCATCACTCCGGGCGTATGACACCGGCTAGACTATTGGGCCCGAACGCTGAAATTTCAACGGGTACGACGCGGCCCAGCATGCCGGCAGGCGCTTTGGCATGCACGGACTGCAGATAGGGGGAGCGACCGATCAGTTGCCCCGGGCGCCGGCCCGGCTTTTCGAACAGCACTGGCAGCGCGCGCCCCACGCAGCGCTGACTGAACAGGGCCTGCTGACGCTCGATAACGCTCTGCAGGCGAGCAAGGCGGTCCGCCTTCACCTCGTCGGGAATTTGGTCGCTGAGCTTCTCAGCCGGCGTGCCGGGCCGCGGGCTATACTTGAAGGAATAGGCGGCGGCGAACCCGACTTCTGCGAACACGCTGAGCGTATCGGCAAACTCAGCCTCGGTTTCTCCCGGGAAGCCGACGATGACATCGGTCGACAGCGCGAGTTCGGGCTGCGCGGCGCGGATACGGCCGACGAGATCGATATACTCGCGCGCCGTATGCTTGCGATTCATGGCAGCAAGGATGCGGTCGGCGCCCGACTGAAACGGCAGGTGCAGATACGGCATCAGCTTCTTCTCGGTGCCGTGCGCAGCGATGAGGTCATCGCTCATGTCGCGCGGGTGGCTGGTCGTGTAGCGCAACCGCTCCAATCCATCGATCTGCGCGAGATGGCGGATGAGATCGGCGAGCGAGTAACTGCGCCCCTCCGGACCGGCGCCGTGGTAGCCGTTGACGTTCTGACCGAGCAGCGTCACCTCGCGCACGCCGCCGGCCACCAGAGCGCGCGCCTCGTGCTCGATGTCGGCGACGGAACGCGAGTACTCCATGCCGCGTGTGTAGGGCACCACGCAGAACGTGCAGAACTTATCGCAGCCCTCTTGCACGGTGAGGAATGCCGTAACGCCGCGCGAGGGGGCGCGCTGCGGCAGACGTGCGAATTTCTCCTCCTCGGGAAACTCCGTCTCGACCAGCGAGCGGTTCTCCGAGCGCGTGCGCGCGATCAGCTCTGGCAGCCGATGATAGCTCTGCGGACCGACCACTAGATCGACTACCGGCGCGCGCCGCACGATCTCGCTGCCTTCCGCCTGCGCGACGCACCCGACGACGGCGACAACCGTGTCGCTGCCCGACGCCGCGCGCGCGCCCTTCACCTGGCGAATGCGGCCGAGGTCCGAGTAGACCTTCTCCGCCGCCTTCTCGCGGATGTGGCACGTATTGAGAATTACGAGGTCGGCGTCTTCGACGGCGCCGGTCTCCGCATAGCCGTGGGCGGAGAGCGCCTCGGTCATGCGCTCAGAATCATAGACGTTCATCTGGCAGCCAAAGGTTCGCACGTAGACCTTGGGCCCCGTCGCAGGCGAGCGCGCTACGCCGGACGGCGAGATGATCGCCTCATCGGGCTCAGCCTCTCTCGTCTGCGTCGTCAACCGATCGTCCATGCTTTCGCGCGTCCACTGTCCATGCCGCGTACGCAGCCTCATCGCTGCGGCTTTGTCCAGTCCCTACATAGGAGTATCCCTCACGTCCACTTTTGCCGGGGTTCCGCGGCGCGCATTCTGATGGCCGATGGCGCCGGCTCAGCTTCTGCGATCGTCACGGCTTCATCCGATGACCTGACGCGCAACATGCGCACCACGTGCTCGCGTACCTGTGCTTCGCTATGCCGCGCCAGCTCCTTGCGATCGGCGAAGCTCGTTAATGCCACAGGCGCCCCGATGCGGATCTCAACGTCGAGTGGACCGGCCTTGAGCAGCTGCCAGGCGTGGCTGCGCATCTCCATGTCACCGTACCAGGCAACCGCAGGTCGCCCCGTACGGCCGAGGGGAACACCGTGCAGGCGCGTGTAGACCACCGACAGCGTCTGCACGACCGCGTCGGGCGCTGCGCTGGCCTCCCCTGACGGAGGCTTCGCCGCGGCGAACAGCGAGGTCATGAACGGCAGCACGCGGTTGCCGTCGCTCGAAGTGCCTTCGGCGAAAAGAACGATGGCGTCGCCCTGGGCAAGCCGCTCGACGATTTCGCCGGCCACCTGCCCAACCGCGATTCGTCGCGTGCGATCGACGAACACGGAGCGCTGCAGGCGCGCCAAGGAGGCGACGAACGGCCAGTTGCCGACCTCCTTCTTGGCGACGAACGAGACTGGCGCCACGGCGGAAAGCACGGGAATGTCCAGCCACGTCGTGTGATTGGCGACGAGCAGCACCGGGCGATCGCGCGCCACCTCGCCGTCGATCGAGATGCGGATGCCGAGCAGTCGGCACACTTGGCGGTGGTACCAATGCGGGAAGGTGCGCGCACGCTTCGGACTGGCGCGCAAGAGAAGTGCCTGCACTGGCATCAGCGGCACGGTGAGGGCGAAGAAGCCTGCGAGAATCGCTCCACCGCGGAACGCACCCATCTTCGCTCCCCGCCAGCGTATCACGCCTTCTTCGCCGGTTTCACGCGCACGCCATAGAGCTCGAGCCGGTGACCGACGAGCTTGAACCCCAGCTCGCGCGCGATCCTGTCCTGCAGCGCCTCGATCGCTTCGTTGCGGAATTCGATCACGCGTCCGCTCTCCATATCGATGAGATGATCGTGATGACCGCGCGCTGCCTCCTCATAGCGCCCGCGCTTGTGGCCGAAGTCGTGTCGTTCGAGAATGCCCTTCTCGGCGAACAGCTTTAGCGTGCGGTAGACGGTCGATAACGATATCCGCCGGTCCACCTCGTGGGCGCGCTGGTAGACCTCCTCGACGTCAGGATGATCCTTTGCGGTCGACAGAACGCGGGCGATGACGCGCCGCTGGCCGGTCATGCGCAAGCCCTGCTCGGTGCACAGGAGCTCGATGCGGCTCAAATTCGGATTTGTCGATTCGGCCATGCGGCGGTGTTCGCTCCGCTCTCGGTCGGTGGACGCTTTATAGGAAAGCGGCCGCGGGCCGTCCACCGCCGACGGTCCACGAAAAACGACCACATGCACCTATAGGGTAAGGGCCAGAATAATGGCATCGACGCTCTCGCCCGCCCCGCGCTGGTAATAGGCCTTGCGCCGTCCGGCCGTCTTGAAGCCGAGGCTCTTGTAGAGAGCGATCGCCGGGTCGTTGTCGGATGCCACCTCGAGGAATAGACGCCGTACCTCGGCGCGGCGGGCGGCGCGGGCGAGCCCCTCGACCATCTGGCGGGCGATGCCGCGGCGCTGCCACTCCGGCGCAACGCCAATCGACAGGATCTCGGCCTCATCGGCGGCGATGCGCCCGATAACGAAGCCGGCGAGCGACCGCGGCTCCCGCACCTGAGCGATGAACGAGGCGGATGCGGGATGCTCGATGGACTGCGTCACGCTGTCGGCATCCCACGGCGGATCGAACAGTCGGGCGTGCAGGGCAGCGATCTCTTCGGCGCGCTCCGGGCTCGCCCACAGAAGGCTCAAGTTCTTCGGATCGAGCGGGGTGGCGGCCGTGCGCATCTTCAGAGCCTCGCGATCGCCTTGCCGTCCTGCGGCTTGGCATCGGGCGGCCGCAGATAGAACGGAATGAGCGGCGCATCGGATACTTCGAGCGAGGTCGCAAGGTGCGCCAGCGCGACGGCATCGGGGAGCAGGTCGGGGAGCGCCGCTCGCGCGTCGCGACCCTGACGCGCGGCAACGGCTGCGACTAGCGTGGCGCCGGAGCCGACGAACACGATGGGTCCGCGGCCGCCCAGCAGCGCCGCCTCTTCCACCGACAATAGCTGCGGCGGTGAGATCGCATCGCACCCGCCGCCCGAGCCAAACAACTGGGCGTAGACTTCGCCCCGCCGCGCATCGACGACGACGGCGAGCACATCCGGCCTGATCTTGCGCCGCGCCACCTCAGCCATGACCGCCAGACTCGAAGCGCCGACGGTGCCGACTCCCGTCGCCAGCGCCAAGCTGCGGGCCGCGGCAATGCCGATGCGCGTTCCCGTAAAAGTGCCGGGACCGATGGTCACCGCGATCCGCTCGAGTTCATCGAAGCGCAGCCGCGCCTCTTCCATGGCTTCGCCGATCATCGGGATGAGGCGCTCGGCATGACCGGCCTCGAAGCGCTCCATCCGCGCACTGCGCTCGACGACAACGCCTTGGCGCCACTCGGCGAGGCACACCGAGCAGCCGTCGAAGCACGTATCGAAGGCCAGAATATTCATGCGCCGCACCCTATACGCAGAGCACGGCAGATTCACCATCCGAAAATGAAAGGCCAATGTCTCAGATGATCTTGGCCATTTCGGCGAAGTCGAGGCGCGGCGAACGCGGCTTCAGAACGGAGGCATCGCCGAATCCGAGGTTGCACAGGAAATTCGATCGGATGCTGGTGCCGGCGAAAAAGGCCTTGTCGACCCCGGCGTTGTCGAAGCCCGACATCGGCCCGCAATCGAGGCCCAAAAGCCTTGCCGCGAGAATGAGATAGGCGCCTTGGAGGGTGCCGTTGCGGAACGCGTTCTCGTGGATCTTGTCCGGCTTGCCGGCAAACGAGCTCTTCATGTCCTTGTGCGGAAACAGCCGTGGCAGGTGCTCGTAGAACTCCAGATCGTAGCCAATGATCGCGCATACCGGCGCCTGCATGGTCTTGGCGCGATTGCCCTCGCTGAGGAGCGGCCGCAGCTTCTCCTTGCCCTCCTTCGACCTCACGAACAAGAAGCGCGCCGGCTGGCAATTGGCGCTGGTGGGACCAAGCTTCAGTATGTCGACGAGCTGCCTCAGCAGGTCGTCCGGCACCTCTTTCGAAAGCCAGGCATTGTACGTGCGCGCATCCAGAAATGCTCGCCGCAAGGCAGCGTCATCGACCTGCATGGTTGTTCCTGCTGATCCGCATCGGTTGAACGCACAAAAAACCCCGCCGATGGGGCGGGGTTTCTCAATTCGCATCTACGCGGCTTAAACGGCCTGAACTTCTTGCACTTCCGGACAGAAGTGGCGTAGCAAATTCTCGATGCCGTGGCGCAGCGTGGCCGTCGAGCTGGGGCAGCCCGAGCAGGCGCCGCGCATGTGCAGATAGACGACGCCGTCGCGGAACCCCGAGAACGTGATGTCGCCGCCGTCCTGCGCCACCGCAGGGCGCACGCGCGTCTCAAGCAGCTCCTTGATGGTGGCGACGACCGCCTCGTCCTCGGGATCGTACGACACCGTACCCGCTTCGTCGTTGGCCGTCTCGGCGATGACCGGGGCCCCCGACATGAAGTGCTCCATGATGGCGCCGAGGATCATCGGCTTCAGGTGCTGCCACTCCTCGTCGCCCTTGGTCACCGAGATGAAGTCAGAGCCGAGGAACACACCGCGCACGCCTTTGATGTCGAACAAGCGCGAGGCAAGTGGCGACGCCAGCGCCTCCCCCTTGTCGGTGAAGTCGGCGGTGCCCTCGGCTAGCACGGCCTTGCCGGGTATGAACTTCAGCGTCGCCGGGTTGGGGGTCGCTTCGGTCTGAATGAACATCGGCTGGCCTTTCCGCATTGCCATCGCCGGCGCAGGCCGGCGGTCTACTCACTTTAGAATTAATCTAAGATAGGCGATCCAGGACGGGATTTCGAGTGCCTTGTGGGCCTTTTACGCCAAGGTGCGGACATCCTCCAGGGCCAGCGTCCCGGGTACGATGGTAATGGGGATCGGGAAGCTGCCGGCGGCGCTGCCGGCGGCCAGCGACGACACCAGGGGGCCGGGACCGGCGGCATCGGTCGAGGCTCCCAGCACCAGCACGGCAATATCCTCGTCCTCGTCGATCAATTTGCGAATTTCCTCGCCCTTGGCGCCCTCGCGGATGATTTCCTCGCAGGCGACGTTCTCGTACCCGGCCAGATTGAGCTTGCGGCGCATGAGGCGAAACAGCGCCTTGGCCTTGGTCGTCTCCTCCTCGACCTGCTGCTGGCGGACGTTGATCCAGTGCTGGAATTCCTGCGGCACGATCACGTACAGCATGACGAGCGTGCCCGAGGAGCGCTGCATGCGGCTGGCGGCGTAATAGAGGGCGCTTTCCGCCTCCGGACTCTCGTCGATGACGAGCAGGAACTTGCGGAAGTGGTCGGCCTCGAAGGAACGGCGCTTCTTCGTCGTCATGGACCCATGCTGCCATGAGGCTGGGGCACTAACAACAGCGCGAGCATTAAGAGCGCACGAAACCTACGACGTCCTTGACCTCGGCAATAATCGGCCCCGCGATCACGCGGGCCCGTTCCGAACCGCTGGCGAGGACGCGGTCGATCTCCGCCGGGTCGGCCATCAAGCGCTTGGTCTCGGCCGCGATCGGCCCGAGCTTCTCGACGCAAAGCTCCGCCAACGCCTTCTTGAAGGCGGAGAACTGCGCGCCGCCGAACTCCTCGAGCACCTTGGCCTTGCTCCGGCCGGCCAGCGCCGCGTAGATGCCAACGAGGTTCTCGGCCTCGGGGCGCCCGTCGAGGCCCTTGAGCTCCGAGGGGAGCGGCTCGGGATCGGTCTTCGCCTTCTGGATCTTCTTGGCGATGGTGTCGGCATCGTCCGTAAGGTTGATGCGCGACAGGTCGGACGGGTCCGACTTCGACATCTTCTTGGTCCCGTCGCGCAGGCTCATCACGCGCGTCGCCGGCCCGGTGATCACCGGCTCGGGCAGCGGAAAGAAGTTGCCGTCGACATAGCCCGCCTTCTCAATCCACTGCTTGAAGTCGTTGTTGAACTTCTGCGCGATATCGCGGGAGAGTTCGAGGTGCTGCTTTTGGTCGTCGCCGACCGGCACATGCGTTGCGCGATAGGCGAGAATGTCAGCCGCCATCAGGTTCGGATAGACGTAGAGGCCGACGGAGGCGTTCTCACGGTCCTTGCCGGCCTTCTCCTTGAACTGCGTCATGCGGTTGAGCCAACCGAGGCGGGCCACGCAATTGAAGATCCAAGCCAGCTCGGCGTGCGCCGCCACCTCGCTCTGGTTGAAGAGGATGCTGCGCTTGGGATCGAGGCCCGAGGCGATGTAGGCCGCCGTCACCTGGCGGATCGCCGATTTCAGCTCGTCGGGATCCTGCCAGACGGTGATCGCGTGCATGTCGACGACGCAATAGATGCACTCGTGCGTCTTCTGCAGCTCGATCCACTGCAGCATCGCCCCGAGATAGTTCCCGAGGTGCAGGCTGCCGGTCGGCTGCATGCCGGAGAACACGCGCTCTTTGAACTTCATTGGAGCCCCTTGAAGCGATAGGCGCGGGTTTATGGCGCGGCGGCGCCGCCCGCGCAAGGCCGCGTTTCACGAAACCGGCGACGGCAGTCAGACGGGGCCCGGCGGAGGCGTGCGGCGGGTGAGGAAACGACGCAGCTGGCGCATGTCGAGGGCACCGGCGGCGAAGACGGCTACGCCATAGACGATGAGCCCGGATCCGACCAGCACCGCGAGCGCGAAGGCGCGCGTCAACTCGGGGGTCGGCGGCTTGAACATGCCGTCGAGCGCATCGGCAACGACCCACAACACGGCACCCATAATGACGCTTGCCAGCACGATGCGCGGCAGAGTCCGCTTCAGCCGCGCGTCGGCGACGAAGAACCCGCGCCGCGCCAGCGTCGCGTAAAGCAGCCCCGCGTTGAGGAAGCCGCCCAGCGTCGTCGCCACGGCGATGCCGAGATGCGGCATCCAACCTTGGGCGCGGAACAGGAAGAACAGGACTATCGAGCCGAGCGTGTTCGCGGTCAGGCTGATGGTCGCGTAGACCATCGGCGTGCGCGTGTCCTCGCGCGCAAAGTAGGCGGGTGAAAACACCTTGATCAACACGAAGCTCGGCAGTCCGATGGCAAAGATCGCCAATGCATAGGCGGTGGCTAGCGTATCGGCGGCAGTGAAGGCGCCGCGCTCGAACAGCCCGGCGACGATGGCGGTCGGCACCACGGCCAGCGCCACGGCGGCCGGCAGCGTCAGCAGCGTGGCGAACTCGAGCGAGCGGTTCTGGCTGTCCATCACCGCCTCGTGATTCTCGGCGCGCAAATGGCGCGCCACATCGGGGAGCAGCACGACGCCGATGGCGATGCCGACGATGGCGAGCGGCAGCTCGTAGAGGCGATCCGCGTAGTAGAGGTAGGAGACCGCCCCGTTCTGCATCGAGGCGATGACAGTGCCGATGACGATGTTGATCTGCGTGACGCCGCCGGCGATCACGCCCGGGATGCCGAGGCGGATGAGCCGCCGCATGCCTTCGGTCATGCGCGGCCGGCGCAGCTTGAGCCAGATGTTGTTGCGTCGCAGGCCGTCCATCAACAGCCACAGCTGCAGGATACCGGCGGCGAAGACGCCCCATGCCTGGATGATGCCGGCCATCGGATCATTCTGATAGCCAAGCGCCATGCCAATGAGCGTCGCTGCCATCATCACGACGTTGAGGACGATGGAGACGGAGGAGCTTTCGACGAACTTGCCGAACGAGTTGAGCACGCCCGACATCAGCGCCACGAGCGACATGCACAACAGGTACGGCATGGTGATGCGCGTCAGGAGCACGGCGAGATCGAATTTCTCCGGCGTCTCGCTGAACCCCGGCGCCAGGCCGTACATCAGCAACGGCATGGCGATCTCGGCGATGATGGTGAGCGCCAGGAGGATGAAGACGAGCCCGGCCATGGCCTCTTCGGCGAACGCGCGCGCCACCTCTCGCCCCTCGCCCTCCAGCCGCTTGGCAAACAGTGGCACGAACGCGGCATTGAAGGCGCCCTCGCCGAACAGGCGGCGGAAGAGATTGGGGAAACGGAAGGCGACGAAGAAGGCGTCGGCGACGGCACCTGAGCCGAGAACGGCGGCGATGAGGATGTCGCGCAGAAAGCCGAACACGCGGCTCAGCATGGTGAGGCCGCCGACGGTCGCGAAGGAGCGGTAGAGCTTCATGGGCGCAGAGCGGTAGCGGAGCCTTGGCTCGAGGGCAAGCGGCCAGATGCTGCATGCCGCGCGGCGCCTCGCCAGCGTTGACATCGCCAAAGCTATTGCCGACAAGTTCGCAGGACAGGTGGAGGACCAGCCTCATGTTCCCGCTAGGCGACGACAATTCCATGCGGCGCTCGACGCCGTTCGTCACCTACATTCTCATCATCATCAATGTGCTGGTCTTTCTTCTAGAGCTGCAGAACGGCGACGCGTTCATCCAGGAGTGGGCGTTCGTTCCGGGACGCTTCTCGGACAATCCGGGGACCAACCTGGTGACCATCTTCACCGCCATGTTCATGCACGGCGGGTGGCTGCACCTCGGCGGCAACATGCTCTACCTGTGGATCTTCGGCGACAATGTCGAAGATCGCTTCGGGCACCTCAAGTTCCTCATCTTCTATCTGCTCGCAGGCATCGCCGCGACCTTCGCCCAATACTATGTCTCCCCCGGCTCGAACATTCCGAATGTTGGCGCCTCCGGCGCCATCGCCGGCGTGCTCGGCGCTTACATCCTGATGTTCCCACACGCGCGCGTGCACGTGCTGTTCGGCAGCCAGGTTGTCGCCATGCCGGCGCTCGTCGTGCTCGGCTTCTGGATCGTCCTGCAACTGTTCAGCGGCGTCGGCTCGATCGCCTACACCGACGAGACGACGCAAGACGTCGGCGGTATCGCCTACATGGCGCACGTCGGCGGCTTCGTCGCCGGCTTCCTGATGGCTTTCCTGTTTCGTGGCAGCGGCGGAAATCCGCGGATTTCGGCCTAGCCCAGGCTTCTATGCCCCGCGGCCACGCGATGGCCTTGAACAAGATGCTCAAATACCGGAGACTGTCGCTTGTGCCGGGGGCCGGGGGGCCTAGAGTGCGGGACGACCTCGATGCTTCGCCTGGCAGTGTTGTTTATACTTCTGCTGCTCATGCTGTTCGGAGGAGCAGTCTGGCTCCTCGACATGGACCCAGGGCCCTTAGCACCCAAGCAGCAGGCGAAAGAGCAAAGCCCGACCAAGGCGGCTAAATCCGCAACTGCGCAGGACGAAGCGCAGGAGCTGCAGGAGGCGCTCAGCCCCCCGTCGGATACGCAAGGCGCCGCCCCCTCATTCGATATCGCCCGCATCGACCCGAACGGCACATCCGTGTTCGCCGGGCGCGCCGAGCCTCGATCGGTCGTCACGATCACCGCCGACGGCAAGGAGATCGGCACGGCGCAGGCCGACGAGAACGGCGAGTGGACGTTCACCACCGACGCCAAGATCCCCAACGCGGAGGCCAAGCTGGCACTCTTCAAAGCTCCGCCCGGCACGAAAGTGGCCGATAGCGCGGCTCATCGTGAGGAGGTCAAGCCCGAGCCGCCCAAGCGGCACACGGCGGGCACCGTCACCTCCGACATGCTGAAGAACCTCGAGGGTATGGTCGCGGCGGCACGTACCGACGAGGAGAAGCAGACCGTCGCGGCGGCGCCACCGCCAGCCCCAATCACCGACGATCGCACGTCCCCGGCCGGTGCCCCTGTCGCCGCTGCGCCGCCGCTTCCGCCCACATCGCAGTCAGCTGCCACGAGCGCGTCGGTCCCGGTACCGGTCACCTTCATTTTCAACGAGGCAACGCTAACGAGCGATGGCAGAAGGGCCGCCGCGCTGCTGCTCGAATACCTGCAGCTCAAGCGCTTCCCCAAGGTGACCTTGACGGGCCATGCCGATGAGCGCGGCACGCACGAGCTCAACATGAACCTCTCCCGGGAGCGGCTCGAGACCGTCGCCAGCTTCCTGCGCGAGGGTGGCTTCAAGGGCGAGCTCGAGCTGATCCCCAAGGGCAAGACCGAGCCGTATACGGGGGTGGTGCGCAGCGACTTCAGCCAGGAAGATCTGTGGCAGCTCGACCGTCGTGTCGAGCTGATGGTGTCGCGCTAACGGTGCCGCGCCTCAGGTTGGCGCCGGGCTGCGATCGAGCTTCTCGACACTTCCCTCGAGGACGCCGATCAGCCGCTTGCGGATGGTCTCCTGCCGCGTCTCACTATCGATCTTCTTGCCCGTCAGGTCGGTCACGTAGAAGACGTCCACGGCCTTCTCGCCGAAAGTCGTGATGTGCGCCGACGTAATATCGAGCAGCAGGTTGGAAAGCGTGCTGGTGAGCTCGTACAGCAACCCGGGACGGTCGCGCCCCGCAACCTCGATCACCGTGAACTGGTCCGAAAGCGCGTTGTTGATGATCACATCAGGCTCGACGTTGAACGCCATGACGCGGCGCGGCGGCGGCCCGCGCTCGGCAAGCAGCGTGTCGAGCCATGCGTCGCCACGCAACAGTCGGCCGATGAGGTCGCCGATGCGCTTGCCGCGACGTAGCTCGTCCTCGTCGTCCTTGAAGGCGCGATTGAGCAGGAACGTATCGAGCGCGTACCCATCGCGCGTCGTCATGATGTGCGCGCCGGCGATGTTGGCGCCCGCGGCGGCGCAGGCGCCGGCGAACAGGGCCAAGAGGCGCGGATGGTTCGGAGCCACGACGGTCAGCTCGGTGATGGCCGTGAACGCATCGGTGCGCGTGTCGGTGGCGAGGTGCAAGCCCTCGTGCTCAGCACGGCGCAGCAGCTTGGCATGCTCCACCCGCCGCTCGGCATCGGTACGCAGCCAATAGTCGGGATAGTGCCGCTCGACGTAGCGGTCGACGTCGGCCTGCGGCCAATCCGTGAGCGCGCGCCGCAATTCTTCCTGGGCCTCCGCGGTGCGCTGACTGCGTTTCACCTGCGTGTGGCCGCCGGCAACGAGCGGCTCGGTCTCGTAATAGAGGGTGCGCAGGAGCTGCCCCTTCCAGCCGTTCCATACGCCGGGCCCCACGGCGCGAATATCGGCCACCGTGAGCAGCAGCAAGAGCTTCAGCCGCTCGGGACTCTGCACGACGTCGGCGAAATCGCGGATCGTCTTGGGGTCGGATAGATCGCGGCTCTGCGCGATGTTGCTCATCGTCAGATGCTGCTCGACGAGCCACGCGGCCGTCTCGGTCTCCGCCGGCGTCAGGCCGAAGCGTGGCCCCAGCTTGCGTGCCACGCGCGCACCGACGATCGAATGATCCTCGGTATAGCCCTTACCGATGTCATGCAGGAACGCGGCAACGTACAGCGCGCGCCGGTTCTTGATGGTGCCGATGATCTCCGTCGACAGCGGCAGCTCGTTGCTGGCTCCGCCGCGCTCGATATCGGTAAGCATGCCGATGGTGCGTATGAGGTGCTCGTCGATCGTGTAGCTATGGTACATGTTGAACTGCGTCATGCCGACAACGCGGCCGAACTCCGGCACGAAACGGCCGAGCACGCCGGCCTCGTTCATGCGCCGCAGCGACATCTCGGGATTGGTATCCCCGGTGAGCAGCTCGATGAAGATCCGGTTGGCCTCCGGATCGGTGCGCAGCCCGTCATCGATCAACCGCTTCGAGTGCCGCAACAGCCGTATGGCATCGGGATGCAGAAACGAGTTGGTGTGGTGCGCTTCGGCGAAAAAGCGGATGAGATTCACCGGATCGCGCTTGAACACCTCGGGGTCGGCAACATTGAGCCGGTCGTTGTCGATACGGAAGTCGGTGCGCGTGCGCAACTGCCGCCGCTGCTTCCAGCTCAGCGGACGCAGGAAACGACTGAGCCCGGGCGAGGCCTTGAGCTGCTGCATCTCGAGCGCCGAGCAGAGAATAGTCGTCAGGTCGCCGACGTCCTTGGCGATGAGAAAGTAGTGCTTCATGAAGCGCTCGACGGCGAGAAGACCGCCGCGGTCGTTGTAGCCGAGCTGGGCGGCGAGCCACGGCTGCATGTCGAACGTCAGCACCTCCTCGGCGCGCCCGCTGGCGAAATGCAGGAAGCAGCGGATGGTCCACAGGAAGTCCTCGCAGCGTCGGAACGTCGCCACCTCCTCGGTACGGAAGATGCCGGCGGCCACCGTCGCGGCGCCGACGCCCTGCCCGTATAGGTATTTTGACAGCCAGTGCAGCGTGTGCAGATCGCGCAGGCCGCCCTTGCCGTCCTTGACGTTGGGCTCGACCTTGTAGCGGCTCTCGCCGGCCGTGCGGTGACGGGCATCATACTCGGCCATCTTGGCATCGATGAAGGCGCGCGCCGTGCCTGCTACCACCTGCGTGCGGAAGCGCTCCTCGAACTCGCCGTAGAGCTTGCCGTCGCCGTGGATGAGCCGGGCATCGACCAGCGCGGTGCGCACCGTCACGTCGGAGCTCATCTTGATGCACTGATCGACGGTGCGCGTTGCGTGCCCGACCTTGAAACCGAGATCCCACAGCACGTAGAGAATGTACTCGGCGACGCTCTCGCCCCACGCCGTCTGCTTGTAGGGAAGCAGGAACAGGAGATCGATGTCGGACCCCGGCGCCAGCAAGGCGCGGCCATAGCCGCCCGTGGCAACGATGGCCATCCGCTCGGCATCGGATGGGTTGGTCGCCCGGTAAACGTGCCAGACGGTATAGTCGTAGAGAACGCGGATCAGCTCGTCCTGGAAATGCGACAGCCCGGAGGCGCAGCGGCGCCCACTGTGATCGGCCTCCAATCCGCGGCGCGCGGCCGCGCGCGCATCCGCGACCAGCAGCTTGAGGCGCTCGATCATGGCGCCGCGCGCCTTGCCGGCATCATCGCCAGCGGCGCGAAAATTCGCCGTCAGCTCGGCGCGCAACGCGCGCGAGTCGAAATAGGGTGCGCTCCGTTGGATCGCTCTATCCATGTTGCCTTGTCATGGCAGATGTCCGCACGACGTTGTCCTTGATTTACCG
This sequence comes from Hyphomicrobium sp., assembly GCF_009026145.1. Taxonomy (GTDB): domain Bacteria; phylum Pseudomonadota; class Alphaproteobacteria; order Rhizobiales; family Hyphomicrobiaceae; genus Hyphomicrobium_A. Next base: position 114,969 of record NZ_WBUE01000009.1, read on the forward strand.
TTCCGGGCCCTGGCCGCCTTGGCGCAGCGCCTTGAGGCGGTAGACGGCGTCGAGCGCGGCGCGCGGGCTCAAATCGTCTGGCTTCAAGTCGTCGACTGCCTTCTCGAGAGCCGTGGGGCCGGAGGGCTCGGGCGAAGTCATCGGCCGGCTTACCGCAAACAGAGGCAGCTCGTCGAGACCGCCGTTGCGCGCGTTCTTGCGGCTGTCGGCTTTTTCGAGCAGCGCTAGCACCTCTCGGGCCCGGCCGACCACCCGCTCCGGGAGGCCGGCCAGCTTGGCCACCTGGATGCCATAGGAGCGGTCGGCCGCCCCCGGCTTGACCTTGTGGAGGAAGACGATCTCGTCGTGCCATTCGCGCACGTCGACAGTTACGCTGGCAACGCCGTCGAGGCGGCGAGCGAGCGCGGTCAGCTCGTGATAATGAGTGGCGAAAAGCGCGCGCGACTTCAGCACGTCGTGCAGGAATTCGACCGTAGCCCAAGCGATCGACAAGCCATCGAAAGTCGCGGTGCCGCGGCCGATCTCGTCCAGAATGACGAGGGAGCGATCGCTCGCCTGATTGAGGATGGCCGCCGTCTCCACCATCTCGACCATGAAGGTCGACCGCCCGCGAGCTAAATCATCGGATGCGCCGACGCGGCTGAACAGGCGATCGAGCGCGCCGATCCTCGCGCTGCGCGCCGGCACGAACGAGCCCATCTGCGCCAACACCGCGATGAGCGCGTTCTGGCGCAGGAACGTCGACTTGCCGGCCATGTTGGGACCGGTGACGAGCCAGATGCGCCCATCGGCCGTCTCCTCGCCGTCACCTTGGCGGCGGTCCGCGCCGGCGCCGAGCACGCAATCGTTCTCGATAAAGGCGCCCGCCTTCGCCGCCCTCAGGGCCTGCTCGACGACCGGGTGCCGGCCGCCACGAATTTCGAACGCCTGGCTGTCGTCGACAACAGGGCGCGTGTAGCTCTCCGTGCGCGCCAGCTCGGCAAGCCCGGCTGTGGCATCGAGCTCGGCGAGCGCGGCGGCGATGCGGCCGAGAGCCCCGGCCTCGCGCTCGATCGCGGCTGCCAGCTCGGCAAATACTTCCTGCTCGAGGTTGAGGGCCCGCTCCGTTGCCGAGGCGATACGCCCCTCAATATCGGCGAGCTCGGCCGTCGAGAAACGCACTGCATTGGCCATCGTCTGGCGGTGACGGAATTCACTCGACAGCGGCCCTTCGAGCAGCGGTTTGGCGTTGCCCTGCGTCACCTCGATGTAGAAGCCGAGGATGTTGTTGTGGCGCACCTTCAGCGATTTGACGCCGGTGCGCTCGACGTACCTTGCCTCGAGGCCGGCCATGACGCCGCGACCGTCCTCCTTGAGGCGACGTGCCTCGTCGAGCTCAGCTCGATAGCCTTGCCGCACGAAGCCGCCATCGCGCCTCAGGTGCGGCGGGTCATCGACGAGGGCTGCGGCCAGCGCGTCGTGCAGCTTTGGCCGCACCGCACGCAGCTCGTCGGCAATGCGCGCCAATTCCTCCGGCAAGCCCATGGTGGAGGCCTCACCGGCCAGCAGGGCGGCGCAACCCTGCGCGCAGGAAAGGCCGTCGCGCACGGCGGCCAGGTCGCGCGGCCCTCCGCGCCCGAAGCCGAGTCGCGAGATGGCGCGCGCGATGTCGGGCGATAATCTCAGTGCGGCACGCAGATCGCTGCGCAGGCGCTCCGCATCGATGAGGAAGCCGACGGCGTCGAGCCGGCGGTCGATGCGGGCGATCTCGCGCAGCGGGCTCGCCAGCCGGCCGGCCAGCTCGCGCGCGCCAGGGCCGGTCACGGTTCGGTCGATGGCGGCAAGAAGGCTGCCCTGCTTTTCACCCGCCACCGAGCGCACCAGCTCCAGGCTGGCGCGGCTGGCCGCATCGATCAGCAGAATTGCATCGGAGCCGAAGCGTTTGGGTGGCCGCAGCGCGGGCGCCCGGCCCATCTGCGTCAGCTCGACGTACTTGAGTGCGGCGCCGATCGCCGCCAGCTCCGGCCGGGTAAAGGCGCCGAAGCCGCCGAGCTCGGCGACCTTCAATTGTTTCTTGAGGCTCGCCTCTCCCGCGAGGCTGTCGAAATAGGCTCCAGGCACCGGTGTTGCCGCGGCGCCGACGCGCGCGATCCATCCGCGGACATCGGCGTCGCCGAGCAGCACATCGGAAACGATCACCTCGCCCGGCGCCAGGCGTGCCAACTCGCCCGGCAAATCGGCGCCCGAGATCTCGCCGACCTCGAGCTCGCCTGTCGAAATCTCGATCGACGCCAACGCCAGAATGGCATTTGGCTCGAGGGTTGCACTCGATACTTGGCCGCCGGCGCGGAACAGCGCAGTGAGATAGTTACGGGTCTTGGCATCGAGGAGCGTGTCCTCGGTGAGCGTGCCCGGGGTCACGAGGCGCACGACGTCGCGTTTGACGACGGCCTTTGAGCCGCGCTTCTTCGCCTCGGCCGGATCCTCGAGCTGCTCGGCGACCGCGACGCGGTGCCCGGCCCTGATCAGCCGCTGCAGGTATTCGTCGGCGCGATGGATTGGTACCCCGCACATCGGGATATCCTGCCCAAGGTGCTTTCCACGCTTGGTGAGCACAATGCCGAGCGTTGCCGAGGCCGCCACGGCATCGTCGAAGAACAGCTCATAGAAATCCCCCATCCGGTACCACAGCAGGCAGTCCGGATTGGCGGCCTTGATCTCCAGGAACTGCGCCATGGACGGAGAAGCCTCGTCTGCCGGCACGGCGACGGCGGCAGACGGCGCCGGAGGTGCAGCCGCCCATGCCGCGTCCGCGGCTCGCTCCTCGCCGCCCGCATCGGCCGGGTCGTGCATAGGCACCGGCGGCTTCACTCGCGTCCGTTTGCCCGCCATCGGCGGTCGTCCCCCACTGCAAAGGCCCCGCCCAGCGGCGGTCTGCAACGATAACGGGCCTCCCCCAGCGGTCAAACGCGCCACCGCGGTTGTTCACCGACCGGCTGGCGGGAGGCCAAGCGATTGTTTCGACGCCCTCACAAGCCTATGTTGCGCCACTTTTCAACCGGACAGCCCACCTCATGACCACCGCCCGAAGCTCAAAAGCCACCCAGGCCCGTTTCACCGACCAGGAAGCGCTGCAGTTCCATGCGCAGGGAAAGCCTGGCAAGCTCGAGATCACGCCCACCAAGCCTTTGGCCACGCAGCGCGACCTGTCGCTGGCGTACTCACCGGGCGTCGCCGTGCCCGTGCACGCGATCGCGCAAAACCCCGCTACCGCCTACGACTACACCAACAAGGGCAACCTGGTCGCCGTGGTCTCCAACGGCACCGCCATCCTCGGCCTCGGTAATCTCGGCGCGCTGGCCGCCAAGCCGGTGATGGAGGGGAAGGGCGCGCTGTTCAAGCGCTTTGCCGACATCGACGCCATCGACCTGTTGGTCGATACCGAGGACCCCGACCAGTTCATCAACTCGGTGCGCTATCTCGGCCCGTCGTTCGGCGGCATCAATCTCGAGGACGTTCGCGCCCCCGACTGCTTCATCATCGAGCAGCGGTTGAAAGAGCTGCTCGACATCCCGGTGTTCCACGATGACCAGCACGGAACCGCGATCATCGCAGCAGCCGGCCTCATCAACGCCGCCGAGCTTACCGGGCGCGAGCTCAAGAACTGCAAGCTCGTCGTCAACGGCGCCGGCGCGGCCGGCATCGCCTGCCTGGAACTGGTCGTGGCGCTCGGCATCCCCAAGCAAAACGTGATCCTGTGCGACACCAAGGGCGTCGTCTACCAGGGTCGCAAGGAAGGCATGAACCAGTGGAAGTCGGCGTACGCCGCCAAGACCAAGGCGCGCACGCTGGCGCAGGCATTGGAAGGCGCCGACGCGCTGTTCGGTCTTTCCGTCAAGGGTGCCGTGACGCAGGACATGGTGCGCGCCATGGCCGATAAGCCGATCATCTTCGCCATGGCCAACCCCGATCCGGAGATCACGCCCGAGGACGTCCTCGCCGTGCGCGATGACGCCATCGTAGCCACCGGCCGCTCCGACTACCCGAACCAGATCAACAACGTCCTAGGCTTCCCCTTTATCTTCCGCGGCGCCCTCGACGTGCAGGCCTCGACCATCAACGAGGCGATGAAGATCGCCGCTGCCGAGGCGCTCGCCGACCTTGCCCGAGCCGAGGTGCCCGACCAGGTCGCTGCCGCCTTCCACGGCCGGCGCCCGACGTTCGGACCCGAGTACATCATTCCAGCCCCCTTCGATCCGCGCCTCATCGTCAATGTCCCCACCGCGGTGGCCAAGGCGGCGATGGATTCGGGCGTTGCGCGCAAGCCGATCGTCGACATGGATGCCTATGTCGCACAGCTGGAGGGCCGTCTCGATCCATTGGCCGGCTGGCTGCAATCGACGTTCAGCGCCGTGCGCTCCGATCCCAAGCGGGTGGTCTTCGCCGAAGGCGAGGAGCCGGCCGTCATCCGCGCCGCGCACAGTTACTTTTCACAAGGCTTTGGCGTGCCGATCCTCATCGGATCGACGGACGTGGTGCGCGAACAATTCCGCGCGCTGGGCATGGTCCTGCGCCCCGAATACGAAATCCTCGATACGCGCAAGAACCCGTATATGGAGGAATTCTCGGCCTACCTCTATGCCCGCCTGCAGCGCCGCGGATACCTCAAGCGCGACTGCCAACGGCTTGTCGCCAATGAACGCAACGTTTTCGGGATGCTGATGGTCGCGCACGGACATGCCGACGCGCTCGTCTCCGGCGTCACGCGCAACTGGACGAGCGTCTACGACGATGTCCAGCGCGTTATAGATGCGGAGCCGGGGCGCAACGTCATCGGCGTCTCGCTGGCGCTGCTGCGCGGCCGCGCCGTGCTCATCGCCGACACCAGCGTGCACGACATGCCGACGGCCGAGGAGCTTGCCGACATCGCCACGGAAGCCGCGCGTGCGGCGCGCAATTTCGGCATCGAGCCGCGAGTGGCCCTGCTCGCCTACTCGACCTTCGGCCAGCCACGCGGCGAGCGCTCGGACCAGATGCGCGAGGCCGTGGCAATCCTCGATGAGCGCCAGGTCGATTTCGAATACGACGGCGACATGGCGGCGGACGTCGCACTCAACCGCGACCTGATGCGCCATTATCCGTTCTGCCGGTTGTCCGACACGGCCAACGTGCTGGTCATGCCGGCGTTCCACGCCGCCTCGATTTCCACCAACATGCTTAAGGAGCTGGGCGGCGCAACCGTGATCGGGCCGATCCTCGTCGGCCTCTCGCGATCGGTGCAGATCTGCGGTTTCGGTGCCAAGGACAGCGACGTCGTCAACATGGCGGCAATCGCCGCCTACGATGCCGGGCGCCGAGGATAGCGGTCAATCGCTGGCCAGGATGAGGTTGCGCACGAGCGGATAGATCTGGCCGTCCCACTTGCGCCCGCTGAATACGCCGTAGTGACCGACGCCGACCTGCATGTGGTGCCGCTTCATGTGCGGGCGCAGCCCGGTGCACAGGTCATGCGCAGCCGCCGTCTGCCCAAGCGCACAAATATCGTCGCGCTCGCCTTCGACCGTCAGCAGCGCCGTTTTGCGGATGGCCTTTAGCTCGACCGGTTGGCCTTTGTAGGTAAGCTCACCCTTGGGCAGGCGCGCCTCCTGGAACACCCAGCTCACGGTCTCGAGATAAAACTCGGCCGCCAAATCGAGCACGGCGAAATATTCGTCGTAGAAGGTCTTGATGACTTGCGCCTTCTCGTGATCACCATTGCGCAAGTGCTCGTACAGCTCCTGGTGCGCGTTGTAGTGCCGGTTGATGTTCATCGACACGAAGGCGGTTAGCTGCACGAAACCGGGATAGACCATGCGTCGCGCGCCCGGGTACTTCCACGGCACGCGGGCGATCAAATTGCGCTCGAACCAACCAATCGGCTTGCTGGTCGCCAGCCTGTTGACCTTCGTCGGGTTGACCCGCGTGTCGATGGGACCGGCCATCAGCGTCATGCTGCTTGGCTGCGCGGCGTTGCCATCGGCGGCCATCACGGCCACAGCGGCCAGCGCCTGCACGCACGGCTGACACACGGCGACGAGGTGTGCTCCCGGGCCAAGCTTCTCGAGGAAGCGTATGACATAGGCAACGTAGTCATCGAAGCCGAAGGCGCCGGCCTCCATGCTTACGTCGCGGGCGTTGTGCCAATCGGTGATGTAGACGTCATGGTCGGGCAGCAACGTGCGCACGGTATTGCGCAGCAGCGTGGCGAAGTGACCGGACAGCGGCGCCACTACGAGCACGCGCGGCTGCTCGACGTCGACATCCTTCTTGAACCGGAGCAGCGTCCCGAAGGGAAGCGTCAGGACTGGCTCCTCGGTGACCTCGACCTCGCGGTCGCCGACCATGACGGCGGGGATGCCGTACTCGGGCCGCGCATGCGTCAGGCCGGCACGGGCGAGGAGCTCGTAGGCGGCCGAGAGGTTGCGGATAAGCGGGACGTTGTTCTGGGTCCCCAAGGCCCCAAGCATGGCCAGCGACGAGCGCGCAATCGACTTGGCCGGCTCAACCATGTCGGAGTGGGCTTGATAGGCGAGATAGAGCATTTAGTCTCATCAGAGGTCGAGCCACAGGCCGACCGGATCTTGTCAGTAGCCTATTGTGCGGTGCACAAACGCTAGTGCATCCTCGGCTTGGCGGCGAGCGTTTTTTTGCAACAGCAGTGATCCAGGCGAGGCCGGCCCGCTCTTCAAGGATAGGCAGAATGGCAACAGCGGTACTCACCATAAGCAGCAAGAACTACTCGTCGTGGTCGCTGCGCGGCTGGCTGCTCTGCAAAATGGCGGGGCTCGAGTTTCACGAGGAGGTCATGTCGTCGGACGACCCCTCGACACGGGCCGAGCTGCTGCTGCTCTCCCCTTCGTTCCTGGTGCCATGCCTGGTGCACAACGGCATCAAGGTCTGGGATACCCTGGCCATTGCCGAGTATCTGGCCGAAATCCGCCCCGAGGCGGGGCTGCTGCCCAAGGATGTCGCCGCCCGCGCCCACTGCCGCGCCATCGCCGGCGAGATGCACTCCGGCTTCCATAATCTGCGCTCGGCGCTGCCCATGAACCTCAAGGCGCACTATCCCGGCTATTCCGTTTGGTCGGGCGCGCAAGGCGACGTCGAGCGTGTATGCGCCATCTGGCGCGAGTGCCTCGACACCTACGGCGGGCCGTATCTGTTCGGCGGGCTTACGATGGCCGATGCCATGTACGCGCCGGTATGCACGCGCTTCCTCACCTACGATGTCGAACTGGACAGCGACTGTGCCGGATACTGCAAGACAGTCGCCGAATGGCCGGCGATGATCGAGTGGACAGAGGCCGCCATGCTCGAGCCGGAGGAACTCGAGGAGCTCGACGTAGAATTCTGACGCGGATCGGGCGTTCAAGGGCTTAGGCGGGAAACCTTTCCCGGCCCGACCATTCGCCACATGCGGCTTTTGCGCTTCGCAAAGATGCGGGCGCGCGCTGTCCTCCACTGCAGCAATAAGGATTGGCACCTTTCGCCGCACACGGCGGCCGGGTCATTGCCGCGTCGCATTCGTTAATTATGTTTTAACGACAGCCCCAATTCAGCTCGCTTCACCGCGTAAGATGCAAATGCAATCGGAGCGAAACGGGATGATTGAGCAAATTCTGATGCACGCCAGCTGAATTGGTTTGCAGTTAACCCTTCTTTTCCGTTAATTAAGAACTCATTAACAGTGGGGTAATTCAGTGCTGTTTCGAGTTGCAGATAAGCGGACGCGTCAGGTCGCAAGCCCGAGCGAGCCGGGGTTCTTGACGGCCCGGGTAGACGACTATCATGTGCGGCGCAAAGTCGAGCTCTGGCAGGGCCGCCATCCTCTGCAGGGGCGCACGCCCCGCCCCGGGGACATCAAGGTCCGCAGCAACGACTACCTCTGCCTCGCCGGCCACCCCCACGTCATCGAAAGCGAGATCGCGGCATTGCGTGCCGGCGGCCACGGCGATGCCGTCTCCCGCGTATGGGTGCACCACGAGCGCGACATCACGCGCGAATTCGAGCAGCGCGTCGCCGCGCTCATGCGGGCCGAGGACTGCGTCGTCTGCGCGTCGGGCTACACGGCGAACGTTGGCCTCATTCAGTCGTTCGCCACGCGTGGCGCCCCCGTATTTCTCGACATGAAGGCGCACATATCGCTGCATGAAGGCGTCGTCAGCGCCGGTGCAAGGCCGGTGTTGTTCCGCCACAACGATCCCCAATCGCTCGACCGCATGCTGGCGCAAAATGGCCCCGGCCTAGTTTGCGTCGATGCGCTCTACAGCACCGATGGTGACCTCGCGCCGCTCGCGGAACTCGTCGAGGTGTGCGAGCGTCACGGCGCCGCCCTGGTCGTTGACGAAACTCATTCCTTCGGCGCCCAGGGGCCCGATGGCGCCGGTCTCGTCGTCGCCGCCGGGCTCGCTGAGCGCGTGCACTTCCGCACGGTTGGACTTTCCAAGGCGGTGGCGAGCCGCGGCGGTCTCGTCGTCTCGTCGCGCCGCAATATCGAGTATTTCCGCTACGAGGCGCTGCCGACGATCTTCAGCACCTCCGTCATGCAGCATGAAGTCGCCGGTTTCGATGCCGTGCTCGACATCTTCGAGCGCGAGGACTGGCGCCGCGACAAGCTGCATGCCAACCACGCCTATTTGAAACAGGGCCTCGACGCGCTCGGCTACAACGTATCCGCCTCGAAGACGCAGATCATCGCGCTCGAGCCGGGCGACATCCGGCAGGCAACGACGCTGCGCGATGCGTTGGAGAAGCGCGGCGTGTTCGGTGCGATCTTCTTTCCACCCGCAACGCCCGACAAGCGCTGCATCATCCGCTTCACCGTGAACTGCGGCCTGAGCCGACGCGAGCTCGACCGCATCCTCGAAGTCTGCGACGAGATCCGTGAAGAAGTGGGCATGGCCGAGTGGCGCTCGACCAAGCGCAAGCCGGCTTCGCAGGCGAATCCCCTGGAAGTCGCGCCCAAGAGCGGCAACGCGCAGCGGCGCCTAGGCCGCAGTCGCATTCTCAATGGCTGGCTGCACAACGGGCAATTCGATGGTAAAGCAGGTGCCGACATTCACCTTCGAGCGGCACGAAATCGTACCGCCGGCGTCCTCAATAATCATCCGGCAGAATGACAGGCCGAGTCCGGTGCCGACACCGGGCCGCTGCGCCGAGACGAAGGGGATGAACACGTAGTTCAGTATCTCCGGCGGGATGCCTTCGCCCGTGTCGGTGATCACGATGCTGTTCGTCTCGGCGCCGCGCCTCAGCTCGATCGACAAATAGTTGTCGTTGCCGTCACGCGCCTCGATGGCCCGCAGGCCATTCTTCAGCAGATTGAACAGCACGTGAGTCATCAGCAGGTCCGAGCCGCGGAACTGAAAATCTTCCCGCACATCCGTGCGCACGATGTCGCGCTGGTTGGGCTTGAAGCTGTAGCGCTCCAGCGCCATCGATACGATCTTGCTCATGTTGTGCAGCTCGGCCGTCGGTGCGCCGCGGTGATGCTGCGCGACGTTGGTCAGCAGCAGGTCGATGACCGAGTTCGCCGAGGTGATGTGCTGGCGCACGCGCCTATGCGAAGCAGCGAGCTTGTCACGAATTGGGGACTCGGGGAGCCGCGCCAGGAGGCGCTCACAGCCATCGGCTTCGAAGCGGATGCCGGTCAGCGGCGTGCGGCACTCGTGCGCCACCTGGCTCGCCAACGAGGCCGCAGCCTTGAGCTTCTCGCGCGCGATGACGTTGTCGCCATAGGCGAGGCCGAGGAAGCCGGTGAGCGCGAAGGTGAGGATCGGAAGCGTGAGTAGGTAGCCTTCGGGAATGGGCGCACCTCCGGTCACCAGGAGAAAGGCCCCGACGGCAGCAAGCGAGCCGACGACCAGCACGACGATCGCGTTGACGAGGTCATACAGCAGCACGACGTAGATCAGCGCCGCTAGCGTCGACATCTCCCACGTCACGCTGCCGTTGTTCAACAACAGCATCAACGTGAAGAAGAACGGCAAGCTGTAGAGAAACGTAAAGTACGAAAACGGCACGATGTAGCGGCGCCAGGCAACGGGCCACCACTGCGTCAGCGCCAGAGCAAGGCACAGCCCCGTGCCGATGGCGCGCAGCGTGATGCTCTCGTATGGCTGCGGCAGGACATAGGTCCAAACAAAGTAAAAGATGGGGAACCCGAGAACGCCGATGATCGCCGCGGCGCGGATCTTCCGCTGGGCGTGGGCGTGATACTCGATGTAGCGCCGCGCCAGCTCGTTCATCCAGCGCACCACAAGGAATGGACGGGGCCGCGGCTCGCTGCGGGCTATAATGACGCTCGCACGAGGCTTTAAGGAAAAGCGTTCGGACAATTGAAACATTTAAACTTTTAACCGTCGCCGTACCGGATCCGATACGAAACCGTAGTACGAAAGGTCCTTACGGAAAGTGCACTCAGCCGGCAAGGGCTTAAAGGTATCATGACGCCGTTTTACCACCCCACTTCAATCCTCGTTTTGGACGATGATCCGCTTTTTCTAGAAAGCCTGGATTTTCAGTTTAGCGAGGAAGTGTCGTGCCAGACGTTTACGCGTCCCGATGCCGCGCTCGAGCACTTGCGCGCCCAGGCTGGGCAGCACCCTAACTTCGCGCGCTACTTCAGGGACGTCTCGGACATGGACCTGGGATCGGAGGTGCGCTTCGGCGACCGCCTCCTGCGCTTGCAGCTTTCGGAGTTGCGCTCGGTGATCGAGGATCGTGCGCGCCAGCAGCGCGTTTCGGTCGCCATCGTCGACTACGACATGCCGAAGATGACCGGCGTCGAGTTCTGCCGCGCAATCCGTGATCTGCCGGTGAAGACCATCCTGCTTACCGGCAAGGCCGGGCTCGAGACTGCGATCTCCGCCTTCAATGAAGGCGTCATCGACTGCTTCCTGCAAAAGCAGGATGCCAGCGTCACCTTTGCTCTGCGCCGCGAAATCAAACGCCTACAGGACGAGTACTTCGCCGAGATCTCCGCCCCCATCAACAGCGCGCTGGCACTGCAGAAGCCGTGTTTCTTCTCCGACCCGAGCTTCACCGAGCTGCTCAAGGACGTCATGGAGAAGAACGGGATCATCGAGCACTATGTGTGCGCGGCGCCGCCTGGCGTGATGATGCGCGATGCCGAGGGCAACGAGTCCTTTCTTCTGGTCTCCGATGTCGAGGCCATAAACAGTCAATGCGAGGCCGCGGAGAGCTACAGCGCGCCGGCCGACATGGTGCAGCTCTTGCGTACCCGCAAGGCGCAGGCCTGGTTTCCCACCCAGGAGGGCCTCTATCATCCCGACTTCGAGGCGAGCTGGGCGCGTTTCATCTGGCCGGCGCAGCTGCTGCCTGGCTCCGGGGCCTGGAGCTACAGCTTCATCCGTCACGAGCACCCGGCGGAAGAGCCGCTGCGCAGTCAAAGCGCCTGAGGTCGCGGCCGAGCCTTAATTGAACTGCCATAACTGCCCCACGCCTCGTGAACACCCATCCTCGATCTGCGGATTTGCATAGACTTCCCGAGGCGATTCGGCGGGCGGGGGATCCATGGTCGGATCGTGGGCGCGGCGAGGCAGGGCACCGCGCCACCGTCTCAACAGAACAATACGAAATTACACTCGGGGTTAAGTATTTCTACGATGACGCGCGCTGAGGTCACGCTGCGGTTGAGCCGGCGTTTGGCTCTGTAGTCAGCTGAGACGGCGATTAACTCCTCGCTAAACCCTCCCAAGAGTCGCAGGGGCGGTTAGGAATGTAGAGACCAACGCTGACGTAGAGTTGCCCAAACGCTGCGGCGACGTCAGGAAGGCCACACGTGAGTCAGAGTGCGCTCAAGCTTGCCCTGGGTAAGCCGCGGCAAGAAAGCCTGCGCGGCGAGGCGGCTTCCGAGCCGTTCTCGACCGAGGAGGTGGCGCACCTGCAGGCCACTCTCGAACAGCAGCTCGGCGCGGTTTTGCAGCGCAACGAGAAGCTCGAGCAGCTCAATGCCTGCTTCGAGGCGGCCCTCAATCACATGGGCCGCGGCCTGTCGATGTTCGATAGCGAGCAACGTCTCGTCGTCTGCAACAAGGCCTATGCCGACATCTATCACCTGCCGCCGGGACTGACGCGCCCCGGCACGCCCTTTGTCGAGATCCTGCGCTATCACATGCGGCGCGTGATGGGCGAGGAGACTTCAGGCGAGGCGGCGACTGAGTGGATCAAGAAACACGTGGCCCGTTTGCAGCAGTCGGGCCATTTGGACGAGATCCAGAACCTCACCGATGGTCGCATCATTCGCGTCACCTACCAGCCACTGGCCGGTGGCGGATGGGTCGACATGCAGGAAGACATCACTGCGCAGCGTCAATCCGACGAAAAGATCGAATGGCTGGCGCGCCACGATACGCTGACCGAGATTCCCAATCGGTTCCACTTCCGCGAACAGCTGGAGCATCAGTTCGAGAGCTACGATCCGCGCCAGGGATTTGCGCTGCTGTGGCTCGATCTCGACCACTTCAAGGAGATCAACGATCGCCTCGGGCATCTCGTCGGCGACGGCCTCTTGAAGAGCGTCGCGGCCCGCCTCAAGGACTGCCTACGTGCCGGCGATGTCGTCGGGCGATTGGGCGGCGACGAGTTCGCGATTCTACAGGTAGGCGTCGATCGCGAAGACCTTGCCGACAGCCTTGCGCGCCGCATCCTGCAGAACATCCGCCGCCCGCATGACGTTTTCGGGCACTGCCTGCATACCGAAGCGAGCATCGGCGTCGCGCTGGCGCCGCACCACGGACAAACCCCCGAGCAGCTGTTCGCTTGCGCCGACATGGCGCTGTATCGCGCCAAGTCCATGGGCCGCGGCGTGCATGCCATCTACGCCCCCGGCTCGGTCGACACGGCCTCGGAGGCGCAGAACCCGTTGCGCTCTGAGCTGCAGCAGGCAGTCGAGCGCTCCGAGCTGGTGCTCCACTATCAGCCGATCGTCGACTTGCGCGAGGGAAAGGTCTCGAGCTTCGAGGCGCTGATGCGCTGGAAGCATCCGAGCCGCGGCATGATCCCGCCATCGGAGTTCATTCCGATTGCCGAGGAGACGCGCCTCATTGTGCGCATGGGCAGCTGGGCGCTGCGGCAAGCCTGCACCGACGCCAAGGAATGGCCGGAATCGACAAAGGTGGCGGTCAACTTGTCTGCGGTCCAGATAGAGTGCTGCGACGTCTACGAAATCGTCACCGAGGTGCTGCACGAGACGGGCCTCGAGCCGCAGCGCCTACAGCTCGAGATCACCGAGACCGTCCTGATGCGCGATCAGGCGCGCACGCAGGAGGTGCTACGCAAGCTGCACGATCTCGGCGTTCTCATCACGCTCGACGACTTCGGAACCTGCTTCGCCACGCTCAACTACCTGCGCAGCTTCCCGTTCAAGAAGATCAAAATCGACCGTAGCTTCGTGCGTGACATTCCCGAGCACCACGATTGCGTCGCCATCGTCAAATCGGTCGCCGATCTGGCGCGGGAGCTGAACATGCGTTCGGTTGCGGAGGGTGTCGAGACTGCGGCCAGCCTCGCCGCCGTCCGGGCTGCAGGATACAGCGAGGCGCAGGGCTTCTACTTCAGCCCGCCTGTGCGCGCGAGCGGCATAAAGCGCGCCGTCAAGCAGTGCACATTGCGCCTGGCCGCGCTCGATTCGGCAATCGCCGGAAGCAAAGACAACAGCCGCGAGAATAGCTCCGACTAGACGTGCTCAGGCGTCCACGGCAACGCGGCTCTTCACCTCGCTGGGCGTGCCGAAGTGCTCGAAGTAGCGCGGGTCGATCTTTTCCACGGGCAGAATGATCAGCACGTCGGTGGTGCCGAATTGCCGGTCGATGACTGCCCCATCGCCGACGAAAGCCCCGAGGCGCAGATATCCTTTGATCAAAGGTGGTAACGCCTTCAAGGCCGCCTTGGAGTCGACCTTATCGCGCGGCACCCGGTCCATGCTGACGTGCAGTCGGCTGTGCGCGCGGCAACGCCACTCGGCGGGCGCCAGGGCGTTGTGGTGCAGAAAGCTGAGCGCCATGGCATGCAGATCAGGATCGGTACCGGGTAGGCTCGCACACCCGATCATGACGTCGACCTTGTGTTCGCGAACGTACGTCCAGAGCCCATGCCAAAGCAGCTCGACGGTGCGCTTGTTGCGATACGGCTCGAGGACGCAGGAGCGGCCGAGCTCCATGAAGCGGTGGTGAGGCTTGGCGCCAATGAGCGGTGCGATATCGTATTCGCTCTGCGTATAGAACCCGAGCGTGCGCTCGGCCACCTCCTGCCGCAGCACCCGATAGGTCCCGACGACCTTCTGCCGGCGCAGGCCGCCCCACGACTCGTTGACGGCAGTCGCCGCCTCGTCGACGACGAGAAGATGATCGCACACGGCATCGTATGGGTCCTCGTCGCGGCGCCGCAGCTCGGCTCGCAGCGTCGGCACGGCCGACATCTCCTCGTAGAAGACTTTGTAGCGCAGCCGCTGCGCGAGCTTGATGTCGCGCCACCGGCGCGTCAGGCGCACCTCGAGGTTGCCGATCTTGCCGTAGACCTTGTCCGGCTTGCGCAGCGGGAAGGCAGCGCCGCTCGCATCGCGCAGAGCGCGCAAGGCTAAGAGGCCGCCGGGGACCGCTTGCCACTTGGGGCTGCGTGCCAACCGGCTGGCCATCCGCCGCGCCGCATACTTCATCGCTCCGTCTCTCCCCTGCCTATACGGCTATCATACGGTGCCCACAGCGCCCCTTGAAGCGGCTCGCACCGCCCCCGCGCACCAGCTTCGCTACGGCTTTTTTTCCCAACGGCCGCGGGTGGATATCACGCTTCCATGACAGACTTTTTACTGTCGGCCAATGGGCTGCGGGCAACTTACACGCAGCAAAAGCGCATGGGATTGCGGGCTCTCGATGGCGGCGTTCAGGCGGCCGCGTCGGCGTCCCCGCCCGGGCGGCGGCCAAACCAGCGCATCAGCACGGTCTCGAGGCTCGCCTTGTCGAACGGCTTGGCCAGATAGTCGTCCATCCCGGCGTCCAGATAGCGCTGCCTATCCTCGGCAAAGGCGTTGGCGGTCAGCGCGACGATCGGCGGCGCGGCAATGCAGCGGGGAGCTCTGGCGTAAAGCTCTTTGATTGCCCGCGCCGCCTCTATTCCGTCCAGCTGCGGCATGAAGATGTCCATCAGGACGAGGTCAACGCCGCACACCTCGCCCTCCAGCGCGCGACGCACCACCGCAACGGCATCGGCGCCGTTGGTCACTGCGACGTAGTCACAACCGCATTTCTCCAGCACGCGCTTGGCCAGCAGCGAGTTGATCTCGTTGTCCTCGGCCAGCAGCACGCGACGAGGCGATATTCCGCCGAGCGCCGGCTGCGGCGGACTACCGAGAGCGTCAGGGCGTTCCACGGCCGAGGGGCTTTCGGAGCCCCGCAGCCCCAATTGCATCAACATCGAAGCCGGGCGCACCGGCCTCACGAGGTAGGCATCGAAGCCGGCGGCGCGAAACTCCGAGAGGCTGGCGCGCGCCAGCACATTGACGAGCACGATACCCCTGACATTGGCCTGACGATTGAGCTGCCGCGCCTTGGCGAGCAGGCCGCCGGCGGCTGCCGGCCCTTCCGCGCCATCGACGACCAGCCGATCGATGGGCGCGCCTTCGCTCGAGGCGGATTCCAGGGCAGTTGCGGCTGCGGCGAAGCTCGTCTCCAAGGCAGCGATACCTGCAGACGAGAGCGCTTCGCTCAACGCGCGCCGCTCCAACGACCGGTCGAAGGCCAATAGCACGCGCCCGGAATCGGAGAGGATTGCTGGTTCGGAGCTATCTGCGAGCGCGACGGGCTGCAGGACGATGTCGGCCGTAAATCTCGACCCCTTTCCCGGCTCGCTGTCGACGCGAATCTCGCCACCCATGGCGCGCGCCAGCTGCATAGAGATGGCCAAGCCTAGTCCGGTGCCACCGTTGCGGCGGCGGATGGCCGTCTCGGCCTGCTCGAACTCAGTGAAGAGACCTCGCATGTCCTCCGGGGTAAGGCCGATGCCGGTATCCTCGACCACGATTGCGATCTTCGTACCGCCGCCTGCAGTTGGCGCTTCGGCCTCCGTAACCTTCACGCTCACACCGCCCGTGTCGGTAAACTTCACGGCGTTGGAGAGGAGGTTGAGGAGAATCTGGCGCACCCGCGCCTCATCGCCAAGAACCACGCGCGGAAGCCGTGAGCTCATCGACCAGGCGATCTCCAGGCCCTTCTCGTGCGCGCGCGGCGCCAATAGCTCCACGGCTCCCTGGATACACGTCTCGAGCGCAAACGGCGCCTCGCTCAGCTCCAGCTTTCCGGCCTCGATCTTGGAGAAGTCGAGGATCTCGTCGATCAGCGCCAACAGTGTGCGCGCCGATTGATCGATGGCGCGCGCGTAAGTCTGCTGCTCGGGAGTTTGCGGTGTCTCGAGCAGAAGGCTTGCCATGCCGAGGATGCCATTCATGGGGGTGCGGATCTCGTGGCTCATGGCGGCTAGGAAGCGCCCCTTGGCGCGATTGGCGGCCTCGGCCTGATCGCGCGCCTCGGCCAGTTGCGTCTCGGCCCGGCGCTGCTCGGTGACGTCGCGACCGACGCTCTGCACCTCGAAATGGCCCCCGCTCGCGGCGGCTACCAGATGCTCCTCCCACTCGATCCAGCGCGGACCGGAAGCGGTGAACGCGTGCTGTACGAAGCGCTGGTGACGGACATCGTCGGCGACGGAGAGCGGCTCGATACCGCTTTCCTCGCACACCTCGACCACGAACGGCTTGCCCAGCACCTCATCGGCCGATACGGCGAACATGTCGAGAAATGCCTTGTTGGCAAAAGTCAGGTTGCCGAGCTCATCACGCCGAACGATCGCGTCCTCTTGCGTGTCGAGCAGCGCACGATAGCGCGACTCGTTCTCACTCAACTCCCACTGCACATCCTGCAGCCGCTCGAGTCGACGCTCGATACGCGCGCCCACATGCTCAAGCTGGTCGGCTCCCGGGCGGGCAGCAGCCGTGAACGCGAGATACAGCGAAATGAGCGTGAAGCCAACGCCGAGGGCGACAAAGACTTGCAGGGCCGTCAGCGGACCGGGAAGCAGAGCGAAAGCGACAACGAGACACGCCAGGCCGACCAGCAGCATCAAAAGCGACAATTTCACCGATGCGGTAGACGCGCCGACCTCGCGTGCACGCTGAAGGCTCAACTGAAGCTCGGCCAGGCGCTCCGCAACACCGGCGGATAATCGACGCAACTTCTCGCCTCCCGCATGCGCAGCACCCGGCGCGACCGAGGAATGCAAATTCTTGTCGCTCACGCCAATAGCACCCGCTACGCAACGCACGAAATCCGCGGCCGAGGCAACCATACGGGCGTTTCGAAACGCTGAAGCGGGTTGGTTAACGGTGGTGGGCAGCTAGCGTTGCCGCGGGCCCTCGTCGAGCCGGCGTGCATCCTCGAGGCGCATGCGCGGGATGCCATCTCTGATCGGGAAAGCAAGCCCGGCCGCACGGCTGATGAGCTCTTGTGCCGCAGCGTCGTATTCGAGGTTCGTCTTGGTCACCGGGCAGACGAGTATCTCGAGGAGCTTGGGATCGACCTTCTGGTTGGGAGCATGGGACATTTGTTCCCTCGCTGCCTACTGCAGCGTCGTGCCGCTGCTGCCGCTGGAGGCCAGCTCCATTTCGGCCAGCGCAACGAGCACGTCCGCCCGGCATTTGAGGTCCTCCGCCTCCAGCAGCGCCTGCTTTTCCTCGGGGCCGTACGGACACATGACGCACAGCGCATTGATGAGGAACTCGCTCGACGCGCGCTGGATGGCGGCCCAATCGGCCTCGAGCTTGTTGGCATCGAGATAGGAACGCAAGACCCGCAGCAGGTTGGTTCGATCAACCTGCTCTTCGCCGAGCCCCTCGCTGAGGTCCGTGGCGTAGCGGTCGTAGCTGACGCTCATCACGCGGTAAGGAAGATCGGTCACCGCCTCATCGAGCACATCGTAGCGCGCAACGCCGGTGAGCGTGATCATGCGGCGCGCGTGGTCGACCTCCTGATAGCTCGTGACGCGCCCCACGCATCCGACACTGCGTAGACCGACCGGACCGCGGGGGCTTTCCTCATCCTCGGCCGTGTCACTGATTGCCGGCTGAATGATACCGATCAGACGGTCGCCCGCCATCACGTCGTCGAGCATTTCGAGATAGCGGGGCTCGAACACGTTGAGCGGCAACGTCGCGCGCGGCAGGAGAATGGCACCGCGCAACGGAAAGACGGGAATGCGTGGCGGAAGGTCTGCCGGACGCCGGTAGCGATCGGTCGGGGACACGGGCCGTAAATCCTTCCGCCTCTGGCGAGGCTCTGAGAGCCTATGAAAACAGCAAGGACGACAGGCGGCGCCGTCCGTCTATCGCCGCGGGATCCTTGAAACCCCAAGCCTCGAAAAGTTGCACCAATTGCTTGCGCGCCGCCTCGTCGTTCCATTTGCGGTCGCGCCGCACAAGCTCAAGCAGATGCTCGACCGCCTCTGCCTTCTGTCCTCGCGCCGCCAGCGCCACGGCCAGATCGAAGCGCGTCTGCAGATCCGCCGGATTAGCCTTCAGCCGCTGCTCCAGCTCGCTCCGCTGGTCCGCCTGCCCGGCTTTACGCGCCAGCTCCAGCGCCGCCTTCACCTGCTCGACGGCAGCGATCTTCTTGTCGTCCGGCGACACGAGCGCAATCATCTGCTCGGCGCGATCGATGTCGCCCGTCTGCAGATAGCAGCGGGCCAACCCGGCAAGCGCTGCCGCATTCTGCTTGTGCTCCTGCAGGACGGCGGCGAAGATCTCGGCTGCGGCCTGAACGTCGCCTTCCTCAAGCGCCTGCTCGGCGGTCGCCAGCACAGTGGCAACGTCGGCCTCTGCATCCTCTCCGACGAGGCGGTCGACGAAGGCACGAACCGCACTTTCAGGCTGCGCGCCCATGAAGCCGTCGAGCGGCCGGCCATCGCGAAACGCGTAGACGGTCGGTAGCGACTGCACGCGCAATTGTCCGGCGATGCCCGGGTGCTCATCGACGTTGATCTTAACGAGCCGCACCTTGCCGCCGTAGCTCTTAACGACTTTCTCGAGCACAGGCGTCAGTTGCTTGCACGGGCCACACCAAGCCGCCCAGAAATCGACGATCACCGGTACCGTACGCGACGCCTCGATAACGTCTTTGGCGAAGCTTGCCGTCGTCGAATCCTTGACGATGCCGGCATCGCTGGCGCCACCCGGCGATGCCTTCAACCCGAATTCCATGCCTCTTCTCCTCGCGGCGCGGCACTAAGCTTAGCGCCTGCCCCCACTCAATAGCAAAAAACGCAACTGGCGGTCCAAATTGAGGCCCGCGAGCGGCTTTCCTTGACCCACATCGTCACGCTGGGCGTGACCTGCAAGTCATGCTGGCGCCGGATTTTTCCGCCACCACCCGCATATCTTAAGAGCCGTTCGCCATGGCGCCGCCGAGCACGGTAATTCTCGGCTCGTGACCGCAAGCGCGAATGAACCGCAAAAGGTCGTCGCGCGCAATGTTGGTCGTCGCCGCGTTCTCGAGCGGATGGCAATTTATAGTTTCATGCTGCATCAGCTCCGCATCGAACACGAGATGCACCCGCTGCCTTGTGTCGTTTATTACGGCAAACGCCGTCACCGAGCCGGGCGGCACGCCCAGTGCGTCGAGCAGCAACTCCGGCTTACCGAAGCTGAAGCGCCCGGCCCCCAGAGTCCGCGCCAAAGCCTTGAGATCGACGCGCGTCGAAGCCATGGCAACCACGAGAAACAGCGAGCCGTCCTCGTCCTTGAGGAACAGATTCTTGGTATGTGCCCCCGGGAGCTCCCTTTCGAGCCGACTGCTTTCGGCCACCGTGAACACCGGCTCGTGCTCCACCGTCGTGGTTCTTATGCCGAGCTCGGCGAGTCGGGCGAAGAGGTCTTGGCGGGATGCTGGCATGGCTTGGGGCGCTCGGGGCTGGACGACTACTAAAACAACTCACGGGTCCTCGCCAATCGGCTTTGCCGCGGCTTTCCCTGCTTTCCTCTTGTCACCCGCTTGCTGGCCGATTTGGCCAGCGGTAGCATTAAGGTCGTGACCGCAGGAGATATGATGCTCACGAGATCCCTCGCCCCACTCGCAGCCGTCGCCGTGGCACTGCTCACATTGGCCGTGCTGCCGTGTCAGGCCGCCGCCCAGGATCGATGGGCAGCCATCGCCCCCAACCTGGAGAACTCGTCATCGGTGGTTTGGGCAACCAGCAAGGACCAGGCAAAGAAGCTCGCCGTGCTCGCCTGCAAGCAGGTTTCCTCGACCTGCGCAGAAACGCCGGCCAGCACCAACGGCATGGACCATGTGTTTGCCGTCATGTGCTGCACCGACCCCAAGACCGGCTGTGCGGCGGCCGTCGGCGCCACGCGCGAGATCGCCCTCAAGGAGGTCAAACGGCTGTTCTCGGAGGGCGGCTACTCGCAGTGCAGCCTCAAGAGCTATTTCAAGGCCGGAACGGGCGAGAAGGGCTAGGGGAAGGCGTATTGGGGGAGAGGGACGCCATGGCGGCTGCGGGTGCTTGCCAAGGCGGCGCAGTTGCGCCATAAGGCGGGTCCGCCGCTACTCGCGGCGCCAAATACCCTAAAGGATGCGGGCGTAGCTCAGGGGTAGAGCATCACGTTGCCAACGTGAGGGTCGTGAGTTCGAATCTCATCGCCCGCTCCAATCAATCCCATTCTATTGGAGTTCGCTAACGGCCGTCGCCTGTGAAGCAGAGCATCCGTTCAGGCGCGCCGCAACGGCCGTCACTAGCCGAGCGCGGCTGCAGGGGCTTCGTTGGAAATATTGGAAGTCCCTTGGAGAGCTGAAATTTGGCTCAACTGGTACCTCGCCATTTGACCTTCGCGAGCAACTCCTCAAAGGTTTGCCGTTCTTCAGGGGACAGCGCCGAGGCATCGATGCTCTCCTCAATCCGAAATTTGGTTGCTGATGCACCCCTCCCCTTGCTGTAGCCGCGAGCAGCACCTCTCCTTGTCAGGTAGAACATCGCTGCTCGGAGCTGCAAGACGGGGTTAGCGTCGGATAACATCCGCCTTACTACCACGGTTTCGGCAATGTCGAGTTTCTCGAATTCTATCTCGACCTTGGCGTCGGCGATCTCTGGATACCTTGCCAGGTAGTTGGCGATCGTCGAAGGAGCACAACCAAGCATTTTAGCGGCTGCGAGGTTCACACCTCCGCTTGCCTCCAGGGCAGCGATCACCTGCTGAGGAGTGAACCTTTCCGCTGCGCCTCTCTGGCCATTGACTCCCTTCGACCTCGACTTTCGTTTTCTCAAACTGATCTCCCACCAGTGCCGCACATGCAGGCGTGCTGCTATCGGGCACCCAGCTACGTGCTGCTTATCTGTCTGCAGGCCGGTCTATGTGAAAACTCCTGGACCGTCCCGGTCGTGTGTAGCGGTCGGGACGTCCTTGTTGTGGTGCGGGGCCTGGCGTGGTTAGTCGGCCGGCAGGAGGTGTGGCAGGCCATGGCATGGCCAAAGACTTGGAGCGTGCAAACGTTGGTGGCGGATTCCCAGTCGCACGCCCATCCTAGTCTGACGATAGTCTCATCCACTGGAGACAACCTTCTTCGCGCGGCTCGCCTCTTGCTTCTGGCGCTACTACGGCAAGTGGTGCATCCGGGCGATCGATGATGACCAGACGATGTTCTTCGCCGACAGCGCGCCACACAAGGTCAAGTTCGACATCGAGCTCGTCCACTACGGCTGATCATCGGGCCGTCTGAGCGCCAGGCGGGCGAGTCTGCGCATGCGTTTGGAAAATCCGCGCTTGATCCGTCGCAGCTTCCCGCGCCGCCAGCTGTGAATGCCGCGGTTGCGCGAGAAGGCGTCGTACTCGTCGCCGTTCTTCGTTCCTCGGTTGCCGGTCATGGCGCTATTCTGCCCTAAGCGTCCTCGAGCTCGACCGCAACTCTGCCGGTCCTGCGCTTGGCAGCGCGTACGCCAATCGTGACGTCCTGGCCCAGCTTGGTCAGCGCCGTCATGAGCTTCTCGACCGAGTAGCCGCGGAAGTGTCCGCGCAGGACCTTCGAGAGGTCGCCCTGGCTGATGCCGATCTTCTCCGCAGCTGCGGTTTGGGTCAGCCCCTGAGCCTTGATGATCTGGCTCAGCCGGATCACGAGATCGGCCTTGACGGCGTGCTCAGTGGCGTTCGGGATCCCGATGTCGGCGTAGACATTGCCGCTGCTTTTGGTGACGGTGATCTTGCTCATTTGGTTTGCTCCTTCAGGCGAGCTTTCCAGTCTTCTTCCGCCTTCTTGAGGCGCGCCTTGATCAGTTTGACGTCTGACTGTGGGGTCGCGATGCCCTTCTTCGATTTCTTCTGAAACACATGCAGCACGTAGACGGCGCCGGCGAACTTCACCGTGTAGACGGCTCGGTAAGTTCCACCCTCGTCGTTCTCGACTACCTCCAGAACACCGGCGCCGCCGAAACAGCTTAAGGCCTTCGCGGCCTCATGCTTGAGGCCGCGCTGGGCGAAATCGAGGGCAAAGCCAAACACGTCCTGCACCCCATCGGGGAGGCCGTCGAGATCGCGTTTGCTGGAGCCAATCCAAAGCAGCGGTTTGCGAACGTCTGACACTCCACAGTCTATGGGCAAATTACCATAACGTCAAGAGGGTAGGCATGGCAACCGATCTCGGCGTGACGGTGATCGCCCAGCAGGGCGACATGCTCGATTACCTGGTCTGGAAGAATTACGGCCGCCAAGACAGCCGGCGCGTCGAGCAGGTCCTCGATCATCCGCGCAACGATGACCTACATGCTCCACATCAAGGATCCGCTGGTCACATCCACGTTCAAGTTCCGGCGCCAGCATAATCGATCATGTCGGAGGGCTCCAACATCCAGGGCCGCGTGGTTTCTCTCGAGGCCACTGATAGTGAGGCCAACGGGTCCGATGGTCATCGGCGACCGCAACTGCGAGGTCGTGCCTTGATGGCACGCGTTTTGGCGTTCACCAGGCCAGTCGGCGAACACGTCGCCGCTCTCTTGGTGACGCCGATCTTGCTATGTCTCCTCGGGCTTGCTTTGATCTTCGCGTATGCCCGGGCGTTCTCGGCGAGCGTCTTCGAGAGATCCTGGTTGCGCTGCAGGTGAGCCACATCTCGGCGCTCATGCGAAAATAGCGGATAGCCTGATCATCGTGTCCGGCTGTGATGCTGCGCTTGCGGCGATGATCTCTGGTTTGCCGGGATGCAGAGTTCTCATGCGAGCGCGCTGGCGCTCATGTTGAGGCGGGATCATGCACTCGTTGAGTAGGATCTCGCCCCGAGCGTGGTGATGCGGATGCGCTTCATATACTGATCCTCAACGGTAGCCGACAATCTGCCATTCCTGGGGGCCCTCAGCTTCTGCAGGTGATGGCTGGGGAAAACGTCTTAGATCATCGAGGTTCCTGAAGTCATCAGGATCGATCTTCCGCCTGGCAACAGCATCGAGCGAACGCCACTCTGCTGGGCATATGCGCTCGCGCGAGAAGCGCCAGGGTTTTCTGGCCAGCAAAGGTCCTGATCACTCGACGCAACATCAGGCGCAGATGGCTGCAGCATGATGATCCCCGGGCGGCAGCAAAGCCAAGTTGTGAGGAATGGAATTTTGAGGTCGACGTGCCGCATCGGACGTGCTGGAAATGCCACCTGGGAAATTGGCGAAATGCCTGTCCAGAGGTGGATCGGTGAGGAAGACCTCAATCAATCACCCCGGCAAGGCGCGACGCGAGGCACGTGGGCCGTGTCGCTTCACGCAATCCGATCTAGCGCGTGCCATCCGGGCCGCGAAACAGGAGAAGCTCGACATCGCGGCAATCCGCATCGAGCCGGACGGCACCATCCTGATAGTTCCCGGCACTCCACAGTCCGTGGCACACTTGGAGCCCAACGAATGGGACGACTGACCGCATGGGCGAGACCACCCCGCGGCTCCCTGCGATCAGGCGCGATCACCACAGAGAGGTAAATGTTCCGCATGACAGGTGTGGTTTTGTACACAATCGTATGAGTTTCGAAATCAAGAGACGTCTCGCTTGAGAGGCCCTAGGTCGGACAGAGGAACGTCGATTTACAGATCGATCCAAAGTCGGTCGATGGGGCCTCGCAATAGAGTACCGTCTCGGTTTGAGATTATTTCCGGTTGAGTCCTGGTTGACACGGACGCCGAACCGACGCCTGCTTAGCCCAAAGTATGGAGAGAGCGCATGGCGAGGGGATTGTACCGCGTCAAGGATGGCTGGGGCGGCGAGGATAGCGCTTGGGTCGTGTACGAAGACCCTTCACGGCTATACGAACTCCCAGCCAGCCTATATGCGGCGCAGGGATATCAGCCGCCGCTACCGACTCTGCCCGTTTACGACGACACGCCCTCTAATGCTTAGGGGAAGCAGCTTTCGGAACCGCTAGCTCGGGACTCTGCACGTCGGGCTGAGAAGAAGGGCTGTCGCGACACCGCGGGGTGTTAGGTTTTGGGCAATCGCTCCTCGAGCAGCTGGCGCAGAGCCGCGATCTCGCCCTTTACGCCCTTGATCTCGCCCATCATCTCGCCAAAGCCGAGCGCAAGCTTCTTGTTGAGTGTCTCGACCTTACGCTCCAGCGTCGTGAACCGCTGTGTGTGGACGGCCTGCTGCTCCTTGATCTCGGCCAGCTCGCGGTCGATCCGCGAAAACCTGACGTTCAGGATGTCGGGGATGCTGTCGACCATCTGCTCCAAGTCGCTCACGCGCTTCTCAATGTTAGCTGTCTGGCGCCCTCTTTTAGTGCCCATTTAAGTCCTCGGGAAGTGCCCGCGAGTTCGGAATCGAGCTCGTCCCCTACGGCTAAGGGGGCGTGCGCTGCGAACCTTGCCGTCCTGTTGCCCGTGATGCAATGTGCGGTCACCAAGGTAGGTCCGCCAAGATGGGCAGTCGATGACCCCTCGCGGCTATATGAGCTCCCAGCCAGCATATATGCGGCGCAGGGACACGCCCCCAAATACATAGGGAAGCAGCTTTCGAGACCCATATAGCACTGATCTCGGCGTGACGGGGCGACATCGTCGCACCGCAAGGTAGAGTTCGACATCGAGTTCGTCCACTACTGCTAGGCCGCCTCGGTCTCAATCTTCCGCGTCTTGATTTTGGCGTAAGCTTTGCGCTTCCCGACGACCTCTTTCGTCAGGTCGTGCATCGCCTGCAGGTTCATCCAGAACTCAGCCGAGTTGCTGAAGTAGCGTGCGAGCCGGATCGCTGTGTCGGCGGTCATGCCGCGACGACCAGCGATCATCTCGGTGAGACGGTTTGCCGGGACGTCGATCTCGCTTGCAAGAGCGCGGGCGCTCACACCCAAGGGCTTCAGAAACTCCTCGTCCAGCATCTCGCCTGGGTGCGTCGTGACGCGCTTCATGGCCAATAGGCTAGGAGCCCGGTAAGTCTTCTTGGTCATCGGCTGCTCCTCTGCTGCACGGAGTCATTTATCCCACTACATGTTCGGCCTCGGCCAGCTTGAGCTGGCCGAGGCCGCCAACGGCAAGACGCGCGGGCTAGTCAGCGGCTTCGGACGGCTACTATGGCAAGTGCATCCGGGCGATTGACGACGACCAGACGCTGTTGTTCGCCGACAGTGCGCCCCACAAGGTCGAGTTCGACATCGAGCTCGTCCACTACGGTTGACGACAGATTAGCATCATGCCGCGAGGCGGCGCGACGACTTCCTGGTCTTCGGTCTGGCCTTCGACTTGGCCAGTGGATAGTGCTTCAGCAGCGGGTCGACCTGGATGCCCCAGGCGTCGCGCAGCTTGGCGATCTGAGCCTTGGAGAGATAGCGCTTGCGCGCCAGCACCTCGGAGGCGCGCGCCCGGCCAATGAGCGCAGCCAAATCTGTCTGAGTGCGCCCGGTCATCTCCATGATGGACTTGAGGTACGGGATCGGCTCCGGGTCCTCGATCGGGTAGTGCTTCTCCTCGTAGGCAGAGATCAGCGTCGCCAGGATCTCGAAGCGCGCTTCCTCCACGGAGCCGGTCTTGGGCTCCTTATCGAAATACTGCTCTATCTCCCGGAGCGCCCACTCGTAGTCGTCCTCGGTCCTGATGGGGCGAATGTCGATCTTCATCACACCTTCTCCGCGTCAATCTTGTCGTACTCGGCATGGGTGCCGACCCATTTGATCATCGCTCGGCCGTACTTGAACGTGAAGCGCACCACGAGCCGGTAGTTGTTGCCGCCCATGTTGAACACCATCCGTCTGTCGCCGATCTGATCGGCCGACCTGTAGTCCTGCTTGACGTCGTGCGGCGACGTCCACGTGGCCCTCGATGCGAGCTTGTACCAGCTCTTGAGCGGCTGCTCGGCCGGCGGATGCAACTTCCAGAAATCGCGCAGCTTCTTGAGCGAGATCACGTGCATTCCAAAAACTAGCATGTTTCCAAATTGGGAACAAGTGAAAAGCGGCTGGAGCATAGGCGATGGCAACCGATCTCGGCGTCACGGTGATCGCTCAGCAGGGCGACATGGTCGACCTCATGGTGTGGCGTCACTACGGGCGCCAGGACGGCCGGCGCGTCGAGCAGGTCCTCGACCACCCGAATAATTACGACCTTCCGATCGTGACGAGATCCTGCCGATCGGCACGCGGGTCTACATGCCCCACATCGAGGAGCCGCTGGTCACGTCCACCTTCAAGCTCTGGGGATAACCGTGACGCCAGCATATTCGATCATGGCCGGCGGCACCAACATACAGGGCCGCGTTGTTTCGCTCGAGGTCGCTGATACCGAGGCCAACAAGTCCGATAAGGCGGGCATCGGCATTGATGACCGCAACTGCGAGGTCGTATTGCCCGCCAAGGGCGCGTTGCTCATGAGTTGAAGCCATGCCGAAGACTCGACTCCGAGGCCAGAAGGGATTTGTTTACGCGAGTGTCCCTAAAGCTGAGCGTGGCACTGGGTTCCATCCCCGAGCGGCAGCGCGAAGCGTTTCGCCAGAAGTTTGAACCGCTCCGGGTTTGTCGGAGGCTCCAGATCTTGAGAGATTGGAGCCATGGAGAATCACCAGACATCCCGCAAGTTCTCGCCGGAGGTGCGTGAACGCGCCGTCCGGATGGTGCTCGAGCATC
>NZ_WBUE01000056.1 GCF_009026145.1 Hyphomicrobium sp.
GCGCTGGCGTTCGCCCGCCGGGGCGCCATCGTCGTCGCCGCCAACCGGCGCGCGGCCGATGGCGACAGCCTCGTCGCCGATATCGAAGCGCAGGGCGGCCGCGCGCATTTCATCGCCACCGACGTAACGCACCCCACCGAGATCAAGCGGCTGATGGACGACACGGCAGCGCGCTTCGGCCGGCTCGACATCCTGTTCAACAACGCCGGCTACCAGGAGCCGCGCACGCCGATCGTCGACACGCCGGAGGAAGCCTTCGATATCGTCTTCGACACCAACACGCGCGCGACCTTTCTCGGCATGAAGTACGCGCTTCCTCACATGCTGGCGCAGGGCCGGGGCGTGATCGTCAACTGCGCCTCGGCCAGCGGGCTGCGCAACGCCAACCCGGGCCTTGCGCTTTATTCCGCCTCCAAAGCCGCCGTGGTCTCGCTCACCAAGTCCGCTGCCCTCGAATACGGACCGACGATCCGCGTCAATGCCGTCAGCCCCGGCCGCGTCGAGACGCCGATGATGCTGGCCTCCAGGATCGCCGACATGAGCGTGGTGGCCCAAGGTCTTCCGCTGAAGCGCCTCGGTCGGCCGGAGGAGGTTGCCAACGCGGCCGTCTGGCTTGCCTCGGACGCAGCGAGCTTCGTCACCGGCCATATCCTGCAGGTCGATGGCGGCTTCGGCGCCACATGAGCCACGGCCAATGCGCCGGAAACCGACGGATAAGGCTAATTCCCGATGCTCCCACCGGAAAATTGTCACAGTTGGCAGGGCTCTCTAGTTTCGTTTGCGCCCGGGGAAGGCTCAACAAGGAGCAAATGATGAAATATCTGATCGCAGTCGCTGTCGCCGCCGGAATGCTGGCGACGGCTGCGCATGCCCAGCAGGTGACCTGCAAGGCCCAGGCTGCCGAGAAGAAGCTGGCCGGCGCCGCGCAGAAGTCGTTCATGACCAAATGCGAGAAGGACGCGAAGGCGGCTTGCGACAAGTCGGCTGCCGACAAGAAGCTCGCCGGCGCGGCCAAGGCCAGCCATCTCAAGAAATGCATGAGCGACGCCGTCGGCTCATAGCGCGCCTGCCCCGGTGAGCCACCGGGCTCACCGGGCGTGTCCGTCATACTCTGCATGACGCTTGGCTTTACCTTTGGTTAGCCAAGGCAGGGCGCCTTTGGCGCACTAGCAGGACAAAGAGGAAATTGTTAGGGCTGCTGGCCTAGCGTTTTCTCCGGCCCATGTGGGTCGGGGAGCCCCTATGCTCGGTGCGCTGCGGAGACGTGTTGGTTCGGCGCCGGTCCGCCGGCTGGTCGGCCTGCTCGGCGCCATCGTTGCCGTGATCACTGCGCTTGCGCTGCCCGTCGGCTACGGCATCATTCAATATATCAAGGAAGCGCAGACGCTCGCGGCCAAGACGGATCTCACGGCGTTTCGCGCCGCTCGCTTCATCCAGTCCTCGGGATCGGGCTGGCCGGGCGATCTCGAGCGCCTGGTGGAGGCCATCCAGGTTCAGAGCCCTCCCGACCGGATCGTCATCCAGCGCATCTACGATGCAAACGATGCTCCCGTCGCCGTCCGCGGAGTCTCCGCACCCTCTCCGACCTTCAGCCGCGAGGTGGCGATCATCGTCGATGGAGCGAAAATCGGGCGGGCGGAGGTAACCGGCAGCCTGCGCCCTCTGCTGCAGGAGATCGGCGCAGTAGGGCTGGTGGGTATAGGCTTCGGCATCGCCGCGTATCTGGCGTTCGCCGTTCTCCCGCTCAGGGCACTGGATCGCTCGCTAGGCGAGCTCAAAGAGGCCAACGAGAAGCTCGGGCGCCAGAACGTCATTCTCGATACGGCGCTCGACAACATGTTCCAAGGTCTGGCGATGTTCGACGCCGAGGAGCGCCTCGTCTTCGCCAACGATCGCTATCTCGAGATGTACCACACCCCGCCGGGGGAGATCGTGCCGGGCACGACATTGCGGCACATCATCGAGCTTCGCATCGCCCAGGGGTTTTACGCCGGATCGACCGTTGAGCAGATTCTCGGGACCATGCGGAACCGCGTCGCACGTGGCAACATCAGCCACATCACGCGCACCCTGGCCGACGGGCGCACCGTCACCGTATCGATCTGGCCGCGCGCGGACGGCGGCTGGGTGACGACGCATCAGGACATCACCGAGCGAGAGACGCTGCACGCACAGCTCCGCGAGCAGCACGAGCTGTTGCGGCAGCGCGAGGAGCAACTGAAGATCCAGAACATCCATTTCGACGCGGCTTTGAACAACATGTCGCAAGGCCTCGCCATGTTCGACGGCGAGCAGCGGCTCCTGGTGTGCAATCGCACCTACCTCGACATGTATGGGTTGACGGCCGAGCAGGTGAAGCCGGGGATGAGCTCGCGCGAGATTCTGGAGCTGCGATTTGCAGGCGGCATCTATGGCAACGCGGACCGCGACAAGCTTATCGACGGATGGCTGGCCGCGTTCGGGAAGGACTCTACGCGCGTACAGGTGCTGGCGGACGGCCGGGTGATCAACGTATGCCGTCGGCGCCTGCCTCACGGCGGTCTCGTCGTCACCCACCAGGATATCACCGAGCAGCGGCGCTCGGAAGCCAAGATCGTGCACATGGCGCTGCACGACCAGCTCACCGGATTGCCCAACCGCATGCTGCTCAATGAGCGGCTCGAGCATGCGCTGACCCGTGTCAAGCGCGGCGAGATCGTCGCTCTGCACCTGATCGATCTCGATCATTTCAAGACGGTCAACGATACGCTGGGCCACCCGGCCGGCGACAAGCTGCTGGAGATGGCGTCCGAGCGGCTGCACGGCCTGGTGCGCGAGACCGACACTATCGCCCGCATGGGCGGCGACGAGTTCGCCATCGTGCAGGTCGCCATCAGCTCTCCGGCCGACGCCACCTCGCTGGCGCACCGCCTCATCGAGGTGGTGAGCGAGCCCTACGAGATCGAAGGGCAGCAGGTGATCATCGGCACCAGCGTCGGCATCGCGATCGGACCCCAGGATGGGAGGAATCCGGACCAGCTCATTCGCAATGCCGACCTGGCGCTGTATCGGGCCAAGAGCGACGGACGCAGGACCTTCTGCTTCTTCGAGCCGGAGATGGATGCGCAGATGCAGCAGCGGCGGGCCACGGAGTACGACCTGCGCAAGGCGCTGGGAGCTGGCGAGTTCGAGCTCCACTACCAGCCGATCGTCAACCTGGAACGCAACCGGATCAGCGGTTGCGAGGCGCTGATCCGCTGGCGCCATCCCAAGAAGGGTCTCGTTCTGCCTGGCCAGTTCATTCCCCTGGCCGAGGAGATCGGCTTCATCGGTCCGCTGAGTGAATGGGCCGTCCGTGAGGCTTGCGCGACGGCGGCAAAATGGCCGGGCGAACTGAGGATCGCCGTCAACCTGTCGCCAGCGCAATTCCGCAGCTCCGGGTTGGTGCCAATGATCACCCGCTCCCTGGCCGCCTCCGGGCTGGCGGCAGAGCGCCTCGAGCTCGAGATCACGGAGACGGCGCTGCTCGACAACGGCGAGGCGACGCTGGCCACGCTCTACCAGCTGCGCGAGGTGGGCGTGCACATCGTCATGGACGACTTCGGCACGGGCT
>NZ_WBUE01000057.1 GCF_009026145.1 Hyphomicrobium sp.
CGTCGCCGCTCGCCCGAGCTCGAAGACGTGTTGCGGCTTGCCGCCTCGCGCGCGTCGCACGCCGGTCGCGCGGCGAGCGTCGACGACGTCGTGCAGGCCCTTGGTGACGTGGGCGGCGATCTCCCGGGCGCTGATCTCATCGTGCGCCACTTCCCGCGCCAGTCGCGCGACTTCTGGGGCTCCATCGGCCCGACGCGGTCGCTTCCGCATACCGGCGGCCATGCGTTCGAGATGAGCGATCACGAGCGTCCGCTAGCCCTCGCTGGCGGCGCAGCGTCCACCGCCGATCATGCCGTTGTGCAGCGGCTCTTCGAGCGGCTCGCCGATATCGAGCGCGGCTTCGCCGATCGCCTGGCGGCGCTGGAGTCGGCGATGGCGCGCCAACCGATGCCGTTGCACACCGATCTTTCACCGCTCGACAGCCGCCTCTCGGCCATCGAGAGCGCACTGCACACGCGCTCGAACGGCGATGCGACCTTTGCGTCCGATGCGGGGCTCGCCGATCGTCTGTGGACCATCGAGCAGGCGCTGGCCACCGAGCGCTCTGAGCGTGCCAACGCCATCACGGCGCTTTCCGACGAGATTACCGGGGTGCGCAGCGCCGTGCGTCTCGCCGCGCAGAACAGCGAGCAGGCGCAGGCCGCGCTCACCGAGCAGCTGCAACAGCTCGCCGCCGGCCTCGAGCAGCACCGGCTCGATCTCGCCGCCAGCCTCGGCGACCGCATCGCCGCCATCGAGCAGGCCCTCGACGCGCAAAATCAGAAGCTGGCCGAGGCGCAGGCCGCCTACAGCGCCGAGCTCAGCGAGGTGCACGATGCGCTGATGAAGATCAGCGCCCACCAGCAGACCCTCGCCGGGGCCGTCGACAACTGGCGCAACAACGATTCGGGCGAGATCCACCTCATCAATGCGCGCCTCGGCGCCGTGCACGAGGACGGAGCCAAGCGCCTGGCGGCGATCGAGAAGTTGTGCGCCGACGTCGATACGCTGTCGCAGCTGGTGCTCGACGACCGCAGCCGCCAGCGCGGCAGCTTCAAGCGGTGGCTGTTCGGCACCGAGGATTGGATCAAGGCGAGCTGGCGTCCGCCGGCCATTCCGCGGCCCGCCGTCCCGCGTCCCGCCATGAAGTGGCCGCGCTTCTCCTGGCGGCTGCCCCTCAAGCGCCGCAGCAGCTAGAACAGCTTGCCGGGATTGAGGATGCCGTTGCGATCGAGCGCCGCCTTGATCTTGCGCATCAGCGCAATTTCGAGCGGGCTCTTGAAGCGCAACAGCTCCTGCCGCTTCATCTGACCGATGCCGTGCTCGGCCGAGATCGAGCCGGAAAGGCTAGCGACCACATCGTGCACGGCGTGCGACATCGGCTCCCACAGGGCGAGGAACGCCCCCTTGTCCATGCCGGCCGGCTGCATGACGTTGTAGTGCACGTTGCCATCGCCATAGTGGCCGAACGTCACCGGGCGCGCCCCGGGGCACACGCGCTCGACCGCCATGCCGGCCGCCGCCAGAAACTGCGGGATGCGCGCCACCGGCACCGACACGTCGTGCTTGATGCTGCCGCCCTCGGGACGCTGCGCCTCGGAGGCGCTCTCGCGTAGGCGCCACAAGGCCTGCGCCTGGGCCAGCGTTGCCGCAATGACGGCGTCGGAGACAACGCCGCGCTCCGCCGCCTCGGCGAGCAGGCGCTGCAGCGTCGCTTCCGCCATCCCGCCCGGCTCGGGGCTCGACAGCTCGAGCAGCACATACCAGGGTGCCGGCTCGCGCAGCGGCAGCCGCGTGCCCGGGATGTGCTTGGTCACGAGCTCGAGCGTGAAGCGGCTCATGAACTCGAATGCCGTCAGCCCGGCGTGCCCGCGCGCCTCGGCGAGGCGGAACAGCGCTGCGACTGCATCGATGTCGGGAAGCGCGGCGAGGGCGACGGCGGTTTCGGCGGGGCGCGGATAGAGCTTCAGTGCGGCCGCGGTGATGATGCCGAGCGTGCCCTCCGAGCCGATGAACAGGTCGCGCAGGTCATAGCCGGTATTGTCTTTTTTCAGGGTGCGCAGCCCGTCCCAGACCTGCCCGTCTGCGGTCACCACCTCGAGGCCGAGCGTCAGCGCCCGCGCGTTGCCGTAGGCGAGCACCGCGACGCCGCCGGCATTGGTCGCCAGCACGCCGCCGATCTGGCAGCTTGCCTCCGAGGCGAGGCTCAACGGAAATAGCCGCTCGGCGCGTTCGGCGGCGGCCTGCGCGTCGGCCAGCGTGACGCCGGCCTCGACGATCATGGTTCCGCCCGCGGCATTGACGGCGCGCACGCGGGCGAGCCGCGCCAGCGACAGCACGACCTGGCTGCCATCGGCCGATGGTGTCTGCCCACCGACGAGGCCGGTGTTGCCGCCCTGCGGGACGATGCCGATGTGCGCCTCGTTGGCGATGGCGAGCAGCTGCGCCACCTCGCGCGTCGAGCCGGGACGCAGCACCAGCGCGGCCTTTCCGGCGTAGAGCCCGCGCAGCTCGCGCAAGTACGGCATCTGAGCATCGGGGTCGGCGATGGCGTGCGCCGCTCCCACCACCTCGGCCATGCGGACGAGCGCGCGCTCGCGCATACCGGGGTCGGCCGCCATCGTCTGTCTGCTGTCTGCGCGCGTGCCGGACACGGGGGCTCGTCCTCGACGCCTTGAATGCCGCGACTGTTGCCGGAAATCGATGGCCCGGCAAATCGCCCCTGCAACCCTCAATGTTTCTCGAGCAGGGGTCTGTTTTGGTTCCCCTCCCCTTGGTGGGGAGGGGCTAGGGGTGGGGGGAAGAACTTGGAGTGACCTGTTGTTTGACACTCCTAGCCCTTCACCCCACCCCGCGCTACCGCGCGACCTTCCCCATCGAGGGGAGGGTATTCGAGCGACAGTCGGCCCCACCAGCAACTCGCCGCGGCCAGGCTAGATATCAAAGTGGTCGGCCGTGGGCCCTCCTCGCGGTGCGGCCGCGCGGCGTAGGCGGTCATTGATCGCCTCGCCGAGGCCTCGATCGGGTATGGGCATCACTGCAATGGCGGGCGCGCCGCTGGCGTCGAGGGCGCGCAGGGCCGCGAACAGGTTGGCCGCCGCCTCGGTCAGGTCGCCGGCCGGGCTGAGATTGATCACCGGGCCGTCGGTCGGCGGCACACGGGGGCCGAAGGCCAGCAGCGCCTCACCCTGGCGCACGTCCCTGGCCTCGAGCCGCACCTGGGCCTCAGGGGCATAGTGGCTGGCGAGCTGACCCGGCGCGTTCGGTAGCTCGGGCTCGAGATCGCCGCGCACCACCCGGTCGCCGAGCACCAGCTCGATCGTCTCCACGGCGATGGCCCCCGGCCGCAACTGCACCGGGACTTCGCCGCGCGCGTCGATGATCGTCGACTCGAGGCCGTGCGCGGTGGGGCCGCCATCGAGGATCATCGCTACCTTGTCGCCGAGGTCGGCGGCAACGTGCGCCGCCTGCGTGGGGCTGATGCGCCCCGAGCGATTGGCCGACGGCGCCGCCAGCGGCCGCCCGAGCTCCGCCAGCAGCGCCCGCGCCACCGGATGGTCGGGCGCTGCTGGCGGAGCTCGGGCG